>CAVXXQ010000006.1:0-917553 GCA_963765775.1 uncultured Alphaproteobacteria bacterium
GTAAACTCGTAGGAGCCCTTGCGGATGCCTTCGGCGCGGGCGCGCGCAGCTTCGAGCCGGGCGTGGGCGGCGGTGACGCTGGGATGCTCCATCAGGGCAGCAGCCACCGCTTCCTCGGGCGGCAATCCCGGTTCTGCGGCCAACGGAGCGGCAAGCAAGCACGCGAACGAGCTTGCGCACATCAAGCGGCGGATCATGCTGAGGCCTCCGGCATTTCGTCGGCATGGTCGGCCGGGCCTTCGCCGAAGCGTTCGTATAGGATCGGCAGCAGCACCAGCGTCAGCAGGGTCGCCGTCACCAGCCCGCCGATCACCACAATGGCGAGCGGCTTCTGGATTTCCGACCCCGGCCCGGTGGCAAACAACAGCGGGACAAGGCCGAAGGCGGCGATGCTGGCGGTCATCAGCACCGGGCGCAGGCGGCGTTCGGCCCCGCGCCGCACGGCGATGGCCAGCGGCAGACCCGCTTCGCGCAGCTGGCGGAAATATGTCACCATGACGAGGCCGTTCAGCACTGCGATCCCGAGTAGGGCAATAAAGCCCACCGAGGCCGCACCGAGAGATACTCCCCAGAGAGCGCCAGCGCGATCATCCCGCCCACGGCCGCAAACGGAATGTTGGTGAGGATCAGCAGCGAAGCGCGCACAGATCCGAGGCTGAGATAAAGCACTGCGAAGATCAGAAGGATAGCAATTCGGCAGCACCACCAGCAGCCGAGCAGAGGCGCGTTGCTGGTTTTCGAACTGCCCGCCCCATTCGAGCCGATAGCCTGCCGGCAATGGCACGTTAACGGCGATATCGGCCTTTGCGTCGTCGACATAGCTGACGATGTCACGCCCGGTGACGAAGGCCTGCACCATCGCAAAGCGCGAACCGTTTTCGTGTTCGAGCTTGACCGGCCCTTCAGACCGCACAACCGAAGCGACATCGCTGGCACGCACCAACTGTCCAGTGGGCGAGCGATAGACGAGATCGGCAAATTGCTGGATATCAAGGTTACCTCCGCCACCTTCGCCGCGCATCACGATCGGCACTCGGCGCACGCCGTCCGCCACCATTCCGGCGCGCACGCCTTCGATCTGCGCCCGCATCATGTCCTGTAAATCCGATACCGGCATCCCAACCCTGCCCGCGGCCACCCGATCGATATCGACTAGCAGGTAATCGACCCGGTCATTGGCGACCGTCATCGCCTCGCTGGTGCCTTCGATGGCTTCAAGCCGGGTCTGGATCGCCCCTGCGAGCCGCGAAAGTTCGGCCGCATCGGGGCCGAACAGTTGATCGCCAGATCGCCGCGTGCGCCGGTCAACATTTCTGCGGTGCGCATTTCGATCGGCTGGGTGAAGGTTGGCTCGATCCCGGGGAAACTGCACCATTACCTTGCGCAGCTCATCGACTAGCCACTCCTTGTCCGACACCCGCCATTCTTCACGCGGCTTCAGTTGCAGGAAGCTGTCGGTCTCGTTGGGGCCGATCGGATCAAGGCCCAGCTCGTCCGAACCGACGCGGGCGATCACCGCTTCGACCTCGGGAACCTGCTTCATAATCGCGCGCTGCACCTTCATGTCGCCCTCGACCGAGTGATCGAGTGCAATCGAAGGCAGCTTGGTAAGCTGCACAATCACCGAGCCTTCATCCATAACCGGCAGGAAGGTCTTGCCGGTCACCGTATAAGCCGCGCCCGCCAGCAAGAGACCGATCCCCGCGACCGTGAACACACGGGCTTTGCGGGCGAAGGCGCCTTCCAGCAGCGCGTGGTACCGCGGCGAAATCTGGCGCATCAACCAGGGCTCGTGATGATGGCCGTCCGCATCGACTTTCACCTTGAGCAGGTAAAAGGCGAGCACCGGCACCAGGGTAAGCGACAGCACCAGCGCCGATGCCAGCGACAGCACGATGGTCAGCGCCACGGGGCCAAACAGTTTGCCTTCCAGCCCCTCGAGCGTGAGCAGCGGCAGGAATACGATCGCGATGATCGCAAGGCCCGAAGTGACCGGCTTGGCGACTTCGGCAGAGGCCATGAAGACGTTGTGGAGCTTGCTCGATGAAGCGTGCTTGGGGTCGGACAATCGCTCGACGACATTCTCAACAACGACCACTGCGCCATCTACGAGGATGCCGACAGCGATAGCCAGCCCGCCAAGGCTCATCAGATTGGCGGTGAGGCCAATTGCCCGCATGAAGATGAAAGTCAGCAGCACCGCCATCGGCAACGCCAGCGCGACGATGATCGAAGCGCGCACATCGCCGAGGAACAGCAGCAGAAGGATGACCACCAGAACGGTCGCTTCAAGCAATGCGGATTTAACCGTGCCAACCGCGCGGGTGATGAGATCGGAACGGTCATAGACACGTTTACGCTCATGCCGGCGGAAGGCTCGGGCGGATCTCTTCGAGCCGCGCCTTGACGCCTTCGACCACCTTGGATGCATCTGCACCGCGCGAGGCGATAACGAGGCCCTCGACCGCCTCGCCCTTGCGTCTTGGTGACCGCGCCGTGGCGGGTGAGGCTGCCGATACGACTGTGCGCGACGTCGCCCACACGCACGACAGCGCCGCCCCGATGCGCGAACGACCACCGCCGCCAGATCATCGAGTGAACGGATCGCGCCTGTTGCACGCACGATCAGGGCCTCCTCGCCGCTCCTTAGGCGGCCTGCCCCGTCATTGCGGTTACTCGCTTCGACAGCAGCGGCAAGATCGGCGGTGCTCAATCCGGCGGCCGCCAGTGCCGCACTGTTGGGCGCGACCTCGAAGGTCTCTGCATAGCCGCCTAGTGAATTGACATCTGCCACCCCCGGCACGGTGCGCAGTGCGGGGCGGATCGTCCAATCCAGCACACGGCGTTTTTCGGCCAACGACTGCGGCCCTTCGAGCGTGAACATGAACATCTCGGACAAGGGCGTTGAGATCGGAGCGAGGCCGCCTTGAACTTCCGGTGGCAGATCGGCCATCACCGCATTCAGCCGTTCGCCCACCTGCTGGCGCGCCCAGTAAATGTCAGTGCTATCGGCAAAGTCGATGGTTATGTCGGCAATCGCGTATTTGGCGACCGATCGCAGCGTGGCCTGATCCGGGATGCCGAGCATCTCCATTTCGATCGGCGTGACGACCCGGCTTTCGACCTCTTCGGGGTCATGCCGGGCGCTTTGAGGATGATCTTGACCTGCGTGGTGCTGATATCCGGGAAGGCGTCAATCGGCAGTGGGAACGACCAGGCCCAGAGCCCCGCCAGAAGGACGGCAAGACCGATGATGGCAAGGCGCAGTTGAGCGCGCGTTCGACGAGTTTGTTGAGCATGCGGGTCTATTCCGCGTTCATCGCTTTGAGTTCGGCGACGCTGCTGCCAGCAACCACCTCTCCTGCGGCAAGGCCAGCGGAGATCACCGCCAGCCCCCCGCCGCGCGAAGCGACCGTTACCGCGCGCGGTACCCAGGCCTTGCCTTTCCGGACAAACACATGCTCCTTGTCGCCAATGCGGGTGACGGTGCGATCAGGTACGGCGATCCCGCGCCCGTCGCCGAGGATGGTCACGGTGACATTGCGTCCTGAGATCACACCGGGTGCCGCGCCGATGCTTGCGCGCGCCATCACTGACCGTGTCGCCGGATGGAGTGACGGGGCCGCCGCGATGATCTTGCCGCCCACAGGGCTTGCACCGTCGCTGCCACTCGCAATTTCCACTGCCATGCCGGGCCGCACCGATTGCGCGAGCCTTTCGGGCAGTTGCAGTTCGATCTGATAGGCGCCTGCTGCCTCCACCACAAAGGGCGCGGTGACAGTGTCGACCCCGCCGCCGGTCTCGACCGCGACCTTGGCGACCCGCCCGGCAATCGGCGCGCGTAGGGTCATGGTGCCATCAGCCCCCACCCCGCCAAGTGACGCCATTTTGGAAAACTGCGCGACACTGGCGCGGGCCTGTTGCCATTCAGCCTTGGCTTCATCTGCGCGCGCTTGAGCAATAATGCCTTCATCGGCGAGCTGCGCCAGCCGTTTGGCGCGTGCCTCGGCGAGTGTGGCGGCGGAACGGGCACGCGCAAGATCACCACTGATCTGCACCGGTTCTGCCGCCCGCATCAGTCCGAGCGCTTCACCGCGCGCGACCCGCTGGCCTTCGATCACGTAGACCCGCACCACTGCGCCAGCAAAAGGCGCAGTGACCGCGACCCGGGCCTCGGGGGGGAGGCTGATGGTTCCGGGAACGCTGCCGAGGGGGACGTTATCGACCTCCCTAGCTGCCACGGACTCGATCGCCAGCCCGGCTGCAACATCGGCTTTGGCGGCCGGTTCGCCGGTCTGCTCCAAAGGGGGGGAGGAGCAGGCGGGCATGGCGGCAAGCACGGCCAATGAGGCGAGGCGGACGATGAGGTGCGGTGTCATGACCGCCCCTTTGCCCTGCGAAGCTGACAGGAACTTGCCAGTCTGGCAGCTTCTTGTCAGTTTAACGCATCATTACCGGCGGTGGAAAGGGACCGGCACGCCATGCGCCTCCTCGTAGTTGAAGATGATCCCGAACTCGGCCGACGTTTGAGCGAGCGCCTGCGCGCCGCCGATTTCGCGGTCGAACTCGCCACCAGCCGGTCAGAGGCGGAGGATTGGCCAGACGTCGCACGGATGGCGGCAGTGATCCTCGATCTCGGTCTGCCTGATGGCAGCGGGCTTGATCTGCTGCGGCACTGGCGCGACCAGCGGCTCGAGACCCCGATCCTGATCCTTACCGCGCGCGGCAGCTGGCAGGACAAGGTCGAAGGCCTGAATGCAGGTGCCGACGATTTCGTGGTCAAGCCGGTCCGCTTTGAAGAACTGCTCGCGCGATTGAACGCGCTGTTCCGCCGCCAGCAGGGCAGCCGCGCCGCGACCATCGCGGCCGGCGATCTGGCTCTCGACCCGCTGGCCCGCACAGCCACACTGGCAGGTGCGCCGCTACTGTTGAGCAAACAGGAATTCCGCTTGTTGCACCTGTTCCTGCGCCGCGCCGGACAAGTGCTATCGCAAACCGACATTCTTGACGATCTCTACGCGCTGGATGACGAGCGTGAGCCCAATACGGTCGAAGTACTGATTGGGCGGTTGCGCCGGAAAATCGGGCGCGAGCGCATTACCACCTTGCGCGGTCTGGGCTACAGGTTCGCCAAGTGATCCGCCTTCCCGTCCCAGGCAGCCTCAGACTGCGCTTTTTGCTGGCGGTGAGCCTTTGGGTGATGCTCGGCATCGCGGCGATCTGGTTTTCGGCCGTCGGTATCTTCAGCAAGCATGTCGAGCTATCCTATCACGAGGAGCTTGAAGTCCATGTGCGCGAGCTTGGCGGCCTGACCGAAATCGCATCCGATGGAGCGATTGTGCTCACGCGCTCGCTATCGGATCCGCGCTATGCCGAGCCACTATCGGGCTTCTACTGGCAGGTGACCGCCGAAGGGCGCGAACCGCTGCGTTCGCAATCCATGACGCGTGGCAACCTTGATGAAAGCATCGCACATTCACCGGAGATCTTGCACCGGCTGGATAGCGGACCCACCGGCCCAGCGATCACGTATGGCTATACCCGCAAGGGACCCGCCGGCGAGGAAATCCACTTCGTGATCGCCACCGATCAAAGCGAGCTCGACCGCCTGATTGGCAGCTTCACACGAGATTTGACGGCATGGCTCGCTGCCCTTGCCGCGTTGCTGCTGGCGACGGGGTTCGCCATCATCTCGTTCGGCCTTAAGCCGCTCGACCGGCTGTCGCTCGCCTTTGCCCGGCTTCGACATGGCGAAGCAAAGGAGCTGGAAGGCCAATATCCGACTGAGATCGCCCCACTGGCGGCTGACCTCAACGCCTATATTCACCAGAATGAGGCGATGGTTGCGCGTTCGCGGGTTCAGGCGGGTAACCTTGCCCATTCGCTGCGCACACCGCTGGCAATCATAACCGACGAGGCCGAGCGTTTGGCGGCGCGCGATGATTGCCGCGGTGCAGGATTGGTGCTGCTCGATCAGGCGGGCGCAATGGAGCAACAAATCGAATACCAGCTGGCCCGGGCCCGTTCGGCAGCGGGCAGTAAGCCATCGGGCCGAGGCGTCGAACTCCCCGCTGTGGCGCTACCAATCCTGCGGGCGATGGAGCGGCTGCATCCAGAAAAGGCATTCACGTTATTGGCGGCAGATTGCGATGCGACAATACTGCCACTCGACCCGGTCGACTTTGCAGAAGTGCTCTCGATCCTGCTCGACAATGCAGGGAAATGGGCGCGGCGGGAGGTGACGATCACTTTTGACTTCGACCGCAACGGCGCGAGCATGGTGACGATTGCGGATGATGGGCCGGGCATCCCGGAAGGGCTGATCGCCCGGGCTTTTGAGGTGGGCGCTCGGTTCGATCCCGACGTCCCAGGGTCAGGACTGGGCCTCGCGATTGCAGAGGATCTTTGCGAAGCAATGGACATCGAACTCATTCTGCAAAATGGCTCCAAGGGCTTGGTGGCCACCCTGCGCTATGCCGCAGAGAATATCGAACAGGTCTGACTGCGCAGAGCAGGAGTAAAGTCGGCGTTTTGTCTGTTTTGCGGTCGTTTGCGGAACGGCGGCTTTTGGAACGCCGCCGACGCAAAGCTGCCATTATCTCAACATCTAACCGAGGTCAGCTGCGATGCCGCCCAGGAATGAGCCAACGAGGCTGTGCCGGAGATATCGCGACGGTTCTGGAGAGCCAATGGTTGGGGAGACAGGCTTGGAGTCGATACAGCGAGAGGCTGGTGGAATATCTTCAACAATCGACCTGCCGATCGCGCTCAAAAGAAGCGGTGGCTCACCCTCACTCAGGCCCTCAGCGCACCCCAAAACCGGTTTGCATCTAGACAGCAAGCAATTGAAATCATTCGAGCCAAAATGAGGGCAGTTTTCAGAGAAAGCCGCAGTTTTCCGCCAATGTCGTAAGCTTGGGAAGCTTATGACATGTCCAGTTTTATGCTATTTTATCAGTACTTTAGTCAGAATTAGTCCTGATTTTTACAGGAGTTTTTACAGCTCGCCCTCGTCGAACACTGACAGAATCACGTGACACTGCTCTCAGATTTGGTCAGTTTAGCTCGGCGTTGCCATCAACAAAGCAGGGCCTGAGTTTGGCCATGTCGGTCGAGCTCCTGATCGAGTTGGGCGGAGCCGCGACCGCACGAAGTATTGACGATACGTCAGGGATGATAGAAAGCGCCCGCACCGATTCCGCGTATGCGGCACGCGGGTATAGCATAGTGGTAATGCACCAGCTTCCCAAGCTGGCTAGAGGGGTTCGATTCCCCTTACCCGCTCCAATCCAACCACTCGTCGTCCGGATTGCCAACGGTGAGGCGTCGTTTCGAACGAGGGTGCTGATCAAGACGCATTATTGGACCGAATAGGTTGGGGCTCGTCCTCATGACGAGCGACTGCAAATGCCGGGTCTTTTGATGAGTGCAAACCTAGGCCACGAAAGGTCCAGAGCCGCAAGTCGGCTAAGAGGTGATTGCTGCCAACCAAGACAGAGTTGGCAGTGGGGGGAAGATTACACGTGACCTTCAGCGGTCAATCTTACGACAGACAGTGAATTGTCGCCCAGTTTGCAGGCTTGGCCCCACCACGTTCAACGGGCTTTCACGCCCAGTCTTTTGGACGGGGTCCAAGCCTGCCCTCCCGTGGGAGGAACTCAGCTCACGTATGTCGCGGATCGAAGTCCGATCCTGACTTCCACATATGTAGCATCACTACGGCCAGCTTCCGCGCCACAGCCACGCGAGCCTTTCGCAGGCCGACTTTCCTGGACAACTCGACGCCCCAACTTCGCAATGCGCTCTCGGCTTTTGTCGAGCACAGGAGCACCATGCCAGCTGCCACTAAATGGGAACGTGTAAGCTTGTTCCCAAAACGGGTAATCCTTCCAACCCGCGACGTCCCGCCCGACTGGTGAATTGAGGGCGTGAGACCGAGATAGGGGCCGACGTCGCGGTTGCGAGCAAATCGCCAAGGATCGCCGATGGCACTGTAGAAGGATAGCGCAGTGATCGGGCCAACGCCGGGAACGGTAAGAAATCTCGAGCAGACAGGATGCGCACTTGCGAATTCGCGGAGCCGTTTATCCATGCTTGCCAAGTGCGAGCGCAAGTGTTCCGACATCGCGACAAGTGGTCTTATATCGTTGTCAACATCGAGCCCATCGGCCCTTAGCCGTTCCAGTTGATCTTCGATGTCGTTGGCTAGCGCGCCCACGCCTGAACGGGTCTTCAATCGCCCTCCATGCAAGCGCACGATCGACTGGATGAGCGCATCGATCTTCATCCGTTGTTGGATAAGGCTTTTGCGCACCGTCAGAAGGCTTCTGATGTTTTGGCAATCTAGCGGCTTGACGAGGACCTTCTGCGCGATCGACCCGCCGACGCGGCCTAAATCAGCTAGCCCCCGCGCATCATTGGTATCGGTCTTCTGTCGCCGTATCGCGAGAAACTTGGATGACCGACGGACTTCAACAACATAAATCGGCAGGCCCATTGCCTGAAGCTCTCGGACCATATGCGTGCCGACGCCCGCCTCGATGGTGATGCGTTGAACCGCTTCGACACCAAATGGACGCAGGATATCCTTTATCTGACCTGCATGAGTCTCTCGCTTTCCTTCGAAAAGAATCTCTCCGTGCCCGTCTATGAGGCACACCGCAGTTTCGCTTACGCCGGTGTCCAGCCCGACCCAATATCTTCGCCCAGTCATCTATTAAGCCAATGTAATTCAACCACGAGTGGCACCGCGTCACTTAATCTCTCGGCAGGAGCCATGCAAACTGCCGACGTCGGAATACCAATGACACGATAGCAATGGGCGTAAGATTCGCCCAATAAGAATGTTCCTCAAATCGAATAACAGTTGCTAGGAAATCGTAGGAATGTCGACGTTGGATCCGCGCCGCATGCTTGATGAACTGATCAAGGAGCGTGGAGAGTCATATGCCTCGATATCGCGCCTGCTGAGCCGCAACCCGGCATACATCCAGCAATTCATCAAGCGAGGCAGCCCTACGCGTCTTGAGGAAGGCGATATTGCCCGCTTGGCGTTGCATTTCGCGGTGCCTCCTGAGATTCTGGGCGCGAAAGCTGCCATCGATGTCGAAGGCCGAACAACAATTGCCCTACCCGTCCTCACCTGTGCCAATGCAGAAGACCTCGACCAACGCATTAGGCTGTTCGACGAGCACTGGCTGCGCACGATCAGTCGGAAGCCTGATAGCCTTTCAGTTGTAGTGGTCGAAGGCGACGCGATGCACCCGACGTTAAAGAGCGGCGACGAGGTGCTCATTCAACGATATGTAACTCATGAACAACTTCGCGATGGGATCTACGCCGTAAGGGCAGATGCTGGGCTCCTACTCCGGCGCATCGCCATTGAGCCGAGACGAAATCGGATCTCGGTGATTACCGACAATGCGCTCTACCCGAACTTAGAGAACGTTCCGAAGCGCACCATACAGATCGTCGGGCGGGTAATCTGGGCCAGCTTGCGGGTTTTCTGAAGGCTCTCGGTTTAGAGAGACAGCCGGAACCACTCGCGCTGGCCATTTGCAGGGGGCGGAGTTGGTCCTGACTGCCTCTATCGACGACCGCTTCGGGGCTAGCGCCATTTGTGGGCCTCCTAATGGATCGTCGGCGCATGATTAGCATCGATGGGCGGCAAGCTGAACGACACCAGTTCCCACGGACCATGCTTGTACTCAGCTACTTCGATGTCATCGATGTCTTTCCAGCGCAGCAGGCACACGCAACGCTCCTCGTCCCAGACCTCGACCGCGAAGGGCTTGTCGCCGAGGCGAGCCCGATATGCTTCCATTGCGTCTTCGCAAAAGGGGTGATTGATGTCCGGATCCATGAGCGTTTCCGAGAAATACAACGCAGTTCCAGCGTGCCCATCGACACTGAAGTATGCCTGCCCGCCCTCGTCCCCGCGCATCCACATTTCCTTGGGGATCGCAATGAGTTCCTCGATGATAATCTTTGCACGTTCACTCAGCTTCATACTTTAATTCCTTCTTCTACATTCTGGGCGGAATTGCCCGAATTCTGTGATTTGATGATCCGCGCGCCGATGGCGCGGACGACACTGGACTGATCGACGTAGACACGCCGGATCGACGCGACCTTGTCGGGGGACCAGCCCATGATGTCGGCGATTTCGCGGTCCGACAGATCGGTTTCTGTCAGGAGCCGCGTGCAGAAGGTGCCGCGTACGTCGTGCAAGTGCTTGCGCTTGCGTTCGCCGGTCTCCTCGTCGACGAATTCGATGCCGGCCTCGTCGCGGACACGATTGAAGCTGCCACCGAACCCATCGCCCGACCAAGGTTCCCCGAAGCTGTTGACGAGGACCGTGTTGACGCCCTCCTTGCGGAAACGGGTTCCCAGCTCCTCGAGCAACGCATCGAGCGCCGGAATACGCGGCATGGTCACACGCCGGCGCTTGCCTTTGCTGCGCTTCAGAGCGACCTTTTCGATCGCGTGCTCGCCCACCTCAGCCCATGTGAGCGTGACAAGATCCTCCCGACGCAGGCCGGTGAGAGCAGCAAGACGCAAGCCGTCGAGCACATGGATCTTGTCCCGTTCCTTCGCGACTGCGGCAAAGAGATCCATGTCGTCAGCGGTCCAGACAATCGCCGCGCGCTGACCGTTGCGGTACAGCGTCGGAATATTGCTGGCGACGTTGATCGCGAGCCGGCCGCGCAGGCGCCCAAACTCCAGGAGCGATCGCAGGACGGTAATGCCGATGTCTGCGGCGCGCGGGGTTGCGGCGCGGCTGTCACGCCAAGCCACAATCTTGCCTGCCATGCGCGGGTCGTTGAAGACCTCAAGCGGCAAGCTGCCCCACTTCTTCTCGATTAGATCGAGAGCAGAGCCCCAGGTGCGTTTGGTGCCAGGCGCAAGAGCGGTCCATTCTGGGCTTGAGGGCCGATCGGCATCGCCAGAACGCCATTCGCGGATCAGCGACATGAGCGTCGTCGGATCGACACCGCGCCTTTCCTCGAGCTCTTTTATGACGAGCTTCCATTCCCGGGGCGAAAGCGTTGGCTTTCGCTCGCAATCAAACTGACCGATGAGGGGTCCGCCGCGCCAAGCATAGACATACCAACGCGACCGGCCGTTCCGGCGCCGATAGCGGACGAAGTGGACGCCCTTCATCACAAGCGCCCCTCTTGGTCCAAGACGTCGAACAGGTTCGCCGGCGACTTGCTGGCCTCATCGATGGCGCTCAGCTTGAGCGTTCCGTCCGGACTGAACGTGACGCTGGCAACATTGATGCCATTGGCACGCACGGCTTCGACGGTGCGATCGATGACTGCACGCGTCGCATAGCGCGGCCGCTTCGGGCGGCTGGGTCCGAACTTAGTCATGGTCGGCACTCCCATCCGAGAAGCAATTCTGCCTGTCGAAATTGCGCGCCGTGAACAGCGCAGTTTCAATCGCCTGACGCTGCTTCTCGGTCCAAACTGCCCCGAGACCGGACTCACCTTCTGGCACAGCCGGATCCTGCCGGCGCACCCAAGCACTGATGCTCTGGCTGCTGACAAACGTCACTTGCAGGTCAGGCACCATTTGCAGCGCTGCCTCAATCTTGAAGTTCAGCGGATGGCCGGGGTACTTCCCCCGCCCCGACTGGGAGCGGAGGAAGACCTGCGTGATCTGCCGATCTTTGACGAAGCGCGTCAAAGCCCCAACCAGACCCGTGACCGACCGGGCCGACCGATCAGGCAGCTCGAAGATCCGCGACCGGTCATCGTCAAATTGGCACCGGGCGTGCGCAGGATATTGTACAGTGGCAAGGACCAGCTTCGGCTTGGAGATCACTGCTGCAGCCACAAACCCCTTGATGTCCGGGGCTTCAGCGGACGGCAGCGGCCGACCGAACTGTTTGCAGACGGCAGCGAAGAACAGATCATCATCCGTCATCGCGCACCTCCGTCAGATTGATCGCAATCAGGTCTGCGCCGGCCGTACATTCGCGACGCTTGGCAGGGCACGACAGCGACTTGCGGCGGCAAATGGCCACGCAGATGTGTGAAGGAAGATCGCAGCGAACCTGGCTGAGCGGCGCACACACCGCCCGCTTTTGACCTGCCTTTCTGCTGATCAGCCGCAGACGAGCGCGGATAGGATCAATGTCAGGCTGGCTCCCCTCCTTGCGCCACCGGCTCAACCGGTAGCGCTTGGAGAGATAGCGGGCGCGGCGAACCGTCCGGCTGCGGAAAGTGCTGCGAAGGGGAGGGAGAAAGCCGCTCATGCTGCGATCTCCTGCAAAGTGTCCGAACCAAGGTCCCAGATCACCTGGCGCCAATCATGTCCGATCGGCTCGACCTGATCGTGAAACACCATCCCGGTCACACCCGGCGCAGACTGATAAGTATACGCAAGGTGCTTTGCGCCGGCATAGTCGAGCATCTGGTGCCCAAGCAGCTGACGCTCGTGGACCATACCATTAATGCGCACGCCGACGGTGCTCTGCGGCGCAAAGATGAGGCACTGATCCGGACCAAGGTCAGCCCCCTTGGCAGGCCCGGAACCCAAGCCCCCGCTGCCCTCGGACAACGAAGCGAACCACCCCTGGAGCCGGTCGACCGTCACATCGTCGAGCAGCGCCTGTTCGCCAGCAAGTTCAGCACCGCGCTGCAACCGATCAAGGAAATGCCCGAAGTCGGTGAACAGAGGAGAGGTCAGACGCAGACCTCCCGGCAGATCGTCGAAAATGACAAGGGCATCATCGAGCGGGCGAGCAGCACCAAATCCGTGCATGCCAATCCCCGAATGTTCCGAGCGAACCTCGCCGGCTGCGATACCGCGCTCGCGAACCAGAAGCGCGCGCAAGGCACGGCCCACCTGGTCACGGCGCGCAGCAGGGGCCCCGGTAGTCCCACGAAACCACGGCTCATCGATCCGGATGACGATACCGGTCGTCGAGAAGTGCCGCTGTTTGCGGGTGAGGCGGCGGTTCTTCTGGGCCGGATCGCGGTAAAGCATTTCGGTCTTGCCGAAACGGAAGCCCTCGACCGATTCCACGACCTGCATGCGAACTTCAGCCAGCGAACCCTTCGGACCCGTAATCAAACGGCCCTCCTGCAATTCGGAGGCAGCATGCGAAACGCTCACCTGGGTCCGCAAGATCGGCGACGTACGGGCCGCAGCACGAACCGGGCGCAGATAGATCGAGCGTTCATAGCCAGTGATGCGCCATTCAATGACCTGGTAGGGGATCTTCCGGTGGCGATACGTGCCGCCCGGATAGGCTTCCCGCAGGGCCTTCCCATCGTCGATCGTGCCCAGAAGATCACCGCCAGTACCGGGAATCCGCAAAGCGATCTTCCCATCGCCAATGCGGCGCAAGGGGAAGTCGAGCTGCGGCGAGCCGCCGCTGCCGTGGAGCGCCACATGCTCAATCTCCCGAGGCCGGATCGCGCCAGGCATTGCCATGGCAAACGCCTTGTCGAAACCTTCGGGCCAGCCGATGTTGACCGGCAGCTCCGGCTGAACGTCAGCGCCGCCAGCTTCCTCCAGCAGGCAACAGCCATTCTGGAACTGGATGATCGGGTTCTCGAGATAGAGCGGCGACGTCTCGGGGGCGCCTTCATAGAATTCGCGCAAGCTCGTGCCGAGCTTGGCAAAGGCCGACGGCTCGGCAATGATCGCGAAGACGCCAGGCCCCGCCCGACCGACACGGCCGACACGCTGCTGGAAGGCCTTCTTCGACATCGGAACGCCGAGGTTCAACCCAAGATTGAACTGCGGGATATCGATCCCGAGCTCGAGCGCGGAGGTGGAAACGATGGCACGCAGCGTACCATCACGCATCCCCTTGGCGATCGCGCCACGATCTTTCAGTTCAAACCCAGCGCGGAACGGCTCGACCTCGTCGGATCCGATCGTCGAAGCGACCCGCTCGACAACCTGGCGCCCGTCAGCAAAAGCAATCAAGGCATTGGGGGCGATCTTGCTCGACAAGTTCGCAACGATTTCGGCGAGGTTGTCTTCAGCAGCAGCGCCATATTCCGGTCCTTCGATGTGCAGCAGGGTCTTCGCGTGGGCCGGAGCGCCGTTATGCTCCTCGCCAATCACCTCAAACGGCAGACCGGTAAGGGCCTGGAGGTGTCCGGCAGGATCTGCGATCGTGGCGCTGGCAGCGACAAACTGCAGCTCAGTGGCCGGCAGCCCCCCCGCCTTGAGAGCCCGGAAACGAGCGGCCCGCAGGCGGCGGAACAGCAGAGCGCAGTTGCTGCCGAAGACGCCTTCGAGGTTGTGAGCCTCATCAATGATGACGAGCTGCAAGTTGCTCAGGAAGCGCTGTGCGGCGGGCACAGTGGTCATCCGCATGAGCCAAGCGTGTACGATATCCTCAGTAGCAACGATCAGGCGGGCCCGCTTGAGCAGATCATCACGTTCCGACGGCGGAATGTCACCCTGGATCTCGACAACCATGTCCTCATCGAGTTCGACCTGGCGAAAGGCTTCGCGCCACCGCCCCATCTGATCACTGGTGAGCGCCTTTGCCGGATAGAGGGCAAGGACGGTGGCGTCCGGATCATCGATCAGGCGGCGCAAGGTATCGGCCTGGAAGACCAGCGACTTGCCCGAGCCGGTGCTGGTCGCCAGCACGATATTCTGAGCTTCCTTCAGCGCTTTCAGCGCCATTTCCTGATGCAACCAGATGTGACCACGGTCGCCCACAATCTGCTTCATCCAGCCGAAGATGCGCTCGCGCAGATAGATCTCAGGCGGCGGAACGAAGCGTTCGAGACGAGCGGGGATATCGACACGGTCGACGATCGCCGCCTTCGTGTTGGTCACAAGCAATTCCAGAGCATTCATATTTTCAATCTCCTTATGGTGAGTTTCGGTTTGGATCAGGCCGGACGGCGAATTGCTGTCCGGTGCAGGGGCATTCGAATTGTGAAGTTCAGGCTTCATGCGTTTTCTCCTTTGTTGTTGAGGGTGGTGGGACAGGGGGTGGAAGGGACGCCGAGGGCAGAAACCAGGCGAGCGAGGTCATCCGCGGGATCGATGTATGCGGCGGTGGTGGCCATGCAGGAGTGGCCGGCGAGCAGCTGGACGTCGCGCAGCGAGCTGCCATGCAAGTTTGCGAGACGCGCCATGCGAGTGATGAAGGTCCGGCGCCCGGAATGGCTGGAACAGCCTTCGAGACCGACCTCCTTGTAGACCTTCAGAAACCAGGTCTTCACGGCGGAGGCGTTCTGGTAGCGGACCTTCCCCCGGCGCGCTGAAAAGCAGAGGATCCGCTCTCCCGGATGGGCAGCGCGAAACCGAACCAACGCGTCCCGGATCTTGGGATGCATCGGGACAATCCGCTCACGCCCACCCTTAGCCGCATGGCGGCTGACAAGGATGTGCCGGCCGATGCGGCCATCGGCATCGACCACGCAGTCCAGCGTCATGGCCGCAATTTCACAGGCCCGGAGCCCAGCATAGTAGGAGAACAGCACCTTGAGCTCGTCGCTCGCCGGCGAATTACTGTTCTTGTTGATGTGAATAAGGAGCCGCTCTATATGACTGTCGTCAAGCACTCTGGCCCGGCGGATGGTCTTCCGCACGCCCTGGCGACCGGGCGCCGAGGCAGAATGCGGCTGATAAGCCGCTGATGTTTCACAAGTTGATGCAAGCATGTTTTCGCTCCTCTGCTGTTGCTGATGCCGGCAATTGTCACAGCGAGGAGCGGTTTGATCAATGGGAAATGGAAATATTGAAATCCGCCAAGGCCCAAAAATCTCAATAAATCTCAGCGTTAACGTTAACAGAATTTCCAGTTTGATCGAATTTAGAAAAATACTTGCCTTTGAACATCACAACTATTGTTCACTTGGATAAGATATATGATGTGATCGGGCACTCTCACGCAATCTAAGCCAAGATCGTGAGCGCCCCGGCGCGCGCTGCGGAGGCGCTCAAATTTTTTTCAGAGAGGGGGCGAAAATTGGCCCTTCAGCCCCCCCGAAAGCCATCCCAGAGATGCCGACTGTTGCGATAATGCCACGGACTTTGGGGGCTTAGAGGGCATGATCGAGGCCGATGAGAAGCGATTCGCGTATGCCAATTCTCGATTCGCAGGCCTCAAGATGGCTCTCGCCGGGGCGCAGTGTGACCACACTGGTCCACAGCGCGTTCAACCTACCGCTGGACCTTATCGATGAGGCTGCAACGGGCCATGGCGCCAGGCATCCATCAAGCTGGACCCGCGTTGCTCGAATTTAGCCTCTAGGGGGGGGCTGCCTTTTGGGGGCCCCTATCGGGGCGATGGGCTTCGCAAGTCTTTGCTTCGCTCCTTGCGGGGCGGGCCCCTCCGGGGGTTTGAGCCCCTTGCGGGGCTGGGTCCTGCGGATGGCCAGGGGTTATCTTTCAAAACGCGCCTTTTGCAAGATTAGGCCAGGAATGGCGGATTTCTGCGGGTTCCAGGATGATAACTTCCAAAACACGAGCAGCTTAAGTTCCAAAACGCGAAAGCGGTGCCGCCACTGTAAAAGGCAAATTGCGACCTGATCCGGGCACTTCCGAGACCAGATCGGTGGTCCGTCCGACACCTTTCAACGCAAGTTCGCAGCTCCTGAGAGTTCATGGTCCCTTCGCCCACGCGGCGCGGGTCACGCGGCGGAACCACTCGCAATACGCCGGAGAATTTTTTCGGAGAATTATCCGGCCAAAAAATAGCCAGATCAAAGGTGCACCTTTAATATTACCAAATATCAAAGGTGAAACTGGATCAAATACGGAAGGAGAACCACATCTCTGAAGTGAAGATTGGCGATCACAGCCTATAGGTCGCATTATCTTGCACTGTATTTAAGATTTCTATTGACATCGGGGTCATTTTGGTTCTATAATCCGCACCGACATATCGATACCGACTTGCCGGAGGCAGGCGTTACAGAGTGTCACTCCCCAAAAACCGCAACGCCGCGCAGTTCGACTGCGCACGCCGGCCCCTTCCCTTCAGGAATGCTATAATGACCCATACCCAAGACAAGCTACGCCGTGCCGCCCTCTTCCAGCTCAAAATCGCCGAGCTGGAAGAGATCTTCGGTCTTACCGTCCCCTCGCCTTATGCCTGGCTGAAGCCCACCTTGCGGATGGTGAAGGGCGATGGCCCTTGGTACGCCCGGATCCTCGACGACAGCTTTGTCGCCACTGCTCGCATCTCGAAGCACAACATCGGCACCGCTGTTCTGCCGGCTGAGGGGTGGACAGCCTACGAAGTCTACATCCAGGGCAAGTGCCGGCTCGCCTTCAACGTTCGTGATGGCGAGATACATCTCCACCGCTACGAGCCGGGAACGTGGGAAAACTGGTTCGGTATTGACCCGGCTGGCGATACCCTCCCGCTGATCCCGGACCTGTTTGCCGACGACAAGGATCCGCGCTGGTTGCGGTTCAAGGCGAGCGGCCTGTCCGAATGGCCGCCGAAGCTCAATCCGACTGCCGCTGACCCGACAGCACCCCGTCCCTGAGGGGGGTGTGGTGAGGGCTGCGGTCCTCGGTTTGGTCGCCGAGGATCGCAGCCCGATACCTTGCCCTGCATGATTGATTGGATTCGGCTAGCCGATCCCGAAGCCGCCCGCCGAAAACACGAATTGCTCATTCGACGGAAAAGCGGCGAGCGCCACAAGCTGACCGGCCTCAAAGCGCAAATGCCAGGTCTTGCCGCGGCGCGGCGCACGTTCTGCCAAAGCCGCAGGATCGAGGACCACAACATTACAGCCTTGCTCCGGATCGCGGACCGAGATGGTCCGGATCACTTGCGTTCCAGCTTCGCGCGCAGTCCCCGCGAGGTCCTGGCAGGCGGTATAGTCATCGAGATCAGTCCATAGCTCGGGCGTTGCAGCGAACGGCTCCGCTGCCAGATCGAGCGCCCTTTCAGTGCTCACCTTCACCGAAAAGCTGGTGTGTTCGCTTGTCGTCGATGGCGGCGTGAAACCAGGTGAACGAGAAAAGAAGCGCAGGCGCCAATAAGCGGTCTCGGCAATCGCTGTGCTTTCGCGTTCACTGGCATAGAAGATGCCCGGCTTCTCACCGGCGCGCCGAAAGCGACTGGACTGGGTGTGGCCATAACGGAACGGCGCAGCGAGCAGGAAATCCAGATGCCGCGCGCTTTCCGGCATCTGCGGCTTCACCTCCTCGGCGAGCAGCTCAAGCGTAAGCTGGTCCTCTGAATTCGTCGCCAGCCGGTTCGTTGAAATCCGGTGCTGGGCCTCGACCAGACGCCAGACCCGCCCGGCATAGGCGATATGTTCAGACGCGAGCTCGGTAGAAGTCCACATAGTCGCAAACCTCGATCAGGCCCCTCATCGTGTCGATCTGTTCGATTGGCTTGCCGCCAAGATCGAGGTTGTCGGTCGCAAGCCACTGCTTGGCGGCCACATCATCGCTGCCGAGTAAGGCGTCGAGGCTGCGGAACAGCCGCAACAGGAACTGGCCGGCCTCGAAGGACTTGGTTGCTGGATCGAGCCGCGCCTGTCCGCTGCGCAGCCGCGACGCCGTCGCCATCGAGACGCCCAGAACCGTACCGAGCTTGTTATTGCTCAGCCCCCAAAGCTCAGCAATCCGGGCGATGGCGGCGGTGAGGACATCAGCCTTATCGCGGGTGGCAACAGCGGCGGCGACCATAAGATTTCCTTTCAGGAGATCATATAGACACAAATTCGTTCAATTGAATAGACGAAAGGAGATTGGGGCTCACGGTATTCCAGCCTGTCCAAACGATGGGTGCTCAGGTTTCCTGTCGGCGTTAGGTTGCCACGAGATGCTCCCGCAAGATAGGTAAGGCCAGTGCGTCATCCCGGCTATATAGTTCTTGCCCTGCTAGGCATTGCCATCGTCCTCATGGTCGTTGGTCAGCGCATGATGCGAACCGAACAACCAGAAATTCAGAAGCTTGCCGAACTGACTGAGTCCCCGACTGCGCCCACTAATGAAGTTCGCGTGATTGACGGAGACACGATCGCCATCGGGGAAGAGAGGATCAGGCTGTTCGGTATCGACGCACCGGAGAACAATCAGACCTGCTCGCACGAGGGCCGACCCGTAAGATGCGGTCAAGAGGCAACCGTTCATCTCCAATCCCTTATCGGATCCGCACAAGTTGCTTGCGAAGGAGAAGAGCGAGATCGCTACGGCCGCCTAATTGCGGTCTGCTCAGTCGGCGGCACCGATCTGGGACAGCAAATGGTATCATCGGGCTGGGCGGTTGCTTTTCGAGAATATTCAGACCACTATGTGGCCGACGAAGAAGCAGCGCGAATGGCGAAGCGGGGCCTATGGCAAGGGCAGTTCGAGTTGCCTTCGGAATGGCGGGCAAAACGATAGGGGATAGCAATGGCTGAGCGCGAAAATCTTCCTGCCAAGGCACCGCCTACTTCAGTTTCTCTCGGGCCCAGCTCTAGTCTTGATCTTTCCTGGCTCCCTGACGAAGAGCGCGCGAAGCTGCTGTCGGATCACGCCAAAGGGTTGCTTGATCTGCATAAGCGGGCGCAAGAGCTGCACATCGATGTCGGTGCGCTAAATGCCACATTGGGTACAATGACGCAGACGACGCGGGAGGTGGCAGACGACGAGAATGCCATCACCATCAGTCACACCCAGACGACCTCAGTTGGCAGGACTGAAATCATGATGGGCAACACCGACAAAGCACGAAGCGGCAAGCTCTCAAAGTCCCAAACTGGCGAGAAGGACTGGACACCCGCCTACATTATCGGCGGCATCATTGCTCTCGTATTGATCGCAGCCGCGTTCGCAGGGTAGTTGCTTGTTTCGGCGGACTATCAGGCTGAATGAGCGGGCGGATGCTCAATCCGAGCGTGCCAAACTTGATGCTGCTGCGAGGGGCGCAGGGGTGCCCGAAGCTGAGGTCGAACAATTAGGCTTCGCATTCGAGGCTGCCGTAGCCCCGCTTATTGATGCTGGTCGCAAAATGAAGCAGCAAGGCAGCCAGATTAACGTGCGCCGGACGGTCAAGGGCGACAACTACGACATCGACATTCTCTTCGGGAACGCGAAGCCCGGTGGCTTTCTCGCACGACTGTTCGGCTTGTTCCGGACCGATTGATGGCCCGGCGTTATTCATCACGCGGCTACGGCAATTACAACGCAGGCGCGGAGGCCGCTCGACGGCATATTGAAGCAGCGGCAGAATTGAGCCGCGAGCTGGGCGGTACAGACAAGGATGTGAAGGAATATTTCTTCAACCTCCCACCCAACAAATTGGAGCCAATCCTTCAAGCATACGGCAAGCGCCACGGATCGTCCGCGAGAAGCTACGCCGAACAAACCATGCCAAAATGGCGCAGTGGCCGAACGCAAATGAGCGGCTTAGTGGCAGAGCGTCTGTTCAATTTGCTGCCACCGAGAATGCCGCTCGAGACGAAATACAAGCTAACCGAGAACCTTTGGGAGCACTTCGGACCAACTTCAAAAAAGCGGCTACGCATCGGTCTTGATGGGGAAGTCGATGAAGCCGTCGAGATTGTCCGATCGCACTTCGATGAGGTCGTTCTTGGTCACAAGATACCCGACGAGTTGGAACGTCGCTTCAATTGGTTGTCGGGAGGCGATGTGTCGGTGAAGCAAGATCTGTTAAATCACCTCAGATCCATGGAGCGCCAACTATTGACCGAGGGCGCGAGGATACAGCTTCCAGCTATGCTCACACACATGCAGGCAGACAGTGCAGGCCGCACGACGCGAATGGCTCAGATTCTCAAAATTGGAAAGCACGAGCTGGAGCTGCTGATCGACCCCAAGGCACAGGGTGTTGCACTTGAGGAATACAAGTTTGAACGGGCAAATGGCGCATCAGGTTTGTCCGACCTGCCATGGGGTTGGATCATATTCATCGCCATCGCACTCGGCTTGTACTTGCTGGCAAATAATTGAGCCACAAACTGCTTTACGCTGAATTTCAATCTGAACGTTCAATTGAAAGGCTGCTTAACTTATACTGCGTCACCATTGAGGCACAGATCGTGGCGAGGGACAGCCAGGGTAGCTCTTTGGGAAGGGATTTCCCTTGGAGAAGTCCTGGTTAAATTCCAAAGCTTAGTTGTCGCGGAGGGCAACGAGTGCTTTAAGTGCTCGCATGGCCTTGATCGAAAACCCCATCCTCAACCGTCCCTTCTCGGCACCTGATCGACATTGGTCTTTGGATGAGAATGGGTTGCCGACTGGGGAATGGAATGAGGGTCGGCGCCGCTCAGAATACATTGTTGCAGTGGCGACTCCCAAGCGCAAAAAAGGGGGGCAAGAGGAGCTCATCCTCGACGATAAATCTGCTGAACGCCGGCCCAATGATAACATCAACTCAATTCGCACTCAGGTCGACCAATGGCGTAATTCGCCTGAGGCTTCGTGGGGCGTAACTCATGAAACAGCGCGCCTGCTAAAGCACTGGCGAGCCACTGACCGGGAACGCCCCCTATTCTTCTGTCAGGTCGAGGCAGCTGAAACGCTGATCTGGTTGACCGAGGTCGCGCCCAAGAATCCGGTTCACACCAAACATCTGGATTATTTCCGCGCACAAAGTGATGCATCCAACCCTGGTCTCTATCGGCTGGCCATGAAGCTTGCTACTGGTGCGGGCAAGACCACAGTCATGGCAATGCTGATTGCATGGCAGGTGATCAACAAAGCACGACGGCCCCAGTCGAAAATGTTCACTGATGCCTTTCTGCTGGTAGCTCCCGGCATCACCATTAAAGACCGGTTGCGCGTCCTACTCCCCGAGGCCGGGAACTCAATCTACGAGCGGCTTTCCATTGTGCCGCGCGACATGATGGACGACCTGCGTAAAGCCCGGATCGTCGTGACAAACTACCACGCTTTCCAGCTCAAAACGAAGGGCGAAATAAAGCCTGGGACTCTTGAGGCTCTCCGGGGTCGCGAAGATCCTGAAATCTTCGATGCGCGATTCCGGGAATCGGAAGCCGAAATGGTCCAGCGGGTAATGAAGCCGCTGATGGGGCGGCGCGGGATCATTGTCATAAATGACGAAGCGCACCATTGTTATGAAGCGCCTCCAAGGGCCGAAATCGAGCCAGTAGTTAGGTCCGAAGAGGAAACCGCCGCCGAAGCTAATGCCGAGGCCGAAGCGAGCCGCAAGGAAGCGCGGGTTTGGATCAATGGGATCCGCGCTGTCGATAGAGTGATCGGGGTAAAGACCGTCTACGACCTGTCAGCGACCCCGTTCTTCTTGCGTGGTTCCGGCCAGGAGGAAGGCAAACTGTTCCCTTGGGTCGTGTCGGACTTCTCGCTGATGGACGCGATCGAATGCGGAATTGTGAAAGTGCCGCGTGTACCGACCCATGATGATGTGGTGAAGCGTGACGAGCCGATCTTCCGTCACATCTACAAACATGTCCGCGACAAATTGCCCAAGAAGGGCCAACGGAAGGCCAAGACTGCGTATTCAGCCGAGGAACTTCCGGCACCCCAACTCGAAGCCGCACTGCGCGCGCTATATCGTGACTATGAGGCCAAGTTTAACGAGTGGCAGGCGAAGGGCGCAGAGACACCGCCGGTTTTCATTGTCGTCGCGAACAATACCTCTACCTCAAAGCTGATCCACGATTGGATCGCTGGCTACTGCGAGAACCCTGACGAAAAGGAACCGGAGAAGCGCAAATGGCGTGCCGGCAACCTGGCGCTGTTCAACAATGTTGAGAATGGCAGGCCACTCGAACGGCCCCGGACAATTTTGATCGACTCCGCACAGATCGAGAGCGGCGATGCCATCTCGGATGATTTCAAGAAGGTCGCCAGCGAGGAAATCGAGGCGTTTCGCCGCGAACTCCGTCGCACCCCCGGACGCGATCCGGACGCGATCACTGATGCCGACTTGCTGCGAGAGGTCATGAACACTGTCGGTCAGAAAGGCCGCATGGGTGGCGCGGTCCGCTGCGTCGTTTCCGTCTCGATGTTAACGGAGGGGTGGGACGCCAACACCGTGACCCACATTCTCGGCTGCCGTGCATTTGGCACTCGGCTTCTCTGCGAACAGGTGGTTGGCCGGGCACTGCGACGGGTGTCGTACGAACCGGACGATGACGGCTACTTTCGCGCCGAATATGCCGATGTGCTCGGGGTGCCCTTTGATTTCATGCCGGCGAATTCCAGCAAGGATTTCTCTCCACCCAAGCCACGTATTCGCGTCTTCGCGGACGAAACCCGCGCCGCTCCCGAAATCCGCTTCCCTCGTGTTTTGGGTTATCGCGTTGTGTTCCCCAAAGGTCGGCTCGACGCCACCTTCGTGGCCGACAGTCATATGCGGCTCGGCGCGGACACCCCGATCCCGAAAGAAACTGAGGTCGATCCCCTCGTCGGCCAATCCAACGTCATCGACATGGGCGACCTCGACGCGATCCGCAATCAGACCATCGCCTACATGCTCGCCAAGCGCGCGCTCGAGCGGTGGGCGCGTATGGCGGAAAACATGGATACCGAGCCAACGTTCCTGTTCCCGCAGTTCCTCACTATCGCCAAACGCTGGCTGGCCGATTGCCTCCACCTTCATGATGGTCGATCAGTCGGCTGGCTGAGCCTCGCCAGCTATCGCGATGAGGCTGTCGAAAGGATCGTCCGTGCCTGTGCCAAAGCTCTGTCGCACGCAGGCGAGGAGGAAATCCTTCCGGTAATGGCGCCCTTCGATCCGGAAGGTTCGAGCAAATACGTCGACTTCTTCACCGCGAAGACATCCTTGCTCACGACCAATCCGGCCAAATGCCAGGTCAACTATGTGGTCTACGACAGCGACTGGGAGGCAGCTTTCGCCGAACGGCTTGAACGCATTCCTCAGGTGCGCGGCTATGTGAAAAACCACGTACTGGGGTTCGATGTGCCATATGTCTTCATGGGCCAGGAGCGGGAATACCGTCCCGACTTCATTGTTCACTGGGACGATGGCCACGAAGATCCTTTGCAGCTGGTGGTCGAGATCAAGGGCCGCCGCACCGAAGAAGATCAAGCCAAGGCAGATACCTTGGCCAGCTTGTGGCTGCCGGCCGTGCGTAATGATGGCCGGTTTGGCCGTTGGGGCCCGCCCGTAGAAATCGTTCAACCCTACGACATGGAGCATGCGCTCGAAACGATGCTGAAGGCCTTCGACAGCGCTGCCGGCACCCGCGAAAGGGTCTCCTGACATGGCGAAGGCACCACGAAAGCCGCTCGATGTCGCCACCTTGCAGCACAAAGCTGCACGGCGGCCGAACAATCCGACGATGGAGCTACAAAGCTTTCTAGCGGACGACGAGGCGACCCCGACCGAGGTACCGTTCAAGCGGCGCTTCAGCCCGACGACGCACCCGGAACTGTACGAACGAAACAAAGCGCTCGACCCACAATTGGTCTGGGCGGACAGCGAAGATGGCAAAGGGGCAGTGCAATTGACGTGGCGTGGCAAGGATGAGCAGGACGCAGACGACCTGCGCGTGGACGCGGTGCCGATCTACACGGCTGAAAAGATCCACCCCAAGGCAATCATCGACGATATCCGCCGGCGCGCCGCTACCGATACGGACGTGTCGCTCGATGACCAGCCCGATCTGTTCTCTGATTTCAACGGCATCGATGAGGATGACAGGCTGGAATTCTACCAGCACACCATGAAGTGGACCAACCGCATGATCTTGGGCGACAGCCTTCAGGTCATGGCGAGCCTCGCCGAGAAGGAAGACCTGCGCGGCAAGGTCCAGTGCATCTATTTCGATCCGCCGTACGGCATTAAGTTTGGTTCGAACTGGCAAGTTTCGACAACAAAGCCCAAGGTCGAAGACGGGCAGATGGGCACCGCGAAGAAGGCTAGTCAGCTTTCACGGGAGCCGGAACAAGTGCGCGCCTTCCGAGACACATGGGCAGACGGGATTCATAGCTATCTCAGCTATATGCGAGATAGGTTGGAAGCCATGCGCGACCTACTCACGGATACGGGTTCGCTCTTCGTTCAAATCAGTGACGAAAATGTTCATCGGGTTCGCGCCGTACTCGATGAGGTTTTTGGTTCTGGCAACTTTGTCAGCCAAATCGTTCTCAAGACCACAAGTGGTGCTGGCAGTCCGAGTGGCGGAACAGTCACGCTCGCTGGCGTGCACGATATCGTGATTTGGTACGCCAAGAACAAGGATATTGTTAAGTACCGGCAAATCTATTTCGACAAATCGGATATGGACTCCGCAGGCCTATATCGCAGGGTCATAAGTTTAGACGGGCAAGATCGCAGCGCGAGGCCTGAGGAGCTAGCTGGGATCACCGCGCTTGATGAAGGGGCGCATCTGTTCCGCCCCGACAACCTGACTAGCCAGAGTTCCCCCGACAGTGCGACTTTCAAGCTTCCGTACCAAGATGAGCTAATCGGTCCTGGAAAAGGAGGGTGGAAAACCAACGAGGCAGGCATGCAGCGCCTGTCGAAGTCCGGCCGCCTTTACCTCACGAGTAATAAATCGCTTCAATTCCAGCGTCGACTGAGCGACTTCAATGTTGCTCCCATCAACGATGTATGGACCGACGTTGGAACAGGCTCCTTCACTGATGAAAAAATTTACGTGGTTCAGACCAACGTGAAAATCATTCAGCGTTGTTTACTGATGACCACTGATCCAGGCGATTTGATATTGGACCCAACCTGTGGCTCTGGCACGAGCGCCTATGTTGCGGAGCAATGGGGCCGCCGTTGGATCACGGTCGACACTAGCCGGGTCGCACTAACACTTGCGCGTACCCGGCTTATGAGCGCGCGTTATCCTTATTACGCAATGCGTGACAGCGAAGCTGGCGCGGTGGAGGAATTGGCGCTGCAGCTTGGCCGCCGCCCCACCGAAGCCGAAGCGGCAGAGGTTCGTGCGAAAGGCCCATTCACCCACGATGTCGCACACGGCCTTGTCCTGAATCGCGTGCCCCACATCACGCTAAAGTCGATCGCAAACAATGCTGAGATTGACGTGCTGTACGAACAGCACCAGGCCGAACTTGAGCCGCTTCGCGAACAGTTGAAAATGGCGGCAAAGATGGAATGGCGCGAGTGGGAAATCCCGCGCGCGCCAATCTATCCGTGGGAGGACAAGCCGGCGAAGCTCCATGCAAAGGTCCGCGCTTTGTTGGACGACCGCGCCAAGCTGCGAAGCAATTGGGAGCGCGGTGAAGATGGCCTCGACGAGACCGACATGGCCAAGCTCGACAAGAAGATCGGTAAGGCAATTGGTGCGCTGAACAAGGAACTTGGTCGCAGCTTCACCATCGACGATTTCCCAGAGCATCCCGGTGACCCATTGCCGGTCGAGGCTCTTGCTCCACATGCAGCGTGGTGGGAGGCGCGCATTGCTCGGCAGAAGGACATTGATACGTCCATCGAAACTAATGCCGAGACCGAGTATCTGGTCGACAAGCCCGTGGAGCTGAAGGGCCTTGTCCGTGTCGCCGGGCCGTTTACTGTCGACAGCCTCTCGCCACACCGCGTATTGCCGGCCGACGAAGATGACCCGCTGCTGATCGCCGCACTCTCAGAGGGTGGGGACGCGCCGCATCGCTTGGGCAATCGCGACGATGCCGGCAGCACAAGCGATGATTTCATGCGCGTCGTGCTCGACAACCTCAAGGTGGCCGGCGTCGGAAATACCAAAAAGGGTGAGCGTCTCCGCTTCACAACGATCCGACCCTTTGCCGGCCGTTATGTGAATGCCGAGGCGCGGTACGTCGAAGGTGAAACCGAGGGAGCCCCTGAACGGCGCGCGGCGATCTTTATCGGCCCCGAATACGACACCGTGACGCGCGCCATGATCGTCGCAGCGGCACGCGAAGCAGCGGACCTGTTCGACGTGCTGGTCGTATGCGGCTTCGCCTTCGAAGCCCATGCTTCTGCGGAGACGATGTCGTTAGGTCGGCTAACCGTGCTCAAGGTCAACATGAACCAGGACCTGCGCATGGGCGACCGCCTCAAAACGGCGGATCAGGGCAACCTGTTCGTGGTGTTCGGCGAGCCTGACGTGAAGCTTCGCAGGCGCAAGGATGGCATGCTGGAGGTCGAAATTCTCGGGCTAGATATCTTCAACCCCAACACTGGCGAGCTTAAACCGTCTGGCAAGGTCGAAGATGATGTCGCCTGCTGGTTCATCGACGATGATTACGACCAGACGAGCTTCTTCGTGCGTCAGGCCTATTTCCTTGGCGGCAAAGACCCCTACGAAAAGCTGAAAACTGCATTGAAGGCAGATCTGGATGAGGATGCCTGGAGCGTTCTTAACAGCACCTTGTCGCAACCATTTGAAGCACCCCCGGGCGGCAAGATCGCAGTTAAGGTCATCAACCACTACGGCGACGAAGTGATGAAGGTTTATGACGTTGCAGAGGCGGAGGCTTAATGTCTGATTTCTTTGAGCGCTTGAAGGCATCCCGCGCGGCATCTGGCTCGCCCGACGGTCCAGAACTGGAACTCTGCGTTCGCAGCACGGTTGCAGCTTTGCTTTCTTCTCACACAGATGGAAACAAGCCCGGCATGCTCTTGGGCAAGATCCAGTCAGGAAAAACGCGCGCCTTTTTGGGAGTGATTGCTGCAGCCTTCGATGAGGGTTTCGATGTTGCTGTGGTGCTGACCAAGGGCACTAAAACGCTTGCGCAGCAAACCGTGAACCGCATTGCTAATGAATACCGCGAGTTTCGCGATGCCGAAGAGCTGGCCGTATACGACATCATGACCGTGCCCAACCTGACGGCATGGGAGATCGACGGACACAAGCTGATATTCGTCGCCAAAAAAGAAAACCACAACATGCGCCGCCTAGTGGAGCTTTTCTCCAAGTCGCACCCTCGGTTGGCGAGCAAGCGCGTTCTGATCGTAGATGACGAAGCCGACTTCGCGTCGATCCGCTTCACCAAGAAAAAAGGATCAACTGATGTCGAGCAAGGTCGCATCGCCGATCGGATTGACGAGCTGCGCCGCGAGTTGACCAACCCGGCGGTCCTGCAGGTGACAGCCACCCCCTATTCCCTCTACCTTCAACCTGAAGAGTATGAGGCAACACCGGGCCAAAACTTCACCTTTGAGCCGAAAAGACCAGCATTCACGCAGCTTGTTCCAATCCATGGGGGCTACGTAGGGGGCGATCATTACTTTGGAGATCATGACGAGGGTGATCCGGAATACTATCTCTGGCACCCGGTAACCGATGATGAATTGACAGCACTGAAGAAGGAAGATCGCCGACGTGTCCGTAGCGATGAAGCGCTGACTTCGAAGCGCACTGACGCGTTACGCCATGCCCTAGTGACATTCGTGACCGCAGCAACAATCCGGCGGCTGCAGCAAAAGCAGGCTGGGACTGCGCAGAAGCGATATTCGATGATCGTACATGTCGAGACAGCGCGCGCCTCACATGCCTGGCAGCATACGGTAGCGCAGGAGATTATTGCCGGAATGTCGCAGGCGGCGACATCAGGTGACTCGATCTTCCGGGAACTGGTCGAACGATCCATCGATGATTTGCAACGATCAGTTCAAGCCGGCGGCTATGAGTTACCCGACCATGAGGCCATTGTGGACTTGGTCCGGGCAGCGTTCGTTAAGGGGGGCGTGGTCACCGAAAAGGTGAACTCCGACAATGATGTCCAAGCACTGCTGGATGAGAATGCGGAGCTGCGGTTGCGCACCCCGTTTAATGTTTTCATCGGCGGGCAGATCTTAGACAGGGGCATCACCGTCCCCAACCTTCTTGGATTCTTCTATGGCCGCTCACCCAAGAAGATGCAGCAGGACACGGTTCTGCAGCATGCTCGGATGTATGGTAACCGTCCTAAAGAGGACCTGGCCGTCAGTCGATTTTACACGACGGCGGGTAACTACAATGCGCTGAAGTCGATCCATGAATTTGATTCGGCTCTTCGGCACGCTTTTGAAACCGGCGCACACGACCGTGGTGTAGCCTTTGTCATGCGAGACCTTTCTAACCGGGTGATCCCATGTGCGCCGAGCAAAATCCTTGTTTCGGACATTGTCTCGCTCCGCCCGAACGGCGCCTTGCTTCCAGTGGGTTTTCAAACAAAAGCGAGAACTGAACTTTCTAAGTTGATGGCCAAGGTCGATGCACTTGTGCCCCCCGCTGCCATCGACTCCAAACAGCCGGTCAAGTTCAAATGCGAAACTGCGGTCCAGATCCTCGACTTGCTAGAGGATGCTTTCAAGTTCGAGGATGGCTACTCGTTCGACTGGGAGGCATGCAGAGCGGCGATCGAGTACTTCTCAAGAGTTGCGTCGCCAGCAGATGAGCGTGACGATTGCTGGATTATTGCCCCCAAAGGAAGAACCATCACACGCCGTCGTGCCGGGGGGCGCTATTCAGATGCTCCTCTTTCATACCAAGAACGAAAAGCGTTTAGGGCGCTTGGAGGTAGCCTGCCTATCCTGGCACTCTTAGGTCAAGAGGGTCGGGAGGAAGACGGCTGGCGAGACAGTCCCTTTTGGTGGCCGGTTCTGGTTGCGCCAGCTCAGGCTGCACCTAGCATCTTTGCCTCGAGCGTTCGAGAAAATGGAGACGACGACTAGGGTTGACCAAGCCGAGGAGCGAGCTGAGAAAGCACGATCGGAGCGGATCAGAATTTTTACACCCCGCTTGCTATGCCATTGAAAATGCACAGTGCATTTTGGTCAGTTTTTACAGCAATAACGGCAGAAATCTGCGGTTGTGGGGAGCTTGGGAAGCTTCTGCTCTACCTTTGAGCTTCACCCGCATCACACACGCCGGGTCAGCTTGCCAGCCAGCTCCCGTGGAACGAAAGCGGCAGAGCCACCTCGCTACGCCATGACACGACCGGGCCGTCCGCCACCCGGCGCGTGTCGAGGACGTGCAGTTCGGTCGCCTGCGCGGCGAGATTGAGCGTCGTGCCGATCAGGTATCGCCCGGCGGGCACGAACTCCTCGACCAAGTGGCGCGCGCCGAAATTGAAGCTATCGGCGCGGCCCGCCTCCCAGTCCCACACCCCGACCGAGCGGGCGAAGGGCCGGTCGCTGCCATAGCCGCCGACGTACACCGTATGGCGGCGCGGCAGGCCGGCGATCTCGGGCGCGGCGCGCGGGAACTCGGCGGTGATCCCGGCCGGAGCGAGCGCGGCGCGGCCATCGGGGTGCAGGCTCACCAGCGTCAACTCAGGGCGCTCGGCGTCTTCGTTGCGGCCGTCGATCAGCCCCGGTGCGCCTTTGAGCGCGAAGGTCGGGTCCTTGTGGAAGCAGCCGTCGAAGCGGATCGTGCCGTCCGCCTCCTCCCAGGCATCGCCCAAGTGGAAGAAGAACAGCGGCGGCAGTTCGAATTCGCGGCGCTTGCTGAGGTCGTCCTTATCGATCACCAGCACCCGCGTGCCGCGCTCGGGCTGCCATTCCATGCTTTGCGAAAAGGGCAGGCGGTTCGACGTTGCGACCCACGGCTGGCAAACGATCACGAGGTGGCGCGCGGTCGCGGTGAAATCGTGCATGTAGCTTGCCATCGGCATCGGTACGACCTCGCCCGCCTCGAAGCGGCCGTCGGCCGACAGCCGCCACACGAAGGCCACCTTGCCGCCCGGCCCGACATTCCAGATCCGGCCCGAGGGCTCGATCCGGGGATGGGCGAGGAACGGCATGTGGGCAAGGTCGGGCCGGAAGGTAATGGGGCCCTGGGTGGCGAGGGTTTCGGGATCAAGCGCATAGGCAGAGCCTGCTTCCCAAAGCGCCAGCAGCTTGCCCCCGGCGGCGATCACATGGGTATTGGCGGGATTGGTGTCGTCATTGCTGCCGGCCACGGCACCGGGCTGCGACATTGTGCCGAAGCCGGGCTGGACGATCCTGCCGAGCTGTTCTTCCAGACGTCGCTTAGGCGTATCGACGAAGCGGGCGGCGAGCCGCGCGTCATCCCCCGCGATGCGCCAGGCACGGATCATACCGTCGCCGTCGAACCAGTGGCCTGAAGTGGTCGAACCGCGCCGGAAGCGAGCCGGACCATTGCGGTAGAGAGTGCCGGCAAGCTCCGCCGGCGCTGCGCCATGCAGCTTGCGCAAGCCTTGCGGCGCGATGTCGGCGAGCACATCGGTAAGGCCTAGCGTCCAGTCCGGACGGGCAGGCGCGGCGAGCAGCGGGGCAGGCAAGGCAGCAGCAGCGGCTCCGGCAAGGCTGCGGGCGATGATCTCACGGCGGGTCAGCATGGCTGTAAGTCCTTTCTTGCCGGTTACTTGATTGTGATGATGACGGCGTTGTCGCCCGCAGCGACGGAAAAACGCGCCGAGTCCCAGCGCGGCGGCCCGCCCTCGGCCTTGGCGTTGTTCGAGAAGGCAAATGGCTCCAGCGGCATGCCGAAGGGATTGGTCGCCATCTTTCCGTCGCCATCGACATCGTGGAAGGCCTTGACCGCATAATCGCCCGGCGCGAGGCCTTCGAAGACCGCAGTGGCAGCGGCGCCCTCGACCGGAACGATTGCCGCTCGCACCGGCTTTCCGCCTTGGTCGTGGGCTGCGGCATTGTCGAAGACGCTGAGCATGATCTGGCCGGTGGGGGTTTCGATCCCCTCAAAACGGACCGTCAGACCAGTGGCGGCGGCGGGCTGCTCCACCGTCGTTTGTGCGGCCGCGGTAGCGGCAGCGCCGATGGTCACAACGCAGCCGCCAAGGGCGATACCGGCCGCAGTCAGAAGGGTGGAAAGCAGAGGGGTTCTCATTGTCGTCGTCTCCATTATCAGGCCCGGCATGGCGGGCTCTTGCCGAACCCCTGATGGCCTCGCTAAGGCACAGTTGTCGCGCCGGATTTCGCAAGGTGCACCGCGGGATACGTGAGATGAACGCCGCTGCCATTCACGCTTCGCCAAATGCGTCTTCGGTGCGCCACCGGGCCGTGCGCGGCTTGGCGATCGGGATCGCTGCGGCGGTGGTGCTGGCGTATCTCGGCGCGCTCGGCACAGGATCCGCGCCCTTCCTTCACCGGCTTGCCTACTGGGCCACAGTGATCCTGCCCGGCTCGGTCCTCGGGGTTGCGGTGTACGAGATGGTGCGCGGCTGGGGCAGGCTTGCGGGCAGGCGCGTGGTGGAGATCGCAGTGATCGCGTTGGTGGTCTCGGTGCCGCACAGCTTCATGGTGATCGTCGCGAGCGCGCTGTTCTTCGGCCTGTCCGCGATCACACCGGAACTGGTGCTCAATTTCTGGCTGGCGGTGCTGGTGGTTTCGCTGGTCCTGACAGCGATCAACCATCTGGCCGCAAGTGAGCCGGCCGAAGCCGTGCAGATGCCGCTTGCGCCGCGACCGACCGTCGATCCCGCCCTCCCGGTCGCGCGCCCTGTTGCCGATGTGGCTGGCGATGATGGTCCCCCTGCGCTGCTCGCACCTCCCGGGCCGATCGCTGAAAAACTGCCGTCCCGGCTGCGCGGCGCGCGGCTGATCGCCATGTCGGCGGAAGATCACTACCTGCGCGTACACACCGAGGCGGGCAGCGATCTGGTGTTGATGCGCCTTAGCGATGCCTGCGCGCTGCTCCCCGAAGAGGCGGGGGCAAGGGTGCACCGCGGCTGGTGGGTGGCGAAAAGCGCAGTCGAAGGTCGCACGCGTCTTTCGGGGAAGCTCACGCTCACGCTGACCGGCGGGCTCACCGTTCCGGTCAGCCGAGCCATGCAAGCGACCTTGCGCGAGCAGGGCTGGAACTGATCCGGCCGACCGCCCGCACAGCCGGGCTGCGCCTCAATCGCGCGCTGCCAGCCCGGTCAGTCCCAGCGGTGCGTAATCGCCGATGGCAAGCTGTTCGAATACACCCATGCCCACCTCGTCATTCGGCCCCTCAACGCGGCACAGCATCTGCACGTGGAGATTGTCGGGCCGAGCCGGATCAATGGCGGCAAGATCGATATCCTCGCGCTCAACCTCCAGCAGCCCGTGATCGAGCCCGTGGCCCCAGCGCGGCGAGGTATAGCCAAGGCCGCGCATCTGGAAGCGAGCGAGCGGCTCCAGCCGGAACTGCTCCTCGCCGATGGCAAGCTCGCCCGCATCAGGCCAGCGGCTGCCCTCGGCAAGCTGCGTCGTCATCCGGGGCGCGTGGTATTCGGCCGCGCCATCCGCCCCTGCGCCATCGGGGACGATCACCGCGCGGGTGTTCCATGCGGTTCCGTCGGCATGGGCGTTGAGGTGATAGAAGACGCTGCGCTGCGCCAGGTTGATCGGGGTCCATTGCCAGAAGAACTGCGGCACGCTCTTGCCTGCGAATTGCGGATCGGCCGCCCCGATCGGACGCACGCCCCAGCTGCGGTCGCGGGTGCCCATGCTTCCGGGCGCGAGCGTCTCGCGCGCGCCGTCCACCGCGATCCAGCCCTGGTAATGCCCGTTCTGCGTCAGCCGGGTGTAGTCCATCACAGTGCGCGGGCCGACGCGCCATGTGAAGCGCGGCTCGGCTATGGGGAAGGCGCGGCCGGTGAAGGTGATGTCGGCGGCAATCCCCTCGCCATCGACGATGACGCGCAGGGATTGCAGCGGCTCGATCACCTCGATGCGGATCGGGCCGCAGGTGAGGTCCATCCGCTCCATCCCGAGCTTGCGGCTGGCGTGCAGGCAATGCTGGACGCCGTCCCTCACAATGCAGAAATGCGCGTCGACAATGTCGAGATGCGGATAGATGCCGAAGGCGGCGGCAAAGAAGCTGCTGCCGTCGGGCGCATAGCCGTTGAAGAAATAGCGGTCGTAGAAATTGCGGTCCGTTCCCGAAAAGGCGACCGGCTCGGGCGTCTGGTGGATCGGGTAATCGTCTCCGCGGCTCAGAGCCATCGCATCATCCCTTCTGCAGCATGTCGAGGCTGCCGTGGTCGCGGCACAGCCCGCAGGCGCCGCGCGCCATCGACAGAAAATTGGCATCGCCGCGTTCGGTTCGCACGACAAAGGCGGCGCTGAACACTGCGGTGGAGACCCCGTGCAGCGCCCCGACCACGTAATCACGCCAGATCGCATCGACCGAGAGTGGCACTCCGCGCGCGGTCATTTCATCGCAGTAGAGTTCCAGCAACTCGCTCTCGTGCGCACGGCGAAGGTCGTTGCCGATCCCGCAGCCGAGGAGATAGCCGATATCGGTTAGCCCGTTGCCGATGGTCAGCGTCTGCCAGTCCAGCACGGCTATCTCTTCCGCCCCGCCCCTGATGTCGAACAGCAGATTGTCGAGCCGGAAATCGCCGTGCACGAGGCTGATCCTTTCGGCCGCGCGGTCGGTGGTCGCGGTGATTTCGGCGAGCTCTTCGCACAGCTGCATATATTCGGGTTCGAGCAGCCCTGCATAACGCTCGCGAAAGATTACTTGGGCCTGCGGATAGAGCGCCTTGATCTGCGCAGCAGCAGCCGCGTTCGGCTGGAGCCAATCGAGGTCGAGCGTGGCGGGGTTGTGCCCGCTCGGCGCGTGGAGCGCGGCGGCCTGTTTCACGCCTGCGCGGGCATCGGCGAGCGAGCAACCGGCGATCTGGTTGCCGCCGCGCGCGGGGCCGAGATCCTCGAACAGCAGGCAGAAACTTGCCCCATCGTCGGTCATGTCAGCAAACAACACGTCCGGCGTGCGGATCGGCAGTTGCTGCGCAAGTTCGCGGTAGAAGCGCACTTCCTTGGCATAAAGGCCCAGCATCGCCGCCGTGCCGCGGCTGGTCGGATCGGCGGCGGCGAACTTGCCCGCAAGCGTCACAGTCTCGCCGGCGAAGTCGAGCGTGAAGCGCACCGAATCGCCCACCTGTCCTGTGCCGATCGCCTCCCAGCGCCATTCGCCTGGCACACGGCCAAGAACCGCGCCCCACCAATCATCGGTGATATCGCCCGGATGGACCGGAAATGCGTTCATCGTGCCATCTCCCACGCCAGCGATATGCACCGCGGCGGCCGGGAGCAATGCCTCAGCGCTTGCGGCTCTGCTGGACGAGCTCGGCGAGCCTGACGCTGGTGCCCGCAAGGCTTTGGCGCGCGTGGTCCGCACCGACCGACAGCGCGGTCGCGGCGGCCTCGGCGAACAGACGTCCGCCCACCGAGATCACGGTCGGATGTTCGGCCGCAATCTGGCGGCTGTGCTCGATAGTGCTGCGCAGCTGCGCGATGGCATGGTGGCGCGGCATCGCGTCCGACAGGCCGATGTCTACCGCGTCGGGATGCTGCGCGTTCATCTGGTTGGTCAGCGCTTCCTCGGTTTCGGGGAAGGCCATATCGACCTGCCAACCGGCGGAAAGGAACTGGTCGGCGAGCAGCGAGGTGCCGAGCATGTGCTTCTCGCCTGGCGCAGTGGCGAGCAGGATGGAGTAGCGGCTGTTGCGGATGGTCTGCGACGAGGGGCTGTAGCGCACCGCGTGCCCAGCCATCTGCAACATGCTGACCGCGATGGTCAGATCGAGCTCGCTGCACGAATCGTCGAGCCACGCATCGCCCAGCGCCCGCGCGGCAGGCTCGATCAGCAGGGTGAGGATCGCCTCGGCGGTCCAGCCATGATCGGCGAAACCGGCGATCATGGCGTTGAGCGCCATATCGTCGGCGTTGAGCGCCAGTTCCACCAGCCGCATGATGTGCTCGGCCACGGCAGGCGGAGCCATCGCGGCCGCCCGGGGACCGTCGTCGAAACGGCTGCCGAGCATCAGCTCCCAGTCGGTAAACAGCCGCGCAGCAACCATGTGCTCGCTCAGGACTTCAATGTGATTGTGGCGCCCGTCGCGCTGGATCGAGGACCACAGTTTGGCCAGCGCGCGGGGCGGGCCTTCGATGGTCTGGAGGAAGCAGCCGTCCTCGAACAACAGCATGCCAGTGACATCCAGACTGCGGTTGCGTTCGCGGGCGCGGATGACAAGCTTGTCGAGATCAGTGGCGCGCGGAGTGGCGGTGGCGACGCTTTTGTAGGTGAGGGAAGCGATCCAGTCGGATTCGACTACCTCTTCCTGTGTCCCCAACTCAAACATCACTTCCCCTCCCTTGCGAGAATGAGGACAAGCGGCAGTCGAGCCACAGCATAGCTGTGCCAAGCAGTCCGGCAGACGATCCCCATCCGCCAATTATGTGTGTCAGCTTTTCGCTAGAACCCAGCGAGGCACCTTGGAAGAAAGCAACTGCGCAGACCCTAGTGCGCATTTTTGCAGACTCGGCCCGTGCCACCAACAAATGTCAGTTTCTGCCCCAGAGACGCAATCGTCAACCCGAAAGGTGTCGGATTTGTCCTATCGCTAGCAAAAACACTGTGTCTGAACGGTCCGAAGCGGAGCATATTGTCTCTCATTCCTCGAGCCAGTTGCGCCAGACAAACCACCCCACCACCAACATGCCGATCGTCACGCAGAACGCCACCACACCCCAGAATGCCCAAGGATTGGTCGCAAACGGAATCCCCTCGACGTTCATTCCCAGAAGCCCGGTGACGAAGGTCAGCGGCAGGAAGATGAACGCCACCACGGCGATCCCAAGGCTGCGCTTGTCGATAATCTCGGCGCGAAGATCAGTGAGCTGTTCGTGGAGCAGCGCCGCGCGTTCACGCACCGCTTCCAGTTCTTCGGCCATGCGCGCGAAGCGGTCTGCGGCCTCGCGCAGGTGCATCCGGTCATCCTTGTCGATCCACGCGAATTCGAGCTGCGACATCTCTGACAGCGCATCGCGGTCGGGCGCGACGAAGCGCCTGAGCACGATCGCCTGCGATCGGATGTAGGCGATCTTGCGGCGCAGCTCGTAGATGTTGCCGTCGAGCATGGCTTCGCAATCATCGAGCTGATCGCCGAGATCGGCCACCTGCGGATCAAGCTCCTTGCTGATCGCCTGCCCCAGCAGCGAGACGAAATCGCCCCCGTCGGTGATGCGACCTGCACGCATGATCGCCTCGACCTTGGCGAACGCGGCGAGCGGATAGCGGCTGACCGAGGTCACGCGCCGCTCTTCGACCCACACCCGGATCGAGACCAGCCCATCGCTGCCGTGCGAGGCCTCCTTCGCAGTGCCGCGCAGGTTGATCAGCACCGCATCATCAACCTCGTCGCAACGCGGCCGGGTTTCGTGCGCGATCAGTGCGTGGGCAGCGAGGCTTGGAACATAGCCGGGCAGGTCCATCGTGTTGAGGTCGCCGTTGCCTTCGGCGTGGAGCCACACGAAGCCTTCTCCGGCATAGGTGGCGACGTTCTCGGGCGCGATTTCGGCAACCGTGCCGCCCTCGACAACGAGCGCTTGGCTGACGAGCGGGGCGGCGGGTACGTTCATGCCCAGCGGTGTTAACCCCGCCGTGGTCGTCACGGCAAGCTGCGCAATGATGATAAATTCGTCTTGCCGGCGATTGCGGCAGCGCCAACACCGAGTAGCTTGATCCCGCGCCCCACCCGCGCCACTGTCGCCGCGGATCGAGAAGGGGCTCAGGCATGATCGGACGGCATTTCATTTCTCTGGCGGCGGCGCTGATAGCCGCCCCTGCGCTCGCAGACGCACCTCTCACGCTTAACGAGACCGAGGTTGCCGCCCCCGCGCTCCCCGCCATCCTCGCCCCGCGCGAGCGCGCAGAGCTCGAAAACCGCATCCTTGCCGAGCGGCTCGACACGCTGATCCCCCAGATCATGCGCGCCGAGGGCGTCGATATGTGGCTGCTGGTCGCGCGCGAATATTTCGAGGAGCCGGTGGTCGCCACCATGCTCGATGCCGAGAACATGCATGCGCGCCGCCGGACGATCCTGATCTTCTTCGACCCGGGCGAAGGCAAGCCCGTCGAACGCCTCACTGTCAGCCGCTATGGCCTGGGCGGACTATTCTCGCCTGCGTGGAACCCCGACGAGCAACCCGACCAGTGGCAGGCCGTCGCGCAGTTCATCGCCGCGCGTAATCCGAAGAAAGTCGCGATCAACTCCAGCGATCTCTATCAGTTCGCCGACGGCATGACGCTCAGCCAGTATGACAAGTTCATGCAGGCACTACCCGTCGCGCTCCACGACCGCGTCACCAGCGGTGAGGGGCTGGCGATCCGCTGGCTCGAAACCCGCACGCCTGCGGAGATGGCGATCTACCCCACCGTGGTGCGCATCGCGCATTCCGTAATCGGCGAGGCGTTTTCGCGGCAGGTCATCACCCCGGGCGTCACCACCGCCGAGGAGGTGCAATGGTGGTACCGCGACCGGCTGATGAAGCTGGGGCTCGATCCTTGGTTCCACCCCTCGGTCGCGATCCAGCGGCAGGGCACAAAAGGCATGATCGAGGGCGATGAAGTGATCCAGCCGGGCGACCTCTTGTGGACCGATTTCGGAATAACCTACCTGCGCCTCAACACCGATACCCAGCACCTCGCCTATGTACTGAAACCCGGCGAGACCGAGGCTCCTGCGGGATTGCGCGCCGGGCTGGCGAACTCCAACCGCGTGCAGGACTTCCTGCGCGGTGCCTTCAAGCCAGGCCGCTCGGGCAACGAGGCGCTGTCCGAAGCGCGCGCCGAGGCGCTTGCAGCGGGGCTCGACCCCTCGATCTACTCGCACCCGATCGGCCACCACGGTCACGGCGCAGGGCCTTCGATCGGGTTTTGGGACAACCAGCAGGCCGACCCGCGTGGGGGCGGCCCGATCCGCCCGAACACCGCCTGGTCGATCGAGCTCACCTCCTATGCCGCCGTGCCCGAGTGGGGCGGGCAGAAGGTCGATTTCCGCACCGAGGAGGACGCCTTCTTCGACGGGACGAGCGTGCGTTTCATCGACGGACGGCAAACCGCGATCACGCTGATCCCCTCGGACAAGTGATCGGGCGCGGTCGCATAAATGCCTGATTGTCGCGCTAAGCGGCAGGCAGAACCCTCGAAAGGACAATTCATGCCTCTGCTCCTGTGCCCCAACGATAACGGTGGAATGCAAACCATCGACCGCGACGGTGTGCAATTCGACATGTGCCCGACGTGCCGAGGCGTGTGGCTTGATCGGGGCGAGCTGGAAAAGCTGATGGCCGCAGCGGCGCAGGCCAGCGCGCCTGCAGCGCCGCAGCGTCCTGTCCCGCCGCCACCGCCGGTGCAGCCGGGCTTCGGCGGCTATGGCGAGCGCGGCGAGTACGGCGAACGCGGTGAATATGGCGAGCGGGGCGAATACGGCCACGGCGGCCACCACCGGCGGCGCGGCTCGATCTTCGATATCTTCGATTGATGTTGCAGCTTAGCGCGCGGGCGCGGCTCTGGAGGACGAGCCGATTCCGCGCGCGCGGGTCTTCACGCGGTACACATCGGTCAGCGCAGTAATGTAGAGCTCGGACAAGTCCGGCCCGCCCCATGCAAGGTTGGTTGCCCGCTTGGGCGTGGCGAGCCGTTCCAGCACCGTGCCGCCCTGCGGATCGACCACGCAAATCCCGCCGGGACAGGTGACATAGACCAGGCCTTCCGCGTCCACCCGCACCCCGTCGACACGGCCCGGCTTGCTGTCATCGGTGACGTCGATCACCTCCCACCGTGTCTTGGTGGTGCCGTCGGGCTCGATGCCATAGGCCCACAGTTTCTGGGCCGCCGAATCCGTGACATAAAGGGTCTTCTCGTCAGGCGAGAACGCCAAGCCATTGGGGCGTTCCAGGCCGGGATCGATCACCCACAGAATCCCGCTTCCGGGATCGAGCCCGAAGACGCCCGAGAAGTGTAGTTCATCGGTTCGCTTCACGCCGAGGTATCCCGCCTGCAGGCCATAGGGGGGATCAGTGAAGAAGATCAGCCCGTCCGCTTGTCGCACGACTACGTCGTTGGGGCTGTTGAGGTGCATGCGCTGCCACGCCTTGGCGATAACTTCGCGTCCGGCTTCGGGTGTCCACCGGGTCAATTCGCCGCTGCCATGTTCGGCATTGAGCAGGCGACCTTCGCGCTCAAAGGTGTGGCCGTTGGCCATCGCGCTGGGCGTGTAGAGCACTTGCGGCGCGCCCTCTCCGGGGGTGTAGGAATAGACTGTATCGCCCGGGATATCGCTGAAGATCAACCGCGTGCCATCCCACGCGGGGCCTTCGGTGAAGGTGTAGCCGGTGGCGACCAGTTCGAGGGTGCCTTCCACCAGCCGCGGCTCGGCGACCACCAACGTCCCTTGCGCGCTCGCCGCGGCGCTGTCCTGCGCAAGCGCAGCGCTCGCCATCAACGCCGCTGCGGCTGCGCCCAAGCCTATCCAAGCCCTTGCCATGACGCGCCCCTCTCTCGTTTCGGCCGATGCCGACAGTGCCTTGCCGTAAGCAGTGATGCCAGCATTTTTGAGGGGAGCCGCGAGGGTTGCGCAGGAGCCGCTCGGGGGGCATGGGGAGGGCCACACAGGAGACACTTTCCCATGCGTCAGATCGACCATTTCATCGTCGGCGACAGCCCCGCCCCCACCCGCAAGCACGCCATCTGGAACCCTTCCACTGGCGAGGTTCAGGCCGAGGTCGCACTGGGCGACGCAGCCCTGCTCGCCCGCGCGGTGGAGACCGCCAAGCGCGTCCAGCCCGCCTGGGCCGCGACCAACCCTCAGCGCCGCGCGCGGGTGATGTTCGCCTACAAGCAGCTGGTCGAAGACAACATGCAGGACCTCGCCGAAATGCTCTCGTCAGAGCACGGTAAGACCGTCCCCGATGCCAAGGGCGATGTGCAGCGCGGCTTGGAAGTGATCGAATATGCCTGCGGCCTGCCGCAGATCATGAAGGGCGAATACACCCACGGCGCAGGGCCGGGGATCGACGTCTATTCGATGCGCCAGCCGCTCGGCATCGGCGTTGGCATCACCCCGTTCAACTTCCCGGCGATGATCCCGATGTGGATGTTCGGCATGGCCTGTGCTGCGGGTAATGCCTTCATCCTCAAGCCCTCTGAGCGCGATCCCAGCGTGCCGGTGCGCCTCGCCGAACTGTTCTTGGAAGCTGGCGCGCCCGAAGGCCTGTTGCAGGTCGTCCACGGCGACAAGGAAATGGTCGACGCGATCCTCGACCACCCCGATATCGCCGCGATCAGCTTCGTCGGAAGCTCGGACATCGCGCAATACATTTACGCGCGCGGCACTGCGAACAACAAGCGCGTGCAGGCCTTCGGCGGCGCGAAGAACCACGGCATCGTCATGCCCGACGCCGACCTCGACCAGGTGGTCAACGACCTCACCGGCGCGGCCTTCGGCTCGGCGGGGGAACGCTGCATGGCGCTGCCCGTGGTGGTGCCGGTGGGTGAGGAGACCGCCGAGCGTCTCAGGGCCAAGCTTCTCCCCGCGATCGCCGCGCTGCGGATCGGCGTCTCTAACGATCCCGACGCGCATTATGGCCCCGTCGTCACGCCAGAGCACAAGGCGCGGATCGAGCAGTGGATCACGGTCGCCGAGGAAGAAGGCGCCGAGATCGTCGTCGATGGGCGCGGCTTCACCCTGCAAGGCCACGAGAAGGGCTTCTTTGTCGGCCCCACGCTGATCGACCACGTCACCCCTCAGATGAAGTCCTATCAGGAAGAAATTTTCGGCCCCGTGCTCCAGATCGTGCGCGCCGCAGATTTCGAGGAAGCGGTGCGCCTGCCGTCAGAGCACCAGTACGGCAACGGCGTGGCAATCTTCACCCGCAACGGCCACGCCGCGCGCGAGTTCGCAGCGCGGGTCAACGTCGGGATGATCGGCATCAACGTGCCGATCCCGGTGCCGGTCGCCTACCACTCCTTCGGCGGGTGGAAGCGTTCGGGCTTCGGCGATATCGACCAGTACGGCACCGAAGGCCTGCGGTTCTGGACCAAGAACAAGAAGATCACCCAGCGTTGGCCCGACGGTTCGCCTGACGGCACCGACGCCTTCGTCATCCCCACTATGGGGTAATGCAGCGGTCTACCTGCGACGGAAAAAGAAAAACCCCGCCTCTCGGTTGAGAGGCGGGGGTTTTTCGTTCACCCTTCGAAGGCCAGCTTGGGCTTCCGCGCCGCGCCGGTCTCGTCGAGACGGCGGCGCGGGGCGTAGTAGGGCGCCTGCTTCAGCGCCTCGTCCCCTTCCAGCGCCCGCGTCGCCACAGCGCGGAAGGCGGTGATGAACTGGTCGATCGCCGCCTTGCTCTCGGTCTCGGTCGGCTCGACCAGCATCGCGCCGTGGACGACAAGCGGGAAGTACACCGTCATCGGGTGGTAGCCCTCGTCGATCAGGCCCTTGGCCACATCGAGCGTTGTCAGGCCCGCGGTGAAGTCCTTATCGCCGAACAGCGCCTCATGCATGCACGGGCCGCTGCCTGCGAAGGGTGCATGGAGAATGTCCTCCATCGAACGCAGGATGTAGTTGGCGTTGAGCACCGCATCTTCGGCCACCTGTTGCAAGCCATCGGCCCCGTGACTGAGCATGTAGGTGAGCGCGCGGGTGAACATCCCCATCTGCCCGTGGAACGCGGTCATGCGACCAAAGGTCGGCCCCCGTTCCTCGCGGTTTTCTTCCTCGACGAGGTAGAACTCGCCGCTGTCCGCGTTCTGGCGGATGAAGGGCAGCGGCGCATAGGGCGCGAGCGCTTCGGACAACACCACCGGCCCCGAACCGGGTCCGCCGCCGCCGTGCGGGGTGGAGAAGGTCTTGTGCAGGTTGATGTGCATCGCATCGACGCCGAGGTCGCCCGGGCGCACCTTGCCGACGATCGCGTTGAAGTTCGCCCCGTCGCAATAGACGTAGCCGCCCACCGCGTGGACCGCATCGGCGATTTCGCGGAAGTCCTTTTCGAACAGACCGCAGGTGTTGGGGTTGGTGATCATTACCGCTGCCACATCCGGCCCGAGGCGAGCCTTGAGCGCCGCGACATCGACCCGGCCTTCGGGCGTCGCGGGGATATCTTCAACGCGGTAGCCCGCAAATGCGGCGGTGGCGGGGTTGGTGCCGTGGGCGCTTTCGGGCACCAGCACCACTTCGCGCGCGTCACCGCGGGCTTCATGCGCGGCGCGGATTGCGAGGATGCCGCACAGCTCGCCGTGGGCACCCGCCTTGGGGCTCATCGCGACGGCCGGCATGCCGGTCAGCGTGCACAGCCAATAGCCGAGCTGGTGCACGACTTCGAGCGCGCCCTGCACGGTCGATTGCGGGGCGAGCGGGTGGATGTCGGCGAAGCCGGGCAGCCGCGCCATCTTCTCGTTGAGGCGCGGGTTGTGCTTCATCGTGCAGGAACCGAGCGGGAAGAATCCGAGGTCGATCCCGTAGTTCTGGCGGCTGAGGCGGGTGTAGTGGCGCACGGTCTCGGGCTCGGTCAGGCCGACGAGGCCGATCGCTTGCTCACGCGCAAGGCCGCCGAGGCGGGTCGGCGCATTGGCATCAACCGCCGGAAGATCCACGCCGGTCACTTCGGCGCGGCCGATTTCGAACAGCAAGGGCTCTTCGAGCATCAGCGCGCGATTGCCGGTGGTGGTGGCCGGGCCGTTGTGCATCCCGTCGTCGGAGAGGGCCATCTCGGGCTTCCAGCCGGACTTGTTGGGGGCGTTCATTGGACGGACTCCTTGATGCTGGCTTCCAGCTCCTGGGCGAGGCGTTCGATATCCTCTTCGGTGGTGGTCTCGGTCACGGCGACGAGCAGCGCGTGCTCCAGCGCCTCGACCCCCGGATAAAGCCGCCCCAGCGACACCCCGGCAAGCACGCCGCGATCCGCCAGATCGCGGACGATCTCGCGCGCGGGCTTCCCGCCGAGCATCAGTGTGAACTCGTTGAAGAAGGCGTTGTTGAGCACCTCCACGCCCGGCACCTTGGCCAGCCGATCTGCGGCGATGCAGGCGAGGCGGTGGTTCTCGGCAGCCAGCTCGCGCAGGCCCCGCTCACCCAGCAGCGTCATGTGCACGGTGAAGGCGAGCGCGCAGAGCCCCGAGTTGGTGCAGATATTGCTCGTCGCCTTCTCGCGGCGGATATGCTGTTCGCGGGTGGACAGCGTGAGCACGAAAGCGCGCTTGCCTTCGGCATCGGTGGTCTCGCCGCACAGACGTCCCGGCATCTGGCGCACGTGCCTGGGATCTCGCACCGCGAAGAGGCCCAGATAAGGCCCGCCGAACTGGAGGCCAACGCCGAGCGACTGGCCCTCGCCCACGACGATGTCTGCGCCCATCTCGCCGGGCGACTTGATCGCACCCAGCGCCACCGGCTCGGTGTTGACGACCACCAGCAGCGCGCCTTTGGCATGCGCGGCTTCGGCCACCGGAGTCAGGTCGCTGATGCGGCCGAGAATGTCGGGATATTGCACCACGACGCAGGCGGTGTCCTCGTCGATGCGCGCAATCAGGCCCGCAAGTTCCGGATCGGGCGTGATCGCCGGGAGCGCGTCGGCGATGGTGTCGCCGGTGAAGTGCGCCATCGTCTTTACGACCTGCGCATAGTGGGGATGCAGCGCGCCCGATAGCACCGCGCGCTTGCGCTTGGTGACGCGGGTCGCCATCGCGACCGCCTCCCAGCACGCGGTCGAGCCGTCGTAGAGCGAGGCGTTCGCCACGACGCAGCCATAGAGTCGCGCAACCTGCGTCTGGAATTCAAACAGCATTTGCAGCGTGCCCTGCGCGATTTCCGGCTGGTAGGGCGTGTAGGCGGTCAGGAACTCGCCGCGCTGGATGATGGTGTCGACGCTGGCGGGCACGTGGTGGCGGTATGCGCCTGCGCCAAGGAAGAACGGCACATCGCCCGCCACGAGGTTCTTGGCGGCGAGCTTTTTCATGTGGCGTTCGACCGCCATCTCGCCCGCATGCATCGGCAAGCCGTGGATCGGGCCGTCGAGCCGGGCGACTTCGGGCACATCGACGAACAGATCATCGATGGTCGCGGCGCCGATTTTCGCCAGCATCGCCTGCCGGTCGGTATCGGTGAGGGGAAGGTAGCGCATGGGGAGAGGTGTCCGTGGCTGGGGGTGAAAAGGGTCTCAGGCGCTCAACTGCGCAAGGTCGGCAAGGGTCCCGGCAAAACGCGCCGGGCCCGTATGTGTGGTACGCATCCAGCCTGCGAGCCAGATGCGGTAGCCGGCCGCGCGAACGCGGTGGCAGAAAGCGTAATCTTCGGAGCGCAGATGGCCCGTCTCGGGGTCGATCAGCGGCTGGAAAAGCGCAGTGATGTGGTCAGCCGACAGCCCGCTTTCGCGGTCATGCTGGTCGGGAACGTAGCGCAGCTCCGGATGGCGCTGGCACAGCGTTTCGATCACGTCGCGGCGGATCATCATCAGGCCGGTGCCGGCGCGCAGCAGCTCGATCGGCTCGCCAAGCGGGAACTGGCCCGCCGGAACGGCGAGGTCGGTTGCGAAGATGCCGGAGTAACGCTCCAGCATCGCCGGATTGCCATCCCCCAGCCCCTTGGCGGCTGCCGAGGCGACGAGGCCCCAGTTGATCTGCCGCTTGGGACAAGGCGCGCCCAGCACCGCGAGACGATCATCGGCCTGCATCCGCATGACCGCATCGATCAGCTCCTCCGGCACGAAGCCGATATCGCCGTCGATGAACGCGAGGTGCGTCGCGTCCGATTGCAGGAACGCCGCCGTCAGCGCGTTGCGCGCCCGGTCGATCGACGCATTGTTGCTGAGCCAGGCGAAGGAACAGACGAACCCCGCCCGCTCCGCCGCGCCCGCAAGGCCCAGCACGCTGCGCAGATAGTCGGCTTGCGCCCCGTCATACAACGGGGTCGCAACCAACAGGCGCACAGCCTTGGGCTCGGCAGAGGCGGGCGTTTGGGTCACAGTTCCTCGACGAAGGCCTTGTAGCCGTCTTCGTCCATGAGCCCGTCAAGCTCACCGACGTCGGCGATGGTCATCTTGAAGAACCAGCCGGCATCCTCGGGCGCGGAGTTGACCAGCGAGGGGTCTTCCTCAAGCGCCGGGTTCACTTCGGTGATCTCGCCGGTGATCGGGGCGTAGACGTCGCTGGCGGCCTTGACGGATTCGACCACGGCCGCGTCCTTGCCCTGCTCGATCAGCGCGCCGACTTCGGGCAGTTCGACGAACACGATGTCGCCAAGCTGGCCTTGTGCATATTCTGTGATGCCGACAGTCGCGATGTCGGCTTCGACGTCGATCCATTCGTGTTCGTCAGTGTAGTAACGCATGGGTCAGCTCCCTCGGTAGTAGCGGTGGGGGACAAAAGGTGTGGGCGAAACGGTGGCGGCGAGGCGCTTACCGCGGACCTCGACTTCGAGCGCAGTGCCAGGCGCGGCGTGGACGGCGGCGACGTAGGCCATCGCAATCGGAGCGCCGAGCGTGGGCGAGAAGCCGCCACTGGTGACCGTGCCTATATGGTCACTTCCGGCGAACACCTCGGCGCCCTCGCGCGCAGGCAGGCGGCCCTCGATCTTGAGGCCGACCCACTTGCGGGCGGTGCCTTCGTTAATCTCGCGGATGATCCGGTCAGCGCCCGGGAAGCCACCTTCCGCACGGCGGCGCTTGTTGATGCCAAACAGCAGGCCCGCTTCGATGGGCGAGGTTTCCGGCGACATGTCGTGGCCGTAGAGCGGCAGGCCCGCCTCCAGCCGCAGCGAATCCCGCGCGCCCAAGCCGATGGGCTTCACCTCTGGCTCGGCGCAGAGCAGGTCGGCGACTTCAGCTGCAGCTTCGGCGGGGAGCGAGATTTCGAACCCGTCCTCACCGGTGTAGCCAGCCCGCGCGATGGTGACTTCGTGACCGGCCAGCGTGAACTGCCCGAACTTCATGAAGGTCAGCGCCGACAGCGGATATTCCCCGCTTGCATGGCGCGCCAGCGCGTCGGCGGCCTTGGGGCCCTGCAACGCCAGCAGCGCGCGGTCGTCGAGGTAGTTGAGGGTAATGTCATCGGGCAGCGCCTCACGCAGCGTACCCATGTCGTCCCACTTGGTAGCGCCGTTGACGACGAGATACAGCGCCTCGGGCCAGCGCGAGACCATCAGGTCGTCAAGCACACCGCCCTCTTCATCGAGCAGCAGCGAATAGCGCTGCTGGCCGAGTTTCAGGGTGCTAAGGTCGATCGGCAGCACGGCCTCGACCGCGGCATCGAGATCGGGGCCGGACAGCACCAGCTGGCCCATGTGCGACACGTCGAACAGCCCGGCGCTCTCGCGCGTCCAGTTGTGCTCGGCAACGATGCCCTCGTACTGGATCGGCATCTCGTAGCCCGCAAACGGCACCATCCTCGCCCCGCGCGCACGGTGCCAGGCGTCGAGCGGCAGCGCGTCGAGCGGCAGGTCTTCGAGATGTTCGTCGGTGTCGTGGTCGGTCATTGGGGCACCCGGGCAGCAGAAACGGCAGTTAGGCGGCGCGCGAGGCACCGCTCCAATACTGCCCCCTCTGTCGGGTGACCTGAGAGCTTCGGCATAACCGCCAACGTGGCGGAACACCTCCCCTTCGGTGGCCGCTGGCACTGTGCCAGAGACGCTTTCCAGAGTGTCACGCAGCCGAGCGGTCCGGTGGCCTGAGAGTTTCCGGGGCGGTTGCTCCTTCGGCGCCTTTGCGCACACCGTGCACATCGGGCTCTCCCGCTCGCCTGCCCGCACAGAATCGCTCCTGCGCGGAAGACGCTTTCGCCCTGCCCATATTGCTGCATCGCGTCAATCGGGCGAACGTCCCAGCCGTGTGTGGATAACGCATTTGCGCAGGCGAGCGTCGCTGAATAGACACGCACACGGGATGAACCTCACAGAAGTCTATCTGATCGCCCTGACGATCATCTTCGCCGTGCCGTGGCTCGTGTGGCGCATTTTCCGCACCGACTATTGGGCACCGCTGGTGGTGGTGCAGATTGTCGGCGGGATCCTGCTCGGCCCGGGCGTGCTGGGCGCGGTCTTCCCCGATTACTACGCCTTCGTCTTCAAGCCCGATGTGATCATCGCCCTGAACGGGGTGGCGTGGTGGGCGGTAATGCTGTTCGTCTTCGTTGCGGGCATCGAACTCGACCTGTCGGCCGCATGGAAGCACCGCGGCGAAACGGGCATCACGGCAGGCCTCGCGCTCGGCGTCCCGCTGGTCGCAGGCAGCATTGCGGCGGCGGTGATCCTGCAATTCCCCGGCTGGCGCGGGCCGAACGGGCAATATTGGCAGGCGCTGCTCGGCATCGGCATGGCCTGCGCCGTCACCGCGCTCCCCATCCTCGTGCTGCTGATGGAGAGCCTCGGCATCCTGCGCCAACAGTTCGGCCAGCGTATCCTGCGCTATGCCAGCCTTGATGATATCGCGATCTGGGGCGTGCTCGCGCTGATCCTGCTCGATTGGGAGCGGATCGGCCGGCAGGCGGTGTTTCTCGTCGGCTTCGTGATCGCCGCCGCTTTGCTGCGCCGGATCATGGTGCGCCTGTCGGAGAACGACCGCTGGGCGGTGGGACTGATCTGGCTCGCGGTGTGCGGGTTTGCGGGCGACTGGTCGGGGCTGCACTTCATGGTCGGCGCGTTCCTGGCCGGCGTGGTGCTCGACGCCAAGTGGTTCGGCCACGAGGCGATGGACCGCTTCCGCAATGTGGTGCTGCTGACGATCATGCCGGTGTTCTTCCTCTCTACGGGCCTGCGTACCCAGTGGGAGGGCGGCGGGCTGGCAGTGTTCGGCGTCGCCGCGCTGCTGCTGGTAGCGGCGGTGGGCGGCAAGCTATTGGGCGTCCACATCGCTGGCCGCCTGCTCGGCTGGAGCCGCACCGAGGCGAGCCTGATCGGCTGGCTGCTGCAGACCAAGGCACTGATTATGATCATCTTTGCGAACATCCTGCTCGACAAGCAGATCATCACGCCGACGACCTTCACCGCGCTGCTGCTGATGGCCGTGGGCAGCACGATGCTGACCAAGCCCTTCGCCACCCCGCTGATCGCCAAACTGGGCGAGCGGGTGAAGGCCGAGGCCTAGGGCTTCTTACCCACCAAGGCCTGCGCGCGTGCCATCAGCGCCTTTTCGCGGGGCGTGAACCCGCCGGTGTCCTCCCCGCCCGGCGGAGGCGGGGCTTCGGTGATGAAATAGGCGAAGCCCCGGCCCGTGCCGAGGTCGAACCACAGGCCCGATTGCAGGCCGTAAGCTTCGCCCGAATGGCCCACCCTCGGCTCGCCGTCGCCGAACAACTCGTCCCGGCACGTCGCAGGCTTGGGCTGCTCCGCATTTGCCCACAGTGCTGGTGTAGAGTTGATGATCTGCAGATGCAGGCCATAGACGCAGAAGAATTCCTGACCGGGATGGAAACTCGTGTCCCACGCGCGGTCGAAGCTTTGCTTGGCACGATCCGAGAAGAAGGCGCGGCCTTCACCGAACGCCTGCCCGATCTTCGCAAGGTCCATCATCCCGATCCGCACCCCGCCCTGCGGCGAGAAGATCGAGGCATTAGTGCCGGGCACGTAAGCGTCGAGGTTGCAGGCGGCACCTTCGGGCACAGGGATGGTGCAGGCTGGCGGAAGGTCAGCGGAGCCGTCCTTGGCGATCTCGCCCGTATCGCGATAGAGTGTCACCGCGCGCGCCTGCATGCCGGCATCGCACAGGGCCCAGTTGAGGCACGCCTTCACCCCCAGCGGCTTGAACACCAGCCGCTCAACGAGGCTATCATAGCGTTCGCCCGATGCGCCTTCGAGCGCCGTTGCGACCAGCGGCGAGCCCAGGTTGGCATATTCGAACACCGCCTCGCCCGGAGGACCGACTGGGCGCCACGCGGCGGGGTCGTCGAGCTTCGCTTCAAGGCTCTCGCCGAGCGGGATGCTGTAGCCCGCTTTGTCGGACAGGCCCGCGCGGTGCGACAGGAGGTGCGCGAGGGTAACGGGTGCGTCCGGGTGGTAAGGCGAGCGCAGCTGCCAGCCGAGATAGCCGGAGACATCGCGGTCGAGATCGAGCTTGCCCTCGTCCGCGAGCTTCAATGCGGTCAGCCCCATGATCAGCTTGGAGATGCTCGCGATCCGCACCGGATCATTGGCCTCGACCTTGCGACCGGTTTCCTTGTTCGCCAGCCCCTCCACGATCAGCGGGCGGATGGTGTCGCGGTCGAAGGCGACCACCACGGTCGCGGGCGGAGGCGTAGCCTCCTGCGCGGCGGCGGGAGCGGCGACAAACGCGAGAGCGGCGAGAAAGCGGCGGATCATGCCGCGCATCATCGCCGCCCCGCAGCCTGCGTCAATCGAGATTCGGCCTGAGCCAGCGTTCGGCCTGCTCGACGCTCACCCCGCGTCGCGCCGCGTAATCCTCAAGCTGGTCGCGGCCCACGCGCGCGACGCCGAAATACTGGCTTTCGGGGTGACCGAAATAGAAGCCCGAAACCGCTGCGGTGGGCCACATCGCGAAGCTCTCGGTAAGGGTCAGGCCAGCATTGGCAGGCGCATCGAGCAGATCGAAGAGGATCGGCTTCAAGCTGTGATCGGGGCACGCAGGATAGCCCGGCGCAGGGCGAATGCCGCGATATTGCTCCTTGATCAGCGCCTCGCAGGTGAGCTGCTCGCCCGGCGCGTAGCCCCACAGCGTGGTGCGCACATGCTGGTGCAACGCTTCCGCAAAGGCCTCGGCGAAACGGTCGGCGAGCGCTTTCAGCAGGATGTCGGAATAGTCGTCCTTGTCCGCCTGGAACCGCGCCGAATGCGGGTCAATTCCGTGGATGCCGACCGCAAAGCCGCCGATCCAGTCGCCGTCGGGGTCAATGAAGTCGGCAAGGCACATGTTCGCCCGGTCGCGGCTCTTCTTCACCTGCTGGCGCAGGAAAGGAAGGCGGACGTGCTCTTCGGTTTCGGCAAGGTGGATGGTCACGTCATCCTCGTCGCGCGCGCAGGGCCACAGGCCCGCAACGCCGCGCGCGGTCAGCCATTTCTCGGCGATCAGCTGGTCCAGCATCGCGTTGGCATCGGCAAACAATTGCGTCGCGGTCTCGCCCACCACCTCGTCGGTGAGGATCGCCGGGTAATTGCCGTGGAGCTCCCACGCGCGGAAGAACGGCGTCCAGTCGATGAAGCCGCGAAGGTGCGTGAGGTCCCAGTCGGGGAAGACATGCACGCCGGGTTGCTCGGGCGGGGCCGGCTTGTCTGACAGGAAGGCGTCGTAGAAGTTGGCGCGCGCATCCTCGAGGCTGAGCAGAACGCTCTGCGACTTGCCCGCGCGGGCATCGCGCACGTGGATATATTCGTCCTCGACCTGCGCCACATATTCATCGCGCTGGGTGTCGGAGAGCAGCTTGGAGGCCACCCCGACCGCGCGGCTCGCATCGAGCACGTGGATCACCGGGCCTTCGTAAGCCGGGTCGATCTTCAATGCGGTGTGCACCTTGGACGTGGTCGCCCCGCCGATCAGCAGCGGCATGGTCATGCCGGCGCGCTGCATCTCCTCGGCGACGGTCACCATCTCGTCCAGCGACGGCGTGATGAGCCCCGAAAGCCCGATCATGTCGGCCTTGTTGTCGTTGGCGCTGGCGAGGATCGTCGTCCACGGCACCATCACGCCAAGGTCGATCACGTCGTAGCCATTGCACTGGAGCACGACGCCGACGATGTTCTTGCCGATGTCGTGAACATCGCCCTTCACGGTCGCCATGATGATCTTGCCCTTGGCCTTGCGCTCGGCTTCGGGGAGGAGATCTTTCTCCGCCTCGATGAAGGGAATGAGGTGCGCGACTGCCTTCTTCATCACGCGCGCCGACTTCACCACCTGCGGCAGGAACATCTTGCCGCTGCCGAACAGGTCGCCCACGACGTTCATGCCGTCCATCAGCGGGCCTTCGATCACCTCGATGGGGCGGCCGCCAGCATCAGCCGTGGCGGCGCGCATTTCCTCGGTATCCTCGACGACATAGGCGTCGATGCCCTTGACCAGCGCGTGCTCCAGCCGCTTCGCCACGGGCCAGCCGCGCCATTCCTCGGCGGCCTTCTCGTCGGCGACGGACTTGCCCTTGTAGCTTTCGGCGAGCGCGATCAGGCGCTCGGTCGCGTCGGGATCGCGGTTGAGGATCACGTCCTCGCAGGCGTCACGCAGCGCGGGGTCGATCGTGTCATAGACGTCGAGCTGGCCAGCGTTGACGATCGCCATGTCGAGCCCGGCGGGGATCGCGTGGTAGAGGAACACCGAGTGCATCGCGCGGCGTACGGTCTCGTTCCCGCGGAAGCTGAAGCTGAGGTTCGACAGCCCGCCCGAGTAATGCGCGTGGGGGCACAGTTCGCGCAGTTCCTTCACCGCCTCGATGAAGTCGACGCCGTAATTGTTGTGTTCTTCAATGCCGGTCGCGACCGCGAAAACGTTGGGGTCGAAGATGATGTCTTCGGGCGGGAAGCCCTCGGCCACCAGCAGATCATAGGCGCGCTTGCAGATAGAGACCTTGCGCTCCTTGGTGTCAGCCTGCCCGACCTCGTCGAAGGCCATCACCACCACCGCCGCGCCGTAATCCATGCAGATGCGCGCGTGTTCGAGGAAGGCGTCCTCGCCCTCCTTCATGCTGATCGAATTGACGATCGGCTTGCCGGAAACGCACTTCAGCCCCGCCTCGATCACCGCGAACTTCGAGCTGTCGATCATCACCGGCACGCGGGCGATGTCGGGCTCGGCGGCGATCAGTTTCAGATACGTCGTCATCGCGTGGACCGCGTCGAGCAGCCCTTCGTCCATGTTGACGTCGATCACCTGCGCACCGTTCTCGACCTGATTGCGCGCGACCTCGACCGCAGCGGGATAATCGCCCGCCATGATGAGCTTCTTGAACGCCGCCGAGCCGGTGACGTTGGTGCGCTCGCCGATATTGATGAAGCGGGAGGAGGAGGTGGGTTGGGTCATTGGTGCAACTTCTGATTTCCGTTCGTGCTGAGCTTGTCGAAGCACTGCACTTTTCTTCGAAAGCAAGGACGGCCCTTCGACAAGCTCAGGGCGAACGGGGTTCGTGTTCTAGGCGGCGATGAACGCCTCGAGCCCCGCCAGCCGCATAGCGGGCTCGGGATGCGGGACAACGCGCGGCTCGGACTTCGACACTGCCGTGGCAATCGCCGCGATGTGCGCCGGGCTTGACCCGCAACACCCGCCGAGGATGTTGACCTGGCCGTGGTCGGCCCAGTCCTTGACCAGCCCTGCGGTGGTATCGGGCAGCTCGTCATATTCGCCCAGTTCGTTGGGCAGGCCCGCATTGGGGTAGATCATCAGCAGCGTGTCCGCGATCTGCGAGAGCACCTTGACGTGCGGGCGCAATTGCTCCGCGCCGAAGCTGCAATTGAGGCCGATGGTGACGGGCTTCGCGTGGCGCACCGCGTACCAGAACGCCTCGACCGTATGGCCTGACAGGTTGCGGCCCGACAGGTCGGTGAGCGTCATCGAGATCATCAGCGGTACCTCGCGGCCCAGCTCACGCTCAAGCTGCTTGACCGCCATGATCCCGGCCTTGGCGTTGAGGGTGTCGAACACGGTCTCGATCAGGATGAAGTCCACGCCGCCTTCGACCAGCGCGGCGGCCTGATCCTTGTAGACCGCGACCAGCTCGTCGAAGTCGATCTCGCGGTAACCGGGGTCTTCGACATCGGGGCTAAGCGAGAGCGTCTTGTTGGTCGGCCCGATCGCGCCTGCGACAAAGCGGGGCTTGCCGTCCTTGGCCGCATATTCATCGGCCAAGGCGCGGGCGATCTTGCCGCTTGCGATGTTGATGTCGGCGACCAGTCCTTCGGCGGCATAATCGGCCTGGCTGATGCGGTTGGCCGAGAAGGTGTTGGTCGAGATTACGTCCGAACCCGCGTCGAGATAGGCGCGGGTGATGTCGCCGATCACGTCGGGGCGGGTCAGCGCGAGGATGTCGTTATTGCCCTTCTGGTCGGCGGGCAGGCCCAGATCACCGGCGTAATCGGCCTCGGTAAGCTTGCGCTCCTGAATCTGCGTTCCGAAGGCGCCGTCGAAGATCAACACGCGGCTCGCGGCGGCGTCGAGCAGTTGCTGGCGGGCGCTCATGCGGCTTCTCCGATGGGGCGCTTGCCCAACATGTGACAGATCGCATAGGCGAGCTCGGGGCGATTGAGGGTGTAGAAGTGGAAGTCGCGCACCCCGCCTGCATAAAGCCGGCGGCACAGTTCTGCAGCGACGGTCGCTGCGACCAGATGGCGCGCGGCGGGCTTTTCGTCGAGGCCTTCGAACAACCCGTCCATCCACGCCGGGATGGCAGCGCCGCAAGCGGTCGCGAACTTGCGCGCCTGCGCGACATTGGTCACCGGCAGGATGCCCGGCAGGATCGGCGCATCGATGCCGCTCGCGGCGCAGGCATCGCGGAACCGGAAGAAGGCCTCGGGCGAGAAGAAGAACTGGCTGATCGACCGGCTGGCTCCGGCATCGAGCTTGCGCTTCAGATTGTCGATATCGTCCTGCGGGCTGAGCGCGTCGGGGTGGGTCTCGGGATAGGCTGCGACGGAGATGTCGAAATCGGCGATCTCCTTCAGCCCCGTGACCAGTTCGGCGGCGCTGGCATAGCCTTCGGGGTGCGGGGTGAAAGGCGCACCGGGCTCGCCCGCATCGCCGCGCAGCGCGACGATATGGCGCACGCCCGCTTCCCAATATTGCTCGGCAACCTCGCGGATTTCCGCCTTCGACGCTGCGACGCAGGTGAGGTGCGCGGCGGCCGGAAGCCCGGCTTCGCCGATGATCCGCGCAACCGTCGCATGTGTGCGCTCACGCGTTGACCCGCCTGCGCCGTAGGTGACCGAGACGAAGCTGGGGTCCAGCGGCTTGAGCTGCGTCACGGCATCCCACAGCTGCGCTTCCATCTTCTCGCTTTTGGGCGGGAAGAACTCGAAACTCACCGCAACATCGCCCGGCAAGCCGGAAAACAGCGGCGTATCGGTGGCGGTGCGGTATTCATGGAGCTGGTTCAAGGTCGGGGTCATCAGACGGTTTCCGTGAGGGTGGCGGGGGTCTTTGATACAGCGGAGGGGCGGCGGGTGGCGGTCCAGATCTTGACCACCAGCTTGTCGCCTTCAAGTGCGTGCGGCGTGCCTGCGACAAAGCCCGCGGCGCGCAGCAGGTCGGCCATCTGGCGGTCGGCAAAGCCCAAGCGCACGTGCTGGTGGCGGGTGCGCAGCTCTTCGTGATCGTGGCTGGCAAAGTCGACGATCGCGATGCGCCCGCCGGTGCGCAGCACGCGCGCGGCCTCGGTCAGCGCGGGCGCGGGATCGGGGGCGAAGTGCAGAACCTGATGCAGGATCACCGTATCGAAGCTGGCGTCGCCAAACGGCAGTTCGGAAAAATCGCCCTGCACCAGCTCGATTTGCGCTGCGGGCAGGTGCTGGAGCTTGGCGCGGGCGACGCGCAGCATCTCGAGGTTCTTGTCGAGCGCGACGATCCGTTCGGCCCGGTCCGCGAAGAATTCGGCCATGCGGCCCGTGCCGGTGCCGATGTCGAGCAGGTGGCCGAGCGGCGCATCAGCGAGAGCTTCGGCCAAGCGGCGCTCGACCTCGGCATCGGCGCTGTGGAGCGCGCGTAGCTCGTCCCACTCTCCGGCGTGGCGGGCGAAGTAGTGGCCGGCGGCAGCCTCGCGCGCGTCGCGAATCGCGGCAAGCTTGCGGCGGTCGGCCTCGCACAAGGCGGCGAATTCGGGCTCCTGCTGTTCGGCGAGTGCGAGGAGCTGCTGGATCGCCTCGATCACGGCATCGCGCGCTTCGCTCTGGCGCAGGAACACCCAGCTACCCTCGCGGCGGCGCTCGGCAAGGCCCGCGTCGCAGAGGATGCCGACATGGCGCGACACGCGCGGCTGGCTCTGCCCGAGCACCTGCGCAAGCTCGCCCACGGCAAGCTCCATCGCGCCGAGCAGCCGCGCGATGCGCAGCCGGGTCGGATCGCCCAATGCCTTGAAGATGTCCTCGATCACCATGCCGAGCATCATATAAAGATATTTTTATATCTGTAAATCGTCCACGAGCCTGCGGAGATTCACGGATGGACGCAAGGCGGCGTCCGCCTGTACGTGATCAACCAAACACGATCGGCGCGGCGCCTGCGATGGGCTTGAACGTCTCGGCAGACGCCGGGAGCCCGCTGGTCGCGCGGTTGTAACGAGCGACCGCGTCGTCGATCGCCGCGCGCGCCTCGTGCTTCGCTACCACGACGAGGCACCCGCCGAAGCCCGCGCCGGTCAGCCGCACGCCGCCCTGATCGCCAAGCGCCTCGCGCACCAGTCCGGCCAATTGGTCGATCGCGGGGAGCGAAACGTCGAAATCTTCCGACAGCGAGACATGCGCCTCATGCAGCACCGCGGCGAGCGTGGCCGTATCGCCTTGCGTCAGCGCCACCGCGACAGGCTCGACCCGCTCCATCTCGCTGACCACGTGGCGCGCGCGGCGGAATAGCACCGGATCGAGATCGGGCTCGCCCAGCAGCAACTTGCTGCCATCAAGATCGCGCAGCGCCTTCACCCCGAAATGCGCGGCCACCGCCTCGCATTCGGCGCGGCGCTGGTTGAAGGCGCTTGTCGCAAGATCGCGGCGCAGGCCAGTGTCGATCACCGTCACCGCAAGGCTCGGATGGATCGGGATCGGCATGGTCTGAAGGTTCCGGCAATCGAGCAGCAGCGCATGATCCGCCACCGATGCCGCCGAGGCCATCTGGTCCATGATCCCGCAAGCGACGCCGACGAAATCGTTCTCCGCGATCTGCGCCACCTTGGCGAGGATCTCGGGGCCGAGGCTGAGCCCCGAATGCTCCGAACAGGCGAGCGCCACCGCCACGCCGAACGCCGCCGACGAGGATAGCCCTGCGCCAATCGGCACGTCGCCCGCAATCGCGATCCGCGCAGGCCTGACCTTATGCCCGTAGCGTCCGAGCGCCTGGATCACCCCGCGCACATGGTTCTGCCAGTTGTTCTCCCCCGGCAGGATCGGGCCGATGAGATCGAAGTCGTCACGTGCGCTCGCCATCTCGCCCATGTCGAGCGCGACGGCCTCAAAGCGTGGCACAGCCGCATTCGGATCGGGCGGGCCGAGCGCCACGATAGCCTCGCGGTCGATCGCGCATGGCAGGACACAACCGTCGTTGTAGTCGACATGCTCGCCGATCAGGTTCACCCGTCCGGGCGCCGCGAAGAAGCGCGTCGGTTCGATCCCGTAGGCAAGGCGAAAGCCTTGGCGGGCGCGGGCAATCAGGCGGTCACGGCGATCCATCAACATTCCTCGCAGCGTCAGTCGGCATAATGCACTTGGCCGCTGACCGAACGCAACATGTCCGCCGCGCGCTCGGGCGTGAGGTCGCGCTGCGGCTCGGCCAGCAGCTCGTAGCCGACCATGAACTTGCGCACCGAAGCCGAGCGCAGCAGCGGCGGGTAGAAGTGCGCATGGAGCTGCCAGTGGTCAGTCGGGCCGTCCACGAAGGGCGCACCGAACGGAGCACCGTGCCAGCCCATCGAATAGGGGAAGGAGGTGCGAAACAGGTTGTCATAACGGGTGGTAAGCGCCTTGAGGATGCTTGCCAGACTGTCGCGCTGGCCGCCGGTCAGCTGCGGCATCCGCTGCACGGCAAAGCGCGGCAGCAACAGCGTCTCGAACGGCCATGCCGCCCAGAAGGGCACGATAGCGAGCCAGTCTTCATTCGCCTCGACCACGCGCTCGCCGTCCGCCTCGCGCTCCGCGACGTCGAGCAGCAGCGGGCGGCCATGCTGCAAGAGATAGGCGCGTTGCTGCACGTCCTCGGTCGCGGGTTCCTCGGGGACATGCGCGGTTGCCCAGACCTGGCCGTGGGGGTGCGGGTTCGAGCAGCCCATCATCGCGCCCTTGTTCTCGAACACCTGCGCATAGGCGAAGCGTGTCCCGAGTTCGGCGGTCTGGTCGGCCCATACGTCGATCACCGCCCGGATCTGCTCCGGCGCAAGGCGGGGGAGCGATTTGCCGTGATCGGGCGAGAAGCAGATGACCCGGCACACGCCGCCAGAGGCTTCGGCGCGGAAGATCGGATCGTCGCTGGCCGCCCCGCCATCCTCGTCGGCGAGTGCGGGGAAGTCATTGGCGAAGACGTAGACGCCCTCATAGGCCGGGTTCGCCTCGACCCCGACGCGGGCGTTGCCGGGGCACAGGTAGCAGGCGGGATCATAGGCGGGCGGGAGCGGATCGGGCGCGGTCACCTCGCCCTGCCACGGCCGCCCCATGCGCTGCGGCGAAACCTGCACCCAGCTTGCGGTGAGCGGGTTGAAGCGCCGGTGCGGACGGGCGAAGTCGATCGTCACCGGACCGCCTCGGCTTCCGGCTCCGCGAGGCTGGTGAACACCTTGCGCGGGGCGAACTCGGCTCGCCCGCCCAGCGCGAAGCGGTTGAAGGCGAGCGCCGCGATAATGCTCGTCACCAGCGTCACCACCATGAAGTCGATATAGTGCACGGTGAAACCGCCCAGCGGCTGCAGGACGAAGGTGTAGAGCGCATAGAGCGCAAAGCCCCACAGCACGCCGACAATCGCCGCGCGGGATTCCACCCCTGTGAACAGCAGCCCCACCACGAAGGCCGACAGGACCGGCATCGACGACAGGCCATTGAGCTGCTGGAGCAGGTTGATGATGCTCTTGGCGGTCTCGAAGATCGGCACCAGCGCGATGGCAATGATGGTGAGCAGCACGCTCACTGTGCGCGACAGCTTGCGGTGGTCCTCGACCTTGGCGATGAACTTCTCGTGGAAGTCGACCGCGTAGAGCCCGACGGCGGCGTTGAGCACGGCGGAGGTATGCGCGATGACCGCAGCGGCGATGGCGGCGGCGAACACGCCCGAAAGCCACGGCGGCAGCACCTCGCCGACCAGCCGACCGTAAGCTGCATCGTCGATATCGCCGAACAGCTGGAAAGCAACCACGCCGGGGATCACCACGATGGCCGGGATGATCAGGATGCGCACGAAGGCCGCCGCCAGTACGCCCATCTGCGCCTCGCGCACGTTTGGCGCAGCCATCGCCTTCTGGGTGATCGGCTGGTTGGTCGACCAGTAGTAGATCTGGATGAAGATCATGCCGGTGAACAGCGTGTGGAAGGGGATCGGAGAGTCGGCGCCGCCGATCATCGTCAGCCGCTCCGCCGGGACGCCGCGCGAGATGTCCCAGCCCACCGCATTCATCGCCAGCACCACGATCAGCACCGCGATGGCCAGCACGCCTATGCCCGCATAGGTCTCCATCACCGCCACCGCGCGCAGGCCGCCCGCCATCGTATAGGCCGCAGCGATCACGCCGAGGAACGCCGCCAGCACCAGCAGCGGCAGGTCGATCCCCACGGTCTGGAGAAACAGCGCCCCGGAATAGAGCCCGGCGGGAAGGTAGATGAGGATCATCCCGAACAGGAACAGCGCCGACACCAACGTGCGGATACCGCCGCCGCCGTAACGCTGTTCAAGGAGCTCCGTCACCGTCGTCACTCTGGCGCGGTAGTAGATGGGCACAAACACATAGGCGAGGATCAGCAGGCCCACGAAACCGCTGATCTCCCACCAGGCGAGCAGCAGCATCTGGTTGCCGTTCATCCCGACGAGCTGGTCGGTCGAGAGGTTGGTGAGCGTGATCGCGCCCGCCACGAACAGCCACGAGAGGCTGCCGCCTGCAAGGTAGACGTCCTTCTTCGATCCGTCGTGGTCCGGCTCGCTCGCCGAGCGGCGCACGGTTGCCCAAGTGACCAGGCCGATCAGCGCGGTGAGGCCTGCGCAGACCGCCATCTGCACGAAGCCTCCGGATTGCAAATCGGTCATTGCGCGCTTTCCCCTCTCGTTGCGCGCGGTTACAGCGCAATGGCAGGTGCCGGACAAGCCCGATGGCGACATTCATCAAAGAATCCGGGCATCAGCGAACGCGGGGAGACAAGGCGCGTGGATTTCGTGCGGTGCGATGGCGAGAGGCTGACACTGGTGTTCGCTCTGGTGCAGGGCGGCGCGGCGGATTGCATCTATCTGGGCGCTCGTCTGCCCGAGGGCGAGGACCTCGCAATGCTCGCTGCCGCGCAGGCCCGCGGTCGCCACGAGAGCCAGCCCGACGTGCCCCCTAGGCCGGGCCTGCTCCCCGAACGCAAAGGCGGGTGGAGCGGGACGCCCGCGCTGGAACTGCGGCGCGGCAGCATGGTCTTGGAAACTGACTTCCGCGCGACAGATTGGCAGGCCGCGCCGGACAGGCTGGAACTGACCTTCACCGACGATGCGCTCGCAATCAGCCTGTCGCTGGGATGGCGCATTGCCGCTGCGGACGTGATCGAGGCCTATGCCGTCCTCGTCAACCACGGTGAGCCCGATCTTGAACTCCAGCGCCTCGCCGCGCCGGCCTTGCCGCTCCCCCGCCGCTTCACCGATCTCACCAGTTTCAGCGGGCGCTGGGCGGGCGAGATGCGGGAACACCGCCGCCCGCTTGCCCCCGATGGCTTCGTGCGGACCTCGGCGACCGGCAAGCCGGGGTTTGGCGGCGGCAACTGGCTGATCCTTCACGATAGCGAAAGCGAGGAGGTGCTGGCCGCCCATCTCGCCTTCAGCGGGGACTGCGACACCCACATCGATTGCGACATGCAGGGCAGCGCCGATGGCCGCGCCGTGCTCCAGTTCGCCGCCGCGCAGCCCCATGCGCTTGGCACATTCCCACCTGGCTCGGTCGCGCAGACCCCCAAGGCGACCTTCGCCATCGCGTCTGACCGCAGCACGCTGGCGCAAAACCTTCACGCCTATCTGCGCGCCGAGGTGCTGCCCGGCCGTGCCCAGTGGGGCGAGCGCAAGGTGCACCTCAATTCGTGGGAGGCGCTCGGCTTCGACCTGTCGGAAGCGGGCCTGATCGCGCTGGCCGAGAGCGCCGCAAGCCTCGGCATCGAACGCTTCGTGCTCGATGACGGGTGGTTCGGCGGGAGACGCGACGACACCACCAGCCTCGGCGACTGGGTCGTCTCGCCCGATGTCTTCCCGAACGGCCTCGCCCCGCTGATCGCCCGCGTACACGCACTCGGCATGGATTTCGGCCTGTGGGTCGAGCCGGAAATGGTCTCGCCCGACAGCGACCTTTACCGAACGCATCCCGACTGGTGCCTCCACACCCCGGGCCGCGAGCGCCCGACGATGCGCGGCCAGCTGGCGCTCGATCTGTCACGTGCCGACGTGCGCGAATATCTCATCGGCCGGCTCGATGCGCTGCTCGGCGCCTACGACATCGCCTACCTCAAATGGGATCACAACCGCGACCTGTTCCCCACCGGCGGCAAGGCGCTGTGGCATGCCATAGGGTTCAATCATGTTCTCGACCGCCTGCGGGAGGCGCACCCCCATGTCGAGATCGAAAGCTGTGCGAGCGGCGGGGGCCGTATTGACCTCGCGGTGCTCCGGCGCGTCCACCGCGTCTGGCCATCCGACAACAACGACGCGATCGAGCGACTGCGCATCATCCCGGCATGGTCGCAGTTCCTCCCCCTCGAAGTGCTCGGCAGCCATGTCGGCCCCTCGCCCAATCCCATCACCGGCAGACGCGCGTCGATGGATTTCCGCGCCAAGGTTGCAGTGTTCGGGCATATGGGGGTCGAGGCTGACCCCGCGCGGATGACCGACCGCGAACGCGAGGTGCTCGCCGCGCACATTGCGCTCTACAAGGCATGGCGCGGGGTGCTGCACCAAGGCGCGCTTCACCGCCTCGCGCACCCCGATCCGGGCGTGACGGGCATGATGGTGACCCACGACGACAAGGCGCTGGCGCTGGCCGCGCAGACCGCATTCTCGCCCGTGTTCGACGCCGCGGCGGTGCGCCTCGCGGGGCTGGAGCCTGAGGCGCGCTACCGTGTCAACCTGCCCGAACCGTGGCCGCCCAAGGCGAAGCACTACCTCGCCAATCCTGACCAATGGCGCACCGGCATTACCCTCTCGGGCGCGGCGCTGATGGCGCAGGGCCTCGCGCTGCCCCTCACCCATCCCGAAACCGCGTGGCTGATCGCGCTGGAGAAAATCGCGTGAAGCTCGGCTGCTGCTACTACCCCGAACATTGGCCGGAAGCGATCTGGGCCGAGGACGCGCGGCGCATGGCCGAGATGGGCCTGCGGCTTGTGCGCATCGGCGAATTCGCGTGGAGCCGCATCGAGCCCGAGCCCGGTCGCTACGACTGGGACTGGCTCGACCGCGCCATCGACACGCTCCACGCGGCGGGATTGCAGATCATCCTCGGCACGCCCACCGCCACCCCGCCCAAGTGGCTGGTGGACAGGATGCCCGACATGGTCGCTATCGACGAGGAGGGGCGCCCGCGCGGCTTCGGCTCTCGGCGGCACTATTGCTTTAGCCACGAAGACTACCGCGCCGAGTGCCGCCGGATCGTGGCGGCATTGGCGACCCGCTACGGCCCGCACCCGGCCATCGTCATGTGGCAGACCGACAACGAGTACGGCTGCCACGACACGGTGCTGAGCTTCTCCGCCGCCGCCGCATCCGCCTTTCGGGGCTGGCTCGCCGCACGCTACGGCACGGTCGAGGCGCTCAACGCAGCCTGGGGCAATGTGTTCTGGAGCATGGAATATCGCAGCTTCGCCGAGGTCGATCCGCCGCATCTGACCGTCACCGAGGCTAACCCTGCGCACTGGCTCGACTACCGCCGCTTCGCTTCGGATCAGGTGGCGAGCTTCAACCGTGAGCAGGTCGATATCCTGCGCGCCCACGCGCCCGGCGTCGACATCACGCACAACTTCATGGGTTTCTTCACCGAGTTCGATCACCATGCGCTGGGCCGCGATATCGACGTGGCGACGTGGGATTCCTACCCGCTCGGGTTCCTCGAACAGTTCTGGTTTTCCAGCGAGGAGAAGCAGGCCTACTTCAGGCAGGGCCACCCAGACATCGCCGCCTTTCACCACGATCTCTATCGCGGATGCTCGGGCGGGCGCTGGGGGGTGATGGAGCAGCAGCCCGGCCCGGTGAACTGGGCGCGCTTCAACCCCGCGCCGCTGCCGGGGATGGTGATGCTGTGGACGCTCGAAGCCTGCGCGCATGGGGCGGAACTGACGAGCTATTTCCGCTGGCGGCAGGCGCCCTTCGCGCAGGAGCAGATGCACGCGGGGCTGTTGCGTCCCGACAGCTCCGAAGCGGAAGCCGCCGACGAAGTGCGCGCAGCGGCGGCGGTATTGCAGCAAATCGGCCCGCAGGTTGCCGCAAAGGCTCCGGTCGCTCTGGTGTTCTCCTATGAGGCGGCATGGGTGATCGGCATCCAGCCGCAGGGGGCAAGCTTCCGCTATCTGGAGCTGGTCTTCGAATGCTATTCGGCGCTCCGCCAGCGCGGGCTCGATGTGGATATCGTGTCGCCGGATGCTGACCTTGCGGGCTACCGGATGGTGGTGGTGCCGACGCTGCCAATCGTGCCTGATAGCTTCGCGGCCAAGCTGGCGGCGCTCGATTGCCCCGTGCTGCTCGGGCCGAGGTCGGGGAGCAAAACACAGAGTTTCTGCATCCCCGATGGCCTGGCACCCGGCGATCTGAAGCCGCTCGTGCCGCTGACCGTGACCCGCGTCGAAAGCCTGCGCGATGGCATCGCCGAGGATGCCGAGGGTTTATCAGTGACCCGCTGGCGCGAGGATGTGGCGAGCGATCTCGTTCCCGAACTGTCCGACGCGGAAGGGCGCGGCGTCGTTTACGACAAGGACGGCGTCCGGTATTGCGCGATCTGGCCCGACCGCGCCTTGCTCGCCTTGCTGGTGGAGCGGATGGCCGCCGAAGCCGATGTGAAACTGGTCGATTTGCCCCAGGGGATCCGCGTGCGGCGCACGCAGAGCCATGTCTTCAGCTTCAACTATTCGGCAAACCCGATTTTCGTACCGCATCTAGGGGTCAGTTTGACCCCCGCCAGCGTGCATCTAGACCCCCTTTAGATCGGTTTAGACCCCTTCTAGACCCCCTCCAGAAGGCGCCGATAATGCGCTTCCAGCGTCTCCGAGCCATATTCGGGGGTCAGATCGGCGGAATATTTCCCGGTCTCGGGATCAAGCACCAGCATCGATTCGGTCGCATAATATCGCGCGATCCGGGCGTATTCGGCCTTCTCGGCAAACCAGCCCGAAACGGGCGCGGCAAGGCTCAGGATACGCTCGGCATAGGTGAAGATTTTCGGCGAGATCGACTTGAAGCGGGGTTCTTTGCCCGCCACCCTGAAGAGCAATTCCCCCTGTTCTTTCAGGGAGATCGCAGGGCCGGGGCCGCCGATGGGGAGAGTCTTTCGGAGCATCCCGGGATTGTCGATCGCCGAGACAATGAAGCGCGCCAGATCATCGTCGCTGATCGGCTTGCAGCGGGTCAGCTCCCCATCGCCGAAGATCAGGAACGGCTTGCCCGCACTCACCCTTTTTACCTGTCCAGACAAGGACTTGAAGAAGGCTGTGGGCCGCACGATGGTGTAGCCGATCCCGCTCGCCGCCAGCACCGCCTCAAAGTTCAGCTTGGCGTGCTGGAAGGCGAGAAGCGGCTTCTGCACGCAGATGGCGGAGAGCAGGATGAAGTGCCCGGCGCCTGCGGCCTGTGCAGCTGCGAGGAGCGAACAATTTGCTTCGAAATCAACGGCCTGTGCATCCTTTGGCGAGCCCGAGCGCGAGGCGATGCAGGAGATCACGACCTCGGGCCGCGTCTCAGCCAGCGCCTGTGTCACCACGCCAGCATCGGCCAGTGCGCCGCGCGGCAGGACGGTAACATCGTGCCCATCCGCTTCCAGTCGCCGCAGCACAGCCGTGCCGATCGTCCCGCTTGCGCCTGCAAGGGCAATGCGGCGCGGGGTAGGAGCAGCTTTAGTCATTCCCTACCCTAACGCCGCGCCCGCCAGAGCGCAAAAGTGCGAGTTGCCGCGCGGCCCTCGCACGCCCAGCCTTGCCATGACGCTTGGGGAGAGGCGCCGCCATGAAAGACCCTTACATCTACGTCGTGATCGTCAGTGCGCTGGCACTGCTCGCCTATTACTTCACATTGCTGATGGCGGGGCTGGCGCGGGGGAAGTTCAAGGTTCCCGCGCCCTCGCACGATGGGCCGGAGGAATACATCCGCCACGTGCGCGCGCATCACAACACGCTGGAACATCTCGTTCTTTTTCTCCCCGGCATGTGGCTATTCGCCTATGCCGTGAGCCCTTACTGGGCGGCGGGGATCGGCATTATCTGGCCGCCGATGCGGGTGCTTTATGCGCTGGGTTATCACAGGGCGGCGGAGAAGCGGCTGATCCCGCTCTATATCTCCATGCCGCCGATCTATATCTTCGTGCTCGGCTCGCTTGCGGGCGGAATCGTAAAGCTTGTGCAGGGAGCCTGAGGAATGGCTGATTACGACCTGGTGATCCGCGGCGGGACAATCGCCGACGGCACGGGCGGCGATCTGATCGCGGGCGACGTTGCGATTATGGGCGGAAAGATTGCCGCGATTGGTGCGGTGTCCGGCAGCGGCGCGCAGGAGATCGACGCGCATGGCAAAATCGTCACCCCCGGCTTCATCGACGTTCACACCCATTACGACGGCCAATGCCTCTGGGCCGAGGAACTTTCGCCGTCCTCGTCGCACGGCGTCACCACGGCGGTGATGGGCAATTGCGGGGTCGGCTTTGCGCCCTGCCGCAAGTCCGATCACGACATGCTGATCAACGTCATGGAAGGCGTCGAGGACATCCCCGGCGTGGTGATGACCGAAGGGCTGGACTGGGACTGGGAGACCTTCCCCGAATATCTCGACAAGGTCGCCGCCGGTCAACGCGATATCGACATCGCGGCGTACCTCCCGCACTCGCCGTTGCGGGTCTATGCGATGGGGGCACGCGGCGCGGATCGCGCAATCGCCAATGAAGATGACCTTGCCCTGATGCGCCGCCTTACCGCCGAGGCGATGCGAGCCGGCGCGTTCGGCTTTGCGACCTCGCGGCTCTCGATCCACAAGACCGCGGGCGGCGAGGCGATCCCGACCTTCGACACCGACATCGCCGAACTGGAAGCCATCGGTCGCGGCATGGCGGACGCTGGAGCCGGCACGTTTCAGGTGGTGCTCGATGCATTTGTCGGGTGGGACAAGGAATATCCCGTCATCGAGCGGATGATCGCCGCCTCCGGTCGCCCGGCAACCTTCACCCTCGCCTCGGGCAATGACGCGCCCCCGCGCTGGCGGCGGGTTCTGGAGATGCTCGAGCGCACGAATGCGGCCGGCGGCGTCGCCAACGCGCAGGTGATGCCGCGCCCGATCGGCCTCATCGCGGGTCTCGAGTTGACGGTGCACCCCTTCGTGCTGTGTCCGAGCTGGGCGAAGATCGCGCACCTTTCGATCCCCGAGCAAGTCGCCGCGATGCGCGATCCCGGTTTGCGCAGCGCGCTTCTTTCGGAGGACTTCACTCCCGGACACCCCTTCAACGAGCTCGCGCGTAACTGGCGCTGGCTGTTCCCGCTCGACAACCCGCCCGACTATGCTCCCCCTGCCCACATGAGCATGGCAGGCCAAGCCGCTGCTCGCGGGTGCTCGCCGCAGGAGGTCGCCTACGACCGGCTACTGGCAACCGAGGGGCGCGGGCTGTTCCTCGCGGCGCTCGGCAATTACGAGAATGCCTCGCTGGCGAGCGCCCACGAGATGCTCCGCCATCCGCATTGCGTCCCAGGTCTCGGCGATGGCGGGGCGCATTACGGGGCGATCTGCGATGCGAGCTATTCGACCTATCTGCTCACCCAGTTCGTGCAGAAGGACGGGCCGTTGAAGCTGGGGCTGGCCGAGGCGGTGCATATGCTGTCAGCCAAGGCGGCGCGCGCGGTGGGCTTCACCGATCGCGGCACGCTGCAGGTGGGCGGACGGGCCGACGTCAATGTGATCGACCTTGATGGCCTCACGCTGCACCTGCCCGAAGTGGTCCGCGATCTGCCCGCAGGCGGCCGCCGATTGCACCAGCGTGCCACCGGCTACGAGGCGACCATTGTCGCAGGCGAGGTGATCCGCCGCTTCGATGAAAGCACCGGCGCGCGTCCGGGCAAGCTGGTGCGCGGGGCGGGGTATCGGGCCGCAGCCTAGAAGGTACCACCTAGAATGTGGACGTGCCGATCCCGCCGTCGACCACCAGCGACTGGCCGGTGACGTAGCTCGCCTGCACAGAGCAGAACATTGCGACCATCGCGCCCAGATCCTCGGCATCGCCAAAGCGCCCGGCCGGCAGGCGCACCGCCTTGACGAAGGCGTCCACCTCCTCGTCATAAGTGCGCCCGTTCGCTGCCGCGCGCGGGGCCAGCACCTCCTCGATCCCCGGCGTGTGGTTGAGCCGACCGTCCGCCTTCGAGATTCCTTCTCCAACACGCCCTGTTCGGGCGTTGGTAGAAAGGTGCTGGACATATCAACAGGACTTGCAACATCGACCCTTGCTCAAGTGAGGGGACTCTTCGTGCAAGATCGACGGAACCTTGCCCTTGCCGGGGCATTTTATGTTCTGGCCTTTCCGCTCTATGGCGGTGGGCAGTATCTCCTTCAGCACCAGCAGGCACTCGCGGGCCTCGGCCTGATCCTCGCCAATTCCGCCGTGGTGATCGCCATCGGGTTTCTGCTGCGGCCAATCATCACGCGCTCTTCGCCCGGCACGGGTGCCTTCGTTTTCTGGGGCAGAGTGCTCGAAGGGCTGATCCTCGCCAGCGGCGCGGTTGCTTATATCGTCCTGGCGGGTTCACCCGACGGCCAAAGCCTCAATGATGCGTCCTACAACGCCGGGATGATTGTTCTGGGAACGGCGGGAATCATCTTCGCGATCTGGATGTTGAAGACCCGCCCGGTCTCGCCGTTTCTGGCCATCATGGGCATGATCGGTTACGCGTCACTTGCAACCGGCATGCTGCTGGAGATCGCCGGACAGGACCAGTTGAGCGGCTTTTTCGTTGCAGCAGCGGGCATCTTTGAAGTGACCTTCGCCATCTGGCTCATGGCAAGAGGATTTCGCGCGGTGCGCTGATATCCGCCTCACTCATGCGCCCCAAAGTGGGTGGTGCATCCCGGCGCTGCCGCCATTGACCAGCGCCCTGCGCCCCGTGATGCCCAGATCCATCGCTTTCCCCCTTACCTGCCGCCCGTCACATAGAGGCACTGGCCGGTCACCCATCCCGATGCGGGCGAGGCCATGAACACCACCGCTGCGGCGATATCCTCGGGCGTACCATAGCGGCCCATCGGGATCCCGATCATCGCCAGCAGCTTTTCGCGCTTTTCGGGGGTGTCGGTGCCCATGCACTCGTCGAAATTCTCGGTCGGCACGGGGCCGGGCGCGACCGCGTTGACGCGGATCTGCGGCGCCAGTTCGGCCGAAAGCGTGCTCGTCAGGCTGTTGACCGCCGCCTTGGCCGCGCCATAAGGGCCGTTCTTGACCTGCGGGCCGAACGCGGCGCGCGAGGAGATGTTGACGATCGCCCCGCCGGCCTCGCCCATGTGGCGCGCCGCAACGCTCGCGCCCATCCACACCGCCTTGAGATTGAGCGCGATCTGCGCATCGAAACTGTCCTCGGGCGTGCGGGTCAGATAGCGCGGCGTTGCATCGGGAATGCCGCCCGCATTGTTCACCCAGATGCTGAGCTTGCCGAGCTGGCGCACCGTTTCGGACGCCAGATGGTCGAGCGCCTGCGCGTCGGTGGCGTCGGTCGCCAGCGGCAACGCCCGGCGGCCCAGAGCGGTGATTTCCGCCGCCACCGCATCAAGATCGCTCTGTGTGCGCGAGGCCAGCGCCACATCCGCGCCTGCCTCTGCCAGCGCGATGGCGATGGCGCGGCCGATGCCCTTGCCTGCGCCGGTCACCACCGCCACTTCGCCTGTCAGCCGGAACCGGTCGAGAATACCCATTGCCTTGCCTCCGCAGCCATCATGGCCCCGCCGCCAACCCTAAGGCTGCGATGCGCAAGCAACACTGGCGGTTCCACTAGGCGCGGGCGCGGGGCGGGTTCAGCCTTGGGGCTGGATGCGGAAGAGCCTGCCGCTGCCGCTCCCCGGCACCTCGACGAAGCCTGGGGGCACAGTGTAGCGTTCGGGCACGTAGCCGACGATCCAGACGTGGGTGAAGGCGCTTTGCGGCAGCCTTGCCAGCGTCGGCGTAACCTTGGGCAGGATGGACGGCCCGCAGGCATCGCTTTGCACCAGATGCGAGGGGTCCTGCACGAAGGGCCCCCCTGCGGGATAGTGGACGATCATCGGGTTCACGCCGGGCTGCTGCCACTGGTCGTTGACGAAGGCATTGCGCCGCGCCATCGCCGCCCCGGCCGCGTGGTCGAGCACCGGGAGTGTCCACCTGACCGCGCAGGGCTTGATCACGAAGAAGGCGACCCGCGCGCCGTTCGGCATATTGTCCAGCGCAGGCAGTGTGGCCTGCACCACGCGGTCCTGCACGATATAGCCTGCGCTCGTCACCGCCATGCGCACACCGAAGAAAGCGAGCGCGGCGAGGCCTGCAATCTTCAACTCGCGCGGGCCGACGCGTGCGGTGCCGATCGCCACCAGCCCGACCGCAAGGCCATAGGGCAGCAGGCGCATGTCCGCGAAGGCAGAGCCGAACACCCAGCTCGGCAGAATGAAGAAGAACGCGACGCACAGCAGCGCGGCGATGCCGACGCGCAGATCGAAGCCGGCCGAGCGGCTGAGGCCCACCCAGTAGAGCAGCCCTGCGACTACCGCGAGCGCGCCGATATCCAGCGGCTTCCAGACGCTGCGGAAGGGCGAGAACAGCCATGTGAACTTGAACGGCAGCGACCAGCCAGAACCCAAAGGCCCCGCGCTTTCCGCGCGCCATGCGACCATCGGCACGATCGGCAGCAGCAGTGGCCAGCAGGCGGCAAGAATGCGCACCACCGCGCGCACCGGATGCGTGCGCGCCCGGATCATCTCGGCGAGCATGGTCGATCCGGTCAGCAGCCCGAGGAACGCCCAGCCATAGGTGTGGCACACCCAGATCGCAGCGCCTGCGACCGCCAGCCACAGGCCCGCCACCACCTCGCGCCCGTTCCGGTGCAGCCGCAGCCACGCCGCAAAGGCGAGCAGCGCCAGCGCCATGCTCAGCGTGTAATTGATGAAGCCGTAATTGAAGGGATAGCCGTAGAGCAGCGGGATCGCGGCCACGGCAAAAGGCGTGACGCGGCCGTGGATCTCGCGGCTCACCAGCATCAGCCCGAGCGCGCCGAGCAGCTGGGTCAGGATCACCACGCAGCGCACCGAAGCCTCGAGGCCGAGCAACGGGTGCAGCGCCTGCACCAGAATGTCCCCGCCCAGGTTGCCGATCAGCTTCCACTCGTAGGAATAGAAGGGCTGAAGCTCGGGCCGCTGGGCAAGTTCGGTCTGCACCGCAAAGCGCCCGAGGTGGCCGTAGAGATCGACCAGCGGGGGGAAATCGACCAGCAGCAACGGCATGATGGCGACAAGGCACACGGCCAGCACCGCAGGCCAGCGGTCGAGCCAGCCGAACGTCTGCGGCGCGCCGTCTGCGGGCGCGATGGTGGAAGAGTGTGCGGTGTTCATTCGGGAGATGCGAGCCTGAATACGAAGAGCTGGGAGAGGAGGAAGAAGATCACCACATATGCGCCAATCGCGGGCAGCTGCGCCCACGGGCTATCCGCGCCGAGCACCGATTGCGCGGCGTAGAGCACCACCACGTTGATCCCGTAAGCCACAGCAAAAGCGGCGAGGAACTTCGCCACCTCGCGCCCCTGCACCGCGCCGGTCACGCCGAACACGAAGCGGCGATTGAGGGTGAAGGACAGCACCAGCCCGACGCCGAAGCCTGCGGCATTGGCAGCGAGCCCGCTCAGCCCAGCCCACAGTCCGGCGAAGATCATTGCCCAGCCAACAGCGGAATTGGCAAGCCCCGCCAGCGCAAAACGGAACAGGCGGGCCAACATCGGCTCAGCGCGCGACGAGGCGGTATTGCGCGCCCAGCGGCAACCAGCCCAGCGCGCGCTCCAGCGGACGCAGGGCGCTGAGGAAGCCCGGGAAGAACAGCGTCCAGCGCAGGCCCACATCGGTAAAGCCCGCCGCCCGGAACCGGCGGCGCATCTCGGGCGCACTGATCAGCACCGCGTTCGCATCGAACGGGCAGGTGGCTACCGCGTGCCGGGTCGCCGGGTTCCAGGGGTTGTGCTCGAACAGAATGAACCGCCCCTTGGGGCTCAGCGTCCGGCGGATTTCGGACAGCAGGCGGATGTGGTCCTCGGCCGGAATGTGGTGGAAGACGCAGGCCGTGAACACGAGGTCGAAGCTGCCATCCGCGAAGGGCAGGGTCTGCCCGTCGTAGCACACCGCCTTGATCGGCCGGATCGCGCGCGCCTCGCAATGGGTGAGCGAACGAGCCGAGACATCGAGCGCGGTCAGTGCGGCATCGGGGAAGGCTTTCTGCAGGTGCGGCACGCAATTGCCCCGCCCCGCGCCGAAATCCATGATCCGCTGCGGCTGGACACCCGCGGCCGCCATCGCCCGCGCAGCCTCTGTGGCCTTATAGGCAGCGAAGAAATCGGGGTCCTCGCCGCTCAGCTTCACCGATGCCGCGTGCTGCGCTTCGTATTCGTCGACATAGGCGTCGAACTCAGCCTGCGACACGGATCACCTCGCTCGTTTCAGGCTCGGCAGTCAGCGGCGCTGTATTGGCCGCGACCGGATGGCGGCGCACCTCGGCGACGATGAACAGCGGACGGTGCTTGGCTTCCATATACATGCGGCCCAGATACTCGCCGAACACGCCGAGCACCAGCAGCTGCACGCTGCCCATGATGAGGATCAGCGCGGCAAGGCTCGCCCAGCCTTCGACCGTACCGCCTCGCAGCCACACCCAGACAATTCCGAACAACGAGGCGAGGCCGGCAAGGCCGAACAGCATGCCGAGGTGCGAGGCAAAGCGCAGCGGCACCACCGAGAAGCTGGTCACCGCATCGACCGCCAGCGCCACCATCTTGCGCAGCGGATAATTGGTCTCGCCGGCAAAGCGCGCATCGCGCTCGTAAGGGAAAGGCACCTGGCTGAAGCCGATGAAGCTGACGAGGCCCCGGATGAAGCGGTAGCGTTCGGGCATGGCGTTGAGCTGATCGACCACGCGCCGCGTCATCAGGCGGAAATCGCCGGTGTCGGGCGGGATGTGCGTGTCGACCATCTTGCCGAGCATCCGGTAGAACAGCGCCGCCGTGCCGCGCTTGAAGGCGGTCTCGCCGTGGCGTTTCACGCGCTGGCCGTAGACCACGTCATGTCCCTCACGCAGCTTTGCCAGCATCGGGCCGAGCAGTTCGGGCGGGTCCTGCAAATCGGCATCGAGCACGAAGATGATCTCGCCGCGCACATGATTGAGGCCTGCGGTCAGCGCCAGCTGGTGCCCGTGATTGCGCGCCAGATTGATCGCGACGATGCGCGGATCACGCTCGGCATGGGCACAGATCTTGACCCAGCTCGCATCCTTCGACCCGTCATTGACGAGGATGAATTCATAGCGGTCAGCAAAGCTGTCCTGTGCCGCAGCCGTCACGCGGGCGACCAGCGCATCGAGCCCGGCTTCTTCGTTGTAAACGGGGATCACCACCGACAGCACGCAGGAGCCTGATCCTGTTTGCGGAACCTGCAACATTCCAGACCTCCAGAAGCCTTGGGGAATGGTAGCGGAAATTGGTCAATAGCCGATTACCAGCCGCGCATCCCGCCCCGTCGCCCCAGAGCGCCCATGCCACGCACAAGGCCGATTGTCTCCATCATTTGCGCAGCGCACAATCGGCTATCACCGCATCTCGCGCCAGAACCGGCAGGCGTTCTTGCCCGCGACAAAGCTTGCCCACTTGGCAGGTTCCGCCAGTTTGCGGGCGAGCTGCGCCATGACATAGGGCGGCTCGCATTTCTGGTCCCGGGTTTGCCCGGCGCGGTGCGAGTAGCCGCCCTTGTGCGCCGCTTCGTGGACATAGGTGCTCACCAGCCCGGCCAATGGACGGTCCAGCCGATAGCGATTGAGCAGGATAAACCGTTCGCCCGTGCGCGTGTCGGTGCTGCCTTCATAGGCGAGATTGCCGCCGAATGCGGCGCTTCTGCGCGCGCGCAAGCCGCCCCGGGTATCGATATGCAGGCCCGAAAACGCAGCCCGGATCACCTTTGGGGCCTCGGCCGGATCGAACCCGCGCCAGTACCGGTTCCCCTTCACCCAGCGCGGGGGCAACGCAGCATGAAACGCGGCAAGCTCGGCCGCGAATTGGCGCGAGCTGACAATATCGATCGCAGCCGGCGCGGCGGCGGCGAGTTTAGCCCGTTCATCGGCAGAAAGCTTGCCGCCTCGGTCAACCGACGCAAAGCAGATGGACGCATTCTTGCCCGTGCCGCACAGGCTGCCGGTCGCCGCCATAGCAAGGGAAGCCCCGCCGCCCAGCATGGCGAACAACGCCGCTGCCGCGATCGAAAACCTCACGTGTCACCCCTGCTTGGCGCATTGTTCATAGGTTCGCTGCCCGTCTGGATTGCTGCCCGGCCCGAGCCGCGAAAGTAGGGGAAAATCAAGGCTTCCAGCGATGTTGGGAAACAGGAAGGTGGTGCGCTTACGTGACCCACATTAACACCTTATCACATTGAAATTTTGCTACTTTTGCAAAGCCGCTTCGAAAAGTGCCCCCAAAAGTGCCCCCAGCCATTGGATTTACCCTCTGAAATTTTCCCACGCGGTGCCACGCAGAAGGCCGATCAGCTGCATCATGTGCGCCGCGCAAAGCCCGTCGAGATACCAGTATTCGTCCTCTAGCCGTTGAAATGTACGTCGATGCATCCCTTTAGGGCGACGGATAGGCATTTCCCAGCCTTGCGGGCACCCAAGTTTCTTCTGAAGCCGGAACAACCTTTCGAACGCTGCATCGCGGGGCGCATTTCGCTGCGACTGATAGCCCAAGCGCCATGCGGTGCGGCTGGCGAAGGCCTCGGCATTGGGGGGCATGTAGAGCTTACCGACGCGCTGGCCGTTGACGGGACAATGCATCCACCAGCGTTTGCCGCCATACCGAGGCACTGTGTAGCTAAGTCGGATGCGCTGGGTGTAGTCGCGTTTCTCGCCGCTTGCCCGATCGGTGATGGTGTATTGCAGCACCAGCCGCGCATGATCGGGATCGAACATATCTGCGGTGTAGCCAATGCGCCCCGCCGGTTGATCGCCACGTGACCAGCTCAAATTGCCTCCCCGGATTGCGCCGGGAACAGCCAAGCCCTTGCGGATCATCCACGCAATATCGATGCGCTTGGATTCATCGGCAGTTGGCCTGCCATAGCGCTGTCCTGAACCGTATCCGCCCATGCCAAGATCATAGCAGAATCAGGGGCTAATCGGAATCCTTGCCGCCCTCTTTTTCGGCCTCTTGCCGCTTGGCATTTGCCAGCTCGATTTCGTGGAGCATCACGCGCTCTTGATGCCGTGCGGTCGCCCCAACGTACCCGGGGCCAAGGCTAGCCTCGGCCTTTCGCCGCCGCGCCCTGTCCTTGTCGACTTCGCGCTGCCATTGCCGCGTGAAGCGCGCGTCAATCGTCTTGTCAGATACCTTGCGCTTCTTTGCCGCTGCCCGCCGATTTAGGTAGGCGTCTCGCAGCGCCTCCACGTCCGGGCGGGCATACCAGTAACCGCCATTGCGTTGCTTGAAGCGCCGGATCGCCTTCGCCTTGGCCTTCGTGGCTAGCTGTTCAGGCGACTGGTTGGTTTCCTTGACGGTGTATGGCTCATCATACCATTCGATCCCGTCCTTTTCCTTGATCCAGCTCGGCATCGATAGCCCCCCTCAATATCCACCATTTTCTTCCGCGTATCCGATACTTGAGAAACCACAGCTTTGAGCCGTTGGGCCGGACCTCAAGATACATGCCTTGCCCATCGGGCTTGCGATAGGGCTTATCGGAAGGCGAAAACGCCTTAATTTCCAGCGCTTTGAGGGGCATTTGGGGGCACTAGCTCCTGCGTTTCCGGCCAGTGCCCCCAAAGGTGCCCCCAAAACGTGTGATTTCTGGGGGCACCAGCAGGAACAACAAGCGCCGTCGAGAGCTGCTTTATCCCGCAAAAGTGGCGGAATTTCAAGGCTTCCAGCGATGTCGGGAAACAGGAAGGTGGTGCCGCTTACAGGATTCGAACCTGTGACCCCATCATTACGAATGATGTGCTCTACCGACTGAGCTAAAGCGGCATTCCGACACGCCCCCTAATTGCGGCGGGCAACGTGTGCAATGCAAAGGTGGAGGCCCGAGCCGGAATCGAACCGGCGTGCGAGGATTTGCAGTCCTCTACGTAACCACTCCGCCATCGGGCCGAGCCTTCCGGAAGCTTACGCCCCGAACGGAAGCGGCGCACTAGCGATTCGACGGCGGCTTGGCAATGTGTGTTTGGTATCGCGCTGGCGCGCGATGCAGACCTCCCGCCCCGCCGACAGGTGGCCGCCTAGCGAAGTACCCTTCCCTTACGTCAGTCTGGACGAGGGCCGCGCCGCGCGGCAAAGCTTGGCGCCATGACCATCGCCAGCCTGCTTGCACCTGTCACCGGCCAGTCCGGCCCTGCCCGCCTCGACCATGCCGCCGACTGGCTGCAAGGGCGCACGCTGTACGGCGGGGCATCGGCGCTGGTCGCCTACACGATGGCGGTGCGCGCCTTTCCCGGCCTGCCGCCCCTGCGCGCCGGGCAGGTCGCCTTCGTCGCGCCGGTCGGCGAGGAGATCGAGCTGAAGGCCGAGATCGTCCGCCAGGGCCGCAATGTCACCCAGCTGCGCAGCGAGATCATCAGCGACGGCAAGGTCGCGCTCAGCGCCTTCTGGCTGTTCGGCGAGGGGCGCGAGGCGAATGCGGTGCACCCCTCTGCATTGCCCGAAGATTGGCCTGGCCCGCCCGAAGACAACGAGGGCGTCACCCACCAGTTCGCCCCGGCCTTCGTCGCCAAGAACTTCGAGCTGCGTCACGGCCAGCCCAAGGCCACCGACCGCGGCGCGACTGTCCGCCGCTGGGCGCGGCTGACCGAAGCGCACGATCTCGACCCTGTCTCCAAGCTGGTGCTGATGGGCGACGTCATGCCGCCGGGCGCGATGCGGGCAATGCAGCGGCAAGGCCCGATCAGCTCGATCAACTGGTCGTTCAACGTGCTCGATCCGGAGAGCCGTTCGCGCGATGGCTGGTATCTCGCCGAGAACGCCAGCCAGCACGCCGACGCGGGCTATTCGTCGGAGCGGCTCAGGTTATGGGACGCGGACGGCCGGCAGGTGCTCGACGGGCTGCAATGTGTGGCGGTGTTCGGCTAGGGCGCGACCAAGGACGCGGCCGCCAATCGTGACATCGTGAACAGCAAATAGTTGCAATGCATTCTCAATAGCATTAGTGCCTCGGCATCATTCCATGATCGCTGAGAGACTATCCTTGAAAAAACTGTTGCTTGCTTCCGCCGCGCTCTGCGCGTTTCCCGGCCTTGCTCACGCATCGGAAGCGAACAGCGAGGATGCAAGCACGATCATTGTGACAGGCAAAGCCGTCGGCTACCTCGCCAGCGATTCCGTGACGGCGACCAAGACCGATACGCCGCTGATCGACGTCCCCCAGTCAGTAACGGTCATCACCCGCGAGCGGCTCGATGACCAGGCACTGCGCAGTATGGCCGATGTCCTGCGCTATGTGCCGGGCGCGACCGTGGGCCAGGGCGAAGGCAATCGCGACCAGATTACCCTGCGCGGCCAGAATACGACCGCCGACTTCTTCATCGACGGCGTTCGCGACGACGTTCAATATTACCGCAGCCTCTACAATATCGAGCGGGTCGAAGTGCTCAAGGGGCCCTTCGCGCTCATTTTCGGCCGGGGCGGCAGCGGCGGCATCATCAACCGGGTCCAGAAGACCCCCTCTGCCGATGCACTGATGGTGGGCGGATCGGCCAGTATCAATACCTTCGGATCATGGGATGCGGCGGCCGACCTCAACGTGCCGATCAGTGGCAGCGCGGCGTTCCGTCTCAACGGCACCTACGAGAGACTGGATAACCACCGCGACTTTTTCGAGGGCGAACGCTACGCCGTAAACCCCTACGTGGCGGTGGACCTTGGCGGTGGCTGGCAGGCCGGGCTGTCCTATGAATATGTCAATGACCAGCGCGTCACCGATCGCGGCGTGCCCTCGATCGCCACCGCCGCGGGCCAGCCCAATCGCCCGATCGAAGGCTATCGCGACACCTTCATCGGCGTTCCCGACGTGAATGAGGCCGGCCTTGAGGCGCATATCGTCAAGGCGCGGCTTGATGGCCAACTGGCCGAAAATCTCGCATGGTCGACCACGGTGCTCTACGGCGATTACGACAAGTTCTACACCAATGTCTTTGCCAATGGCCCGGCCACTAGCCAGACCGGCACGGTGGCGCTGGCGGATTACACCGATCCCACCACCCGGCAGAACTTCATCGCGCAGTCCAATCTGGTCTGGGATGTCGAGATCGGCGGCCTGACCAACAAGATCCTGATGGGCGTCGAATATGCCGATCAGGCATCGACCAACCAGCGGCGCGACCTGATCCTGTCGAGCACCACGCTCGATCTGGCCAATATCGTCTATCCGACTGCGACCCTTGGCGCGCTGACGCGGGACACCCTGTCTGACGTCACAGTCTTCTCGGCCTATGCCCAGGACCAGATGAGCCTCAGCGAGCACCTCGATCTTGTTATCGGCCTGCGTTACGACCGCTTCGAAATCAAGGGAACCGACCTGATCGGAACGCCGCGGCCGTTCGCCCGCACCGACGAAAAAGTCTCGCCCCGGGTCGGTCTGATCGTCAAGCCGCAGGAGAATATCTCAATCTACGGCAGTTTCAGCCAGTCATTCCTCCCGCGTTCGGGCGACCAGTTCCTAGCCTTGAGTGCAACCCAGCAGAACCTCGCCCCGGAAAAGTTCACCAACTACGAGGTCGGCGCCAAATGGGACATACGTCCCAACCTCAATGCCACGCTGGCCGTGTTCCGGCTTGACCGGACAAACGCCACGACGCCGGACCCCGACAATGTCACCGCGACCATCAACGTGGGTGAGACCCGCACGGAAGGCGTGGAGGTGGCGGTGACCGGGCGGATCACGCCGAACTGGCAGATAAGTGGCGGCTACACCTATCAGGACGCCCGGTTGAGCGGGAACGGCTCCGTGCGGCTGGCTCAGGTTCCCGAACACCAATTCGCGCTCTGGAACCGCTACGACGTCGATCCGCGCATCGGGCTTGGCGTCGGCGTGGTGCATCAGTCGAGCCAGTTTGCCGCGATCCGCACATCCGCGACGACCACTCGCCTGCCCGCCTTCACCCGCGTCGATGCGGCGCTGTTCTTCAAGGCCACCGAGCGGCTGGAATTGCAGGTCAACGTCGAGAACCTGTTCGACGAGGGTTATTTCTCGGATGCGCATAACAACAACAACATCACGCCGGGCGCGCCGATCAACGCGCGCTTCACGGCACGCGTGACATTCTGATAGCGGACGGGGGAGGGGGCGCCGTTTGCCTCCTCCTCGCGCGGCTTACACGCGCCGGGGTGGCAACCTTCGAGCAAGCAGCCAAGCGCGACTTGGTTTTGAGCGGCTCGCCTGCCCCGGTCTAGCCAGCGGTTAGATACCCTCTAGACCCCCGTTAGACCCCTTTTAGACCCCTTCTAGGCCCCTTCTAGGCATCTTTAGACCCCCGCCAACTCGGGCTTTTTCGGGTGTTCTGCGAATGTTTCACGTGAAACATTGCGTGTCCGGCTGCGAAGTGACCAGCCGATCCGATCAGACGTCCTCGAAGTTCGGCTTGCGGCGTTCCATCTCCGCCATCACCGCTTCGACCTGATTGCGGCTGCGCATGATCCCGTGCTGCTCGATGCTCTCTTCCATCAGGATCGCGTCGGTATCGCGCTCGTGCATGTCAGCCTGCAAGCGCTTGGCAGCGCGGATCGCGTGGGGGTTCTTGTTCGCGATCTGGCGGGCGATGGCCAGCGCACGTTCGCGTGGATTTTCATCGAGATAGGTCGCAAGGCCAAGCTGCTGCGCCTCGGCGCCGCTGAACTCGCGGTTGGTGTAAATGAGCTCGCGCAGCACATCGTCGCGCACCAGCCCGCGCCACAGCACATAGCCGCCCATGTCGGGGACCAGGCCCCACTTCATCTCCATGATCGCCATCCGGGTTTCGGGATGGACGATGCGGATGTCCGCCCCGCTCGCGATCTGCAGACCGCCGCCGAAGCACACGCCGTGGATCGCGGCGATCACCGGCACGGGGAGCTTGCGCCACTGCATCGCCACCTGCTGCGGCCGGTTGGAATTGCCGTAGGTGCGTTCCGTCAAACTGGGCTCGTCCTCGGGCGGCTTCCTCGAGAAATTCGACAGATCGAGCCCGGCGCAGAACGCCCGGCCCTCGCCCGAGAGCACCACCGCACGCAATCCCTTCATCCGCTGGAGCGCGTGCCCTGCCTCGATAATGCGCTGAAACATCTCGGGATCGAGCGCATTCATCTTGTCGCCGCGCACAAAGCGGACTTCAGCGACGCCATCGTCGCCCAGTTCGACGGCGATGCGATCATTGGCGATCGTGCTGGCAGTAGCGGACATGGCGTGGGATCCCTCAAAGCCTGAAATGTAGCCGCAAGATTGACCGATACCCCGCGCGCTGTCCAGAGGTGCCTAGCCGGGCAACGCGTCGCTGCCGCTTGGCAGCCTCGGGTTGGCGGAGACGTCGAGGAAAAAGCCGCCTTCGCCATCGCTGGCAATCAACCGCGCGAGGCCGACCATCGCGAGTCTCGCGCGCAATCGGTCGATATGGGCGGCGATGTTGCCGGTCTCGCAGCCGAAGCGGATGCGCCACAGGTCGGCTGCAAGGTGCGCCTCGGCGACGGGCTCGCCCGGCCGCTCGGCCAGCATCCACAGCATTGCAAACTCGCGCGGGTGAAGGCCCAGCCAGACATCCTCGACCCGCCCGTCATGGTGGAACTGATCAAGAGTCAGGTCGCCCGCTTCGCGAAACCGCGGGCCGGTGACGTAGGTGCCCATGAAATGGCCGGACGGCAGCGGCGCGTTCACAGCAGGCCTCCGGCGCGCATCGAATAGACCGCATCGAGCGTGAAGATGAGATGGTCGACAAGCTTGATGTCGAGTGCGCTCGCCACTTCGGCAAGGCGGCGGGTGGCGGCGATATCGCAGCCGCTCGGGCGGCAATGGCCCGAGGGGTGGCTGTGGGCGAGGATGATCCCGGCGGCATCGTGGCGCAGCGCCTCGCCGAGCAGCGCCCGCATCCGCAAGGTAAGTGCGCTCATGGTCCCGATCCCGCAGGGCGCATCGCCGAGCCAGCTGCGGTTGGCATCGACGAAGATCGCATGGCCGCGCTCGTGCCGGACCGGCGGCGCAAGCACGATATTGCGCAGATAGGCGATCATCGCGGCGTTACGCTGCTCGGGCGCGGGGGCCTGCGGGCGGGCGAGCGAAAGGGCGGGCATCAACAGCGCCAAAGGGGACGTCCGCTTAGGCGTGCGACGGCGTCAGGCATCATGAAGCCCACCACCGCGCGCTCTGCGCTCCGAGCCGCCACTCGCGGTAGGGGCCAAACCGGCGCTGGCGCTCCGCATGGCGCGCAAACCCGCCAAGCAGCAGCAGGAGCTGGCAATAGGACGGCCCGATCACGAGAATGGCGACAGCCAGCGGCGAGACGCTATCGACCATCGACCGCACAAGGTGTGCGCCGACAGCCACCAGCTGGAACCCCGCGATCCACAAAGGGTAGTTACGGTTGGCATTGAGCGCTATTCCGACGAACATCGCAGCGGCCACAAGATCGAGCACAACGATCGCCGAGCTGTAGATACCAAGCTCATAAGCACCGAGCCCGAGCCATTGCGCGACATAGATCGGTACGACCATAGTGGCGAGAAACACGCCGATCAGCCAACGTTCGGGGGCCCCGCCCCAGCGCCAGATCGCAGCCGCCAAAAGGAAGCTGACAAGGTGCTGGATCGGGACCCGGTACGCATTGAACAGTTCGAGCAGTTCCCCCATCAGGCCGGCAGCCGCTCCTTGACAGCTGATGCCGCTTCGACCTCGGCGGGGGGAATGGTGGTCGGAACACCGGTGTCAGGACCGGCGTGGACCCGTGCGACTTTGCTGAGTTCGTCATGCACGCGCAGCAGGTTGGTCGACATCGCGAGTGCCTGGCTTTCCGCCTCGGTCAGTCGCAGCAGGGCGCGCTGGCCGGTGTGCACTTCGACTGCCGGATTCTGGCGGGCGGCCAGCATGGCCTGCTTCAACCGCGCCATGGCGATGATCGCCTCGTCGGCGAGGCCCTCGGCTTCACGGATCAGTTTCTTGAGATTGTAAGCGTCGGTGAGGATACGGTTTTCCATCGAATTTCTCCAGCGGATCCGGTGCTCATCCGGCCGCGACCCCTGATACTGCGGAGTAGTTCGCTTTGCCCTCTGTTGCCACGCTGAGAGTCATCGCCGCAGTGACTGCGAGGATCACGGCGGCTAGTACTCCTGATGCAATCCCGACGATTGCGCCAAGCCTGAACAGAACGGCATGCTCACCATCAAGCACTCCGGGGACGACCTTTGGTTCTCCCGGTCTCAGCCACGGCGCCTGTTCCATGAGGAGCAGCGCGTCGCTAAGAACCAGTTGGCCCGGATCGTCCCGTCCGCCGAAATCAGGCAAATCAGCCGGCCCGTTAACCTGCGATTTTATGTATGCAGTTTCGCTGAAGACCTTGAGCAAATCTTCATCCGAAGTTTCCGCAGGGGTGTCTGAGGCGGGTTCTTCGGATACCTCGGGTGTAATCGTGGCGCGGTAATTCTCGACGAGGTCACCAAGGCTCCCTGCATCGTAGACATCCTTAAGGGCACGGATGTGCTGGTTGATCCGCGTTTCGGACACGCCGAGCTCCGAAGCGATCACCTTGATCGGCACACGCCGGTCAATGCGCTCCATCACCGCACGTTGCCTGTCGGTCAGCCGTCGAGCGGCTCCGGACCCCATTTAAGTCTCCTTGCGCATTTCATCGCGTCTGAGAAACGTTTTGCCCCAATTCGGACAGCGTAGCCCAATTGCGGGCAAACAGGAAATGCCAAAATAAATCATCAGCCTGCCGAACTGTTGATCCCAACCGACTGGAGGTACCGCTTGATGTTGCGCGCGGCCTGCCGCAGTCGTTGTTCATTCTCGACCATCGCAATCCGCACATAGCCTTCGCCGTTCTCACCGTATCCCACGCCCGGCGCGACCGCGACCTGCGCCTGGGTGAGGAGCTGCTTGGAAAACTCCAGGCTACCCATCGACTTCAGAGCCGGGGGCAGCGGAGCCCATGCGAACATCGAAGCAGGCGGCGGCGGGATCTCCCAACCGGCGCGCCCGAACGCTTCGACCATCACGTCGCGGCGCTTGGCGTAAAGCTCGCGGTTAGTCTGGACGATGTCCTGCGGGCCGTTCAAGGCCGCGCAAGCCGCTGCCTGAATAGGCGTGAAGGCGCCGTAGTCGAGATAGGACTTTACCCTAGTCAGCGCCGCGATCAGCTGGCGGTTGCCGACCGCAAAGCCCATCCGCCAGCCAGCCATTGAATACGTCTTCGACATCGAGGTGAACTCGATCGCGACGTCCTTTGCCCCCTGCACTTCCATGATCGAGCGCGTCGGCTTTCCGTCGAAATAGAGCTCGGAATAGGCAAGGTCGGACACGACCCAGACCTGATTCTCCTTCGCCCAGGCGACCAGCCGTTCATAGAAGGCCAGGTCGACCGTCTCGGCGGTCGGGTTCGAGGGATAGCTCACCACAAGAACGCTGGGGCGCGGCACTGTGTAGTTCATCGCCCGCTCAAGCGATTCCCAGTAATGCTCGTCGGGCGTGGCCGGAACGGAACGGATCGCGGCGCCCGCGATGATGAAGCCGAAAGTGTGGATCGGATAAGAAGGATTGGGCGCCAGCACCACGTCGCCCGGAGCGATAATTGCGGTAGCGAGGCTGGAGAGGCCTTCCTTGGAGCCCATTGTCACCACCACCTCGGTCTCGGGATCAAGGTCGACCCCGAAGCGGCGGGCATAATAGCCTGCTTGCGCGCGGCGCAGGCCGGGGATGCCCTTGGACTGCGAATAGCCATGCGCATCGGGCTTGGCCGCAACCTCGCACAGCTTGTCGATAACGTGCTGCGGCGGGGGCTGATCGGGGTTACCCATGCCAAGGTCGATGATGTCCTGGCCTTCCAGTCTCGCTGCATGACGCATGGCGTTCACCTCCGCGATGACATACGGTGGCATCCGCTTCATGCGATAGAACTGGTCATTCATGGCCGTCATCACCTCGTCACGCGCGGCCTTGATGCAGCCGCAGCAACGCATCCCTTGGCGAATATTGCTTTAGCAGGGAAGCGGGTTTTCGGCGAGTTGCGATGGCGATCGATTGACGGCACTATCGGAAATAGGCCGAGCAGATAGGACAATTCCAGGTAATGACGCAGGATACGGACCTGATGGCGACCGCAGGCGAAGGCCTCAAGGGCTTCCTCGACATGCAGGGCGAGGCGATGCGCGAGATGTTCGCCGGCAAGGGGCTTGAGCCCATGCTCGGACAGGGCCTCGAGGCGGGCGACATGGCCGAATGGGCTGCGACCGCCGCGCAGCTCCAGCAGCTGTGGTTCGATTTCGCGACCCATCAAGCGCAGTCTGTCGCCGAAAAGGCCAGCAAGGGTGCGGGCACCAACATGCTCGACCCCGCGCAGTGGCTGGTGATTTCGCAATCGATGCTCGGTCAGCTGCCCAAGGGCATGTTCGAGGCTTCTGCCAAGATGGCGCAGGATCAGATGCAGCTGTGGTCGGGCGTAATGCAAAGCTTCGCCGCAGGGGCCACCGGCGGCAAGATCGGCGAACCCCCCGAGGCCGCGGCCTTGCCCAAGAGCGACCGCCGCTTCGCCGATCCGGCGTGGCGCGCGCACCCCGCCTATCTGCTGCTCCACCAAACCTACCTGATGCTCGCCGACTATTTTCGCAGCGCGGTGAAGGGCATGGACGGGCTCGATAAGCCCAAGCGCCAGCAGCTCGAATTCGCGGTCACCGCACTTGCCGAGGCGATGAGCCCGGACAATTTCCTTGGCCTCAATCCGGTGGTGCTCAAGCGGACGATCGACACCAAGGGCGCCAATCTGGTGCGCGGGATGCAGCACCTCGTGAACGACATGAAGCGCGGGCAGCTCACCCACACCGACCCCAACGCCTTCCGGCTCGGCGAAAACCTCGCTGCGACGCCGGGCAAGGTGGTCCACGAGACGCCGCTCTACCAGCTGATCCAGTATTCGCCCTCGACCGACGATGTTCTCGAAGTGCCGCTGATCATCTTTCCGCCGTGGATCAACCGCTTCTACATCCTCGACCTCACCCCCAAGAAGAGCTTCATCAAGTGGGCGGTCGACCAAGGGCTCACGGTCTTCGTCGCCAGCTGGAAATCGGCTGACGAGACGATGGGCGAAGTGGTGTGGGACGACTACATCCGCGCCCAGATCGACGCGATCGACCATGTGCGCGCGCGGCTCGAGGTGCCTGCGGTGCACACGATCGGTTACTGCGTGGCGGGCACGACGCTCGCCGCAACGCTTGCGGTGCTCCACCGCCGGGGCGACGCGGACAAGGTCAAGTCGGCAACCTTCTTCACCGCGCAGGTCGATTTCGAAAAGAGTGGCGACCTCAAGAACTTCATCGACGACAAGCAGCTCGACATGATCGGGCAGCTTTCCTCGCAAGGCTATCTTGACGGGCGCTATCTTGCGGCGGCCTTCAACGCGTTGAGGGGCCGCGACCTCATCTGGAACTACGTGGTCAACAACTACATGCTGGGCGAAGACTATCCGGCGTTCGACCTGCTGCACTGGAACGGCGACGTCACCAACCTGCCGTCCAAATGGCATAACGCTTACCTGCGCGATCTCTACCGCGACAACAAGCTGGTGGTGCCTGATGCGCTGGAGGCCGACGGCACGCCGATCGACCTCACCCTGGTGGCCACCCCCAGCTTCGTGCAGGCAGGCCGCGAGGATCACATTGCGCCCGCCGAAAGCGTGTGGCGCATCACCAAGCACTTCACCGGGCCGATGGAGTTCCTGCTGGCAGGTTCGGGGCATATCGCGGGTGTGGTCAATCCGCCGGCTGCGGGCAAATACCAGTACTGGGTCGGCGACAGCGCTGCGCCGTCCCTGAAAGCCTTCGTTGAAAGCGCGACCGAGCATCCGGGCAGCTGGTGGCCGCATTGGCTGGAATGGCTTCACAAGCAATCCGACGCGCGGGTCCCAGCGAAGGGCAGGCGCGTGCCGGGCAGCAAGGGCGATCATGTGATCGAGGATGCTCCGGGACGCTATGTGAAGACCCGCTAGGCAGAGGCTTGTTCAGCAAGTACATGCGGAGCGGTAGGATCAACGAACTGAACTTGAACGATATCCTACATTTTTGTGCACTGCACAAAAAGGCTTGACTTCGCATTCGCACTCGCTATTTTGTGCAGTGCAACATGAAGCGAGGTCGTCATGTCCGAAGTTGAAAAGAGTGCCGTTACCCCCGAAGCGCCTGCCGTGAAGGCTCCCGTCGCCAAGATCGACGCTGCGGCCGAGAAGGCTTACGCCGAAGCTTCGGCAAAGGTCGTCCCTGCGGCAAAGCCCGCTGCCCCGGTGGCAGCGCCCGCTCCGGTGGCCGCCAAGGTCGCTCCGGCTGCCAAGGTAGCCGCAAAGATCGTCGCCGCGCCCAAGGCAAAGACCCCGGTCGCCAAGAAGGCGCTGAAGGTCACCAAGGCTGCAGCCAAGACCGTTACCAAGACGGCCAAGAAAACTCCGGTCAAGAAGCCGGTGCTGGCGAAGAAGGCTGAAAAGCCCGCCGCGCCCAAGACCAACCCCATTCTCAAGATCAAGGACACCATCATGGCCACCGCCAAGAACACCGACATCGCCGCCACCGCCAAGGAAGTCTTCGCCGACGTCCAGACCCGCGCGAAGACCACCGCCACCACCGCCTACGCCAAGAGCACTGTGCTCGCCGCTGAAGCGACCGAGTTCACCAAGGCGAACGTCGATGCCGTCGTCGAAAGCGGCAAGATCTTCTTCGCCGGTGCGCAGGACCTGCTCAAGGACAACGTCGAAACCGGCAAGACCGTGATCGAAACCGTCACCGCAGACGCCAAGAAGATGGCCGCTGTGAAGTCGCCGACCGAACTGATGCAGCTTCAGGGCGAGCTCGTCCGTCGTAACTTCGACGCGGTCGTCTCCTACGGCTCGAAGCGCACCGAAGCCTGGGTCAAGCTTTACAACGAAGCTTTCGCACCGATCACGAACCGCGTCAGCGTCGCGGCCGAGAAGATCAAGAAGGCTGCGTAAGCATCACGAGTTTCTGAGCCGGGCCTCTCTCCTCTCTCCCAACCCGGTTCACGAAAGCGCGCTGAAAAGCGCGGGCCGGCCAGACCCAGCGTCTGGTCGGCCCTTTTCTTTTGCAGCGCGGCGCTTGCCTACCCCAAATGAATCGCACCTATCGCTTGCACCTCGGCAAGCGAATCCCATAATGAGGTCTCATGCCGATCTGCTCTGTCCCCACGCTCGCTGAAAGCGCCGCGTCAGCCTTGCCGCACGGTCTTGCCGTGCGCGCAGAAGACGAGGATGGCGGCAAGGACGGCAGCGGTTCGGGCGGCGGTCAGGTCGGCGTCGCCACCAAGACCCGCGCCAAGACCAAGAAGCCCAGCCAGTACAAGGTGCTGATGCTCAACGACGACTACACCCCGATGGAATTCGTGGTGCTGGTCCTGAAGCGCTTCTTCAGCATGGATCTCGAACAGGCCACCCGCGTCATGCTCCACGTCCACCAGCGCGGCGTAGGTGTGTGCGGGGTCTTCACCTACGAGGTCGCCGAGACCAAGGTGAACCAGGTGATGGACTTCGCCCGCCAGAACCAGCACCCGCTGCAATGCACGCTGGAACAGGCGTGAACCGGCACCGGGCGTGAGGCAGGCGCACCACCCTGATCCTGATTCCGTCCTGCCCGGACAGGAAAGCGTCTGGAACTACCCGCGCCCCGCCATTGCCGAGAAGACCCCTCGACATATCCGCATCGTTCACAAGGGCCTCGTGCTGGCCGACACCCGCGCCGCGTGGCGCACGCTCGAAACCTCGCACCCGCCGACCTACTATATCCCGCAAGCCGACATCGCGATGGCACACCTGCGCTCCAATCCTGCGCGCTCGCTCTGCGAGTGGAAGGGACAGGCGGTCTATTGGGACGTGGAAATCGGCGGCGGCATCATCGCGGGCGCAGGCTGGTCCTACCCCTCACCCACCTCCGACTTTGTGGGTATCGCAGGCCACATCGCCTTCTATGCCGCGCCCTTCGACGAAGTGACCGTGGACGGCGAGCCAGTCACACCCCAGCCCGGCGGCTTCTACGGCGGGTGGATCACCGCCCGCGAGGCTGGACCGTTCAAAGGCATCCCCGGCAGCCGCTTCTGGTAGATCCCGTGCGTCCCCGTGCGCAGTCGGCAGCAATCGGGGCATGACGCGGGGACGCTAAGCCGCTAGGGCTGGCGGCTCAACGCGCAAACGCCCGGACTTTCGCCCCTTGCTCAACCGCATCCCCAGCATTGATCGCTACATCCTGCGACTGACGGTCGTGCCGATGCTCGGCGTCTTCGCGCTTGCCGCCTCGCTGCTGACGCTCGACAAGATGCTGCGTCTGTTCGATTTCGTCGCGGTCGAGGGCGGGCCGGTGGGCGTCGTGTTCAAGATGCTCGGCGCGCTGGTGCCCGAATATGCGAGCCTTGCGATCCCCTTGGGCCTGCTGCTCGGCGTGCTGCTGGCCTTCAGGAAGCTTGCCACCTCGTCCGAGCTCGACACGATGCGCGGCGTGGGCCTGTCCTATAATCGACTGCTGCGGGTGCCCTATGCGATCACACTGGCGCTGGTCGCGGTCAACGTCGCGCTGGTATTCTACATCCAGCCCGTCAGCCGCTACTATTACGAGCAGATGGAATACGAGCTTCGCTCGGGCGCGCTCGGGGCTTCGATCAAGGTTGGCGAGTTCACCACGCTGGCCGACCGCGTGGCGCTGCGCATCGAGGGGAGCGAGGATGACGGGCGGCGGCTGAACGGCATCTTCGCCCGCGTCGCCAATGCCAAGGGGCAGGTGCTATCGATCTCCGCGCGCGAAGGCGCGTTCCTTGCGACCCGCGACAATCCCGACACGATCATCCTGCGCCTGACCGAGGGCACGATCATTCAGGACACCGGCATGACAGGGCAGACCCCGCGGGTGCTGTCCTTCAGCCGCCACGATCTGCCGATCGACCTGCCGGCGATCGAGAAGTTCCGCGCGCGCGGCAACGAGACGCGCGAATACATCCTGCCCGAACTGCTCCGGATGGGCTGGAGCCGGGAAAGCCCCCTTGAGGCACGCGATGCGAGTGTCGCCAGCTTCAATTTCCGGCTGGTCGAGGTCGTGATGATGATGCTGATGCCGCTGCTCGCGGTGGCGCTGGCGATCCCGCCCAAGCGATCGACGAGCGCGCTGGGCGTGTTCATCTCGATCGTGATGGTGGTCGCTTATCACAAGGTGAACCAGTACGGCGAAGACGTGGCGGCCTTGGGCCGGGTCGATCCGGTTCTGGCACTGTGGGTTCCCTTCGCGCTCTTCGCGGCGCTGATCCTGTGGATGTATTACCGCGTTGCCTATGTCCCCGGCGGGCAGGCGATCGGCGCGCTCGAAACGGTCTTTGCCAAGCTCGGCAAGTGGATAAGCAAGCTGTTCTCGCGCCGCAACCCGCATGAGCGCGCAGCCCTGACGGCTGAGGCCGCTCCGGCGGAATAGGCGAGACAGATGCAGCTCGATTTCTTCCCCTCGCGCACGCTGACGCTCTATCTGGCGAAGCTGTTCGTGGTGCGCATCTTGGCGGTGCTGGTCATGCTCGTGGTGGTGCTGCTGGCGCTCGACCTCTTGGCGGCGACGGGCGACATTCTCGCGGTGAAGGGCAACGGGCAAGACGACATCCTTAAATATGCCAGCCTGCGTGCACCGCAGCTCGCGTCGCGCTTCCTGCCCTATTCGGTACTGCTGGCGACGCTGATCACACTCGTGACACTCAACCAGAACAGCGAGGTCGTGGCGATGAAGGCTGCCGGGCTCTCGGCCCACCAGGTGCTCGCCCCGCTGCTGCTCACCGCGGCGCTCGTCTCGGCGCTGAGCTTCGGTTTCAACGAGCGGATCGTGACCCGCGCCAATGCAACGCTGAAGGCTTGGCAGGCGGTTGATTACGGCGCGATCGCACCGCAGGCCGCGACGGGCGGCGTGCGCTCCAACCTCTACCTTGTAGACGGCGAAAACATCCTTGCCGCAGCGGCGCTGACCGGCTCTGGCGATGGCCTCGTGATGTCGAACGTCACTTGGTACGCGCGCGCGCCGGGCGGGATCATCCGCGAGCAGATCCGCGCGCCCCGCGCGACCTTCGCCGCGCCTGGCTGGCGGCTCGAAGATGCAGTGCGGTTCGATGTCGCGGGCGCCGTGACCGAGCGCCTGCCCGCGCTGGTCGTCGGCAAGGCGCTCACGCCTGAGCGGATCATGCTGCAATCGGTCGACGTTGATGCGGAGAGCTTCTGGGAGCTGAAGGAATCGATCGACGCCTACGAGACCGCCGGGCGCAACACCGACGAGATGCGCGCCAAGTGGTGGCATCGCCTGTCGGGACCGCTCTCGGCGCTCCTGATGCCTCTGCTGGGTTCGATCGCCGCCTTCGGGTTGGCGCGTTCGGGCCAGCTATTCGTGCGCGCAATCATCGGGATGGCGCTGGGCTTTGCCTATTTCGTGGTCGACAACGCGGCGCTCGCGATGGGCAGCTTCGGCGGCTACCCCCCGCTGCTCGCCGCCTGGGCACCGTTCCTGCTGTTCCTGCTGCTGGGCGAGACGGTGCTGATCCGGACCGAAGAGTGAGCAACTGGTCGCTCAGGCTGGCGCGGCCTCAGGATGCCGAGGCCATGCCCGCCATCGAGCGCTCGGCGGCGGTGGCCTTTGCGGGCGAACCGACAATCGACCCCGCCCGCACCCGCTCGGAGGCCGACTATGCCCGCCTGATCCGCAAGGGCCATTGCCTCGTCGTCCATGTCGGCGAGGTCATGGCCGGGTTTCTCGCGGCCGAACCCTTCCGGCGCGAGCTGCATATCTGGGAGATGGATGTCGCCCCCGCCTTCCAGCGGCGCGGGATCGGTGCTGGCCTGGTGCGCGCCGCGCAGATCGACGCTCGCAATACCGGGTTCAAGGCGCTGACTCTCACCACCTTTCGTGACTTGCCGTGGAACGGCCCGTTCTACGAGCGCCTTGGCTTCGAGGAAGTCACCGCGCTCGACGCCCACTTGCGGCTTTCAGGCGAGCTGGCGAACGAGGTCGACGACGGGCTGCCAGCCGACCGGCGCTGCGCGATGATCTTCTTTCTGGACTGATGAAAGGTGCGGCCTAAGCCGCCTTGCGCCCCATCGTGCTCCGCGCGATCCGCCCGACCAGCACCAGCAGTCCCGGGTGGTTCGCGCCGTCGTAGGTCGAGCCCGTCCCAAGCTCGCGGGCCAGCCGGCGGTGGGCTTCGGGCAGGTCGTGATAGGGCATTGACGGCATCAGATGGTGCAGCGCGTGATAGCGCAGGCCGACCGGCGCCCAGATCTCGCCCACCATGCCCGGCGGAGGGACGTTGACGCTGTCGAGGAACTGCGCGGTCACGGTCATCGCCTCGCCCTCGTTCTCCCACAAGTGCGCCACGAGAGTACGCAGCTGGTTGAGCAACGCGGCAAGCGAGAGGATCGCAAGCGCGGTGGCGAGCGGCTGCCAGCCGAACACGAACACCGAGGCGATCAGCGCCATCGCCCACAGGCTCGCGCCTGCTTCCTGCCAACGCACGCGGCCCACGAAGTCGCCTTCGGGCGCCTTGCGGCGGAATTCAGGGTTGATCGACAGCGCCGAAAAACGCTCCCACGTGAATGTGCGCAGCGGCGGGACGATCAGGCCAAGCGGATAGAGCACGCCGAAGCGCAGGATCAGCGCCACCGGCAGCAGCATCGCCACAAGCACGAACAGCGGCAGGCTCCACGGCTTCATCAGCGCCAGCGGCAGGTATTCGGGATCTTCCACCGTGCCATATTGCGTGCGCTTGTGATGGATCACGTGTACGCCTTCATACATGAAGCTCGGCGTCAGCATCGGGATGCCCACAAGCAGGTTCCACCCGGTGCGGAAGCCCGGCAGGGCGTCGCGGTGGATGTGGGTCAGCTCGTGGATGAACATCAGCGCGCGATAAAGCGCCAGCGCTGCGACCACGCCGGCGGCGACCTTCACGCCAATGCTCGCCGACAGGATCGCGACTGCGATGCCCGCATAGCCAACTGCGGCGGACAGCAGCATGTCCGTCCAGTAGATGCCCGGTTTTGCCTCGCCCAGACCCTTCGTCAGGTCGCGCGCGGCGCGCAGCATCGCCTTGTCGTCCTCGACCATGAACTGCGCGCGGGTCGCCCGGGGCGCGGGCGCGCGCTGGTCGTTACGGCTCTGATCGATGGTCTGGTGCATAGTCATAGTGGTTTCGTTCCTGCGGCCGCCCTACCCGAAAACGGGCTTGCGGCCAAACGCGCGTTGTTGGTGAGTGTGATCGATAGCCTTGCGTCTATGGCGCTGGCGGGACACAGACGCCTTGACCTAACGCAATACGAGGACCGGCGCGTGACGGATGTGGCAAGCCACTTAGGCGAAATAGTGATCGAACCGGTCAGCGGCAAGCACCAGCGGGCGGCGTTCGTCGACCTCGGCCGCGCCTTTTCCGACCGCTTGCCTAATTTCGTCCCGCAGATCCGCGGCGAGCAGATCGAGCTGGTCGATCCGGACAAGAACCCGTTCTTCGGCCATGCGCGGGTGCAGCTGTTCATCGCGCGTCGCGGCGGCAAGCCGGTGGGGCGCATTTCGGCGCATATCGACGAACTCGCGCTCGCCATGCCGGCCGAACAGGGCTTCGGCCCCGGCACCGGCTTCTTCGGCTATTTCGATGCCGAGGATGAAGCCGTCGCCCGCGCGTTGCTAAGCACTGCGGAAGGCTGGCTGGCAGGGCAAGGCATGACCCGCATGCTCGGCCCGATCTCGCTGTCGATCTGGGAAGAACCGGGCCTGTTGGTGCAAGGGCAGAATCACCGGCCGATGCTGCTGATGGGCCACCACCCCGCGCATTATGCCGGATGGATCGAGGCTGCCGGCTTTGTCCGCGCCAAGACGCTGTACACCTACGATCTCGATATCACGAAGCCGTTCGGGCCGCTCATCCAGCGGATCATCCAGTCCGGCCACAAGAACGCGCGGGTCAACATCCGGCAGGTGCGCAAGGCCGATTGGGATGCGGAAGTGGCGATTATTCTCGGCATCCTCAACGATGCGTGGTCGGACAACTGGGGCTTCGTGCCCTTCACGCCCCGCGAGGTCGCCTATGCTGGCAAGAAGCTGCGCCCGCTGATCTTCGAAGAACTCAACATGATCGCCGAGCTCGACGGGCGTCCGGTGGCCTTCATGTTGACCTGGCCCGACGTCAACGACGCGCTGGCGAAGATCAAGGGCAAGATCTTCCCGTTCGGATGGATCACGATGCTGCGCTGGTTGCGCCACCCCGCGGGTGCCGGAATGCGGGTGCCACTGATGGGCGTTCTGAAGGAATTTCACGGCAGCCGGTTGGCGGGCCAGCTGGCCTTCATGATGATCGAGGAAATCCGCCAGCACGCCAATGCCAAGTTCGGATCGACCCGCGGCGAGCTTGGCTGGGTGCTCGACGACAACCAGGGCATGAACGCCATTGCCGACGCGATCCAGAGCAAGGTCAACCGCGAGTATGCGATCTACGCAAGGGAATTGGGGTGATCGAAGAAAAAAGGCCCCCGCTCGCAAGCGAGCAGAGGCCTTTCGGGATCGTGTCACCAACCGCTTGGACGGGAGGGGGGTCTCGGCGGTGACATTGGAAAAATGATCGGCTTGGCGAGCGGTTCCCGACCATGCAGAAATTTTTTCTTCCCTTACGGAAACCGCGCAGATATCGCAGAATTTCAAGATCTTGTGCGTTAGCCGCGACGTCGCCGACGCGACGCGCTATGGCTGCGAATCAAGAGCTCCGGCGAACCCTGCCGGACCACCTGACCAGTCAAAAGGTGCCCAATGTCCTTTGCCAGCCAGATCGCGGCGAACCTTCCCTTCCTGCGCCGCTACGCCCGCGCGCTGACCGGATCGCAGGCCAGCGGCGATGCCTATGTGCGCGAGATGCTCGAGGCCGCGATGGCGGACGAAGAGCTGAAGGCAAGCCTCGCGGGCGGGCGGGTGCCGCTGTACCGCGCCTTCGGCAAGGTCTGGGCGAGTGCGTCGGGCGATGTGGCCAGCGGCGCGCCTACCAGCGAGCACGAGGCCGGTGCGCAGGCGCGCCTTGGCGTCATCACCCCGCCCGCGCGGCAGGCGCTGCTGCTCACCACACTTGAGGATTTCACGATTGCCGAGGCCGCCGTGATCCTCGAGCGCACCCCCGAGCAGGTCGCGGCCCTCGTCGCCGACGCGGTCGCGGATATTGATCGCGAGCAGACCACTTCGGTGCTGATCATCGAGGACGAGCCGCTGATCGCGATGCAGCTTGAAGACCTCGTGACCGGCCTTGGCCACACCGTCAGCGGCACTGCCGCGACCCGCACGCAGGCGCGCGCCGCAGTCGCCGAAGCAATGCCGGGGCTGGTGCTCGCCGACATCCAGCTTGCCGACGGCTCCTCGGGTCTCGATGCGGTGGACGACATCCTCAGCGCCGGCTCGATGCCGGTAATTTTCATCACCGCCTACCCCGAGCGCCTGCTGACCGGCGACCGGCCCGAGCCGACCTATCTTGTCACCAAGCCCTTTCAGGAAGCGACAGTGCGCGCGGCGATCAGTCAGGCTCTGTTCTTCGGGTCCACCAGACCCCTGTGATTCTGGCCAGCGCGTGAAGCCCTAAGGCTTCACGACCCGCCGCTCGGCTTCGCTTTCGCGGATCCTGAAGCCCACAGGCCGGCGCACGGGGATGCGCAGCACGCAGCGCACGCCTTCAGGTGCGAAATCGAGCGTCACCGGCTGGCGCAGCTCGTGGGCGACGACCTTCTCGATCAGCTCGGTGCCGAAGCCGCGGCGGCGCTGGCTGGCGACGGGCGGTCCGCCGACTTCCTGCCACTCGACCTCGGCCCAATTCTGCTCGGTCCCCGGATCCCCTGTCTTCCCGGCGCCGCGCTGCCAGCGGATCGTGATCATGCCCCCAGGCACGCTCAGCGCGCCATACTTGGCGGCGTTGGTGGCAAGTTCGTGGATCGCAAGGCCGAAGGAGAGGGCATCGTTGGGCGCCAGTTCCAGGTCCGGGCCATCGAGCACGATTGCATCCCCGAAAAGCTCTCGGAAATGCTGCAGCTCCGCTTCGATCACCGCGCGGATCGGGGTCGTGCCCCAGTCGGTCACTGTCAGCAGGTCATGCGTCGCTGAAAGCGCACGGATGCGCCCCTGCAGGCTGTCGGCAAATTCGTCCAGATCGGTCGAGCGCCGCCGGGTCAGCGAAAGGATCGAAAGCACGTTGGCCAGCGTGTTCTTGACCCGGTGGTTCAATTCGCGGGTCAGCGAGTTCCTGATCGAGTGCTGCTCCTCGAACAAAGCGAGCCGCGCCTGATCCTCGAAGGCCTGCTGGGTCAGAAGCCGGGCGAGCAGCATCAGCAGGCTCGCTAGCGCAAGGCCGAAGATCAGCGTCACCATCGATAGCGGCGAGAGCACGTGGGCATCGCCGTTCTCGATCACCAGCATGAGCTTGCGGTCAGCGATGGTGACTTCCTGCGTGATGGTCTCCTTAGCCGCACCGGCAATTGAATGCGCGACAAGCAGGTGGCCGGTATTAACCTCGCCGTCGTACAGCCGGACCCCGTAGCGCTGCCCGCCCTGCCGGTCGATCGCCGCATCGAGGAACTCGCGCGCCCGGAAAGGCGTGTAGACGAAGCCGGCGAGGCCCGCCCCGCCCGTCGCTGCCCCGCCGGTCTCTGCCCCGCCCGTCCCTGCTATGCGGAACACCGGCATGTAGATCGCAAAGGCGGGCGCGGTGCCGCTGGTTTCCTGCATCAGGATGATCCGGCCCGAGGCAGCCGGGCGCAGGTTCATTTCGGCCTCGGCCATCGCCGAAGCGCGCGCCGGATCGGAATACATGTCGTAGCCCAATGCGCGGCGGTTGAGAGCGGTAGCGGGCGCGAACATCGCCACCGGCGCGACGCGCCCGGTAACCAGACTGGCGGGCGCGGGATAGATATCAGGGTAGGCTGGCTGGCTGGCGCGGGCTTTCGCGAGGAAGCCGGGCAGTTCGCGCGCCTCGATAACCGGAATCCAGCCGATCCCTTCAGCGCCCGAATATTCGGTGTTGAGTTTCAGCACCCGCACGAAGTTGTCGAAGGTTTCGGGGCTGACCTCGTCGAGGCTGGCGAACAGCGCCGCCCCGGCCCGAAGGTAGGACGCAAACCCGCTCCCGCTGCGGTCGAGCGCGGCGGCGACGCCTTGCGCATATTCACGCATTTGCGCGCGCTCTCGGGCGCGGGCGTTGGTTTCGATCGCAAAGACGCTGAGCGCCGTGATCGCGGCGATAGCGAGGAAGATCGCCAGCGGGATCGCGCGCGGATAAAGCACCAGCCAGCGCCGCGCGCGCCCCCCCGTCGAAGGCGGGATCGCGGCAGTCACGGCGTCGGTTCTAAGGGCGTCAGTCTCGATGATAGGATGTCCTGTCAGGAGCAGGCGGAACCAAACAGGTAGCGCATCGTTCCCAAATCGTCCAAACCCGCTTTAGGGAAATCCCGCTGAGGGAGCACAGGGCTACGCATCACGTGTCGCACCGCCCGCAGCGACATCGGGCCCGAACCGGGGCCGGGACGACGGGACCTAGGAACGAGCTTTACCGACATGGTCTCCAATCAAGCACATGACGGCAGCAACGGCGGGAGCCAGAGCGGCGCCCGGCAACGCTCGCCCGAATGGGCCGACGGATTGAAGCAGCTGTATGATTCGGTGGTCGAGGAAGCCCTTCCCGACAGCTTCAAGGACCTGCTCGACCGGCTCGATGCGCTTCCCCCGGCACGCGGAGAACGCGATGGCCCGGACTCTACGCAATGAGCGACGACGGCCGGCCCGATACCCCGCGCACGGCCTCGGAGAAATCCGACTTCAAGCGTGATCTCACCCAGGTCGTTCCGCACCTGCGCGCGTTTGCCCGCGGGCTGTGCGGCAGGCCCGATGTCGCCGATGATCTGGTACAGGAAACGCTGCTCAAGGCCTGGGCCGCGCAGGAACGGTTCGAACCGGGCACCTCGATGCGCGCCTGGACCTTCGTGATCCTGCGCAACGCATACCTCACCGACATGCGCCGCAACCGCTTCCGCGGCGAGTATGACGAGGGCGTGGCCGAACGCATCCTGACCGCGCCCGCCGGGCAGGAAGAACCGATCCACCTTTCCGACCTGCACCGCGCATTGCTAACCCTCCCCGCTGAACGCCGCGAGGCGCTGCTGCTGGTGGGCGCGGGCGGCTTTTCCTACGAGGAAGCCGCGCAAATCTGCGGCTGCGCGGTCGGTACGATCAAGAGCCGCGTGGGCCGCGCCCGCGCCGCGCTGGCGGAAATGCTGGCAAGCGGCAACATCCCGCGCCGCTCCACCGACGACGCGATTGCGCACCGCGCCATTCTGGAAGAGCTGGACATGGTCGCAGCGGGCAACGGGGTCAGCTCGCAGGGGTAGTTGGCGCTAACCCTCGTCACCCCGTGCCTGACACGGGGTTCGGCTTTTTCTCTGTCACCGCTTGCGACCAAAGAAGCCAAGCCCCGTGTGAAGCACGGGGCGACGACATAAAAGACATAAAAAAGGCCCGGAGCATCGCTGCCCCGGGCCTTCCTCATTCCAAAACCCGATTAAATCAGGCGTAAGTCCACACCGTGCCGCGCGCGAGGTTTTCGCTGGCGAAGGCCCAGTTGAGCTTCGTCTCGACCACGGCGTCCAGATAGGCCGGACGCTTGTTCTGGTGATCGAGGTAATAGGCGTGCTCCCACACGTCGAGCACGAGCAGCGGGTTGAAGCCCTTGTCGGCGATCGTGTCGGCGTCGTGGCTTTCCTCGATGCTCAGCTTGCCATCCTTCTCGGCGAGCCACACCCAGCCGGACGCGAAATGGCCGACGCCGCGGTCCTTGAGCTGCTGCTTAAGCGCGTCGACCGAACCGAAGGCCTCGTCGATCTTGGCAGTAAGGTCCGCCGAAGCTTCGGTCGTCGCAGGCGCCATCGAGTTCCAATAGAACGCGTGGTTCCAGGTCTGCGCCGAGTTGTTGAAGAGCGCCTGATTGGTTCCGCGCGAAGCAGCGACGATCGCTTCAAGCGATGCATCGGCGTGGGGCGTGCCTTCAATCGCGGCGTTCATCTTGTCGAGGTAAGTCTGGTGGTGCTTGCCGTAGTGGAACGACAGCGTCTCGGCCGAAATGGCGGGCTCAAGCGCGGTGTCGTCGTAGGGCAGGGGGGCAAGTGCGAAAGCCATGATGTTCTCCGGGATCGTAGGATGGATCGAAAGGTTGTGCAGCAATAACGCAGATGTGCCCGAACGGTTGCAGCTTCAAGGCTACATTCAAGTCTGGGCGGTAGCCTCATCAGCCGAGCGGTCAACCGCGCTGGTGACCGCGACGTTCATGGTGACGTTGCCAAGCGTGCGCATCAGGTCAGGCAGCATCTCCACCGCGACCAGCAGCGCGAGCGGCTCGACCGGGACGCCCATCGCCAAGGCAATCGGGCCGATCGAGACGACGAAGCTGATCGATCCGGGCAGGCTGACAGCACTGAGGCTGATGACGCTGGCGATCAGGATTCCGGCGATGGCGACGGTCGGCGACACCTCCACGCCGGCGAGCGCGGCGATGTAGTAGACCACCGCAAGGTTCATCGCCGCACTGGTGGCGCGGAAAATCACCACGGCGAGCGGCAGGACGAACTCGGCGGTTGCAGGCCGCACGCCCAGCCGTCCGGCAGAATCAAGCATCGCGGGAAGGCTCGCCAGCGAGCTCTGCGTCGAGAGCGCCACCGCCTGCGCAGGGAGCATTGCGGTGACGAACTTGCCGCCTTTGCGGCCCAATCCGATGGCGAGGGCGTAAGCGAGAAAGAAGATGAAAGTGCCCATCGCGGTGACCGTCAGCACATAGTGGCCGAGCGCGGCGAAGGCCCCGCCCCCGCTCTGGACACCCACGCCGTAAGCCAGCGCGAACACCCCGACCGGCGCAATCGCCAGAACCCAGCCGATAATCAGCAGCATCGCATTGCCGAGCGCATGGAAGAAGCCGAGCAACCGCTCGCCCTGATCCTGCGGGAGGCGGGTGATCGCTACGGCAAACATCACGAAGAACAGCGTCAGCGGAAGCATCGCGGTCTCGGCCGCGGCGGCAACGATGTTGGGCGAGATCAACGAGGCGAGGAAGTCGAGCACCTTGGGCACTTCGCCGACATCTGCCGGGGTCTGCGCAAGGAACGCGCCCGCCCCCTTCGGCACCGGAAAGGCGCGCAGCAGCGCGGGCATGGCGACCGAGGCGAAGGCGCCGCCTGCGACCTGCACCGCCACCATGATCGCGATCATCCGCCGCGCCGCCGTGCCCACGCGCGCGGCGAGGATCATCTGAACGAGGCCCAGCACCAGCAGCGCGGCGACCAGCGGGATGATCGTCATCTGCAAGGCGCGCAGCCACAGCCCGCCGACGAGCCCGGCGATATCGCCGACCAGCACGGGCGCGCCGAACTGGCCGCCGGCAATACCGGCCAACAACCCGCCGACCAGCGCGGCAAAGGTCAGCGCCACCGGCAGGCGGATCGACACCAGTCCGAATTTGCCCTGCACGCCCTCGGCAGCGGACGCATTTTCACTTTCCAGCAACAGCCTATCCTTATGCGGGCCTCTCGCCCTTCCCTTTGGGCGATAACCTCGCCAGAAGCGCGAGACAACAACGCCACAACGACGGGGCAGGATTTCATGGTACGCAAGCTGTTCGGCACCGACGGGATCCGGGGACGCACCAATGAAGGCGCGATGACCGCGGCGACCGCGATGAAGGTCGGGCAAGCGGCGGGCCGCCACTTCGTGCGCGGCGGACATCGCCACCGGGTGGTGATCGGCAAAGACACGCGCCTGTCGGGATACATGATGGAAAGCGCGCTGGTGGCGGGCTTCACCAGCGTCGGGATCGACGTGATCATGACTGGCCCGCTCCCCACTCCGGCGATCGCGCTGCTCACCCGAGAGATGCGCGCCGATATGGGCGTGATGATCTCGGCGAGCCACAATCCCTATCTCGACAATGGCATCAAGCTGTTCGGCCCGGACGGCTTCAAGCTGTCGGACCAGGCCGAGATCGAAATCGAGCGGCTGATGGAAACCGACATCCCCCTCGTCCCGGCTGAACGCATCGGCCGCGCGCGGCGGATCGATGATGCGCGCGGGCGCTACATCCACGCGGTCAAGGATTCGGTGTCGTCGGAAATCCGCTTCGACGGCCTCAAGGTGGTGGTCGATTGCGCCAACGGCGCGGCCTATCAGGTGGCGCCGAGCGCGATCTGGGAGCTGGGCGCCGAAGTCGTCGCCTTGGGCGTCACCCCCAACGGCACCAATATCAACGACGGCGTCGGATCAACCGCGATCGCCGCGCTTCAGGCCAAGGTGGTCGAGGAAGGCGCGGACATCGGCATCGCATTGGACGGCGATGCTGACCGGCTGATCGTCGTCGACGAGAAAGGCCGCGCTGTCGATGGCGACCAGATCATGGCGCTGATCGCAGGCCGGATGCAGGACCGCGGCTCGTTGAAAGGTGGCGGGATCGTCGCGACGGTGATGAGCAACCTCGGGCTGGAACGCTATCTGGCCGGCCGCGGCCTCGACCTCGTGCGGGCCAAGGTCGGCGATCGCTACGTGCTCGAAGCGATGAAGGCGGGCGGTTACAACGTCGGCGGCGAGCAGTCGGGGCACATGATCCTGCTCGACTACGCGACCACCGGCGACGGCACTGTCGCGGCCTTGCGGGTGCTCGCCAGCCTCGTGCGCTCGGGCAGGCCTGCAAGCGAGCTGCTCCACGTGTTCGACCCCGTGCCCCAGCTCCTCAAGAACGTGCGCTACGAAGGCGGCAAGCCGCTCGACAACGCGCATGTGCAGGCCGTGATCGCCGAGGCCGAGGCAAGCCTTGCAGGAAAGGGCCGCCTCGTGATCCGCCCATCGGGCACCGAACCGGTGATCCGTGTGATGGCCGAAGGCGACGACCAGACCCAGGTCGAAACCGTGGTCGACGCGATCTGCGAAGCGGTACGCGGCGCGGTTTGATCTAGGCCTCCGTTCGTGTCGAGCGTAGTCGAGACACACTGGATTACCGGGAAGGCCTCTCGACTTCGCTCGAGGCGAACGGGGATGGGAGACAATACGAATGCTTGAAATGCGCCCTGATTGCGAAACCTGCGGCGTGCTCCTGCCCGCCGATGCGCCCGGCGCGTTCATCTGCTCGTTCGAGTGCACGTATTGTGTCGATTGCGCCGAGGATCTCGACGACCGCTGCCCCAATTGCGGCGGCGAGCTGGTGGACCGCCCGACCCGGGCAAAAGCGCTCCACGCGAAGGCCCCGCCCTCGGCGCAGCGCAAGTTCAAGGGCTGAAACCCCTCATCGCGCCTCGATTCGTCGCGCGAGCAATTCGACTCCGATCATCCGTCCCTAATCCAGCACAACCGGGCAAGCCTTGGCTTGGCAAGTCACTCGCGACCCCCGAAGTTAAGGGCACAGGGGACGACAATTCGGAGTTAAGACTATGAAAATCCTCCCGATCCTTCTCGCTGGTTCGGCCTTCGTGGCAGCATCTGGCGCCGCGGCCCAGTCGCAGCCGGAACAAGACGCCGCCACCACGGACACCGCAACCGAGGCCCCTGCTGAAACGGCTGATGCCGCAACGCAGGCCAAGACAACCTTCACCGACGCGCAGGTCGCCAGCTTTGCGGCAGCGGCGGTGAAGATCGCCTCGCTCGACAAGTCGCAGCCCGCGACTCAGGAGCAGTTGACGCAGATCGTGACCGAAAGCGGCCTCGACCCGGCGACCTATGTGGCGATCAACAACGCGATGACAAATGACGAGCAACTTGTGCAGCGCGTGCAGGTTGCGGCCGCCGCGTTGCAGAAGAATTCGGCCGGCTAAGCCCAGCCAAGCCAATGAATACCGGGCCCCTGCCGCACCGCCGGCGGGGGCCCTTTTTGCGCGCCGATAGCCTGAGAGGATACCGGCTCCGCCTGCTCTGCGCTAAGGCCCCGACATGACCACACCCGTCCCGCGCCGAATCCTATCCATCGCAGGTTCCGATTCCTCGGGGGGCGCAGGCATTCAGGCCGACATCAAGACGATCACCATGCTCGGCGGCTATGCCATGACCGCGATCACCGCGATCACGGCGCAGAACAGCGTAGGCGTGCAGGGAATCGCGCCGATTGCGCCGGACATGGTGGCGCAGCAGATCGCCTCGTGCATCGACGATATCGGGGTCGACGCGGTAAAGATCGGGATGCTCCATGACGCAGCAGTGATCGCCGCCGTGGCGCGGGCGCTGGAGGGCATCGCTGCGCCCGTCGTGCTCGATCCTGTCATGATCGCAACGTCAGGCGCCGCACTGATCGCGCCCGATGCGCTGGCGGCGATGCGAGAACTTTTGTTTCCGAAAGCGGCTCTGCTGACCCCTAACCTCCCCGAACTCGTGGCTTTGATAGGCCGTCCGCTGGCGAGCACGCAGGAGCTGATCGACGCGGCAGGGGAGCTCTCCGAGGCGACCGGCGCGGCGGTGCTGGCCAAGGGCGGGCACATGGTCAGCGAAGGCGACGAGGATCGCATCACCGACGTGCTGTTCGTCCCCGGAGAGCGCGCCGCCGCCTTCGGCCACGCGCGGATCGACACGGTGCACACGCACGGGACGGGCTGCACGCTCTCGTCTGCTATCGCGACGCTGCTCGGCCACGGGCAGCCGATGGAACACGCAGTCAGGCTCGCCCGGCAATTCGTGATCCGCGCCATCGAAAGCGCGCCGGGTTATGGCGCCGGGCATGGCCCGCTCGGGCATCAGGCGGTGCGGCGCCTGGATTAATCCTAGTTTACAGCCGTTCGTGCTGAGCTTGTCGAAGCACTGTTTTTCTTTTGGGGCCAACGCCGGAAGAAGAAGTGCAGCCCTTCGACAAGCTCAGGGCGAACGGGCCTGGGAGAGACCCTCATGCCTCCGCGGAGTGATCCTTGATCTCGTAGAAATCGGCGATGCAGGCCCACGCGTCCTCGGCGCTCTCGCACCAGGTGATGAGGTCGAGGTCGCTCTTCGAGATCACGCCTTCCTCGGCCAGCGCGTCGAAATTGATCACGCGGTTCCAGAACTCCTTGCCGAACAGGATGATCGGCATCGGCTTCATCTTGCCGGTCTGGATCAGCGTGATCAGCTCGAAGAACTCGTCGAAGGTGCCGAACCCGCCCGGGAACACTGCCACCGCGCGGGCGCGCAGCAGGAAGTGCATCTTCCTCAGCGCGAAGTAGTGGAACTGGAAACTGAGATACGGCGTCACATAGGGGTTGGGCGCCTGCTCATGCGGCAGCACGATGTTGAGCCCGATCGATTCGCTGCCAGCGTCAGACGCGCCGCGGTTGCCCGCTTCCATGATCGACGGCCCGCCACCGGTGGTGACGACGAACTGCCTGAGGCCGTTCTCGATGATGCCCTTTTCGGACACGAGGCGCGCGAGCTTGTAGGCCTCGTCATAGTATTTCGCCTTTTCGGCGAGACGCTGGGCGACCTTCTGGTCGTATTCGCTGCCGTTGGCGGCGGCCTCGGCCACACGCGCCTCGGCCTGCCCGGGCGAGGGAATGCGGGCCGAGCCGTACATCACCAGCGTCGATCCGACCCGCGCCTCGTCGAGCAGCATCTCGGGCTTGAGCAATTCCAGCTGGAAGCGGACGGGGCGGAGCTCGTCGCGAAGCAGGAAGTCGGTGTCGCGGAAGGCGAGCTTGTAGGCGGGGTGCGCGGTCTGCGGCGTACGTTCGGGGCCGCCCTCAGCGAAGCGCGTTTCCTCGCCGGCACGGTAGAACTTGCGGTCTGTCAGGTCTTTGTCGGTCATCGTTAGACCCCTAGTAGGGGCGTGCTTGACCCGCAATAGCCTAGGCTAGACCCTGCCTAGAGGGCCTGTTTCACGTGAAACATTGGTGTGGAAGTGCTGGATGCCCCGCAAGGACTCGAACCTTGATTGACGGAGTCAGAGTCCGCTCTCTTACCATTAGAGGACAGGGCATCTGGCTTGCGCCAGACATCGTGCGGCGATGTCGGCGAGCGAGGTCCCTAGTTTCGCACGCCCCCAAGGTCAAGTGCGGCGTTGCGCTGCGCTTCTTGCTCTTGCCCCGCGCTTGGGTTAGCTTGAACCCAAGTGCCATGTCCAGGGAACCCTGCGCGCATGGTGATATGGAAAGCGTTACAATCATGGCGGAAACACTCCCGCCGGACAGAAATCACAGTGCTGGGAAAAACCGGGGCAGCAAGTCCGGCAAGGTAGCCGATTTCCGCTACAAACGCCCCCCTCAGCCCGACCCGAGAGCCGGTGGCCGCGATCCCCGCGCCAAGGGCTCAAACAACAGGACACGGCCGGACCTCGCCGACATCGGCACAGCCAAGTCGCAGGGCGAGGCCTATGCCGCGCTCGACCTTGGCACCAACAATTGCCGGCTGCTGATCGCCCGCCCCTCGGGCGGAGACTTCACGGTGATCGACGCCTTCAGCCGGGTGGTGAAGCTGGGCGAAGGCCTTGCCACCAGCGGGCGGCTCTCCGAAGCGGCGATGGACCGCACACTGGGCGCGTTGACGATCTGCGCCGACAAGCTCCAGCGCCGCAATGTCCGCCTCGCGCGGTCCGTGGCCACCGAGGCCTGCCGCCGCGCCGAAAACGGGTTCGAATTCATCGAGCGTGTCCGCCGCGAGACCGGCATCGCACTCGATATCATCTCTGCCGAGGAGGAAGCGCGTCTTGCCGTGCTGGGCTGCCACATCCTGCTCGAATCCGGTGACGGACCGGCGGTGATCTTCGACATCGGCGGGGGCTCCACCGAACTGGTGCTGGTGGAAGCTAGCAACGAAGGCGCTGCCCGCGTGCCCCGCATCCTCGACTGGCATAGCGTGCCGTGGGGCGTAGTCTCGCTCACCGACACGGTCGGCCGCGGCGAGGACAGCGAGGCGGCGCGCATCGCCCGCTTCACCCGGATGCACGAGCTGGTGTCGGGCAGCTTTGCGCCCTTCGCCGGGCGGGTCGCAGGCGCCGCGAAGCATCCCGATATCCGCCTGCTCGGCACCAGCGGCACGGTGACGACCCTCGCCAGCCTCTATCTCGAACTGCCGAGTTACGACCGCAAGGCCGTCGACGGCTTGATCGTGCCTGCGCCTGCGATGCGCGACATCAGCGCGCGGCTTAGCGTCATGACCCCCTATGAGCGCTCCACCCTCCCCTGCATCGGGCAGGATCGCGCCGATCTGGTGGTCGCGGGCTGCGCTATTCTCGAAGCAATCCTCGACCTGTGGCCGGCAAGACGCCTAGGGGTGGCCGACCGCGGCATTCGCGAAGGGATCCTGAGGAGCATCATGGCCGCAGAGCAACAATCCGAGCGGACCCTCAAGGCGCTCCACCGCCAACGCGGCAGCGCGCAATGACGCGCGGCTCCAAAGAGCCCAGCAAGCGGGTCAAGACAGCCAAGGGCCGCACTGCCAGCCAGGTGCGCTGGCTCGAACGCCAGCTCAACGATCCTTACGTCCGCCAGGCCAAGGCCGACGGCTACCGCAGCCGCGCAGCCTACAAGCTGATCGAACTGGACGAGCGTTTCGGCCTGCTCAAGGGCGCGAAGCGGGTCGTGGACCTTGGCATCGCGCCGGGCGGGTGGGCGCAGGTGGTGCGCGCCAAGTCGCCCAAGGCCGAAGTGGTGGGGATCGACCTCCTCGAAGTCGAACCGCTCGACGGCGTGACGATTTTCCAGATGGATTTCATGGCCGATGCAGCCCCCGCCGCCCTTACCGAAGCACTGGGCGGTGCGCCTGACCTCGTGCTGTCGGACATGGCGGCGAACACCGTCGGCCACAAACAGACCGATCACCTGCGCACGATGGGCCTGGTCGAGGCAGCGGCATGGTTCGCGGCGGAGAACCTCGCGCCCGGCGGGGCATTCGTGGCCAAGGTACTCGCGGGCGGGACCGACGCTGACCTGCTGGCGCTGCTCAAGAAGCACTTCACCGCGGTCAAACACGCCAAACCCCCGGCGAGCCGCAAGGGCTCGTCGGAGTGGTATGTCATCGCTCAGGGGTTCAAAGGCTAGGCCCGAAGGCCCGGCCCTCGCCAGATTACTGCGCCGGGGTTTCCGTCGCCGCCGGGGTCTCGCCCGCAGCAGGCGTTTCGCCAGCAGCCGGCGTTTCACCTTCCGCGGCTTCGCCCGCCGCCGCGTCAGCGACGAAGGCCGGCACCGGCAGGTTCGAACCCTGCGCGTTCAGATACATCGCAATCGCGGCGCGATCCTCGATCTTCGACAGACCGGCAAAGCTCATCTTGGTGCCCGGCACATAGGCCTTGGGGTTCTTGAGCCACGCGTTCATCGTGTCCCAATCCCACTTGCCGCCATGCGCCTTCAATTCGGCGCTGTAGGCAAAGCCGGGCTTGGCCGCGACTGCGGCGCCCATCGCGTTGTGGAGGTTCGGCCCGATCCCGTTGGCGCCGCCAGCCTCGATCGAATGGCAGCTCTGGCACTTCGCAAAAGCCTTCTCGCCCGCAGCGATCAGGTCGGCGGCGGGCATTGTGTTGAGCGCCTGGGCCATCGTCATTTCGGCAGGGCCGGCGCTTTCCTCGACCGCGCCTTCGATCACGTAGCCGAGCTTCTCAGGGCGCTGCGGCTTGTCACCGTGGAAGAACTTGCCCGACACGATCGAGAGACCGAGCCCGAGACCGGCTGCAAACAGCACCCAGCCCGCGGCAGTGTTGAACAGATCACCGCCGCCGTTCTGGCTTGCGGAATCACCTTGGGAAGAGTTGTCCTGTGTCATGCCGCGCGGCATAGTGAGGCCTTACCAGCCGCGCAAGACCGATCATGGCCCAAATTCTTGCGCCTTTTGCAAGCAGCCTCTAGGCGCGTGCACAATGCGATCCTTTCCCGGCCCTGCTCTCGAAATTGTCGACCGGATGCGCACCGCCGCCGCGGCCGATCCTGCGCGCGCAATCGCTTTCCAGGGCTCGCCGGGGGCCAATTCGCACCGTGCCGCCACCGAAGCCCGCCCCGACCTCGCGCCGCTCCCCTGTTTCAGCTTCGAAGATGCGCTCGAAGCGGCGAAGGACGGGCGCGCGGGCGCGGCGATCATCCCAATCGAGAATTCGCAGCACGGGCGGGTCGCGGACATACACTTCCTGCTGCCGGAAAGCGGCCTGCATATCGTGGCGGAATACTTCATGCCGATCCATCACGCGCTAATGGCGCTGGGTTCCGGACCCTTCGAGGCGGCTTACAGCCATCCGCAGGCCCTCGGCCAGTCGCGCCATTACCTGCGCGCGCGCGGCATCGTGCCGCTGAGCCATGCCGACACCGCAGGCGCGGCGGCCTATGTGGCAGAGCGCGGCGACCATTCCGTGGCCGCCATCGCCCCGGCGCTAGCGGCCGAGCTCTACGGGCTAACCATTATCGAGCGCAATGTCGAAGACAGCGCCGACAACATGACCCGCTTCGTGATCCTCGCCCGCGAGCCGCTGCCAGCGGGCGCGCTGGCGGGTAAGCCGGTGATGACCACCTTCATCTTCGAGGTGAAGAACATCCCCGCCGCGCTCTACAAGGCGCTCGGCGGGTTCGCGACCAACGGCGTCAATATGACCAAGCTGGAGAGTTACCAGCAAGGCACCAGCTTTGCCGCGACCACCTTCTACGCTGACATCATCGGCGCGCCGGGCGATGCGGCGGTGGACCGCGCGCTCGAGGAATGCGCCTTCCATTCGAAGGAACTGCGCATCCTTGGCAGCTACGAACAGGGCCGCGCCAGAGGTTGAGGCGCGGTTGAAGCTCGGCTGAGTCGGTTTCCCGTTGCGCCGCGCCGAGCGGCATGTCACCACCTGTCACGGGATGACCGCAGCGGCCGCAACGAACTCTTCCGAATCGCTAGCCAATTCAGGCGGATCGGCCCCCGCCGGGTGGGAAGCCCTGCGTGCTGACGGCAACGTCCAGTTTGCCCCCGTTCCCATACCCGAAATCCCGCCGCGCGAGCCAGGTTGGTTCGAGCGGATGCTGGGTGAGCTGTTCGAGTTCCTCGGCGAACTGCTGGGGCCGGTGGGTCAGGCGCTGGGCGCATCGTGGTGGTGGCTGCAATGGGTGCTGCTCGGCCTGGCGGTGATCATCGCGCTGGTGCTGCTCGCCCGGCTGCTCGGCCCCGGTTTCGGGCGCAAGGGCAAGCAGGCTCAGGCTGACGCGGAGGCCGACGAATGGCGGCCCGATACCGCCGCCAGCCTTGCGCTGCTCGAGGATGCCGACCGGCTCGCCGCAGAGGGTCGGTACGAGGATGCGACGCACCTTCTGCTCCAGCGCAGCGTCGGCCATATCTCCGCTGCACGGCCCGACTGGACCCGCCCATCGAGCACCGCGCGCGAACTAGCCGCGCTCCCTGCCCTGCCCGATGCCGCGCGCGCCGCCTTCCGGGTGATCGCCGAGCGGGTCGAACGCTCGCTCTTCGCGCTGCGCTCGCTGGAGCGCGCCGACTGGGAGGCTGCCCGCGCCGCCTATGCCGAATTCGCGCTGGCCCGGCTCGATGCGAGGGGCAACGCCGCATGACTGCTGCTCCTGTCGCATCTACCGCCTCGCCCCCCGCCTTCTCGCGCGGCGGAGCGCTTGCGCTGGTCGGGGGCGGTTTCGTGCTGTTTCTGGCGATGCTCTACCTCATCGGTTCGGGCGCATCTTTCGGCGGAGACCGGGGCGCGGGGCAGGCCCATGCCGCCTCGAACGGGCTGAACGGCTATTCCGGCTTGGTGCGGTTGGTAGAGGCGGAAGGCTACGACATCGACCGCTCGCGCAACCGCGCCGGGCTCGAGACCGAGGGCCTCCTGGTGCTCACTCCGCCGCTCTTCGTTGACTCCAAGGAACTGGTGAAGGTCCTCAACGATCGCCGCTATCGCGGGCCGACGCTGGTGATCGTATCAAAGTGGTGGGCGACCGCGCCGCCGCCCAACCTGCCGGCCGAGGCCCGTGCCAAGTTCAAACGGGGCTGGGTCGCCCTGTCCTCACCCGAAACGAACACGTGGTCCTCCGAGCTGCCCGCGCCCTATACCTTCGCAATCGAGCTGGACGGCACCAAGGCAGGTGCGGCTCCGGCGCGGTGGAGCGGGCTGGCGCACAACGGTACGCTGCCGGCTGCGGCGGTGCTGTACGCCAAGGTGAAGGGCGCGCGCCGGACGCTCATCAGTGACGGACAGGGCCGCACGCTCGCCTTCGAGGTCCAGCTCGGCGAGAACAATCAACCCGACGACGATGCCTACCCCGTCGCGTTCCTTGCCGAGCCCGACCTTGCCAACAATTACGGCCTCGCCGATCGTGAACGGGCCGCAGCGACGATGGCGCTGATCGACGAGCTTACCTACGGGGGCGACATCGAGGGCGTGACTTTCGACATGACGCTGAACGGGTTCGGCGCGTCCGAGAACCTGCTGACCCTCGCCTTTCGCCCGCCCTTCCTTGCCGCGACCCTGAGCCTGCTGGTCGCGCTGCTGATCGTCGGCTGGCGCGCCTTCCAGCGCTTCGGTCCGGCTGCGAGCAGCAGCGGCCCCGACATCGCCTTCGGCAAGCGCCAGCTGATCGCCAACGGGGCGAGCCTGATCATCCGTGCCCGACGCTTCGCGCTGCTCGCCAAGCCCTATGCCGCGCTCTCTGCAAGGCGGCTGGCAGAGCGGCTTGGTCTCGCCCGGCCCGAACCCGACGCGATCGACGCGGCGCTCGCTCGCCGCCTGCCGAGCGAGGAACCCTACACCCGCCGCGCCGCGCGGCTCGAGGCGGCCCAAAAGCCCGCCGACATTCTCGCTGCCGCCAAGGCGCTCGACGATCTCAACACCAAATTGCAACAGGGACAGTGACCCGATGACCATGACACTCGACGACGTCCGCAGCCTGGCGGGTGCCATCCGCGCCGAAACCGCCAAGGCGATTGTCGGGCAGGAGGCGATGGTCGACATGCTGCTGGTGGCGCTTCTGTCGGAAGGCCACGTGCTGCTTGAAGGCCCGCCGGGGACCGCCAAGACCTTCCTTGCCAACACCTTTGCGACCGCGCTGGGGCTGGACTTCGGACGCATCCAGTTCACTCCGGACCTGCTGCCGGGCGACATTCTGGGCTCGAACCTGTTCAACTTCCAGACCAGCCAGTTCACCCTGACCCGCGGGCCGATCTTCCGCGACCTGCTGCTGGCGGACGAGATCAACCGCACCCCGCCCAAGACGCAGGCCGCGCTGCTTGAGGCAATGCAGGAGCGGCGCGTTACGCTCGATGGCGAGACGCACACGCTGCCCGACCAGTTCATGGTGATTGCCACCCAGAACCCGATCGAGAACCAGGGCGTCTATCCGCTTCCCGAAGCGCAGCTCGACCGCTTCCTGTTCAAGCTGCTAGTGCCCTACCCGGCCGAAGACGAGGAAGCGCGGATCGTCACCACCTACGGCCAACGCTCCGGCCCGCAGCGTCCCGCCGATCTTGGCGTCACCGCGGTGACCAATGGTGCTGGCATCGGCGCGGCGAGCGCGGCGCTGGGTCAGGTGACTGTCGCCGAGGAAATCGTGCGTTATGTCGTGCGGCTGGTGCGAGCTACCCGCGACCATGCCGAGCTGACGGTGGGCGCATCCCCACGTGCCGCAGTGCTTCTGGCAGGCGCCGCCCGAGCCCGCGCCGCGCTGGAGGGCCGCGCCTATGTAATCCCCGACGACGTCAAGGCACTCGCAGTGCCGGTGCTGCGCCACCGCCTCACGCTATCGCCCGCTGCCGAGATCGAGGGGCGCGATATGGAAGCGCTCGTCGCTGATCTGGTCGAAGCGACCGAAGCCCCGCGCTAAGGTGAACCGCCTGCTTGCCATCCTTGCAACGCTCTTCGCGCCGCTCAGGCCGCTGCTGATCGTCGCGCCGACCGAGCGTGCGGCGTGGCTGGCGGCGGGCCTTGCGCCGGTCGCGGTGGTGATTGCCGCCGCCTCGCCGCAGGCCTGGGTGATCGCGCCGGTGCTGGGGGCGGTGCTGATTGCGCTGGTGGCGCTCGATGCGGTGCTGGCCGGACGGCTCGAAGGGTGGGAACTGCGCACGCCCGAGGATATCGAGGTCGGCCAACCGAGCACGCTTGCCGTCACCGCGCGCTTCGTCGGCCGCCCGCCCTCGATGGTCGAGGCCGCGCTGTCCTGCGACCCGCGCCTTTCGCCCGAGGGCCGCGTGACCCTCCCCCTCGCCCCGCTCACAAACGAGCCCGGCTGGCGCGGCGAGGCGGTGCTCCAACCCACCCGCCGCGGCACCGCGATCATCTCGCGCGCGTGGATGCGCTGGCAGGGTCCGCTGGGTCTGGGCGCGCGGCAGGTGAGCTATCCGCTCGACAAGCCGGTGCGAATCTGGCCCGACCTCTCGCCGGTCCGCTCGCCCGACCTCCAAGCCTTCCTGCGCAACGCCCAGATCGGCCTCATCGCCCGGCGCATCCGCGGCGAGGGCACGCAGTTCGAGGCCTTGAGCGAATACGAGGCCGGCATGGACCGCCGCCGCATCGACTGGAAGGCAAGCGCCCGCCACACCCGCCTGTTCGCCCGCGAGAACGAGAGCGAGCGTAACAACCAGATCGTCTTCGCTTTCGACTGCGGACAGGCGATGTGCGAGCCGGTCGACGGCCTCCCGCGCATCGACCGCGCAGTCTCCGCCGCGCTGACCTGCGGCTATGTGGCGCTCAAGGGCGGCGACAAGGTCGCGCTGTTCGGCTTCGCCCGCCGCCCGCAGATCATGACCCCGTTCATCGGCGATGCCCGCGCATTCCACCGCTTGCAGAGCGCGGCGGCAGGCCTCGACTACGAATCCACCGAACCCAATTTCACGCTGGCGCTCGCGACCCTCACCGCCAAGCTCCAGCGCCGCTCGCTGGTGGTGATCTTTTCCGACTTCACCGATCCGACCGCGGCCGAGTTGATGGTCGAAAGCCTCGGCCGGTTGGTGAACAAGCATCTCGTTCTGTTCGTCACCATGACCGACAGTGAGGTCGAGAACCTGATCGCCGCACCTCCGGGCGACATCGCGACGATCGCTCGTTCTGTCACCGCCGACAGCCTCGCGCAGCAGCGCAAACTGGTGCTGACCCGGCTACGGCGTTTGGGCATCGACGTGCTCGAAGCCCCGTGGGAGACTATCGGCCCGCGCCTGATTGACCGCTATCTGGCGATCCGCAACAGCGAGGCGATTGGATGAAGGCGCCGATGATCTCCTCGTGGTTCGGACGCGGCGCTGTTGCCGCGCCGCCGGACATAGAGAGCGCCGCGCTGCGTTCCGACCGCTTCCGGCTGGCGCGGGAGGGCGAATGGCGCAGGCTTGAGGACATCCTCGCGCGCATGGAGCGCGGCGGGCTCAAACGCATTGCCGACGACGATCTCATGGCGCTCCCGGCGCTGTACCGCACTGCCGCCTCGAGCCTTTCGGTGGCGCGCGAGACCAGTCTCGATGCCGCGACCCTCGCCTATCTTGAGGCGCTGGTGCAGCGCGCATGGTTTCAGGTCTATGGGCCCCGTCAGGGCTTCATGCGCTGGCTGCGCGGATTCCTTATGGGTGGCTGGAGCAGGGCCGTGCGCGCGCTGTGGCTCGACATCTGCATCGCGCTGTTCGTGATGGTCGCAGGCACCATCGTCGGCTGGCTGCTCGTGGCGCGGGACGAAGCCTGGTACTATCGCCTGTTCCCGGCGGGCGGCGGCGATCCGCGCGTGCCGGGAGCGACCCGCGAACAGCTGCTCGAGAGCCTCAGCCATGATGAGGGCGCCTATGGCCTTGCAGGCTTTGCCGCGCAGCTGTTCAGCAACAATTCTGGCGTGTGCATCCTCGCCTTCGCGCTGGGCTTTGCCTTCGGCATCCCCTCGCTGATGCTGCTGGTGCACAACATGGCCCTACTGGGCGCACTCTTATGGCTGTTCAACGGGCAGGGGCTCACGGTCGAGCTGGCCGCGTGGCTCAGCGTCCACGGCACAACCGAGCTGTTTGGTATCCTGCTTTCTGGCGCGGCGGGATTGCATATCGGGCGGGCAATGGCCTTTCCCGGCAAGCTCCCGGTGCTCGAATCCGCCGCCGCCGCCGGGCGCCGCAGCGCTGTCGTCATGGTCGGCGTGGTGATCATGATGGTCGTCGCCGCACTGCTCGAAGCCTTCCCGCGCCAGCTGGTCGAGGACACGGGGAGCCGCTTCATCATCGGCGGCACGATGCTGATCATCTGGCTGTCCTACTTCATCCTCTATCGCCCCGCCGCCCCCCTTGGGGACGTTGGATCGCCGGAGGCCGGATGAGCGCGCGCAAGACCTCGCCCGCCCGCTTGCGCGATGACAAGCGTGCGCGGACCCTCGTTACGCCCGAAGGGCTGACGCTGCCGCTCACCCTCGCCTCGCGCGGGGCCCGTGCGGGCGCGCTGATCATCGACGTTATGATCATTGTCTCTAGCATCATCGCCGTCGTCCTCCTACTACTCTGGCTTGCCGAAGGGGTCCTGGACGGGACCGCTTTCGATCCTGAAGGCCTCAACAAGAGCGCGGCCGAATTCCTCGTTATCCTGCTGGTGCTATTCCTGTTTTTTTCCTGGTACGGCTACTTCCTTGTGCAGGAATTGGGGCCCCGTGGCGCGACGTTCGGCAAACGGATCGTCGGCATCCGCATCGCTGCCCGCGGGCAATCGCGGCTCACTCCCGAGGCGGTGGTCGCACGCAACTTGATGCGCGACATCGAGGTCTTCTATCCGCTGGTTTTCCTGATCGGTCTGACCAACATGGCCCAATCCGGGGATGATATCGGCATCCTCGGCTGGGTGGTGACCGGCTGGTTCGCAATCTTCCTGCTGTTCCCCTTCTTCAACCGCGACGGCTTGCGCGCAGGCGACATCATCGCGGGGACCTGGGTGGTCGAGCGTCCGCGCACCAAGCTCGCCGCCGTCCTCTCGGTACAAGGTGCGGCCGCTAAGGCAGGCGCGAGCGACGTTACCGGGGTGCGCTACGACTTCGGCGATGCCGAACTTTCGGTCTATGGCGAAAAGGAGCTCCAGACGCTCGAGCGGATGCTGCGCGACGCCCAGCCTGACGCACTGGCCGCCGTCCACGCGGCGATCTGCCGCAAGATCGGCTGGGACCCGGGCGCGGGCGACGAACGCGCTTTCCTCGAAGCGTTCTATGCGCAATTGCGTGCGAAGCTCGAAGGCGACATGCGCTTCGGCAAGCGCAAGGCGGACAAGTTTTCATGAGGGTTGACCCAATGTCCCTAAACCGCAGGCACTTTATCGGCGGCACGCTCGCGCTGGGGGCGAGCGCTTGCATCCCTCCCGACCAAAGCCCGATCGGGCGGCTGGCGGCGGAATTGCGGATTATCGAGGCGGCGGGGGGCGGCACTTTGGGGGTGGAGATCTACAACACCGTCAGCGGCCTGTCGGTCGGGATCAATCAGGATCGCCGCTTTGGCCATGCCTCATCCTTCAAATTCTCGCTCGCTGCGCTGCTGCTTCAGCGCCATGCGGCGGGCAGCATAGATGCCGACAAGCGGGTGATGTGGACCGAGGCCGATATGCTCAACCCTGCGCCCTTCACGCGCGAGCGCATCGCCACCGGCGCGACACTGCGCGAACTGGCGCGGGCGACGCAGACGACTTCGGACAATCCGGCGGCCAATATCTTGCTCCGCAATCTCGGCGGCCCGGCCGGGCTGACCGCGTTCTGGCGCAGCATCGGTGACGCGGTGAGCCGGGTTGATCGCTACGAGCCGGAAATGAACCTCGTCCCCGCGAGCGAATTCCGCGACACCGCCACCCCGGCCGCGATGGCGCGCAATGTCGCCAGGATCATCTATGGCGACGTGCTGCCCGAGGCTGAGCGCGCCGAGTTGAAGAGCTGGATGATCGACACGCAAACCGGTGTCCGCCGCGTACGCGCCGGGCTTCCCGAAGGCTGGGTCGCAGGCGACAAGACCGGCACCAGCGGGCTGATCGGTGGCACCGAATACAACTACATCGACATCGGCTTTGCGGAAGGGCCCAAGGGACAGCCGCCGATCACCTTCGCCTGCTATTTCCGCGCCCGCCAGACCGAGGACGACATGCTGCCACGCGGCGAGCTGACACTGGCGCGGGTGGGCAAGGTGATCAAGGAATTCGCCGAGCCGGAGCGGGGCTTGCCGGTGGTGGGCAAGCTTTACTGACCTCCACCCCTCCCCTCGCGGGAGGGGGTCAGGGGGAGGGGGCTGCGACGCAAGCGTTTGCGAGCGAGGCCTGCGGCCTCGCTCCCTCCCCCAACCCCTCCCGCGAGGGGAGGGGAGTTTATCGTTCAATGATCCGGCGTGGCCGACGCCTTCTCCTCGCCGCCAAAGATCGCCACTTCGCGTAACCCCGCACTGGTTGCGCGGCCGCGATACATGCCGGTGGTGTTGAAGCTGAAGATCGCGTGGCCCTCGGGGGTGACGAGGATCACCCCGCCATCGCCGCCGAGCGCGGCGACATCGGCCATCACCGAATCTGCGATCTGTTGCGGTACCTTCGCGTTCTCCGAAGCAATCATCGCGATCATCTGCTTGGCCCCCGCCTCATCGTTCAAGGCGGTTCCAATTTCATTTATCTTCAGCGCAACGACTTCGGGAGTATCCGGCATCTCCATCCGCAGCCGCGCACAAATCTCATGCGCCACGCCGACACGGATGAAATACTCCCCCCAACCCGTCGCCGAGACCGCACACGCGCGATTATCCGCATAAGTCCCCGCGCCGATCATCGGCGCATCGCCAACCCGGCCCCACCGCTTGCCGGTCATGCCGCCGGTCGAGGTGCCTGCCGCCATGTTGCCGCTCTGGTCCAAGGCCACCGCGCCCACCGTGCCGAACTTGTGGTCGACATCGAGCGCCGAGAGCTTTTCCGCCTTCAGCCGCTTCAGCGCCTCGCGCCGCGCAGGCGTAGCGAAATATTCGGGCGGGGTGACGGCAAAGCCCTTCGACACCGCGAAATCCTCGGCGCCCTTGCCGACGAGGAAAACGTGTTCGCTCTGGGTGCGCACCGTGTCGGCGAGGAGGATCGGGTTCTTGACCGTCTTGACCCCCGCTACCGCGCCTGCGCTGCGGTCACGCCCGTCCATGATCGAGGCATCGAGCTCGTTGGTCCCGTCCCACGTGAACACCGCGCCCTTGCCCGCATTGAATAGCGGCGAATCTTCCATGATAATGATCGCGGCCTTAATCGCGTCCATCGCAGCGCCGCCATCGGCCAAGACCTTCGATCCGGCATCGAGTGCGCGCTGCAAATCAGCCTCGTAGGCCGCGCGTTTCTCGGGCGTCATCTGAGCCGGATCCAGCGTCCCTGCGCCGCCGTGGATCGCCAGCGACCACCTAGGCGCAACGTTTTCGGCAAGGGCCGGTTGGACCATGAGGGCGAGGGCGACCAGCGCGATGAGTTTCTTCATGGACGCAGGGTGTAGCGATGCCCTGCGCGTTTCGCCAGCTTAACAGCGCGCGTCCCAGCGGCTAGGGCAGCAAGCATGATCCTGCGCCCTGCCACAGCCTCCGACGCCCCCGCACTTGCCAAGCTCGGCGCCGAAACCTTCATCGCCGCCTTCGGGGATCTTTACACGCCCGAGGACCTCACCGCCTTCATCGCCGAAGTGCACGAAGAGACCGCCGTCGCCGCCGAGATCGCAGGCGACAGCTGCACCCACCGCCTTGTCGAGGTAGACGGCGCGCTCGTCGCCTTCTGCAAGCTGCGCCATCCTACCAAGTTCGGCGTCTACACCGACGCGCGCAACCCCATGGAGCTCGGCCAGCTCTATGCGCTCCCCGGGCATACCGGCACCGGAATCGGGGCAAGGCTGATGGACTGGGCGCTTGAGGTCGCACGCGCGGGCGAGCACGATGCGATCCTGCTTTCGGTCTATGCCGAGAACTTCGGCGCACAGCGGTTTTACCAGCGACACGGGTTTGGCAAGATCGCCGACATAACCTTTCAGGTGGGCGACCACCTCGATCCCGAATTCCTATATGAACTGAAGCTATAACCGAGGGAGACGGAGATGAGCGAATTCGGCTGGGGAAGCACCACCGACGAGGTGCTGGACGGCAAGGACCTGTCCGGCATGACCGTGTTCATCACCGGGGCGAACTCGGGGCTGGGGCAAGAAACCGCCCGTGCGATGGCGGCCAAGGGCGCGCATGTCGTGATGGCGGGCCGCGATCAGGCCAAGCTCGACCTTGCGGTTGCTGCGATCTTCGAGACCGTTGCGAATGCAAAGCTCGACACGATCACGCTTGATCTGGGCTCACTCGAAAGCATCCGCGCCGGGACCTCGCGCGCACGCCAGCGGTTCGACAAGATCGACATCCTCATCAACAACGCCGGGGTGATGGCCACGCCCTTCGAGCACACCTCCGATGGCTTCGAGCGGCAATTCGGCACCAACCACCTCGGCCACTTCGCGATGACGGCAGAACTGATGCCGCTCATCGAGCGCGGGAGTGCCAAGCGGATCGTCAACCTGTCGAGCCGCGGGCACCACATGGGCCCGGTCCATTTCGAAGACCCCCATTACCAGCACCGCGCCTATGATCCCTGGAGCAGCTACGGTCAGTCGAAGACCGCCAACGTGCTGTTCATTGTCGGCATCGAGCAGCGGTTCGCGGTGCTCGGCATCCATGCCTATGCCGTGCATCCCGGCGGGATCGAGACCAATCTTGGCCGCCACATGACGCAGGAGATGCGCGATGGGCTAATGGCGCGCATCTCGAAGAGCGACACGGGCTTTGCGTGGAAGACCATCCCGCAAGGCGCGGCAACGAGCTGCTGGGCGGCCACCGCTGAAGCGCTGGAAGGCAAGGGCGGCGTCTATTGCGAGGATTGCCACGTCGCCGAAACCGACGACGAATCCTCGACCGGCGGGGTGCGTTCCTACGCGCTCAACCCCAGCTTTGCCGACCAGCTGTGGAAGATGAGCGAAGAGCTGACGGAAGCGAAGTTCCCCAGCTAAGCCGCAATAAACTCCCGCACCAGTTGAAGCGCGTCCTTCGCCTCGCGCGTCGGCGTGATCGCCATGAACACGTGCGGCGCGGCCTCGTATTCGTAGAGCTTGGCGTCCACCCCGGCAGCCCGAAGCTTGCCGACGAAGCTGCGCGAATCGACGATGAAGATGTCGTGCCGCCCCGTCCAGATGCGGGTCGGGGGCAGCTGCGCGAGGTCTTCCGCCGAAGCATAGAGCGGGCTGACCGCCGGGTCCTCGTTGGCCCGGCCCGCCGCCACAAGTGACCCGCAGGCGCGCAGGGTGCCGATCTTGAGCATGATGTCATGCGGCTCGACCGCGGCGATCGCGGGGTCAGCCAGCCCGAGATCGAGCCACGGCGCGAACAGCGCGAGCTTGCCCGGCAACGGTCCGCCTGCGCGCGCCAGCCTGAGCGCCAGCACCAGCGCCATGTGCCCGCCCGCAGAATCGCCGTTGAGGATGATCCGCGCCGGATCATGCGCCGCGGCAAGCTCGGCATAGACCGCATCAGCGAGCGCATCCTGCGCTGCGTAGCTCTGCTCGGGCACCATCGGATAGAGCGGCACGGTGACGCTGATCCCGCCCACCTTGACCATCTCGGCGACCAGCGGCCAGTGCTCCTTGAACATCGGCCGCACGAAACCGCCGCCGTGGAAGTAGAGCATGTGCCACTCGGCAGGACCGCTCTTGGGGTGAAGTGTCACGACCCTGGAGCCCAGCACCTCGCGTTCCTCGACGATGAACCGGCTGCGGAAGCCCTCTGGCATCGGAGCGTCTTCGGGCAAGCGGCGCCCGGACATGACCGCATGGAAGCCCGCCTCGTCATGCGGGAAGACCGCCGGTCGGCGCGCTACCACCCACTTGACGAAGCGCATCAGCAAGCTCGGCGCTGGGCTTCGCAGTTCGATCGAGGTGTCAGTCAGCATGGTCTTGTCCCCTGTGGCGGTCAGACTGCCGCGCTGCCTGCCCATGTCAAGCGCGTCGACGGGTCATTGCCCCGTCACCCTCGCGCGTCTATATGGTCACCTATGTCTTCCATTCGGCCCTGGCGCACAATCGAACGGCGCAAATCGCGCCAGATCATGGTGGGGAATGTCCCCGTTGGCGGTGATGCTCCCATCACCGTGCAGACCATGACCAACACTCCGACAGAGGACGTGCGCGCGACGATCGACCAGATCCGCCGCTGCGAAGAAGTGGGCGCCGACATCATCCGCGTGTCCTGCCCGACCGAGGAATCGACGCGCGATTTCAAGCAGATCACCCGCGCTGCCCGCATCCCGATCGTCGCCGACATCCATTTCCACTACAAGCGCGCCCTCGAAGCGGCCGATGCCGGTGCAGCCTGCCTGCGCATCAATCCCGGCAATATCGGCTCGGCCCAGCGCGTCGCCGAAGTGGTGCGCGCGGCCAAGGCCAATGGCTGCGCGATCCGCATCGGCGTCAACGCGGGCAGCCTTGAGAAAGACCTGCTCGAAAAGTACGGCGAGCCCTGCCCCGAGGCACTGATCGAAAGCGCGCTCGATCACATCAAGCTGCTGCAGGACCACGATTTCCACGAGTTCAAGGTGGCGGTGAAGGCGTCGGATATCTTCCTTGCGGTCGCGGCCTATCATGGGCTGGCCGAGACGGTCGACTGCCCGCTGCACCTCGGCATCACCGAGGCGGGCGGGCTGATCGGCGGAACCGTCAAATCGAGCATCGGCATGGGCAGCCTGTTGTGGGCCGGGATCGGTGATACCATCCGCGTGTCGCTGTCTGCCGAGCCCGAGCAGGAGATCAAGGTCGGTTTCGAGATGCTGAAAGCGCTCGGCCTGCGCACCCGCGGTGTCCGCGTCGTCTCGTGCCCCTCGTGCTCGCGGCAGGGCTTTGATGTGATCCGCACTGTCGAGGCGCTCGAACAGCGGCTCGAACACATCAAGACCCCGATGAGCCTCTCCATCCTCGGCTGCGTCGTCAACGGCCCGGGCGAGGCGCGCGAGACCGATATCGGCCTCACCGGCGGCGGCGCGGGCAAGCACATGGTGTACCTGCGCGGCGTGACCGATCACACGGTCGAGAGCGAGGATATGCTCGATCACATCGTTCGGCTGGTCGAAGCCAAGGCGGCCGAGATTGATGCGGGCGACACGGTCGCCTTCGACCCGCACGCCGCGCCGCAGCAAGCCGTCGAAGCCGCCGAGTGATTCGCACCGCGATTGCCGCACTGCTGGCGCTGGCGCTTGCCGGGTGCGCGACGATGCCTGCAGGGCCGGTTGGCCCCGAGGCTGCCGCATATGCCGTCACCCCAGACGCGATGGCGGATGTCGACGCCGCCCTCGCCCGCGCCTCTGCGAGCAACAAGCGCGTGCTGCTGGTGATGGGCGCCAACTGGTGCCACGACAGCCGGGCGCTCGCCGGATGGCTGGAAACCCCGCGCTTCGCCGCGCTGACTGCGCGATCTTTCGAGGTCGTGTATGTCGACGTCGGCGTTCCCCAGACCGGCAAGGGCCGCAACCTCGAGATCGCTCAGCGCTTCGGCCTCGCCGAGCTGCCCGGCACGCCCGCGCTGCTGGCGCTGACCGCTGACGGCAAAGCGGTAAACCTCGATACTGCCGCCAGCTGGCGCAACGCAGCAAGCCGCAGCGAGGACGCCATCTTCGCCGAACTCGCCGCATTGGCCGAAACGCCGCCTGCCCCGGCCATATAGGTCGTGCTCGCCGCCCTCCTCCTCGCCATCGCGCTTGCGATGGACGCCTTTGCAGTCGCGCTCACCCAGGGCGCGCGGTTCCGGCCCGGCACGCGCAGCGGTATCGCCATCGCGCTGACTTTCGGAGCGTTCCAAGCTTTGATGCCCCTCATCGGGTTAGGGATCGGCACCGTCGCGTTCGTCTATGTCGAGGCTATCGACCACTGGATCGCTTTCGGCCTGCTGACCTTCCTCGGTGTCAGGATGCTCGGTGGCCATGTCGGAGACGAGGAAGCGGCGCGCGCCCTGACGGGCCGGACGCTGCTGGTCGCCGGGGTTGCCACCAGCATCGACGCGCTGGCAGCCGGGCTCACCCTGCCCACGCTCGGCGTCCCCCCGCTGCTCGCCGTAGCGCTGATTGGCATCGTTACCGCGGTGATGAGCGGCGCGGGCGTGCTGCTCGGCCGGATCGCCGGCGACCGGCTGGGCGCTTGGGCGGAGCGCGGCGGCGGGATCATCCTGATCGGGCTGGGGGTCAAAATCCTTGCCGAGCATTCGGGCTGGCTCTGAGGGGCCATGCTCCACGTCGTCCACCACGCCGACTACATGGCCCCGCGCCCGGAACGCGGGTCTTTCCGCTTCGACAAATATTACCTCGTCATGGAAGAGCTGCGCAGCAGCGGAGCGCCCGTCAGCGAACACGCGCCCGAGCCCATGCCGCGCGAATGGCTCGAGGCGGTGCATTGTCCCGATTACGTTGACGAGGTCTTCCGCGCCGAAGTCCCGCGCCACAAGGAGCGACGGATCGGCTTTCCGGTGACCCCCGCGATCGCCTCCCGCGTGCGGCACACCAATGGCGGCACCTGGCTCGCCGCGCAGCTTGCCCGGACGCATGGCTACGCCGCCAACTCAGCCGCCGGGAGCCACCATGCGTTGCACGACACTGGAGCGGGCTATTGCGTGTTCAACGACCTCGCGGTGACCGCTAACCGCCTGATCGCAGAACGCCACGCGGCGCGCGTGCTGATCGTTGACCTCGACGTCCATCAGGGCGATGGCACGGCGAGCCTCACCGCCGGTCGCGCGGACATCTTCACCCTTTCGCTCCACGCCGAGAAGAATTTTCCGGCGCGCAAGGCGCGCTCCAGCCTTGATGTCGCGCTCGCCGACGGCACCGACGACGGCGGCTATATGGAAGCGCTGACCCGCCACCTGTCGCAGGTGATCGCCGACTTCGCGCCGGACTTCGTACTCTATCAGGCCGGGGTCGATCCGCACCTCGACGACAAGCTGGGGCGGCTGGCGCTTTCCGACGAAGGCCTTGCGATGCGCGACCGCTTCGTGGTGAGCGAAGCGCGGCGCCGCAGCCTGCCCATAGCGAGCGCGCTGGGCGGCGGTTATGGCGACGATCCGCGCCTTGTCGCGGCCCGCCATGCCGCTTCGATGTTGACGATGGCCGCGCAGAACGCCGCGTTTCCCGCCCCATCGGCGACGAAGCGAGACTAACCTACGATAAGATGCTGCGGCCCGTGTTGGGAACGTAAGCACTAAGGGTTACGTTGTAATGCAATGAAGCGGCGCGACCTTCTCAAAGGCACTTTGGCTCTCGGGGCGACGCTTGCTCTACCCGCGCGCGTATTCGCGTCGGTGGCCCCCGGCTCCCCGCGCGACCGCATTCTCTTCGATATCGCCAAGCGCGAATTGTTGCGCGCCGAGAACGCAATCTGGAAGCACGACATCGTCGGCATCGCCGATTTCGGCCTGCACTCGGCCAAACCGCGCTTCCACTTCGTCAATCTCGAGCGCGGCGAGGTTCGTTCCCACCACGTCAGCCACGGTATCGGCTCAGACTACCAGCACGACGGCTGGCTGAAGCAGTTCTCGAACACCGAAGGTTCGAACGCGACCAGCCGCGGCGCTTTTGTCACCTGGGAATGGTACAAGGGCCGCTACGGCACATCGGTGCGCCTCGGCGGGCTGGATCAAACCAATGATCAGGCGCTGCAACGCTACATCGTCATGCACCACGCCGACTATGCCGAGCCCGATCACCTCGCCCGTTACGGGCGCTTGGGCCGCTCGAACGGCTGCTTCGCGATGGGCACCGACCAGTTCCGCGAGGCGCTGATGCACCTGTCGGGCGGGCGCCTGCTGTTCGCCGACAGCCTTGGATTGGAAGAGGACGGCAGCATCCAGCCGCTCCCCGAACTGGCGATGATCGAGCGTGCGCCGCTCGACTTCGGCCCCGGCCCGGTCGCCAGCGCGTTCTAACGCGCCGAATCGCCTAGGCCGTCCGCCTAGGTATCCTTCAGATCATCCTCGATTACGATCACTTCGCTGGTCGGCTTCGCGCTGCGGTTGCGCACGCGCGGCTTGTCGAGGCTGGCAAGGACGGGCGTATCGCGGCCATAGATGTCCTTGAAGGTCGCCATCTCGCCGTTGATGTCCGAAGCCATCGTGAAATAGGTGATGTAGGCGGACCACGTCTTCTCGAGCGCCACCTTGGTGTATTTGCCTGAGTTGGCGATCGCCACCGCCTCGTCCTTGGTCGCGCCCTTGCCGAGAATCGCCATCGTCATGGCAAGCTCCAGCGCGCGCTCGGTGCGCACGCAGCCGTGCGACAGCGCGCGGAAATCATTCGCGAACAGGTGGCGCGAGGGCGTGTCGTGGAAAAAGATCGCGTGCTCGTTCGGCATTTCCAGCTTCATCAGCCCCAGCGAATTGCCCGCCCCCGGCTGCTGCACGACAGTGATCAGGCCATTCGAAGCCTTGGTGCCGACATAGCCGTTGCGCTTGGCCCATGCGGGGTTGCCGATGACCTTGGCGCCCAGCCCCTCGCCCTTGACGATCGACTGCGGCACTGTCCAGGTCGGGTTGAACACCACGCCCTCGACCGTTTCGGCGAGCTGCGGGGTCGCGGTCTTGCCCGGCTTGCCGACGATCGTGCGGTAGGTGCTGATGATGCGGTTCTTCACCGTCAGTCGCAGCTGGAATTCGGGCACGTTGGTGATGAGGTATTGCGAGCCGAGGTCCCGCCCCAGCCAGCGCCAGCGGTCCATGTTGGCGCGGATCAGCTTGCGCTTGGCGGTCTGGCCGTCCGACGTGGCGGCGAGCTCGGCCTTCAGCTTGGCATAGTCGGGGTGCGTGGGCGCAAGCTTGGCAAGCGTGCCCGCGATGTCGCCCGACTTCAGCGCCTCGGCGAGAATGTCGCCGGTGCGGAATGTGTCACGGTCGGGATCGACCACGAACCACTGCTGGCGCGCATCCATCGGCGTACGCCCGTCGCGAAGGTCCTCGACCAGCCACGCGAAGCTTTGCGAAGCCATCAGATTGAGCTCGGCCGACGGGCCTGAGGCCATCGCCACCTTGAGCGGGCCCAGATCGTAGTCCTTGGGCTCAAGTCCCTCGGCACCGATCCCCTCGATCACGGCAACAAGGCGCGCAGCCTGCGCGACCGTCCACGTCTGCACGGTGGGCGCTTCGGCGGGCATGACCTGCACCACCGGCTGCGACACAATTGGCGATGCGGGGGCCGGGAAGGCCTGCTTGAAGGCGTCGGAGGTCTTGGGAGCAGCCGTGGGCGCGGGCGCGGGAATCTGCACCACGACCGGACCGCCGGTCGGCTGAACGGGAGTCAGAGGCCGCTTGGCGGTCGAAGCGTCCTGCGCAAAGGCGGTCGTCGCCACCAGCGCCGCAACGGCAGCGCCGCCTGCGAGTTTACCCGGAAACCTGATCATTCGTTTCGCTTTCATCGCCCCATACCGCAGCGCGGCATCAATCGCAGCCTGCACTTATACAGGCTGCGCCATGCCCCTATCAACCATCTTCGCTTTCACCTGCATTAATGTGCACACCCCAGTGGCCTTGGCGTCGCCTTGGCGTGACCTTGCCGCCCGCCCCGCTTAAGAAACCCGTCATGCCGCCGCTCAGCCACCCTTTACTGCCATTTGCCGCCGCTTTGATGGGCGTGGGGTTCCTGTCGCTGATGGACGCCTTCATGAAGGAGGCCGCGCTGCTGGCGGGCGCTTACACCGCGACGGTGCTGCGCGCCTTTATCGGCGCAGGGATGATCGCACCCCTTTGGCTGGCGCGCGGCGCGCGGATGCCGAGCCGGGCGGTGTGGAAGCTGCATATCATGCGCGGCATTGTCTCGGCCTTCATGGCGCTGACCTTCTTCTACGCGATCACCAAACTGCCGCTCGCCGAGGCGATTGCGCTGAGTTTCATCGCGCCGCTTGTGGCGCTTTATCTCGCCCGCGTGCTGCTGGGCGAGACGATCAGCCGCGCGGCGACGGGGGCGAGCCTGCTCGGCTTTGCGGGCACGCTGGTGATCGTCGGCGGGCGGATCGGCGGGGGCAAGTTCGACGCGGATGCGATGCTGGGCACGGGCTCGTTGTTCGTCTCGGCGCTGCTTTATGCTTACAACTTCATCGTCATCCGGCGGCAGGCGCAGGTCGCGGGACCGCTCGAGATCGCGACTTTCCATAGCGGCATCGGCGGCATCGTCCTTCTGACCCTTGCCCCTTTCCTATGGGAGGCGCCAGACGACGCAGCGTGGCTCCCGCTGGTGATCGCCGGGGCGCTAACCGTCGCCGGATCGCTCTCGATCGCCTGGGCCTATGCCCGCGCAGAGGCGAACGCGCTGGTGCCGACCGAGTATTCGGGCTTCATCTGGGCGGCGATCTTCGGCTGGCTGTTCTTCCGCGAGCCCGTCACCTGGCCGACCCTTGCCGGCACCACGTTGATCGTTGCGGGGTGCTGGCTCGCCGCACGCCCCGCCCGCCCTGAGCCGATTGCCGCCATTTAAGAGGTTTGACGCAGGGGAAGCCCCCTTGACCTCACGCGCGCGCTAGCGCACGTGCGGCGTCGAAAACCGCGCCCTTGGTGGATCGGGGCGGGTCAATCAGAAGGACGAAACCCCCCATGACCGCAATCGGCCAGGATTCGCTCGGCACCCGCCAGATGCTTGACGTCAACGGCAAGCAATACGCCTACTACTCGCTGGCCAAGGCCGCCGAGCAACTGGGTGACATCGCGAAGCTGCCGATTTCCATGAAGGTGCTGCTGGAAAACCTGCTGCGCTTCGAGGATGGCGGCTTCACCGTGGGCCGCGAACACATTCAGGCGCTGGTCGACTGGCAGGCGAACCCCACCACGGGTGAGGAAATCCAGTACCGCCCGGCGCGCGTGCTGCTGCAGGACTTCACCGGCGTACCTTGCGTGGTCGACTTGGCCGCGATGCGCGACGCGATCAAGAAGCTCGGCGGCGATACCGCCAAGATCAACCCGCTGGTGCCCGTGAACCTCGTGATCGACCACTCGGTGATGGTCGACGAATTCGGCCACCCCAAAGCGATGGAAGCCAACATGGCGCTCGAATACGAGCGCAATGCCGAGCGTTACGACTTCCTCAAATGGGGTTCCAAGAGCTTCCAGAACTTCACCGCCGTGCCCCCGGGCACCGGCATCTGCCACCAGGTGAACCTCGAGCACCTCGCGCAGGCGGTTTGGTCTTCGGAAGGCCCGGACGGCACGATGGTCGCCTACCCCGACACCTGCGTCGGCACCGACAGCCACACCACCATGATCAACGGTCTGGGCGTGCTGGGCTGGGGCGTGGGCGGGATCGAGGCAGAGGCCGCGATGCTCGGCCAGCCGGTCTCGATGCTGATCCCCGAAGTGGTCGGCTTCCGCCTTGAAGGCGCGATGGCGGAAGGCGTGACTGCGACCGATCTCGTGCTGACCTGTGTGCAGATGCTCCGCGCCGTGGGCGTGGTGGGCCGCTTCGTCGAGTTCTACGGGCCGGGTGTGGCCAACCTCACGCTGGCCGACCGCGCCACCATCGCCAACATGGCGCCCGAATACGGCGCGACCTGCGGCTTCTTCGGCATCGACGACAAGACCCTCGATTACCTGCGCCTCACCGGCCGCAGCGATGAGAACATCGCGCTCGTGGAAGCCTATGCCAAGGCGCAGGGCATGTGGTTCGACCCCGCCAACGTGCCGGTGTTCACCAAGACGCTCGAGCTTGACATGGCCACCGTCGTTCCCAGCCTCGCGGGCCCCAAGCGCCCGCAGGACAAGGTGATCTTGCAAGAGGTCGACGATCTGTTCAATTCGGACCTCTCCAAGGTCTATGGCAAGACCGCCGCTGCCCGCGTCGGCGTCGAAGGCGCGGCGCACGACATCGGTGATGGCGACGTGGTGATCGCGGCGATCACCTCGTGCACCAACACCTCCAACCCCGACGTGCTGATCGCCGCCGGCCTCGTCGCCAAGAAGGCGAACGAGCGGGGCCTCAAGCCCAAGCCGTGGGTCAAGACCTCGCTGGCTCCCGGATCGCAGGTGGTGACCGACTACCTCGTGAAGTCGGGCCTGCAGGAGCACCTCGACGCGCTCGGCTTCGACCTCGTGGGCTATGGCTGCACCACCTGTATCGGCAACTCGGGCCCGCTCGCCGCCCCGATCAGCGCTGCGATCAACGGCAACGATATCGTTGCGGCATCGGTACTCTCGGGCAACCGCAACTTCGAAGGCCGCGTCAGCCCCGACGTGCGCGCCAACTTCCTCGCCTCGCCGCCGCTGGTCGTCGCCTACGCGCTGAAGGGCACCGTCACCGAGGACATCACCACCACCCCGATCGGCCACGACCAGAACGGCGATCCGGTGATGCTCGCCGACCTGTGGCCGACCAACGCCGAAATCGCCGAAAACCGCGCCGCCAATATCGACCGCTCGATGTTCGTCAGCCGCTACGCCAACGTCTATGACGGTGACGAGCACTGGCAGGCGATCACGGTCGAGCCCTCCGACACCTACCAGTGGCGCGCCGGGTCGACCTATGTCGCCAACCCCCCGTACTTCGAGGGCATGACCATGACCCCGGCGCCGATCATGGACATCCTCGATGCCAAGCCGCTGGCGATCCTCGGCGACTCGGTCACCACCGACCACATCTCGCCGGCCGGTTCGATCAAGGAAGACAGCCCAGGCGGCAAGTTCCTGATGAGCAACCAGGTCGCCAAAAAGGACTTCAACTCCTACGGCTCGCGCCGCGGCCACCACGAAGTGATGATGCGCGGCACCTTCGCCAACATCCGCATCAAGAACGAGATGGTCCCCGGCGTCGAAGGCGGCTTCTCGACCTATGGCGGCGAGACCATGGCGATTTACGACGCGGCCATGCAGCACAAGGACGACGGCACGCCGCTGGTCGTCATCGGCGGCAAGGAATACGGCACCGGCTCCTCGCGCGACTGGGCGGCCAAGGGCACGATCCTGCTCGGCGTGCGGATGGTGATCGTCGAGAGCTTCGAGCGTATCCACCGCTCCAACCTCGTCGGGATGGGCGTGCTGCCGCTGCAGTTCAAGGACGGCGACACCCGCCAGAGCCTCGGCCTTGCGGCCACCGACACCTTCTCGATCCGCGGTTTGGCCGATATGGTGCCGGGTCAGGACATCACCGTCGAGGTCACCCGCGCCGACGGATCGACCTTCAGCTTCACCGCGCTGTGCCGGATAGATACCGCAAATGAAATGGAATATTACCGCCACGGCGGCATTCTCCATTACGTTCTGCGCAAGCTTGCGGCATAAGGAGCAGATGACGTCAAGACGCCCCACTGTCTCTAGGGCCTTGCTCCTTGCCCCGGCCCTGCCGCTCGCGCCGCTGATGCTGGCGCTGGCGGCCTGCGGGGGCGGGCAGGGCGATGGCAAGAAGCGTGACGGTCCTGCGGTACCGCTCGCCTTCGAGCTGGCCTTTGCGGCAACCGGGGCTTCGGCGGCAGATGGCGACACGCCAACAGCCGCCGCTGCCACAACACCCGCGCCTTTGATCGCCCTCAACCCCGAGGATCTGGCCGCGCGGCTGAAGCAGGGCAATGTCCGTCTGATCGACGTGCGTACCGATGCCGAGGTGGCCGAGGGCACGATCCCCGGCGCCGAGCATATCGCGCTCGACCAGTTCGATCCGGCCAAGCTCGATCTGTCCGACGGGCGCGAAGTGGTCCTTTACTGCCGCTCGGGCCGCCGCTCGGCGGTGGCGGGCGAGAAGCTGGCCGCGGCGACAGGCGCACCGACCCAGCATCTCGAAGGCGGAATGCTCGCTTGGGAAGCCGCGGGCCAGCCGGTCGAGAAGAAAGACTAGCTCACGCCAACTGAGCGCAAACCAAAAGGGGCGGGTCCGCGATGGCCCGCCCCTTTCGTTATGCCTGTGCGCAGCGCCTCAGAGGAACTTGCGGCGTCCGAGGATTGCTGCAGCGGCGAGGCCGAACAGCACCGTCATCGGCGGCGCCGGCACGTCATTGCCGCCCGAGGAACTGCTGGTGCTGCCGCTCGACGACGAGGACGAGCTGCTGCTCGACGAGCTGGAGCCCGACGACGATCCGCTGCTGCCCGAAGACCCGCTGCTGCTCGACGAGGAAGACGAGGAGCCGGACGACGAGCTGCTGGTGCTGCTGGTCATATCGCCCGAGGTGCCGCCGCTGCTGGTCGCCCCGCCCGAGGAGGACGAGGAGGAGCTGCTGCTTGACGAGGACGACGAGGAGGAGCTCGACGACGAGGACGACGAGCTGGTCACCGCACCGGTCGACGAGCTGACATTGCCCGAAGAGCTCGAGACGTTGCCCGAGCTGCTCGACACGTTGCCGGACGAGCTGGAGACGTTGCCCGAAGAGCTCGATACAGCGCCGGTGCTGGACGAAACCGCGCCGGTGCTCGAAGAGACCGCGCCGGTCGAGGACGAGACATTGCCCGAAGTGCTGGTGCTCGACACCGCGCCGGTGCTGCTCGAAACCTGACCGGTCGAAGTCGAGGTCGACACCTGCCCGGTCGACGAGCTGATCTGGCCCGACGAAGAGGTGGTGGACGACGAAATCGTGCCCGACGACGATGTGGTCGAGGTCGAGTTGTCGATGTTGACAATCACGCCGCTCGAACCGCTGCTCGATCCGCTGGTGCTGCTGCCGCCCGACGTCGTGGTGGTGGTCGAGACCGAGACGTCGCCTGACGACGATCCGCCGCCGCCGAAGAAGCCGCCAAAGAAGCCGCCACCGAAACCACCGCCGCCGCCGAAGCCGCCGCCGAAACCACCGCCCCAGCCGCCGCCAGGACCACCGCCGCCGTTGATCGGCGGAAGCGGCGGAAGCGGCGCGGGCATGTAGGCGACCTGCGCAAGCGGCGGACATTCATTGGCGTCGATGTAGGCCTCGACCGCGCCCGTCGGCGCGCTTGCCGCAACGACGGTCCCGGCCGGGCCGATCGGCTGGCACTCGACGGTGCGCTCGACGATCCGGCGACGGCGCTCCTCGGGCTGCGGGATGATCCGCTCGCGCGTCTTGATGTAGCGCGCGCCCGAGACCGGATCGACCTGGACGAGCTTGCCGTCGATGTTGGTCGCAAAATCCGGCGTGTCGGTGTTCATCGGTTCGGCCATGCGCACCGCGCCGCCTTGCAACAACGCCACACCCGCCGCAGCGGCGGAAAGCTTCGCGATGGCCAATTTGAGCGACATAACCTGGTACCCTGTTTGCCTGAGGTGGTGGGCACGGGGTCAGCCCGCGCTTTCTTCCAAATCCAGCCTTCTTGTGATGTCATAAGGCGCACAGGAGCAATGCGGATTAACGATATTCAGGCCCTCGGGCCGCCCCGAGTCACGGGGAATCGCGTGGTTTTCGAGTGTGCTGTCCCGAACTGGTACCGAAAAGGGGGGGGTGCGTTAGCCCATTCGTTAACGCAGGCGCCTCGGATCAGTCTTCGAACAGTCCTGTCTGCGATGGGGGTGATTCTCTGGGCGGGGTCATCTCCAGGTGCGCCCATCCGGCATCGTTGAGCATACGGCCCCGGGCGGTGCGCGCGACGAGCCCGAGCTGGATGAGGTAGGGCTCGACCACCTCCTCGACCGTGTCGCGCGGCTCGGCGAGGCCAGCCGCCAGCGTCTCGATCCCCACAGGGCCGCCCTTGTAGGTGGTCGCGATCATCGCGAGGTAGCGGCGGTCCATAGCGTCAAGGCCGAGCCGGTCGATCTCGAGCCGGGTGAGCGCCTCATCGGCCACATGGCGGGTGACGGAGGGAGCGCTTGCCACATCGGCAAAGTCGCGCACGCGGCGCAGCAGGCGTCCTGCCACGCGGGGCGTGCCACGGCTGCGGCGGGCAATCTCGTGCGCGCCGTCAGGAGCGATGGCGAGGCCAAGCAGCCCGGCGGCGCGGGTGACGACGCGCTCCAGCTCCTCGTGGCTGTAGAAGTTGAGCCGCACGGGAATGCCGAAGCGGTCGCGCAGCGGCGTGGTCAGAAGGCCCTGCCGGGTGGTCGCGCCGATCAGGGTGAAGGGCGGCAGGTCGATGCGGACCGAGCGCGCCGACGGCCCCTCGCCGATGATCAGATCAAGCGCGCGGTCCTCCATCGCCGGGTAGAGCACCTCCTCGACCACGGGCGAGAGGCGGTGGATCTCGTCGATGAACAGCACATCATGCGGTTCGAGATTGGTCAGCAGGGCGGCGAGGTCCCCCGCCTTGGCGATGACGGGGCCACTGGTGGCGCGGAAGCCAACCCCAAGCTCACCGGCGATGATCTGCGCCAGCGTGGTCTTGCCAAGGCCGGGGGGGCCGAAGAAAAGCGTATGATCCATCGCCTCGCCCCGAGCCCGCGCGGCGGCGATGAAGACGGCGAGGTTGCCCTTGGCCGCCTCCTGCCCGACGAATTCGGCCAGACGGCGCGGACGCAGGGCCGCGTCCGGGTCGCCCGGTTGGCGAGTTGGGGTGTGGAGGGGGGTGTCTGAGGGGTTCACGTGATTGCGTCCAAGCCGACCAGCGCGCCCAAGACGAAGAGACAGAGCGATAGAACCGCACAAACCATCCCAATTTTTTCCGCGGCTACGCTGCGCCTGTCTGTTTCAGTTGGATCATATTCTCTAGCCACGCCTAATGCATCGGCTGTGGCTTGCCTTGAACGCATGTAGTCCGACTGCATAACATGCGCTTGGGAAAGATAACCCGCGATGTAGATCACTAGGGCGAATGCACTACCCAAGCCGAACCAGATAAAACTCCAAAACAATGCTATGGGTTCGGCAATCTTTGGCGCGTTTCCAGCGAAAGTCAGAAGTGCAAGGATTCCGCCACCATTGGCGAGGAATAGACTCTTGATACCAGCTTGAGCGTACTCAACGGAATACCGGAGGCGGTCGTCGGCGGACTCCCACCAGCGCTGGGCATCTGCCTCAGCTACTTGTCGCTGCTGATCAGTAAGTTGTCCCATCACCCCGCCGCCTTCTTCAGCGCCACCCGGATGAGGTCGCCCTCGCTGGCACCGTCGCCCAATTCCTCCAGCGCCCGGGCCACCGCCTGAGCCGCCACCGCAGGCTTGAAGCCGAGGTTCTCCAGCGCGCTCGCCGCGTCCGCGCCCTTGCTGCCTGCCGGAGCCGAAGCAACGCCAGCCGCAAAGCCGCCCGAACCACCGGGCATCCCGCCCGCCTTGTCCTTCAACTCGTTGACGATCCGGCTCGCCAGCTTTGGCCCCACGCCTTGCGCGCGGGCGACCATTGCCGCGTCGCCCTTGCCGCAGGCATCGCGCAGGTCTCCGGTCGAGAGGGCCGAGAGGATCGCGAGGGCAACCTTGCTCCCCACGCCCTGCACGCCCGTCAGTATCCGGAACCAGTCACGCTCGGCGCTGTCGGCAAAGCCGAGCAGGCGCATGTCGTTCTCGCTCACCTGCAATTGCGTGTGGACGGTGCAGCCCTCACCCACTTCGCCCAGCGAGGCGAGCGTGCGGCTGGAGCAATGGACGAGATAGCCCACCCCGCCGACATCGACGACCGCCCAATCCTCGCCGGTCGCATCGAGCCTGCCTGAGAGCTTTGCAATCATGGTTTGTTCCTGAAACAATCGCGGGCGCTTGGCTAGTGCGAACCCCGCCACAATCCCCGTCCTCCTCTGGGCACATGTCTCGACTTCGCTCGACACGAACGGCGGTTTCGGTAAATGACCTTGCCCATGAGCTGGAACACCTTCGGGCGCGTGCTGCGCTTCACCACTTGGGGAGAGAGCCACGGGCCTGCACTGGGTGCGGTCGTCGACGGGTGCCCGCCGGGGCTCGCGATCTCGGAAGAGTTCATCCAGCCCTTCATGGATGCCCGCAAGCCGGGGACCAGCCGCTTCACCACGCAGCGGCGCGAGGATGATCTGGTGCGGATCCTCTCAGGGGTGTTCGAGGGCAAGACCACCGGCACGCCCATCAGCCTCATGATCGAGAACACCGACCAGCGGTCGAAAGACTATTCCGACATCGCCCAGCAATATCGTCCGGGCCATGCCGATTACGCCTATGACGCCAAATACGGCATCCGCGACTATCGCGGCGGCGGGCGGAGCTCGGCGCGCGAGACCGCGGCGCGGGTGGCAGCGGGCGCTGTGGCGCGGTTGGTTATCCCGGAGGTCACCATCACCGCCTATGTCTGCGAGCTGGGCGGCGACCGGATCGATCCGTCGGCGATCGACTACGCCGAAATTGGCAACAACCCGTTCTTCTGCCCCGACGCCGAAGCTGCCAAGCGGTGGGAGGCCAAGGTCGACGAAGCGAGGCTGGCCGGATCATCCCTCGGCGCGGTGGTCGAATGTGTCGCCACAGGTGTCCCCGCAGGCTGGGGCGCGCCGATCTACGCCAAGCTCGACAGCGATCTGGCCGCCGCGATGATGAGCATCAATGCGGTCAAGGGCGTCGAAATCGGTGACGGCTTCGAAGCCGCGCGCCTGACCGGCGAACAGAACGCCGACCGGATGCGCCCCGGTGCTGACGGCAAGCCAGAATACCTCGCAAACCACGCAGGCGGCACGGCGGGCGGCATCTCGACCGGCCAGCCAGTGGTGTGCCGGGTCGCATTCAAGCCGACCTCGTCAATTCTCACCCCGGTGGAATCGATCAACTCGGCAGGTGAAGCGGTCGAAGTGGTCACCAAAGGCCGCCATGACCCCTGCGTCGGCATCCGCGGCACGCCGGTGGTCGAAGCGATGATGGCGCTGGTGCTGGCGGATCACAAGCTGCTGCACCGCGCTCAAATAGCGCGAGCGTAGCGCCCACCTTGTTCCGTCGCCCCGGACTTGATCCGGGGTTCGGCTTACCTTCTATTACACCAGAACAAGCCAAGCCCCGGATCAAGTCCGGGGCGACGCCGATTGCTGCGCCCCTGAAAGCCAAATCCGATTGGTTCCCGCCTGCACGATTGGAAAAAGCGATTTGTGCAATCGCACAAATCATCTTTTGTGCAGCGCAATAATCCCTATTTGGGCACCATCAGTTTCAACCCTGACCTCTCAACCCAACATAAGGACAAACTCCCATGGGTATCATCGGTACGACCCTCAAGCCGTTCACTGCGACCGCGTTTCAGGCGGGCAAGGACTTCTTCGACGTCACCGACGCCGATCTCGCCGGCAAGTGGTCGGTGTTCTTCTTCTACCCGGCCGACTGGACCTTTGTGTGCCCGACCGAGCTTGAAGACATGGGCGAAAAGTACGGCCAGCTTCAGGCGATGGGCGTGGAAGTCTATGCCGTCAGCACCGACACGCATTTCAGCCACAAGGCCTGGCATGATTTCTCGGACAAGATCAGCAAGCTGACCTTCCCGTTCCTCGGCGACCAGAACCACGTGCTGTCGAACAACTTCGGCGTGCTGCGTGAAGGCGTGGGCCTTGCCGACCGTGCGACCTTCGTGGTCGATCCGGACGGCGTGATCCAGATCATGGAAATCACCTGTGAAGGCGTGGGCCGCAATGCCAACGAACTGACCCGCAAGATCAAGGCCGCGCAGTACGTGCGTGCCAACCCCGGTCAGGTCTGCCCGGCAGCGTGGGAAGAAGGCGGCGAGACGCTGGCCCCTTCGCTCGACCTTGTCGGCAAGATCTGACGTAACGCAATCGGTCAGCGCGGGGCTCTCCCCCCTCCCCCACGCCTTCGCGCTGACCGTAAAATCCCGAGAGCTTGTCTGAGCCCTCGGGTCGTAGCCGGGACCGGACCCGCCCGCCCCTCCCCCCCCTTTGGGGTAAGGCCGTCCGGTCCCGTGTTACTCATCCACGGATCACATCAGAATCGCGCGCCCGAATCTCGCAGGATCGCCCGCGCCCGGAGGACACCCATGCTCGACGCCGCCATGCAGGCCCAGCTCAAGACCTACCTCGCCAACTTGCGCGAAGGCGTTGAACTTGTCGCCTCGCTCGACGACAGCGAGAAGTCGCGCCAGACCCGCCAGCTGATCGAGCAGATCGCCGCGCAGCACGATCTCGTCACCGCGCGTTTCGACGGCACCGATGATCGCAAGCCCAGCTTCGTGATCCGCCGCGCTGCCGACGCAGAAAAGTGGGTGCGCTTTGCCGGCCTGCCGATGGGCCATGAATTCACCAGCCTCGTGCTCGCACTGCTGTGGGCCGGCGGCCACCCGCCCAAGGTTGACGCCGACCTGATCGAGCAGGTCCGCGCGCTGGAAGGCGACTACAATTTCGAGATGTTCTTCTCGCTCTCGTGCCACAACTGCCCCGACGTGGTGCAGGCGCTGACGCTGATGGCGTTCGAAAACCCGCGCATCACTGCGACCCTGATCGAAGGCGGCACCTTCCAGGCAGAAGTCGAGGCCCGCGACATCATGGCGGTGCCCGCGACCTTCCTCAACGGGGAAAGCTTCTACAACGGCAAGATGGAACTGGCCGAAATCCTCGCCAAGCTCGACGTCAATGCTGACGCCAAGCAGGCCGAGAAGCTGGCCGCTAAGGCGCCCTTCGAGGTGCTGGTGATCGGCGGCGGTCCGGCCGGCGCAGCGGCGGCGGTCTACACCGCACGCAAGGGCTTCAGCACCGGCATCGCGGCCGAACGCTTCGGCGGGCAGCTGATGGATACGCTCGGGATCGAAAACCTCCCCGGCACCTCCTACACCGAGGGCCCCAAGCTCACCGACGGCCTCAAGAAGCACGTGGGCGAATACGACATCGACCTGATGGACCTCGCCCGCGCGGTCGAACTGCGCGCGTCGAAGGACGTCGGCGGCTATCACGAGGTGGTGATGGCCAACGGCGCGAGCCTGCGCGCCCGTTCGCTGATCCTCTCGACCGGCGCGCGCTGGCGCAACCTCGGCGTGCCGGGCGAGGCGGAGTATCGCAACAAGGGCGTGGCCTATTGCCCACACTGCGACGGTCCGCTGTTCAAGGGCAAGCGCATCGCGGTGATCGGCGGCGGCAACTCCGGCGTCGAAGCGGCGATCGACCTTGCCGGGATCGTCGGACATGTAACGCTGATCGAATTCGACACCAAGCTGCGCGCCGATGAAGTCCTCCAGCGCAAGCTGCGCTCCATGCCCAATGTCGAGATCATCACCAACGGGCAGACCACCGAAGTGCTGGGTGACGGCACACGGGTGAACGGCCTCGTCATCAAGGACCGCGCGAGCGGCGACGAGCGGCGCATCACGCTGGAAGGCGTGTTCGTGCAGATCGGCCTCGTCCCCAACACCGAATGGCTGCGCGACATCGGCATTGAGCTCAGCAAGCATGGCGAGATCGTGATCGATGGTCACGGCGCGACCAACATCCCCGGCATCTACGCCGCGGGCGATTGCACCACCGTGCCGCACAAGCAGATCGTGGTTGCGATGGGCGAAGGCGCGAAGGCGGGCCTGGGCGCGTTCGATTTTCTCATCCGGAATGAACCGGTCGAAGAGGTCGCGCAGGCGGCTTAGTTTATTGGAGCGCGCTCGCCTCCGCGAGCGCGCTTCCTCGCTCATGCGACCTGAAGGTCGCGTCGCTGCGGGCGGCCGGTCGGGCTTGCGGGCTCCCCTTCTGGGAGCCCGTTTTCGTTCGTGACCGCGTTAGACTAATCGCCTCAATCAATCAAAAATCGCGTATTAATCGATTGGACGCTTCTTCGCGAAAGGGTCATTCTCTCTCCATAGGCTGCGCTCAAAGGCGAGTCTGGACCTCAGAGGAGAGATAATCATGGATGCCAAAACCGGAGATATCAGCGGCGGTTGCCCGTTCCACGGCAGCAGCGAAATGCGTAACCTGCTGGGCCGCACCAACCGCGACTGGTGGCCGCAGGCCATGCAGCTCGACATCCTGACCCAGCAGGGCAAGAGCGCCAACCCTTACGGCGAGGACTTCGACTACGCCGAGGCGTTCAACACGCTCGATTACGCCGCACTGAAGGCCGATCTCACCGCGCTGATGACCGACAGCCAGCCGTGGTGGCCGGCGGATTATGGGCACTACGGCCCGTTCTTCATCCGTATGGCCTGGCACGCGGCGGGCACGTACCGCACCGGCGACGGGCGCGGCGGCGCCAATTCCGGCCAGCAGCGCTTTGCCCCGCTCAATTCGTGGCCCGATAACGGCAACCTCGACAAGGCGCGGCGCCTGCTGTGGCCGATCAAGCAGAAGTACGGCAAGAACATCAGCTGGGCTGACCTCTTCATCCTCACCGGCAACGTCGCCATCGAGAGCATGGGCGGCCCCGTGTTCGGCTTCGGCGGCGGGCGTGCGGATGTGTTCGAGCCCGAGTCTGTCTACTGGGGCACCGAAGAGCAGTGGGTCAACGAAGGCGTTGCCACCCGCATCCAGCCCAAGGAAGGCATGGCGCTCGAAAACCCGCTGGCCGCGATCCAGATGGGCCTCATCTACGTCAACCCCGAAGGTCCGCAGGGCAACCCGCATGATCCCGAGGGCATGGCCCGCGACATGCGCGAAACCTTCAGCCGCATGGCGATGAACGACGAGGAAACCATCGCGCTGGTCGCTGGCGGCCACGCCTTCGGCAAGTCGCACGGCGCGCATCCGTCCGACAGCTTCGGCGGCGCTCCGGAAAGCGAAGACCTGCACCTGATGGGCTTCGGCTGGCTCAACGACGCGGACGAGATCGCGGCGGGCAACATCACCACCTCGGGTATCGAGGGCAGCTGGTCGAACAACCCGACCCAGTGGGGCGGTGACTACTTCCGCATCCTGTTCAAGTATGATTTCGAGCTCGTGAAGTCGCCGGCCGGTGCCCACCAGTGGCAGCCGATCAACCCCGATCCGGAAGACATGGCCCCCGACGCGCGCGACCCCAGCAAGCGCGTGCCGACGATGATGACCACCGCCGACATGGCGCTGAAGCGTGACCCGGAATACCGCAAGATTTCCGAGCGGTTCCGCGACGATCAGGCCGCGCTCGACGATGCCTTCGCGCGCGCATGGTTCAAGCTGTGCCACCGCGATATGGGTCCCAAGGTCCGCTACCTCGGCCCGGACGTGCCGTCCGAAACGCTGATCTGGCAGGACCCGGTTCCGGCCGGCACCACGCCTGCGGACGCCGAAGTCGCGCGTTTCAAGGCGGCGATCCTCGGCAGCGGGCTGTCGGTGCGCGAGCTGGTCAAGGCGGCCTGGGCCTCGGCCTCGACCTATCGCAACTCCGACCACCGCGGCGGGGCAAACGGCGCGCGCATCCGGCTTGAACCGCAGCGCAGCTGGGCGGTCAACGATCCGGCAGAGCTTGCCAAGGTGCTCGACACCATCGAAGCGCACCGCGGCAGCCTCAGCATGGCCGACGCGATCGTGCTGGCGGGCTCGGCAGCGGTCGAGAAGGCGGCGCGCGATGCCGGGCATGACGTGACCGTGCCGTTCATGGGCGGGCGCGGCGATGCCACGGACGCGCACACCGATGCGGCCAGCTTCGAACCGATGGAGCCGTTCGCCGACGGCTTCCGCAACTACCTCAAGACCAAGGCGCAGGTCCGCACCGAGGAAATGCTGATCGACCGGGCACACCTGCTCGGCCTGTCGGTCCCCGAACTGGCGGTGCTGATGGGCGGGATGCGGGCGCTGGGCGCGGTGAGCGATCATGCCCATCACGGCCACCGCATCGGCGTGCTGACCGAGACCCCGGGCAAGCTCACGCCTGACTTCTTCCGCAACCTGCTCGACATGAACACCCGGTGGTCGCCGGTGGACGAGAGCGGGGACGAGGAATATGTCGGCGTCGACCGTGCCACGGGCGAAGAGAAGTGGCGCGCAACCCGCACCGATCTCGTGTTCGGATCGAACTCGCAGCTGCGCGCGCAGGCCGAGGTCTATGCCGAGAGCGGCAACGAAGCCAAGTTCGTCTGCGACTTCATCTCGGCCTGGAACAAGGTGATGAACGCGGATCGTTTCGATGTGAGCTGGGCGAAATACCACGCTTGAGAAGTGAACGATTGACGAGATTGAGGCCTCCGGTGGCGACACCGGGGGCCTTGTTCGTTCAGGCGATCAGATCCAGCGGGCGTCGCGCAGAGCCGCTATGTTCGCGCGGGCGACCGGCGCCTCGATCCCGCGCGGCAGCCTGAGGCGCAGATTGCGTCCGTCGCGCAGCACATCCTCGACCGCGCCGCGTGCCACCCACCAGCTGCGGTGCACCTGCATCCCCTCGGTCTCGGCCACCAGCACCATCGCATCGCGCAGCCGCATCAGCACCAGCGCCGAGCCGAGCGCGGTATGGACGCGGACATAGTGGTCCTCCATCTCCAGCGCGACGATATCGCTGCCGATGTCTGCGGGGAGCTGGCCCAGCAGCGGATTTGGCGCTGGAACAGGTGCAGGCACGGGCACAGGCACCACAATCCGATCAATCGCGGGAATGCCAGCAGCCAGAGGCGGCGCCGCAAAAGGCTCCGGCCCGCGCGGGCCCTGCACGAGATTGAACAGCACGGTTATCGCCCCGCCGATCACCAGCACCGAGAAATAGGTGCCCATCGCCACCTCGAGCCCCGGCCAGCCCAGCGTACCGAACGGCTCCCGGTTGATCGCCAGCACCGCGATTGTCATCGGCACTGTCCCCACCAGACAGGTCACCGCCAGCATGCTCCAGCGCGGCAAGGCCAGCACCCGCGTCCCCCAGTTCACCACGCTCTGCATCGGGCGGTAGCAGGCATAGCCAAGCCACGCGAAGCCGATCCATGTCACCAGCCGCTCAGCCATCGGGGCGCCAATGCTCCCGAACGGGCCGGTAATCGCGAGGAACACCCCGATCACCGTCATCGCCGCCAGATCGATGATGATCCGGCGCGCAAGGGCGTGGCGCGGCGATGCGGGCTGCAAGGTCATGGGCCATACCTGACTGCCCATTCGCGCTTCGTAAAGTGGCAAGCATGGCCCGTGCCCGGGCAATTCACGCATGGCCCGCGCCATTTGCGCAAGTGCGATTGCCCGCGAACGGGATGGCGGCACACCGGTCTCAGCAACCACCCACCGATCCCGGGAGACCCGCCATGAACGCCATCACCCTGCCCGCCGCCCTTCGTTCTGCCCCCGTCGCCAAACCCGCAGCCAAGCCCGGCTTCGACATCGGCACCGCCACCCGCACTGCCGTCAGCCTCGCCTGCTTCACCATGAGCTTCGCCATTGTGGTGGCGCTCGGCAAGGCGGCGCTCGGCATGGTCGAGGGGATCGAGGCCTACGCCAAGCTGCCGATCATCATCCACGTTGCAGCCGTGCTGCCGACCATTCCGCTGGGCGGCTGGCTGCTGCTCGCCAGGAAGGGCACGCCGATGCACAAGATGCTGGGCAAGGTGTGGCTGGTGCTGATGCTGATCACCGCCACCACCGCGATCTTCATCCAGACGAGCGGCAGCTTCAGCTGGATCCACCTGTTCGTGCCGCTGACCTTCCACGCCGCATGGAAGGTGATGTCGACCGCGCGGGCCGGGAACATCAAGGCGCACAAGAACCATCTGGTGCGCACCTACCTGCTGGCCCTGATGCTCCCCGGCCTTGCCGCCTTTGTGGTGCCGGGGCGGATGATGAACATGATGCTGATGGGGTAAGGTGAGCGGTCTTGCGCCCCACTCTTGCAGCGCGCGGCACACTGGTTAGTGTGCCGCGCCATGATCAAGCTCAACGCCCTGCTCCTTGCCGGAGCCGCCATCCTCGCTTCCCCCGCCTTGGCGCAGGACACCGCCCCCAACCCCGCTGAAAGCACGCCGCAAGCGACCAAGGGCATCGGCCCCGGCGCACGCCCGGTCGGCGCAGCATGGAGCCGCAGCCCGGTCATCGCCCCGCACGGCATGGCCGCCACCGCCCAGCCGCTCGCCACGCAGATCGCGCTCGATATCCTGAAAGCGGGCGGATCGGCGGTCGATGCGGCGATTGCCGCCAACGCCGCGCTCGGGCTAATGGAGCCGACCGGCAACGGCATCGGCGGCGATCTGTTCGCAATCGTCTGGGACCCCAAGACCGGCAAGCTGGTCGGCATCAACGGATCGGGACGCTCGCCAGCGGGGCAGACCTTGGCGCAATTGAAGGCCAAGCTTCCGGCGGGCGCGACCAGCCTTCCTCCCGTCGGCGTACTGCCCGTCACCATCCCCGGCACGGTCGATGCGTGGTTCGACCTGCATGACCGCTTCGGCAAGCTACCGATGGATCAGGTGCTCGCCCCTGCGATCAAATACGCCCGCGAAGGCCACCCGGTCGCGCCGGTGATCGCAATGTACATGGCGCGCGGGCTGAAGAATTACGAACGCCAGCAGGCCACGACCAAGTTCGACTTCACCAATGCCCGCGCGACCTACTTCGCCAATGGCCGCGCGCCGGGGCCCGGCGAGATGTTCCGCAACCCCGATCTGGCCAACACGCTGGAGGCCATCGCCAAGGGCGGGCGCGATGCCTTCTACAAGGGTGCGCTTGCCAAGGTGATGGTGGGTTACCTGCAAAAGCAGGGCAGCGCCTTCACCCTCGCCGATTTCGCCGCGCATGACAGTGAGTGGGTCGACGTCGCCTGCGCTGCCTATCGCGCGGGCTACGAGCTGTGCGAACTGCCGCCCAACAGCCAAGGCTTTGCGGCGTTGCAGATGGTCAACATCCTCCGACACGTGGACCTCGCCCAGTGGGAGCGCGGTTCGCCAGAGGTGCTGCACTACATCACCGAAGCCAAGCGCCTCGCCTTCGAGGATGCGGCGCGGTTCTATGCCGATCCGGACTTCGCGGCGGCGCCCGCCGAGCTGCTGACGGATGAATACGGCAAGCAGCGTTTCGCCCTGATCGACCCCGCGCGCGCCACCCCCGCCTTCACGCCCGGCGCGCTGATTGCCCCCAAGCTCGAAGGCCCGGGCGACACCACCTACTTCACCGTCGCCGATAAGGACGGGATGATGGTCAGCCTCATCCAGTCGAATTATCGCGGCATGGGCGGCGGGTTGGTCGCGGATGGCCTCGGCTTCATGTTCCAGGACCGGGGCGAGCTCTACAGCCTCGATCCTGCGCATCCTAACGCCTATGCGCCTGCCAAGCGGCCCTTCCAGACGATCATCCCGGCCTTCGTGATGAAGGACGGCAAGCCGTGGATGAGCTTCGGGCTGATGGGCGGCGGGATGCAGCCGCAGGGGCACGTGCAGGTGCTGGTGAACCTCGTCGACTACGGGATGAACCTGCAAGAGGCAGGCGATGCGGCGCGTATCCACCACGATGGCGGACGCCAGCCGACCGATGCGCTGGCGGGCAGCCCTGCCGATACGGCGGCCATCGACATGCTCGGCGTGCTGCAGGTCGAACCGGGCATTCCTGCCGCGACTGTCGAGGCGCTGCGGGCGATGGGCCACGTGGTCGAGGTGGAGAGCACCGGCATCCCGTTCGGCGGCTATCAGGCGATCGTCCGCGACCCGGTCACCGGCGTCTACACCGGCGCGACCGAAATGCGCAAAGACGGGCAGGCGAGCGGGTATTAAGCGGGCAGCGCCAGATGCTTCGCGCCGAACACCGCCTGCCAGCTCGCGATCTCCTCGACCACCGCTTCGTCGAGCGCGTGGATGAGGTCGGCGGCGGCGGCATAGGTGAGCGCGCGTTCGTCGCCTGACAGCAGCAGTTCGATGCGCGTCTCGATCTCGCGCAGCTTCTCCGCCGCGACCCGCGAGATCGCGCCGAAGCGCTCGAAATCGCCGAAGAAGCGGATGCCCGAAAGGTTCGCGCCAAGCGTCGGGAAGGCCACGCCGCAGAAGGTGAAGAACGGCGACAGATCGCTGGCGAGCTGCTTGGGGACGAGGCCCGCAAGACCCAGCCCCTTCAGCGCCAGATAGGCCACCACCGAGGCGACCGCGAGCGCGAAGCAGGTCTCGGCTGCCTTGTCGAGCCGGTGGTGGACGCGCTCCAGCCGGTGCGCTTTCGCCGCGTGATAGGCGCGCTGGCCCGCCACATGCGGCAGCACCGCGCCGGTCAGCCCGGCGCGCAGATAGGCGCGGGTGACAGCGACGCGCGGCAGGCCGACATCGCGCAGCGCGTGGCGGGCGAAATGCTCGGGCCATTCCGCACCCTCGCCGCTGCCCCGCCCGCTTCTGGGCCAGCGCCCGGTCGGACGGCTCACCCCCATCAGCAGCAGCGAGGGCGCGTGGCGCAGATATTCGGCGACGCGGCGCATCGCGAACCAGCGGCGATGCCAGCCGAGCTTCGATCCCGCTGCGGTCAGCACCAGAATGCCGCCAAGCAGCAGCAGCTCGGCCAGTGCGAACACCCACTTCTGCTCGCCAAGTCCGGTCGGAAGGTAGGCGATCCCGATAATCACCGCGAGGGTCGCCAGCACGAAGTTGACGATCTGCCCGCTGCGATAGGCATCGGCGAGGCGGCAGGCGATCCCTTCCGCCCAAGCCTGCAGCGGTAGCACCTCCTCGGCAATCTGGCGCGTCACTTGCGCATCGCCCGCCGGCATGGCGGTGGCCGCCGCCATCACGCCCGCGCCCGATCCGATGACGATAGCCTCAGGCGCTTCGTAATCCACCCTGAGCGAGCCGAACGGATGGCCGCCCCCGCCGAACACGCGTTCGATGCGGCGGTAAAGGCCGAAGGCGCGGGCGCTGCGGGGCTTCCACTGTTCCTTGGCGAGCAGCGCGGGGCTCCATCCTTCGCACACCACGGCGGCGCGGATGATCGCTTCCAGCCGCGCGACATCGGGCGCGGCGGACGGCGCAGGCTGGCCCAATTCCTCGGGCCGCCCGAGGATGCGCCATGTGCCGGGCACTGCCGGGTCGATCAACAACACCGGCGCGCCCATCGCCAGCGCGGCGGCGACCGTGTGACCCGTGCCGCCGGGGAGGTTTGCGACCTTCCCGTCCCACACCGCGATCACGAGATCGGTGCGCTCGATCATCACGCGGCCCGCCAGCGCGACATTGTCCGACGCCAGCGCCTCGAACGCCCGCGCGGCGACGCGGTCATCGGGATCCGTGAGGCTCGCGCGCCACAGCGCGGCAACCTCGGCATCGCGGTCGGCGATCTCGAACAGGCTGGCGCGCCCGGTGATTGCACGGATCGCGGCGGCCTTCGCCTCGACCGCCGGATCGCTCGCCGCGCGCCCTGCCAGCAGCGCCTCGGCATCGGCAAGGGCTTCGGGGTGGGCGTTGATCGCGCAGTTGAGCACCGCGCCGAACGGCAGCGGCACGGCCAGCTCCCAGCCGCGCTGCAAGGCGAGATCGGCGGCGATCTGGTCGGTTCCGTCGACCAGCAGGCTGTGCAGCCGCACCGCGCCCCTCGTTCCGGCAAGTGCGCCCGCGATCCCGTCGATCTGCGCAAACAGCGCAGCCAGCGCAGCGGCAATCGCATCGGCATGGGCGCAGAACGAAGCGTTGGAGGCGCGGTGGCCGGTGATGCCGAGCGCCAGATGCGGCTGCCAGTTGTCGCTGACCGGAGCGGGCGGGCTGGCTGGCATCGCTGGTGTCGTCTCCCCCGCCCCTTTCGGGCCCCTTGGACGTGCTTAGTCGCTCGCCCCCCTGCCTTACAAGCGCCTTGCCGCAATGCGCAGGATTTGACCGCCTGCGCCGAAAAGCGCATCTTCACAAAGCGGTGGGGAGGACGCGGTGATGGTCAGACGCTCGGTGATGCTGCCAAAATTGCTGGCGGCGCTGATGCTGGCGGCGCTGATGATCGCGACCACCCCCGCCCGGGCGCAGGATGCACCGATCCCGCGCACCTACCCCGAACGCACCAGCAATCGTGCCTCGCCGCACAAGCCCGCAGACGACATCGCGCGCGAAACCGCCGCCGCCGATGCCGCAGAAGCGGCCTGTACGGCGGGGAGACAGGCGGGCTGTTCCGACCTTGGCTGGGCTTACAACAAGGGCGAGGGCCGTCCGCAGAACCGTCCGGTTGCCGAGCTGATCTACCGCAAGGCCTGCACCGCCAAGGACGCAAGCGCCTGCTACCGGCTGGGCCGACTGCTGCAAGGCCTGCGGGACGTCGACCCCGAACAAGCCGCCGCCGATACCCGCGCGGCCGCCATGATGATGGTGCGCGGCTGCACGCTCGGATCGCTCGAAAGCTGCGATGCGCAGGCCGACGACATCGCGGATGGTGTTGTGGCCGAGCCCGACCCCGCCGCCGCCGAAAAGCTGCGCCGCAAAAACTGCACGGCCGGTTGGGGCGCATCGTGCCGCACGCTCGCTTCGCTTCTGTTGGGAAGCGAGCGCACTGCCGCCGAGCAGCAGGAGGCGCTGGCGCTGCTCGATCGCCAGTGCCGCGCCGGTGACGCAATGGCCTGCAGCGATGCGGAACTGCACTGGCGGACAGCCGAAGGCGCGGCCAGCGCGCGGGCCAAGACCTATCTGTCGCTCGGCTGCGATGCGGGCGACGGTTGGGCTTGCTCGAACATCGCGCTCGCGCTGCTGCGCCAAACTCCGCCGGACCGGGCAGCGGCGCTCGCACTGTTCGACCGGGCTTGCCCAAGCATGACGTCCGCCTGCGAGGATGCCGCCAATTTGCGCGAGGAACCGCGCCTCGCCGCCGATTGCGCAAGCGGCGCGCAGGCGGCGTGCATCAAACTCGGGACTCTGATGGCCGCGCAAAACGGCCCGCTCGAAAACAAACCGCGAGCCCTCGAACTGCTGGGCGCGGCGTGCGAGGCTGATGCTAGGCCAGATGCGGGGAAGGCCTGCTTTGATGCGGCGATGCTGCTGCTCGACACGTGGCGCGACACTGGCGCGGCGGATCCCCAGCGCGCCGACCTGTACCTGACGCGCGCTTGCGAGGACGGGTCGCAAAACGCCTGCCAGACGCTCGCGGATTCGCTGGCGGATGGCACCCTGCTCGCGCAGGACGTGCTGCGCGCCGCCGAACTCTATGCGCCGCAGTGCGATGCGGGCCGGGCGAGCGCCTGCCGCTTCGTCACCGATCTGGCTACCAGCGACCCTGCCGCCCCGGCGCTGTTGGCCGCGAATTACCCGCCGCCCGAACAGACGCCCGAGGAAATCGCTGCGCAGCAGGCGGCCATCCGCGCCGAAGCCGAGCGCGAGAAGGCCGAGGACGAGGCACGGCGCTGCAACACCACGGTCGTGGTCTATGAAGGCGTCACCTATACCGACAGGCTGTGCGACGCCGTGTCCCGCGTCCTCAACGGCTTTGCCATTCCCCGGATCGAACAGGCCCCGTGGCAGGCGTTGCTATGGCGCCCGGCAAAGCTCGGGACGACGGCGGTAGGCGAGGAATACCGCGCCTTTTGCGGCGGGGCGCTGGTCGCCACCGGATGGATCCTCACCGCGGCGCACTGCGTCGTCGATCATGTCAAAGGCGTGGGCAAATTCCCGATCGAAAAGCACGGTTACCGCGTCCGGCTCGGCGTGATCAGTCCGCTCGCGAACGAGGGCAACAGCTACCCGATCCGGCGCGTGATCCCGCACCCGCAGTTTTCGCGCGGTACGCTCAAATTCGACATTGCACTGGTCCAGTATGATCCGCGGGCCGGCACGCGCGGCGACAGCCTGTTTGCCGCAGCGCGCATCAGGCTCGACAACCGCTCGCTTGCCGAACGGCCGGTGGTGGCCAGAGCGCCGGTCTACACCTTCGGCTGGGGGCGCACGAAACTGAATGTCCCGGAAGCGTCCGAGGCGCTGCGGGGCGCGCGGCTGGAACTGCGCGATCCGCAGGCGTGCGGGGCGATCGCCCGCACCTTCGGGCGCGAGGGTTCGGTGCTGTGCGCGGCGGGGCCGAAGGGCGAGCAGGCGTGCCTCGGCGACAGCGGCGGGCCGCTGATCACCTATGGCGACCAGAAAGGCGTGCCGACGCTGATCGGTGTGGTAAGCGGCGGAAAGGATTGCGGGACGACCGGCGTGCCGAGTGTCTACACCCGTCTCGGCGATCCGCTGGTGCAGGCGTGGCTGGCCTCGCACGTGCCGGGCTTCAGATCGGGGCAGGCGGCGCGTTGACGGGGTCCAGACCCCCACTAGCGCGTTCTAGGCCCCCTCTAGACCCCGGTTAGAGCAGCGCCCGCGCGCTGTTTCACGTGAAACAATCGCGCGGGCGGCAATAGCGAAGGCTTATTCGGCGGGGGTTTCGACAGCCATCGGAGCGTCCGCGGCGGTCTTGCCCGGGCCGATCGGGTTGCCGGTCGGATCGAGGGTTTCGGTCGCTGCCGGGGTGTCGGTCGCGGCGGGCGCCATCATCTCGGTGTCGGCGGTGGCTTCGGCCGCAGGGGCCTCTTCCGTCTTGTTGCAAGCCGTCAGAACCAGCGCGCAGCCGGCTACAGTCGCGAAAGTCACAATCTTTTTCATGGTGGATTCCCCCTCATGCACGCCCCCCATCGGGCGCGGCCAAAGAGCTATCATGACCCGAGGCGGATTAGCAAATCCTTGAAGGCCGGCTGGCTGCGCAGGGGATCGAGCAACGGATCGTTGCGGATCCACAGCAAGCCCGGATCACGCAGCCGGTAGCTCGCCTCAAGCCGCGACAACGCCTCGGCCAGATTGCCGCGCTGGGCGTGGACTTCGGCCTGCTGGTAATAGGAATCGTCGAAGGCGCTTCCCAACTGCGCCAGCGCCGCATCCGATCCCGCCGCATCGCCCAGCTTGTGCTTGGCGATGGCCACCGCGGTCAGACCATAGGCCTGCCCCTGCTCAGTCGCGGCGGCCTTGAGCGCGCCTGCCGCATCGCCCTGCATCAGCCGCGCAATGGCAATCCCGAACTGCGCGCTGGCAAGGCTCGGGTTCAGGGTAAGGGCGCGGTTCATGTTGCTGACGACGCTCGCATAATCGCGTGCGAACAGCGCAATATAGCCCGCCGAACGGAAGGCGCGGGCGTTGAGCGGGTCAAGCTCCAGCACGCCTGCGATCATGGTCTGCGCCAGCGCCACTTGCGGCCCATAGGCATGGAAGCTCGCTGCCGCGCGCAGCACGTCGGCATCGCCGGGGGCAAGCTCCTCGGCGGCGCGGTAGTGCGGGGTGGCAGCGGTGCGATCAAGCCGCCCGTTATTGAGCGCAAAGCCCAGCGCAAGGTGCCCGCGGGCCAGCCGCTTTTCGATGGCGACGGCCTTTTGCGCGGCGGCAATGGCCTGGTCGAACAGCTTGCGGGAATCGTCCTGCCCGCCCCCGACATTGTTGGCGACGGCGGCGAGCATGGTGGAGCGCATCGCGTGGGCGGCAGCGTAGTTCGGGTCTTCTCCCGCCGCCGCATCGAACTGCACCAGCGCGGCGCGGTCGGTTTCCTCGCCGGAGGACAAATCGTAAAGCGCCATGCCGCGCAGGAACGCCTCGTAAGCGGCCACAGATTGCGTGCCGCCGATATCCTTCTGCGCAGCGGCGGCGGCCTGCGCCTCGCTGTCGGTTGCGACCTCGGCGACCAGCGACAGCGCGACCGTCTCGGCGATTTCCGACTGCACCGCAAAGACATCCTCGAGCGCGCGGTCATAGGTTTCGGCCCAGCGCACCAGGCCGTCCTTGATCGCGACCAGTTCGGCGGTGACCCGCACCCGCGCGGTGTCGCGCTGGACAGAGCCGCGCAGGATGTGGCCGACCCCGAGCTTGCGGCCGATCGCGAAGTCGTCCTCGGTCTCGATGGCGCTGGAGGAGGTGGGCGCTGCCACCTTAAGCCGCGGATTGCGCGCAAGGATGCTGCGCAGTTCGCGGGCGAGGCCGTCGGAGAAGTACTTTTTAGCCGGATCGCCCGTCTCGTTGGCGAAGGGCAGCACCACCATCGAGATCGCTGCCGAAGCGCGCGAACCGAACAGGCCGAATTGCCATGCGCCGAGCGTTCCCGCCGCCGCCACGGCCCCCACGCCGCCAACCATCAGGGTGCGCCGCGAGAGCGCGAAGGCGGGGGTCTGCACGGGGGTCTGCGCGGGGGCGGAAACGGAAGTGGGCAAAACGGGGGTTGGCGCGACCGGACTTGCATCTGACTGACCCCCCGCCTTGGCCCGCACCGCAACAAGGATCCGCACCGCCTCCGTGCTCTCGGGCGAGCCGTCCCAATCGCTCACATCGAGCAGCTGGAACTGGCGGAAGCCCAAGGGCGCGATCGTCCCGTCGATCGTCAGCGGCACGAGGCACCCACGCTCACGCCCGCGCTGCGCCTCGTCGCGCACCCAGTGCGATTGAGTCGACGTGGCCGACCACAGCACCACCACGCAATCCGCCGTCTCAAGCGCATTCTCGGTGGTCTGGAGATAGTTCTCGCCGCCCTCCAGCCGCCCGTCCCACCAGGCGTCGAACCCGGCCTGTTCCAGCAGCGCGATCACCGGGCGGGCGCGGTCCAGATCGGAGCGCGAATAGCTGACGAACAGCCGCGGACCGGTGCCCGAAGAAATGTCGTCGCCGCTCACCTGACCTTGCCCCCCGACTTCTGGATTTACGCGTAACGCGCTTGCTACAGCCAAATCGTGCCGCGCGCCAAGTATCGATGCGCACGGCCCCGGGGAACAGCGCCGCGCGCACCGCTGCCGAAGCTGCTTGACGATCCCAACCCATGATATAAAAGCGATATCACAATTATATCGCCAATGGAGATTCGTCATGTCCACTTCCGAAGCCCCCGCCCTCAACCGTAGCCAGGAAGTCCCGGCTACGACCCAGAGCGGCTATGTCATGCTGCTGGTCAGCCTCGCGATGGTCGCAGGCGCGGGGTGGCTGCTCCTCAGCACCCTCGCGGCAAAAGGCCCGCCCGCCGGATTGCCCGTGCTTGGCGCCTTCATCATCGGCTTTATCGGCCTGTTCATCCTCACCGGCTTCTACATGATCAACCCTAACCAGGCCGCCGCGATCCAGCTGTTCGGCGCCTACAAGGGCACCGACCGCAACGAGGGCCTGCGCTGGGTGCTGCCGTGGCTTGGCAAGACCAAGATCGCGGTGCGCGCCAACAACGTCATCTCGCAGACCATCAAGGTCAACGACGCACGCGGCAACCCGATCGAGATGGGCGCGCAGGTGGTGTGGCGCGTGACCGACACCGCGCAGGCTTTGTTCGACGTCGATGACTACCGCGAATTCGTCAACGCCCAGATCGAAGCAGCGGTGCGCTCGATCGGGTCGCGCTATCCCTATGACGACATCGAACATCTCGAGGTCACCTTGCGCGGCAATCATGATGAAGTCGGTGTCGAACTGCGCGCCGCGCTGATCGAGCGGCTGACGGTCGCCGGGATCACGGTCGACGAATGCGGCCTCACCCACTTGGCCTATGCCCCCGAAATCGCCGGCGCGATGCTGCGCCGCCAGCAGGCCGAAGCGGTGATCTCGGCTCGCAAGAAGCTGGTCGAGGGCGCGGTGACGATGGTCGAGATGGCGCTTGCCCAGCTCAGCGAACGCGGCGTTGTCGACCTCGACGACGAGCGCAAGGCGGCGATGGTCTCGAACCTGATGGTCGTGCTCTGCGGTGAGCGTGACACCCAGCCGGTGGTCAACGCAGGCTCGCTCTACTGATCGGCTTATGTCAGCGAAGAAAGCCTTTCCCCTGCGCCTCGATCCGGCGCTTCACGATGCGGTCCAGCGGCTCGCCGATGCCGAGCTGCGCAGCGTGAACGCCGAGATCGAGGTGCTGCTGCGCGAGGCGCTCGCCCGGCGCGGGGTGAAGGTGGGCCGAAGCGAAGCGGCCAAACGCGGACGGCCCGCGGGCAAGGCAAGTGGAGGACAGGATAATGCGTGACGAAGACAAGCCGTTTGTGATGTACCGCAGGGGCCTGATGAACTTCACCATCGTGCCGCGCGGGGTGAAGGGCTGGACGCAGTTTGCTGTGTGGATGGCACTCCTGGTGCCCTTGTTGCTGTGGTTTGTCGACTATGCCGCCAAGCATGGCGAGGAACCGGAGTTTTACCTCGGGCTCGCAGTCTATCTGGGCGGGATGTTGGTCTGGACGGTCGGCGGGGTCTGGTGGATGAAGGCCCGCGCCGAGGTGGTCGATCTGCAGGAACTGCTGAAGCTCAAGCGCGAACAGGATCGCAAGCGGCGCGGCGGGCGCTAACCGGAAGCCGCCGATCGCTCCGACACCTCAAGCTCGGCCCATAAGGTGTCCGTTAGCTAACTCCGACTCGACTCTCGCCGATCCGTGAATAATAGATCGACTCTTTCAGTTTCATGACACCGCACTGGCAGGCGCGGTCGATTCAGGAGAGAGTGATGCGCGCGCACGAGAAGCCCTTCATCGTCTACGAGGGCGGGGTGTTGCCTTACATGATCGTCCCGCGCGGATGGAAAGGCTGGGCGCAGTTTACCCTCTGGCTGGCGCTGCTGACGCCGCTGCTCGTGTGGCTCGCCAACCATATCCAGACCACGCACAGCGGCACGGACTTCGGGAGCGGCATGTTCCTGTTCCTGATCGGCGTGATTGTCTGGCTGGTCGCGGGCCTGTGGTGGATGCTCGCCCGCGCCGAAGTGATCCGGGTGGTCGAGATCAAGCGCAAAGCACAATACGCGCGGCGCAAGCTCGCACGTGAGCAGGCGCAGGCGCAGGCCCGCAGCGCCCAGGAACACGGCACCCTAGGAACCTGACGCCGCGCACTGTAAGTGCCGGTCATGCTGATCGCCCCGCTGCTCGCCTTCGCCCTGTCCGCCGCGCAGGCCCCTGCCCCGGCTGCGGTTGCGCTTCCACCCCCAGCCGCCCCCGCCCTGCCCGACGAGTTGCTGCTCGAAGGCGACAGCATCATCACGGTGTTCATCAATGGCGAGGCGCTGCGGCTCGAAGTCAGTGCCGAGGCTTTCGGCCCGCCGGTCATCAACCCCGAGGTCGCCGCGCGGCTGATGCTGGTGGAGACGTCGGGACGCGGCTGGCGGTTCGGGCCGGTGGTGGTGTCAGGCAGCGCCGCGTCTGCCCTCGCCGATTTCGGCGCGGGGTCGGCGCCGCTGACGGTGACCTGGTCGGACCGCCCGGCCTCGGCCAAAGCCGACGGGGTGATCGGGGTCCACCACTTGCCCTACAAGCGCGTGACCTTCGCTCTGCGTGCGCCGGGCGAGGCGGAGACGGTCGAGAGCTTCCCCCTCAAACGCACCGGCGGGGACCGCAACACCCGGCTCGGCACCGAGGTCACGGTCGGCAAGAAGCGGCTGATGATGATCTTCGTGCCCGAGCGGGCCGAGAACCTCGTCACCGCGCCCACCGCCAACTTCATCGCCACCCATCAGGACGGCGGGTTCGCGCCGGGGACTGATGCCATCGCGGTGATGGATTTCGGCGTCGAGCGCCCCACGCGGATGATGCGCATCGCCGTGCCGATCGCGCTCGGCAGCCTCGCGGTGGAGCGCTTCGCGGTGCGGGTGGAGGATTACGGCGAGCCGACCCGCGTGGGCGAGATCGCCAAGGACGACCCGCGCTTCGACAAGAACAGCATCCTCGTCAGCCGCCGCAAGGGGCGCGGCAAACCCGACCTGCTGACGCGGATCGGCAGCGACCAGATCGCGCATTGTTCAAGCATCACCTACGACTTTGCAGGCAAGGCGATCCGGCTGAGTTGCGGGCCGGCTCCCGAGTAAGCTCCGGCCCGCGTGACGGCGTGGACGGCGCTGGTGGACGAGGTGCATGGCAGCTTTTGCGAGGTCGCTGAAAAAACCTGCCGTTCGGCTAGCGACCCCGTTGCGGTCATTGCGGAACGTTTGCGAACGCTCCTGCAATTGGCATACTGAAGACGCCAGTGAATGAAGTCTATCTGATCCGCCACGGTGAAACGGAATGGAACGCTCAGGGTCGTTTCCAAGGAAAACTGGATTCTGCCCTTACTGACACTGGCGTAAAGCAAGCCGAGGATTTCGGTAAGCGCCTTGCTGGGTTGGACATCTCATTCGATGCGTTCGTCACTAGCCCCCTCGGAAGAACTCGTCAGACAGCGGCGATCATTGCGGCGTGCGCGAATCTTCCTGCCGCGCAGTGTGATGATCGACTTTCTGAGGTGTCTTTGGGCACATGGGATGGTTTGACCCACATCGATATTGACGCACAATGGCCAGGGTTGCTCGATGGCTCGACACCATTCGATTGGTTTTTCAGGTCGCCTGACGGGGAGAGCTATGACGCCGCTTTCCAGAGAGCCGAATCCTGGTTGCGCGAACGACAGGGTGTGACAGTCGCCGTGTCTCACGGGCTGGTTAGCCGGATCATCAGAGGCGCATACAGCGGGCTGTCCAAAGTAGAGGCATTGAGCCTGCCAGTGCCTCAGGACGTTATCTGGAGACTTTCCAGCGGTCGGATTGAGCCAATCTTCGTTGGTTGAGCATCGGCGCGTCATTCGGGCGTCTGGCTCGAACCTGCCGTTCCGCAAACCACCCACTTGCGGTCATAACGCAATCAGCCGCCAGCTCCCAAAAGCGGACATCACGCAGACCTCACTCATCCCAGAGTGGTCAGACCTTCGCGTGTTCCGCGCGGGCGAGTTCATGCAGCCAGTCGGCGTGGCGCGGGGCGGTTTTGGTCTGGCTCCACTCCTCCAGCATCACCGGGGCGACGCGGGCGAGTTCGGCGTATTGCTCCGCCGTGCCGATATCGGCGGCGAGCTCGACCCTGTGGCCGTTGGGGTCGAAGAAGTAGATCGACTTGAAGATGCCGTGATGTGTCGGGCCGAGCACGTCGATGCCTTGCGCCTCGACATGGGCCTTGGCCGCAAGCAGCGCGGCCTCGTCCGGCACCTTCAGCGCGAGGTGCTGCACCCATGCTGGCGTGTTGGGGTCCTTGCCCATCTCCGGCTGGTTGGGCAGCTCGAAGAAGGCGAGGATGTTGCCGTTCCCCGCATCGAGGAAGATGTGCATGTAGGGATCATACTCGCCGGTCGAGGGCACGTGATCCTCGGCAAAGGCGGTGGTGTAGGTCATGCCGAGCACGCGGGCGTACCACTCTACGGTCTCGGCTGCGTCCTTGCAGCGGTAGGCGGCGTGGTGGATGCCGGCGAGGTTTACGGGGTGATCAGTCATACCAAACTCCGTTCGGGCTGAGCTTGTCGAAGCCCTGCACTTTCTTGTGTCCCGTCAGTCCAAAAGAAGGACGGTGCTTCGACAAGCTCAGCACGAACGGGTTTGGGAGAATTACGCCGCCGGTGCGGCGACTTCCAGCACGCCGCGCTCGATCTGGTCGCGCTCCATGCTTTCGAACAGGGCCTTGAAGTTGCCCTCGCCGAAGCCTTCGTCGCCCTTGCGCTGGATGAATTCGAAGAACACCGGCCCGACCTGCGCCTGCGCGAAGATCTGGAGGAGCAGGCGGGGCGAGCTGCCTGACCCATCTGCATTTTGGGTCGTGCCGTCCAGCAGGATGCCGCGCATCTGGAGCGCATCGACGTCCTCGCCGTGGCCCGGCAGGCGGCCTTCGAGCATCGCGTAATAGGTGGCCGGCGGCGCGGTCATGAAGGGCACGCCGAGCGCCTTGAGGCGGTCCCAGCAGGCCGGGAGATCGTCGCAGATCAGCGCGATGTGCTGGATGCCCTCACCGTTGAAGGCGCGCAGGAACTCCTCGATCTGACCCTTGCCGCCTTCGCCCTCTTCGTTGAGGGGGATGCGGATCTTGCCGTCGGGCGCGGTCAGCGCCTGCGAGGTGAGGCCGGTATACTCGCCCTTGATGTCGAAGAAGCGGATCTCGCGGAAGTTGAACAGCGTCTCGTAGTAGTCCGCCCAGTACTTCATGCGGCCGGTGTAGACGTTGTGGGTGAGGTGATCGATGGTGTGGAAGCCCGCGCCGACGGGGTGCTTGTCGACGCCGGGCAGATATTCGAAATCGATGTCGTAGATGGTGAGGCCGTTTCCGGTCTCGCCGCCCTCGTAGCGGTCGACGAGGTAGAGGATCGCGCCGCCGATGCCGCGGATCGCGGGGATGCGCAGCTCCATCACGCCGGTCTGCACAGCGACGGGCTCAGCGCCCTTGGCGATCAGGTGGTCATAGGCCTTGGCAGCGTCGCGCACGCGGAACGCCATGCCGCAGGCCGACGGCACCGTGCTCGCGCGCGAAGTACCAGGCGGGACTGCGCGGCTCGTAATTGGCGATGAGGTTGATGCCGCCCTGCCGCCACAGGTGGACGTCCTTGGAGCGGTGCTGGGCGACGCGGGTGAAGCCCATCGCTTCGAAGACCGGCTCGAGCATGCCCTTCCCGGGCGCGCAGAACTCGACGAATTCGAAGCCGTCGAGGCCGACGGGGTTTTCGAAGAGGTCCGTGGCCCCTTGAGTCGTGGTCGGCGCGTTCATCGGTTCAGTCCCCGCTAGCGAGATAGTTTCAATTGAAACCACCTACCCCAAACGGGCGATTCGCGCAAGATCAGGCGATGCGGCCTACGGTCCGCCCGCGATCATCCTGCGACAGCGTGAGTCGCAGGCCGAACGGCTCGCCGCCCTCGAAGGCCGCTGCCGTGGCGGGATCGGCGAAGTCGGCGTTGCCCACCACCCGCTCGCCTGCATCGCTGCGCCCGATGAAAATCGCCTCAGGCCCCTTGGGGCCGCGGTTGATGGTGTAGGTCTCGACCGTCGCGCTGGCGACAGGTTCGCGCGCCACAGGCACCTTGTCAGTCGCTTTGGGGAGCACGGCGAAGCGGTCGTTCGCGCTCCAATCCGCCGGTTCGGTCGAGTAGATGCCGGTCGCATATTTGCTCATCCACCCGCCGTTCGCGCCGACCAAGGCGTAGGAGCCCCGATCATCGCGCACCCGCTGCACCGCTTCGGCGATGGCGTGGGCCGAGTAGTTGTTCCCCGCTCCGCCGAAGAACGGCAGGCCTCCGGTCAGCGTCAGCCCGCGCGGGTCGTCGGCCGACAGCCCGAAGTGGTCGCACTGGTTGAACACCGGGATCGCGAAGCACGAATAGAAGTCGATGTAGCGCATCGCCTCCATCCCCTTCCCCGCCCGCGCCAGCGCCGCATCGACGGATGCCAGCGAGGCGGGGTTGCCCGCCAGATCGGGCCGCTGCGAAAGCTTCAATTCGGTCGCGGCGGTGACGGCGTGGATGTGCACCCACTTGTCTTGCGGCACGCCCAACTCCCGCGCCAGCCCCGCCGACGCGACGATGATCGCCGCCGCCTGGTTCACCTGATCGCGCGCCACGGTCATGCGCGGATAGGGTTCTGCGACAATGCGGTTGCGGTCGGTGACGGTCGCGAGCTCCTCGGCGCTGCGCTCCACAGGAGCGGCAGAATGCGGGTTCGCCGCTGCCACCCGCGTGAACGGCGCGAACAGCCTGCCGATTTCGAGGCGGTATTCCTCCAACCCCAGCCCCAGCCTGTGCCGCCGCGCGTTCTCCGCCAGCGCATAGAGCGGGATCGCCCCGCTCGCGCCCTGGGCGAACAGCACCGGCTCCATCAGTTCCTCGACCCCGAAGCCCTGATCCTCGAAGTCGCCTTCGATTGCCTCCGACCAATCCGGGATCTCCCCCTTGGCGGTGAGCGCCAGCACGGTCGAGATCGCTTCGGACCCAACGATCACCGCACAGCGGCTCTCCCCCGCAGCGATGGCCGCAGCGAATTCGCCCACCAACTGCTGATTGGTCTGCCCGCCAGTCGTCGTCAGGATCGCCCGCGCCGGGTTCGCGCCCACGCGGCTCGCAATCGCGCGAGGCACATTGTTCGCCGCACCGAACGGCGGCTTGCGATCAGGCCGCGACATCTCAAAAGCGCGGATCGCGGCGAGGGTGTCGATGGCATCCGCCACCGACCCACTCGCCCCCGAATCCGCAATCGCCGACCCCAGCGCCCGCCCTGCAAGGTCCATATAGGACAGCGCCTCGTAGCCGGGCTCTCCAACCCTTTCCGAATACTGTCCGACCCCGATGATGACGGGCGTGTTGTCAGCGATCATGCCTTGCGTCCTCAGTCGACAAAGCCGTCGACGCGCTCGACGATGATCGCAGGGGCCATGCCGCCCGCCGCGCACATCGTGACGAGGCCGTAGCGACCGCCGCGACGTTCCAGCTCGTCGATCACGGTGCCGATCAGGATCGATCCGGTCGCGCCGATCGGGTGGCCGAGCGCAATCGAACCGCCGTTGACGTTCACCTTGTCCCAATCGAGCCCCAAATCTCGCACGAACTTGGCGGCAACCACCGCGAAAGCCTCGTTGATCTCGAACAGGTCAATGTCGTCCACCGTCAGCCCGGCCTTGGCCAGCACCTTCTTGGCCGCAGGCACCGGCGCGTTGAGCATCAGCGTCGGATCATCGCCCATGTTGCAGGTGGCGACGATGCGCGCACGCGGCTTCAGCCCGTGCTTTTCGGCATAGGCCTTGGAGGTGATCAACACCGCCGCCGCGCCGTCCACCACGCCCGACGAATTGCCTGCGTGGTGGAAGTGCTCGATCTTCAGATCAGGGTACTTGTTGTTGATCAGCTTGCGGAAGGTTGTGCCCTCGCCGTCCAGCGGCACGTCGGCGATCTTCGGGAAGGCCGGTGCCAGATTGGCGAGGTCTTCGCGGGTGGTCTGGGGGCGCGGATATTCGTCATGACCCAGCAGCACCGTGCCATCATCCGCCACCACCGGCACAATCGACTTGGCAAAGCGGCCTGCCGCCATCGCTTCGGCGGCGCGCTGCTGCGAGCGGTAGCCGACTTCGTCCAGCTCCTCGCGGGTGAAGCCTTCCATGCTGGCAATCGCATCGCCGCAGATGCCCTGATGCGACTGCGGGTGCACGGCCTGCAGGCGCGCGTTGTAGCTGCCCATCATCGGCGGCTTGATTCCGGCGCGCATCTTCTCCTGAGACATGGCGCCGGTGAGGCTCATCATCTCGGTGCCGCCGGCGACCACACAATCTTCCATCCCGCTCATCACCTGCGCAGACGCGAGCGCCACGCTGGTGATGCCGCCGCCGCAGAAGCGGTCGAGCGTGGTGCCGGACGAGGTGATGTCATAGCCCGCGTCGAGCGCCGCCATGCGGCCCATGTCGCCCGCCTGCATCCCGTCCTGAGTCGAGACCGACCAGATCACGTCGTCGACCGTCTTGGTGTCGAGATTGTTGCGGTCCTTGATCGCCTTCAGCACGGTCGCGGCAAGGTGCTGCGGGTGCTCGGCAGCCAGCGCGCCCTTGCCCTGCTTGCCAATCCCGCGCGGGGTGCGGACAGCGTCGATGATGTATGCCTCGGCCATGATGATCCTCTCTCGTTTCTAGCGAAATTGCGGTTGACGGTTACGTAAACCCACTGCACCACTCGCACAAGAATTGCGTTTCAAATCGCAATCACATTTTCGATAGGGAGAGAACCTGTGAGCGAGACCGCTGCACCCGAAGTGCTGACTGAAGTTGTCGATGGCGTGCTGATCGTCACCATCAACCGCCCCGAAGCCAAGAACGCGATGACCAAGGCTGCGGCCGAGGGAATCGCGGCGGCGATGGACCGTCTGGACGCGGAGGACGACCTGCGCGTCGGCATCATCACCGGTGCGGGCGGGACGTTCTGTTCGGGGATGGACCTCAAGGGCTTCCTGCGCGGCGAGACGCCGTCGGTGCCGGGCCGCGGCTTTGGCGGCGTGGTACAGGCGCCGCCTGCCAAGCCGCTGATCGCTGCCGTTGAGGGCTATGCGCTTGCGGGCGGCCTCGAGCTGATGATCGCGTGTGATCTCGTCGTGGCGCACAAGGACGCCAAGTTCGGCATCCCCGAAGTGAAGCGCGGGCTGGTTGCGGCCGCTGGCGGCGTGATGATGCTGCCCGACCAGATCCCCGAGCGGATCGCGCTGGAACTCGCGCTGACGGGTGATTTCATCGGCGCCGAGCGCGCGTACCAGCTGGGCATGATTAACGAGGTGACCGAAGGCTCGGCGCTCGACGGTGCCAAGGCGCTGGCGGCGAAGATCGCGGCCAATGGCCCACTCGCCGTGAAGGTGTCGAAGGCCGTGATGAAGCAGTCGCGCGGCTGGGCGATGGAAGATCGCTACGACAATCAGGGCAAGCTGATCGGGCCGGTGTTCGTCAGCCAAGACGCCCGCGAAGGCGCCGCCGCCTTTGCCGAAAAGCGCAAGCCGAACTGGACGGGCAAGTAAAAACAGGCCGTTTTTGAGGGGGTGTCGGTAGCATCCAGACCCCCTCCAGATCGGTTTAGACCCCTCTTAGACCCCCTTTAGACCCCTTCCAGACCCCGCTCAGACGCAGTGTTTCACGTGAAACATCGCATTTCGGGATCACCAGGAGAGAGAAAAATGCCTGTCATCGACGTTCCGCCGCCAGCCTTCATGGAAGAAGAAGAGATCGCCATCTTTGCTGATGCGGTCGGCAAATTCTACGCCCAGCACGCCCCCCAGAAACGGGTCGAAAAGTGGCGCGAAGACGGGATGGTGGAACGCGAGTTCTGGCGCGAAGCCGGCGCAGCAGGCCTGCTCGGCGTTTCAGTCCCCGCCGAATACGGCGGCCACGGCGGCGACTTCCGCCATGACATGGTGGTGATCGACCAGCAGGGAAAGCACGGCGTTGATGGATTTGGCGCGAGCCTTCACAACACGATCATCCTTCCGTACCTCGTGCGCCACGGCACCGAGGAGCAGAAGCTCAAGTATCTGCCGCGTCTGGTGGCGGGCGATCTGGTCAGCGCGATCGCGATGAGCGAACCCGATGCAGGGTCCGACCTCCAGTCGATCAAGACCACCGCGCTGAAAGACGGTAACGGCTACCGGCTGAACGGTTCGAAGACCTGGATCTCGAACGGCCAACTGGCTGATTTCATTATTGTCGTCGCCAAGACCGATCCGGCAGAAGGCGCCAAGGGCATCTCGCTGCTGCTGCTCGAAACCGATGGCGCGGAAGGTTTTGCGCGCGGCAAGAAGCTCGACAAGATCGGGCTGGATGCGCAGGATACCAGCGAGCTGTTCTTCGATAACGTGTTCATTCCGGGCGATAATCTCCTCGGCGGGGTCGAAGGGCGCGGGTTCTACCAGCTGATGGGCGAACTGCCGCAGGAACGTCTGGTGATCGCGATGAACGCCATTTCGGGCATCGAAAAGGCGCTCGATGTGACGGTCGAATACGTCAAGAACCGCAAGGCGTTCGGCAAGACGATCTGGGACTTCCAGAACACGCAGTTTGTGCTGGCTGACCTGAAAGCGCGCGGCACCGCAGCCCGCGTGTTCGTCAACGATTGCATCGCCAAGCTGCTCGAGGGCAAGCTCGACGTGGCAACCGCGAGCATGGCGAAGTACTGGGTGACCGAGCTTCAGTCGGAAGTGGTCGATAAGTGCCTGCAATTTCACGGCGGCGCGGGCTACATCAACGACTACGCCATCGCCCGCATGTACCGCGACACCCGCATCGCGCGCATCTATGGCGGCTCGAACGAGATCATGAAGATGCTCATTGCGAGGTCGATGTAAGTCACCAAAACACTGGACGAATAGCGAAAGGCGGCTCGGGAGACCGGGCCGCCTTTTTCGTTGTCACACGACGCGACCGGCTAACGCTGGCCCGATGCCGCAGGTATCGCGAGGCCACGCGGCCGAGCCGCAGGTGCCCCGTCGCGCAGCGACGGGATTAGCACCGAGGACGTGCCCGCGGAGGCGGGCACGCTCACCAAACAAGAAAAGGGCGGCTCGCCGTAGCAAGCCGCCCCTCCTCTCCCGCTCCTATTTCTGGAGCTATCCTTTGAAACGCCTTAGAACTTGGCGCGCAACGTCACGCCGTACTGGCGCGGCGGCAAGGTGAAGGCCGAGCGCGAGTTGGCCGCACCCGAGCCGCGCAGCGTGGTGTTGAAGGTCACCCCGCGCACCACTTCGTCGGTCAGGTTGTTGACCCAGCCTTCGATCGAGTAGGCGCCGCCGCCGAAGCGCAGGCCGGCACGAAGGTTCACGAAGGCCTTGCCGTCCTGGATGTCGGCGATGATCGGCCCCGAGGCATTGACCGCAGTCTGCACCTGCGCCTGGGTCGAACCAGCTGCCACCGTCGGCAGGATCTTCGCCTGCGTCGAAGTGCGCTGATCGGCTTCCGCACGAACCTGACCGGCGATGAAGAACTCGACCGAATCGGTGAGCGGCTTCTCCCACATCGCCCCGGCCAGCGCGATGATATGCGGCGCGTTGGTCAGATCGTTTCCGCACAGCGCAACCACCTGCACCGAGGTCTGCGTACCGGCGCAATCGGACGGATAGCTCGCCTTGAGGAACGTCGCCGCGAGGTTGATGGTCAGGCCGTCAGCCGGACGCAGCAAGCTCTCGATTTCGACCCCGCGGGTGTTGGCCTTGGGCACGTTGAATGTCGCAAACGCCGTACCAGTGAACTCAAGCACCTGGAAGTTGGTGAACTTTTCGATGAAGCCCGCGATGTTGACGGTCAGCGCCCGGTCTGCGGTCTGCGCCTTCACGCCGACTTCGTAGGCATCGACTTCTTCCGAAAGGAAGCGCGGATCGGCCCCGCCGTTGGCAGCGGTGGTGTCGAGGTTGATGCCGCCCGCCTTGTAGCCGTGGGTGAAGCTTGCATAAGCGTTGACCGCAGGGCTGAATTCGTAGCCGAGCTTGGCGGTGTAGATCAGTTCCTCGTCCTTGAAGTTGGACTGGAAGGTGCGCGGCAGCAGACCCCGCAGAGGGAAGGCGGTGTTCGTGGCTTGCGGCAGATTGACCGGAGCGGTGAAGCCGAAGCAGCCCAGCACAACGAAGGTCGGCGCGAGCGCCCCGAGCGCGCCCACCGCACCAAGCGTCGCCGGACAGACCGTGTTGTTCACCCGCGTCTGCGTGAAGCCGCCCGTCTTATCTTCCCAAGAGTAGCGCGCACCGAGCGTCACTTCGAGCCCGTCGGTGATCTCGAAGCTGTTGTGCGTGAAGACGGCGTAGCTCTTGGCGTCTTGCTGGAAGCGGTTGGTATTGTTGGTGCCGGCCGGGTTGATCCCCGTCAGGCGCTGCAACGGACGCGGGCCGAAGAAGATCGGCGACAGGGGATTGAGCGAGGCCCCGGCGGTGCCGCCAGCCAGCAGTGCGCCCACGTTGAGATCGTAATCCGCCCCAAGCGCGAAGTTGGCCGACTGGTCGATCTGCTCGTCCGAGTAGAAGCCGCCAACCATGTAGTTGAGCTTGCCTTCGAGACCTTCGCCCTGAAGCCGCAGTTCGGCGGTCCAGGTGTCGATTTCGAGGTTCAGCCCGTCGACGTTGAAGAGGTCGAGACCGGTGAAGTCCGAATCGTAGTTCTCGGAGCTCTGGTATTTGCGGTAGGAGCCGATGAAGATGAGGTTGGCGTTGTCCGAGAGCGGGAACTCAAGCTCACCGGTCACGCCGTAGTTCTTGACGTCCGCTGTTGGGACCCGATTGGCCGAAACCACGCGGTTGTCCATCGCTCGCTCGAAGCCAGCCTGATCGTTCGGCGTGGTGGCGGTGAAGGGCTGGCCGTTGCCGCCGTTCGCACCGGCGCCGACCGCGGCGTAAAGTCCGCCGGTCACCAGCGGCGACTGGTAAAGCTCGATCGCACCGCAGCAGCTCGACGTGCTCTTCGAGTAGTCAGCGATGATGCGCCCGCGCAGACCGCTTTCGGTGTCCCAGCCAATCTGGCCGCGCACCAGCCACTGGTCGACATCGTTGGTCTCGCCGATCTTTGTGCCGGTCCGGTCGACGACATCGAGGAAGCCGTCACGCTCGCGCCACGCACCCGAGAGGCGCACAGCGACGGTGTCCTTGACGATCGGCAGGTTGATCGCACCAGAAAGGGCCTTTTCATTGAAGTTGCCGTATTCGCCGTTCACGAAGCCGCCGAACTCGGTCACGTCGGGGCGGACGTTGGTGACGTTCAGCGCGCCGGCCGAGGTGTTGCGGCCGAATAGCGTGCCCTGCGGGCCGCGCAGCACTTCAACGCGCTCGACGTCGACGAATTCAGACAGCGCCACACCGGGACGCGACTGGTACGCGCCGTCGATGAAGATACCGACCGCGCTTTCGAAGCCGATATTGTTCGACGTTGTGCCGACGCCGCGGACACGCAGCACCACCGAGCCCGAGGCAAGCTGCGCCTGGCTGGCGGTAAAGCTCGGGGCGAGCGCCGAGATCTGCTGAATGTTGACGACGCGCTGCGTTTCAAGCTGCTGCGGCGAGATGGCGGTCACCGCCAACGGAATGTCCTGCACGTCCTGCGCGCGGCGGGTGGCGGTCACGATGATGACGTTGTCATCACGGGTGGCCTGCGCTTCAGCGTCGGCGTCCTGTGCAAAGGCGGGGGTGGTCAGTGCACTGCAGGCCAGCAGGCCACAGGCGTAATAAGCGAACTTGCGCGTCATGGTTTCCCTCTCTCCATATTCAGCCGGCCTTGAGGCCGGTCTTCGATTTGTGATCCGAGCACTATCAGGGTCGCGCTACCTAACAAGAGTCATAGGCAAACTTCTGCCGGGATGTAGCAAAAATGCCACAATGCGTTGTGCGGCGCAGCATAGGCATTGTCGGCGCAGCGGCTGCCGCAAGAATGTTTCGGAGGTGCGGAAAAAGCCGAGCTAAAATCCGTAGCGCAGGCCCAGCCACCAGGTGCGCGGCGCGCCCAGATCGATCGAGCCACCCTGATTACGCGTGACGACCGTTTCACCGGTGAGATTCTCGGCACGGGCGATCAGCGACATTCCGCTGCCGAGCGGCGCGGCGAGGAAGGCGTCGAACGTCGTGGCCGGCGGGAGCGAATCAAGCTCGCGGTCATCCTCGAATTGCGCCGCGACATGACGCAGCGTGCCTGCCAGACGCCAGCCTGCAGCAGGCTCCCAGCCGAGCGTCAGGCTCGCGGCAAAGTCCGGGGTCTGCGCCGGGCGCTTGCCGTCGAGATCGGCCGAGGCTCCTGCCCCGCGCACTTTGGCATCGGTCCACGCGAGCGCGCCGTCGAGGCTGAGCGCGCCGAACTTCGCTGCCACGCTCGCCTCGATCCCGCGCGCCTTGATCGCCGGCAGGTTCGCGCGGCGGCGCAGGTTGGGGCTGATGGTGACGTTGGCGATGGCGTTTTCGACCTCGTTGTCGAAGGCCGTGACCGCGATCACCACCGCATTGACCGGCTGCCAGTCGAACCCGATTTCGAAGCCCTGCAGCCGCTCGTTGACGAGGCCAGCATTGGCCTCGGTCACCACCGGGAAGACCACGAAGGGCCGGTAAAGCTCGTTGAGGGTGGGCAAGCGCAGCCCGGTATAGGCCGCCGCGCGCAGATCGAGGCGGCGGGTGGCGTAGAACAGCGCGCCAGCACGCCAGTTCACCGACCAGTCGGCGCGGTCGGGCGCGGTGAGGGTGCTGACCGGCGCCCCGCTGGCGGTGACCGCGCGGTAGAAGCCGCCGGTGATGGTGCTACGGTCGGCGCGCAGGCCGCCGTTGAGGGTGAGCGGGCCGATCTGCCAGTCATCCTCGACAAAGATGCCGAGATTGCTGGTCGCCCCGCCCGCACGGCGCCGCTCGGTGATGGCGCCCGAGACAGCGTTGAGCGCTTCCTCCTGCAATTCCCCGTCGGCGCGGCGGTAGTCGGCACCGACGCGGATGTCGTGGCCTTCGAGCAGCGGCGGGCGCAGCTCGAACTTCCCGCCGATGCCGGTCGAAGGCGTGCGCCGCTGGTCGAGCGTCGGGGTGAAGCGTGTCGAGGAAATGACGATGTTCGAAAAGTCGCGGGCTTGCACATAGGCGAGCGCATCGAACTGCCAGGCCCCGCGCCCGACGAAGCGGATCGAGGCTTCCTCGCCATCGCTGGTGGAATCCGCACCCTCGAAGCGCAGCGTGCGCGCGTCGCGGAACACGGCGACACGGGCCTGCACTTCGATATCGGCGGTGAGCGGCGCCACTGCGCGCAGGGCGGCGTTCCAGCTCTCGAACCCGGCGCGCGCGCTGGCGGGGACGCGTTGATCCTCGGGCGTGGTAAAGAAGCCCTGCCCCCGGTCCCAGCGCCCGCTGGCGACGGCAAACCCGCTGCCGAGCTTCTGCGTCAGCACACCGCTCGCCTCGGTCTCGCCGCGGTTGTTGACCGCCGCGCTGCCGAGGAACGGACTGGCCGCCCCCGGCTCGGCGCTCTCCAGTTCGATCGTCCCGGCAAGCGCGCCTGCGCCGAACGGCCCTGACCCGCCGCCGCGCGTCACCCTGATTGTGCCCAATGTCTCGGGCGCAATGGCGGAGAGCGGGATGTAGCCGAAGAACGGGTCGGCCAGCGGCACCCCGTCCAGCAGCACCAGCGCGCGGCTGGTTGCGTTGCCGCCCAGCGCGCGCAACGTCACCCCTTGCGCGCTGGGGTTCGACGAGCGACTGTCCGAGCGCCGGAACTGCTGGAAGCCGGCGACATTGCGCAGCACGTCCTCGATCCGGCCAGACGGGCTGCTGACGATCACAGCGCGTTCGATGGTAGTGGAGGCGTAGATCCCGGTCGAGAGCGCCGCATCGAGCCCGCGCCCGGTGACGATGATCTCCTCGGCCTCGGGTTCCTCGGGCATCGCCTGAGGCTCGTCAGGTAGCGCCTCAACCTCCTGCGCAGCGAGCGGCGTGGCTGCGGCGAGAAGGGACACGGCGGCGAGCAATCGGGCGGCGAAGGTCATGGCCGCGCCCTATAGGCTTGCGCCCGCCACGTCACCCCTGAGCCTTGGTCAAACTCGGTTGCACTTTGCCATTCAAGACTCGCTTTTGCGCACACGCTGTGGTTACATCAGTGTCAATTAGGGAGAGAGAGACCCGACATGCTAGCCACACCGCCAGACTTCGACGTGCTGATCGTCGGTGCCGGAATCTCCGGGATCGGCATGGCCGCGCACATGGAGATGAAGGCGCCGCACCACAGCTACGCCATCCTCGACCGCCGCGACAATCTCGGCGGCACGTGGGACCTGTTCCGCTATCCCGGCATCCGCTCGGACAGCGACATGCACACGCTGGGCTTCGATTTCGAGCCGTGGCGGCACGAGAAGAGCATCGCCGATGCCCCCGCGATCCTCGATTATCTCGACCGGATCGTCGATGAACGCGGCATCCGCCAGCACATGCGCTTCGGCCACAAGGTGATTGCCGCCGACTTCCATCACGATGACGCGCGATGGCATGTCGAGGTCGAGAAGGCCGATGGCTCGCACAGCCACCTTACTGCGGGCTTCGTCTACCTGGGCGCGGGCTATTACGACTACGACGAGCCCTATGATCCGGGCTTCGACTTCGGCGAGTTCGAGGGGCAGGTGCTCCACCCGCAGTTCTGGCCTGACGATCTCGACTATGCCGATAAGCACGTCGTGGTGATCGGATCGGGCGCAACCGCAGTGACCATTGTCCCGTCGATGGCGCGCGAGGCGGCGCATGTCACCATGCTCCAGCGCACCCCGACATGGATGTTCAGCCGGCCCGCCAAGGACGCCTTCGCCAATTTCCTTCGCAAGGTCCTGCCCGACAAGCTCGCCTACCGCGTGACCCGCTTCAAGAACATCAAGATGCAGGATTTCAGCTTCAAGCTGGCGCGCGACAAGCCGCAAAAGGTGAAGGACGCGCTCTACAAAGGCATCGAGAAGGCGCTGGGGCCGGACTACGACAAGTCCACCTTCACCCCGCCCTACAACCCGTGGGAACAGCGCCTGTGCCTGGTGCCTGACCAGGACCTTTTCACCGCCATGAAGGCGGGCAAGGCGAACGTCGTGACGGGCCAGATCGCCAAGTTCGAAAAGGGCGGCGTGCGCCTCACCAGCGGCGAGTTCCTGCCTGCGGACATCGTGGTGACCGCCACGGGCCTCAAGCTCGCGGTGGCGGGCAAGATCGACGTGCGGGTCGACGGTGAGCCCGTCGCCTTCAACGAGCGGTTCTACTACAAGGGCTGCATGTTCTCGAACCTGCCCAACCTTGCGGTGGTGTTCGGATATCTCAACGCCAGCTGGACGCTGCGGGCGGACATCAACTCCGACTACGTGTGCCGCGTGCTCGAACACATGCGCAAGACTGGCACCGCGATTGCCACCCCTGTGCTGACGAAGGACGCCGAGGCGCAAATTGTCGAGGACGACGTGTTCGACTTTTCGAGCGGCTACATCCAGCGCGGCAAGCACATCATGCCGCGCAACGCGGTCGCCTATCCGTGGCGTCTGAACCAGGAATACGTGATCGACCGCAAGCGCATGAAGGACGACCCGCTGAGCGACGGCTTCCTGACCTTCACAAAGCCCGGAGCGAACGCCCACGGGGCCGACGAGCAGCTGGAAGCGGCGGAATAAGACCGGAAAGGCGGGCGACTATCCTCTTCCGATTGCGCCCGCCTTCGCCTAACCATTCGCCATGACCTCTCCTGACAAGATCTGGACCGCCGGACTCATCGTCATCGGCGACGAAATCCTTTCCGGCCGCACCCACGACAAGAACATCGCGCAAGTCGCAAGCTGGCTGCAGGTGCAGGGCATCCGCCTTTCCGAAGTCCGTGTGGTGCCCGATATTGAGGCACGCATCGTCAGTGCGGTGAACGCGCTGCGCGTGGAGCATGACTATTGTTTCACCACCGGCGGGATCGGGCCGACGCATGACGACATCACGGTCGATGCCGTGGCGGCGGCGCTGGGCGTGCCGGTGGTCATTCACCCCGAGGCGCGCGCGCTGCTCGAACGCTATTACGAGACGCGCGGCGGCATCAACGAGGGGCGGCTCAGGATGGCGCGCGTGCCCGAAGGCGCAGAGCTGATCCCCAACCGCATGTCGGGCGCGCCTGGTATCCGGATCGGCAACCTGTTCGTGATGGCAGGCGTGCCGCACATCACCGCAGGCATGCTCGACGCGCTGACCGGACAGCTTGAGGGCGGCGCGCCGTTGCTCTCCGAAACGATCGGGTGCTGGGTCGCCGAAAGCGAGGTCGCCGAGCTGCTCCGCCAGACCGAAGCAGCGCACGAGGCTTGCCAGATCGGCTCCTACCCCTTCTTCCGCGAAGGCCGGGTGGGCGCCAATTTCGTGGTCCGCTCGGTGAGCGCCGGGGATCTCAAAAGCTGCTGCGATGCGCTGGCAGACGCGCTTACCGCGCAAGGCCACAGCGTCACGCCGGGCGGGATCTGACCTCCGTAAGAGACATCATCACTTCGTCTTAACCCTCGTGCCTTAGGGCCGGGAGCCATGACGACGCGGGTCTTCATCACGATCGACACCGAGTATTCCTCGGGTCTCTACACCGGGGCGGGCGCAGCCGACCGGGCCGAGAACTATGCCCGCTCGATTGCCTGCATCACACCCGAGGGGTCATCGGGGATCGCCCACAAGCTCGACCTGCTGAAACGCTACGGACAAAAGGCGGTGTTCTTCGTCGACCCCATGCCCGCATTGGTATGGGGCGTGGCCGCCATCGAGGACGTGGTCGGCCCGATCCTCGCCGCCGGGCAGGACGTCCAGCTCCATTGCCACACCGAATGGCTGGGCATTGCAGGGAGCGCCAACCCGCTTCCCTCCAAGGCGGTCGGCACCTACCTTTTCGACTTTCCCTTCGAGGAGCAATGCAAGGTCCTCGACTACGCACGTACCACGCTGATCGCAGCCGGAGCGCCCGCGCCCGTCGCCTTCCGTGCGGGCAATTACGGAGCGAATGACGATACCCTGCGCGCGCTCGCCGCCATTGGGATCCACTACGATTCGAGCCACTGCCCGGCCCTCCCCACCGGGGCGAGCCGCATCAGCCTCGGCGCAGAGAACCGCGATCCGGTCGGCCACCTGGGCGTGATCGAGGTTCCGGTCGGCGCTATCGCCACGCTCGGCGGCGGTCTGCGCCATGCCCAGATCACCGCGCTGACGCTGTCCGAAATGCTCGCCGCGATCCGCCACGCACGCGACACCGGGCGCGACAGCTTCACGCTGGTGAGCCACTCCTTCGAACTCATCAACCGCCGCAGCCAGTCCGTGAACCACGTCGTGCGGCGGCGTTTCACCGGGTTGGTCAAGGCACTGGCCGGGATGCGCCGGGTCGAGACCGGCACCTATGCCGCGGCGCCGCCGCAATTGCGGCTGACTGGCGGCAACTCCGCGCTTCCCGCAAGCCCGTTGCGCACCGGCATCCGTCTCGCCGAACAATTCGTCTCCAACGCGCTCTACGGCGCGCGCTGAGCGGGTCGGGCGCGGCGGTGAGTGCCATCGACTTCACGCTCGGTTCGCGCCGCCTGCTCAGCGTGGCGCGCGATCTTTCGACCTGGAGCTTCACCCTCGAGGATGTGCTGGCCGGCGCGCTGCCCCCCGCCCCGCCGAGCGGGCGCGACGGGGTGCGCATCCTTTCGGCCCCGCACCAGCGGCTTGACGAGGTTGCGGCGCGCTACCCCGGCTTTGTCGCGGGCGGGCGGCAGGATTACCGCCGCCACTACATCGATATGGGAACAAGCTTCGCCGACTACATGGCGCGGTTCTCGGGCAAGACCCGCTCGACCCTGCGGCGCAAGGCAAAGAAGCTGGGCGAGGAGGCGGGTGGTTACGCCGTCACCGAACACCGCAGCCCGGCGGAGATCGAGACCTTCCTCGCCGCCGCGTTGCCGCTGTCGGCGCGCACCTATCAGGCGCGGCTGCTGGATGCAGGGCTGCCGGACACGCCGCAGGCACGCCGCACGATGCTTGAAGCAGCCGAGGACGACCGGATGCGTGCCTTCCTGCTCCACGCGGGCGGAGAGGCGGTCGCCTACCTGTCGCTGCCCATTACCCACGCAACGCTGGTCTATGCGCACCTTGGCTACGATCCGGCATGGGCGCGGCTGTCACCCGGCACGGTGCTGCAGATGGATGCGCTTGAGCGGTCGTTCGGCGAAGCGCGCTACCGCTGGTTCGACTTCACCGAGGGCGAAGGCGCGCACAAGGCGATGTTCGGCACGCACTCGGCCCCATGTTCGAGCCTGCTGCTGCTCGAACCGACGCTCGCCAACCGCACCCTGCTGGGCGCACGCGACGCGTTCGATGCCGGGATTTCGGGAGCCAAGGTGTTCGCGCAAAGCTCAGGGGCGCTGGGACGGATCCGGGCGCTGCTGCGGGGCTGAGTTTGTCCGCTCGACGGCGGTGCGGCGGTTGCTCGTGTGCACTTTCGCACTCTCGACAATCGACGCCCGCACCGAAGGCACGCCGCTGAGCGAGCCATAGCGCAGCGCAAGATAGAGCCAGCCCACCGCGATGGCGCCAAACAGCGCGCCCGCCGCAAGACCAAGGCGCAGGTCGTAGTTCACCAGCATCGCGAAGGCAGCCAGCGCGACCGCGCCGACCATCCACTTGGGCGCGAGCCACCCAGCCAGGCGTTCGGAAGGAACGGGCATATACAACGACCTCTTTGAAATAGCGCACGGGTGGGGGGAGAGGGTGCCGCGCTGCTATAAAGGAAATGGGCGGACGCGCGCCAAACACAAGGGGACCGAACGACTTATCTGTCAAAGCAAAGGGGCCGGAAGCATTGCGCTTCCGGCCCCTTCGTAGCTTCGCTTGCGCAGCGCCGCTCGATCTCGAAGAGATCGCAAGGCCGACCGGCCGCCGCGCCTTTTGGCGCGGTAGCCAAGGGGCCGGATGGCCCCGCCGGCGCTTGAGGCGCTACAAATTACGCGCCTTCGACTTCCGACAGGTCAAGCTTGAGGCCCGGGCCCATCGACGAGGTCACAGTGACCTTGCGGACGTACTTGCCCTTGGCGCCCGAGGGCTTCGAGCGCACGACAGCTTCGGTCAGCGCCTTGAAGTTCGCCTTCAACGCGTCGTCCGAGAAGCTGAGCTTGCCGATGCCGGAGTGGATGATGCCCTGCTTTTCGACGCGGTATTCGACCTGGCCGCTCTTGGCGTCCTTGACGGCCTGCGCGACGTTCGGGGTGACAGTGCCGAGCTTCGGGTTCGGCATCAGGCCCTTGGGACCCAGCGTCTTACCCAGACGGCCAACCACGGCCATCATGTCGGGCGAAGCGATCACGCGGTCGTAATCGAGGTTGCCCGCCAGCATGTCTTCCATGAGGTCTTCAGCGCCAACCTTGTCGGCGCCTGCAGCCAGCGCCTTTTCGGCGTTGTCGCCGCGGGCAAAGACAGCAACCTTGACATCCTTGCCGGTGCCCGAGGGCAGCGACACCATCCCGCGGACCATCTGGTCAGCGTGGCGCGGATCAACGCCGAGGTTCATCGCCACTTCGACGGTTTCGTCGAACTTGGTCTTGTGCTCGCGCAGCAGTGCCAGCGCTTCGTCAACGGTGTAGAGCTTTTCGCGGTCGAGCGAGGCCAGAGCTTTCGCCTTCTTGGAGATCTTGGTCATGTGCTTAGCCCTCCACCACTTCGAGGCCCATCGAGCGGGCCGAGCCGGCGATGATCTTCATCGCCTGGTCAATGTCGTTCGCGTTGAGATCGGCCATCTTGGCTTCGGCGATCTCGCGGATCTGCGCGTTGGTCACGGTTCCGGCCGAAACCTTGCCCGCTTCCTTTGAGCCCGACTTGAGGCCCGCAGCCTTCTTGAGGAAGAACGACGCGGGGGGGGTCTTGGTGACGAAGGTGAACGAGCGATCGCCGTAGACCGTGATCACGGTCGGGATCGGCGTGCCCTTTTCCATTTCCTGCGTCGCGGCGTTGAACGCCTTGCAGAATTCCATGATGTTCACGCCGCGCTGACCCAGCGCCGGACCGATCGGCGGCGAGGGGGTTGCAGAGCCGGCTGACACCTGCAGCTTGATATAGCCTTCGATTTTCTTGGCCATGTGGCCTTACTCCTGTCGCACTCTTGCCCGGCTCTTTCGAACGCAGGCTCATGTTAAGCGGTGTTAGCGCCCCTGCGTGTGCATTGCAGAGGCTCCCGCACGGAATCACTCAGGCAGCCCTGAGCGAAGGCGCGCGGTTAGAGGCCCGCCGGGGAAAAAGCAACCCATTAGGGCGCAAGGCGCGTGCCTCAGCCCGCGTCAGGCTTGGGACGCGCAAAGGCCGGGGTCTTCATCCCTTTGGTTCGGCTGGTGAGATGGAATTTGCCGCACAGCGCGCACTTGTAGGCGCGCAAGGTGACGGCAGCGCGCGCCGCCACGCCTTCCGCCTCTTCGCGGGTGTCGTAGCGGCGCTTGCGCTGGCAGATGCCGGGGCGGGTCTTCACAGCCTAGCAAAGCTCGCGACAGATCGGCCTCGCCAGAGGCCGCAAGGGCGAATGCCCGCCCGCAGGCGCCCGTAGCGGAGCGAAGGAACAGCGCCGAGGACGCTCGCCCGGACGGGCGAGCGCAACCACTATTTCGCGAGTTCCACGTGCTCGAAGTCGAGTTCCACCGGGGTCGCGCGGCCGAAGATCGAGACGCTGACCTTGACCTTCGCCTTGTCGAAATCAAGTTCCTCGACGATGCCGTTGAAGCTTGCGAACGGCCCGTCGAGCACCTTCACCGAATCGCCGATTTCGTAATCGACGCTGATTTCGCGCTTCGGCGCTGCCTTGGCATCGGCGACGCCGCCGAAATAGCGCGAGGCCTCGCGCTCGGAGATCGGCTGCGGCTTGTTCATCGAGCCGAGGAAGCCGGTCACCTTGGGGGTGTTCTTGACAAGGTGATAGACATCGTCGGTCAGATTGAGCTTGGCCAGCACGTAGCCAGGCATGAACTTGCGCTCGACCTGCACCTTCTTGCCGCGCTTCACTTCGGTCACGGTCTCGGTCGGGACCTGCACTTCCTCCACGCCGTCGGCGAGGCCAAGGCGATCGGCTTCGGAGATGATCGCGTCGCGCACCTTGTTCTCGAAGCCGGAGTAAGCGTGGATGATGTACCAGCGAGCAGCCATTGGAAATCCTTGGAATTGGGGTCTGACGGGCAGAAGAAGCGAGCGGCGCAGGGCCTTACTGGAGCAGGCCGATCAAGCCGCGCACGACCGCGCCGAACAGGCTGTCGACGCCGAGGAAGAATGCCGACAGAATGACCATGAAGATGAACACGAAGATCGCGGTGCGCACCGTTTCCTCGCGGGTCGGCCAGACGATCTTGCGCGTCTCGGCCTGCACCTGCCGCGCGAAATCGGCGGGCGAAGTCCTGGGCTTCTTGTCTTCAACCCCGTCCTTGGGGGCGATCATCTTGTCGGCCATGCCGCTATCCGTTCCTTCGCGTAATGCCTTCACGTCTCGTCCGGCCGGCTTTCAGGTAGGGCTCCGCGCCGTCCGGGACAAGGTCGCCGGAGGGGCTGGAGAATCTGCCGATGTCGGAAAGACGGAGACGCCATTACGCAAAGGGCCGCAGGAATGCAAGATCGCTCGCGGGCACGTTGCGAAGGCGCGTCAGCGCAGACCGAGCAGGCGGGTGAAAAGGCCGGGCTCCTGATGCATCGGGCGCAGCGGGCCATGAATAGCCGCCAGCCGCGCCGGATCGCGGGTCGGCCGCGGGCTCACCCACTGGTCGGGACGCGAGGAACGGAAGGTGTAGGCGCTCATCCAGTGTCTCCTTGACCAGTTCGGTGAAACGGTTCGTCGACAGGAATACACGCTTGGGCTTGCGGCAGGATGAATGGAGCGCGCGGAAAAAACCGCACTTGGCGGTAAACGCCCTGCAACGATGAGGTGAAGAGTGATTCGACGCAAATGGCGTCGCAAGCGCGACTGCGCGCCCGGACCGGCCCGGAATGAAGCGTAGCGAAATGGAGGATCCGCCGGGAGGACGAACCGGCGGAGGCCGGTTCGCAACACAAAATTGGCAGGGGTGTGCGGACTCGAACCGCAGGCCCTCGGTTTTGGAGACCGATGCTCTACCAACTGAGCTACACCCCTGCAGCGCGTCGGAGCGGTGCCTTTATCGAAGGCTTATCCGATAGGCAATCCTCTTTGCCTCGCGGCGCATGCGCCTGTATCGTGGGCAGCGCATGCACGCACCTGCCCGCCCTCCTGTCCCGGTTGAGACCCTGCTGCTCGCCTATCGCAGCGGTATCTTCCCGATGGCCGACCGCCGCGATGACCCCGAGGTGTTCTGGGTCGAGCCGCGAGAGAGAGCGGTCATTCCGCTGGACGGACTTCACCTCTCCAAGTCGCTGAAGAAGGTGCTGCGCGCTGACCGCTTCACGGTGACGGTTGACCAGGCGTTCGAGGCGGTGATCCGCGCCTGCGCCGAACCGCGCGACGAGCATCCCGATACGTGGATCAGCGAGCGGATCGTACAGAGCTATATCGGCCTCTACCGCGCCGGCCACGCCCATTCGGTCGAATGCTGGGTGCCGGGCGAGGACGGCGCGCCCGAGCTGGTCGGAGGGCTCTACGGGGTCAATTTCGACCGGGTGTTCTGCGGCGAATCGATGTTCAGCCGGGTGCCCGATGCCAGCAAGGTCGCGCTCACCTGGCTGGTGGCGCTGATGCGCCGTGCCGGCTTTGCGGTGCTCGATTGCCAGTTCATGACCGAGCACCTGCGCTCGATGGGCGCGGTCGAGATGGCGCAGGCGGACTATCGCCGGCTGGTAGAGCGCGCGTATGGCCAGCCGCATGCCAGCCTCGGCATGGCGTGGCGGTACTTTTCGGAAGGCTATGCGGCGGGCGTGGCGGCCGGAGCCGGCGCTGCGGCAGGGGCCGGTGTGGCCGCAGCTGACGGACCAGTCGCAGGCTTGGCCGCCGGGTCCGCCTTGGGCGAGGCCGGGCCTTCTTCGCCGGGGAAGCGCATCACGCAGTCCTTGACCCAGACATCATAGACCGGGTGCTCGACCACGTTGAGGCTGGGGCTTTCAAGGAACATCCAGCCCGAGAAGACGCGCGCATGTTGTTGCTGGCCGCGCCCGCGAATATCGACCTGCACGAAGGCGCCGGTCTGCTGCGGCAGTTCCCACGGCGCGGTGCGCTCGCAAGCTGACACGCGGACGATGACGGGGCCGATCTCCTTGGCCTCGCCCGGCTTCAGGCGGATCTCTTCAGAGACATTGTTGCGCTTGTTGAGCAGGCCCAGCACCGCGACGCGCTCATTCATCGGGGTCGCGCCGTAATCATTCACAGGCGTGGTGGCGGCGGCGTTCGGCGCAGCGGCCGTGGTCGCATCGCCCAGCGGCACCTTGACCGTGTCAGGCTCGGCCGGACGAAAATAGTCGCAGGCGGCCAGCGCCAGCGGCAGGAGAAGGACGAGCGGCCGCACCGCGCGTCTCAGTCCGACGCCCCGGGGGTCCAGGCCTCGTAGTCGCCCACGGCGCGGGCGCGCACGCCCCCACGCTCGAGCGCGCCTTGCGGGCGATAGGCAGCCGCTGTGCCGGTGGCGTTGGGGGTGTAATCCACTTCCCACACCTTGGCGGGCGGCAGGTGGCTTTCGGGAACCTCGTCATAGGTGCCGTGGATCCAGCCATGCCATTCCGGCGGCACGCGGCTGGCGTCGTTGGCGCCGGAATACATCACCCAGCGCTTCTCGCGGCTGGTGTAGGAGCCGTCCGGTCGCCCTGCGGGTTTCGGCCTTGCGCGGTAGTACTTGTTGCCCGCGGCATCGGTGCCGACGTGCTCACCCTTGGCACGGCTCGCCCAAAGCTGGGTGCCGATGGTCGCGCCGTCCCACCAGGTGAAGATTTTCATCAGGATTCCCATGAGCAGCGCGCCTAGCGGATTCGGAGCGGTGCGCCAATCCTTGTTTGCGTGCCCGCCTCCGCGGGCACGTCCTCGGTGCTAACCCCTCCGCTTCGCTGCGGAGCACCTGCGGCTCGCGCCGTGCGCTCGCGGTCGCTTTGCGACCGAACCAGCGCCCACCTCGCCCCTTTTTCTTACCTCGGCGCTACCCAGCTCACCTTGTCGCCCGGCACGATCCCCAAAGCTGCCGCGCGGCCTGCGCGCAGCTCAAGCACCGCGCTGGCGAGCCCGGTCGAACTGACCGACGCGAGCGAATAAGGCTCGGTGTTGGCGGCGATGTTGGTGATGCGCCCGTCCGCGCCGACGAAGATGATGTCGAGGCTGAGCGGCGTATTCTTCATCCAGAAGCTGCGCTGCTCGGGAACGGCGGAAGGGAAGATCATCCCCTCAAAGTCGCCCAGCGTCTGGCGGAACATCAGCCCGCGCCCCTGCGCTTGCGCCGTATCGGCAAGCTCGACCTTGAAAGGCAGGCGCTTTGACCCGCGCTCGACCACAAGGTCGATCACCTTCAGCCCCGAGACGGGGTGCCCCGCCGCCTGTTGCGCCGGAGCGGGGGTCTGCGCGCTGGCTGTCGCCCCCTCGCCCGGCGAACAGGCCGCCAGACCGAGCATCAAAGCCGCCGCTGCAGCCAGAGCGTGCCTTACCATTGTCCGTCCATCCCTTCCTCGTCGCCAGCCGCTTCGATAGCTTCCGCGACCCATTCCTCGACATCCTCGATCCGCGCGGCGGCGAGGATGACTTTCACATGATCGTACTGGTGGCCTGCGCGCAGCATTGCTGCAACGGCTTTTTCATGAGCCTTGCGGCGTGCGAGCGGGTCGCCGCCCTCGCTTGGCGTACCATATGGCCCGATCCGCCGCTTTTGCGCCATCAGCGCCGCTGAGCGCCGCCCGGCCGCCTCGCCCGGGGCATGCTGGCGGCGCAGGCCCTCGCCGACGCCCGCGTGCCGCAGCGTCTCCTCGACGCGGCGTGCGCCGTATCCGCGCGAGCCAAGGTCGCGGGCGCGCATGCGGGCATAGGCATCGTCGTCGACATAGCCGAGCTCCACGAGCCGAGCGACGAGCGCGGGCACATCGACCTCGACCGTCCGGCCATCCGCGTCCTCCGCCAGCCCGCGTTCCCTGATCTTGCGCACCAGATAACCTTCAAGCCGCGCACCGGTCGAGGCAAAGCGGGCGGCATAATGCAGGGCGAGGTCGCGCAATTTTGTCTCGGTCAGCGGGGGTTTCACCCGCTTCTGGCCCCGGTTTGCGCCGGTGCGATCCTCCCCGGCACTGTGACCGGACGATGACGAATTCGCTTTACGGAAAACCATTTCGCCTTATTCGTGCCACGTTTCTTATCAAATGCGAAGTTTGGATGCCGCCGGTATTGGTCCGGTGACACGGGGTTATGCCAGAGCGCGATCGTGGTGCCACCATGAAACGCGCCGCAAATGACGGGTACCGCTGCAAATTATGACCGAGGCCGCTTTGACGCCGACGCCGAATGATTGCGACCTGCCGCGAATCCGTGCGCAGTTCGTAACCTTCAACGACGCGATCGACTATGCTGCGCAAAGCCGCAAGGGTCTGAACTTCCACGACATGCGCGGCGAGCTGGCGCGGGTCTACCCCTATTTTCAGATGCGCGATGATGCGCTGGTGATGGCCCGGCGGCTGGTTGCGGCCGGCATCGGTCCCGAGGACCGCGTCGCATTGATCGCCGAGACCGGCGCGGATTTCGCCGCATTATTCTGCGCCTGTGTCTATGCCGGTGCCTGGCCGGTGCCGCTGCCGCTGCCCACGACGTTCGGCGGCAAGGACAATTATATCGACCAGCTGGCGATCCAGCTGACGAGCTCTGACCCCAAAATCCTGCTCTACCCCGAGGAAATCGCCGAGATGGCGTCCGCCGCCGCCGCGCGGCAGGGCTGCGCAGCGGAAAGCTGGCAGGACTTCGCGACGCGGGAGGCCCCTGATTGCGTGCTGCCCGAAGCCTCGCCGGACGATATCTGCTACCTGCAATATTCCAGCGGCTCGACGCGTTTCCCGACCGGCGTTGCGGTCACCCACCGCGCGCTGCTGCACAATCTCTACGGCCATTCGACCACGATGGAGCTGGGCACTAACGACCGCTGCGTCAGCTGGCTGCCGTGGTATCACGACATGGGGCTGGTCGGCTGCCTGCTGTCGCTGATCGCCAATCAGGTGTCGGGCGATTACCTCAAGCCCGACGCCTTCGCGCGCCGTCCGCTCGCCTGGCTCGACATGATCAGCCGTAATCCGGGTAACACGCTGAGCTACTCGCCGACCTTCGGCTACGACATCTGCGCAAGGCGCATCTCCAGCCAGTCGAGCGTCGCGGAACGCTTCGACCTGTCGCGCTGGCGGATCGCGGGCAACGGCGCGGACATGATCCGCCCGGACGTCATGCAGAACTTCGTCAACGCCTTTGCGCCGGCCGGGTTCAAGGCGTCGTCCTTCACCCCGTCCTATGGCTTGGCCGAAGCGGTGCTGGCGGTGACGGTGATGCCGCCGGGCGAAGGCATTCGGGTGGAACTGGTCGAGGAAGAGCGCCTCTCGGGCGCGCCGCGCGACCTCTCGCGCCCCGCCCGCTACCGTGCGATCGTCAACTGCGGCAAAGCGCTGCCCGACATGGACGTCGCGATCCTCGGCGAGGACGGCGCGCGCAAGTCCGACCACCAGATCGGCAAGGTCTGGTGCCGCGGGCCATCCGTCATGCACTCCTACTTCCGCAACGAGGAAGCCACCAACGACTGCCTTTCGGATGGTTGGCTCGACACCGGAGACATGGGTTACACCGCCAAGGGCTATCTGTTCATCGTTGGCCGGGCGAAGGACATGATCATCATCAACGGCAAGAACCACTGGCCGCAGGACATCGAGTGGGCGGTGGAACAGCTGCCCGGCTTCAACCACGGCGACATCGCCGCCTTTGCGATCGAGATGGAAAACGGCGAGGAAGCGCCCGCGGTGCTGGTGCATTGCAAGGTCAGCGACCCCGAGGAACGCATCCGGTTGCGCGACCAGATCGCCGACAAGGTGCGTTCGGTTACCGGCATGAGCTGCATCGTCGAGCTCGTCCCCCCGCGCACCCTGCCGCGCACGTCCTCTGGCAAACTGAGCCGCGCCAAGGCGAAGAAGCTGTATCTGGCGGGCGAGATCGTCCCGATCGATCTGGCGGCTTAATCCCTAGCCGCCGTCCGCTGCCCAGCCCGCTCGCAGCGGGGCGGGGCCAGATCGGATGGTCAGCGTCACACCAGCCTTGCGCAGAGACTCGGTGGCGGCTTCCGCCTCCGCCTCGGGACCAGTGAGCAACACGCCGCGATCCAGCCGCCGGGCAGCCCATGCGACCAGATCGAGCGCCGCCGCGCCTGCTTCGGTTGGCTCGCCGTCCGCAAGCGGGATCGACGCGTCGAGCGCGCCCGCAGGCGGGATCAGTTCGATCATCCACTCCGGCTCGCTGGCCGCGATCCGCGTCTCGAGCGCGCGGTAGGTCGCAAAGCTCGCCCCGTCGAGGCGGCGCGCCCGCACCAACGCGCGGCGGCGCGCCGCGTCGATCAGTACCTCGTTTTCCCCCACGCCCGCCGCCAGCGCCAGCCGCACCGCCAGCGCAGAAGCGCGGCCCGTGTTGCCGCGCGCGTCTGGCTCGCGCGCCGAGGCAAGTTGCGCGCGCTCGGCAGCGGTGGGGTTGGTGCCCACCTGATACTGCACGAGGTCGAGCGCGACCTCCTCCCCCAGCCGCTCGGCAAGGACGCGCTGCACCGCGCTCTCGATCCCGGGGCGCAAGGTCGGGGTGAACATCACCGCGTGGATATTGACCGGCGCGACGGCAAAGTCGATTTCCAGCGCATCAAGCTGCGAGCGCGCCTCGAACTGCTCGCCAATGACGCTGCGCACGATCCGCTGGGCATTGGCCTCCCACGCGATCCGCTGCAGCGTGAACCCGAGAGGCACCGCCAGCGCGAGAAAGGTCACCGCCACCATGATGGTCTGCACCCGCGACTGGCCCTTGGAGAGATTGGCGCGAAAGCCGTAGATCCGCGCCATCGCAAAGGCAGTCAGCGCGATGGTGATGAAGTTGGTCACGAACAGCAGCAGCGCGCCAGAGAATACCGTCCAGTTCCAGGTCGCCATACCATAGCCGACCACTGCCAGCGGCGGCATCAGCGCGGTGGCAATGGCAACGCCGACGATCGCGCCCTCTTTGCCGCGGATCATCGCGTAAGCTCCCGCCAGCGCCGAGAACAGCGCGATGAACAGGTCGAACAGGTTGGGCCGGGTGCGCGCCGCGATCTCGGATGTAATGGCCTGGATCGGCGAGACAAACACCAGCCGGCGCACAGCAGAACCGCCATGACCGCGCCGATCACGAGGGTGCGAAGCGAGTCCTTGAGCCAGTCCCAGTCGCCGATCGCGAGCGCAAAGCCCAGGCCCATGATCGGGCCCATCAGCGGCGACAGCAGCATTGCCCCGATCACGACCGCAGGCGACGACAGCAGCAGGCCCAGCACGGCAATCGCGCCGCTCATCGTGGTCATGAACAGGTAGTGCTCGGAAAGCTTGCCGTCCTCGCGGCGTCGCTCGGTGACCTGCACCTGATCGACCTGGCCGATGACGTGCACCTGCCACCAGATGCGGACCCGGTCGATCCCGCTGCGCAAACCGATCGATCCGGCGTTCTCGCTCATCACCATTCCCTTGCCACTTGCCTTGCGATTGGCCCCGGATAGCCCGCAAGTATCCGGAATGCCAAGGCGCAGCAGCTTTGCGGCATGGACGCGCACGCCCATTCATGCCTACCATGCGACCGCACGCTTGAAAGGCGTGTCTTAGATCACTAATACAGCGAGGAGGCCCCTCGCGCGAGCGCCGGGCTACAGGGAGCACGAGGCACGAACATGAGCACCGAAACAAAGACGGTCACCGAGAGCGCATTCACCCTGACCCCGCCCGATCCGGTGCCGGTTATCGCGCCCGAACAGGCCGCAGGCCTCGTGCCGGTCACCACCGAGCAGAAGTCCAAGCTCGACAGCAAGGTCGATGCCTTCGTCAACGAGCTGGTGATCGCCGATGCCAATTCGCCCGCGTTCGGCGAGAAGGTCGATCAGATCACCCGCATGGGGCAGGAACAGATCCGCTCGGCCGCCGCGATGTCGAACCGCTTCCTTGATCGCCCGGTGCGCGCGATGGACGGGGACGGCACGGTCGGCAAGGACCTCGCCGAACTGCGCCGCACGGTCGAGGATCTTGATCCGGGCCGGCAGGGCAAGCTGTCGGGGCCGCGCAAGATCCTCGGGATCATCCCCTTCGGCAACAAGATCAAGAACTACTTCGACAGCTACACCTCGGCGCAAGGGCACATCGCCTCGATCCTCACGCGGCTCGAAAGCGGCAAGAAGGAGCTGCATCTCGACAATGCCGCGATCGATACCGAGCGCCAGAAGCTGTGGGCGGCGATGGGCGAGCTGGAGCAGATGATCCACATCGCCAAGACGCTCGATACGCGGCTGGAGGAAAAGGCGCTTGAACTCGACAGCAGCGATCCGGCCAAGGCCAAGGCGCTGCGCGAATCCGCGCTGTTCTATGTGCGTCAGCGCACGCAGGACCTGCTCACCCAGATGGCGGTGAGCGTGCAGGGCTATCTCGCGCTGGACCTGGTCAAGAAGAACAATGTCGAGCTGGTGAAGGGCGTCGACCGCGCCTCGACCACCACCGTGGGCGCGCTGCGCACCGCGGTCACGGTTGCGCAGGCGATGACCAACCAGCGTCTCGTGCTCGGCCAGATCACCGCCTTGAACAAGACCACCGCCGACATCATCAATTCGACCAGCACGCTGCTGCGCGAACAGACCGCGCAGATCCACGAGCAGGCCGCGTCGAGCACCATCCCGATCGAGACGCTGCAACGCGCCTTCCAGAACATCTACGACACGATGGACGAGGTCGACGCCTTCAAGCTGCGCGCGCTGGATTCGATGAAGCAGACGGTCAACGTGCTGACCAGCGAAGTCGAACGGTCGAAGGGCTACATCGCCCGCGCCGAGGGGCAGGCACAGGCGCAGGCCAAGGTCGCCTCGCAGGCCCCGTCGCTGCTCGCACTGGATAAATAATGCCCGACACGACCCGCGAATCCGATGCGATCCTGCGCGCGGCCAAGCAGAGCCTTGCGGTGCAGCGTGACGGCGGCACGCACCGTCCGGGCCAAGGTTTGGGGCGCGGCAGCATCGGCAAGGGTTCGGCAGAGCTGAAGCTGAAGAGCCTGCTGACCAAGGTGCGCAACATCGCGATCGCGATTGTCACGATCTGGATCGGCGCGGGGATTGCGGGTGCGATGTTTGGCGGCATCCAATTCTGGGGGCTGATGGCGGTGATCGTCGCCACCTGCGTTGCGGTGGCGCTGTTCTCCAGCTTCCCCAAGGTGAAGGTGCCCAAGCGCGCCGAGTTGAAGCAGGGCAACCCCAAGCAGATGGTCGCGCGCACCGAGCTGTGGCTCGAAGCGCAGCGCCCTGCCCTGCCGCCGCCCGCGCAGGTGATCGTCGACCAGCTTGGCGTGCAATTGGATGCTCTCGGGCTGCAATTGCAGGGGCTGGGCGATGACAACCCGGCGATGGCCGAAGTGCGTGAGCTGGTGGGCGAATACATCCCCGAGACTATCGACAATTACCGCAAGATCCCCGCACACCTGCGGGCTGAGGAATATGCCGGCAAGACTGCCGACGCGCGGCTGGTCGAGAGCCTCACCAAGCTGTCGGGCGAGGTTGACCGCGTCACGCGGCGGCTGGCCGAAGGCGCGCTCGACGATCTGGCGATCAAGAGCCGCTATCTCGAATACCGCTATGGCGGCGCGGAGGCGCTTGAAGACATGACCGGCCAGAATCTCGCAGCGCCCGATACCGGCGTGCCGCTCCCCGACTTTTCGGCGATCCCCACGAAACAGGCCAAAGAACAGGAGCGCTGAGTAATGCGCGTCACCTTGCCCCACACCCTCACCAAGGAAGAGGTCCGCCGCCGGATGCACAAGCACGCGGACGAGATCGGCAACTTCTTCCCCGCAGGCCTCGCCAAGGTGACAACCGGTTGGCCCAGTGAAGACCGCATGAGCATCAGCACCGAGGTGATGGGACAGGCGATCCCCGGCGGGGTCGAAATCCGCGATCACGAGGTGGTGATCGAGATGGACCTGCCGCTGCTGCTCAGTGTGATGAAAGGGCCGCTGGAATCTGCGGTGAAGAAGGAAGCCGGGCGGCTGCTTGCGCCTTGAAGCAAGCTGGTTTAGGCGGTTTCTTGAAGCTTCCAGACCCCTTCTAGACCCCCTTTAGACCCCGGTTAGACCCCCTCCAGACCCCTTCCAAAACGGTTTGGCAGGGATGTTTCACGTGGAACATCGCCGATGCGGCGACCGTCAGGCGGATCGGGTCAGCAAAGTCACGCCGGCTGCACTGAAATCGAGGCTGGCGAGATTTTCGGCCACCAGACACTCTCCTGCCCCGGCCCGCGCCGAACCGTCCCTGGCGGCGATAGTCCCCGCCAGCGGCAAGGCGAGCAGCGCACCGGGATAGGCGGCGAAGGTGGCAGCATCGGGTGCACCCTCAATCCGGTCGAGGCGGAAATACGGGCCATCAACCAGCACAGGCCCATCGGCGATGGTGCGGCGGTGACGGGCGGCGTAGGGAATGCGCTGGGCCACATCCAACGCGCGGGCCAGATGCAGCTCGCGCGGGCGGCCATAGTCATAGAGGCGGAAAGTGGTATCGCTGGTCTGCTGCACCTCAACCAGCGCAAGGCCCGGCCCGATGGCATGGACCGTGCCGGCGGGGAGGTAGAACAGATCGCCGGGCTGTGCGGGGTGCCAGTGGAGCAGGCTCTCGATCGTGCCGTCCCTGGCCGCCGCCGCGATCTCGTCCCGGCTCACCTCCCGCGCAAAACCGATGGCGAGCCGCGCATCAGGCTCGGCATCGAGCACCAGCCAGCACTCCTCCTTACCCGCCTCTCCGGGGAGCGCATTGGCTTGGGACGGGTGCACCTGCACCGAAAGTTTCTCGCTGGTAAACAGGTACTTGACCAGCACCTGCGGCACTTCAGAAGGGGGCTCGAACCAGATCTCGCCGATCCGCTCGCCAAGCGGTGCGGCAAACGGCGCGGGCATCACGTCGCGGCCCCAGACCTTCGCGACCATCCGGGTGGCAAGCCGCCGTGCCGGAAATGGCTGGGCTGTCACCGCCCCGTCGCCCCCGGCAATTTCCCGACAGCCTGCGCGCCTTCGAGCGTAGTAACCAGCACCTCGCCGCCCGAGACAATGATGCACACCCCTTCGAGGCCCACCACCGACACCCGCATGCCGTCGGTGATGGCAAGGACATCGCGGCATCCCGCAAGGTCGACCGCGCCGCGCACGACATTGCCGTCCGCATCCGCCTCGCCTTCCAGCGCCTCGGCGAGCGAAGCCCAAGTGCCGATGTCCGACCAGCCCATGTCCGCCGGGACCATCGCAGCGCGGGCGGTGTTCTCCATCACGGCATAGTCGATGGACTCGCCCGCAATCGCGCTGAAGGGCGCAGCGGCGGGATGGAAGCGCGCGCCTTCGCTGTGCCCGCCCGCGACCGCCTCGGCGACCAGCCGCGCCATGTCGGGGCGGTGCGCGGCGAGCTCGGCCAGCAGGTGCCCGGCGCGGAAGGCGAAGATCCCGCCGTTCCAGCTGTATTCGCCGCTCGCGAGGTAGGCCTCGGCGGTGGCGCGGTCGGGCTTCTCCACAAAGCGCCGGATCGCAAAGCCGCCCGCCAGCGGCGCGCCGCGCTGCAAGTAGCCGTAGCCTGTCTCGGGCCGTTCGGGCGCTATGCCGAAGGAGACGAGGTAATCCTCGCGCGCCAGTGCCGCAGCGGCAAATGCGGCAGCGCGGAAGGCATCGCGGTCGGCGACGTGATGATCGCTCGGGCAGACCAGCATCACCGCTTCGGCAGGAAGCAGCGCCGCGGCAAGCGCGATGGCGGGCGCCGTGTTCTTCGCCGCCGGTTCGATCACCAGCCGAGCGCCGGGTGCATTGCCCAGCTGCGCCGTGACGAGATCGGCATGGGCCGCGCCCGCCACGACGATCGGCGGCGCGAAACGCGCATCGCCCGCCACGCGGGCCAGCGCCTGCTCGAACAGCGTTTCTTCGCTGACCAGCGGCAGGAACGGCTTGGGCAGAGCCTGGCGGCTCATCGGCCACAGCCGGGTGCCGCTGCCGCCGCACAATATGACCGGATAGATCGCCGTCACGCCAAGTTGTCCCCGTCCTCGCTTTGCCGGGCTATATCAGGGGGAGGCGGCGATGCCATATCGAACTTGCGCAGCCCGCCCCGCATCACCGCCCCGTGCCAGCGCGGTTCAGAACCATTGCTGGCGCCAGTAGAAAGCTGCGGCCACCGGATTGCCGCTGGCGTCGCTTGCCGGACGGAAGCCGAGGCGGCTCTCGACAAGGCGGCAGGTCAGGCGGTCGGCCTCGGGATCGGGGCTGGCGCGAATGATCGCGCAGTCGCGCGCGCGGCCGTCCGTGCCGACGATCACGCGCACGATCACCTGCGTGCCCTTGCGCGCTTCGCGGCCGCCGGGAGGCACGGGAAAGTCGCGGGCATTGTCGATGTTGCCCGAAATGTGCACCGGCTTGGTCGCCGTGCCGCCGCCGCGCCCGTTGCCGCTATTGCCGCTGCCGGTGCCCAGCCCGCTTCCCGCGGCGCCAGTGCCGTCCCCTGCCGTTGCCGCGCCCGACTGGCTTGCGCTGCCGGTCGAGGCGGCACGCGGGAGCGGCTTGGTTTGCTTCAAGGGCTTGCGCGGCGGCGGGCTGGTGACCGGCTGCGCCACCGCCTCACGCCCCGGATCGCCTTGCGCGCCCTGATCGGGCTGGGACGCGTTCGGCGGCGGAGGCGGATCGGGGGGCGCGGTGATGCTGAAGGCCGAGATCACCTGGCTTTCAACCGAGGCGGTGATCTGCGGCGCAAACGCGCGGGCGAGACCATAGAGCGCGGCAAGGTGCAGCAGCACGATGCCCACCACCAGCGGCCAGCTCAGCGGCCGCCGACGCGTCTCGAACCGTTCGTTCTCCACCATTGCCACCGCCCGCTTTGCCTTTCGCTCCGATCCGGATGCGCTTGTTCCCGCAATCCGCGCTGTGGCTCTATAGCAGGGGGAGGGGAATTGCGAAGGAGCGCAGCCATAGAGCGCGCACTGGATCAAGACAGGCACGGCGTCGAACATTCCGCCGGTGCCGAACAGGACTTCTCCCTAGAGGACGCGGTCGCAGGGGACGTGCGCGCGGCACACCCCCGTGTGGACGAGCGCGTGGATTCGGCGGATCCTGCCTCTCCCTCCGGCCCTTTCTCTCCCCCCGACCCTTTCTCTGCCACCAGCCATGTCCGCGATACGCCCTCGTCGGTCTTCCAGCGCCTGCTAGGCATGACGAAGATCGCAACCGGGCAGGCTGACCGCGCGAGCCTTACCGCCGCGCTGGTCGGCGGTGCCGGTTACTGCGTGCTCGCCTGCCTCAGCCTGTGGCTCGCCAACGCGGGCGGCAATGTCACCCCGCTATGGTTGCCCAACGCCTTCGCCGTGGCGCTGCTGCTGCGGACGCGGCTGGGCAACGAGCTGCCTTTCCTCCTCGCCTGCTTCGCTGCGAGCCTTGCCGCCAATGCGGTGCTGCAGCTCCCTGACCGGATCGCGCTGCTGTTCTCGGTCGCCAACGTTGTCGAGATCGTCGTCGTGCTGGCCCTGACCCGGACCGCCGCGCGGATCGACGCGGAGATGGACCGCCTGTCCGATCTTGCGCGCTTTGTCTGGGCCGGAGGGCTGGTCGGCCCGCTGGTCTCCGCGATCATCACCGCGCCCGTGATGGGTGCCAGTTTCGAGGAAGTGCGCGCGGGCGCCGTCGCGTGGTTCCTCACCGACAGCATGGCGATGGTGCTGATTGTGCCGACCGCACTGCTGCTGGTCGATCGCCTGCGCGGAAAGTTGGCCTCTGCGCCCGGTAGCCTGGCCGAACGCATCGCGCTGCTCAGCGGGGGGACGGCCTGCGCCATTCTGGTGTTCGACCAGAACCTTTATCCGCTGATGTTCCTGATCCCGCCGATCACCCTTCTCCACGCCTTCCGCCTCGGCAGCCTCGGTAGCGCGCTGCACATTGCCGCGGTGGCGGTCGTCGCCGCCGTGATGACCTGGATGGGTCACGGCCCAATCGCAGCGGCGAGCGGCGCGGCCATCACCAAACTGCATCTGCTCCAGGCCTTCGTTGCCTCAAATTTCCTGACCGGGCTGCCCGTGGCCGCGATCCTTGCAGGGCGCGACCGGATGCTGGCGCGGCTTGCGGTGAGCAAGCACGAAATCGATCTGCTCGCGCAGAACATCAGCGATGCGATCCTGCGCTATGATCTCGACGGGGTGTGCACATATGCTTCGCCTTCGGTGCGCGACGTGATCGAGGAGCAGCCGGACATTCTGGTCGGCCGCCATGTCAGTGCGCGGCTGCATCCCGAAACACGGGACCGTGCCACAGAAGCGCTGGCCCGCCTGTTCGACGGGTCGAGCGAGCATGAGCGGGTGACCTACCGCCGCTTCGCTGACGACGCCGATGGATCTCCGGTGTTTCTTGAGGCCGATTGCGCACTGGTGCGCCAGCCCGAAACCGGCGCGCCCGAAGGCGTGGTGGTCGCCGTGCGCGACGTGACCGAGCGGGTCGAGCTTGAGCTGCTGCTCACCCGCGCCCGCCGCCATGCCGAGAACGCGGCGCGCGCCAAATCCGAATTCCTCGCCAATATGAGCCACGAGATCCGCACGCCCATGAACGGCGTGCTCGGCTTTGCAGAGCTGATGCTGCAGGGCGAGCTGGCCGAAGACCAGCGCCGCTTCGGTGAGCTGATCGTCCAGTCGGGCCGCTCGATGATGATGCTGCTCAACGACGTGCTCGACCTTTCCAAGATCGAAAGCGGGCAGTTCGCGATCGACCGCGCGCCGGTCGATCTGGCGGCGTGCCTCGGCGAATGCGCAGCGCTCCACCAGCTGGCGGCAACCCGCAAAGGGCTGACGCTCGAGGTCGCGTGGGATGGCAGCGAAGGCGCGGAAGGCTCGCTCGGCGCGGTGCACGATCCGTGGGTGCTGACCGACGGGCTGCGGCTGCGGCAGATCCTGCTCAACCTGATCAGCAATGCAGTGAAGTTCACCGAACAGGGCCACATCTGCATTAGCTACCGCGTCAGCCGCCACGAAATGCGGGTGACGGTCGCCGACAGCGGCATCGGAATCAGCCCGCTCCAGCTCGAAGCGATCTTCAACCCCTTCACGCAAGGCGAAACCGACACCTCGCGGCGGTTCGGGGGAACGGGCCTCGGACTCTCGATCAGCCGCCAGCTGGCTGGCCTGCTCGGCGGACGGATCGAAGTCGAGAGCGCGCCCGGGGAGGGATCGCGCTTCACCCTCGTGCTACCGGCCACGCTCACCCCGCCGCTGCCGGAGGACGTGTCCGATCCGTTCGCCGGTGAGCCGTCTTTCGCGGCCGCCCTGGTGCCCGAACTGCTCGGCCCTTCGCGCATCCTGCTGGTCGAGGATCACGACATCAACCGCATCCTCGTCACCGAAATGCTCGAACGCTGCGGGCAGGAGGTCGCGCTCGCGCATGACGGGAACGAGGGCATTGCGATGGTGATCGATTCGATCATGCGCGGGCGGCCCTATGATCTGGTGCTGATGGACGTGCAGATGCCCGGCTGCGACGGTCTGGCAGCCACCCGTGCGATCCGGGAAGAGGGGATCGGGCCAGACTTGCTGCCGATCATCGCACTCACAGCCAACGCCTTCGCCGAGGACGTCACAGCCGCGCGCGAAGCTGGGATGCAGGGGCATCTCGCCAAGCCGGTGGTCTTCGCCAAGCTCGCCCGCACGTTGCAACGCTGGCTGCCGACCCGCATCGTCGAGGACGAGACCCTGGCCGCGCGCGCGTCGGAACTGGCGCGCTCGCCGCAGCTGGTGGCGCGCTGGCATGCGCGGCGCCGCGAGACGCTCGCCGCCGTGCGCAAGGCGATGGCCGACGGGTGGCTGGAACATGCCGGCGCCGCCGATGCCGAGCGGCGCGAGATGCTCGCGCGGCTGCTCCACAAGCTTGCGGGCACGGCGGCGCTGTTCGACGAAGCGGAGCTGGGCGAAGTGGCAGGCGCGCTCGAGCGGGCGCTGGTGTCCGGCTCGGCCGGGAGCGAGGCACTTGCCGAGGCGCTGCTCGAAATGGCCGCCGCACCCGACGCAGCCCACGAAGCAGACCGAGCGCACGGCTGAGGCCCAACGCAAAAGGGCGACCCGTTGCCGGGCCGCCCTTTCGTGTTGTCAGCTTGGAAGCGCGATCAGAACTTGACGCGAACCCCGAAGCGCACGCCCCACAGCGAACCATTGATGTTGGTCGCTTCAAGCGGCGCGCGGAAGCTCGAGTAGCGATACTGCGCGCAGGGCTGAGCCGGAGTGGTCGCGGCAGTGCCCGCGGTCCCGCTCGGCGCTGCCGTCTGGAGGCAGGTCACGTTCACGGTCGACGCGGTGTAGGGGAAGCCGACCTGACGGATCGTACCCCAGTCCTTGTCGATGAAGTTCAGGACGTTCTCCATGTCCATCGACAGTTCCATCTTGCCACCGAACACGAACGGCACTTCCTGACGAAGCGACAGGTCGAGCTTGTGGACCCAAGGCGTCTTGGCGATGTTCTTCGGCGCAACCTGGCCCTGATAGTCCTTCAATTCCGAGTTCAGAACGAGGGTCTGAAGCGCGGCAAAAGTGGCGGTCGAATCGTAGGACACCTTGGTATCCGCATCGATGGCGCTGACATTCGGCACGTAGATCAGACCACGGCTTCCACGCTCGACGCCGCCGAACACGGCCGAGCGGCCGGGCGTCGGATCGTTGAACGTGAAGCTGTAACGCTGACCCGAACGCACGTTGTAGAACAGCTCGATCCGGGTGTTGTTTTCACCGAAGAGATCGCCGTCGAAACCGGTGCCGAGACGGAACTGGTGATCGCGCTGATAGTTGGCGATCCCCTGCGCCGCGAAGTTCGGATCCGAGAACGCGGTGTTCTGGTAGTTGGAGAGCGCCACCGACGAGGTGCCGGGGTTCTGGTCGTTGACCTTCTGATAGGTGTAGGAACCGTTCAGGAAGAAGCCCGCATCCCAGCGCTTGTTGAAGCGGCCGATGATGTTCCAGCTGTCACCATAGCTCGTGTTGGTGAGCAGCATGTCGGTGTTCTCACCGACGCCAGGCAGCACGTTGTAACGCGGACGGCCATCGGGGGTCGTGCCGGTCACAGTGCTGGTCTGACGAACCGAGCGCAGGTCGGTCCATTCGAGGGCGTTGTTGACCTTCGAGTAGAGCACGTCCGCACCGAAGTTCCAGCCATCGCCCAGGAAGCTGCCGAGGTTGGCTTCGTAGTCGACCGAGCCCGAGAAACGCCACTGCGAGGGAACCTCGAAGTTCGGATCGAGCGCATTGGTCGGCGACGCGGCGAAACCGGCCTGACGGACGGCGTCGATCAGTGCCTGCGGCACGCCCGGGCCACCCGAGACGTTGTTGAGCGTCGCAGCGCCGAGGGTCTGCAGCTGCGCGGTGGTCAGGCCGATGGCGGCCTGCTCGGGCGAGCTGAAGGTGCCGTTGTCATTGCGACGCAGACGGATGCGCTGGAGCGTCGGCCCCGGGTTGGAGAAGTTGTTCGAGATCCACACGAGCGGGCTGCCGCCACCGAACAGACCTGCCGAACCGCGAACCTGCAGACGATCGGTCGGGTTCCAGTTGAGGCCAAAGCGCGGCTGGAGCAGGTCACGGCCATTGAGAGTGGCGGTGTTCGGGAAGCCGAAGCGGCCCAGGAAGAACTGGTTGGCGAACGGACGATCCGGCGAATCGAACAGGTCATAACGCACACCGCCGACGACGGTCAGCGTATCGGTGAGGTCGATCGTGTCCGACAGGCCGAAGGTCCAGCTGTTGTTCTGGAATTCGGCCGTCACGGTGTCGATCCCGCCGCGCAGCGGCACGGCATAGTCGAGCTCGTTGGCACGGCCCGCTTGGAAGTCGGCGAGGCTGTCGAAGTAGAACGCACCCGAAACGCGCTGGGCGAACAGGTTGCGCACGTCCTGACGGCGACGCTCGGCGATCAGCTTCAGCGTGTGATTCTCGACCTTCAGGGTCGCGGCGAATTCGATCGCCAGCGACTGGCTGTCGAGTTCGTTCGCCTGACGGCTGACATCCGGGCCGAAGTTAACGCGCTGCTGGCTGGGCGTGCAGATCAGCGATCCGGCGCCCTGCGCGGCGGTGCCGGTGGTGGGGTTGGTCGGGTCGAGGCAGACCTGGAACTGACCGAACTCACGGCCGCCGATCGGCGACTGAAGGCGGACGTAATCGGCATAGGACGCGCGCAGCACGGTCGAGAAGTTGTCCGACCACTGGTTGTTCGACTGGATGATCCCGAAGTGGTTGACCGCGCCCTGCGTGTAGTTGTTCGACAGCAGGTTGTAGGTCGGGTTGACGGCGGTGATCTGGCCGGTGCCGGTCTGGCCGGCGAGCAGCGCGCTGTCGTTCCAGATGTAGGTCGCGGTCAGGCGGTGGCCGTCGGCAACGTTCCAGTCGAGCTTGGTGATCAGCTTGTCGTCGCGCTCGACGATGTCGCTTGCCACACCGAGCGTGTCATACTTGTAGACGTTCTGCGCGGTGGTGGTGATCCCCTGGATTTCCGTGGGGGTGATGCCGAGCTGGCTGGGATCGACGTCAGCCGGAACGGTGTCACGGGTACGCTCGTAAGTGACCGCGAAGAACAGCTTGTCCTTGATGATCGGGCCGGTGACCTGCGCCACGTAGACCTGCGAATCGAAGGAGCCGATGCGGCGCAGGTTGTCGGCCTTGGTGCCGCGCAGATCGTCGTTCTGGTAGAAGGCTGCACCCATGAAGGTGAAGCGATTGCCACCCGACTTGAGCTGGGTGTTGATCGCGCCGCCCTGGAAGAAGCCCTGCTGGATGTCGACCGGCGCAACTTCGACCGAGAATTCGCCGATCGCATCGAGCGGAACCGGGCCGCGGGTCGAGACGAGGCCGCCGGATTCCAGACCGAACGGATCGCCGAAGGCCACACCGTCGACGGTGAAGCGATTGAAGCGGTTGTTCTGTCCGGCAATGCTGATCGCGCCGTTGTTGGTCGAATCGAGCGTCACCAGCGGATCGCGCGCGGCGAGGTTGCGGATGTCGCGGTTGACGTTGGCGACGCCGGCGATGTCGCGGGCGGTCAGCACGGTGGCCGGGCCGGTCTTAAGGGTGATTGCCGAACGCTGGCGGCTGCCGGTGACGACGATGGTCTGGCCCTGCTCGGCCAGCGCGACGCTGATGCGCTGCGCCTGACCTGCGGTGAGGAAGCCGATGTCCTGGATCGCGGTTTCAAAGCCGGCAGCCGTCACTTCGACGGTGAAGGGGCCACCGAGACGCAGCGCCGCTGCATTGAAGCCGCCTTCGGCGTCGGTGGTCTGGGTCGAGGTGGTGCCCGACGGCACGTGGGTCACGACCACGGTCGCGCCGACAATCGGGGCGCCGTTCTGGTCGACGACGTCGCCGCGAACCGCCGAGGTGGTTTCCTGGGCAAAGACCGGCGTGGCGATCGTGGTGGTCGCAGCAAGACTGACGATGCTCGCCGCAAGGAGATACTTAAGCTTCATGGATGAGGCCCCTGGGTACGATGGAGAGAGAGAACGAATCTGATCTGAGTGGGCCTGCGCTAGGCCTGAACGCTTGCGGCAAAGCGACTGTTCTGTGACAGTTTCATGAAACGCCGTGCCCCCGCGTGGCGTTTCATTAATAAGAGTCTTTCCTGACGCCAGAAAAGTCTCGGATTCGCGCCAGTTCGCACGCCGGGTGTTGCATCGCAGCAACGCCGGTCAGCAATTTCTTTTTCAACATCAATAGCCGGTTAAGCCGGCACCCTCAGGCGAGATTGATCTCGCGCAGGCGCTGCATCAGGAAATCATGCGCGCTGATCGGCGGTTGCGGCGGAGTCGCGCTGTCGGCATCGACGCATTCGGGCAGTGGCTCGATCATGAAATCGGGCCGGAAATGCAGGAAGAACGGCATCGAGTACCGCGCCCGCCGCGCCGCTTCCCCGCGCGGATTGACGACCCGGTGCGTGGTCGAGCGCAAACGCCCGTTGGTCTGGCGCTGCAGCATATCGCCGATGTTGATCACCAGCGCGCCCTCTGCCGCGGGGATCGGCAGCCACTCGCCGGTTTTGGTGAGCAGTTCGAGCCCCGCTTCCTCGGCGCCCAGCAGCAGCGTGATGGTGTTGATGTCCTCGTGCCCCGCTGCGCGCACCGCGCCTTCAGGAGCGCCTTCGCCGAGCGGCGGATAGTGCAGCAGGCGCATCACCGAATTGCCGTCCGCAACGCTGTCCGCAAAGAAGTCGCGCGGGCGGCCAAGGTGCAGCGCGATCGCTTCGAGCGCCCGGGCGCCTGCCGTCTCGAAGGCCTCGTAAAGCTCGCTCATCGTCTCGCGGAAGCCCTCGACCTCGGCAGGCCAGACGTTGGGTGCCATGAACTGGCTGAGCGCATGGCCCTCGGGCAAGGTCCGGCCGACGTGCCAGAACTCCTTGAGGTCGAACACCTCGGCGTCCTTGGCCTTTTCGGTGCCGAACGGGGTGTAGCCGCGCGCGCCGCCGCCGCCTTCGATCTTGTAGGCGCGCTTCACATCGGCCGGGAGCGCGAAGAACGCCTTCGAGGCCGCTTCGGCGCGGTCGATCAGGTCCTGCGGGATGCCGTGATCGCGGACCACGGCAAAGCCGTATTCGCCAAAGCTGCGGCCCAGTTCATCGGCGATGGTGTCGAGCGGCTGGGCGAGCGAGACAGAAGCGATGTTGATCATGCCCGCGCTTTACACGCGGGCACGCGGCCCTGCCAAGCCTCAAGCTGCGGTCAATAAGGCAGGAACAGGCTGGCGAGCGCCGCGCTCATCAGGTTGGCGAGGCTGCCGGCCGCCAGCGCCTTCAAACCGAGCCGTGCGATCACCGGGCGCTGGTTCGGGGCAAGCCCGCCGGTCACCGCCATCTGGATCGCGATCGAGGAGAAATTGGCAAAGCCGCACAGCGCAAAGGTCACGATCGCGCGGCTGCGTGTCGTCAGTTCGCCTGCCTGCATCTTTCCAAGGTCGATGAAGGCGACGAATTCGTTGAGCACGATCTTGGTGCCGAACAATCCGCCTGCGATCTGTGCCTGTTCCCAGTCGGAAATGCCGATCAGGAACATCACCGGCGCAAACAGGTAGCCAAGCAGCTTCTGGAAGCTGATCGTCTCGAACCACACCGCCGCCTCGGGCGACAGCGGCACGCCAATCTGACCCGACAGGCCGACGATCCCGCCGCCGATGCCCGCCAGCATGCCGTTGGCGAGCGCCACCAGCGCGACGAACACCATCACCATCGCGCCCACCGCAACCGCGAGCTTGACGCCGGTCTGCGTGCCTTGTGCGGCGGCCTCGATGATGTTGGCGGGGCGCTGGCCTTCCTCGAAGGTTTCCGCCGTGCTCACCTCGTCGGCCTTGGCACCGCCTTCGAGGATCGAGGCCGGGCCGACCGCGCTGATGCGCGCCTGGGGCAGTTCGACCTGCTCGCCGTTCTCGTCATACATGACCACGCGGGTCGCTTCGGTCAGCGAATTGCTCTTGCCCCGCGCCCGCGCCACGGCAGCCGCGCCGATGTTGTCGCGCGCCGCCAAGGTGGCCGGATCGTCGGGCATGATGATCTTGGCCATCAGGATACCGCCGGGGGCCGACATAAAGGCCGCCGCCAGCAGAAACGGCACTGCGTCTTCGCCGATGAAGCTCGCATAGGCGGCAAGGATCGTCCCCGCCACGCCCGCCATGCCCACCGCCATCAGCGTGAACAGGCCCGAGGGGCTGAGCGCGGCCAGATAGGGCCGCACCACCAGCGGGCTTTCCGACTGGCCGACGAAGATGTTGGCCGCCGCGCCCAGGGCCTCGACCTTGCTGATCCCCGTGATCCAGCCGATCGCGCCGCCCACCCAGCGCACCAGCCGTTGCATGATGCCGAGGTGGTAGAGGATCGAGACGATCGCGGCGAAGAACACGATCACCGGCAGCGCGGCGATCACGAAGGTGTTGGCGAAGGGATTGGTCTCCATCGGCCCGAAGACCGAGGTGATGCCGATCTTGGAGAAGTCGAGCAGCGCGATCACCCCGCTCGCCAAGCCGCCGATCACCGCCACGCCCGCATCGGTGCGTAGCACGATCAGCGCGGTCACGGCTTGCAACGCAAACGCCGATCCAACCACACGCAGGTTGATCCGGCGCCGCGCCGACGACAGCGCAAGCGCAATCCCGAGGATGGCGGCCACGCCTGCGAGGCTCAGCAGGATGGACGTGATACTTCCGTTCACGGCGGCGAATTCCCTTGATGGCTGAAAAGCGATCCGACCCCTTGCGCAGAAAAAGCACCTTGGCCTCCGCACAGCACGCTCGGGCGTGGCAGTTTGCACAAAGAGTTGCAAGCCGGATGCGTTAGCCGCCGCCCTAAAGCTGTCCGTAACGCCGGTGACAGGCCCAAGCGTTGCGCTTTTCTTTTCCCCCCGCGCTGGCTAGCGTCCCGCGGATGGAAACGCCCCCGCCCGCTGCGCCCACCCCCGGCACCGCCCCGACCTTCGCCAACACCGCGACGGTATCGATCCCGCTGGGGATGTTCGTCTACACGCTGCTGTATGGCGGGATGACGGTGCTGGCCGGCGTGCTCGCCTACAAGCAGGTGCAGCTGTGGCCGACGAGCCTTGCGGTGGAGAGCGGGATCTTCCCCTTCCTTCTGCTGGTGGTGATCTCCAGCACGCTGTCGCAGCTTTACGGGCGCGATGCGGCCAAGCGGATCGTGTGGTGGGGCTTCCTGCCGCTCGGGCTGTCGGCGCTGTTGATGTGGCTGGTGCTATCGCTGCCCGCGTCCTCCGAGATGGTCGCCTTCCGCCCCGATGATCTCGCCGCCTTCGAGCGCGTGAACCAGTCGACCTGGCGCGTATGGATGGCGGGGCCTGCGTCCTACATCACCTCGCTGCTGCTCAACATCTGGCTCTTCGACCGCCTGCGCGGCAAGGGCGATAACGAGGGCACAATCGGCCTGATGGTGCGCGGCGCAGTCGCCTCGGCGCTCAGTCAGGCGGTCGATTCGGTGATCTTCATCACGCTCGCCTTCTACGGCGAGTTCGACATCACCGACCTGATGATCGGGCAGGTGCTCGCCAAGGTGGTGCTGAGCCTGGTGCTGGTGCCGTTCCTGATCACCGGCGGGGTGAAGGCAGCACACTGGCTGGATGCGAAGAAGGCGGGCTGAGGCAAGCGCCTCAACAACTCTACGGCAATCAGCGGATCGGCCTGAAAGGCCGCAAGGGCGACCGTCCTCAAGCAGCGGAGCGATAGGACAACAAAAACGCCGCCCGCAGCGACGCGACCGTAGGTCGTGAGAGCGAGGAAATCGCGGCCAGGAGGGGCTGCGCAAACAAGAATGGTGGACCCGTCGGGGCTCGAACCCGAGACCTACAGATTAAAAGTCCGCCGCTCTACCAACTGAGCTACGGGTCCACGCTGGCCGCTTAGATGCCACGCATCGGCGGCGAGGGCGCTCCCCTAAGGAGGGGGCGGCGGCGGGTCAAGCGGGCATGGGCTTGCGCGATGGTCAGCCCGCTGGCGGGATCGCGCCAAGAAGGGGCGATGGCGCGCGCCGGGGTGAGCACGAAAGCCCGCGCGGCGAAGGCGGGGTGGGGGATGGTGAGGTCCCGCGCCCGCCCTCCAGACCGCCACATGCCGCCGCTCCACAGGATGATGTCGAGATCCAGCACCCGGTCGCCCCAACGCTGCCCGCGGCGGCGGCCGAATTCGCGCTCCATGCGCTTGAGCGCGGTGAGCAGCGCGGTCGGCGATAGCTCGCTGTCCAGCACCAGGGCGGCATTGGCAAAGCGGCGGCGGGCCGCGCCCATCGCCGGAGTCGCAAAGACGGGAGAGCGCGCGGTGACGGTGCCGAGCGCGGCGCATTCCTCCATCGAAGCGCGCACCACGTCTTGTGGCAGGCCGTAAGCCACGTGCCGCCGGTTGCTGCCCAGCGCGATCAGGTAGGTGCTACTCACGCGTTGTTCTCTGGGGCTCAGATGTCTTGCGCGATCCGGCCGTAGAGCTGCGGTCGGCGGTCGCGGAAGAAGCCCATGCCTGCGCGGTGCCTGGCCGCCTGCGCCAGATCGAGCCGCGCGGTCAGCACGCCGGTATCGGACGCGCCGTATTCGGCGAGATAGTCGCCCCACTCGTCGGTGATGAACGAGTGGCCGTAGAAGTTTTGCGCCGCGCCTTCCGGCCCTTCGTGGCCGATGCGGTTGGCGGCGACCACGGGCATGCAGTTCGACACCGCATGGCCGATCATTGCGCGCCGCCACATGCGGCTGGTGTCGAGGTCGGCGTCATAGGGTTCGGAGCCGATCGCGGTGGGATAGAGCAGGACTTCGGCGCCCATCAGCGCCATGACGCGCGCGCATTCGGGATACCACTGATCCCAGCAGATGCCGACGCCGACCTTGACCAGCGCGCCATCCTCGCCCGGCACGTCCCACACCTTGAACCCGTCGTTGCCGGGGCGGAAATAGTACTTTTCCTCGTAGCCCGGCCCGTCGGGGATGTGGCTCTTGCGGTAGGTGCCCATGATCGCGCCATCGGGGCCGATCATCGCGAGGGTGTTGTAATAGTGGTGCCCGTCACGCTCGAAGAAGCTGGTCGGGATCGTGACCTTCAGCTTCGCCGCGAGCGCCTGCATGGCGATGACACTGGGGTGCTCGGCGGTCGGACGGGCGAGCGCGAACAGCGCCTCGTCCTCCTCGCGGCAGAAATAGGGGCCGGAGAACAGCTCGGGCGGCAGGATCAGCTGCGCGCCCTTGGCCGCCGCCTCCTCGACCCGCGCGGAGACGGCGGCGATGTTGGCGGCTTCGTCTTCGGAAGCCAAGGCAAGCTGAAGGGCGGCGACGGTGAGTGCGGTCATGCCGCCGCCCTTAGCGGTTTATTTCGCCTTCTTGAACAGCAGAGTCATCCGGTCGCTTTCGCCCAGGCCCTTGAGGTCCTCGCGCTTGGTCGCCAGCACCGGGGGCATTTCCCACACGCCTTCCTTGTGGTCGGCAGTGTCCTTGGGGTTGGCGAGGATCTCGCTGGTGCCGACCAGTTCGAAGCCGTTGACGCGCATGAAGTCGATCACGTCCTGCTGGCGCAGATAGCCCTTGGTGCCATTGGCATAGGACCAGGCTGCATCCGCCTTGGCGCGGTGCTGTTCGATGCCGAGCAACCCGTCGTCCTTGAGCAGTTCGCGCATCGCGCGCAGCTCGGTATCGGCAGTGCCGGAGCGCAGCAGGTTGTGCATCGCGCGCATCACCAGGATGCGATCAAAAGTGCCCTTCTGCTCGGCAGCCTTGTCGAGCGTGATGCCGCTGAACTTGTCCGCCCCCAGCCCGGTGTAGCCTGCCACTTCCGCGCCGTAGCCCGCAGCCTGATCACGGATGCGCTGCTGGCGCGCGGCGTCAGGCGTCGCGGTGAGCGGGTTGGCGTAGAGGCCGACCAGCTGGCCCTCGCCGCCCAGATAATGTCCGAGCAGGCGCGAATACCACCCGCCGCCGGGCGCATATTCGCCGACCTTCATTTCCGGGCCGACATGGAAGAAGGCCAGCGTTTCAGCAGGCTTGCGGAACTGGTCGCGCGCCTTGTCTTCCTTGCGGGTCGGGTGGTTGATGGCGCCGGACAGCGCCTCGCCGTGCATCTTCATGAAATGCGCGGTGTCCTTGATGTGCGCCGCATCGACCTCACCAGCGTGATGATCGGCAAGCGCCGGCGCGGCAAGGGCAAGCCCGCTCGCAGCGGCGAGGGCAAGGATCAGCTTATTCATCGTGGTACTCTCCCGGGAAATTGAAGGAACCTGTCTACGGCCTCAAGCAGCGAAGCGGTAGGCCGCAAAAACTTGGGCCTCAAGCAGCGAAGCGGTAGGCCGCAAAAAACATGGCAATCGCAGGCTGCTGGACTATCTCTGCCACAAAGCAACGGAGAATTCGAGTGATGAACATGGACAAGGCGATCATTGCAGGCGGATGCTTCTGGTGCACCGAGGCGGTGTTCCGCGACGTCGTCGGCGTGCAGACGGTCGAGAGCGGCTATATCGGCGGCACCAAGGCCAACCCCACCTACAAGGAAGTGTGCACCGGCAACACCGGCCATGCCGAGGGGATCCGCGTGACCTTCGACACCGATGTCATCAGCCTGCCGCAGATCTTCGACGTGTTCCTCGGCACGCATGATCCGACGCAGCTGAACCGCCAGGGCGGCGATGTCGGTACGCAATACCGCAGCGCGATCTTCCCGCTGTCGGACGAACAGGGCGAAGAGGCGCACGCCGCGATCGACCGCTGGAATGCCGACAACGGCAAGCAGGCGGTCACCACCATCGAGGGCCTGTCGGGCGGCGAGCAGACGGCCGAGTGGTATCCGGCCGAGGACTACCATCAGGAATACTGGGACGGTCAGGGCCAGAGCAACCCCTATTGCCTCGCGGTCATCCCGCCCAAGCTGATGAAGCTGCGCAAGAGCTTCCAGAAGTATGTGAAGGACTAATTCCACCCCCGTCCCGGGCTTGACCCGGGACCCCGCTTTTTTGAGCAAAAGGCAGCTGGATCCCGGGTCAAGCCCGGGACGGGGAAACGAAAACGCCTACCGATACTTCCCCGCGGTGATGAACTTGCCGAAGGCTTCGCACCAGATCACCACCGTGTCGTACTTTTCGATATCGACCCCGGCGGGCACATCCGTGATGAAGCCGTCGTAGCTCTTTATCGAGCCCAGTTGCACCGACTGCGCCTTGATCGCGCGGAAGCCCGCGTCGGTATCGACGTAACTGGGCGCGAGGTAGATCTTGTAGTCCGGCCCCGGCGCAAGCTCGCCCTGATGGACGATGCGCTGCGGCGTCACGCTGATCGTGCCCGTGCCCCAATGCACCGCGTCGCTGCCGGGCAGGTCCTTCTTGAAAGTGGCGGTATAGGCCGCGCTCTTCGCCGCGCTGGCGAGCGTGGCGGCATCGGGCGCGCGTTCGGCCACGAGGATCGGGAGGAGATAGACCCCGAGGCCGAAGCCCAGGGCAAGCGCGGCGATATGGGTGGTAGCCAGCAGGAGGATTTTCTTCATGCGGGGTAATTCGCATGCAGGTACCGCGAAAGTTACAGGCCGCCCGCAATTCCTTCGTCGCCCCGTGCTTGACACGGGGCTCGGCTTTTCTCCGCCAGGTGAAGGAAGGAAGCCAAGCCCCGGATCACGTCCGGGGCGACGATGGAGCGGCTAGGGCTTCATCCACCGCGCCACGAAGAACCCATCGAGGCCGCCCTTATCCGCCAGCATCCCCGGATGCGTGCGCAGCCAGCCCTCGGTGGTTGGCTCAAGACCTGCAGGCAGCTCTTCGGCGGTGATCGGCACGGGGGTCAGGCCGAGATGCTCGTCCGCCCACGCGGCCTGTTGCTCGCCCTCCTCGGCCTCCAGCGAACACACCGCATAGACCAGCATCCCGCCGGGGTTCAGCCACTCGGCCGCCTTGGCGAGAAGCCCGCGTTGCAGTTCGACGGTGTCGGCGATCTGGCCCTTGCCGATGCGGTGGAGCACATCGGGGTGGCGGCGGCAGGTGCCGGTGGCGCTGCACGGCGCGTCGATCAGGATCGCGTCGAAGCGGTGCTTTGGCTCCCACGTCAGCGCATCGGCACGGACGGGCGAGGCCTTCAGCCCGGTGCGCTTCAGATTGTCCTTGAGCAGTTCGAGCCGGCGCTTGGAGCTATCGAGCGCGGTGACCTTCCAGCCTGCCGCGGCAAGTTGCATGGTCTTGCCGCCGGGCGCTGCGCACAGGTCGAGCGCGTGCTTGTCCTCACTCGCCCCGAGTAACCGCGCAGGCAGCGAAGCGGCCAGGTCCTGCACCCACCAGTCGCCCGCCTTGTAATCCACGATGGTCTCGACCTGCGCGCCGCGCGGCAGGCGGACGTGGCCGGGCGCAAGGCTTACCCCGCCCATGCGCACCGCGCGCGGCTCGGTCTCGGCAACGTCGCGCAAGGCAAGGTCAAGTTCGGGCGGGAAGACGAGGCCGGGCGCGATGGCGGCGGCTTTCTCGGCGCCCCAGCGTTCCACCACGCGTTCGGGCAGGGTCGGGACGTCGGGCAGCACGCCCACACCCGGCTTCACCAGCGCCGAGAATACGCCGTGGGCGAGCCTGCGCGGGCCGCCAGCCAGCAGCGGCAAGCCGGTCGCGATCACTGCGTGTGGCGGCGTTTCGAGGCGCAGCGCCTGCGCGAGCATCAACCGCAAGACCATCCGCACCTTGGCGTCATCGGGCAGGTTCTGCTTGGTCGCGCTGTCGATCAGCGCGTCGAAATCGGTGAGCCAGCGCAAGGTCTCGCCCGCGATCGCCTTGGCCAGCGCGCGGTCGGGCGCCTTGCGGACGTCGCCCAAGGCGGCAGTCTCAGCCTGCTCCAGCGTCTCGCCCCGCCGGAACACGGCATCGAGAAGGCGCAAGGCGGAGCGGCGCACGGGAAGTCCGGGGGTGGCTGACATGCCCGCGCCTCTAACCGCGCTTGAAACAAAGCGCCAGCACGCGCATTTGGAGTAGCATGACCCAGGAAAAATCCGAAGCTGCGAAGAACTTCACAAAGCCCGCCCACTGGACCAACGATCCGGTGCCCGCGCCGAAGGTGACCAAGAGCGACGAGAAGCTCAGCCCGACCCGCTACGGCGATTGGGAGAAGGCCGGGATCGCGATCGATTTCTGAGGGGTTTTAGACCCCTGCCAGACGCGTTTAGACACCCTCCAGCTCGGTTTAGACCCCCTCTAGACCCCTGTTAGACCCCCTTCAGACCCGCTCCAAACGCAGTGTTTCACGTGGAACATCGCATTTCAGAGCGGTTTGAAGGTCACCTTGAGCCCATCCTTGGGCTGCGGGATCGGCCAGTCCTGCCAATCGGGATTGTACCCCTCAGCCGCCTCGATCCGGTAGCGTTGGAGCAGTTGGGCGAGCAGGACCTTGACCTGCATATAGGCGAAGTGGAGCCCCAGGCACATGTGCGCGCCCCCGCCGAACGGCACCCAGGCATATTTGTGGCGCGCCTTCACCGCCTCGGGCGTGAAGCGCATCGGGTTGAAAGTGTGGGGATTTTCCCAGTATTCTTCCGCATGGTGCGTCCAGTGGATGTTGATCCCCACCATCGCGCCCGCCGGAATGCGGTAGCCGCCATACTCGAACGCCTTGAGCGCGCGGCGCGGCATGGAGGGCACCGGCGGGATCATCCGCAGCGATTCCTTGAAGGCCATCTCGGTCAGTTCGAGCTTCGCCATGTCGTCGTAATCGAGCGGGCGGGGGTTGCCGTCCCCGTCCGGCCCGCCGGTAACCGCCAGAATTTCCTCACGAAGTTTCTCCTGCCACTCAGGGTTGGTGGCGAGGTGATAGATCAGCGAGGTCGCCGAAGAGGTGATGGTGTCATGCGCGGCCATCATCAGGAAGTTCATGTGGTCGACCACCTCGTCGACCGGGAGGAGGGAACCGTCCTCGCGCGTCGCAGTGGCGAACTGGCTGAACATGTCCTGCCCGCCCCCTTCCGCGCGGCGGCGCAGGGTCTCAGCCGTAAAGTAATCAACGAGATAGGCCCGGCCATCCACCCCCTTCTTCATCTTGGTGAACGGCAAGGGCTTGCGCACCGGCGCGACCGAGGCCTGCACCATGTCGACAAAGGCCTCGTTGATCTTGTCCGCCTCGGGCCCCCAAGGCAGGCCGATGAAGCTGTCAGCGGCCAGATCGAGGGTCAGCTTCTTGATCGCAGGGTAGAACTCCTTCGGCCCGGCCCAGCAGGCGACTTCGCGGGCAATTCCGCGGTTCAGCGCGGCCGAATAATGCCGCATCGGCTCCGGCTTGAAGGCGATGGAAAGTGCCCTGCGATCAATGCGATGATGTTCGAAATCGATCAGCATCAGCCCGCGCGGGAACAGCTGGTCGAGCACCGGGCCCCAGCCCTGTTCGGACGAGAAGATCTTGTCCTTGTTGAACAAAAGCAGCTCGTTGGCCTCAGCACCGATCAACGCGATCTGCCATCCGCCGAACGCGCGGTTCTTGTAGACCTTGCCGTGGGTCTTGATCATCCGGTCTGCAAAAGCGTGCGGATTGGCGAGCATGGTGAAGGTGTTGCCGACCACCGGCCAGCCCGCCTCGCCCGGAATATGCGCCAGATCAGCGTCGCTCAGGCGCAACTCGCTCCAGTGGCGGGGGGCGTCGCCCAGAGCGGTTTCGGCAGAATGCGGGGCGTCGGCAAGGGTGGCCATTAGGGTCTGGATGCTCCGGTGAAGGTTCGGATTCGCAACTGACTTGGCAGTAATGTCCCCTGCGCGTCAAATCCAGCCCGAAAGCTCGCGGCGCAACATGCTCTCGACCATGGCAAGGCCGTGGTCCGAGGTGTTGAGGCAATCGAGCACGGCGTAATCCTCGCCACCGTGCTCATTGAATTCATCGCGGCCCTCGAGCGCCAGTTCCTCCAGCGTCTCGACACAGTCGGCGGCAAAACCGGGGGCGGCGACCACCAACCGCTTGGTCCCCTTGTCACCCTCGGCCATCAGCGTCGTGTCGGTGGACGGCTCGAGCCATGCCGAGGGGCCGAAGCGCGACTGGAAGGTCGTCTCGAACCGCACGCCTTCGAACTGCGGCCGCGTCGCCAGCTCCTCGCGCAGCAGCCGCGCGGTCTTGGAGCAGTGACAGTAATAGGGATCGCCCTTTTCGAGCGTCTGCTGCGGCATCCCGTGGAAGCTCAGCAGCATCGCCTCGGGCTTGAAGGCGAGCGCCTCGACCTGCCGGGTGAGATCATCGGCGAGCGCGGCAATGTAGCCCGGCTCATCATGATAGGGCGGCACGAAGCGCAGTGCCGGCTGCCAGCGCATCTTCTTGAGCACCCGCGCGACCTCGTCGAACACTGTGGCGGTCGTGGCGGCGCAATATTGCGGATACATCGGCGCGATCAGGATGCGGTCGCAGCCGTCGGCCATCATGGTGGTCATCCGGCTCTCGATCGAGGGATTGCCGTAGCGCATCGCGTAATCGACCACGACCTTCTCGCCGAAACGGCCCACCATCGCTTCGGCCTGACGCGAAGTAATGTCGGCGAGCGGCGAGCCGCGATCGGTCCAGATCTTTGCATAGGCCTTGGCGCTTTTCTGCGGCCGGGTGTTGAGGATGATCCCGCGCAGGATCAACTGCCATGCAATCGGCGGAATCTCGACCACGCGCGTGTCGGACAGGAACTGCTTGAGGTAGCGCTTGACCGATTCCGGATCAGGTCCGTCAGGCGTGCCGAGGTTGATCAGCAACACGCCGATCTTGCCGCTTTTTGCAGGAGGGTGGTCGCCCGGGAGGCGCTGGGTCTGCCAGGTCATAGCCCGCCTAACGGTCGGCGGGCATTTCGTTTCCGAAGCGCGGCGAATGCCTGCCCGGGCTGTGGCAAAATTGTCGAGGTCATATGCCGTCCGAAAGTAGGGGCAGGCGGCGCAGGCGCAAGCCTGTTGCCGAATAGAGCGCGTTGGCGATAGCAGGCGGCGCGACCACCGCGCCGAGCTCACCCGGGTCGGCGGGCGTGGCCTCGCTGGCGATGAACTCGATGCGCATCTCCGGGCAATCGGCGAGCGTCGGCAGGCCCAATGCCATGTCGCTGTCCGCCTCAGGCAGCCCGGCGCGCAGCCGGAGGGGGTTGCCGAGCGCGATGCCGATGCCGAACACCAGACCGCCTTCGATCTGCTGGCGGGCGATGTCGTGGTTGATGATCCGGCCGATGTCGACCGCGGCCGACAGCCGGATCACTCGCACGCCCCCCTCGCCCTGCCGCGCGGTGGCGACGCAGGCGATGCGGGCTGCGTCCGGCCCATCGCCAATGCGCGCACAGGCGAGTCCCTGCCCGCTATTGTCGACCCCGCCGTCCCACTCGGCAAGCTGCGCGGCACGCTGGAGGCAGGCGGCAAGCCGCACGTCGCCGCCGAGCATCGACATGCGATAAGACAGCGGCTCGCGTTTGTACTTGGCGGCAATCTCGTCGATGAAGCTCTCGATCGCGAAGATCGTTGGCCCGTGGGCGTTGCCGCGCACCCGGCCAACCGGCAGGCCGATCTCCGCCGGGATATGCTCCACCAGCAGTGCAGGGAGCTGATAAGGCGGAACCGCGCCCTCGCAGGCGAGCGGATCGGGTTCGCCCGCCGTTTCGCGGATCGCCGCTGTGGTGGTGAGGTTGCCGAACAACCGCTTGCCGAACTCGCGCGCGGAAGGCGGCGTGGCGATGCGGATGCGCATCGCGTCGATCGTTCCGTCGCCGCGCTTGGCAAGCTGCGCGCCGAGCAGCATCCAGGCCGGCGCGCGCGGGCGGGCGCGGATAAGCTCGTCACGGCGCGGCCAGGTGAGCTGCACGGGGCGCTCAAGTTCCCGGGCGATCAGAGCGATCTCGATGGCGTGGTCATGTTCGAGCCGCGCGTCGAAGCTCCCCCCGCCGGCACGGGGTAGAGCGCAACGTCTTCGGTGGAGATGCCGATCGCGCGGGCGGCGGCGATGCGGGTCTGTTCGGGCGCTTGCGTTGCGATCCACAGGTCGAGCCGCCCTTCCTCGAAGCGCGCGGCCGCCGTGGCGGTTTCGACCGGGGCGGCATAGGCGGGCTCGACCTCGTAGCGCCGACCGATATCGACCCGCTGGAGCGCGTCGCCGCCGTAGCCGGTCTCGGCGATGGTATGGGCCTCGCCTCCGGTCAGCAGCGTGTCGAGCTTGGCCGCGATGTCGGTGCTGTTGACGGGCGCAGCGGTGGTCCATTGCGGCTTCATCGCCTCAAGCGCGGTATCGGCGCTCCACCACGTATCGGCGGCAACTGCGAGCCAGCGCTTGCTCTGGACGATCCCGGCAAGGCCGCGGATGCCCGCCGCGCCATTGCGGTTGAATCCGGTCAGCTCGGAATCGTCGACCGGCCCGTGGCGGATCGAGGCGAACACCATTCCCGGCAGACGCACGTCGCCAGCAAAGCGGTAGGAGCCGTCGACCTTGGAAGGCAGGTCGATGCGCGGGTAAGCGGGCGCGCCGTCGACATCGGCGGGGAGCGGCTTTTCGCGCGGGGGCTCGGGGCGCAGCGGCGGGGGATCGGGCGGGGTAAAGTCCGCCGCCTCCTCGGCGAGCTCGCCGAAACTTGCTTTGCTGCTGCCGCGGGTGACGAAGCCGTTTTCGACCTCGCATTCCTCCCACGATACCCCCCAGCGGTCCGCAGCGGCCTGCGCCAGCATCGCCCGAGCGGCGGCGGCGGCCTCACGGCAAGGCATTTCGTAGGCAGCGAGCGAGGTGCCATCGGCGGTGGCATTAAAGCGCTGCCCCCCTGCAAAGCGCTGCGCGATCAGGTCATCAGTACGGCCTGATACGCCCGCGAAGGCCGGGTTCCACAGCGACATCCACTTTTTCGCGAGCGGCACGTTGCCATAGGCGCCCGAAACCGGCGCGGGCTCGACCGCGATCTGCCGCCAGTCCGCACCCAGTTCATAGGCCACGATCTGCGGCAAAAGCGTGGTGATCCCCTGCCCCATCTCAAGCTGCGGCACCGCGACCGTGACCACGCCATCGGCGGCGATCTTCAGCCAGGCGCCGAACACGTATTCATTGTTGGCGGCGATTAGCGGTGTGCGGTAACTGCGCGGCATCAGCCACCAGGCGACGACGAGACCGCCGCCTGCTGCCGCGCCGGCCAGCAATCCGCGCCGCGTCACGGCCATCGCTCAGATTTTCCCTGTGTCGAGCCAGCGCGCGACTTGCTCGGCGATGGCAACAAACGGTGCCGCCGCCTCGCCATCGCCCGCTGCCGGGGGTTCGCCCGTGTCGCCCGCGATCCGCGTCGCCAGCGTCAGCGGCACCCGTCCGAGGAAGGGTATGTCGAGCGCGGCGGCGAACTTCTCGACCCCGCCGTGACCGAAGGGATCGCTGATCTCGCCGCAATGCGGACACGCATAGCCCGCCATGTTCTCTACGAGGCCGATGATCGGCACCTCGCCCTGCTCGAACAGCTGCCCCGCGCGCGCCGCGTCGATCAGCGCCAAGTCCTGCGGGGTCGAGACCAGCACTGCGCCGTCGGGCTTGTGCGCCGAGAGCATCGAGAGCTGCACGTCGCCCGTCCCCGGCGGCAAGTCGACGAGCAGCAGGTCGGTTTCGCCCCAATCGGCGTCAATCAGCTGCGAGAGCGCCTTGCCGGTCATCGGCCCGCGCCACGCCAGCGCTTTGCCGGGGCCGACGATATGCCCCATCGAGAGCACCTTAACGCCGAAGCGGCTGTCGATTGCCACCAGCTTGTCGCCCTCGGGCGTGGCGGCGGGCTTGATCCCTTCGGTTCCAAGCAGCTTGGGCTGTGAGGGGCCGTAGATATCGCCGTCAATCACGCCGACGCGGCGTCCCATCCGGGCGAGCGCGACCGCGAGATTGGTGGTCAGCGTCGACTTGCCGACCCCGCCCTTACCCGATCCCACAGCAATCAGCCGGCGGCGGCGGCGCTCTCCGGTGAGCGCAACGCGCACTTCGTCGATGTCGGGGAGTGGGAGGAGCGCGGCGGTGATCGCCGCCTCGAGTTCGGCGCGGGCTGAATCGGACAAATCGCCGGCCTCCGCAACAATCACCGCGCGCCGTCCCACGATGCGGGCCGAGCGCAGGCGATGGTTGATTGCGAGGGTCAGAGCGGCACGAATTGCCGCCTCCTCGGCTTCAGGTTGGCGGGGCGTTTCAGGCACGTTGCTCATGGCGCCACGCCTCTAACAGGAAATTCACGCAGCGAACCCCTGTTTTTCGCGAGAAGCCATGCCTATAACCCACTTATGCAGAGAATGGATGGCTGGAGAGAGCGACTTGGCGCGGGCCTGAAAGGCCTTGCCATGGCTGGCAAGAACAACAACCCCTGGGGCGGCGGATCGGGCGATGAGCCTTCCGGCGAGGATGGCGGCGGCGATGGTGGCTCGGGGGGCGGCGGCCCGCGCAACCCGTGGCTGCCCGGCGGCGGCGGCGAGCCCGGCAAGCGCCGCTCGGCCAGCATCGAGGACATCTTCAAGAGCCGCGGCCCCGAAGGCCCGCGCCGCGCAGGCGGCGGAGGCGGGGGTGGCCCGGCCTTCCGCCTGCCCGAGCGCCCCGGCGGCAAGAGCTGGCTGCCAGTGATCGGCGTCGGCGTCGCGGTGCTTTGGGCAGCAGCGACCATGTTCCATTTCGTCCAGCCTGGCGAGCAGGCCGTGGTGACCTGGTTCGGCGGTAAGTACTCCGGCACGCTCGATTCCGGCACCAACATAACCGCCCCCTGGCCCATCCAGATGGTCGAGAAGGAAAACGTGACGCAGGTCCGGCTCGAAGAGGTGCCCGGCACCAAGACCGAAAAGCTGATCCTGACGGGCGACCAGAACCTCGTCGATTTGAGCTACCTGATCCGCTGGAACATCGCGGACCTGACGCTTTACAAGTATCAGCTCAGCGATCCGCAGAACGCGCTGCTCGAGATCGGTGAGGCGGCGATGCGCGCCGCAGTCGCGCGCCAGAAGCTTGACACTGTGCTGACCGGCGCGGGCCGGGCCGAGATCGAACAGGACGTTCGCATGGCGATGCAGGCACGGCTCGATGCCTATCGTTCCGGCATCTCGGTTCAGGGGATCGAAATCAACAAGGTCGATCCGCCGAGCCGCGTCGAGGAAGCCTTCAAGGACGTCTCCTCGGCCCAGCAGGATGCAGATGCGGCGATCAACCGTTCGCGCGCAGTGGCCCAGCAGGTGCTCGCTCGCGCGCAAGGTGACGCAAGCGAGTTCAACGACATCTATGCCGAGTACAAGCTGGCGCCCGAAGTCACCCGCCGGCGCCTTTACTACGAGACCATGGAGCAGATCCTGTCCAAGACCGATAAGACGATTGTCGAATCCGGCAACGTGACCCCGTACCTGCCGCTGCCGGAGCTCAAGCGCCGTGCAGAAGCGCAACCGCAGCCGAAGGGGAACTGAGGCAATGACCAGCTCCTTCCAGAACATCCGCAATCTGGCGATCGCAGCCGTCGTGCTGGTGGTGGCGCTCGCTTCGAGCGTGGTGATTGTGCCCGAGACCCATCAGGCCGTGGTGATCTTCACCGGGAAACCGGTGCGGGTCTTCAATAAGTTCAGCCCAGATGTGCCCTATGGCCAGACCGGCGCTGGCATCCAGTTCCGGATTCCCTTTGCCGAACAGGTGCAGCTGATTGATCGTCGCGTGCTCGATCTCGACATGGAGCGCACCCAGGTGCTCTCCAACGACCAGCAACGCTTGCAGGTCGACGCCTATGCCCGTTACCGGATCATCGATCCGGTCAAGCTGGTCGAGAAGGCCGGGAGCGAAGCGCAGCTCGAATCGCAATTGCTGCCGATCCTCTCCTCGGTGCTGCGGCAGGAACTCGGACGGCGGCCGTTCTCGGCGCTGATCAATGCCGAGCGCGGAACGGCGATGACGAACATCACCCGTTCGCTCGACCAGCAGGCGCGCAATTATGGCGCGCAGGTGCTGGACGTGCGGATCAAGGCGGCAGACCTTCCCGAAGGCCGCCCGCTCGATGCCGCCTTCACGCGCATGGAGACCGACCGCGAGGAGCAAGCCGCGACGATCCGCGCCGCCGGCCAGCGCGATGCGCAGATCATCCAGGCCGAGGCTTCGGCAGCAGCGGCAAATATTTATGCCGAGGCTTATGGCAAAGACCCGAAGTTCTACGACTTCTACCGTGCCATGCAGAGCTATCGCCAGACGTTCCTCAAGGGCGAGGGGCAAAGCAGCATGGTTCTGTCCGACGACAGCGAGTATTTCCGCCAGTTCAAGGGCGAGCGCTGATCGACCAAGCGCCGTTTGGCGCCGCTGAACGCAAGCTGATGTTCAATCAGCGTTCAGCGGCACAATAGGCATTTGGGGACGCCGATCCGGCCATCGGAGCGGCACTGCAAACGGTTTAGGAACGACGCGGCAGGCTCGCGCATTCCAGCCAGGATAAGGACTAAGAGGACGTGAACAAAGTGCGCTATGTATACGGACTGACGAGCGCGCTGCTGGTGGGCGGCGCTACGCTATCGCTGATCACCGGCTCGCCGCTTGGCGCGCAGGTGGCGCAGAACGACGGTGCGGTGATGGACCGCGTGGTGCCGGTCGCAGGTGCGCCGGCGAGCTTTGCTGACCTCACCGCGCAGCTTGCCCCGGCGGTGGTCAATATCGCCACCAGGCAGCGGGTCGAGGTTGCCAACAACCCCTTCGCCGGCACGCCCTTCGCCGAGCTGTTCAACCGCCGACAGGGCGAAGGCGGCGGCGGTGAACCGCAAACTCGCGAGGCGCAGTCACTGGGTTCTGGCTTCATCATTTCGGCAGACGGCATCGTGGTCACCAACAACCACGTCATCTCGCCGCCTGATACCCGCGCCAAGCTGGAATCGATCACCATTACCCTGCCCGACGGCATCGAATACGAGGCCGACCTGATCGGCGCCGATCCGGCCTCGGACCTCGCGGTGCTCAAGATCCGTTCTGACCGTACCTTCCCCTTCGTCAAGTTCGGCGATTCGCAGACCGCGCGGGTCGGTGACTGGGTGGTGGCGATCGGCAACCCGTTCGGTCTTGGCGGCACGGTGACCAGCGGGATTATTTCAGCGGTTTACCGCAACACCGGCCAAGGCGGCGCCTATGACCGCTACCTGCAGACCGACGCGAGCATCAACCGCGGCAACTCGGGCGGTCCGCTGTTCGACATGCGCGGCAACGTGATCGGCATCAACAATGCGATCTTCTCGCCCTCGGGCGGCAGTGTCGGGATCGGTTTCGCAATCCCCGCCGAAACCGCCGCGCCGATCGTCGAGAAGCTGCGCAGCGGGCAAGAAATCCAGCGCGGCTATCTCGGCGTCGGTCTTGCCCCGATCGACGAGGACTTTGCCGCCTCGCTCGGCCTGCCCAAGCGCCGCGGCGAGTTGGTGCAGACCGTGCAGGACGACAGTCCCGCAGCGAGCGCCGGTCTCAAGCCGGGCGACATCGTCACCAAGGTCAACGGCAAGGACGTGACCGCCGAACAGACGGTCTCCTTCCTCGTCGCCAACCTTCAACCCGGTGCCAAGGTTCCGGTTGAACTGCTCCGCAACGGCGAGCGGCTCAACGTCAGCGTCACGCTCGGCAAACGCCCCACCGAGGCTGAGCTGCAGCAGCAAGCCCAGACCTTCGATCCTGAAGCCAACGAGCCGATGGCGCCCGGCACCTCGGACAGCACGATCGAGAAAAAGCTGGGCATGCAGGTCACGCCGATGACGGCCGTTATCGCCCGCTCGCTCGGCGTGTCGGCGGATACCAAGGGCGTGGTGATCGCGGCAGTTGACCAGAACTCGGATGCGGCGCGCAAGGGCCTTACTCGCGGCGACGTGATTATCTCGGCCAACTACCAATCGACCGCGACGGTCGAGGAGCTGCTCGCGCAGATCAAGGCCGCGACCGACGCGAAGCGTGATGCGATCCTGCTGCGGGTCCAGCGCCGCAACAATCCGCCGGCCTTCATAGCCCTCCGACTGCGCTGACCGCGCTTCAGGCGAGACACAAAAGGCGCCGGGATCCGCTCCCGGCGCCTTTTTGTTTGTCCGCAGACCCGCCCGCTACTGCTCGGGCGGCTTGAGCGCTGGCTGCGGCGGCGGCCTGCGCTGTTCGCGCGGGGGCCGCTGGTTCGGCTGCTGCGGAAGCGCGCCGCCGGTGGCCTGTTCGAGGAATTCCTCGCTGGCGGCAGGCGGCGCGTTCGGTTCCCGCTCACCCTCGACCCCGAGCGGGCCCTGGTTCGGATCGCGCCGTCCGGGCTCGACCATGTTGCCCTGCTCGTCGATGTAATAATACTCGTCGGGCTCACCGAACATCGCTTCATCGTCGGGCTCGAGCTGCCAGTCGGGCAGATTGAGCGTAACGTCGAATTGCTCGACCGGGCGGCTCTTGACGGCAAATCGCATATAGGCGGCGAAGGCCTGAGCAGGCGCCCTCCCGCCTTGGAGGCCCGGCACCGCCTTGGCATCGTCGCGGCCCATCCAAACGCCGGTGGTAATGCCGCTGGAGAAGCCGATGAACCAACCATCCTTGTTCGAGCTGGTGGTGCCGGTCTTGCCCGCCACCGGACGTCCGATGTCGGCCGCGCGGCCAGTGCCCGTCTGCACCGCAGCTTGCAGCAGGTCGGTCATTCCGGCGACGACGTAATCGGGCACAGCTTCAGAGGCCCGCACCGCCTTGCGGGTGTAGAGCACGTCTCCGCTCGCCCCCGTGACCTTGACGATGCCGTAGGGCTCCACCGGCACGCCTTTAGCGGCGATCCCGGCGAAGGCCTGCGTCATCTCGATCACCCGCACCTCGGAGGAGCCCAATACCATCGAGGGATTGGTGTCGACCTTGGAACTGATGCCAAACCGCCGCGCCATCGAAGCGACCGTGCCGAAACCGACCTCGTTGCCGAGCTGGGCGGCGACGGTGTTGATCGAATAGGCAAACGCGGTGCGCAGGTCGGTCTCGCCGACATTGCGACCGTTCGAATTGCGCGGACGCCACCCATCGATCGTCACCGGGGTGTCGACGACCTTGTCCTCGGGCGTGTAGCCTGCCTCCAATGCGGCGAGATAGACGAACAGCTTCCACGCCGAGCCGGGCTGACGCATCGCGGCGGTGGCGCGGTTGAAGTTGCTCGCGACGTAATCGGTGCCGCCAACCATCGCGAGGATCGCCCCGTCGCGGTCAAGACTGACCAGCGCCCCTTGCGCGCCCTTGGGCGTGTTCGCCTCGATCGAAGCGGTCGCGGCGCGCTGCATGCCGACGTCGAGCGTGGTCCACACCTCGATCGGCTCATAGGTCTCGGGCAGGATGATATCGAGCTGCGGCAACACCCAGTCGGTGAAGTAGCGAACCGAATTCTGCCCGGCCTGCTCCTTCAATTGCACCGCGCTGACATCGACACTCGCCTGATCGGGGGTGATGTAGCCCTGCTCGCGCATCAGGCCGAGCACCACCGTGGCGCGGTCAACCGCGGCCTGAACATCGGCAGTCGGCGAATACTGGCTGGGCGCCTTGACCAGCCCGGCAATGATCGCCGCCTCGCCCACGTTGAGCTCGGTCGCGGGGTGGCTGAAGAACTTGCGGCTCGCGCTGTCGATCCCGTAAGCGCCACCGCCGAAATAGACCTTGTTAAGGTAAAGCTCGAGGATCTGCTCCTTGGAGAACTTCCACTCCAGCGCCATCGCCAGCACCGCCTCGCGCGCTTTTCGGTCCAATGAGCGGTTGTTGTTGAGGAACAGGTTGCGGGCAAGCTGCTGGGTGATCGTCGAGGTGCCGCCGAGCCGCTTGCGCGACCCCGTGATGCCTTCGATCATCGCACCTGTCAGGCGCACCGGATCGACGCCCCAGTGCGACCGGAAGCGCTTGTCTTCCGTCGCGACCATCGCATTGGTCATGTTTTCGGGGATGTCCTGATAGTCGATCCAGTCGCCGAAGCTCGGTCCGATCTCGACCAGCTCGCGCCCGTCGCGTGCGCGCACTACGATCGTCTGGCCCGGCTGGGTTGCCTTCAGAGTGGCGTAACTTGGCACCGACTGGGCGGCGAAACCGACCGCGCAGGCAAGGAAAACGAGGCCGAGGAGCGCAAGGCTACCGCCCCACACCAGCGCGCGCCGCAGCCACAGCCTCGCGCGCGAGGCCGACTTTCCGGCCTCGGGGCCGCCGGGGCCAGTGCTCGCAGCACCGGCGCGCTCTGCTGCCGCCCGCCGCTTTCCGCGCGCGCCCTTGTCCTGCAACTGCTCACCCCTTTTCGACATGACCTGTGCCCAATTGATGCCCACCGCGTAGCGGGCCGGGTCGCGGCCCCTTGCATAGGCAAGTTGTAACCGCGGGTGAACCCGGGTTTACGCGGCTCTCCCCCGGCACAGCGCACAATTGGCTCAGCTTTCGGCGGAGGTGAAGATGAGCGCCGCCGAATTGATGCAGTAACGAAGGCCACCCTGCTCGGGCGGTCCGTCGGGGAAGACATGGCCAAGATGCCCGCCGCACTTGCCGCAGCGCACCTCGGTGCGGACCATGCCGTAGCTGACGTCGCGGAGTTCCTCGATCACCTCTTCATCGGCAGGCTTTGTGAAGGCCGGCCAGCCGCAGCCGCTGTTGTACTTGGCGGTCGAGTAGAACAGCTGCGTGCCGCAGGCCGCGCAGTGGTATTCGCCCTCGTCATAGAACTTGTCGTATTCGCCGGTGAAGGCACGCTCGGTGCCAGCCTCGCGCAGGACGTGATACTGCTCGGGGCTGAGCTTCTCGCGCCATTCGGCATCGGTCAGGCTGCGGGGATCGGGGCTGTCCATTGAAATTCCTCTCTGCTTGGCGCCAATATCGGCGCGGCAGGGGCAATTCGCAAGCTCGCTCGGCGCGGTTACCTAACCGTCCAGCTGCGCATAATGCGGCGGCGGCTTGATCACGTCCATGCGTTCGGTGAGCAGCGGGCGGAAGCTCGGGCGGCTCTTGAACACGGCATACCATCCGCGCGACTGTTCGTGCCCCGCCCAGTCGATCCCGCCGAGGTAGTCCGCGACCGAAATCTGCGCGGCGGCAGCAAGGTCGGCAAGGCTCATCGTCGAGCCTGCCACCCACGGCCGATTGTCGATCAGCCAGTCGAGATAATCGAGGTGCCCGTGCGCCATCTTCATCGCCTCGCGCAGCGCGCGGCTGTCAGGCGGCAGGCGCAGGATGCGCTTCTTCATCCGTTCGGACAACAATGGTGCGGTGACGTCGGTGTAGAAGTTCTCGTCGAACAGCGCGACCAGCCGGCGGATCTCGGCGCGCTGGGCGGCGGTGCCGTTGATCATCGGGTTGCGGTCGACCGTCTCCTCGAAATACTCTGCAATGGCGCGGCTGTCGGGGATGACGACCTGCTTGTCCTGCCGCACCAGCACCGGCGTGCGCCCCGCCGGGTTCAAGTTGAAGAACATGTCGGAGGCAGCCCAAGGGTCCTCGCGCACCAGATCGAAGGGGATGTTCTTCTCGCTCAGCAATAGCCGGATCTTGCGGCTGAAGGGGCAGAGCGGGAATTGATAAAGGTGCCACATGATTGGCTGGACCATGCCCCATGTGGCGCGGCGAATCCAGCACGCGGCAGGGGCCGCGCGGGGATATGTCGGCGGTTTACAGCCCCGCGGCCGATTTCATGGTTTGGCAGGCCGGCATCAGGGCCGCGACCCGCTCGGCGCCGTCAGGCTTGTCGTGATCTTCGACCCCGGCAAAGGCCAGCGCAACGACATTGTCTCGGGTGAGGCCGGCCTCGTCCATGAGCTTTGCCATCACCTGGACGAAGAACTCACGCCCACCGCTTGCTTCCATATCGGGATAGGCTGCCCCGCGCGGATCGCCCGCCTTCTGCCAGCGGCTCACAGTCGCAAAGGCAATCGCGCAGCGCGCCGCTGCGGCCTGCGTGATCGGTAGCTGGTCGATTGTGATAGCAGTCTGCTGCGCGGGCGGATCGGCAGGAACCGGGGCGGGAGCAGCCTGAAGCGTGAGCGCGCCAAAGACCAAGGCAGGGGCGAGAAGGGGCGTGAGCATGGCTCCTCCTATGCCCGCCGACATGAACCTTTGGCTACCGAAAAGCGCGTTGCCGTGCGGCGATATCCGTCCTAATCCGCAACCTGTCTTAAGAGAGGAGACCTATCTTCATGTTCAGTCACATCATGGTCGGCACCAATGACTTCGACCGTTCCAAGGCTTTCTACGATGCCGTGCTGGCCACGCTCGGCGCAGCGCCCGGCAACGTCAACGAAGCGGGCACCGGCCACAAGCGCGCGTTCTGGTTCCACAATGGCGGGATCTTCGCGATCAGCCAGCCGATCAACGACACGGAGGCCTGCGTCGCCAACGGGTCGACCATTGGCTTTGCCTGCGACAGCCTCGAACAGGTGCAGGCCTTCCACGATGCCGCCGTTGCTGCTGGCGGCAAGTCGATCGAAGACCCGCCGGGCCCGCGCACCGGTGCGATGGGGACGCTGAACCTCGGCTACGTGCTCGATCTCGACGGGCACAAGCTGTGCATGCTGCACCGCGCTGGCTGAGAACTACCTACTCAATTCAAAGACCGCGAATTCGGCGCGCCAGTTGGCTGCTGGCGCGCCGATTTCTATTTCATTGGCGAAGAACCACGCGCGATCGATCCGGGCGCCCTTCAGGCGCGCGAGGTCGCGGAAGTCCTCGACCGTGACGTGGTGGATGTTGTCGGTCTCGTACCAGCTCACCGGCAGAGCGCGTGTCACCGGCATCCGCCCGCCAAACATCAGCGCCGCGCGCGTGCGCCAGTGGGCGAAATTCGGGAACGAGACGAAGGCGCGCCGCCCCACTCGCAGCAGTTCGTCGAGCATCAGGTCCGGCCGGGTTGCGGTCTGGAGCGTTTGGCTCAGGATCGCGTAATCGAAGGCCTTGTCAGGGTAGTTGGCGAGGTCCGCATTGGCATCGCCCTGCACCACGCTGAGGCCGCGCGCGACGCAGCGCTCGACCAGTGTACCGTCAAGCTCCATGCCGCGTGCATCACAGCCGCTGGCGCTTTCAAGCTCGGCCATCAACGCTCCATCGCCGCAGCCGATATCGAGCACCCGGCTGCCAGGCGCGACATGCGCGGCGATCGCAGCAAGGTCAGGGCGCAGGGAAGAAATCGGGGGCGTCATTCGATGAAACCCTTCACCACCCGGTCGAGCTGGTCGTGTTCCAGCAGGAAGCTGTCATGCCCGTGCGGCGCGGATAGCTCGACGAAGCTGACCTTCGCGCCCGCCGCGTTCAGGGCATGGACGACATGGCGGCTTTCGGCGGTGGGATAGAGCCAGTCGGTGTCGAAGCTGACGATGCAGAAGCGCGCCTGCGTGCCTGCGAAGGCATCGGCAAGCTTGCCGCCCCCCGGAACGTCGGCGAACTCTTCGGCAATGTCGAAATAGTCCATCGCGCGGGTGATGTAGAGGTAGGAGTTGGCATCGAAGCGCCGCGTGAAGCCGCTGCCCTGGTAGCGCAGATAGCTCTCGACCTGAAAATCGGCATCGAAGCCGAAGCTCTTGGCGCCCTTGGTGCCGTCGGGGCGGTCCTGAAGCCGCCGCCCGAACTTCTCGGTCAGGCCCGCTTCCGAAAGGTAGGTGATGTGCGCGGCCATCCGCGCGACGGCGAGGCCGTTGTCGGGCTTGGCGTCGCTCTCGTAGTAATCCCCTTCCGCCCAGGCGGGATCGGCCATGATCGCCTGCCGCCCGACCTCGTGGAACGCGATGTTCTGCGCCGAATGCCGCGCGGTGGACGCAATCACCAGCACCCGCGCGGCGCGTTCCGGCCAGTTGGCAGCAAGGCTCAGCGCCTGCATCCCGCCCATCGACCCGCCGACCACGGCGTGGAGCCGTTCGATTCCCAACCCGTCGAGCAACGCGACGAGGCCTCGCACCATGTCTCGAATGGTGATGACCGGAAAGCGCATCGCGTAAGGCTCGCCGTCGGCAGCGAGGCTGGCGGGGCCGGTCGAGCCCATGCAGCTGCCGATCACGTTGGCGCAAATCACGAAGTGGCGGTCCGTGTCGATCGGCTTGCCCGGTCCAACCATCCGCTCCCACCAGCCGGGCTTGCCGGTGATCGGGTGGGGGCTGGCAAGATACTGGTCGCCGGTCAGCGCATGGCACACCAGCACCGCATTCGACGCATCGGGCGCGAGCGTGCCATAGGTCTCGTAGGCAATCTGTGCGTCATCGAGCACCTGTCCGCTGTCGAGCGGCAGGGGATCGGGGATGCGATAGACCAAGGAGATCGGTGCGGCGTTCATTGCCGGGAAGCGAAAGCGCAAAAACGGCCCTTCGACAAGCTCAGGGCGAGCGGGTAGGGAAACTTTTCGAAAATTCCGTTCGTGCTGAGCTTGTCGAAGCACCGCTTTTTCTTCAAGCCGCGGGCCAATATGAACACCAGACCCCAACCCAAGCCCTGGATCGCCCAGATCCACGCCTACGTTCCCGGCAAGTCCAAGTCGGCGAGCGGCAAGCCGTTGGTGAAGCTGTCCGCCAACGAGAACCCGCTCGGCTCCAGCCCCGCGGCGCTGGCGGCTTTGGCTGAGGCGCATGTCGCGGCGGACTATCCCGATCCTGACGCGCGCGCCCTGCGTGAAGCGATCGCGGCAGTCCACGGGCTTGATCCCGACCGGATCGTGTGCGGCACAGGCTCGGGCGAGCTCCTCCACTGCGTGGTGCAGGCGCTCTGCGGGCCCGGCGACGAGGTGCTGGCCTCGCGTTATTCCTTCTCGCTCTACCCCCTGCTCGCGCAGAAGATCGGCGCGACGCCGGTGCTGGCGGCGGATGACCATTACGCGGCGAGCGTCGACAATCTGCTGGCGGCGGTGACCGAGCGGACCCGTGTGGTGTTGCTCGACAACCCGAACAACCCGGTCGGCACCTTCTTGCCGCCCGAGGAAGTGGCCCGTCTCCATACGGGCCTTCCCAAGGACGTGCTGCTGGTGGTCGACGAGGCCTACGGCGAATATGTCGATCCCGCCCTCCAACGTGCCGGGTTCGAACTGGCGGAGGCTCACGAGAACGTGCTGGTCAGCCGCACCTTCTCCAAGGCCTATGGTCTTGCTTCGGAGCGGGTCGGCTGGGTGACCGGCGCGCCGCACCTGATCGACCTCGTCAACCGGATGCGCGGGGCGTTCAACGTCTCGGTCAGCGGGCAGAAGGCCGCGTTGGCGGCACTCGGCGACCAAGGGTTCGTTGCCGCCTCGCGCGAGCACAATTCGCGCGAGCGGACGAGGTTGGTCGAAGCGATTGCAGCGCTGGGTAACTACGGCATCTCCGCCTGCCCGAGCGAGGCGAACTTCCTGCTCGTCCATTTCGAGGGCGCGGTGAGGGCGGCTCAGGCGCTCGAGGCGCTGTCCGAGGCGGGCTATGCCGTGCGCCACCTGCCATCGCAGGGCCTGCCCAACAGCTTGCGGATCACGATCGGCAAGACCGAGGATATGACCCGCGTTATCGCGACTTTACGCGCGCTTTGCGGGGAAGTGGCATGAGCATTTCCCGCGTTGCGATCATCGGTCTGGGGCTGCTTGGCGGGTCGATCGGGCTTGCCGTGAAGGCGCGGGGGCTGGACATTGCCACCACTGGCTGGGACCGCGATCCTTCCGTGCGGGAGCGGGCTGCATCGCGCGGATTGGTGGAGACGGTGTGCGAGCGCGCCGAAGACGCCGTCGCGAACGCCGACCTCGTGATCTTGTGCGTCCCCGTAGGAGCGATGGGCGATGCGGCGCGGGCAATTGCGCCGGGCCTCCAACTCCGCGCCATCGTCAGCGATGTCGGTTCCTCCAAGGCCGCGGTGGCCGAGGCGCTTGCCGCCGCGTTGCCGGGTGCCACCATCATCCCCGCTCACCCCGTTGCGGGCACTGAGCAGAGCGGGCCGGAGGCGGGTTTCGCCACCCTGTTCGCCGGGCGCTGGTGCATCATCACCCCGCCCGACGGTGCAAATCCTGAGGCAGTGCAGGCACTTAGTGATTTCTGGACGCAGCTGGGCTCCAAGGTCGAGCTGATGGACGCCGCCCACCACGACCTGGTGCTCGCCGTCACCAGCCATATTCCGCACCTTATCGCCTATACCATCGTCGGCACCGCGAGCGATCTTGAGGACGTTACCCAGAGCGAGGTCATCAAGTATTCTGCGGGCGGTTTCAGAGACTTCACCCGCATCGCCGCTTCCGATCCGGTGATGTGGCGCGACGTGTTCCTGACCAACAGGGGCGCAGTGCTGGAGATGCTGGGTCGCTTCACCGAGGACCTTACCGCGCTGCAACGCGCGATCCGTTCGGGCGACGGGGACACCCTGTTCGACCTCTTCACCCGCACCCGCGCGATCCGCCGTCAGGTGGTCGAACAGGGACAGGACGACGAACGCCCCGATTTCGGCCGGGAACACGGCGCATAGCAATGTTTCTGCTGCGCAGACTATGTTCCACGTGAAACATCGCAAGTGATGGCGTTCTGGAACGGGTCTAAAGGGGGTCTAACAGGGGTCTAAAGGGGGTCTAAAGGGGGTCTAAACGCGTTTAAAGGGGGTCTGAAAGGGGTCTGGCGCGGGTCTGAAACCTCAGCCCAAAACCTCAACCCGGCCCGTTCAGCACATTGATCGCCGCGTGCACCCGCGCCTCGACCTCCTCGCGCGGGAGGCCTGCGGGGATTGTCGCGCCCACCTTGTACGTGATCCGTCCGGCGCGCTTCACCACATGGTGATAAGTCGGCGCGCTATCGACCGCGATCGGCACCACCGGCAGCTTCAGCAGCTTGTAAAGCCCCGCAAACCCCGCCTGCAATCCGGGCCGCGTGCCGGTGGCGACCCGCGTGCCTTCGGGGAAGATCACCAGCGGACGCCCCTCGGCCACGCGCTGTTTCGCCAGCGCCAGCATTTCGCGCAAGGTCTTGGCCCCCTTGTCGCGCGCCACCGGGATCAGGCCATAGACAAGCGCCGAATAGCCCCAGCCGGGAATGCCGAACAGCTCCTGCTTGGCGAACACGGCGGGGTGGTTGAACAGGCGCGGGGTATCGATCGCTTCGAAAAAGCTCTCGTGCTTGACCGCGATCAGCACCGGGCCTTCGGGAAGTTCGCCGTCGAGCACCACGTCAATCCCGAGCAGGTTCTGCGTGCACCACAGGTGCCACCCGCCCCATTTGGCCACCACCGGAGCCAGCCACGCCTTGCGGGCAATGACCGCCGCCACCGAAGCGATCACCAGCAGCACGCTGCCGCCGTAGAACATGATGTAGAAGACAAGCGACCGCAGCGCGGCGATGATCCAGCTCAAAGGTCCGCCAGCCCCGCCGCGCGGCTGGCGATCAGTTTGTGATATTCGAGGAACAGCGTGCCGAGATCGGGCTGCGAAGGCACCGCATCGCGGACCACGGTGACAAAGCCGGGCAGCGTCCGGTCAAGCTCGCCCGCAGCGCGGCGCATGTGCCAATCGGTCGTCACCAGCCTCAGCGAACGGATCTCGTTCTGCGCCACCCACTTGGCCGTCTCTGCGGCGTTGGTGCGAGTGTCGACCGCTGTGAAGCCCAAGGTGATGCAGCAGGCCATCTCGCGCGGGGATACGCCGAATTCGGCAGCGAATTCCTGCGGGCGGACCTCGGGGTCGACGCCGCTGACCAGCATCCGCTTGGCCTCGCCCGAATTGAGCACGGCAAGGCCGCGCGCGATCCGCCCCGGCCCGCCGGTGGGCACGATCACCGCGTCGGTCTTTACGGCCTGCGTCACAGGCTGCGGCAAGGCCACCACGAACCACAGGAAGCCGATCGCCCAGACGAGGAACAGGAGAGAGAGCACGCGCCGGATCATTGTTGCGGGCCTTAGAGCCTGTCGCGGCGAGGGGGAAGCGTTGTCGTCACATCAGACCCGCTTCCATGCGGCAGCCCGCCGCTACAGCATGTCGCGCAGCGCCAGCGTGATGGTGATGCGCGCAGTGGCAAGCGCCAGCAGCACGCCTGCCAGCGGGATGGCGGCGATCACCAGCCAATCGGTGAGCATCAGCCCGCCGCCGCTCACCATGCCGCTGTCGAGCGCGGTGAATTGCTGGCCGAGCAGCCACACCGCGCCCACGCCTGCCATCCCGCCGATCACCGCGCCGAACGCCGCTTCGCGCAGCACATCGCGCAGGAACACCGCTGCGATCTGGCGCTGACTGGCGCCGAGCAGGTGCATGATCTCGACCGTTTCGCGCGCGGCGGCAAAGGCGTTGCGCGCCGACAGCCACACCGCCGCCGCTGTCGCCAGCGCGACCAGCGCGATCAGGCCGAAGGCGAGATATTGCAGGGCGGTGAGCGCATCCTGCACCGGGCGCAGCCAGTCGCCCTGCGCATCGACCCGCGCGCCGGGGATTTTCCCGGCCAACGCGGCCTTGATCCGCGCGATCTCGGCCGGGCCTGCCTTGCCGGCGAGTTCGACGTCGATCAGCGCGGGGATCGGCACGTCGCCGCTCGCCGCGCCCTCGCCGAGCCACGGTTCAAGCATCGCGGCCAGCTCCGCCTCGGGCACCAGCCGCACTGCCTGCACGCCCTCGACCCCGGTGAGCACCTTGACCGCCGCCGCGCCGCGCGTCGCACGCAAGTCGGGATTGGCCTCGATCACCTGCACGCTCACCGCGCGCGACAGTCCGGCATTGGCGCTGGCCGCAAGGTTGCGCAAGCCGAGGCCCCCTGCGGCCGCGATCACCACCAGCGCGATGAGGATCGCGATCACCCAGGGGATCGGTCCGGTGAGCCGCGTAGGCGGCAGCAGCCGCGCTGCGGCCCGGCCGCGTGGGCGCTCGGGGGGACGCTCGGGCGCTAGCGCTGCCTCGTCGCTGTCGGACGCGGCGGGAAGCGGGGGGGCGGTGCTCATGAGCCGGTCACGCCCGAATCCCGCGGCGGATAGCGCAGCGCGCCGGTGGGATCGGAAAGCTGGCCCTTGTGCAGCCGCATGATCAGCGAATCCGGCACTTTTTTGAGCAGGTGCACATCGTGGGTCGCCACCACCACCGTCGTGCCGACACGGTTGTTGAGCGCCTCGAACAGGCGCAGCAGCTTTTGCGCCATGTCGGGGTCGACGTTGCCGGTCGGCTCGTCGGCGATCAGCATCTTGGGCCGCGCGATCACCGCGCGGGCGATGGCGACGCGCTGCTGTTCGCCGCCCGACAGCGTCGGCGGCACGGCATGGGCGCGGTGCGACAGGCCCACCCAGTCGAGCATGTCGCCGACCGCCTTCACCACCTTCTTCTCCTCGGTCCCCGCCAGCCGAAGCGGCAGGGCGACATTGTCGAAGGCGGTGAGATAGGGGACCAGCCGGAAGTTCTGGAACACCACCCCCAGATGCCGCCGCAATTCCGGCAGCCGGCCTTGCGGCATGGTGACAAGATCCTGCCCGAACATCCGGATCGCCCCGCGCGACGGGCGCTGCGCGAGGTAGAGCATCTTGAGCAGGCTGGTCTTGCCCGCACCGCTCGCACCGGTGAGAAAGTAGAAGCTGCCGGGGAACAGCGTGAAGCTGAGATTGCTCAGCACTTCGGGATCGGTGCCATAGCGCAGCCCGACATTGTCGAATTTGACGTGCCCCTCGAGACGATCACTCATGGCGCAGGCCTATCAGGGGGGCAGGCGGCGGGAAAGCCGCAGATCGCTTAAACTTGCACCGGGAATGGCCGATTTTCGCCCCGCAATGTGGAAAACAAGAGGTAAATGGGGTCCTCGGCGGTGCTTGCTCTTGTGTGCGGGGTCGCGACGACTATCACCAAGTGTGACATGATTATCGCCTGCCCAGCCTGCGGCACCCGCTACGCCGTGCCCGATACCGCCATCGGCAGCGAAGGGCGCACCGTGCGCTGCGCCAAGTGCAAGCACAGCTGGTTCCAGGACGCGGGCGAGGCGGTGATGGCTGCCGCGCCGACACCGCGGACACAGGCACCGCCGCCGCCACCTGCTCCCGCCCCCCAGCCAGAACCGACTCCGACACCTGCGCCAGTTGCAGCAACACCAGCACCACCCTCGCCGGCGCCCGCGCCCGAGCCCCGCAGCGAAGGGCCTTCGGTGAGCCACTGGCGCACGCCGGAGGAAGCGCCCGCGCGCGGCTATTCGCCGGAGGAGACCTCACTGGCGGCCCGCGCACTGCGGCGCGGCCGTGACGGGCAGAACGACGCGCCGTCAACGCCTCCGCCAAGCGAGCCTGCGCCGCCGGCTTTCGCCGAGACGCCCGCTGACGCCGTGCCCGATCAGGCCTTCGACGAAGACTATGGCGACGACGACGGCTCGCAGTTCGAATACCGTGCGCCGTTCACGCAGCGGCGCAACCCGCTCAGGATGTGGACGCTCGCCGCGCTGCTCTTTGCCGCGCTGGCAGGCGGCACGGCGTTCGCGGTCAATTATTACGGCCTGCCCGAATGGCTCCCGATCCAACGCCCGACCTTCGGCGTCGGCCAGCCCGGGCTGGAGCTCGATTTCCCCAAAGCCCAGCAGCGCAAAGAGCCGCTCGAAAACGGCGAGGTGATCTTCCGGGTGCGCGGCACCATCACCAACACCGCCGCCGAGAGCCTTGATGTGCCCAATCTGCTCGTCGTCTTCAGTGACCGGCGCGACCGCAATATCGGCGACTGGGTGGTGGTTCCCGCCAAGCGCCGCCTTGCCCCTGGCGAGACCGTGACGGTCACCGAAGCCATCAACAACATCCCGGCCGGCGCGGCCGTCGCAGACCTCGGCTGGGCCCCGCGCTAAGCGCGCCGCGCGCCACCACGTTCAGGCCATCGTTTAAGAGCTTGCACCGCCCCCCGCCCCTTGCTAGGGGCGCCCTCCTACCGGCGGGACCAGCTGTTTGGCGGCCCCGACAATACCCGAGTGCGGTCGTGGCGGAACTGGTAGACGCGCAACGTTGAGGTCGTTGTGGGCGAAAGCCCGTGGAAGTTCGAGTCTTCTCGACCGCACCAAATATCCATCCCGGAAATCGAGTTTTCGCCGACCGGCGAGCAGGGCGCCGGGAACGGCGCGGTTCTGCGGGATTTTGGTGGCAGCTGAAGCCAAGAGCGTGTCAGAGCACGCAAGAAGAGCCGGATCTCCCGGCCCTTCTCTCCTCATATCTCTGTCCGGAAAAACCTGACCGCAAGTGCGGCCGCGCTGCGTCAGGCAGCAAACCCCAGCAGCCGCTCCTGCGCGCTCCAGCAAATCGGCGATCAGCCCGATCAACTTGCGATCCGTTCGATCGGCAATGGCGGTGCTGTCAATCCGCAGCTTCGCCTCGGGGAGCGGCAGCGCGAGCGGCACCTCGCCATCTCGACCGAGCGCCACTGAATCGATGCTGACGCACATGCTGCTGGCGCCGAGCGCGATGCGGGTTGGAGGAGCATCGCCGAGTTTAGCCGCAATGTCCTTGCGGCTGTAGCATCGAACCTTCCCTACCGACTATAACGCGAAGCCTAGCCCATCAACCAAGGGCTGCCTTGCCAAGCGTAGCCAGCAAGCGCGAGCAGCAGGGCCGCTCCAACGATCTCAAGCGCTTCTCGCAGACTACCTTTTTGCCGTGCCAGAAAGGCGAATGTCATGCCCGCCAGTAAAAGCGGGAAGATCCAGCCGATCATTTGATCCTCCGACGAAGTCTGCGCCTAGCGAGCCAAACCCCGCCTAAAAAAGTGATGAGCGGCAAAAGCAAAAGCGGAGAATTCGTCACGCTGGCGCGAGGTTCGAAACTGACCCAGTCGCCATAGCGTTGGATAAGCCATGCACGCACCTGTTCAGGTGTCTCGCCGGCGGCAATCCGTTCGCGAATGATCCGTCGCATATCCGCGGCCAAGCCGGCATTGCTGCCAGAAATCGGCTGACCCTGGCACACCACACAGCGGATCGTGTCCATAAGTGCAACTGCTTCCGCCTCCTGCCGCGGATTGGGCAACGACACATCGGCAAGGTCCTGCGCGGTGAGCGGCGCTGCAAGAATAAGGGTTAGCAGGATCAGCAACCGTTTCATTGTCGCTCATTCATGAAATCAAGAAGCTTCGGGATGTCGGCTTCAGTTACAACACCGATGTGCTGGTAAAGGATGCGCCCCTTGCCATCGATGACAAAGGTCTCGGGCACGCCGGTCGATCCGAAGGCGACCTGTGTGCGTCCTTCGTTATCGAGGCCGATCGCACCGTAGGGATCGCCGTTTCGGGCGAGGAAGTCGGCGATGTCTCCGGGCGAATCGTGGATTGCGATGCCGGTGATGTCCACGCCCATGGTGCGCAGGCGGCTCAGGACGCCGACTTCGCGCACGCAGGGCACACACCAACTTGCAAAGACATTGAGCAGGCGCGGCTTGCCATTGGCAAAGTCGCTGCTCGCCGCGCCGCCGCGTCCCGGCATGGCAGGCGGGGTGACGAATTCGGGCAGCGGTTGGCCCACCAATGTGGACGGGATAACGTGATCGGAGGGATTGCGGAGCCCTGCGTAGAGCAGCCCGCACAAAAATAGCCCGAAAACCGCCGGGAGCCAGATAAGCACAGGGCGATTCATGCAAGCTGCTCCATTTGCTTGGGCGCTGACAACGCCGTCGGAGACAGTTCCAATGCCGTTGCGACTGGCTTGCGACGCAGCCGGCCGAGCAGCGACAGTGCTCCGCCAAATGCAATCAAGACACCGCCCAGCCAGATCAAAGTGACGAAGGGTTTCCACCACATCCGCACCACCCAGCGCCCCCCCTCCGACTGATCGCCTAGCACGAGATACAGCTGGCCGTTCCAGTATGTCTTGATCGCGGCCTGAGTGGTCTGCATGGGCGGATCAGTGAAGCTTCGAAGCTGCGGAAGCATCTCGACCGGTGCACCATCACCTCGGCGTGATGAGAGCACACCTTCGAGCGCGAGGTAGTTGGGTCCCTGTACTTCGCGAAGCCCTTGCAGCGTGACTTTGAATGGCCCAACCTCGCGTGATTCACCGGGTGCCATAGCGACGAGGTTCTCCTTGGTGAAGGCGGAGTCGCTCGCCATTCCCGCAAGGCTCACCCCACAGCCGAGGTGAGCCACAACCATTCCCCACGTAAACAGAGGCGTGCGGCGTAGGTTGCGCCCCCACAACGGTGCAAGGCTTGCGGAGATTACAAGCGACGCGGTGACGAGGCCGAGCATCGGCAGCACGCCGATCTCGCCCCCGAACAGAACCAGTGCCAGCACAGTAGCCGCAGCCACCAGCACCGGCACTGCCAGCCTGTCGAGCAACTGGCGAGGATCGTCACGCCTCCACCGCAGCAGCGGCCCTGCTGCTAGCAGCATCAGTAGAACGATCGCCACCGGTCCCGCGACGCTGTTGTAATATGGCGCCCCGACCGAGATCTTTGTCCCGCTCAAAGCCTCCAAGAAAAGTGGGTACAGCGTGCCAGCCAGCACCACTACGAGCACTATGCAAAGCAGCAAATTGTTGGCGATTAGCGCTGCTTCGCGGCTAGCGATGTCGAACCGCCTACTTTCGCTTACGCTGCCGATCCGAAGAGCAAACAGCGTGAGCGCGCCGATGATATAGATCGCGAGCAGCGCGAGGATGAATATCCCGCGCTCGGGATCGACCGCAAAGCTATGAACGCTGGTCAAGATTCCCGACCGCACGAGGAAGGTGCCGACCATGCTCATCGAGAAGGCCAGCACGCTCAGCATGATCGTCCATGCTCGCAGGGCGTCGCGGGTAGCAAGCACTGTCACCGAATGCAGCAGCGCGGTAGCCGCAAGCCACGGCATCAGCGAGGCGTTCTCTACAGGGTCCCAAAACCACCAACCGCCCCAACCGAGCGTGTAATAGGCCCAATAGGATCCTGCCGCGATCCCGATCGTCAGCAAGATCCACGCGCCAAGGATCCACGGTCGCATCGCACGGGCGAATGCGGGCCCGACATCACGCGTCACTAACGCTCCGACGGCGAAGGAAAACGCCGCCGACATGCCGACGTAGCCAGCATAAAGTGTCGGTGGATGAAATGCCAGGCCGGGGTCTTGCAACAAGGGGTTGAGGCCTTGTCCCTCGGTCACGCCTGCGATCCGCGCGAATGGGTTCGAAGCGAACAGCAGAAAAGCATAAAACCCGATCGCGATTGCGGCCTGTGCGGCCAGCGTCGCGGCGTGGGTGTCTGCGCGCAGGCGCCGCTCAAACAAGGCGATGCTCGCACCTGCTAACGCCAGAATCGTCACCCACAGCAGCATGGAGCCTTCGTGGTTGCCCCAAGTTCCGGCAATCTTGTAGATCATGGGCTTTGCCGAATGGCTGTTCGAAACGACCAGCAGGACCGACATGTCCGATGAAACGAACACCGTCAGCAGGCAAGCGAAAGCCAGCGAAACCAATAGCGCTTGCGCAATAGCCACGCGCGGGATCATCCCGAGAAATTGCGATTTGCGCGGCCCCAACGACAAAAGGCCGAGTATCAGTTGCGCCACCGCCAGGCTGGCAGCGATCCACAGGGCGCTATGGCCGGCTTCAGCGATCATCGGAAGTCGATCCGGTACCCGAGGCTGAACACAAGACCGCTTTCATCAAAAGTCGAGGTCAGATTGTTCACAGTGTCGGTCTGGTGCGTGAAGTTGGCACCAACCTCGACCTCGATTTCGATGTTGCGCATCGGATAGTAATCCATCCGTAGCGTTGGTTGAAGCTGGCGAAAGGTGCTGTCGATCAACTTGCTGTCGCGCCGTCCATAGCGCAGCCGCGGACTTAACCGGAAATTGCTCATCAGCGGGATGCGCGCGTTGAAATCGGCGCTGTAGCTGATGTTGCGCTGAGTATCCGAGTAGCGGCCCGACAGGATGTAGATGTCATTGTCCCAGAACAGCCCTGTGCCGATCATCTGCGCACCGTAGAAAAGTTCGGTTCCCGTCGCAGGGATCGACATGACTTCCTGTGTGCCGCTGCTGGCCAGTGTCCCCGGTGTTCCGCCGGTATTGGTCATGGTGAAATCGACGTTTGCCTGAAGGTGATCGACGATCGGCCGCGAGTAGCTCAGCGTGAGCGACTTCGCGACATAGGTGCGGTCACTGGCCAACTGGTAGATCTCATCATCAGTAAAGAACGGGCGAAGACCCTTAAGGTCGGGGACCGGCAGCAGCGTGTCTGTGAATATCTGGCCCGAGAGTGCATTGGTCGTGGTGAGCAGCGGCGACTGCCGATAATCGAGCGTGACGGATAGATTGGCCGTGTCGGGAAACGTGTAGTTAAGTGTCGCCAGTCCGAGGTTGAGCTCGCTGAGATGCACATCATAGTCGATGATTGTGAAGGCGTTGAAACGGGGCAGCAGCAAGCGGGTTTCCAACCCTACCGATTGTCGATCGATGAAGCCGCCGGCGGCGCGCTGGTCGAACCAGTAGACTGTTCCGCTGAAGGGGCTGCGCTTCCCGCCGACAGCAACGCTGGCGCCGTAGAACGGCCTTTCGGTCAGCACGAAAGTCTGGCGTGAGCGCAAGACAGGAAATCCACCGACAGCCGAGATTGCGACCTTGTCGCTCACCGATACGCTCGCCAGCGCACCGTCGAAACGGCCAAGAACGCCTGCTGAATTGCGGGTCTGCCGACCAAGCCGCGTGTGCAAACCCAAAGGTGTGTCGGCATAGTCGAGGTAAAGCGCGGTGACCGACTTGATGTCACGTCCCCCGGAGCGGAAATTCGCGGTGTAAGCCCCCGAAGCCCGAAGTTCGATCTGGCGCTGGTCGTTGCCGCCAGAGATCGTCACGTCACCCGCACTCAGCAACTGGTCAAGATTGACCGAGTTGTCGATGTCAGGATCGAGTTGGGGACGGGCAGCATCGACCAGTTTCGTCTTGCTTGCGTCGCGGAAGTAGAATTGCGAAACGCTGCCGCGCAAACCCCACGCCCAATTGCCGGCCCCAGAGCGGCTCGATGCGTCGCGCAGAACTTGTGTCTGAGCCGGGGTACCACCTAGTGCAGAAAGCCGCTGGCGCACGCGATCGGTTGCCTCGCCTTCGGGATAGCGCCGCAGATATTCCTCGTACTCGGCCCGCGCCTGCGCCTCCTGCCCTTTACGTTCACGCAGCAAGCCAAGAAGTTCTAGTGCGCGAGGCATGCTTGGAGATTCTGGCAGCTGAAGGGCGTTGGTCAGCAGCTGGATAGCGCGGTCGTAATCTTGCTCAGTGAGCGCTTCCTGGGCCTGAACCACAAAGGCAGCAGCTTCGTCCGCTTGCGCCGCGGTTGCGGTCTCCGCGGGCGCTGACGGCGTTGCAAGGCTACCGCCGATGCGTTTCAGGACCCCCTGTGCGCGTTCCTCGGCCGACACGCTGATAACAAATGCATCGGGAAACAGTGCGGCAAGCTTTTCACGAGCAGATTCTGCTTCGGCGCGACTGGAAAAGAAGCCCAGTCGAAGGCGGTGAAGTACACGAGCGTCACGATCCGATAGCGTTTCGTAGACCACCCCTTCTCCCACGGCAGCGCGCTGTGCGCCGGTCAAGGCCACAGGCGCACCGGGCGTGGTGGCAAGGTTCACCACATAAAGGCCAGCCGGAACGGCGAACTGTCGCTGCCCTTCAATAGTCGAGGAGGATTGAGAGGGGACGTCAGTAGCATTTTCGGACTTACACAGCGGTCCGGAACCGGGTTGGGCAAGGCGGATAACAAGCGAGCGCGGATCGCGCGCCGGGCTCACTTCGAAGCGCATGTCCTTAGTGAAGAACAACGAGAGCACCGGGCCAGCTGGGTTGTCGCCCTCGAAATCGATCGTCCGCAATTCGATGACGCTCGTCGGCGGCCGCAGCGCTTCGCGCCGCAAACTGGTGGTGGTGCCAGGATCGAGCGGCAATACACGAATGTGCAGCTCGCGCCCGCTTTCGGTGGGAAAATAGCCCAGAAACTGGACGCGGATATTGAAGTTCACTGTTAGCGTCGAGCAGTCGCCGACATTCTCTACATCAACATCCGATAGCACCCGATCAGAGACAGTCTGCGCATAGGCCGATTGCGCCGCCACGAGCAAAGCCGCTGATCCCACGATGCCAAATGCATGCAACATGCGGCGGTTTCGGTTGACCTGGTTCATGTCTGCTCCCTTCGCGGCCAGCATCATTTCCGATCCCATGAGCGGGTCGTATGACAGGCGACACAGTCTTGGCTGGTTGTCGGATGCTCGCGGGGCTTGCCTTGTGCGATGGTGCCATTGTGACAGGAATCGCACCGACCAAGCACTTCACGGTGATCCATGTCCCAGCTGGACCAGCTTTTGGTCGAACGGTGGCAGGACTCGCAGACGTTGGTCGTGCCCGGATGGTTGGGCGGCTTTCCGTCTGTGGTGGTGCCATTGTGGCAGCTCACGCAGTTGCCGGTGATGTTTGTGTGACTGAAGCTAGCCGGGAGCCAGGCGGTCGTCCGGTGGCAATCGGAACATTGCGCCGTGGTCGGGATATGCATCGCCGGCTTGCCTGTCGCTATCGAGCCGTTGTGACAGGATGAGCAGGTACCGAGCACTTGGCTGTGATCGACCCGCACGCTGGCCCAGCTAGTGGTCACATGGCAGAAGTCGCAGCTATCGGTGGTTCGAATATGCTGCGCCGGTCGTCCCTCCACAGCAACGCCATTGTGACATGAAACACAGGAGCCTTTGGCATCGGCGTGGTTGAAGGTTGCAGGCATCCAGCCAGAGGTTCGATGGCAATTCTCGCATGCGTTGGTAGTGCTCAGGTGGGTCGCGCCTTTGCCGGTCGCCGTGCTTCCATTATGGCAGGAAGCACAATTGCCTGTGACGCCTGCGTGGCTGAAATTCGCCGGGCTCCACGCGGTGGTGCGGTGACAGTCAGAACATTGCGCGGTCGTCGGGATGTGCCCTGCAGGCTTGCCCTCGGCGATTGTGCCGTTGTGACAGGACGAGCATGAACCGGTCACCTCGTTGTGATCGACCTTGCGCGCGGGGCTCCAGGCAGCAGTGGCGTGACAGGCCGCACAATTGGCCGTCGATGCTATGTGATTGCTGCTTTTGCCGGTTGCGGTGGTGCCATTATGGCAGGAAGCGCAATTGCCTGTAACGCCTGCGTGATTGAAATTCGCCGGGCTCCACGCGGTGGTGCGGTGACAATCGGAACATTGTGCGGTCGTCGGGATGTGCCCTGCAGGCTTGCCCTCGGCGATCGTGCCATTGTGACAGGACGAGCATGAACCGGTCACCTCGTTATGATCGACCTTGCGCGCGGGGCTCCAGGCAGCAGTGGCGTGACAGGCCGCACAATTGGCCGTCGATGCTATGTGATTGCTGCTTTTGCCGGTTGCGGTGGTGCCATTATGGCAGGAAGCGCAATTGCCTGTAACGCCTGCGTGATTGAAATTCGCCGGGCTCCACGCGGTGGTGCGGTGACAGTCAGAACATTGCGCGGTCGTCGGGATGTGCCCGGCAGGCTTGCCCTCGGCGATTGTGCCATTGTGACAGGACGAGCATGAACCGGTCACCTCGTTGTGATCGACGGCGCGTGCAGGACTCCAAGCGCTATTGGTGTGGCAGGCCGCACAATTGGCCGTCGACGCGATATGATTATTGCTCTTGCCGGTTGCGGTGGTGCCGTTGTGACAAGACGCGCAGTTGCCAGTGATCCCCGCGTGGTTGAAGCTCGCGGGACTCCAAGCGCTGGTGCGGTGACAATCGGAACATTGAGCCGTGGTCGGAATGTGCCCTGCCGGTTTCCCTTGAGCCGCCGACCCGTTGTGACAAGAAGAACAGGTACCAGTCACCGCATTGTGATCGACAGTGCGAACGGGGCTCCAGCCCGAAGTCGTGTGGCACGCCTCACAGGCGGTCGAACTCGCAATGTGTGAGCCACTCCGGCCCGATGCGTTGGTTCCGTTATGGCAACCCGCACAGCCGCCGCTAATTCCAGAATGGGTAAAAGTGGCGGGGTTCCATGCGCTCGTGCGGTGACAATCGGCACAATCCGCGGTCGTGGGGATGTGACCAGCGGGCTTGCCCGGCGCTTGGCTCCCATTGTGGCAGCCAGCGCAATTGCTGCTGATGCCATCGTGGGAAAAGCGCGCTCCAATCCAAGTGGCAGTGGTATGGCAGGTTATGCAATCGGCCGTGGTGGGGATGTGTCCAGCGGGCTTACCGGTTGCGGCGGCCCCATCGTGACAGGCCACGCAACTGCCGGTGACATTGCTATGGTCGAAGCGTTCAATCTGCCACCGTCTTGTCGAATGGCAGCTGTCGCAATTGGCAGCTGTGGGAACGTGATTGACCGGGTGACCGACCGCTCGCACCGAGTTATGACAATCCGCGCAGCTGCGCGGTGTGCCGGCAAATGTTCCGTTCGTATGGCATGAAGCACACTCGACGTCGCCATGTGCTCCCGTAAGGGGGAAACCGGTTGAAAAGTGGTCGAAAGCGGCGTCCTTCGGCGCTGATTGCGCCAAAGTGGGCGACGAGAACAACGCCAGCGCCATCATCGCCGCGAAAAGCGCCAAAGTCCTTATTAGGAGACGAAATGGCTGCTCCACCAATCTCTCTTCTTGCTGGCCACCATCGGGACGGTTGGCTTCTAATTGCCAACACAGAGCCTAGGGACGGCAAGGTTTCACAAGGTATAGCACAACCGGCATTCCGTCGGCCCAGAGCCTCAACTCGTCGGCGCGATGCGGTCCAAGAAAGCTCCGTGTCAGATTGCGCGGTGCGGGCGCCGATTGCGTCAAGGCAAAATGATCGAAGAAAAGCGGTCGGTCACATGACAGCGTTCGCAATCCTCACCGAATGCGCCCCGGTGGCGATCGTCGCGGCGGTGGCAAGCTATGCAGCGGCTCGACTGCTTCGTGGGGTCAGCCGCACGGGTGTGGCAAGCAGAACAGATCAGTCCTTGGTGCCGCCCCGTAAGAGCGAAACGCGTTTTCCGGTCGTGATCAAAAGACCAGGCCTTCCAATCATGGGTGGTGTGGCAACTCTTGCAGTCGGCAGGCGTCCCGAGCTGACCCTGGTGATGGTCGTCGGCGTGACAATCGACGCAGGCGGTACCCTTGGCTGCAAATCGCTTGTCCACATGGCACGCCGCGCATTCGCGGCCAGCATGGCTGCCCAGCAGAGGGAAGCGCGTAAGATCGTGATCGAAGCGTATGTGCGTGATCCACGTCTCGCTATCATGGCAGCTTGCGCAATTGGTGCCAAGATTGCCCACGTGGGGATCGTCAGCGGCGTGGCAAGAGGCGCAAGCAGTGTCAGGCCTGACTGTTTCGGGAGGTGAGGTATGGCAGCTCTCGCACGTCGTGCGGCCATGTGCCCCGCGCAGCGGGAACTTCGTCATAGTGTCGTGATTAAACGACACCGTGCTCCACGCGGTCTCGACGTGACAGCGCGCGCAATCGGAGCCGTTGCGTCCTTCGTGACGGTCGTCATCTGCGTGGCAGCCAATGCAAGTGGCTGACGGTTTGGCGACGCGTGGCGGCTCGCGGTGGCAGGCAGCGCACTGCACTTGGCGGTGTGCACCCTTCAAGGGAAAGCGGGTCATGGCATCATGATCGAACCGCACCCGGTTCCAGCCGCGCGGGGTATGACAATCACCGCATTGATCGCCGTTGCCGCCTTTGTGAGCATCGTCGCTGCGGTGGCAGGCGATGCAACTGCGAGAAGGATTACGCACGGCGTTGCCAGCGCCATGGCAACCGGTACAGGTCGCGGCCGCATGAGCGCCGATGAGAGAAAAGCCGGTGGAATCATGATCGAATGTCACCTCAGCCCAGCTTGTGGTGCGGTGGCATGAGGCGCAATTCGTGCCACGCGCTCCTCGATGCGTATCGTCCTTACGGTGACAATCGATGCAGTTGGTGCCCAACCCGGCCCATTGCTCGCCACGGTGACAAGCGGTGCAGCTGGTTCGCACATGGGCGCCCGTTAGGGCAAAGCCTGCGCGCACGCGGTGATCGAATGGCTTGAGATCGTTCCATTTGGTTGCATTGTGGCACGATTGGCAGGCCCGCCCCAGTCGGCCTTTATGCGGCTCATCGGCGACGTGACAGCTGGCGCAGCTGGTGGTCGTCCCGCGGAACTTTGTGCCAGGCCGATGGCACGAGGCGCACGTCACCTTGGCGTGCCCACCTGATAGAGGATAGTCAGTGAGATTGTGGTTGAAGCCGTTACGGGTGAAGGCGACGATTGTGTGCTCGCGGCCGTGATGTTCCGAATGGCAGCTGCGGCAAGTCTGGCTGCGCGCCGCGGCGAATCGCCCATGAAATCCCTTGGCGCTGGCCACGTCGCGGCCCACCTCGGCGTGGCAGGCGATGCATTGCCGGTTCTCTGTCGCGCGCTGGAATGAGGTATGGCAGGCAGAGCACTTGCTTTCCAGCTTGGCGTGCGGACTTGAAAGCGGTCCAGGAGTGACCAATCGCTCCATGATGCTCTGCGCAACTGCAGAAGGCGCGGCCATCCCGAACCCTATCCCGGCGAGCAACAGCCAAGCAAAGAGCAAAAGTCGGCGCATTAGTACATGTGCACCGCAACGATATGAAGCAGCACCGAAGCCGCCAGCAGGAACACCAAAGGCAGGTGAAGGAGGTGCCACAGATGGAGCAAACGCTGGTAGAAGGCGAATTCAGCCGCGCGGCGCGTAGCCACGAAGAAGTGCGAAAGTTTCGCCTCGAGCGCGCTCGAATCGCTCGTCGCAACGCCAAGTTCACGGCGCAACTTGCGTTCGGCGATGCGCGAGCGCAGCCCCAACCCTACCACTGCCATTGCGCTCGACCAGAAGGTGGATCCGGCCCTGACAGCATGCAGTTCATAATCCGTAAGCGGCTGTATTACCGCGCTCTGAAAGGTTTCCTCCGCTCCGATCTCGCCCAGCAGACCGTCCATTTCCTGTTTCAGCCCGCGAAGCTCAAGCTTGCGATCCGAATAGCCGCGATAGACCCGCGAATAGAAGAAGCGTCCGATCAAGCCGCTACTTGCCACGATGATCATCGCGCTGAGCGCCATCGCGCTGTTGAGCGAGCCGAATGAGAAGCGCGCATGATACAGCACCGCGGTCGGCCCGATCACGCCGAGCAGCATATGGAAGCGGAACCAAAAGCCGACCGAACCCAGTTTCCTGCTGCGCGGCTTCACCCTCTTGCGCACCGGATAGGCCAGCAGCAACAGCATCATGCTGCCACCGACGATGCCCAGCCAATAGCCCAACCCGTGTTCGGGATCGACCCAGCTACTTCCTCGGCTGAACCAACCCAACGTCAGCGTCAGCACAATCGCGACCAGGATCAGCGCAGAGGCCAACTCCTCTACTCGCGCCGGTCGGAGTGTGCCGGAGGCGGGGGCGATGGGGACGGCGTTCCGAGAATTACTGTGAGGAGCCGAGGCCATTGTGTTCATAGAATCTAGGTTTCCATCAATCGTGCAATGGGTGCGAAGCGCATCAAGACCATGGCCGAATGGTGGTGGAACAAGCGAAAATTGTGGTCGCCTAGGCTCACGACTTATCGATGGGATGGTGCAGGTCGCCGAGAACACCGTGCGCTGACAGCTTGGCGCAAGCTTGGGGCTGGGCGCTAACGTTTGCTTCGGGGAACCAAGCCAACTCGAGTTCAGGCAACAAAGGAGGCGCAGGTGCTACAATCTTTGATGACCGCGTTAGCGGGATTGGCAATCGGTATCGTCGCTTTGCGGCTTTGGCAGTCGCACGGCAGGGCTATCGCGTCTGCCCCACCGAAGCTGGACGTACCCGTCTTGATCGGCCCGTCATTGCCTGATGAGAGCGGCGCTGATGCTCCGACAAATGGAACCGGGCGAACACGGATTGCCGCGCTGCTCGTGCGAATTGGGCGACCGCGGCCTGCGTATATGCTGATTGTGGCCGCCATCCTGGTAGCGATCTCGATCATCACGCTCAGCGTGCGTGGGAACCGCACTGAAGCCGCCTTATCTATTGCCCCGCCCCTGGCCAGCGGTAGTGCTGCACAGCAGCAGCTCGACGACGTCGACACGATGATCGGGCGGCTCGCCAGCCGTTTAGAACAGAACCCCAACGATGGCGAAGGCTACCGTATGCTCGGCTGGTCTTATGTCATGACTGACAGGCCCGAACTCGCAATCGCACCCTACAAGCGTGCACTCGAGCTTATTCCCAACAACGCCAGCGTACATGCGGGCTTAGGCGAGGCATTGGTCGCGATCGCCAAAAATATTGTGACGGTAGAGGCGAAAGCGGAATTTGAGAAAGCAGTGGAGCTCGATTCGACTGAGCCCCGCGCGCGCTACTTCCTAGCCTTGTGGGCTGGCCAAAATGGCAAGCAGTCCGAGGCGCTTGATGCGCTGGTGACACTCGCCAATTCCGGACCGACCGATGCACAATGGCAGGGCGATGTACGTCGCGAAATCGTCCGGCTTTCGGGTGTACTCGGCACCGATGTTTCGGAGCGCCTGACTCAAGCACCCTCCAAAAGTCAGAGCGGTAACATGCCGTTGCTCGATCAGGGGACGATTCAGGCCGCTCAGGCACTTCCCCAAGGCGAGCAGGATACAATGGTGTCCGGAATGGTCGATCGTCTCGCGCAACGGTTAGCCGCCAATCCGGGGGATGCCGATGGATGGGTGCGACTGCTACGCGCGCGAATGGTGCTCGGCCAGCGCGATAAGGCCGCCGCCGATCTCAAATCGGCGCGCAAGGGCCTTGGCGGAGATGTTGCTGCACTCGGTCGTGTCGATGCCGCTGCGCGTGAACTTGCTGTTCCGGGTGCTTGATGGAACAGGCCGTACTTGCACTCGTTTATCTTGTCCCGCTTGCGCTAATCTGGTTCGTATTCGGCTGGATCAGGCGGCGGGACACCCTCAAGGCAACCGCAATTCTTGAAGAGAACCGCGCAGCAGGGCTGACCGAACCGAGCTCACTACACCCCGTAATTGATCCGGCTCGATGCCTAGGCTGCAATGTGTGTGTGAAAGCGTGCCCCGAGGGCGAGATCCTGGGAATCATAGGAGGCAAGGCTCAACTTGTCGAACCGACACACTGCATTGGCCATGGCGCCTGCGCAGCGGCCTGCCCCACCGACGCGATCAGCCTCGTTTTCGGCACTGAGACCCGGGGGGTCGACATTCCGCTGCTCTCGCCAAACTTCGAGACCAGCGTGCCCGGCATTTTCATTGCCGGCGAACTGGGCGGCATGGGGCTCGTTAAGAACGCCATCGAACAGGGCCGTCAGGCGATGCAATCGATCGTTGAACGGTCCCGGGGCAATCGTCGCGAGCCCGGGATCCTCGACGTGCTTGTGGTCGGTTGCGGTCCGGCTGGCATCGCCGCAAGCCTTGCGGCCAAGGCAGCGGGGCTAGGCTTCGAGACTGTCGACCAGTCAACTCTGGGCGGTACAGTCGCCCATTTTCCACGTGGCAAAATGGTTATGACCGCGCCGGCGGACCTTCCGATTATTGGCACGGTGAAATTCGGTGAGATCCTGAAAGAAGACCTGATCGCCTTCTGGAGAGACGTGATCCAGCGCGCCGATCTCCACCCTCGATTTGAGGAACAGGTGCTGACTATCGCGGGAACCGAACACGGCCATATCGTCACTACGACCAAGGGGGAATATCACGCTCGGGCAATCCTTCTGGCAATCGGCCGGCGCGGGACACCGCGCACGCTGGATGTGCCCGGCGAAAGCCTCAAAAAGGTCGTTTATCGCATGATCGACCCCGAACAATATTCGGGGCAGCGAGTGCTAGTCGTGGGAGGAGGCGACAGCGCGCTCGAAGCGGCAGCGAGCATTGCCGAACAGCCGGGCAGCCACGTCACCCTATCCTATCGAGGCGAGGCCTATGGCCGAGCCAAGCCCAAGAACCGCGAACGCGTTCGAGCGGCGGCGGCGGCGGGCAAGCTCGACGAACGTCTGCAGACATCCGTGGCGAGTATTCAAGAGGATCACGTGGCGCTGATTGCAGGCGCTGCCACTGAAATGATCCCTAACGATGCGGTAATAATATGTGTGGGGGGGCTGCTTCCGACGCAATTTTTACAGGACGTTGGCATCGCAATTGAAAGAAAGTTTGGCACCGTCTGAAATAAATCGATGCCCCGATACGTTGGAACAGCGATGCCCCCCGCGGTACCGATGGGAGTTCGAAAACAGTGAAGGTTCGGCTAGTAGAAAGCGAGATGCAGTATTCCTCGTGGTTAGTTGAAAAGCTGGTGCATGCCGGTTTCAGCTTAGAGGTCAGTCACGCGGCTGATGTCGCACGGGGGCTGGCAGTGACCGGGCTCGTCAGCGCTACAATCTTCGACATTGCCTCGATCGGCCCCTCGCCGAGCGCCTTGGTCCGGCGGCTTCGGGATCGCGGTGAGACGAGTCCGATTATGGTGATCTCCGAGGCTGATAGCTGGCGCGAGCGCATCCAAAGCCTAGATGCGGGGGCAGACGACTTCATTGTAAAGCCTGTTCGCTCCGAAGAAGTCTGCGCTCGCCTGCGCGCTCTGGTGCGGCGGAGCGCGGGGCAGACTTCGGACCGCCTAAGCAGCGGCGGGCTCGAATTCAGCCTTCGTCAAAATAGCGCGACACTCCACGGTCAGCGACTGGACCTCACTCGCAATGAATTGAGACTGCTACGCCATCTAATGTTGTGGCATGACCATACACATACTGCCGAAGAAATCGGGGTAATTTTGCATCTTGGCGACTGCGGCAATTCGGTCAATGCCGTTGAGGTGCTAGTAGCGCGGCTTCGCAAAAAGATCGGCCATGAAAGGGTGCGCACCATTCGACGGGTCGGCTATCGTCTGGAGCTGACGGACGATGAAGACAGCAGCAGCCGCCATTCATTGCGATCCGCGTAGCTGCCTCGGCCCGGCCGTGCCCGGCTATGATTTGCCCTGCGTCATCGATCAGGACAGGATTGGTGAAGCCGAAGCGCTCAATGCTATTCGCAATCTGGCGCAGCTGCTTCCTTGAATGGGTGCGCACGATGCGCCTTCCTTCAAAGTGCGCATGATCTTGATCCGTGAATAGTGGAACGATGGAAGAGTGGTTGTTTGGGACTTTGTAATTCAAAGAGCAGCCGAAAAAATAGGTTGAGGCATGGGCCATTTTTTTAAGGCTGCTTTAGATCACGGGGATTAATTCTCAGCAGCAACTTATCTGCCGGTCACGTCACGGTGGGATTTCGATCAATCAGCCTCGCCCATGCAGCGAGTATTTGCGTGGAATATTCCCTGTTATCGCAATTCGAGTTCTCTGTAATCGATCAGCGAATTCTATTAATTTTCCCGGCGAACTCGCATCCCGTTCTCATTTGCCAAGCGATCACAGAAGGTTGTGGCGAGATACAGCGCCCCAAGCAGCTTCAGTTTGCCGATAATTCGCCCAAAAACAGGGAAATCCGGTAGGAACAGGGAAGATCACCGTTCGCTGCGGACTGCGTCACGCACCAAATATCCATCCCCGAAATCATGAATTTACCCTCGGGCGTTCAGCGTTGGAAACGGCGGGCCAATCCGTTTGCTCTTCACGCGGGCCTGCGATGCGTTTGGCGGCCGCCTGCGCCATCAGCGCATTGGTGTGGCCGGCACCGGGGACGAATGCGATCCTCCAGCCCGGCGGCGTTCCCAGCCGATCAGCGAACGCCAGGAGCCTGCGGAGTGCCTGAGCCAAGGGGGCAACGTGTCTCATTCCCTATCCCATCCGGCTGGCCGCACCGTGCTCAACGGAAGTGTGCGGGCTTGAGATCATATTTCGCCAGCTTGTCGTAGATCGTCTTGCGCGGCGTTTGCAGCATGGATTGCAGCGCCGCGATGTCGCCCTTGCACTGGCGCAGCGCGTCTTCGAGCAGCGTCCGTTCGAAATCGGCGACGATCGCTTGCAAGGGCCGCTGCCCGGTGAGCGCTGCGCCGGGCGTGTCGATCTCTGACAGGCCCAGCACGAAAGCGCGGGCATAGCCGCTCAGTTCGTGCAGGTTGCCCGGCCAGTCGTGCGACTGGATATGCCGCCACTGCGCCTCGCCGATCAGCGGTGCAGGCAAGCCCGTGTCGCGCGCGTGGGCGGCGACGAACAGGCGGAAGATCTCGGGCACATCCTCGCGCCGTTCAGCCAGCTGAGGAAAGGCGATCTGCACCGCGCCCAGCCGGTGCCATAGCGGATCGCGGCCACTCTCGTTCGGAGGCTCGCCCGCTCGGGCAATGATAATGCGGATATTGAGCCGCCGGGCCTGCGATGCGCCAATCGGCCACACCTCGCGCCGCTCCATCAGCGAGGCCAGCCGCGTGGTCAGCACGCTGCCCGCCGCCGCGATTTCGTCGAGGAACAGCGTCCCGCCATTGGCGCGCTCGATCAACCCGGTGCGCGAAAGCCCGCCGCCCGATTGGCCCGCCCCCGGATCACGCCCGAACAACAGCAGTTCGGCATCCTCGTGGGCCAGCACGCCTGCATCGGCGACCACGAAGGGCCGGCTGCGGCGCGGGCTGAGGTCGTGGATCAGCCGCGCGCCGTGGCTTTTGCCGGTACCGGCCGGGCCGGTCAGCACCACGTCGATCTCCGAACGCGCGACCCCCTCGATCACCGAACGCAGCCGCTGCGCCGCCGCCGACGCGCCCGGAACCGCGAGGCCGACGCTGCGCCCGGCCTCCTCCCGCAGCCGCCGGTTTTCAAGCGCCAGCGCGCGCCGTTCGCTGGCGCTGCGCACCGCGCGGATCAGATCGGCCGATGCGTAAGGCTTGGTCAGGAAGTCGGCCGCGCCGTTCTTCATCGCCGCCACCGCCATCGCAATGTCGCCGTGGCCGGTGGTGAGGATGACCGGCAGATCGGGATCGATCTCGCGCAGCCGCGCGAAGAACGCGATCCCGTCGATCCCCGGCATCCGCACATCGCTCACCACGACGCCGGGAAAATCGGCATCGAGCCAAGCGAGCGCGGCGCGGGCATCGGGGAAGGCAACCACCTCGGCCCCTTCGAGCGCAAGCGTTTGCATCGTCGCGTCGCGCAGGGGCGGATCATCCTCGACCAGGGCAACCCGGAGCGGCAGTGCGGGGGCGTTCATGCGGCGGGCATCTCCATGACGAAGCACGCGCCAGAAGCGGTGGGGCGGTGGACGAGATCGCCGCCCAGCTGGCGCATGATGTCCCGCGCAATGGCGAGGCCCAGCCCGATCCCGTCGGTCTTGGACGTGACGAAGGGCTGGAACAGGGTGTCGCGGACGTCGGCGCTGACGCCCGGCCCGTCATCGGTGACGCTGAGACTGACGGTCTGCGCGCCGCTGGTGATCGCCAGCACGATCTGCCCACCCGGCGCGCAGGCCTGCACCGCGTTCTGCAACAGGTTGACCAGCACCTGTTCCAGCTGGACGTGGCGCGCGCGCACCGTGGTTGCGGCGAGGTCTGCGGCGGGTCGCTCCAGCGTCAGGCCCTTGTGGCGGATCTGGTCGCGCAGCAGCAGCAGCGAGCCGTCGATCACCTCGCCCAGCCGGATTTCGCGCGGCTCTTCGGCCGAGCGGCGGCTGAAATGGAGCTGCTGGTCGGTGATCTCGCCGATCCGCCCGGCCAGCTGCGCGATCTTGCCGAAATTGTCCGCCGCCTCGGCCTGCCGGTCAGCGGCCAGCAGGCGTTCGCCATTTTCGGCATAGACGCGCATCGCGGCGAGCGGCTGGCGGATTTCGTGCCCCAGCCCGGCGGTGACCTGCCCGAGCGTGGCGAGCCGGTTGGCCTGCTGCAGCTGTTCGCGCAACGTGGCGGTCTGCGCGGCGATGGCGGCGGCGGCGCGGGCCTGACGCTGACGCCGCCACAGATATCCCCCCGCACCCGCCAGCCCCAGCAAGGCCAGCACGATCACGCCTGCCAGCCGGCCATTGGCCAGCGCCACCGACAGGCGCGGTGCGGGATCGGCGAGCAGGTGCAGCTCCCACCCCGTCGGCGCGATCGGCTGGATCTTCTCGATCATCCGCACCGGCGAGCCGCCATCGCCGCCGGGCAGGGCCAAGGGCTTGAGCTCGGCCGCACCGAACCGCATCGCATTGCGCGCGGCATTACCGCTGGCGTCCTTGCCCGTCGCCCGGAAGCGCCATGCCGGGTTGCTCGCCAGCAGCACGATCCCGTCGGCATCGGTGACGAACACACCGTCCTCGGCATCGCGCCACTTGGCCTCGAGACTGTCGAACTCGACCTTGACCGCCACCACACCGCGCGGCGCTCCGGCAGGGCCGACCCGCTCGGCCAAGTATAGCCCCGGGCGGCGACTGACCGTGCCGAGCGCGAACTCGCTGGCGGTGCCATTGTTCAGCGCGCCGCTGAAATAGCCGCGGAACCGGTAATTCGATCCGATGAAACTGTCCGGCCGGTCCCAGTTGCTGGCTGCGAGCGTCGTTCCGCGCGCGTCCATCAGATAGATCGCGGCGGCATTGGTCTGCCGGGCGAGCGCGGCGAGGCGGCGGTTGAGCACCGCGCTGCCGCCGCTTTGGCCGCCCAGCAGCGCGGCGACCTCGGGATCAGCCGCCAACACGCGCGGCACCAGGCTGAACTTGTTGAGCTCGCTCTCCAGCCCGGCAGCGAGAATGGCGGCCTGACTGGTCGCTGCGCCGCGCGTTTCGGCGAGCGCATTGACCCGCACGGCGCGATCAAGCCCCAGCATCGCCAGCGCGGCCAGCAGGCCAAGCGCTACCAGCCCCACGGCCACCAGATACCAGCGCCCCAGCCTGCCTTGCATTGCTGCGCGCCTCCCTGCCCGCCGACAGGATTGTGCGCATTTCCGCACGCGGCGCAATCAGTTTGTGCGGATTTCCGCACTCCTGAAGATACGCCGTGATTTAAGACGCTGAAATGGCGCGAATCTGACTGTGCCCTCCAAAGGCCTTGCCGGTTGCCCGATCAACCCCGATTCTCCCGCTCGGAGAGATACAAAGGGGGGAGGGGCAGCTAGCCCATGAGTTCGCACGCAGCCACGATACAGGACGCGGCCGCCGTGCCTGCGCGCAAGCCGATCTATCGCCAGCTTTACGTGCAGGTACTGACCGCGATCGCGCTGGGCGCTTTGGTCGGCCACCTGTTCCCCGAATTCGGCGCCTCGCTGAAGCCGCTGGGCGATGGCTTCATCAAGCTGGTGAAGATGATCATCGCCCCCGTCATCTTCCTCACCGTCGCGACCGGCATTGCCGGGATGCGCGACATGAAGGCGGTCGGATCGGTGGCGGGCAAGGCCTTTGCCTATTTCCTCACCTTCTCGACGCTGGCGCTGGTCATCGGGCTTGTGGTCGGCAATGTGGTTCGCCCCGGCGAGGGGCTGAACATCGATCCCGCCACCCTCGATACCGCGGCTGTCGCCGATTACGCGGACAAGGCCGAAGCGCAGAGCATCAGCGGGTTTCTGCTCAACATCATCCCCGACACGCTGTTCAGCGCGGTGACCGACGGGCAGATCCTGCAAGTGTTGCTGGTGGCGATCCTTGCCGGCGTGGCGATCGCGTTGACCCGCCCCGCCAGCGATCTGGTGATGGATGTGCTCGCCTCGTTCAGCGCGGTGGTGTTCCGGCTGGTGCATATGCTGATGAAGCTGGCGCCGATCGGGGCGTTCGGTGCGATGGCCTTCACCATCGGCGAATTCGGGATCGGCAGCCTTGCCAATCTCGCCGCGCTGGTGGCGACGTTCTACCTCACTTCGTTGCTATTCGTGCTGGTGGTGCTGGGGCTGGTCGGCTGGTTCAACGGCTTTTCGATCTTTGCGCTGATCCGGTTCCTGCGCGAGGAACTGCTGCTGGTACTGGGCACCTCGTCATCGGAAGCCGCGCTGCCGAGCCTGATGGAAAAGATGGAGATTGCCGGGTGCCGCAAGGCGGTGGTCGGACTGGTCGTGCCCACGGGGTATTCGTTCAATCTTGATGGCACCAACATTTACATGACGCTGGCGACCTTGTTCATCGCTCAGGCTGTCGGCGTCGACCTGAGCCTTGGCGAGCAGCTGACGCTGGTGCTGGTGGCGATGATCAGCTCCAAGGGGGCGGCAGGCGTAACAGGGTCGGGCTTCGTGATCCTTGCAGCGACGCTTTCGGTGGTGCCGGGCGTGCCGGTTGCCGGCATGGCGCTGATCCTCGGCATCGACCGCTTCATGAGCGAATGCCGCGCGCTGACCAATTTCGTCGGCAATGCGGTGGCGACGATCGTGGTCGCCCGCTGGGAAGGCGCGCTGGACCGCGAACGGCTGACGGCGGCGCTGGCAGGATCGCCGATGCCGCTGTCCGAGGAGGATATCGAGCGTCACGAGCGCAGCGGGCCGGTCAGCGAACAGATCGCCGAAGGGCTGGAGAAAGCACCGTGATCCGCCGCGCGCTCATCACGCTGGCCGCCGCGCTCGGGCTGTTGGCCCCGGCGCTGCCGCTCGCCGCAGAAACGTCTGCGCCGATCGAGGAAATCAGCCTGTGGCCGGGCACCCCGCCGGGCGGTGGCAAGGTCACTGGCGCAGAAAAGATCGGCACCGAAGGCTCGGGCCTCGGCGCGGTTTCGAACATCGCGGTGCCCCGGATGCGCGTCTACCGGCCCGCCGTGCCCAATGGCTCAGCCGTGCTGGTGGCAGGCGGCGGCGGCTATTTCCGCATCCAGCTCAAGAAGGAAAGCACACCCGCTGCCGAGTGGCTGCGCGCGCAGGGCTTCACCGTCTTCGAACTGCTCTACCGCCTACCGAACGACGGCTGGGACGCCGCCGCACCGTTCATGGATGCGCAGCGGGCGATGAAGATCATCCGCACCCGCGCGGGCGAATTCGGGGTCGATCCGCAGCGGATCGGAATCATGGGCTTTTCGGCCGGTGGGCACCTCGCAGGCTTCACCGCCTACCAGCCGGCCCGCGCGCTCTACGAGGGCAAGGACCGCTTCGAGCACGTCTCGGCCCGGCCCGATTTTGCGGTGCTGCTGTTCCCGGTCGTCACCCTGCGCAAGCCTTACGACACCACCCGCACCCGGCGCGAGATCGTGGGTGACAAGGCGACGCCCGAGGCCGAGACGGCATGGTCGCTCGACACGTACGCGGCCAAGGACGCGCCGCCGACCATCATCTTTGCTGCCGCCGACGATCCGACCACGCCGCCGGGGCACGGCATCCTTCTATTCCAGACCCTCATTGCCGCAGGCGCAAGCGCGGAGCTGCACCTGTTCCGCGACGGCGGGCACGGCTGGGGACTGGGCGAGCCCGAACAGGTCATCAGCCAATGGCCCGGGCTTTTCACGCATTGGGCACAATCACTTCAAATCATAGAAAAACGGGGAGAATAACCATGTCGAGGAAGTTCCTGAGCAGGCTCGTCCTGATGTGCGGCAGCAGTCTGATCGCCGCCACCGCCGCCCACGCGCAAGAGGCCGATCCGGCCGCGCCTGTGCCCGAGGAAGATGTTGCGCGCGAAATCATCGTCACCGGCACCCAGATCCAGGGCGCCAAGATCAACGATGTGCTGCCCGTGACCGTGCTGGACGAGGTCGATATCGCCAACGTCGCCGCGACATCGGGTGACGAGCTGTTCCGCTCCATCCCGCAGGCCGGCGGGGTCGCCTTCAACGAGCAGAACGACACCACCGTCAACAATGCGCGCGGCGATGCCGCCTCGATCAACCTGCGCGATCTGGGCACCGGCAACACGCTGCTGCTGATCAACGGGCGGCGCATGGTGCTGAACCCCGGTTTCCAGACCGAGCTGCTGGTGCCCGTGGTCAGCCCCGACACCAACGAAATCGCGCCGGGTTCTGTGCGCCGGATCGAGGTGCTGCGCGACGGCGCGTCGGCCGTCTACGGCGCGGATGCGGTGGCGGGCGTGGTCAACACCGTACTGCGCGGCAACCGCAACGGCGGCTTCATCGAGGGCGAATGGCGCACCTCGGCAGCCACCAGCCTTGAAACCACGTCGGTTGCAGGCGGCTACGGCTTCGACTTTGCAGGCGGCAAGGCCAACCTCACGGTCTATGGCGGCTACTTCCACGAAACCGGCCTGCCGGCATCTGATCGCGACTATTCAGCCGACGATGATCGCCGACCGCTGGTGGTGGGCACGCCGTTTGCAGGCGACACCCAGTTCAACAATCGCAACACCTTCGGCCCCTTCGGCCAGTTCGACATTCAGGCGCCAACCAACCGCACGCCGCTCGCGGATGACGATTTCTACCTCCAGCCTTCCAGCCAGACCGGCTGCGTGATCCAGCTGGGCAACGGATTGTGCGCCCGCCCCGGCATCACGCCCGACGTGCCGGTGCGATACAACACCAACTTCGGCTCCACGCTGATCAGCGAAAAGACCCGCTACAACGCGATGGCGCTGCTGAACTACGAATTCTCCAACAACCTCGAAGCCTATTTCGAAGGCAGCTATTACCGTTCCGAAAGCGATCGCAACATCACCCCGGCAGCGATCCTCAGCGCCGTGCCCGTCGGGATCAGCCGCAATGCCTATTGGAACCCGTTCGGCCCGGTGACTTTCCCGGGCGGCGCAGCCAACCCCAACCGGATCGGCGGCACCACCATCCCCACCACCGGCGCGGACGTCATCATGGAGCGTTACCGCTTCGTCGATGCAGGCAATCGCACGGTATCGGTCGACAAGGATTCCTACCGCATCGTCGCCGGGCTCAAGGGCAATTTCGGAGCATGGGATTTCGACACCGGCTTCGTCTATTCCGAGGCCAAGACCACCGATCTTGAAGGCAACCGCGTCTCGCTGACGCTGCTCCAGCAGGCGATCAACCGGTCGACGCCCGATGCCTACAACCCCTTCAACGGCGGCTGTGTGACCGGCGATCCGGGGAATGGCGACTGCACCCCCAACCCCTCCAGCGCGGTCGATCCGTTCCGCATCAGCGTGTTCCGCAAGGGCGGCACGAGCCTGGCGCTTGCCGACTTCAAGGTCAGCAACGCGAGCCTCTTCACCCTGCCCGGCGGCGATGTCGGCATTGCGGCGGGGATCGAATGGCGGCGCGAAACCTTCTTCGACGACCGCGACCCGCGGCTTGATGGCACCATCACCTGGACCGACAGCGTGATCCCCGGCGTGACCTTCGGCAGCGATGTCGTCGGCACCAGCCCCTCGCCCGACACCAGCGGCACGCGCGATGTGTGGTCGGCCTTTGCCGAAACCTTCGTGCCGCTCGTCAGCGAGGATATGGACATCCCGCTGGTGTCCGCGCTTAACCTACAGCTTGCGGGCCGGATGGAGCACTTCCGCGATATCGACCACACCGCCATCGTCCCGCGCGTGGCCGCATCCTGGACCACCATTCCCGGCATCACCTTCCGCGGCGCCTGGTCGCAGGGCTTCCGCGCCCCCAACCTGGTGCAGGTCAATGACGAAGGCACCACCCGGTCCAACACCCGCGATGACTTCGTGACCTGTCAGGCGCAGGTCGCCAAGGGCCAGCTTTCGAGCCTTGGCGTGTGTCCCGGCGAAGGCGTGATCAGCTTCCGTTCGGGCACCGATCAGCTCGAACCCGAAGACAGCGAAAGCATCAACCTTGGCATCGTGCTCGAACCCGGCTTCATCCCCGGCCTGACCCTGACGGCAGACTATTGGCGCGTGAAGCAGTCCGGCCTTGTCGGCACCTTCGGCGATGACAACGCCATCGCGCTGGATCTGCTGCGGCGTCTGGCCGGCGGTACCAATCCGGCGGTGATCCGCGACACGCCGTCGGCGGAACAGATCGCGCTGTTCACCGGCACCGGCCTTGCTCCTGCGGGCGAGATCCTGCTGGTCAACGATCCCTATCTCAACCTCGACAGCCGTGTGTCGAAGGGCTGGGACTTCGGACTGTTCTACAACGTGCCTGATTTCGGCGCGGGCGATTTCCGTATCCGGTTCAACGCGGCGCGGCTGACAAGCTTCGTCCAGTCGGCCGGCTCCGATGGGCAGGAACTGCTCGACGCGATCGCCGCAGGGGTGCTGCCGGCCGAAGTGACAGTCGGCGGCCTTGGCCAGCTGCTCGAGATCGAAGGGCGGCCCAAGTGGCGCTACAGCGGCTCGGTCAACTGGGGCATGGGGCCGGTCGATCTGTCGGTCTTTGCACAATATGTCGGGCAGGTCTGGGACACCAGCGTCAGCCGCGACGTGCCGATCGTCTCAACCGATCCCAACGCCAACTTCTACCGCGTCGACGACTTCCTGACGTTCAACGTGGCGGCGGCCTATACCTTCGAGGACGGCGCGCTGGATGGCACGCGCATCCGGCTCGGCATCAACAACCTGTTCAACAAGGCGCCGCCGCTCGCGGACGAGGAGCTGGGCTTCTTCAGCGCGCTGCATTCGGCGCGCGGGCAGGTGTTCCGGGTCGAAGTGCGCAAGACCTTCTGATAGGCTACCGGCCCATGAGGATGTTGCCGCGATACCTGTGGGCCGGGTTTGCACTGCTGACGGGGGCGTGCGCTTCGGCGCCGCCCCCGGCGGGACCTGCGGCGCGAATGGTGCCTGCGACGGCCTCGGCAGAGACCTGCCAGACCGCCGCCGTCACCATCGCCTTCGATTTTGCCGGAGCACCGCCGCTGGCCTGCGCCATTGCCGGCGAGCGCGATTTTACCCTGCTGGTGAGCCCCGAACACGCTCCGCCGATCAACCCCAGCCCGTGGTACGCGTTCCGCTACACAGCGACCGGCGATGCCCCGGTGCGAGTGACGCTGCGCTATCTCGAAGGCGCGCACCGCTATGCGCCCAAGCTGCGCGGGGCTGATGATCGGTGGCGCGAACTGCCTGCGACAGTGAATGCCAAGGGCGACAGCGCAAGCTTCGACCTGCCGCCGGGCGAAGGGCTGGTCGCCGCGCAGGAACTGGTCACGCCGCAAGATAACGATGCAAACCTTGCGGAATGGAGCGCACGCGCGGGCACGCCGGTCTTCACGCTCGGTGCCTCGCATGATGGCCGGGCGATCAAGGGGATCCGCCTTGGCCGCCCGGATGCGCCGCGGCTCGTGGTGCTGATCGGCCGCCAGCATCCGCCCGAGGTGACCGGGGCCGTCGCGATGGAAGCCTTCGTCGATGCGCTTGCTGCGCGTGCAGATGCTCTGGGAGATGTGCAGGTGCTGGTGGTGCCGATGCTCAACCCCGATGGTGTTACGCGCGGGCACTGGCGCGCCAACCGCGGCGCTGTCGATCTTAACCGCGACTGGGGGGACTTCACCCAGCCCGAAACGCGCGCCGTCAAAGCGTGGCTCGATGCTCTGCCCGGCGGCGTGCGGCCGGTGCTGATGGTCGATTTCCACTCTACAGGGCGCAACCTGTTCTACGTTCAGGGCGACGAGGCCAGCCCCGCGCAGCAGCGCTTCCTGGCTGCGTGGCTCGGCGGGCGCGAGGACGCGTTCGCTGGCTATCCCTTCACCATCGAACCGCGCAACGCCAATCCGGGAAGCGGGACGACCAAGAACTGGTTCCACGCCCGCTACGCGATCCCGGCATACACCTACGAGGTCGCCGACACCGCAGACCGCGATGCTACGCGCCGCGCTGCGACAGAGCTTGCGGCCGGCCTGCTTGCAACACTGGCACATCCGGAGGGCTGACACGCGGTCGTCGGGCCTGGAATGGTGCAGCTTTTTGTCCCGAAGCGGCTGAAAACCTGATCGATGAGCGATGAAGCCGATCCGACGAACCTGCGTTGTGCCGGCACGCATCGGCTGTTAGCAAAAGAACGGCTTTAACATGAACTTTCGCGTTTTCGTCCCGCGAGGTTCGGTTCCGGCAAACCGTGCGGAATTCGCAGCTCTAAGGGGGAGCGTGTCTTGGTCTTCAAGCAGCCGCAGGAACTTTCATAGTGGCATCTGGTGCCTGCAAGCGGACGTTGGCCATGACGGTGTGTCTGGCCGCTCTGACTGTATCAGGATGTGCCATCCCGCGCGGCGCTCCGCCGCCTATGGCCAGCGTTCAGGCGATTCCGGATCGCTGGGCCCTGTCGGAACCGGACGGCGCCGATGTCCCGCTGACCCGCTATTGGGAGCTGCTGGATGACCCGCTGATCGCGGAGTTCGTCGCACAGGCACGGGCCGAGAACCTCGATCTTGCCCAGGCGGTCACTCGTTTGCGAACCGCGCGCGCTGGCCTGCGCCAAGCCCGCGCAGACCGCGTGCCGACCATCTCCGCCAACGGCGGCGCGCGGCGCGATGTCGGCGATTTTGCGGACAATGACGTGCAGCTCTCGCTCGGCGCGGATGCCGCGTGGGAGATCGACCTGTTCGGGCGGATCGACGCTTCGATCGGTGCCGCACGCGGGGATCTGCAGGCGGCCGGATATTCGCTCGGCGATCTGGAGCGGGTGATCACCGCGCAAGTGGCGAGCCAGACGGTCACCGCCCGCTCGATCGCCGCGCAGCTTGCGATTGCGCGCGGCACGCTCGCCAATCAGGAAGACAATCTGCAAATCGCCCGCTGGCGCAATCAGGCGGGGCTGGTCTCCAGCCTCGATGTCGAGCAGGCCCGCACGCAGCGCGCCCAGACCGCCGCGACCATCCCGCAGCTGGAAAGCAATCTTGTCGCGGTCGCCAACGCGATCTCCACGCTGATCGGCGAGCCTCCTGGCAGCGTCTATCGCGCACTTACCGAGGCACCGCAGGGCGTTCCCGCGCCGCCGGCGCAGGTCGCGCTGTCCGCGCCTGCCGACATGCTGCGCCGTCGGCCCGATGTCAGCGCCGCCGAAGCCCGGCTCGCTGCCGACCTCGATCGCATCGGCGTGGCGCGCGCACAGCTTTATCCCATCGCCCGGCTCAGCGGCACCATCGGCACCGGCGCGGTGGGTGTCGGCGACCTGTTCGATATCGTCACCGGCAACGTCTTTGCCGGCCTGTCGCAGCTGATCTTCGACGGCGGACGGGCGCGCAGCCAGATCGAGGCGTCGCAGGCCATCGCCGACGGATCACTGGCGGACTGGCGCCAGAGCATTCTCGTCGCGCTTGAAGAGGTGGAGAGTTCCGCGGTTGACCTCAGGAACGGCGGCGCGCGCGTCACGGCTCTCACCGAAGCGCGCGATGGCGCGCAGAACGCCGCGCTGCTCGCGCGCAGCCAGTATGAGGCCGGACTGATCGATTTTCAGACGCTGCTGGTGACCGAAAGCCAGCTGCTCAGCACGCGCACAGCGCAGGTCAATGCGGAGGCAGCGCGGGCGCAGGCCTTCATCAGTCTGGCCCGTGCGCTGGGCGGAGGATGGTCTGTGCCTGAAGGCGCTGGCCTGGAAGAAACTGCGGCAGGGGGCCAACCCGAGTGAACGACACAAGCAATCCGGCAAAGCAGCCAAGCGTCGACGAATTCCTCGGCACCAAGCCGGTTCCGCGCTGGCGGCGCTGGATGAAATTCTGGCTGCCCGGCATCATCATTCTGCTGCTGGTGCTCGGCATTGCGCAATGTACGCGCGAAGCGCCGGGGCCCGATTACATCACCGAGACGGTGGCGCAGGAATTGCTCGCCCTGTCGGTCACCGCGACGGGCAATCTGCGCCCCACCAATCAGGTGGAGGTCGGCGCGGAAGTCACCGGGCCGCTCGATTCCGTGCTGGTCGACGTCAACGACCGGGTCACCAAGGGGCAGGTGATCGCGGTGATCAACACCGAGATCATCGACCAGCAGATCGCCCAGTCGCGCGCCAATCTCAACGCAGCGCGGGCGGCGCTGGGGCAGGCGCAGGCGACGATCGAAATCGATCAGGTCCAGCTCACCCGCTTCGAGGAAGTGCGCCGTCTGTCGGGCGGGCGCGTGCCCTCGCAGATCGAAATAGAGCGCGCCGAGGCAGCCGTGGCCCGCGACCGCGCAGCCGTCGCGTCAGCGCGCGCCAATATCGAGGCCGCGCAGGCGTCGCTCAATGGCAATCTCACCACCCGCACCCGCGCGGTGATCCGGGCGCCTGTCACCGGCGTCGTGCTCGCCCGCCGGGTCGAGCCGGGGCAGACCGTGGTCGCCAGCTTCAACTCTGTAACCCTGTTCGTGATCGCCGAAGACCTTGCCGCGATGCAATTGCGCGTGTCGATCGACGAGGCGGATGTGGGCCAGGTCAACCCCGGCCAACAGGCGACATTCACCGTCGATGCCTATCCCGGACGCCGTTTCCCCGCCACGCTCCAGCGCGTCGATCTCGCCTCGGCCAGCACGACGCAGGCCTCGGCGAGCGGCAGCAGCGGCGCTTCGGCTTCGAGCAACTCGGTCGTCAGCTACGAAGCGCGGCTCGATGTGCAGAACCCCGAAGCCTTGCTGCGCCCCGGCATGACCGCGACCGCCACGATCACCACCCAGAACACCGGCACCGCGATGCTGGTGCCCAATGCCGCCCTGCGTTTCCGCCCGGCGACCAAGGAAGAGGCAGGCGGCGGCGTGTTCGATCCGCAGATTGGGCTCAAGGACGGCAAGCAGCAGGCGAGCATCGGCGTCGGCAGCCGCCAGCAGGTGCAGGTCCTGCAAGCCGACGGCACCTTGCGCGCAGTCGAGGTAGTGACGGGCCGTAGCGATGGGCGACGGACGGTCGTGACCTCGAAGGGATTGAAGCCGGGGATGAAGGTCGTCACCGGCATCAAGGCCGCCGCCAAGTGACAGCAGAACCCCTGATCCAGCTGGAGGGTATCACCAAAACCTTCGGCAACGGGGCGGCCGCATTTCAGGCGCTGAAGGGCATCGACCTCACCATCGAGCGCGGTGAGTTTGTCGCCATCATGGGCCCGTCGGGGTCCGGCAAGTCGACGACGATGAACATTCTCGGCTGTCTCGATGTGCCGACCGGCGGCGTATTCCGGTTCCGCGGGGTCGAAGTGCAAAAGCTCGACCGCGATCAGCGCAGCCTGCTTCGCCGCCGCTATCTCGGCTTTGTGTTCCAAGGCTTCAATCTGCTGGCACGCACCACTGCGCTGGAGAATGTCGAGCTTCCGCTTCTCTATCGCGGCGAAAGCAAGACCGAGCGGCGCGAGGCGGCGCTGCGGGCGCTCGATCAGGTCGGGCTGGTGCCGTGGGCCTCGCACACCCCTGCCGAACTGTCCGGCGGCCAGCAACAGCGCGTCGCCATCGCGCGGGCGCTGGTCACCCAGCCCGATGTGCTGCTGGCGGACGAGCCGACCGGGAACCTCGACAGCGAGCGATCGGTGGAAATCATGCAGCTGCTGCGGCGCCTCAATGGCGAAGGCATTACCGTGCTGATGGTCACGCACGAGGAGGAGATGGCCGCCTATGCCAAAACCATCGTGCGGTTCCGAGACGGCATGGTCGAGCGGATCGAGCGCGGCGCGCGCAGCCTCGCCAGCGAGGATGCGCCGCTATGATGCTGGGATCGACGATCCTTCTGGCGCTGCGCGAGATCCGCCGCCATGTGCTGCGCTCGATCCTGACCACGCTCGGGATCATCATCGGCGTGGCAGCGGTGGTGACGATGGTGACGCTCGGCAACGGGGTCACGGCTTCGGTACAGGAGGAGATTTCCTCGCTCGGGGCGAACAACTTCATCGTCTTTCCGGTCCGCACCCAGCGCGGCACCATCCGGCCCTTCGACGAGGCTGACGTGCGCGCTGTTGAACAGCAGATTGCCGGGGTGACTATCGCGGCGGGCAATGCCGCCTCCAGCGCCACGGCCTTTTACAACGGGCAGGATTGGGACACGCGGGTGCAGGGCGTGACCAACGCCTTTCTCGACGCGCAGGCGATCAAGATCGAAGAAGGCCGCCCCTTCACCAAGGACGAGGAACTGGGCGGAAAGAACGTGTGCCTGCTCGGTCTCAAGGTGCGCGAGGCGATTTTCCTGCCCGGCACCAGCCCGATGGGCGCGCGGATGCGGGTGGGCGATGTGTCGTGCATGGTCATCGGCGTGATGGAGGAGCGCGGCCAGGGCGGCGGCGGGTCGGATGATGATGACGCGGTCTACATGCCGCTCAAGAACGTGCAGCGGCGCTTCAAGGGCAATGACAACCTCGATTTCTTCGTGGTGAAGTATGACGCCGGCTATGCGCCGTCCGCCATTCAGGACTCGCTCGTCGATCTGCTGCGCGAACGCCGGTTGCTGCAAGGTGCAGAGCCTAACGACTTCAACGTGATCGACACCGCGCAGGTCAATCAGGCGCTGGGCGCAGTGACCGGCGCACTTACCGGGATGGTGGCAGTGATCGCCTCGATCAGCCTGCTGGTGGGCGGAATCGGGATCATGAACATCATGCTCGTCTCCGTCACCGAACGCACCCGCGAAATCGGCATCCGCCTCGCGATCGGCGCGCTGGCGCGGGAAGTACGGCTGCAATTCCTCATGGAAGCGGTCGTGCTGTGCGCGCTGGGCGGGCTGGTCGGGATCGCGCTGGGGTTCGTCGCGTCGATCGGTATCGCAGCGCTGATCCCCGTGCCGTTCGTTTTCGATCCGACGATCAACATCGTCAGCTTCGTCTTTGCCGCGAGCATGGGGATCGTGTTCGGCTACTACCCCGCCAGCCGCGCCTCGAAGCTCGACCCGATCGACGCCTTGCGGCACGAATGAGGCGGGGGCCGGCGCCCGCGCCTCAGCCCCTACGTTAGCCGACGTCGAAGGCGACCTTGCCGTTCACAGCATGGCCGTCCGCCGAAGCAACCTGCCAGCGCACTTCGTAGCTGCCTTTGGGGAGCGGCTTTTTGAGCGTCAGCGTCAGGGTTTTGCCGTCCGCCGACCATGCGGGGGTGAAGTTTTTGATCGCCATCTCGCCGTGGTCCTTCATGCCGGGCATCGCGGTCATGATGAGGCTCGCGCTCGCCTTGGCAGGGTTGACCTTCTCGTTGAAGGTGAGCGTGACCGCCTTGGGCGACTTAGCCGCAGCGCCCGCCGCCGGAGTGGAGGCGGTCAGCTTCACATGGGCGAGCAGCGGCGCGGCGGGGGCGACAAGCGTGAGCGCGAGGGCGGCGAGAATGGCGGGGATGCGCATGGGGGAAAGACGTCCTTCGTGTTGATCAGAACCAGAAACGGATACCGGCGACCAGGCTGGTGACAGATGGGTCTTCGCCCCGCGCCCGCGCAAAGTCTGCGCCCTCGCCGGTCCGCCACGATTGCTCGATACCGATATAGGGCGCGAACTCGCGGGCGATTTCGTAGCGCAGCCTTGCGCCGATCTCTATCTGGTCAAGCCCTGCGCCGATGCCAAGTGCCGGGATGCCCTGCGCGGACAGATTGGCCTCCACGCGCGGCTGGAGGATCAGGCGCTGGGTGATGCGCTGGTCGAACTCGGCCTGGATGCGCGCGGTCACATCGCCGCGCTGGGAGAGAAACAGCGCCGCGTCGATCGCGAAGAGATAGGGCGCAAGGCCCTGCACGCCGATCACCGCATGGGTGGTGTCCGGCCCGGCGATATCGTGGCGCACGCCTGCCTGCACGTCCCAGAAGGGCGCGAAGGCCTTGGCGTAGAGCGCCTGCACTTCGGCGTCATCGGGCTTCCCGCCGAACGCCCCCTCGCCCTCGGACTTGAACCACAGGCGCTCGGTCGGGCTGCCGTAATAGCCCTGAATGTCCCACAGATAGACGTCCGCGCCCTCGCGCACCTGTGCTTCCATACGGTCGCCCTGGAACCAGAAGACGGCAAAATCGCCGTGCTCGCGGCGGATGGCATCGCGGGAGGCGGCCATTGCGTCGGCACCCCAGATCGCGTCGGCAGCGCGCGGCGGGCCGCTGCCGGCTTCGGGCGGGGGCGGGGACTCCATCGTCGGGCCGGGCGAGGCGGGTTGCTCCATTTCGCCCATGTCATGCCCCGCGTGCGGATCTTGGACAGGCGCGGACGTGGGAGCAGGCGCGGGCATCGCGTGCCCCGCGTGCGGGTCCTGCGCGGCGAGCGGCGCGGCGGCCAGCAGGGCGATGAGCGAGAGGACGGTTCTCACGCCCCGCCCTCCGGTGCCATGACCGTCACGGTCTGCATCATCCCGCCGTGCATATGGTAGATGAGGTGGCAGTGAAACGCCCAGTCGCCCGGCTCGTTCGCGGTGAGGTCGAAAGTCGCGCTCGCCCCCGGTTGGACGATCACGATGTTCTTGCGCGGCTGGTGCGCGGCGTTCTCGCCGTTGACCAGTTCGAAGAACATGCCGTGCAGGTGGATCGGGTGCGCCATCATGGTGTTGTTGACCAGCTTGACCCGCACGCGCTCGTTCCACGCAAAGCGGATCGGATCGTCGCTGACGGCGGAGTACATCTTGCCGTCGAACGACCACATGTAGCGTTCCATGTTGCCGGTAAGGTGCAGCTCGAGCAGGCGGCTTGGCTCGCGGGTATCCCTGTTGGGCTCAAGCGCGCTGAGCATCTTGTAGGTGAGCACGCGGTAGTCAACATCGCGCAGGCCCAGACCCGGATCGCCGAGCTTGTCGACCGGGTTCATCGAAACCATGTCGATCCCCGGGCCGACCTCCACATCGGGCGGCAGCAGCAGCGGATCGCGCATTTTCATGCCGTCCATGCTGTGACTGCCGCCGTCCCCGTGATCCATCCCCATGTCGCCCATGTTGAGCAGCGGGGGCTTGCGCAACGGCGGGACCGGAGCGCGGGCACCGGGACGGCTCGTCAGCATCGCCAGCGCCATGCCGGAACGGTCCATGCTTTCGGCGACGATGGCATAGGCCTCGGCGCGCGGTTCGACGATCACGTCGTAGGTTTCGGCCGCGCCGATCTGGAACTCGTCGACCTCGACCGGTTTCACGTTCTGACCGTCGGCAGCGATCACCGTCATGGCGAGGCCCGGAATGCGGACGTTGAAGAAGGTCATCGCCGAACCGTTGATGATCCTGAGGCGAATGCGCTCGCCCGCTTGGAACAGGAATTCCAGCCCCTCCTCCGGCCCGCGCCCGTTGGCGAGGTAGGTGTAGGTTGATCCGGTCACATCGGCGATGTCGGTCGGCATCATCCGCATCTCGGCCCACATCTTGCGATCTGCGGCAGAGAGCTTGTAATCGTCGGACCATGAGGTCTGCTGGTAGTTGAAATAGCCCTTTCCCTTGCGCAATCGCTCCATGATTGTGTGCGGGTGGATCGGGGTAAACTCGCTCAGCAGCAGGATGAACTCGCGGTCATACTGAACCGGTTCCTCGCCCGCCGGGTCGATGATCAGCGGGCCGTAATGCCCCTGCTGTTCCTGCAGGCCGGAATGGCTGTGATACCAGTAGGTGCCCGATTGGCGGATCGGGAATTCGTAGCTGAAGGTCTGCCCCGGCTTGATGCCCGGAAAGCTGATCCCGGGCACGCCGTCCATCTGGAACGGCAGCAGCAGCCCGTGCCAGTGGACCGAAGTATCCTCGGCGAGATGATTGGTGACGTTGAGGCGGACGTTTTGCCCCTCCCTCAACCGCACCAGCGGCCCTGGAACCGAACCATTGACCGCAATGCCGTGGCCCTTGCGGCCCTGCACGGTGCGCGGGCCTTCGCCCACCACAAGTTCGATCACCGCGCCCGACACCTGATCGAAGCCCACACGGATCGGCGCGCCGCCGTGCCCGCGGCGCATGGAATGGCCCTGCGCCCACGCGGGCATCGCCGCCAAAGCAGAAGCGGCGCCTGCTCCGGCGAGAAGCCGGCGGCGGGTGAAAGACGTCGGTATCATGCGGTCTTTACGCGTGGCGAAGTCGCTTGGCTTCGTCAACACGGGCCGCCAGCGTGTGCGACAAACGGAAACGGCGGACAGGTCACCCCTGCCCGCCGCTTCGTTGTCAGTCTCTACCCGATCAGAATGCGTAGCTGATCCGCGCGTAAAGGAAGCGTCCGTTGAAGCCGAAAGGCGAGAAGGATGAGTACGGCAGGAAGTAGTTGTTGACCGAGAGGTTCGCCTGGTTGCCGGTCAGCGGATCGGTCGCCCGGCCGGTCGGATTGACGGTCGGATACTGGTCGAAGACGTTGTTCGCCCCGATCGCCAGCTCAACCCCTTCCGCCATGCCGCCTTCGGGGCTCAGGCGGAATTCAAGATCGGTGATCCAGCGCGGCGCGAGCAGCAGGTCGTTGATCGGCGTCGCTCCCGGCGAGAAGACCTCGCCGAAGCGGTTGGTGCGCACCGTGGCGCTCAGCCAGTTCCACTGCCAGTCCGCGCCGAGGCTGATGCGGTCCTTGGGCTGGCCGCGCTCGATCCGGAGCGATTCCAGCCGCCCGAACAGGTCGATCCCCGGCACCTGCGCAAGCGTGCCAGGATTGGTCCGGCGCGCGGTGATGGCGACGTCGTTCCAGTTGTAGCCGCCGGTCAGCGACAGCGAACCAAAGTCGCCAAGGTCGGTGCGATAGGTCGCGATCACGTCGAAGCCCTTGGTGCGGGTGTCGATGCCGTTGAAGAAGAACCGCGCCGCCGAAATGCCGGTGAAGCCCGCATTGTTGAGGATCTGCGCGATCCCCAGCCCCGGGTTGGTGCCCGTCGGCGCACCGGCCGCATTGCGGGTGGCCGAGAGGTTGTCGGTCAGCACGATCCGGTCGTCGATTTCGATCTGGTAATAATCGAAGGTGACGTCGAGCCCGTCGATCTTGTTGAACACCGCGCCCGCCGACCACGACACCGACTTTTCCGCCTTGAGCGGGGTCGCCCCCAGCGCAATCGCGACCGGGTTGCTGACCGGCAAGGTTACCGCATCGACCAGCACGCCGCCGATATTGTTGGTCGCCGCCGCAGCGAAGAACTGCTGCTGGAGGGACGGCGCGCGGAAACCAGTCGACACCGCGCCGCGCAGCGCGAAGCCGTCGACCAGCTCAAGCCGGCTGGCGATCTTGCCCGTCAGGGTCGAGCCGAAGTCGGTGTAATCCTCGTAGCGGCCCGCCACCTGGACGTTGAAGCCCGAGGTGATGTCGGCATCGAGTTCGCCGTAGAGCGAGACGTTCTCGCGGCTGTTGGGCAGCGTTACGTCGACCCCGCCGATGCGCGGCTGGAAGCCGGGGAACACCTGGCTGCCCGGCGCTGCGAAAGCGGTCGCGCCTGCGCCGGTGATGAAGGAGTTGTTGGTCCCCACCAAAACCGGCCCGGCGACGTAGCTGTCAAGCTCGCCGGCGATGAGCTGGTATTCCTCACGCCGCCACTCGGCACCGAACGAGACCGTCAGCGCCTCAAACCCGCCGAAGTCGATGTCGCGGCTGATGTCGAGGTTGCTCATCAGCTGGTTGTAATCAATGCCGCCAGCCTCGAAGCTGGTCTTACTCGCCGCGCCGAGCGAGGCGTTGATCGTGTCGGTGATGATGAAATCGGTCTGGTTGTCGCCGTAGGACATCGACAGGTCGAAGTTCCAGCCGCCCAGCTCGCCTTCAAGCCCGGCGACGATCGAATAGTCCTGCGTGTCGGTGTTGATCAGCGGCAGGAAGCCATCGGGGTACACCGCCAGCACGTTGCGGTTATCGGCCGCGCGGCGATAGAAACCGGCGGATTCCGCCTTGCGCGTGCCGAAGGTGCCGAAGGCGTAGAACGATACGTTCTCGTCCAGCGGCATGCCGGCGTTGACGACGATGTTGAGATCCTCGGTCGAGGGGTCGCCATAGCGGTGATAGCGCCGGTCGAGCGTCAGCTCGCGCGGGTCGAGCGCGCCGCTCTGCGCATAGTTGCGCCGCGGATCGTAGCCGCCGCGGTTGGTGTCGGCGCGGTCGCGGTATTCCGCGGAGATGTTGAGGAAGCCTTCGGCCCCCAGCGGCAGGCCGATATTGCCCCCGATGGTCAGCACTTCGCCGTCGGTGAGCTTGAGGTCCTTGCCGTTGTTGTTGAGCTGCAACACGCCGTCGGCGGTCAGGGTCGGGGTTACGCCGGCCGTGCCGTTGACACCGGTGACTTCCTTCACGCCTTCAAGCCGCGTGTTGTACCCGCCGTAGTTGACGAAGAACCGTCCGCCCTTGCGCGCGTCGTTGAGCTGGAAGTTGATGACCCCGGCGATGGCGTCGGAGCCGTACTGCGCCGCAGCGCCGTCGCGCAGCACTTCGACCCGGCCGATCGAGGAGGCGGGGATCTGGTTCAGGTCAACCGCGGTGCTACCGCGTCCGACCGAACCGTTGATGTTGAGCAGCGCGGCGGAATGGCGGCGCTTGCCATTGATCAGCACCAGCGTCTGGTCAGGCCCCAGCCCGCGCAAGGTCGCCGGACGGATCGCATCGGTGCCGTCGGTGATCGAAGGCTGCGGGAAGTTCAAAGATGGCACCAGGTCGCGCAGCAGGCGCGCGGTCTCGGTGAGGCCGGACTGCTGAAGCTGCTCGGCGGAGATGACATCGACCGGCACCGGGCTTTCAGCAACGGTGCGGCCCGTGCGGCGGGTGCCGGTGACGACGATCTGGCTGCCGCCTGTCTCTTCTTCGGCAATCTCGGGCTCGGCGTCCTGCACCAGCGCAGCCGTGGCGGCGGCGCTGGCTGCAACATCGGCGGTCGTGACCGCAGCCCCGGCCCCGGCCGCCTGAGCGGCGGTGGCGGCAAACAGCGCCGCGCCGATGGCGATCGGCGAACCGGATCGAAGAATTGTTCTGATCTTTTGCATAGTTACCCCTTGTTATGTCTCTTGGCGCCCCGCGCGCCGGTCTGGCAGGCTGATGCCCGCTAGCCCGGGCCGTGTGCGCACGTTGGTCGTGTCGCAGGGATGTCGCGGCCAAACACTTGGCCGCCCATCCGCGTCATCAAATGTCAGCCGGGAGCGACCCGCCGCATTCAAATGCGCTAATAATGTTGCGCCTGCGAAGCGCCGGGTCAACGGAAATCAAAGTCAGGGCACATCTGCGCGCATATAGCTTGCCGTGTGTCATGAAATGGCAACACTCGGGCAAGGACGCAGTTATTTGCGGAACACCACCTTGATGCCGGGGCTGACCATCAGCGCCAGCCTTGCTGCGTCCCAGTTGGTGAGGCGCACGCAGCCGTGGCTTTCGGTGCGGCCGATCAGCGCCGGTTCGGGCGTGCCGTGGATGCCGTAATGGTCTTTGCTGAGGTCGATCCACACCACCCCGACCGGGCCGTTCGGCCCCGGCGGCAGGCGCTGCTTGTCCACGCTGTCATCGACATCCCAGAACAATTCGGGATTGAAGAGATAGGGCGGATTGTAAGCGACGCCCTTGATCTTCCAATCGCCGATCGGCAGCGGATCGCGCTTGGACCCGGTGGTGACGGTGAACCCTGCCACCAGCTTGTCGGCCGCGTCATAAGCGCGCAGCCAGCCCGCGCTCTCGTCAACCACGATGCGGGTCACTTCGGGCTGGCTGGAGCCGACGCCGAGCGAGCGCAGGGTGGCGAGCCAATCGGGCTTTTTCACCTGCGCCGGATCGATGGCATCGGCGCCGATGTTGGGGACGCGGATTTGCTGGCCGGGGGCAAAGGCCGGTGCGGCGGTGGGTGTCGCTGCAGGGCTGGCGGTCGCCGCGCCTGCGGGCTGCCGCTGCACATTTAACAAGGCCAGCACCTCGGGCGTGGTGTGGAACCGCTCGGCGAGCTTTTCGACCATGCTTTCGTAGCCGAGCCGGGTCAGCTTGGCCTGCGCCGCTGCATCCTCGGGCAAGGCGGCGAAGGTGATCGTACCCCATGCTTCGGGGATCGTGACCACGCGGGTCGCGGGGATGTTGGACCACGGGGCGAGCGCCTTTGCGGTGGCCTCGTCAAGCTTGCCGCTGGCAGGCAGGCCGCGCGCCTCTTGGAACGCTGCGAGCGCGTTGGCGAAGGAGCGGTTGGCCTTCCCGTCGATGACGCCCGCGCTGAAGCCGAGCCGGTCGAGCACCACCTGCGCCTGCATGACAGGACGCGGCTCGCTGTCGGGGGCGCCCATGTCGGCGGGCTGCCCGGATGCGGGATCGCGCGAGGCCATGCTGTCTGCGCCATCGCCCCGGGCCGCGGCGGTCGCATCGGGCTTGTCCGGCTTGGAGCTGCCCGAGTTGTCGCAGCCAGCGATCATCAGCACAGCAAGTGGCAGGCAAGCGAAGAGGTTCGGCGAACGCATGGGAGTTCCTCGGGGTTGTTGAGCGGTAGGGATCAGGCGGCGCTCTTGGCGACCCGAAAACGGAAATGGTGCACGTTCCAGACCCCCTCCAGAGCGGTCCAGACCCCCTCCAGGGGTGCTCCAGACGCGTCTAGACCCCCCTTAGACCCCCTCTTGAGGCGGTCCAGAACGGCAAAAATGCGCATTTTGAGGCAGATTGAGGGGTTAGTCGGGGACATGGGAGCGGCCCTCTTGGCGCGCCTTGAGCCCGCCCGTCCCTAACCTAGAATGGGTCTTGCCGTGTCAGGTGGCCGTGTCGACCACGTAGTCGATGGGCTTGAAGCTGCCCCCGTTAGAGGCATAGGCCGAGCACGCGGTCAGGCCCACCACCAGGTCCATTTCCGCGCGCATCCGTAGGAAATCGCCGGGCTTCGTCTCGGGCGGCAGCACCGCGATCCTACCGTCTGGTGCGACGGTGACGTTCATGAAGATGTTGAACGCCGTGGGGATCGCGTCAGGCTCCAGCCCGTAAGGCGCCAGCGCCTCGGCGAGATTGCCGAAGCAGCCGCGGTGCAGCGGCTTGTCAGGGTAAAAGTGCCGGAAAGTGCCTTCTGAACAGGGTGTTAGCAGAAAGTCGTGGTGCGGCGCGCGGTCCTCGATGATCGTCAGCATCACCCGCGACCGGTTCGACCACAGCCGGTTACCCTCGGTCAGGCGCAAGGTTTCCTCGTAATCAAAGGTCCGCCCGTTGGAAATCACCTCGGCCGGATCCTCCAAAGCGATGGCCAGCATGTCGCTGACCTGCCCGCCCTCGGGATCGATCACAGTGAGGATATCGCCGCGCGACAGCCGCACTGCGGTGCCTGAGCGGGGCGCAATGCGCTGCATCACGAACGATCCTCCGGCACAAAGGGGCACACCCAGTCGCCCTTGATATCACGGCCGCTGTATTGGCGCGCCTCGCTGATGTCACCGTGGCGTTCGACCATCGGATTGACGCTGCCGTCGAAAGCTTCGTCACGGGCAAGGATCACTTCGCGCATCCGCTCATAGCGTTGTTCAGCGCGCAAACGCCTGAATTGATTGTGCAAATTAAACACGATCGCCGGGAAAGGCAAGCGGCGGGCGCGGCGCGAGGCGTTGGGATGGAGGCCGACCGCGAAATAGGCCTTGCCGCCAAAGCTCAGCGCGAAGTCGGGGTGATCGGGATCGGCGCTGAAGCCCGCCGCTTGGGGGTGGCCAGCCTCCCGGTCGAGCTCGGCCAGCGCGCCGAGCCGGTGCCACAGGGCCATCTCGAAGCTGCGCTCGTCAAGGCCGATTGGCCCCGCGAAGACCACCGCAAGGCTGCGGAAACCCTTGTCACCGGCGTCGGTCGCGCGGCTCCAATGGACCAGCCTTTCGTGGATACGCACATCATCGCGCGCGCTGCGCAGCGAGAAAGCGGGCTCGACCGACAGATTGCCCTGAGCCAGCGCCGATTTCGCGCCGACACAAGGGAAGTCGGGCTTCTCCACCAGACCCGTCATCGCCGCGGCAAGCCGCGGGCTGGGCGCATAGGGTTCGCGGAATGGCGGGCGGATCGATTTTTCGAGCGAGGTCCGTCGCGGCGGACAATGAATGCTGAAAAGATAAGTCACAAAGGCCGCCTTGATAGTGCAATCGAGATTGCCGGAGGACAATCATTCACCCGGAGCACTCGCGTATCGGGGCAAGCGTCGTGTCGTCCGGGCGCGACAATAGATCGGTTGTTGGCCTAGTTCCAGCGGGTGTTTCAGCCCCTAACTTGGGTCACGATCGGCAGCAGAACGCAGGCCGGCTGTGCCTTGACTGCGATCACAGGAGCTTTTCGTCAGCGGTTCGGGCGCGTTAGCCCAAGAACGGAAAAGGCGACGGCCTATCGCATACGGATTTGCGAGACTACGCGGTTCGTCGCAGATGTTTTGTTAAATCGTGCGGGCGCAAGGCCTCCCGTGTGAAGGACGATCCGCGCCTCGACGCCATCCGCAAACTCGATCTCGAGGCACTTGCCGATCGCGAACTGTTCTCGCGCATCACATTGCTCGCGAGCACCATGCTGGGCTGCCAGATTGCGCTGCTCTCGGTAGTGGAGCAGGACCGCCAATGGTTCCTGGGGCGCACCGGCACCGAGCTTCTCGAGACGAAAATCGGGGATTCCTTCTGCGCGGTCTGCATACTCGGGGGCGGCCCACTGCTGGTCCCCGACGCCCGGCTTGATGCGCGGTTTGAAGGCAATAGCCTCGTCACCGGCGCGCCCTTCATCCGCTCATATCTGGGCGTGCCGATCCGCGGCGACGACGGCGTGCTGCTCGGCGCGCTGTGTTGCATCTCTGACGAGGCGAACGCCTTCCGCCCCGACCACATCGCCCCGCTGGCGATGCTGGCAGAGCTTGCCGAACAGAGCGTCACACTCCACGCCCGCACCCGCGCGCTGAGCCTTGCCAACGCGGCGCTTCAGCAATCGAGCCAGATCTTCCGCCAAGCCGAATGCGCTGCCAATGTCGGCAGCTGGCGGGTCGATCTCGCGACGCAGCGGATGTCCTGGTCGGATCAGGTCTATGCCATCAACGGGGTCGAGATGGGCAGCCCCATCAGCATCGCCGAGGCAGTCGCGCTCTATGAACCCGGCGATCAGGCGATGGTGGTGGCGCGGATGCAAGAGGCCATGAACGACGGCAAGACCTTCATGTTCGAGACGAGCATCCGCCGCCGCGACGGCCAGCCACGGCGCATCCGGGTGGTGGGCGAGCGGCTCGATGTCGACGGCAAGCCCGATTCGGTCGCAGGCATCATTCTCGATTGTACTGACGAGCATATGCGCAACGTGGCTTTAAAGCGCGCGGCCGAGCGCGACCGGCTGACCGGATTGTTCAATCGCGCCACCTTCGACCGGCGGTTGGCTGCCGCCATGCAAGGCGTTGAGGAACATCCGGTCACGATCGCACTGCTCGATCTCGACGGGTTCAAGGACGTCAATGACACGCTCGGCCACCTGGTCGGCGACCGGGTGCTCGAGACGATCGCCGGGCTGTTGCAGACCAAGGCCGCCGACGGCGTGTTCCTGGCGCGGTGGGGCGGCGACGAGTTCGCGCTGCTGTTCCCGCCGTCGATGGCGCTGGATGAGGTCACCGCGTCGCTCGACGGCTTGCTGAGCGAGCTTTCCGAGATGCCGCCGCTGGGCACCCTGCACCTGAGGATCGGCGCCACCTGCGGCGTTGCTCGCATGACGACCAACGCCAGCAGCGAGGAGATCATGCGCCGCGCCGACCTCGCACTATATCGAGGCAAGCAGCAGGGGCGCGGCACGGTGGTTTGCTGGGACGATCACATCGAGGCCCGCCAGTGCGAGCGCCAGCGGGCGATTGCGCAGCTGGGCAGCGCACTCGACGGCGGGCGGGCGCTGGCGGCCTACCAGCCGATCGTCGAACTAGCGACCGGGCGCGTGGTAGCGGTCGAAGCCCTGCTGCGCCTGCGCGCCGAAGATGGCCGCCTGATCGCGGCGAGCGAGATCTTCGCCGCGCTGCTCGATCCCGAATTATCGCGCCGCGTGTCCCGCGTGATGCTTGATCAGGTGATCACCGACGGACCGGCGATCCTCGCGCTGTTCGGGCCGGACATCCGCATAGCGCTCAATCTGTCGGACGCAGATCTAAGGCGCGGGGACTATGTGCGCCACCTCATCGAGGTGATCGACGACAGCCCGCTCACGCCCGGAAACATCTGCATCGAAGTAACCGAGACCATGCTGCTCGACGCCAGCGGGCACCTGCGCACCTCGCTCGCCACCCTCGACGAATGCGGCTTCACGATCTGCCTCGACGATTTCGGGACCGGGTTCTCCTCGCTCACCCACCTGCGCGCCTTCCCGATCCACAAGGTCAAGATCGACCGCGACTTCATCGCCAGCATCGGCGAGGATCATCAGTCGCGGCTTATCATCCAGGCGATTGTGCAGATGGGGCACAGCCTCGGCCTCAGGGTGGTGGTCGAGGGGGTCGAGACCGAGGAGCAGGAGATCTTCCTGCGCGGGGTTGGCTGCCGCCATGTGCAGGGCTACCGCTATGGCCGCCCGGGCCTGCTGGCGGACCTACAGGCGCGAATCGCCAGCGCGCCCGAGCCCGAGCACACCCGCCTGCGCGCCTAGGTCACCGGGCCAGCACAGCCTCGCGGGCTGTGTCGCCGGCCTTGAAGATGAACGTCTCTGGGTTTGTGCCACCGCCGATGTTCACCCGGTTCTCCTGCCGCGCCCAGACATCGGTGAGGATCTGCGAAGCGAACCGCAAGTTTGCTTGCCCCTCGGCAGGCGCTGGAACTTCCTGATACACCCACAAGCTCCCGCCGGTGACCTCGCTGCCGACGTAGCTGGGCTCGGCAGGCTTGCCGTTCACTTCGAGCAGGAAGCGCCGCGTGACGTAGCGGGCGAACGCCTCGCGGCTCTTCTCGCTGCCGATAATGTCGGGGCTGGCGATACCCTGGGCCCGCAATGCGTGCTCGGCATCGTGCAGCGGCACCTGATGCGCGATCTCGATCATCCCCGTTCGCGAATTGAGCGAGACGGTGCTGATCGCGAGCTTCTGCTGGTGCGCGAGCGCACTGCCGACCCCCAGGGGAGCAAGCAGCAACGCAAGCGCGAGCAGCAGACGGCGCAGCATTACTTGCGCTTCTTGTCGGGCTCTGCCCCGGCAGCTTCGCCCATCAGGTCGCGGCTGACGCGGGCCTTGCTCGCCTCGTCCTTGAACGCTTCCACCCGGCTCGGGATGATACGGCGCGGGTAGTGGTTGTTTTCAATGTCGGCATCGCCCGTCTCCCAGTCGGGATCGAGCACCACCTGCACCAGTTCCTTGCCCTTGGGATAGACCAGCAGCTTGGCCACTTCCTTGGCATTGCGGCGCCAGATCTCGGCCGGGATCATCAGCTTCTCGGTTTTCCCGTCGGCAAAGGTCAGGCCGAGGATGATCGGCATCACCAACCCGCCCTTGTTGGTGAAGTTGAGGACGTAGTAATTCGCATCCTCCTTTACCGCGCGGTCGAAAGCGGCGCGCTCCCACGGCTGCAACCCGTCGAGGAACTCGGTGTAGACCTTGCGGTCCTTGGGGGTGACGGTGAACTCGTCGTTCGTGTCGTAGAAATCGGTGACGCCCGGGTTTTCGAGCACCCAGATCGGCAGGCCCTGCTGCTTGTCGAGGCCGACGCCGACCAGATCGGGTTCGTCCTCACGTTCCTTGCGGCGGCGGGGCAGGTCGATGTCCGGGTTCTTGCTGTCCATCTTCAAGCTGTAGATCGAGTCCAGCGCAATATCGACGTGATCGGTGGTGTAGAACCACCCGCGCCAGAACCAGTCGAGATCGGTGCCCGAGGCTTCTTCCATCGTGCGGAAGAAGTCGGCCGGGGTCGGCCGCTTGAACTTCCAGCGGCGGGCATATTCCTTGAACGCAAAGTCAAACCGCTCGCGCCCGATGATTGTGTCGCGCAGCAGGTGCAGCGCGGCAGCAGGCTTGCCATAGGCATTGGAGCCGAGGTTGGTGATTGAGTCCGACTGGGTCATGATCGGCTGCTGATCGTTCGAAACCATGTAGCTGACCAGATCGCGCGGAACGCTGCGGGTCCACGGCATCTCCGGGTCCCACTCATAGCCCGCGACTGAATCGAGGAAGGAGTTGAGCCCTTCGTCCATCCAGGTCCACTGGCGCTCGTCCGAGTTCACGGTCATCGGGAAGTAGATGTGCCCGACCTCGTGAATGACCACGCCGACAAGGCCCATCTTGCTCGCCAGCGTATAGGTGCGCGAGCCGTCCTTGTTGAGGTTGGTGCGCGGGCCGTTGAAGGTGATCATGGGATATTCCATCCCGCCGACCGGGCCGTTGATCGACTGTGCGGTGGGATAGGGATAATCGAAGCTGAAGCGCGAATAGACCTTCAGCGTGTGGACGATCGCGGTGGTCGAATACTTGCGCCACAGCTCGCCGCCCTCCTTGGGCCAGAAGCTCATGGCGAGCACGGTCTCGTGCTCGGCGCCGGGCTGCTTTACGCCTTGCGCGTCCCACATGAACTTGCGGCTTGAGGCCCAGGCAAAGTCGCGCACGTTGGTCGCCGCAAACTTCCAGGTCTTGGTGCCCTTGGGGCTGCCGGCCTCGGCGGCGGCAGCTTCCGCTTGCGTGACGATCATCACCGGAGCGGCGGCGTTCTTGGCGGTTTCGAGCCGTTGGCGCTGGGCGGCGGTGAGCACCGCGTCGGGGTTCTGTAGCACACCGGTCGAGGCGACGACGTGGTCGCCCGGCACGGTCATCTCGACCTCGTAGTCGCCGAATTCGAGCGTGAACTCGCCGCGCCCGAGGAACTCCTTGTTGTGCCAGCCTTCATAGTCCGAATAGACCACCATGCGCGGGAACCACTGGGCGAGCAGGAAGATGTCGTTGCCCCCCTTCTTCGGATCGTCCGGGAAATTCTCGTAACCCGAGCGCGCGTTGATCGCGTCTTCCTCGACGATGTTGAAGTCCCACTCGATGGTGAATTCGGTCGTCGCGCCCGGCGCCAGCGGTTCGGGCAGGTCGATGCGCATCAGCGTGCCGACGATGGTGTGCGGCAGAGCGGCACCGGCGAGCGTCTTTACCGCGCCTATCTCATAGCCGTAGGTGTTGTCCTCCATCGCCTGCTGGCGGCGCAGTTCTTCCATCGACAGCTTGGTCGGCTCGCTTCCCGAACCCAGCGTTACCTTCGGCCCGCGACGTCCCGCGCCGCCGAAAGCGTCGGTCAGCTCGGCCATCGAGTCCGCCTTGAAGATGTTCTGGTCGAGCTGCATCCACAGCCACGGCAGGCTATCGGGCGAGTTGTTGGTATAACGCACGGTGGCGCGCGCGGTGATGCGGCGCTTGGCCTCGTCCAGCTCGGCGGTGATCTTGTAGTCGACCTTCTGCTGCCAATACTCATGCCCCGGCGCGCCGCCAGCCGTGCGATAGGTGTTGGCGTCGGGCAGCTCCTCGTCGAGCTGGCGGAACTTGTCCTCGAACGTGCCCTTGGTCTGCTGGACCCCCTGCGCTTGCGCGGGCAGGGCGAAAAACAGGGCGGCGACAAACAGCAGCAGACGCAAGGCAGGCTCTCCCGATCGGATGGCAGGCGGGTGAGAGAGCGCAAAAGTCTGCGGCGCGCAAGCGGGCATGCTGCGCAGAGCGGCAATTTTGTTTCGCGCATGGCATCGCGGACACTTTCGCTCTATCGGATGCAGCGATGACGCAGCCTGAATGGTACGCCCTGCACGAAGCGGCCTGCGCGCGCGGGGAGAGCACCTATCGCGATCCCGAGACCGGCTACACCGTGTTCACGGCCATCGCGCATCGCAAGCGCGGCAAGTGCTGCGGCTCGGCCTGCCGTCATTGCCCTTACAATCACGAGGCCGTACCGGGCCGCAACTGACCACCGGAGACCATCGCATGAAGACCCGCGCCGCCGTCGCCTTTGCCGCCAAGCAGCCGCTTGAGATTGTTGAGCTCGATCTTGAAGGCCCCAAGGCAGGCGAAGTGCTGGTCGAGATCATGGCGACCGGTATCTGCCACACCGATGCCTATACGCTCGACGGTTTCGATAGCGAGGGCATCTTCCCCAGCGTGCTCGGCCATGAAGGCGCAGGCATCGTGCGCGAGGTCGGCCCGGGGGTGACCAGCGTGAAGCCCGGCGATCACGTGATCCCGCTCTACACCCCCGAATGCCGCCAGTGTAAGTCGTGCCTCAGCGGCAAGACCAACCTGTGCACCGCGATCCGCGCGACGCAGGGCAAAGGTCTGATGCCCGACGGCACCACGCGCTTCAGCTACAAGGGCCAGCCGATCTTCCATTACATGGGCTGCTCGACCTTCTCGAACTTCACGGTGCTTCCCGAGATCGCGGTCGCCAAGATCCGCGAAGACGCGCCGTTCCAGTCCGCCTGCTATATCGGCTGCGGGGTGACAACCGGGGTCGGCGCGGTGACCAACACCGCCAAGGTGCAGGTCGGCGACAATGTGGTGGTGTTCGGCCTCGGCGGGATAGGCCTTAACGTCATCCAGGGTGCACGGCTGGCGGGCGCGAGCATGATCGTCGGCGTCGACATCAACCCGGACCGCGAGGAATGGGGCAAGCGCTTCGGCATGACCCACTTCCTCAACTCCAAGGGCCTGAGCCGCGAGGAAACCGTCGCGGCGATCGTCGCGCTGACCGACGGCGGCGCGGACTACACCTTCGATGCCACCGGCAATACCGAAGTGATGCGCACCGCCTTGGAAGCCTGCCACCGCGGCTGGGGCACCTCGATCATCATCGGCGTGGCCGAAGCGGGCAAGGAAATCGCCACCCGCCCGTTCCAGCTGGTGACGGGGCGCAAATGGCGCGGCACCGCGTTCGGCGGGGCCAAGGGTCGCACCGATGTGCCCAAGATCGTCGACATGTACATGACCGGCAAGATCGAGATCGACCCGATGATCACCCACGTGATGGGCCTCGAGGAGATCAACACCGCCTTCGATCTGATGCACGAAGGCAAGTCGATCCGCTCTGTCGTCGTGTTCTAGCCAGCGTTCCCGCTCATCCTCCCTGCCTGTGGTTAACCAGGTGGTTACGCCCGCGCGCTAAGGCAATTCCGATAGTGGCTCTCCCCCGCAGGGCCCGGCAGGTGAATGATGTACGAGAGCAGGATTGCAGCCGACCCCGTGACGGTCGCGGCGAGCCCGGGCTTTGCGCCCGAGATCGACGCGCTGGCGGCGCGCAGCCTTGCGCGTCACGGATTTCTGCGCGCGGCATGGTACGGCGCAGGCAGCCAGAGCGAGACCGAGGCCCGGACGCTGCTGGTGCGGCGGCGCAGCACGGGCGTGCCGCTCGTCGCTATCCCCACCGTTCCCTTCGGCCCTGCGATCGCCGGTGCGCGCAAGGTGGCCGGCCCCTACTGGCCCCTGCGCGGAGTTCTGGTGGCGCCTGATTGCGACAACGCCGAGCTCGCCGAAGCTCTTGGCCACCCCGCCGCAAGCAGCCTTGGCGCTGTCTGGCGGCTCGGTCCGGCGCGGGCCTGCGATCCTGCGCTTGGGCGCCTCGTCGCCGCAGCATGGCTCGCCGGCTGGAGCGTGCTGTCGCGTCCCGCCGGCACGAGCTGGATCATCGATTGCGATGCGCTGCGCAAGGCAGGCTGGCCGCACAAATCTAGCGTCCGACGCACGGCCCGGATCGAGCGGCGGCTCGCCGAGCGCGGCGCGGTCTCTTGGCAATACGTGCGTGGGCGTGACTGGAACGACGACGTGTTTGCAGAGCTCGGCGGCGTCGAGGCCGCGAGCTGGATCGGCAGCAAGACCGATGGCAGCGGCGCAAAGTTCATGACACCCCGCCAGCGGACGCAGTGGCGCCATGCGGTCAGTGACCCGGTGCTTGCCCAGATGCTGTGCGCGACGATCCTCAGGGTTGACGGGCGCGCAGTCGCCTTCAGCTTCGATTGCGACGACGGCCCGGTGCGCTACGGCATCGCAGGGACCTACCGGGCGGATTTCGGCGCGTACGAAGTCGGCAAGCTCGCCAATCGCCGCGCACTTGCCGATGCAATGAGCGCGGGGCAACAGGTGGTTGATCTCGGCTCGGGCGACAGCGGCTACAAGCGCAAGATGGGCGCCGTGCCCGGCTACAACTTTGCCGACCTGCTTTTCGTGCGCCGCCGCAGCGCCGCATGGTTGTTGAAGCGGGTGTGGGGCCCCGCAATGCCCGCGCCCGCACTGGTGGCCACGCAAGCAAATGCCCGTGGCTGAGGGCCCCATGACAGACGGGCCCACTCCCTCGCTCGCCTCGCAAGTGCGCACGGCCGTCATCTGGCGCTCGGGCAGCCAGATCGGCACGCAGATCGTCTCCTGGGCCTCGACCCTGATCGTCATCCGCCTGCTCGCCCCGCAGGACTACGGCCTGTTCGCGATGGCGCAGGTCATGCTGATGCTGCTCAACACCATGAACGGCTGGGGACTGGCGAGCGCCCTGATCCGCGAACCCGAGGTTAGCGACGAGCGCCTGCGTCAAGCACTTGGCATGCTGATCCTGCTCAATGGCGGACTTGCGCTGATCCAATTCCTTACCGCGCCGCTGGTCGCGCTGTGGTTCGAGCAGCCGATGGTCGCCAACCTCCTGCGGGTGCAGTCGCTGACCTATCTTACCATCCCGTTCAGCGCGCTTTCCTATGCGATGCTTTCGCGCCGGATGGAGTTCCGCAAACCTGCGCAAGTGCGCCTTGCCTCAGCGATCGCGGGGGCGATCACGGCGCTGACTGGGGCGCTAAGCGGTTGGGGCGTGTGGACGCTGGTCTTCGCCCCGATGATGATGTTCCTCACCGAGGCGGTCGGCATGACCTGGGCCGCGCGCGCACCGATCCGCCCGAGCTTCCGCTTCAAGGGCGCGGGGCACATCGCAGGCTTCGGCGGGGTGATGACCGCCACACAGCTGTTCTGGTTCGTGCAGAGCCAGGCCGACGTGATGATCGCCGGGCGCGTGCTCGATCCGCATGAGCTGGGCGTTTACACCACCGGACTGTTCCTCGCGCAGTTGCTGGCGGCCAAATTCGTGCCGCCGATCAACGAGATCGCCTTTGCCGCCTATTCGCGGCAACACGCCTCATCCCAAAGCGCCGCTGAAGGCGACCTTGGCTCAGGCGCACTGCTCGCGACGATCCGGCTGGTGATGCTGGTAGCACTGCCCGCCTATGCCGGGATGGCAGCAGTCGCCCCCGTGCTGGTGCCGGTGGTGCTCGGTGAGCAATGGCACGAGATTGTGCCGTTTCTGCCGATACTCGCTACCGCGATGGCGATGATGACGCTGCAGATCCTGTTCGCGCCTGCCACCAATGCGCGCGGGGTGCCGCTCGCGGCGCTGCGGATCACGATGATCGGGAGCGTGGTGATGCCGAGCGCTTTCTTCATCGGCTCGCACTGGGGGCTGCATGGCTTTGCCTGGGGCTGGGTCGGCGGGATGGCGGTGCTGATGTCGGCAACGGTGATCCTGTCGGGCGGGATCATCGGACTGAAGCCCGCTGGCCTCGCCCGCGCGATCCTTCCCCCGCTCGCCGCCGCGCTGCTGATGGGAGCGGGCGTCAAGCTGGCCCTCGGGCTGCTGCCTGCAGGACTGATGCCGCTGCTGGCGCTGGCTGCCTGCGTGCCGATCGGGGTGGCGCTGTACCTTGCCGCGCTGCAGGCGATTGCGCCCGAACGGCTTGCCGAGGCGCTCAATTTCCTGCGCAATCGCGGCGAGGACGAGGCTGCGCCTGTTCCGGCCCCGGCCCCCGCCGAGTAGCCTCCCCTCATAAAAGCGCGCGATTGACTTGGGGCAGGCGATCGGGTTGTTCGCCGCCATGACCGCAATCCGCACCGCCCCCGAAACCCGCTTCCACCCCGTCGCCGGGACCGCGCTCGCGGTTCATCACTGGCCATCTGACGGCAGCGGTGCGCCGCTGGTTTTCGCCCATGCCACGGGCTTTCACGGCCGGGTTTGGGACGCGATAATCGAGCGGTTCCCCGATCACCCCGGCTACGCCATCGACCTGCGCGGACATGGGCAGACGGACGGCGGACCCGTCGCAGATTGGCGGGTACTCGCCAGCGATGTTGCTGATTTCCTTGAGCAAACAGGTATCACCGGCGCGGTCGGCATCGGCCATTCGATGGGTGCGCATACGCTGCTGCAAGTCGCCGCCGATCATCCGGGCCGCTTTGCCCGGCTGGTGCTGTTCGATCCGGTGATCCTTGCGCCCGACTTCTACGCGCCCGGCCAGCCGCTCTACACCGCCGACAACCCTCACCCCGCGATCCGCCGCAAGCGGGACTTTGCCTCGCCCGAAGCGATGATGGAGCGGTTCAAAGACCGTGATCCGTACAACCTCTTCGACGCCCGTGTGTTCGAGGATTACTGCCGCCACGGCCTCGTCCCCGCACCGTCGGGAGAGGGCATGGAGCTGGCCTGCGCGCCCGAGGACGAGGCCAGCGTCTACGCCTCATCCCGCAGCAATCCGGGCATTCTCGACGCGGCAAAACGCGCCCACATTCCGGTGCTGGTGGTGCGCGCGCTGTACACCACGCTCAATGATTTCAAGAGTTCACCGACCTGGCCGGAGCTGGCGAATATCCTGCCGCAGGGCAAAGACCTCCACCGGCCGGACATGACCCATTTCCATCCGTTTCAGGACCCCGCTGATGCGGCGCGGATCATTGCCGAGTTTATGGCAGAGGGCTGATAATCGCGGAATGTTTCACGTGAAACATTGCTGAATCCTACCCCGCAGCGGCCAGCAAATCCCTGATATCGCCCTGAATTCGGATCAGATCGCCGGCGTCCGCCTGTAGGAGATTGGCCCCGATCTGCCCCGCCAGCCCGCCATAGAAGGCCTTGAGGCTCGCCCCCAGCGGATGCTCCGGCGCGACCGACTTGGCGAGCCACAACATGATGGTTTGAGCACGGGTCAAAGGCTCTCTGGGAGGGGTCTGGGACCGCTCTAGAACGATCAGCGACTGGCCTAGAGCGCTCAACGCCTCCTCTAAACAGATGCGCGTCAGGTCGCCGCTGCCCGATGCCTCGATCCGCGCTTCGAGCGCAACGCGGCGATAGGCGGCGGCGGGATTGCGGCTGAGCATCTGCATCACACGGCCCCCTTACCGGTCGCGCGCCGACCACACATCGACCTGCTGGCGCAGGAAATCGAGCGTGGATTGCGACGCCGACACGCGCCGTTCGGATGCGGTGAATTCCTTCCTCAGCCGGGTGCGCAGCGCATCCTGCTGCTCGGCGATCCTGGCGAGGCGCGCGTCGCTGGAGGCAAGCTGCGTCTCGTAACGCTTCAGCGACCCGCCAAGCGAGGCAGAATCGGTGGTCAGGCTGTTTTCGCGCGCGAAGCGGTCCATCGTCGAAAACACGCCGTTGATCCCGGCAGTGAACATCGCCGCAACGGCATCCGGGCTGGTTTCGAGCGAACGATTCAGCCGCGCGGAATCGAGCCGGAAGGTGCCGTCGCGGTTCAAGGCAAGGCCGAGGTCGCCCAGCGTGCGCGGTTCGTCGCCGACGGCACCCGGCATCACCACGCGGCCCGCCAGCCCGGCAAGGTCACGGCGCAATTCGCGCGCACCCGGATCATTGCCAAGCTCTCCGCCGATGGGTGCGGCCAGATCATTGATCTGCCCGACGATATCATTGAGCGCAGTGACAAAGTCGCTCATCACGCTCGACACTGCATCATTGCTGCTGGCGAAACTAAGCGTGGTCGGGACGCCGGCATTGGTCGCGGTGAGGCCCAAGTTGAACCCGCCAGGCAGGCCGGTGACGCGGTTGGTGGGGCTGGTCATCGCCACGGTATCGAGGTTGAAGGCCGCATCGCGCGCAGTGGCCCGCAGCTCGCCATTGGGGCTGGCCGGGTTCCAGCCAAGATAGCTGAGATCGCCCGGCACATCGTTCGCCGGAGCGTTGACGCTGGCGGCTTCGAGCACGAATCCGCTCGCCGCGCCCTCTTTGCCCTTCATCACCAGCTGTGCGCCATTGGGGCCCGTCGCGACATAGGCGTTTACCGCCCCGCTGCTTGCCTGGTTAATCTTGGTCGCAAGCGTGGCGAGCGTGTCTGTGGCTGTGACGGCAATATCCACCGCCGCGCGCGCCGTGTCGGCGGTGAAGCTGGCGCCGCTAACGGTGCCGAAACGCAGCGTCATGGTGCCTTCGCCCACCACCGCATCGCCCGTGGTCAGGGCGCGCGACACCAAGGTCTGTCCCTGCGCCAATTGCGTCACCTCAAGCGAGAAGCTGCCGCGCGGTGACACGCCGGGCGGCACGGTGACCTTGGCGACTGCTGCATTGCCAAGCTCGGGCTTGGGAGCAAGATCGCCGTTACGCACCCGGTCGCCGAACGCGCTCGCCAGCCCGGTTATCGCGCCGCGCAGCTGCCCAGCGGCGGAGATTTGCGCCTGCAGCGCGGTCTGGCGTGAGGTGATCTGGTTGCGCTGGACGGCAAAGCTGGCTGCCGAAATGTCGTCGGCCAACTTGATGAAATCAATGCCGCTGCCCGCGCCAAGCGCCGAGATGATCGAGGAGCCGGAGGTTTCCATGCCTAGGATAACGGGCGCTGGCGGGAAAGTTTAAGCATGGCTGTCGGGCTTTCCGTCGCCGTCGAACCGCAAGGGCATGGGTACCTCGATTTGCGGGCGGCGCGGGCGCTGGCCGCGCTTCAGGGCGAGCACGAAGGCGACCAACGAGGCGAGCGACACATACAGCTCCTCGCGCACCATCTGGTTCGGCCGTGTGGTGAAATAGACGGCGCGGGCGAGCTGCGGATATTCGAGCACCGGCAGGCCTTGCTCGGCCGCGATCTCGCGCATCGCCAGCGCAGTCTCGCCCCGGCCTTTCGCCAGCAGCAACGGCGCGGGCGCGCGGGCGGGGTCGTAAGTCAGCGCGACCGCGAAGTGCATCGGGTTGACGATCACGAACTGCGCATCCTTCATCGCCTTGGCCACCCCGCCGCGGGCCAGATCGCGCTGGCGCTGGCGGCGTGCGCCTTTCATCTCGGGCGAGCCTTCGGACTGCTTGTTCTCGTCGCGCATTTCCTGAAGGCTCATCTTGAGTCGCTTGTTGCGCTGGAAAAGCTGCAGCGGGTAGTCGATGGCCGCGATCACCACGAGGCCGATCAGCAGCGCGCCGACAAGACTGGCGAAGGCGTCGAGCGCCGCGCCAAGCTGCGCCTCGAGCGGCAGTGTGCCGAGCGCCAGCAGCTCGGGCATGCGGTCCTTCGCCCAGTACCACGCAATCCCGCCGAGCAGCGCCAGTTTGGCGAGGCCTTTGCCCAGCTCGATCAGGCCCTGCCAGCCGAGAATGCGCTTCATGCCCGACAGCGGATTGATGCGCGATGCCTTGAAATTGGCATTGCCCGCGTTGAAGCGCCCCTCGCCCAGCAAAAGCTGCGAGGCGGTGGCGACAACGGCGACGACCAGGCCCAGCGCCATCACCGGCGGAAGCGCGGCGAGCGCGGCATCGCCTATCATTGCGCCGGGTGCAAAGGCGTCGAGAGCAGCGCGGTCGAAGGTGAAGCCCGCGCGGGCGACGGCGCCCATGCCTTCGTTCAGCCACGACCCCAGCCCCCACAGCGCCAGCGCGCCTGTCCCGGTGGCGGTGGCCGTGGCAAGCTCCTTCGAACGCAGGACATCGCCGTTCTTGGCCGCATCGGAACGGCGCTTTTGGGTTGGCGCGAAGGTCTTTTCGCCAGGAGTTTCCTCAGCCAAGGCGCGTTTCCTCCGCCATCAGCGCGCGCCCAGCAGCATGGCGGACTGGTCCAGCGCCGCCTCGATCACGCCCCGCAATTGCCCGGCCATCACCGGCATCGCGATAATCATCGCCGCAATCCCGGCAAGCACGCCCGCGGGCAGGCCGAGCGCGAACAGGTTCAATGACGGCGCGGAGCGGGCGATGAGGCCGGTCACCACCTGCACCAGCAGCAGTACCAGCACCACGGGCAGCGCGATGGCGGCAGCGGTGGCGAGGCCATAGCCCATGAACAGCACGACGCTCTCCGCCCGCCACGCCCCGAAGGCAACGTCCCCGGCAGGAAGCAGCCGGTAACTTTCCATCAGCAGCTGGAACCACAACAGGTGCGCGCCGGTGGCGTAGAACAGCAGGCTCAGCACCAGCCCGAAGAATGTGCCCAGCGCCCCCGATTGTGCGCCGCTCGCCGGGTCGATCGAGGTGGCGATGGCAAGGCCCATTGTGCCCGCGATCTGCTCGGCGGCGATGAGCGGCACCGTGAAGGCGATCTGGAGGACGAAGCCGAGCATCAGGCCGATCGCGACCTCGTGCAGCACGGCGAGGATCGCGGCGATGCTCATCATTTCGGGCGCAGGGTTGATGGGCACCCAGCTCGCGACGAAGTACCCAAGCACAAGGCTCAGCAGGATGCGCAGCTGCGGGGGCACGGCCATGCCGCCGATCATCGGCGCCGCCATCAGGGCCGCGCCGCAGCGGATCGACAGGAACATGATCTGCCACAGCATCGCCTCGATGCTGCCGAAGCCGAAGTCGAGGACGTTCATCGCGTCACCGCGCCAGCCCCGCGACCTGCGCCATGATCTCGCGGGTGAAATCGGCCAGCAGGCCCATCATCGCCGCGCCCAGCACGACGAACACCAGCGCGGTGATCGCCAGCTTGGGGATGAAGCTCAAAGTCTGCTCGTTGACCGATGTGGCCGCTTGGATGATCCCGACCACGAGGCCGACCACCAGCGCCGCGATCAGCACCGGCCCGGCGATCAGCGCGGTCACCCATAAGGTCTGGTCGGCCAGCGCGAGGAGGGCGGCATCTTCGGGCATCAGGCAAAACTCATGGCAAGCGAGCCCATCAGCAGCGCCCAGCCATCGACCAGCACGAACAACAGCAGCTTGAAGGGCAGCGAGATGATGGTCGGCGAGAGCATCATCATGCCCAGGCTCATCAACACGCTCGCCACCACGAGGTCGATGACGAGGAACGGCAGGAAGATCATGAAGCCGATCTGGAAGGCGGTCTCCAGCTCGCTGGTGACGAAAGCGGGCAGCAGGATCGAGAACGGCACGTCGGCCGTGTTCTTGAAGGTGCCGCCGCCCGCAATATCCGTGAACATCATCAGATTGGACTCGCGCGTCTGGCGGATCATGAAGGCGTGGAAGGCATCGCCCGCCTGCCCGATCGCGGCATCGGCGGTGATGGTGCCCGCAGCATAGGGCGTGACCGCTTGGGTGTTCACCGCGTCAAGCGTCGGGGCCATCACAAACAGCGAAAGGAACAGCGCGAGGCCGGCGAGCACCTGCCCCGGCGGCGAGCCTTGCAGCCCCAGCGCCTGCCGCAGGATCGAGAGCACCACGAGGATCCGCAGAAAGCTCGTCATCATCAGCACCAGCGCGGGCAGGATGGTGAGCAGGCCCATCACCACCAGCAGCTGGAGCGACATGCTCAGCGGGCTGTCATCACCGGCGCCTTTGTCACCCAGCGCCCGCTCAACCGCCGCGCCTACGCCCGCCGTGACCGCATCGGGCGCGGGCATGGCAGGCGCAGCGGCGTGCGCGATCTCGGGCGCGAGCCAGAACATGGTTAACGCGGCAAGGCACACGAGCCCCGCGCGACGGATCAGGAAGCGGAGCATCAGGCGTTCTCCGGCGATGCAGAAAGAGTGGGGGCGGAAAGAGGGGGGGCAGTAGCGGGCGCTTCACCAAGCCGGACCATCCCCTGCCGGGTGCAGCCCAAAAGGATCTCGCGGTCATGGAAGCGCACCACGGCAAGCTTCATGCCCGGCGCGATCAGGCTGGTTTCGACCAGCTGGAGCTGACGCGTCCCGCTCGCACCCTGCGCGCCGTGAAGGCGGGTCTGGAGCCAGCGGGTCAGCCACAGGCTTACCCAGATCAGCCCTGCGAGCAGCGGCAGCAGCAGCGCAAGGCGCAGGAGATATTCGAGCACGACCCGGACCCCGCCTTAAAGGGCATCGTCGGCGGGAACGGGTACTTCCCCGGCAGCATACGGCATCGGCGGCGGCGGCACGTCCTGCCCGTCCTCGCCGACAAGGCTGACGATGCGCAGGGCAAAGCGGCCTTTCTCGGCAACCACCTCGCCGCGCGCGATCACCCGGCCATTGGCGGTGACGTCGAGCAGATCGTCGGTCAGCCGGTCGAGCGTGACCGTGCTCCCCTCGCCCAGCAGCAGCACATCGCGCAGCGGCATTTCCGCACGGCCGAGTTCGACGGAAAGGCGCACGGCGACATCGCCGAAACGGGAAAAGGCGGCGGGCTGGTAAGCGGTCATGGTGCGACACCTTGAACAGAAGCGGGAGAGGATTGCGGGAAGCGGGTCAGGCGGATCGCCATGCGGTCCTCTGCGGTGCCGACAGAGCCGTGGGCGAACACTGTCTCGCCAATCATCAGCGGCACTTGTCGGCCCATTGCCAGCGGGATCATGTCACCCGGCCCCAATGTCTGGAGCCGGACCAGCGAGAGGTCGAATTCGGCGAGCACCACGTGAAGCGGCAGCGGCACCTCGGCGAAAGGCGCGGCCATGCCGGTTGCGGGCGTGCGCGCGCCGCGCTGGCGCGCGCTACGCCGACCACCGCCGGGCAGCAGGCGGGGCATCCGCTCCGATGCCACGGCGAGGGCCGCGCGCCAGGTGCAGCCCTGACGGTTGGTGATCTCAAGGACGAAGAACAGCGCCTCTGCATCGAGCGCAAAGGCCTTCAAACGCGCCGCGCTTTCGCTGCGCACGATCACTTCGCCGCCTGCGTTCGACCCGCTCGGCGGCGGCATATCGCCGTAGCTCGCATGGGTAATCGCGCCTGCGATCATCGTCGCGGTCTCTTCGACCAGCAGCGCGGCCGAGCGCGGCAGCACCTCGGGCACGCCGCCCGCCATCCGCCCGTCACCGCCGAAGCTGCGATCAGTGAGCGCGATGGCGGTAGCGAAATCAAAGCTGAGAAGTGCGGTCTCTCCGGTCACGCCGACCCGGATCAGGCTGTTGGCGGCGACCTGTCCGATGCGCTTCAATGCCTCGGCACCGGTGACCTTTTCGGGCTCGCTGATGCGCACCTCAAGCCGATCGCCCGATAGCAGCCCGGAAAGGTCGTCGGCGAGCAGGCGCGCCAGATCGCGGCGCCAGGCGGCGAGCAGCGCAGCGCTTTCCTCGGGGCGGGGCCCACGTGCCGTCAGCTCGGCGCAATGCACCGCTGCCGCGCGCGCCGGGGCGAAATCATGGGCCATCCTCATTGGACGAGGAACCCGCGGAAGTGCACGGCTTCAATGCCGCCGAAGCCTTCGTTCTCCTCGAGCACCTGGTTGACCGCCTTGGTCAGCCGTGCGGCGATGCGCTTCTTGCCGTCGACGTCATAGGCCTCGGCCTCGGTGGTGGCAGCAAGCTGGGCGAGGATCGCCGAGCGGATCGCGAGCTCGTGGGTCTTCACCCATTGCAGCACGCGCCCGTCGCGGCGGGTCGACACGGCGATCTCGACCTGCATCAGCCCCGCCGAATCCGCGAGGTTGGCGGTGAAGCTGTCGGTGAAGGAATAGTAGGCGGTTCGGTATTTGCTACCACCCTCGCCGTAGACGGGCTCGCCGGCATCCTTGTCCTTGTCGGCGCCAGCGACGGCATAGGGGTCTTTTTCACCCTTGAGCACCAGCTTGGGTTCGTCGACCTCGTGCTTGGATTCCATGCCGGGGATCATGCCCATCGCAAAGGCGCCGTAAGCCCCGCCCGCGCCGAGACCGAGCAGCAGCACCGCGCCGATCACGAGCTTCATGACGCCGCCCTTGCGGCTTTTGCCACCTTCGCCGTTCTCGGACTTTTCCTTGCCCTTGGACACCCTGTCAGCTCCCTGTCGTCATGCACCTGTCAGGCGAAAAGGCCGCCCGAACCTTGGCCGGGGCTGCCGGAACCTGCCTCCTCCGTCTCGGCGCGGGCCGCGAGGGCGGCGGCGGTCGAGGGGCGGCGGTGGTCCGGCGCAGCCTCGCCGTCTCGTGGCCCTGATTGCCCGAGGTATGGTTGCGAGGCCCCTTGCGCCCCATTAGGGGATGACCCTGAGCGGTGCTCTCCTGTCCCGCTGTGGTGCATGAAATTGCCGCTGTCGGACGAGGCTGCCGCCGCCATAACGGCCCGTTCGGCCAGCGCGGCCTGGATGGCGGGGACAAAGCCGGGATCGCGGCTCGCCAGCACCGCGCGCCAGCCTTCGCTGCCCGTTGCCTCAAGCCGCAGCGAAACCGCTCCGAATTCGGCATGCTGGAGCATCATGGCAGGCCGCGCCGAACGCAGCGCCTCGCGCAGGTCGCCGACCTGATCGATGGTCGATTGCTGCTGGGGTGACGGGGCATCCGCGCGAATGTCGGCGCGCTCCTGCACCGGCGTGGCGGCGGGAGGCTGTGCCGGAGCCAGCGCGGCGAGCGCGGTGGGAATCGGCGGAGGCGCCGTGGTCGAGGGGGAAGGCGTGGTCGCAGCTGCGGGAGAGCCGGGGTCGGTAGCCGTCGCCGCGCCATCGCTTGGCATTGCTGCGGACGAAGGCGCGCTTCCCGCAGAAGCGAGGGCCGGAGCAGGAGGTGCAGGCTCCTGCTTTGACGCTGCCACGGCGAGCGCCGGGGGCGGGGGCGTGAGCGTGAGCGGGGGCGGAGTCGCTGCATCGCTGGCGGGCGGCGCGATGGTAACCAGCCCCGGAAGCGATACCGCAAGGCGCGGCGCAAGCGGGCGCTTGAGACTGCCCACGGCAGCATCGAACGCGGCAGCTAGCGGAGCGGCGGCGGCGGCGGCGGCGGCAGTGGGCGGTGACGCTGGTATCGGGGGCGCGAGGGCGATGGTCGGCGGCGGATCGGGATACTCGGGATCACGATCTGGATCACCGGTGAAAACATCGACCGGCGTGTCGGGCGCGGCGCCAACCGCCTTGGGACCGGGCGCAGGCTCCGCATCAAGCAGCGCGGGCGTCAGCTCGGCGCTCGGCTCAGCGGCCAGCGAAAGGGGCGTCAGCGGCGCGGCCGGATCGGACGGCGCTTCGACATCGGTCGGCGCCAGATCACCCTCGGCGGTCAGGCCGCGCGGGAGGATCGCCACTGCTGGCGCGAGCACCTCAAGGGTGCGCGGCGCGAAGGCAGGCGGCAGCGGCGCGGCGACCGGCTCCGGCAAATCCGCGTCCGGCAGCGGCACGTTCTTGCCGGTCTGAGGGAGGAATGCCGTCCCGAGCGGGGTCGCCAATGCAGGCGCTTCAACAGGCGGCGGCGTAGCGTCGCCTGGCAAAGCCGAATCCCGGGTCACAGTGACCACCGCAGCCCCGTTCACCGGCGGCAGCGCCGCGCCGAGCAGACCCGCGAAGTCGAGCCCGCCACCCTCACCCGCCGGCGCGAACGGCAGGGTGCCGGGTCCCGCGGGCGGCAGCGTCAGGGCGGGCATCTCGGTCAGGAATGGGATCATCGTGTCGTCCTCGAAAGCGGGCGCACCCTCTGCGCTACTTCGATGAGTGCAACTTGCGTGCCAGCGGCAGCTCGCGGGCCGCCTCGCGCTTCGTTTTCGCCACCGCGAGCGCGGTGCGGGCCTCCCCGGTCATCTCGGCAAGGCGGCGCGCGCGGGTCTCGGCGAGGCCGAGTGCTTCGACTTGCCACACGCTCTGGCGCGCAGCGTCGCGTGCGGCGTCGCCCGCTTGGGCGGCCAGCTGCGCGAGCCCGGCGGTGAAGGTGGCGCGGCCTTGCAAGGCAGCGCCGCAGGTTGCGCCCGCGCCCGGCGCGCTGGCAACGACGAGCCCCCGGCTGCGCGCCGCGAGTGCGTGGCTGCGCGCCTCTGCCTCGAGCGCTTTGGCCAAGCCCCTGAGAGCCTGTTTACGCCCGACCTCGGCGATCAGCCGCTGACGTTCGAGCAGCGCAAGGCGGCGCGCCTCACGCATCCTTGATGAGGGCCAGCAGCGCTTCGTAGCTGGGGGCCAGCGCCTCGGCACTGCCGCGCACCTGTGTCAGGAAATCGTCGATCGGCCGGGACAGCGCCAGCGCCTCGTCGAGCAGCGGGTCGCCGCCTGCGCGATAGGCGCCCATCATCACCAGATCGCGCCCGCCCTCACGCGCCGCGATCAGCCCGCGCAGGCGGCGGGAGGCCTGAAGCACATCGGGCGGGACGATATCGTCCATCACCCGGCTGAGCGAAGCAGGCACATCGATCGCGGGATAATGCCCACGCGCCGCCAGGTCGCGGGACAGCACGATGTGACCATCCAGAATGGCGCGCGCGGTGTCGACGACGGGATCGTTGGTGTCGTCCCCATCGGCCAGCACGGTATAGACCCCCGTAACCGCCCCCCCGGTGCGCGCGGAATTGCCCGCGCGCTCGACCAGCCGCGTGATCGCGGCCAATGCGGATGGCGGATAGCCCCGCGCTGCTCCGGGTTCGCCAAGCACCAGCGCCAGCTCGCGCGCGGCGTGGGCGACGCGGGTGAGGCTGTCGAGGATCAGCAGCACGCGCTTGCCTTGGCTGCGGAAGTATTCGGCGATGGCGCTCGCGTATTGCGCCGCTCTCAGCCGTAGGTTGGGCGCGTGATCGGCGGGGACGGCGACCACCACGATCCCGCCGCGCCGATGCCCGGCCATGTGACGGTTGACGAAGTCCGAAACCTCGCGCGCGCGCTCGCCGATCAGCGCCACCACGGTGACATCGGCAACGGCATGGCCCGCGATGGTATCGACCAGCACCGACTTGCCAACGCCCGACCCGGCCATAATCCCGAGCCGCTGGCCGACACCCATTGTGGCGAGGGCATTGATCGCGCGCACCCCGCAGTCGAACGGCTCGCGCACGCTGGCACGCTCAAGCGCGCCCTCGCGGCGGCCCACCAGCGGCCAGGCAAGCGGGAGATCGAGCGCCGGGCCGCCGTCAATCGGCTCGCCCAGCGCATCGACCGCGCGCCCCAGCAGCCCTGCGCCGACGCGCACCTCGCCCGGCTGGCCAAGCGCCCGCACCTGCGCCTGCGGGCGCAGCAGCAAGGCGTCGCCCAGCAGCATCATCAGCGAGTGGCCGGCGCGAAAGCCGATCACCTCGGCAAGGCATTCGGCGCCTGTGTCATTTTCGATGAGGCCGAGCGAACCGACCGGAAGCGGCAGCCCCGCGACCTCGATCAGCCCGCCGTCGCAGGTGACCACGCGCCCGCTCAGCACCGGGCCAGAGGCGACCGGGGTGCTGCGCATCCGGGCAAGATCGAGCTGGAGCTGCGCGATCATCCGCGCACCGCAGCAGCAATTGCGCGGCGCCATTCCTCGATGCCGTCACCCACCGATCCGTCAGGGCCTTCGATGCGCAGGCTGCCGCGCTTCAGGCCGATGTCGGCGATCACCCGCCAGCCGGCGAGCGCGTCCTCGCCGATCATCGCGATATCCTCGGGGTGGAGATGTAGCGCCAGCGCGTCGGCCGCGCCGCCGATCCGCTTGGCAGCGGCATGGCAGCGCACAAGCAGGCCGTCGCGATCGATCGCCACTTCACCCAGCACGCCTTCTGTAAGCGCCGTCACCGTGGCGGCTAGGTCTTCGGCAAGCAGGCCTGTCGCGGCTTCATCGAGGTTACGGAAATTGAGCCGCAGCGCACGCTGGCGGGCGGTATGTTCGGCCGATTCAGCCTCGGCAGCAGCGCGGCCGGCGGCCTCGCCTTCGGCATAGGCACGCGCCCGCGCCTCGGCGGCGGGATCGGGCGCGGGTTCGGACCGCGCGGGCGGCTTGGCTACGTCGCGTTCGCCAAAAGGCAGCGCCTCACGGAAGCCCTCCCCCTCTTCGAGCAAGCCGAGCCATCCCGGCCCCGCTTCTGCAAACGCGCTTTCAGCAAGCGGGGCTTTGGCGAGCTGCCCAAGCCAATCAGACGAATTCGCCACTGCCGCTCCCAATCACGATCTCGCCTGAATCCGCCAGGCCCCGTGCGAGCTCGACGATCGACTTCTGCGCAGCGAGGACCTCGCTCTTGGCGAGACGCCCGCGCAGCTCGATCTCGTCGCGCACGCCGTCCGCTGCACGGCTCGACATGGCGGCAAAGAAGGGCGTGCGGTCGGGCTCCTTGAGGCCCTTCAATGCATCGACCAGCTTCTCGCTGTCGACATCGCGCAGCAGGCGGCCCATCGCCATCGGGTCGAGCACGAACAGCATTTCGAAGGTGAACAGCTGCTCCTCGATCTTCTCGGCCAGCGGCGCATCGCGTTCGGCGATGGCGGGCAGCACGGTGTTGCGCAGCTCGCCCGCGGCAAGGTTGATGAGGTTCGCCGCCTCGCGCGGACCGCCCAGCATCAGCGCCGCCGTGCCATAGGACGCGGTGATGCGCTGGGTCAGCAGCGTGTCGATGGTGGCGATTGCGGTCGCGGAGATCGTGCCGCTCTTGGCGACCCGCTCCACCACTAGCGATTGCAGTTCGAGCGGGAGCATCGCGAGCACCTCGGCAGCGGGTTCGGGTTCGATCAGCAGCAGCAGCGCGGCGATCACCTGCGGGTGTTCGTCGAGGATCAGGCGCACCAGCACGCCGGGCGCAAGCCACTGCGCAAGTTCGAGGCTGCGCGGCGGCGCGTCGGGCGCGATGCGCTGCATCATGCTGTCCGCGCGCGTCGATCCCAGCGCCTTGTCGAGCAGGGTGCGCACACGGTCGTCGCGGCCACGCCGGGGCAGAGCCTCACGCGCGGCTTCGCCTGCGAAATCGGCGAGCGCTTCGGCCATGTGCGGGGCTTCAACCTCGCCCAGCGCCATCATTGCCGCCCCAAGCTTTTCCAGCTCGGCAGGCGAGAGGCGGGAGAGGAGTCCGGTCGCCTCGTCGTCGCCAAGCAGCATCAGGAAGACCGCAGCGCGGTCGACCCGGCTGAGCAGGGCGGTGCCGGGGTCGGCGCTCATGCCGCGTCTGCCTGGGGAGGAGGTGCATCGAGCATGCGCTGGAGGGCTTCGACCGCGCGTTCGGGCTGGCTTGCGGCCAGACGCCGGGCCAGTTCGACCTGGCGCGGCAGATCCTCGCCCGCCAAGGCACCGGCAGAAGCACTACCGTTGATGGCGAGCGGCACGCTGACCGCCTCCCCGTTCTCGCCCTCCGCAAGCGCAAGCGACGCGCTATCAGACCCGTCTTTTGCGCCCCGGCCCTTGAGTTTGCCGATCAGCGGGCGCACCGCGAGCAGCAGCACCAGCAGCACGGCGAGCAGCGCGGTCCCGTAGCGGACCAGCATCGCGAACCACGGCTCTTCGTAGAAGGCGGGCGGCGCGAGATCAGTCGGCTCGAACTTGCTGGCGACGACCTTGACCATGTCGCCGCGTTGGGTGTTGGCACCGACCGCCGCGCTGACCAGCGCTTCCAATTGCTGGGCAGTCAACGGCGCGGCCTTCTTGAGCGCGGCATCGCTTACCGCGACCGCGACCGAAAGCTTCCTGAGGCTCCCCGGCCCGGCCGTGGTGACAGCGACCTCACGGCCCAATTCATAGCTGCGGTCGGTCGCGGTCTCGGTGTCGGTCGATGCTGCGGCGGCGGGCGGCGTGGTGGGTTGCGGCGGGCCGTTGACGAGCTGGGCCTGCGGCGGGGGCGTGTTGGCGGTGACGCCCGGCACGCCTCCCGCAGGCGTAGCGCCGGTGCGGGTCGCATTGCGCTCGCTTTCGGCGCGGACCACGCCTTCCTTTTCGTAAGTCTCGCGCGCCGAGGTGACTTCACTGCGATCGAGTTCGACCTGCACCTGCGCGGAGAAATTGCCTTCGCCCAGCAGCGGCAGCAGCATCGCATCGAGCTGTTCGCGCAGCTTCGCCTCGTGCTCGCGCTGGAGGGTCAGTCCCTCGCCCTCCATCTCGCGCGGGTCGGAAAGCAGGCGACCGTTCTGGTCGACCACGCGCACGGCGTCCGCGCTCAGCCCGGGCACCGAGGCGGCGACGAGGTTGACGATCGCGGAAACCTGCTCCTGCGAAAGGCTGCGCCCGCCCACCAGCCGCACCATCACCGAGGCGCTGGGCGGGTTGTTGTCGCGCACGAACACCGAACGGTCGGGAGTGGCAAGGTGGACGCGCACGGACTCGATCCCGTCGATCTCCTTGATCGTCAGCATCAGCTCGCGCTCACGCGCCAGCCGCAGCCGCTCGCCTTCCAGCGTGCGCGAGGTGCCGAGCGGCATCGAGTCCAGCATCGCCTCGGCGCCTTCGGGCGCGGCGATCCCGGCGTCACTCGCGACCAGCATCTTGGCGCGGTAGACGTCGTTATCGGAGACCGAGAGAGCGCCGGTGTTGTTGTCGATCGCATAGGCGATCCCGCCCGCTTCGAGCGTCTCGACCACCTTGGCGCGTTCGGCATCGGTGAGGCTGGTGTAGAGCACCCGGTCGGGGCCGGAGGAGATCGCCATCCACAGGCCAGCCGCAGCCGCCAGCGCGCCGACACCGGCGAGCATCGGCAGGGCGCGGATGAGCGCGGGCTGGCTGATAAAGCCCGCCACAGGCGGCGGCAGCATGGTACGCCAGCCGCTCGCCGGGCTTTGCGTCATCGGCAGACCCGCCGGATCGGTGGGCACGGGAAGGGTTGCGTCGGCCATCTATCAGCCTCCCATCCGCATGATGTCTTGATAGGCATTGAGCAGCTTGTTGCGCACCTGAAGCGTGGCTTCGAAGGCGACGCCCGCCTCCTGCCGCGCGAGCATCACCTGCGCGATGTCGGTAACCTGGCCGCGTTCGTAGGCGACTTGCATCGCGCTTGATTGCGCCTGCACTGCGCTCACCTGCTTCAGCGCAGTGTGAAGCGTGTCGGCAAAGCCAGCACCCGGTGCCTGTGTGGGCGCGAACCCGCCGCTAACCTCGCTCGCCGCGCGCACATCGCGCAGCGCTGCGTTGCGGGCGAGCACCTGGCTGCGCAGGGCCATGACGTCCTCGATGCCGAAACCTACTCGCAAACCGCTCATGCCGCACCTCCCGCCGCGAGCATCCCAGCACCGCGCATCGAGGCGAGGCGGTAGCGCAGGGTGCGCTCGGATATGCCGAGGGTGCGAGCGGTGGCGGCGCGGTTGCCGTCATGCTTGGCGAGGGTATCAAGGATCGCGCGTGCTTCGGAGGCGAAGGCGACATCGGAGAGCGAGCGCGGGGCTACGCCGCGGGTCAGCTGCGACATGGCCGGAGTGGCAACGTCGCCCACGGCGCGCACGGCGGTGTCAAAGACGATATGCGCAGGCGCGATCGCGGCGGCACCATCGGCCAGCAGGATCCCGCGGCGGATGACGTTCTCGAGCTCGCGAACATTGCCCGGCCACGCATGGCTCTCAAGCAGCGCCAGCGTTGCGGCGTCGATCCAGCCGGGGCATCCGGGCGCAGGCGCATGGCGCAGCAGCATCGCAAAGGCGAGCGCGGCGATATCGCCGGGCCGGTCGCGCAACGCAGGCAGGCGCAAGGGGAAGACATTGAGGCGGTACAACAGGTCCTCGCGGAACCGCCCGGCCTCGACCTCTTCAGCAAGATGCCGGTTCGTGGCGGCAACCACGCGCACGTCGACCTTGAGCGGTTTCGTTGCGCCCAGCGGCAGCACCTCGCCTTCCTGGAGCGCGCGCAGCAGCTTGGCCTGGAGGGCGAGCGGCAGTTCGCCGATCTCGTCGAGCAGCAGCGTGCCGCCATCCGCAGCGCGGAACAGGCCCTCGGCTGCCTCCGCCGCGCCGGTGAAGGCGCCCTTGCGATGGCCGAACAACAACGCCTCGAGCATCGCTTCGGGCATTGCCGCGCAATTGACCGCGACGAAGGCCCCACTTGTGCGCGGCGAGAGGCGGTGAACGAAGCGCGCCAGCACTTCCTTGCCGGTCCCGGTCGGCCCTTCGAGCAGCACAGGGATGTCGCTCACAGCGATTCGTTCGGCAAGGGTCAGCAGCGCGAGCGACTGGGGATCGCCAGCGACTGGCCAGCCGCCCTGCGCCGAGGCTGCAATCAACGCCGCGCGCGCTTCGGGAAGGCCCTCGGGATCATAGGCAAGGGTGATGCGCGCGCCGCCTGCCCCCGCGCCTGCAATCGCCAGCGAGGGCGAGGCGGCGTGCTCGAGCGTGATTGCGACCTTGCCGCTGCGCGCGATCCCCGCCGCCATCGCGGGCGGCATCGTCTCGCCCAGCACGATGCGGTCGCGCTGCCAGCTGCCGCCCATCAGCGGCACGGTCATATCGATGAGGATATCGTGCGTGCCCGCTTGTGACGGTGTCGTCACGCCGCGCACTGTGCCCATCAACGGTTCCATTTATGCTGCCCCTGAATGTGTGGCCGGTTGGTCGTGCGTGCCGGGTCTCGGCAATCCTGTGCCGCATGCAGGCTGCACATGTGGCAAATTTAAGCCCCCGTAGCTTCCCCTAAGCCGCACCGCCGTGCTGGGGCACTGCATGCTGTTGTCGGGCATGCCTATGGCGCGCCATCACTTTCAAGCATATGATTTAAAACATGAAAAAGTCAGGCTTAAAGATTCCTGAGACCAGCCGCTCTTATGGCCAGCAGCGACGGGCCTATTCGTCCTGCCTGACCATTCGGGAGTTTCGACAATGAACGTTATCGGTACCAATACCTCCGCGCTTCGCGCTTCGAATGCCAGCGTTTCGGCTGGGCGTATGCTCGGCACCTCGATGGAGCGCCTGTCGACCGGCAGCCGCATCAACTCGGCCAAGGACGACGCCGCCGGTCTCGCAATCGCCACCTCGATGACTTCGCAGATCCGCGGCATGAACCAGGCCGTGCGCAATGCCAATGACGGCATTTCACTGGCGCAGACCGGTGAAGGCGCGCTCAGCGAAGTCACCAATATGTTTCAGCGCATCCGCGAACTGGCCGTGCAGTCGTCCACCGGTACGCTGCAAGCGACGGACCGGACCAACCTCCAGGCCGAAGTCACCCAGCTGAGCGCGCAGATCAACGATATCATCGACAACACCACGTTCAACGGTGTGAACCTGTTTGCGACCGACGCAGTTGCGGTCGTGATCCAGGTCGGTGACGAAGCGGCCAACGACGTGACACTGACCATGTCTGCTACCGGCTTCAATGCCGACATCACCGCAGCGACAGCGGCGAACCTGATCGCGACGCAGGGCGACGCAAACACTGCCATCAACCTTGTGGACACTGCGCTCGCAGCGGTCAGCACCACCCGCGCCACGTTGGGTGCTGGCCAGAGCCGACTGGAGTCAGCGGTCAACAACCTCACCAGCGTGTCGACCAACCTCTCTGATGCGCGTTCGCGGATCATGGATACCGACTATTCGGCTGAAACCACTGCGCTCGCCAAGGCGCAGATCCTCGGTCAGGCTTCGACCGCGATGCTGGCGCAGGCCAACCAGTCGCAGCAGAACGTCCTGTCGCTGCTGCGCTAAGCACAAGCCTAAGCCGCCCTTTCCCCCTTGGGGGCGGACACCCCGGAGCCCGGAGCCGCAATGGCTCCGGGCTTTTTTCGTGTGTGTGTGTGTGTGTGTGTGTGTGGAAGCAAGCCTGTGCGTTGCTCGACGGCGTGGTTGCCCGCCCTTAGCTCTTCCGGCGTCAGGCGCTACGCTGCGGATCATGGCATATGAGTTCGCCCCCGCCGATTCTGCCGCGCTGCGGCGCAGGATCAAGCTGCTGGAGCCCGATTATCCTGCTCTGGCTGCTCGCGTCAGCGCCGCTAGCCAGACCGGCGCATGGATCGATCACTCCTCGGGTGCCTTGCTGTGCGGGCATCGGCCCCATGCCGGGCCAAGTACATTCGCGCTGACCCTTTCCGAAGCTGTTCCCCAGAAAGCCATGCTGCGCTTCAATCAGCGCACGCACTTTGCCATGCCCGCATCACTCCGAAACTTTTATCGACATGCCAATGGTGGCTTCGTGGACGAGCTCTCCATCTTTGGCATCAGCGATGCAATCGATCGGGGCGTGCGCGCGCCGCTGGCTACCGAAATGGGCGAGATCTGGCGCACCGCCTTCGCTCCCTGCGACGGGAATGCGACGTTGTTCTGCATCAAGAACGTGAGCGAGGCTGGCCAGATCGGGTTCTTCGTATTGCCAAACGGGAGCGTTGTCGGCCGCGGCAACGGGGAGGCGCTCGCGCCTCCCGAGTGCGGGCATTGGGCAAGCCCTGACCTTTGGTTCTGCGACCAGCTTACTTGGCGGAGCTAGCAATGGCCCACCGCACCGTTCATCGCGGTTCATTACCCGGCTTTAGCATGTGGAGCATGTAAGCGGCAGGAGCGCGCCAACGAGCGCCGCGCCTGCCGCTCAGGGCTTCGCCTCGCCTTTGACTGCCTGCGCCGCGCGCTCCGCCAAAGGCGCAGGTACAGGCGCGCCCCGCCCCTCCAGCAGCAGCAGCGAGATCCGGCGGTTGCGTGGGTCAGCGGGGTTGTCGGCGATCAGCGGCTCGGTCTCGGCCACGCCCTCGATCCGGGCGAAACGCTTTTGCGCCACGCCGCCTAGCACCAGCGCCTGGCGCGTTGCTTCGGCGCGGCCAGCAGAGAGCGACCAGTTATTCGCCGTCACCCCGCCGCGCCACGGCAGCGAATCCGTGTGGCCGCGCAGGATCAGCGGCGCCGTCTCGTCCTTGAGCGTGTCGGCTATCACCTCGAGCAGTTCGCGCGCCTGCTTGGTGAGGATCGTGGTGCCCAGCTCGAACATCGAGAAATTGGCATCGTCCACCAGATCGATGCGGATGCCTTCGGGCGAGCGCATCACCCGCACCTGCCGCGCGATGTTCTTGAGCGAGCGGCGTTCGGCGAGCTTTTTCTCGACCTTCTCGCGCAGCTTGCGCAGGCGCTCGGTCTCTCCGGCCTCGGCAGCCTGCGGCCCGCCCGCCCCGTCGCGCGGGATCGTGAGCATCTGGCGCCCGGTCTGGCCCTGACGGTTGGGATAGTTGTCGACGTCAGTGATCGATGCGCCGCCGAGCAGCCCGTTGGAACCCGCGCTATTCTCGCGCAGCTTGACGAGCGTGGGCGCAAAGTAGTCGGCGATGCCCTTGCGCTGCTTCTCCTCGGTCGCGCCGAGCAGCCACAACAGCAGGAAGAACGCCATCATCGCGGTCACGAAGTCGGCATATGCGACCTTCCACGCTCCGCCGTGGTGACCGCCTTCGATGATCGTGACCTTCTTGACGATAATCGGGGCGGGGAGGGCGAGTTTCGGGTCGGCGTCCGCCACCCTACCGTCCCCGCATCATGTCGAGCAGGTCAGTGAGCTTGGGCCGGTGCGCGGGCGGCAGGCCCGAACGCGCCGCTTCAAGCACCAACGGCTGCGGATAGCCGTGAAGGCTGGCGATAATCACCTGCTTGATCGAATGGAAAATCTGCTGATCATGCGTGTTGATCTGCTTCAGCCGGGAGCCGAGCGGCCCTGCAAAGCCATAGGCCAGCAGCACCCCCAGAAACGTCCCCACCAGCGCAGAGCCGATCATCTTGCCGAGGATCGCCGGCGGCTTGTCGATCGCGCCCATCGTCTTGATGATCCCGAGCACCGCCGCAACGATCCCGAGCGCCGGCAGCGCATCGGCGAGCGACTGGATCATGTGCGCAGGCTCGTCCATCTCGTGGAGCTGGGTCTTGATCGCGCTGTCGATGATATCCTCGACCGCGTGGGTGTCGAGCGTGCCTGATGACACCACCATCAGGGTCAGCGGATCGCAGATCATCGCGGTCACCACCGGATCGGCCTGAAGGCGCGGATATTCGCTGAACAGCGTGGAGCTTGCCGGTTCAGTGACGTGGCTTTCCAGCGCGACGGCCCCTTCGGAGCGCAGCAGCTTCATCAGCTTGCTGGTCAGCGCGATCGCATCGATGTGATCCTGATCGGTGTATTTCGGTCCCTTGAATACCTTGCCGATCCCGCCGCCGAGCAGCTTGATCTCGTGCATCGAATTGCCGATCAGCGTCGCGCCGACCGCCGCGCCGCCGATCATCATGAATTCGAGCGGGAGTGCGGCCAGCACCGGCCCCATAGCGCCGCCAGCGAGCATGAACCCGCCGAACACCATGACCAGAAGGACGACAATACCGATCGCTGCAAACACGGTTCCGTTCCCTTCAGCGCAGCGCGTCGAACAACGTCAGCGAACTGACACGGGCGAAGGCGGACTGCGTGGCCTCAAGCGCGGTGAGCGACTGCTGAAGCCGTGCGATCGCCTCGGCAATGTCGGTGTCGCCAACCCGCGAGCGGCGCTCGGCCAGTGCGATATTGCGTTCGCCCTGCTGTTCCTGGACCTGCTCGACCCACGCCATGCGGGTGCCGAGGATGGTCTGTGCGCGGTTGGTGGTGTCGAGCGCGCCATCAATCCCGGCGATGGCAGCGCTGGCCGCCGCGACCGGATCACCCGCTCCGCCCTGCAAGGCGGTGGCGAGCGCGCCGAGCACCGCAAAGGCGCTGGTCGGCGTGCCACCCAGATTGAATTCGAACACCTCATTGCCCGGCAACCCCCGCTCGATCGCGGTGCCCGGTGCGACCGGAACGGCGCCGCTGGCGGGCGTGCCGACATAGCTGACGTTGCCCGCCGCATCGCGGGTAAATGCAGCATCCGAGGATTGCCCCGCAAACAACGGCTCGCCGGTCAATGATGTGGCATTGGCGTGGCTGAACAGCTGCTCGCCGAGCTGCTCAAGCTCGAAGGCGATCGCTTGGCGCGCACGGTCGCCTGTGGGGGTGCTGGCGGCCTGCAAGGCGAGTTCGCGGGCGCGCTGGAGCAGCGCGGTGACCCCTTCGATCTCGTTCGAGGCCGCGCCAAGATCCTGCCCGAGCCGCGCGGCATTATCGCCCTCGACCTTGGCCAGCGCCTCACGCCGCGCGACGCTACGCAACTGGGCGGCGGCGGCAGGGTCGTCCGAGCCGCGCTCGATGCGGCGGCCGGTGGCGATCTGGCTCCGGGTGCGCTCGATGCCGTTGCGCAAGTCGGACATCTGCGCCAGCGAGCGGTTGAAGAAAGACCCGGCGGAATTGGTGATGGACGTCATGACGGCGCGCTCCCTTACCTTAGGCCGAGGATCGTATCGAACAGCTCGGCGGCGACCTGGATCACCCGGCTGTTGGCTTCGAAGGCCTGCTGCAGGCGCACCAGACTGGCGGCCTCCGTGTCGAGATCGACGCCGGTTTCGCGCAGCAGCTCGGCCTCGGCGCTTTGGGCGACAACGGTGAGGCCCTCGCTACGGGTTTCGAGCGCGGAGACCCGGCTCGACAGGCCCAGCAGCAGCGTGTCGGCGCGCGAAACCGGGCCGGTCGAAGCGCCGAGAGCCGACAGAAGCGCGGCAAGATTGGCCGTGTCGCGGCTTCCCGCCGGCGCGCCAGCGGGCGCTGTGGCGAGCCCTTCTGCGGCGGCGAGCACGACGTTGATGTCGCCCGCGCCGGTTCCGGCGAACATCGGCTGGCCAGGACTACCATCGGCGGCAGCGCCATTGCCTTGCGCGGTGTTGGCAATGCTGATCGCGGAAACCGCGATTCCGTCAAGGTCGGCCTGAAGGCCCGCCATCCCGATCAGCGCGCTCGCACGCCCGGCCATCGCTCCGCCTGCGGGTACAAAGGCGGTTCCGCCCACCGCGTAGCTGGCCGTGCCATCGGCGGCAAAGCTGACGGTCACCAGGCTTGTCACCGAACCCATCACCAGCGCCACCGGCGGCGTGCCGTTCAGCGTCACATCGGCGGTGCCATTGGCGTTGATTGTCGGCTCGATGCCGAATTCCTCGGCCAACTGGCGCAGCACCTTGTCGCGGGCGTCAAGCAACGCGGCACGGCCCGCCGTCCCCTCGCGCGATCCGACGAGGTCGGCGTTGATTTCGGCAAGCTCCTTGGCGCGTTCGTTGACGGTCAGCGTCTCGGCAGTCACTTCGGCCTGCACAAGGCTCCGGGCATTGGCGAGCGTGCCATTGGCGATGCGGAAATTGCCCGCCATCTTGCGCGCGCTTTCCAGAGCGGAAAGACGCAGGGCGGGCTCAAGCGGGTTGTTCTGGAGCCGCGTGAGCGCGGCCTCGTAATCAACCAGACCGGCGTAAACGCCCGAGGTCTCGATCGCGCTCTCGGCTTCGCGCATGGCGAAAAACTCGGCCCTTGCCGCCGACAGCGAGGAAGAGGAATCGCGCGCCTGGCGCTGCACCAGACCGCTTTCCGCACGTTCGATCACGCCGGGGCGCACCCCGCCCAGCGAATCCTGCGCGTTGTTGCCGATGTTGCCGGTCATCACCAGCTCGCCCTGGGTAAGGGTTCGGCGCGAATAGTTCGCGTTCTCGGCATTGGCGATATTCTGCGCCGTCAGCTCAAGGCTGCGGCGGGCCTGCGTAAGGCCCGAACGGCCAATAGTGAAGATCGCGGTGGGCATCAGCTATCACCTTGCCTTGAGAGGTATTGCGCAAGCTGCGCTTCGATACTGCGGGCAAACCCGAGGGCACCCGTTTGTGCGGCGATGTCGGCGAAGTGTTCGTCGCGCATCGCCTGGAATTGCTGGAGCCCGCCGCCGGTAAGCGGGGTCTCCTCGGTCAAGGTCGCGGCGCGCGCGGTGGAGAGCATCTTGCGCACCATGATCGCCTCGAAGCCTTCGGCCGCCTTGCGCAGCGCAGCTCGTTCCGGAGTAAGGGGGGACTCCGGGCGAACCGCGCTGCTAGGCGTGACCGGGCGGGAGGGGGGCACCGCTCCGGTCACAACACGATCATTTCGGCTTGCAGGCTGCCAGCCTGCTTGAGGCTTTCGAGGATCACCACCAGGTCAGACGCGCCCACGCCAAGCAGGTTCAGCGCATCGACGATCTCGTTCAAGGACGCGGCGCCGGGCATGTAGGCGACCCGGTCCGAGCGTTCCTCGACCGTGATATCGGAGGATTCCTCCTGCGCGGTCTGGCCGTTGCTGAAGGGCGCGGGCTGGACGATCGTCGGGTTCTCGTCGATGCGGATCACCAGCTTGCCGTGGCTGACGGCGGCAGGCGACAGGCGCACCGCGTCGTTGATGACGACCGTGCCCGTGCGACTGTTGATGATCACCCGCGCCGCGACTGGCGCAGGTGTGACGGCGAGCATCTCGATCTCGGCCATGATGCCCGAACGGACATCGTTGCCCTGCGGCAGCGCGAGCGCAATGCTCACCCCGTCAGCGATGCTGGCGATGCCCGGGTAGCGGCTGTTGACGGCATCGCGGACGCGCGCGGCGGTGAGGAAGTCGGCCTTGTGAAGGTTGAAACGCAAGGTCGGCGACAGGTCGAAGCCGGTGGCGACCGCGCGCTCGACACTGGCGCCGTCGGCGATGCGGCCCACCGTGGCAACATTGACGCTGACTTGCGAGCCATCGCGTCCGGTCACACCGAGCCCGCCGACCGCGACATTGCCCTGCGCCATCGCGTAGATCTGCCCGTCCGCCCCATACAGCGGGGTGAGGATCAATGCTCCGCCGCGCAGCGACGAGGACTGGCCCAAGGTCGAGACGGTGATGTCGATACGCTGGCCGGGCTTGGCAAAGGCGGGAAGCTCCGCCGTGACGATCACGGCCGCCGCATTGCGCAGCGTCGGGCTGACACCCGGCGGCAGCGGCAGGCCGAGCCGGCCCGAGACCCCGCGCATTGCCTCGGTCACATATTGGAGGTTGTTGTCGCCTGTACCCTGAAGGCCGACGACGATGCCGTAGCCGGTGAGCTGGTTGGCGCGCAGCCCTTCGAACTGGCCGAGATCGCGGATGCGCTCGGCGTGCGCGGGCGCAGGGATCTGCCCTGCGACCAGAGCGATCAGCAGGTAGACGAGCGGCGCAAGGATGCGGATGCGGTTCATGACCTGTCCCCTCAGAACGGCGAAATCGCGCCGAAGAAACGGCTCAGCCAGCCCGGACGGCTCGCTTGCTGCAACGCGCCCTTGCCCGAATAGATCATCCGGGCATTGGCGACCTGCGAGGAGGCAAGGCGGTTGTCGCTGTCGATGTCGACCAGCCGGACACGGCCGGCAAACTGCACCCACTCGTCTCCCTGGCTGAACATCATCTGCTTTTCTCCGACCACTTCGGCGGTCCCGTTGGGGTAGATCGCGGCAATGGTGACCGCGACCGCGCCGTTGAGGCGGCTTTGCTGCGCAGCATTGCCTGACCCGGTGAACGACCCTTCAGCCGAAGCTTTAAGGGCATCGGGTTTGAGGAAATCGAGCGGGCCCGAGGCTGGCGGAGTGATACCGAAGCCGCCTTCGCGGCTGGTCTTGCCGGTTGTGCTCTTGTTGGTGGTGGTCGCCTCGACGAGGATGATCGTCACCATATCGCCCAGCGCCCGGGCGCGGGTGCCAGTGACGAGACCGGAATAGCCGGTCCCCGCCTGGAAGATCGCGCCCGCGTTGCCCCCTTGCACCGGAAACGCCTGCGCGCCGGGCGGAGGCGGCGCGGTGAAGCCCGGCTGCGGCCCGGCCCCGCCGCCCATGCAGGCAGCAAGGCCGAGCGGCGCGGCGAGCGCAAAGACAAGGCGACCTTTCATGGCGTTTCTCACAATGTCTGGTTGGCGTTGCGCAGCATCTCGTCGACGGCGCTGATCATCTTGGAATTGATCTCGTAGGCACGCTGGGTCTCGATCATCTCGACCAGCTCCTCGACGACGTTGACGTTTGATCCTTCGAGCATCCCCTGGCGGATCTGCCCGCGCCCGTTCTGCCCGGCGACGCCAAGGTCGGCAGGGCCTGAAGCACCGGTCTCGACGAGGAAGTTGTCGCCGATCGCACGCAGGCCCGCCGCATTGACGAAGCTGGCGACGCTCAGCTGGCCGAGCAGGGTCGCCTCGGTGCTGCCCGGCGTGATCGCGCTTACCGTGCCGTCGGGCGAAATGGTCAGCGATTGCGAGCCGACCGGCACCTGGATCGGCGGTTGGAGCGCATAGCCCTGCGAAGTGATCAGCGTGCCGTCGGGCGATAGCGTGAAGTTGCCCGCGCGGGTGAAGCCGATCTGGCCGCCCGGCGGCAGCTCGACCTGGAAGAAGCCCTCGCCATCCAGCGCGAGATCCATCGAATTTCCGGTGGGGTTGAGGGTGCCCTGCGTCGCGATGCGGCTGGTGCCCTGAATCTGCACGCCGGTGCCGAGGTTGAGACCGACAGCAAAGGCGGTCTGCCCGGTCGATGCCTGCCCCGCGACCCTCTGCTCCTGATAGGCGAGCGTCGCGAAGTCGACGCGGTCGCGCTTGAAGCCGGTGGTGCCGATATTGGCGAGGTTGTTGGCGATGACGCGCATCTTGGCGTCTTGTGCTTCAAGCCCGGTGCGGGCGACGTGAAGGGCGGAGGTCGGCATGTCTCAGGTCTCCTGTGAAAGGTGGGTCAACGCAGCGCCATCAGGCCGCTGCCCGCCTCGTCGAGCGTGCCTGCGGTGGCGATGATCTTGGCGCGCTGTTCAAAGGCGCGCTGCGCCTCGATCATCTGCACCAGCGTGTCGGCAGTCTCGACATTGGACATCTCGAGCGCGCCGGAAGTGAGGCGCGCGGTGGGATCCGGGGGCAGCACGCCGGTCTGGCCATTGGCGCCCGGCACCTTCAGAAAGCTGTCGATCCCTTTGGCAAGCGGGCTGCCTTCGGGATTGACCAGCCGCAGCTTGTCGATCGGTTCGGCCACGGCATTGGGCGCGGTGGGATCGCTGGCGAGCACCGTGCCATCGGCGGCGAGGCTGATTGCAAAGCCAGGGGGCACCGTGATCGGCGCACCACCCTCGCCCAGCACCGCCAGCCCCTCGCCATTCTCGAGCACACCCGAGGCCGAAACCCTGAGGTCGCCGCGCCGCGAGTAGATCTCGCCCTGCCGGTCGGGGGACTGGAAGGCGAGCAGCGCCTTGCCCTCAAGCGCGACATCGAGCGGCTTGCCGGTCGGCACCACGCGGGCCGCGCGCATGTCCGCCCCGCGCACATTGCCGCGCGCCATCGCGCGAGCTTCGAGCGAGCCGTCCTTGAGCGTCGCCGGGGTGACCGCGAAGATCTCCTGACGAAAGCCCGGTGTCGAAGCATTGGCGAGGTTGTTCGCCACCACCCGCTGCCGGTCCATCGCCGCGTTCATCGCGGTCATCGCAGTGTAGATCAGCCGGTCCATCGCCTTAGGAGCGCAGGTTCAGGACGGTCTGGGAGATCTGGGTTGCGGTATCGATCGCCTTGGCGTTGGCCTGGAAGTTGCGCTGCGCGGTAAGCAGCGAGACCATTTCCTCGGCGAGGTCGACGTTCGAGCGTTCGAGCGCGCCGCTGATCATCTTGCCGTAGGAACCGATGCCCGGATTGCCGAACACCGCCGCGCCCGAATCCCCGGTCGCCTGCCACTTGGTCTGCCCGGCCGAGCGCAGCCCGTTGGGCGCAGGGAAAGTCGCCAGCGCCACCTGGCCGATCGGCTGGGTGGTCCCGTCGGCGAAAGCGGCATTGATGATCCCGCGCACGTCGATGGTGACGTTGGCGAGCGACGCGCCGGCGCCGTTGGTGATCGGCACGGAGACATCGGCCGGAACGGTCGAGGTCGGGACACCGGCGGCGTCGACCGGATAGGCCTGCAGGCGGTTGCCCCAGGAATCTTCCATTTCGCCCGCTGCGGTCAGGCGAAGGTTGCCGTTGCGAGTGTAGCTGACGTCGCCCGAGAAGGGGTTGGCAAGCGCGAAGAAGCCGTCACCGTCAATCGCAAGGTCAAGCGCACGGCCGGTCTGCTCAAGCGGGCCGAGCACGAAGTCCTGAGTGATTCCGGCGATTGTCGCGCCAATGCCCGGGCTGCGTCGCGGGTCGGTCGAGGAACCGGTCGCAACGAGGTCGGCGAATTGCACCGAACTTTTCTTGAAGCCCACGGTTTCAGCGTTGGCGATGTTGTGGGCGATGACGCGCAGGTCGGTCTCGGCGTTCTTGAGGCCGGAAAGGGAGGTGAAGAAAGACATGGGGCGTGATCCTTTCGGGTAGGAAGTCGGGTCAGGGTTGCGGGGTGGTCAGTCGGCTTGCGGTCGCCTCTTGAGCAGCGATCAACCGGTCGAGCTTGGTCGAGATATCCTCGAGCGTCGCACCGCTGGCGGTCTGGGCAGAGAGCGCGGAGAACTGTGCCATCTGGGCCAGCATGTCCTGGTTGTCGGTCGGCGCGAGCGGGTCCTGCTGGGAAAGCTGCGTGGTGAGCAGGCGCAGGAAGTCGGCTTGGCCGAGAGACTGCGTGGCCCCCTTCAGCCGGGAGGGCTGGTTGAGGCGGTCGAGCGTCGTCTGGGCGGCGGGGGTGATCGAAGATGTGTCCATGATTATTGGCTCCTCAGGGTTTCGAGCATCAGCTGCTTGGCGGTCTGGAGCGCCTGGACCAGGTTCTGGTACTGGCGGGCGCTCTCCATGATCTCGACCATCTCGGCGGTCTCATCGACCGGGGCCTCCCAGATGTTGCCGTCCTTGTCGGCAAGCGGGTGGCTGGGGTCGTAGCGCTTGGTCGGCGCGGTCTCGGAGCGGACCAGCCCGCTGGTGGTCACCCCGGCGAGGCCGGACGCCTTGTCGAGCTCGACCGCGAAGACCGCGCGGATCGGCCGATAGGCACCTTCCTCGGTGGAGGAGACAGAGCCTGCGTTGGCGAGGTTCGAGGTCGCCGCGTTCATCCGCACCATCTGCGCGCTCATCGCGCGGGTGGTCATCGAGAACAGCGTGGTGGGGGTGCGTTCGGGCATCCTTACTCGCCTTTCAGCGCGCGGGTGATGGTGCTGACCCGGCCCTGCACGAAGCTGAGCGTGGCGGAATAGGCCACGGCGTTTTCGGCAAAGGCGACCTGTTCGCGGTTCAGCTCGACGGTGTTGCCATCCAACGAGGGCATGGTCGGGCTGCGCCACACTATGCCGGCGCCCGCGCTGGGAGTGGTCACACCCCGCGCCCGCGCCATCCGCGCATCAAGCGCGACGTTGAAGTCGATGTCGCGCGCCTTGAAGCCGGGGGTCGCGGCATTGGCGATGTTCGACGCGATCACCCCCATGCGTTCAGAACGCAGGGTGAGCGCGGCGCCGTGGATACCGAAAAGTCGCTCGTTCACGCCGGAAGCCTCCTTGCAGCAGCAGCGGGGCTGGCCCGCAGGTTCGCAGCAATGGACAGCAGGAAGCGTGCCAAACCGTAGGCTGCAGGCGCAGCGAGAGAGCGGCAACGCGCTGGGCGGCAGGCTTTTGCCGGGCGGCGCGGCGGCGCGGGCAAGCCTATGCCGGAGTATCCCCTAGGCTTAATCGGCGCGTGCCCCGGTCGTTCTCGGCTCTGTCAGCAACACTCGGGGGATCCGTCATGTCGCAAAGTTTGTCAGGCTTGTTCGACCCCGGTGCGCTGGGGATCGTGGTCGCAGGCACGGTGCTCGCCACGGTCGCGCGCTGCGGGTGGCAGGACTTTGGCGCGGCGCTGCGGGCAGCGGGACGGCTGCTGAAGCGGGGCTTCCAGCACGATGCCAACCGCCGCGCCCTCGCGCTGGCGGTGAGCGCGGTGGAGCGCGACGGTCATCTGCGGGCCGACCCGGCGCTGCCGCCCGACCGCGCGCTTGGCATGATGCTCGAAACCTACCTGCGCCACGGCACGCTCGAAGCGCTCGGCCATGCCCGCCGCGCAGAGCGCGCGCTCGACGAAGCGCGGCGGGTCAGCGCGGCGCAGGTGTTCGGCTGGGCGGGCGAGCTGTCACCGGTGTTCGGCCTGATCGGCACGCTTTACGGTTTCACCCAGCTCACCCCACATCCCGACGCGGCTACCACCACCACGATCATGGCCGCGATCTCGACCGCCGTGCTGACTTCGCTCTACGGCGCGCTGATCGCGCACCTTGTATGCTACCCGCTCGCCAGCGCGATCGAGCGGCGCGGCAATGCCGACGAATGCAAGCGCACGGCTCTGGCCGAATGGTTCACCGCGCAAATCGAGCGCGCCGATCCGGGCGCGCAGGGCCGGCGCGCGCATCTCAGGGGCGTCGCGTGACGCACGGCATCACGCCCGCGCGCGGCGGGCATGGCTGGCAGCTCATCCTCGCCGACCTTGCGCTGATCCTGTTCCTGCTGACTCTGTCTGCGCTACCCGCCGCCGAAGCGGAAAGCGGCACACGTCTCGCCGACCGCGAAGCGCGCGAGACCGATGCGCAGGGCTTCCCGACGCCCGAGGTGGCGCAGGCGCAGGCGCTTTACCGGGCCGTGCCGGGCGGGCCGGGGCTGGCCACATGGCTGGCAGCGCAGCAGCCCGATCCGCGCGCCACGCTGACGATCTTCGCCACGCATCGCGCAGGCGGCGCGGCGGACGCCTGGTTGCGTGCCGAATCGCTCGCGGCGGAAGCGCGCGCAAGCGGCGCGCCGGTGCGCACCATCATCGCGGTGGGGGAGACGGAGGAAATCTACGCCAGCCTCGCCTATGACGCGGTGATCGCGGGCGGCACGCCCTGAGCCGTAAGCCGTCGCGGGCCGACGTCAGCCCAGTTCGACGCGGTTGCGGCCCTGCTGCTTGGCGCGGTAGAGCGCGGCGTCGGCGCGGGCGAGGGCGCTGCGGATGTCCGCATCCTCAGTGACTTCGGCCACGCCGGCCGAGAAGGTGATTTTGCCGAACGGCTGACCGGTGTCGCGGTTCATCAGCATCCGTGCGGCTTGCGCACGGCGGATCGCATCGAGCCGCCCGAGCGCGCCTTGCTTGGCGAGGCCGTGGAACAATAGCACGAACTCTTCGCCGCCATGCCGCGCGACGTAGCAGGCATCGCCAGACGCCTCGGTAAGGCTCGCGGCTAGCGCGCACAGCACCCGGTCGCCTGCGGCGTGACCGTGACTGTCGTTGACCTGCTTGAAGTGATCGACATCGACGAAGGCGAGGCTCAACGGCTCGCTCCGGCTGCGCGCCTCGATCGCCGCGGAGATCAGCCGGCGTTCGAAGGCCCGGCGGTTGGGAAGGCGGGTGAGGTGATCGACGTCCGCCTCGATCCGCGCCTTGGCAAGGCTTTCGCGCAGATGTTCGGTCTCGGCCTCGCTGCGCGCCATCGCCGCCTCGACCTGCTCGACCCGTGCGAGCATCGCGCGCGACAGGTCGAGCACCTGCGCAAGCCCTTCGGGCCCCGCGAGCGTTTCGAGCTGCACGCCGATCACCCCGCGATGGTCGCTGGTTTCGGACTGCGCCGCGCGTGCGGTCTGGGCAAAGCGCATCAGCGCATATTCGAGCTTGTCCGACAGCGTCTCGAGCGCCGCGATCCGGCTGTGTCCGTCGGGATCAAACCGGGCGAGCGTGTCGAGCCAGCGCTGGTCGATCGGTTCGCCCGAAACCTCGCGCTGCACCAGCGCGGCGGCGAGTTCGGGCTGCGATCCCGACAGCGCGCCGCAGATGGTGGCGAGGTTCTGGCCGGTCACCGCCAGGTCGTGGCGGGTGACAAAATCGCCGATCTTGGCGAGCATCGCGCGGCGCGCCTCATGCGCAAGGTTCCCGGCTGGGGGCAGCTCGGAAGGTGCGGCAGCGGCCTGCACGGGGGCACGGTTGGAGCGGGTGAGGTAACCGGTCGGGAAAGGCATAGGGGGCCGCAGACACGTGAGAGTGAAGGGTGGCCTCGGCATTAGCGAACCATGCTTAAGCCGCGCCGCATGCCGACCAAGGGTTGTTGCGTAAGACCGGGCTGGCATGGCCCTTGCTGCGGCTCCGCCAGGAAACCGCCGCCGGGTACGGGGCGCATGACAAGGAACCTTCGCCCGATGGAAAGCACTTCGACCCCGATGCGCGGCTGGCGGTTTGCCCCGCTGGCGCTGCCGATGCTGCTGCCGCTGTGCGACCCTGCTGCAAAGGCTGGCCCGCAAACTGGTGGCGTCACCGATCCGGCCATGATCGACAGTGCGGTGGCTTCGTTCACCGGCGCTGTGGTCGGCGCGCCCGGCGGCGCGCGCGCGCCTTCCGATCCCCGGCTCCAGCTTGCCCCGTGCGGCGGGTCGCTCGCGGTGAGCTGGCACAGCCAGGCACGCACCGCCGTGCAGGTCGAATGCCCGGGGCCGACGAACTGGCGGATCTTCGTCGCCATCACCCCTGCGCAAGGCACTGGCGCTGCGGCAGGCCAGCGCGCAGCCCCCGCCGTCAAGCGCGGGGACGCGCTCATCGTCGTGGTGCGTGGGCGCGGTTTCAGCGTCCAGCAGCAGGGTGAGGCGATGGAAGGCGGCGCAGTGGGCGACTGGATTTTCGTGCGAACCAACAAGAAGGCCGAAGGCTTGCGCGCGCGGATAGAGCGGCCCGGCCTTGCCGTGGTTCCGGCCAGTTGAGGATCGCTTGCGGGAACCCCCTATCTTGGCTCCGTGAGCCGACCCCTTAAACCCTCTGCAAGACCGCCGTACTCGCTCGCAGGAACCTGATCGAAGGATACCATCCAATGCCCTCTGTCGAACTGAGCAAACTGTCGGGCGTCGGCGCAGCGCGCGCCGTGACCGCTAGCGACCGCGCGCAGATCGAAGCGCGCGGTGCGACTTCCGCACCGGCCAGCCCCGCCGCCGCGCCATCGTCTTCAGGCATCAGCCTTGAAGTGACCGCTGCAACCGCTGCCTCCACCCCGCCGGTCGATGCCGAGCGTGTCGCCCAGATCCGCAAGGCGCTGGCCGACGGCTCGTACCCGCTGCTGCCGGTCAAGATCGTCGATGCGATGATCGCGGCGCAGGTCAGCCCTTCGATCCCCGAACGGAACTGAGCCGGTGGCCGAAACACTCATCCCCGCATATGTCCCCGCCCCGGCCCCGAGCATCACTCCGCTCGCAATCAACCTGCGGCAGATGATTGCCGTGCTCGAGCGTGAGCGGCAGGCGCTTGCCGCGCTTGATGCCGACAGCCTGATCGGCGCGGCGCAGGACAAGGAAATGCTGTGTGACGCGCTGGCCGAGATCGGCCCGCAGGGGTTGCTCGACGGTGAGGCCCGCAGCCTCGCCGAGACCGCGCGTCAGCTCAACGAGGTCAACCGCCGGGTCCGCAACCTGCTCGCCGCCAATGTCGCAGCGCGGATCGACGCGCTGGGCGGCAAGCGCCGGATGCCGCGCGCCAGCTACGTCCCGGTCCGCGCCTAGGTATTCATACCCGGCCGGCCCGCGCCGCATCTGGCACGCCGCTTGCTCAATCTCCCCCGATGAAGCGACCGCATCCCGCGGCGCCGACGATCAGGCGGAGGACGCGTGAGCCACCCTTTCCCCTTTCAGGCCATGCCATCAGGCACAATCCGGGCCGGGTTCGAGACTGCCGCGCGCACCCATGCTGCGGCCCGCGATGTGATGGAAGGCGGCGGCTTGCCCGCCGCGCGCCAGATCGCCGCGTCGTCAAATCCGGTCGAAGCCGCGATCGCCAGCGCCGCCGAGCGCACCAGCGTCGATTTCAATTACCTCCTTGCTCAGGCTGAGGTGGAATCCGCGATGGACCCCGCCGCCCGCGCCGCGACTTCGAGCGCGACCGGGCTCTACCAGTTCATCGAAAGCACCTGGCTCGGCACGATGAAACGGCACGGGCATCGCTTCGGCCTCGGCGAACTTGCCGAGCAGATCGACGTCACCGCCTCGGGCAGCGCGTGGGTCGCCGATCCGGCGCAGCGCGAGGCGATCCTTGCCCTGCGCAACGATCCGAAGGTCGCATCCTTCATGGCGGCGGGCCTTGCCGAAGACAACCGCGCACACCTCATGCCGATCCTCGGCCGCCAGCCCAGCCATGCCGAACTTTACCTCGCGCATTTCCTCGGAGCCGGCGGCGCGGGGCGCTTCCTGTCCGAGCTGCAGGTCGACCCCGGCCAGAATGCCGCGACGCTGTTCGCACGGCCTGCGGCGGCCAACCGCGCGATCTTCTACGCGCCCGACGGCTCGGCCCGCAGCCTGGCGCAGGTGATGGACGTAATCGGCGGCAAGCTTGAGCGCGCGCTCGACCGGGCGAGTGACGGGAAAGCCGTGCGCTTCGCCCGCGCCGACTACAGCGCGCCGTCCGGCCTCAGTCGCGGCGCGGGGAACGGCTTCACCCCCTCCCCCTATTTGGTCGCCGACGAGAATGTGTTCGGCCCCGGCATGCCGCCTGCGTTGACGCAAAGCACACTGCCCCCAGCCACCTTGCGCCCCGCGCGGCCCCCGATGTCGCAGATCCTCGGCGCGACCTTCGGCACCGATCCCGCCGCTGCGCCGCCGCAGGTGCGCCGCGCCTATAGCCAGCTGAAGGCGCTCGGCCTGTGACACCAACCGCTGCTGCCACCAATCCCCTCGCCCGGCTTGGCAAAGCCTCCGCATCGGTGGCCCTGCCGATCGGCATCTTCGCGCTGCTGGCGCTGATGGTGCTGCCAATCCCGGCCCTGCTGCTCGACATCTTTTTCGTGCTCAACATCGCGATTTCGATCGCGGTGCTGATGGTCGCCCTCAACGCGCAGCGTCCGATCGATTTCTCGTCCTTCCCGAGCGTCTTGCTGTTCGCCACCTTGCTGCGGCTCGCCCTCAACGTCGCTTCGACACGCGTTGTGCTGGTCCACGGCCACGAGGGCGGGGCTGCGGCAGGCCATGTGATCGAAAGCTTCGCCGCGTTTCTGGTCGGCGGCAATTTCGTGGTCGGCCTGTTCGTCTTCGCGATCCTCATGATCATCAACATGATCGTCATCACCAAGGGCGCAGGCCGCGTGTCCGAAGTCTCGGCGCGGTTCGTGCTCGACGCCCTGCCCGGCAAGCAGATGGCGATCGACGCCGATATCGCCGCGGGCCTCGTCACCGCCGACGAAGCGCGCGAACGCCGCCGCGAAGTGACCATCGAGGCCGATTTCTACGGCTCGATGGACGGTGCCTCGAAGTTCGTGAAGGGCGATGCGGTCGCGGCGCTCTTGATCCTCGGGGTCAACATCATCGCCGGTTTTGCGATCGGCATGATCAGCCACGGCCTCTCGGCCACCGAGGCTGGCGAGGCCTATGTCACGCTCGCGGTAGGCGATGCGCTGGTGGCGCAGGTGCCCTCGCTGCTGCTCTCGATCGCCGCCGCCGCGATCGTCACCCGCGTTTCGGACGCCCGCGACCTTGCCGGCCAGATCGGCGGCCAGTTCGCCGATCCGCGCGGATGGCTGCCGGTGGCGCTGATCCTCGGCGCGGTCGGTGTGGTTCCCGCCATGCCGCAGCTGTTCTTCCTCCCCGGCGCGGGGATCGCTGCCGCGATCTGGTGGCACCTCAAAAAGCGCGCTGCCATGCCTGCGCCCGTCATCGACACGCAGGAGGATGTCTCCCCCGACACAATCGCGCTGGCAGATGTCGCCGATGCGACGCTGGTCACGCTGGAGCTCGGTTACGGCCTCGTCGGCCTCGTCGACACGGCGCAAGGCGCGCCGCTGGTCACCCGCATCACCGGCATCCGCAAGCAATTGTCGCGCGATCTCGGCTTTGTCCTTCCACAATTCCGGATCCGGGATTCGCTCGATCTGCCGGCGCAGGATTACGCGGTGATGATGGGCGGGGTGAGCATCGCACGCGGCAGCGTGCGCCCGGGCAAGTTACTTGCCATCGACGCAGGCGAAGTGCGGCCCGGCCCCTATTCCCAGTGGGGCCTGACCGGCGAACCGACCCGCGACCCCAGCTTCGATTGCCCCGCGCTGTGGATCACGCCGTCGTCGCGCGACAATGCCGTGTCCGAGGGCTTCCTCGTGGTCGATCCCGCCTCCGTGATCGCGACCCACGCCAATCAGGCGCTGCTTGCCGAAGCCCACCAGCTGCTCGGGCCGGACGAGGTGCGCGAATGGGTCGATGGGCTGAAGGCCCGCTCGCCCGCGCTGGTCGAGGCGGTGCACCCTGACCCCCTGCCGCTCGCCGCGCTGACCCGCACCTTGCGCGCGCTGATCTCCGACGGGATCGGGCTTGCCCACCCCCAGCCGCTGTTCACCAGCCTGGCGCTGGCCTTGCAGAGGACTGCCGATTTCGACTCAGTGATCGACGCCGTGCGCGCCGACATGGCGGCGCGGCTGGTCGCTCGCATCGCCGCGCCGGGCGAGCCCCTGAAGGTGGTGACACTCGATGCAGGGCTCGAAAGCGCGATCCTCGGCGGGATGATCGACCCGGCCACCGGCCAGCCACTGATCGAACCCGATTGCGGCAGCATGATCGTGCGCGAGGCGGGGCGCATCGCCGATGCCGAGGGCACGCCGATCGCGCTGATCGTCCAGCCGCCCGCGCGCCGCGCGCTGGCCGCATTGCTCAAGGCCCGCTGCCCGCGCTGCCTGGTCCTCTCGATCGCGGAACTGCCGGCCGCGCAGCCGATCGCGGTGGTGGGCGTAATCGGAGCCGCGCCCGATGACACCCCCGCGCTTCCCGCGCCGCTTGCCGAAGGATTGGCGGCATGAAGCACGATCATACCGGCTTCAATTCGCTCGCCCAGTCCTATGCCGCGCCCTACGCCCCGGGCCGCGCCGAGGTTGCAGACCGGGTGCGCCGCTTCATCCCCCTCGTGCGCCGCACCGCGTGGCTCGTCAACGGTCGCGGGCGCGACGGGTTGGAGATCGAGGACCTCGTGCAGGTCGGCATCCTTGCGCTGACCGAATGCGCCCAGCGCCATTCAGGGCCGACCGAGGACGGCTTTGCCGCCTATGCCAAGATCCGCGTGCGCGGGGCAATGATCGACGAGGTGCGCCGCGTCGCCCACACCAGCCGCACCGCGCGCACCAAACGCGCCGCCTACGACCGCGCGCTCGCCGGTTTGCGCGGATCATTGGGCCGCGAGCCGAGCCGCGCCGAGGTTGCAAAGGTTCTCGACCTCAACGATGCCGAACTGCTCGCGGTCGAGTCCTCGGGCGTGAGACTGACCCCGATCGATGACGCCTATGACGAGACCAGCCTGGCCTTTGCCAGCGACGATCCCGATCCCTTCGAGGCGCTGTGCGCCGCCGAGGACCGCGAGCGGCTGCTGAAGGCGATGATCGAACTGCCCGACCGGCTGAAGCTGGTGCTCCAGCTGTTCTTCGTCGAGGAATTGAACCTCACCGAAATCGCCGCCGTGCTCGAAGTCAGCGTGCCGCGTGTCCACCAGCTGCGCGCGAAAGCCCTGAAGGACCTGCGCGCGCTGCTGGAGGGGGAGTGATGACCAACAGCCGTTCGCCTCGAGCGTAGTCGAGAGGCACCAGCGCAGGTGTCTCGACTTCGCTCGACACGAACGGAAGTGGTGAGTTACCCCGCATCCCCGTCGGCGTGCCCGCGGCCCTCATTGGTCGTCCGCTGCGATCCGCCTGCGCCTGCCGCGCCCTCGCCTTCCCAGAAATAGGGGCGGCGTTTGGCATCACCGGTGCCGACCTCGTTCATGGTCCTGGCATCATACAGCCGCCCGCCGAGCATCACCTTTTCGATGTTGTCCGAATTGGCGATGTCCTTGGACGGGTCGTCCGAAAGGATCACGAGGTCCGCCAGCTTGCCGACCTCGATACTGCCGATGTCCTTGGCCATGCCGAGCGACTGGGCGGGGACGATGGTGCCCGCCTTCAGCGCCTCGACCGGGGTCATGCCGCCGCGCACAAAGCTCCACAGCTCCCAATGCGCGCCGACGCCGGACTGCTGGCCATGCGCGCCGATGCTGACCTTGACGCCGCGCTGCGCGAGTTTCCTCGCCTCGCGGGCACTGTTGTCATCGACATAGGCCCAGTCGGGTGCCTTTACCCGGCGGCCATTGTCGGCGAGCAGCATCTTGGGCGGGGAATGCACCATCAGCGGGTTTTCCCAGACGTTGGTCGCTTGCCGCCAATAGGGGTCGCCCGCCAGACCGCCGTAGGTCACCACCAGTGTGGGCGTGTAGTTGGTGCCCGACTTGCTGAAGAACTGCAGCACGTCCTCGTACATCACGTCGACCGGCACGTTATGCTCGAGCGTCGAGTTGCCGTCGGCGGCGATGTTCATGTCCATCCCGAACAGCGACCCGCCCTCGGCAACCACCAGCATGTTCTCGGCCGCCGCGGCGCGCACGACCATCTGGCGCTGTTCGCGGCGCGGCTGGTTGTAGTTCTTCACCGAAATGCCGCCCTGCGCCTTGATGCGGCGCACGTGGGCCAGCGCATCGTCATAGCTGTCGATCCGGGCAAAGACATCGGGCGCCTTGGCACCGTAGATGATCTCGCCGGTCGAGAAGATGCGCGGGCCGATCGTTAGGCCCGCACGCTGGCGTTCCGCCGCCGCGAAGACCACGCTCGCTTGGCTCGACGGGTTGTGCACCGTGGTCGTCCCCATCGCGAGATCCTGGATCAGCGCCCAGTTCTGCTGCGGGATCAGGTCGCCGACCCCGTAGGCGCCGTGGGCGTGGGCATCGACGAGGCCGGGCATGATCGTCTTGCCGCTGGCGTCGATCATCCGCGCGTCGCCGGGCAGTTTGATCTTCACGACCGTGGCATCATAGACCCCGGTGATACGGTCGCCGTCGATCACGATCATCCCGTTTTCGATCACGCCCGCATCATCCGCGCCGAGGCCTGCGCGCATGGTCAGCACCCGCGCCCCGGTGATGACGGTTATCCCCGAAGGCTTGGCCTTTTGCACCGTCACGCCCAGCGGAATGCCGCTGGTGGGCGGGGTGTAGGCGGCAGGAGTCTTGTCACCGTCAGCCTTGGGGGCAGCGGCGAACAACTGCGAGACGTTGGCGCTCTCGAGGCTCGGGCCGATCGACCAGAACAGCGTCTCGCCGCCGCGCGCCCAGCCGAGGTAATCCGCGCCGCCGGTGCTGACCTTGGTGACGGGCAGCGATCCGCCGGTCTCGCTGACATCGACCGGCTTGCCGCCGGGCACCAGCGGCATGGCGAAGACCTCGTAATTCTGGCGGAAGGCGATGGTGCGGCCATCGGGCGAAATGCGCAGGTCATTGGCCAGATCGCCCTTCGCATGGGTGCGCTTGGCCTCGCCTGCGAGGTCGGTCGAGATCAGCGCCAGCTTGCCGCCATCGCGCCCGACCATGAACAGGCGGTCGCCGCTCGCGCCCCATTGCGGGTTGGCCCCGTCGCGGGTCACCAGCTTGGGCTCACGCGAGCCATCGGTGGGCATCACGTAGATGCCGGGGTTCTGCGAGAAATCGGGCGCGGTCAGGTAGCCGCCCTCGCGCTTTTCGAAGGCGAGCATCGTGCCGTCGGGCGAGAAGGCGATGTTGCCGAAATGCCCCGGCCCGGTCAGCACGCGGCGGTTCTGGCCGCTGGCGTCGGCGATCACGACCTCGCCCAGCTTGGCGTCATTCCAGCGCACATAGGCAAGGCTCGCGCCGTCGCGGCTGAAGGCGGGGAAGGCCTCGAGCACATCGGCGCTGTCACCGGTGAGCGGCGCGGGCGCGTCCTTGCCCCGGGCCGACTTGCCATAAAGGCGCCCAAGGCTCTCGAACACCACGCGGGTACCATCGGGCGACAGCGTCGCAAAGCGCGGCATGGTGGTGGCGAAGGTATCGGGCGCTACGTCGATCACCGGATGCGGCGCATCGGCCACCGCGCGGGTGTCGTTGATCGCGAAGGGGATCACGCCGTGCCCGGTGCCGTCGGCGTTCACCCGGTTGAGCTTGCCGCCCGCCCAGAACACGATGGCGCTGCTGTCGGGCAGCCAGTCCATATTGGGATAGACCCCGGTGACCGCCCAGGTCTCCTGCACGTCGAGATCGAGCTTGCCGTAGACCATCTGTTCGCGGCCCGACGCGATGTCCTTGACCCAAAGCTGGGTCTGGTCCTTGTCGCGGCGCACGAAGGCGATGGCCTTGCCATCGGGCGAGGGCGCGGGGCGCACCGCGCCGCCGTAACCGCCAACCGCGGTGCTGACTTCGCCGGTGGCGAGATCATGGCGCTCGATCGCGAAGATCCCGGTCTGCGAATCCTGCGCGTATTCGAAGATGTTCCCGGACGTGGTATTGCGCGTGTAGTAGATCGCGCTGCCATCGGGCGCGAAGGTCGGCTCGCCCAGCTCCTTCTGGAGCTTCTCGTTGGCGCGCTCGACCACCTGTACCCCGCCGCCGCCGCTGACATGGTACAGCCAGATCTCGCCGGTCCCCGCGCTGCGTTCGGTGGTGAAGTGCTTCTTGGCCGCAATGAACTGCCCGTCGGGCGACCAGCTCGGCTGGTTGAGGAGGCGGAAGTCCTCCTTGGTCACCTGCCGCTTGTCACTGCCGTCGGCGTTCATCACCCAGATATTGTCCCCGCCGCCGCGGTCCGAGGTGAAGGCGATGCGGCTGCCATCGGGCGAAAAGCGCGGCTGCACGTCCCATGAGAGGCCTTCGGAGATACGCTTGGGCGTGCCCCCGGTGATGGGCATAGTGTAGATATCGCCGAGCAGCGTGAAGGCGAGGGTCTTGCCATCGGGCGCGACGTCGACATCCATCCAGGTGCCTTCATCGGTCTTGATGGCGACCTGCTTCAGCACCGCACCCTTGGGCGCCTCGACGCTCCACTTCTCCTCGGCCTTGGCGTCCTTTTTGGGGGCGGCAGCGAGCGGGGCGGAAAGGCAGGCGGCCCCGGCGAGCAGGGCGGCGGCGATATGGCGCATGAATGTGTCTCCTCTAATGGTGCGGGAGACTAGCGGCGCGAAACGATATTGCTAGGGGGCGGGAGGTCGTTGGTCGAATTGCCCGCCCGCCATCACCCGTACATCAGGAGAATTGGCCCCGCTTCGGCCCGAGATAGCCGAACAGGTAAGCCCCCACCTTGCGCATCTGGATCTCCTCCGAGCCTTCCGTGATCCGGTAGCGGCGGTGGTGGCGGTAGATGTGTTCGAAAGGCTTGTGGCGCGAATAGCCGATGCCGCCATGGACCTGCATTGCCCGGTCCGCCGCCTCGCAGACCAGCCGGTTCGCCCAGTAATTGCACATCGAGACCTTGTCCGAGATCGTCCGCTCGATCTGTTCGTGAGGCATGTTGTCCATCTCCCACGCGGTCTTGAAGATCAGCAGCCGCAGCATTTCCGCCTGCGTGGCGAGCTCCACCAGCGGGAACTGGATCGCCTGATTGCGGGCGAGCTCCTCGCCGAAGGGCTTGCGCTGGCGGGCGTATTTGACGCTCTCGTCGATGCAGTAGAGCGCCGCGCCGCAACTGCTCGCCGCCTGCCGGATGCGGTTCTGGTGGACGAAGCTCTGCGCCAGCGCGAGGCCGCGGCCTTCGACGCCGAGGATGGCGCTATCGGGCACCCAGACGTTGGTCACGCTGAGGCGCGGGTGATCGGTGGGCATGTTGAAGGTCCACATCCACTCCTCGATTTTCAGCCCCTCGGTGGGGTTGGGGACGAGGAAACAGGTGATCCCGCTCGCGTCCCCCGCCTTGCCGGACGTGCGCGCGAACATCGCGCAGTGGGTGGCGACGTGCATGCCGGTGATCCACATCTTCTCGCCGTCGATCCGCCAGCCGTCGACCCCGTCGCGCGCCTCGCGCACCGCGACCGTCTCCATGTGGGTGGCATCGGAGCCGTGGTCGGGTTCGGTGAGGCCGAAGGCGACGCGGCGGGTGCGTTCAAACCCGCCGGTGATGAATTCCTGCTTCTGCTCTTCCGTGCCCCACTGGTCGAACATGGCGACGAAGGGGAAGTTGCCGACGATGGAGTGTTCATTCTGCAAGTCGTTGTGCAGGCCGAGGCCTTGGCGCGCGAAATGCTCGCGGATCACTGCCATCCCAAGGTTGCTGCCGTCCTTGCCGCCGTAGCGCTTGGGGGCTGAGAAGCGCCAATGGCCCGCCTTGTCCGAGCGGCGGGTGGCTTCCTTGAGCAGTTCCTCCCACTCGTGGCGGGGCAGGCCGCCGCCTTCGAAGTCCGTACGCGCATATTCGCGGCGATGGTCGAAGAAGCGGATGTTGTCGTCCTGCTGCTCCAGCGGCTTGATCTCGGCGGCGATGAAGGCGTCGAGTTCGTCGATATACGCCTGAAGGTCGGCGGGGATGGCGAAGTCCATGGGTTATTCCTCGATTTGAGGGGTACGAGGCCATCTGGCTCTCGCGTCGGTTAGGGCAGGATATTTGGGCGAATCCGCTTCCATCATGACGAGCGCGTATGCCCGCAAAGTCGCCAGAACTTCCTTGCCCTTGATTGTCGTCTTTCCGGCTAGAATCTCGGTCGCCATCGCCTCTTGAAACGCGAGCGTCCTAATCGAACGCTCCTCACGGGCGATGATGCCGAGTGCATTACGGGCAACCGCAAGCTGGAAACGGTCGTGGCCTTCCATCCGGTCTTTCACGGTTGCGAGCCATTCGCTGACGGCAGTTGCGATCTCACCCCAGTTGGCCTCGCCCCAGACCTCATCAGTCATCGAGAAGTCCGGGACAAGCCGCCGCATTTCCACCTCCGGCGCATCCTCCTCAAGCAGCAGCAGCAGGTCGAGTTCCTGCTCGCTGGTCCGGCGCGAGATCACCACGCGCTCCAGCATCCGGTCCGCGCCCGAGCGCCATTGCGCCGCCATCTTGAGGCACCCCAGCGCCCACCACACGGTGCGGTAGATCGTCCAGAAGCGGAAGCGTGCGGGTTCGACGCGTGTGCCGCTCTCGGCCTCGTAGGCGGCGAAATAGTCCTCTAGTGAACCCAACCCCAGCGCCGGGCGGTCGTATCGGGCGAAGCGCCATACCGCCATGCAGCCGAAGGCGAGGTCCTCGTGCGGGTCGCCGAAATGGGCGATCTCCCAGTCGAGCACGCCGGTCAGCTGCGAGCCCTCGACCAGCAGATTGCCCATCCGGTAATCGCCGTGGTTGAGGACGGGCTCGACCTCAGGCGGGCAATTGTCCTCCAGCCACTTCAGCCCCAGCGCGATGATCGGGCGATCCCCGCCCGCCTCAATGAACTGCGCCTTGAGGTCAGCAATCGCCGCGCGGTAATCCATCACCGGCACGCCGTCCGGCACATCGGCTTGCCGCAAGCGGTGAATGCGCGCCAGATCGCGGGCCGCCTCGCGCAGCGAGCCCGCCGGATCGTCGCACGCCAGAATGACCTTGGGATCAGCCGTCCCCGGCAGCGCACGCATCACGAAGCCCGAGCCCAGCCCGTCCGCTTCCTCCAGCACCGCCACGACTTCGGGGGCAGTAACCCCCTTCGCCCGCGCCGCTTCGATCAGCGCGGCCTCGGTCGCATGCCCGTAAGCCCGCCCCTCCATGAAGGCGAGGCTGGGCGCGCGGCGCAGGACGTAGGCGGCACTTTCGTTCTCTGGGCCAGCGCCGAACCGCCAGCTCTCCATCACCGCCCCGCCCGTCAGCCGCTGCGGCTCTAACGACAAAGCGCCGAGGCCGACGCGGGCACAGACCCGCGCCAGCCCGGCGCTCAGTTCGTCAGCGGTCATCCCCACGAGAGCTTACGCGGGGACGTTGTCTTTCTTCACGGTGATCACCTGCGCGTAGGTGAACTCCTTGAGGCCTTCCTTGCCATATTCGGCGCCGAAGCCCGACTGCTTGTGCCCGCCGAACGGCGCGAAGGGCGACAGGTGGAGGTATTCGTTGACCCACACGGTCCCGGTTTCGAGCTGCTCGGCGATTGCGACGCCCTTGTCGGGGTTGCCGGTCCACACCGCGCCCGCGAGGCCATATTCGGACGCATTGGCGCGCGCGATGACTTCCTCTTCGGTCGAGAACTTCATCAGCGGCATAACCGGGCCAAACTGCTCTTCGGCGACGATCCGCGCATCTTCGGGCGGGTTGTCGATGATCGTCAGCGGCACGAAGTAGCCGGTGCCGCTCGGGTCAACATTGCCGCCGAGCAGGAACTTGTAGCCGTTGTCCTTCGCGTCATCGATCAGCTCGAGCACGCGGTCGTACTGCTTCTTGTTCTGGATCGGACCGACGCCGGTGCCCTGCTGCGCGCCGTCGCCGACGGTGACGGTCTTGGCGTATTCGACGATTGCCGCCGAAAGCTCGTCATAGATATCCTCGTGGATATAGACGCGCTTGGCCGCGACGCAGATCTGGCCCGCGTTGGAGAAGCTCGACCAGAACAGCTGCTCGGCGACCTTCTTGGGATCGGCATCGGGGAGCACGATCGAGGCGTCGTTGCCGCCCAGTTCGAGCGTGATGCGCTTCAGGTCGGCGCTGGCGCCTTCCATGATCTTCTTGCCGGTCGCCGTCGATCCGGTGAAGGTGATCTTGTCGATATCGGGGTGCGAGGTCATCAGCGGCCCCAGCGAGTCCTCGCCGGTGATGATGTTGACGACGCCCGGCGGTACCACGCCAGCGATCAGCTCGGCGATGCGCAGCGTGGTCAGCGGGGTGAAGGGCGAGGGCTTCAGGACGATGGTGCAGCCCGAAAGCATCGCGGGCGCGATCTTCTGGATCGCCATCATAACGGGGAAGTTCCACGGCACGATGCCCGCCACCACGCCCACCGGCACGCGGCGGGTGCGGCTGAGGCGCGTATCGCTATCCTCGTTGATCTCGTCCTCGAGGCTGAGCGTGGACTGTGCCGCGCTCATGCCGGCAGCGCCGTAAATTTCGCCCTTGGCCTGATCGTGCGGCTTGCCCTGTTCGGAGGTGAGGAGGCGGTACAGCTCGTCGGCATTGGCCTTGATCGCGCCCGAAATCGCCATGATCGCCGCGCGGCGTTCCTCGATGGGGGTGTTCTTCCACGTCTTGAAGGCGGTGCGCGCGGCGGCGACGGCGCGGTCCAGCTCGTCCTTGCCGCAGGCGGGCACCTGGCCGATCACCTGCTCGGTGGCGGGGTTCACGACATCGAGCATGCGGTCAGTCGTGACCATCTCGCCGCCGATAAGATTTTTGTACTGGGTGACCATGAATTGTCCTCTCTAACGAATGGGGGAGTCGTCCCTCTCCCGCTCAGGTTGGCGCGTTGCATAGCAAAACGCAACGCCCGCGTTGGCAAGACAGCTAGAGCGTGCGCCGCAGCCTTTCACCTGACGATTGCGCTATCAGCGGGGCGGCCTATGGAGACGGCGCACAACACGCCTTCGAGGAGTCCTCGCATGACCGACACCCGCCCCGACCTCGTGGTCTATGGCAGCCCGATCTCGCCCTTCGTGCGCAAGGTGGCAGGCGTGTGCATCGCCAAGGGAGTGCCCTACGAGGTCGAGGCGATCAACGTCTTCGACCCGCCCGCATGGTTCCGCGACATCTCGCCGATGAAGCGCATTCCGGTGCTGCGCGACCGCTCGGTGGCCGAGGAAGGCATCGCGGGCACCATCGCCGACAGCTCGGCGATTTGCGCCATGATCGAGAAAAAGCACCCTGCCCCGGCGCTCTATCCGGACGATCCGATGGCGCTGGGCGAGGCCTTGTTCATCGAGGAATATGCCGACACCGCACTGGCGATGGCGGGCGGCCTCGGCATCTTCCGCCCGATCTTCTTCGCGGTCAGCAAGGGCGAGGAGCCCGGGCTGGACAAGGCGCGCGATGCCTGGGCGAACCAGCTTCCGCCGATCTTCGATGTGCTGGAAATGCGGCTGGGCGGGCGCGAATTCTTCGCAGGCGGCGCGCTCTCCATCGCGGACATCACCGTCACCACCGTGCTGATGCAGGTGTCGCTGGTGGCCGAGACGCCGCTGGCCAAGTGGCCCGGCCTTGCCGCGCATTTCGAGGCCATGAAAGCCCTGCCACTGATCGCGCAGCCTTATGCGGCTGCGGAGAAGGTGGTGCGCAGGGCCTTGCCGACGCCCTTCGACCTGACCTAAGCCCTTACCGACAAACGGCGAACAACGAACAGGCGACCAGCATGGCCAGCGAATGGTGCATCGGGATCATCGGCGGATCAGGCCTCTATGCCATCGACGGCATCGAGGACTCCCAGTGGATCGCCATCGAGACGCCGTGGGGCGATCCCTCGGACGAGATCCTGTGCGGCACGCTGGCCGGGGTGAAGGTGCGCTTTCTGCCGCGTCACGGCCGCGGGCATCCGGTTTCGCCGTCCGAGCTTAACTCACGCGCCAATATCGACGCTTTAAAGCGCGCGGGCTGCACCGATATTCTCGCCATAAGCGCGGTGGGTAGCCTTCGCGAGGAGCTTGAACCCGGACGCTTTGCCGTGGTCGAACAGTTCATCGACCGCACCGTGCACCGCCCCAGCACCTTCTACGGCAGCGGCTTTGTCACCCATGTCTCGATGGCCGATCCGGTCTGCCCGCGCCTCTCCGACATGGCCGCCCATGCCGTCGCCGACGCGGGCGGCAAGGTCGCGGTCGGCGCGACGTACCTCGCGATGGAAGGCCCGCAATTCTCGACCCGCGCGGAAAGCCGGATGTACCGCCAATGGGGCGCGGACGTGATCGGCATGACCGCCATGCCCGAGGCAAAACTCGCCCGCGAGGCGGAGCTGCCCTATGCGCTGGTCGGCATGGTCACCGACTACGATTGCTGGCGCGAAGGCGAGGCGGTCGATGTGGCGCAGGTGGTCGGCCAGATGCAGGCCAACGGCGCACTCGCCCGCGCGATGGTGCAGAACTTCATTGCCGCGTTGCCGCAGGAACGCGAGCCCTCCCCCATCGACTTCGCGCTCGACGATGCGGTGATTACCGCGCCGTCCGAGCACGAACCCGAGGTGATGGCGAAGCTGGACGCAGTGGCGCGGCGGTTGTTTGCTTGAGATCGGCGTAAGGGCGAGCCAATGCTGTCGGACGCCCTTCGCGAACTGCCATACCTCGTTCACACGAACCGAGAGCTTGGGCTTATGTTGCGAGGCATCAAGCCCATGGCGATGTTCTCCGACATCGTAGGACGCGAACCCGACTGCATGGTCCGGTATCATCGCATGTTTGAGCGCCATGTCGCGCATGGCAGTATCAACCGGCACGTATTCGAGACACCGGTGCCACAGCGGCCGGACTGGCTATCACGCCGGATCTTCTACACGCTGCCGGGTGAAGATTGGCGCGTCGAAGCAATGCTGGAGCTGATCGAAAACTACGGCAATTGGAACAACGAGCATGAGCGGCGTTTCGGCAGCTTGCTCGGCTATGAAGATTGGCAAAACGACGTCTGGTTGGAGCGTTACCCAGTTCAGCGCGACGGCAACTGACCGACCAAGTCCACTTATTCGTCATCCCAGCGAAAGCTGGGACCTAGGGCTGCAAGCGCTGCGTTTTGACGCCCTAGGCCCCAGCTTTCGCTGGGCTGACGGAGAAGGCCTAATCCCCCACGAAATCCCCCGGCGTTCCCTCGTGCGGAGCCTCGTGCGTCGCCCAGTCCGCTCCGCCTGGAGGCGCAGCTGGCGCTCCCGCTGGTCCGGCGGGCTCGCTCGCCTCACGTGCACGCAGCCGGTGCAGGTGCACCTTCGCGATCATGTTGGCGCTGATCGGTGCGGTCATGAACAGGAATACCGACACCAGCAGCTCATGCGTCGTCCACTCGCCGCGCACCAGATGGAACCACAGCACCGAGGCGACAAGCATCGCGCCCAGCCCCAGCGTCGAGGCTTTCGTCGGCCCGTGCAGCCGCTCCATCAGCGAGGGCAGGCGCACCAGCCCCCAGCTGCCCACCAGCGCAAACCCTGCACCGATGACGATAAGGGCGCTGACCAGCAGTTCGGGCAAAGCGGCGGCGGTCATTCGATGATGTCCCCGCGCAGCAGGAACTTGGCATAGGCGACCGTCCCGACGAAGCCGACCATCGCCAGCAGCAGCGCCGCCTCAAAGGATGTGCCGCTATTGGTCGCGATCCCGGTCAGCACGATCAGTCCGATCACGTTGATGACCATCGTGTCGAGCGCGAGGATGCGGTCGGCGACACCCGGACCCTTGAACAGCCGCCACAGGTTCATCGCCAGCGCGAGGCCGAGCGCGCCGAAGCCGAAGGTGAGGGCGTGCTCAATCACGGAAAATTCCCTTCAGCCGTGCCTCGTAACGCGCCTTGACCTTGGCGACCTCGGCGGCCGGATCAGGCGCATGGAGCGCGTGGACCAGCAAATACTTCCCGCAGGCCGAGACATCCGCCGAGACCGTGCCGGGGGTGAGGCTGATCGTGCCGGCGAAGACCGTGATCGCCTCGGGGCTGGCGAGGTCGAGCGGGATGGTCAGCCATGCGGGTTGAAGCGCGCGGTTCGGCTTGAAGAGGATGATCGCCGCCACGTGGAAATTGGCGACGATGATGTCCCACAGGACGATGGCGCAATAGGCGGCTGCGGGGAGGAAGCGCACCTTGGGCCGGTCCGGCCACCACGGCGCGGTGAAGATCGGCACAGTGATGCCGACCACAAGCCCGAGGAACAGCGCACCGAAGCTGACCTCGCCGACCATCACCATCCACATGGCGATCAGCAATACGGTGAGGCCGGGGTGGGGGAACAGGCGTGCGGTCATCGCTTTGCATCCGTAAGCAAAACGGCGGCGCTCTGCGCGGGGTCGAGCACCTGCGCGGCGGTTGCATCGGCATAGGCGCTCGCCCAGCCCGCGCCTGCCGACAGCGCGGCCAGCAGCGCCAGCGCGGCTGCGGGTGCGATGAGGTCGAGGCGATTGGCGGGTGCGGGCGGGGCCTCGCCCTCCGCCGTCTTCCAGAACACCGCGCTGCCGGTGCGCGCAAAGCCGATCACGCCGATTAGCGTCGTGCCGAGGATCACGCCCCAGGCGAGGCCCCAATTCGGGAGTGCAGTAACAGATTTAAGGATCAGCAGCTTGCCGATGAAGCCCGACAGCGGCGGCAGGCCCGTCGCGGCGATCGCGGCGGCCATGAACAGCAGCGCGATCACACCTCGGCTGGCGAAAACAGGACCGGGGCTCGCATTGTCCGCGTAAGACCCGCGACGCCGCGCCACCACGTCCGCGACGAGGAACAGCGCGGCGGCTGCAAGGGTCGAATGCACGAGGTAATAGAGGCCCGCGCCAAGGCTCTGCGCGCTCCAGCCGGCGACCGCGATCAATAGCGTGCTGGTCGATCCGATCACCGCGTAGGCGGCCTGCTCGGAGAGGCTGCGCGCGGCGAACACGCCTGCGAACCCGATCACGGCGCTCACCAGCGCGGCGGGGAGCAGGTAGGGCGCGCCCGCCCACGCCGCCGCGCCTGCACCTTCGCCGAACACCTGCGGCACCACGCGGATGATCGCATAGACCCCGACCTTGGTCATGATCGCGAGCAGCGCTGCCACGGCAGGCGTCGAGACGGCGTAAGTGCGCGGCAGCCACAGGTGGAGCGGGGCGAGCGCGGCCTTCAGCGCGAAGACGCTCACCAGCAGCAGGGCGGCGATCCTGAGCAGGCCCTGATCCGCAGGCGCGACCTCCGCGACCCTCAGGCCCATGTCGGCCATATTGAGCGTGCCGGTCAGCGCATAGAGCATCCCCAGCGCGATCAGGAAGACCGACGATCCGACGAGGTTCACCACCACATACTGCACCCCCGCCTTCAACCGCGCCGGGCCTTGCCCGTGCAGCATCAGGCCATAAGACGCGATCAGCAGCACCTCGAAGAACACGAACAGGTTGAACAGATCGCCCGTCAGGAACGCGCCGTTGAGGCCCATCAGCTGGAACTGGAACAGGGGGTGGAAGTGCCAGCCCTTGCGGTCGGCCCCGGTGACGACGGCATGGATCAGCGCGATCAGCGACAGCACCGCCGTCAGCACCAGCATCATCGCCGCGAGCCGGTCGGCCACCAGCACGATCCCGAAAGGCGCGGGCCACTCGCCCAATGCGTAGGCGAAGATTGTCCCGCCCGAGACTTGCGCCATCAACGCCAGCGCGGCCGCCAGCTGCGCAAGACACGCCGCAATGCCGATAGCCACCCCCAGCCCGCGCCGCCGCCGCATCGCCAGCAGCGCCAGCGGCGCGGCGAGCGCGGGGATCGCGACGGGCAGGATCGGAAGGTGGTCCAGGAAGCTCACGGCTCCTCCCCTTCCGCCAGTCCGTCCTGGGCGTCACAAGGCACCGGGTCGCCATCGACATGGTCGCTGCCGGTCTCGAGGAAGCTCCGCAAGGCAAGGATCACCACGAAGGCGGTCATGCCGAAGGTGATGACGATCGCGGTCAGCACCAGCGCCTGCGGGAGCGGGTCGGTGTAGACGCTCACCCCCTTCTCCCAGATCGGCGGGCGGCCCACCATGAGGCGCCCGCTCGCAAACAGGAACAGGTTCACCGCATAGGAGATAAGCGTCAGGCCGAGCACAACCTGAAACGTCCGCGCGCGCAGAGCGAGGTAGATGCCGCCGGCGACCAGCACGCCGATCGCGCTCGCGACGAGGAACTCGTAAGTCATGCCTTGTCCCCGCTCGCCCGCGCCGCACGCTGGGCGATGTGGCTCAGCTGCGCCAGCGCCAGCATCACCGCGCCCAGCACCGTCAGGAACACGCCCGCATCGAACAGCATCGCGCTTGCCAGCTCGAACTCGCCCACCAGCGGCCAGTGGAAATAGTCGAACCACGAGGTCAGGAAATTCGCCCCCAGCAGCATCGCGCCGATACCCGTCGCCATCGCCAGCAGCACGCCCCACCCGATGAGCCGGTGCTCGCCGACGGGCTTCCTCGCATCCGACCAGTCGAACCCGGCGGCTAGGTATTGCACAAGGAAGGCGACCGCCACCACCAGCGCGGCGATGAAGCCGCCGCCCGGCTGGTTGTGGCCGCGCAGGAACAGGTAGATGCCCACGCTCAACGTCAGCGGCAGGATGATCCGGCTGCCTGCGACAAGCATCATCGGATGGCGCTCGGGCGAATGCGGCATGACATCGCGCCACGCCTGTAGCCGCGCGCCTGCCTTGCCCGTGGCGGCGGTATCGAGCAGCGCGAAGATGCCCAGCCCCGCGATGCCGAGCACGATGATCTCGCCCAGCGTATCATAGGCGCGGAAATCGACGAGGATGACATTGACCACATTGGTCCCGCCCCCGCCGGACTTGGCGTTGGCCAGGTGATAGGCGGCGATGCTCGGGCCGGGATCGCGGGTCAGCATCGCCCAGGCGATCCCGCCGACAGCCAAGCCGCCGGTGATGGCGAGGCCTGCGTCGCGGACCTTGCGCGGCACCGAGGACAGCACCGGCGGGTTCTTGGGCAACAGGTTCAGCGCGAGCAGCAGCAGCAGCACCGTCACCACCTCGACCGAAATCTGCGTCAGTGCGAGATCGGGCGCGGAGAACTGGACGAAGGCGAGGCTGACGACGAGGCCGATTACGCTGGTGGTTATCAGCGCGCGCAGGCGATTGTGCGAATCCCGCACAACCGCCAGCGTGGCCGCGATCAGCAGCGCCCAGGCGATGATCCCGGTGGGCGTGGCGGGGAGGCCTGCGCGGGTGCCGGTCAATATGCCGCCGCCCGCCATCGCCCCGTCGATCACCAGCGCGATGGTGACGGCAAAGCTCGCCAGCAGCATCGTCTGGAGCGAGGGCGTGTGGGTGGCGACGATGGCCTTGCGCGTCCATCGGTCGGCAAGGCGCATCCCTGAGTCGAACAAGCGCTTGGCGTCGGGGAGCGGCGCGGCCTGCCACGCGGCGAGAAGGCGTTTGTGCTGCCATAGCAGCGCCGCGCCGCCCGCGACCGCGACAAGGCTGAGGCCGAGCGCAAGGTTTACGCCGTGCCACAGGGCGAGGTCGAGTTCGGGAACGGCGCCGCCCGTCACCGCCGCCGTCACCGCGCCCACCAGCGGCGCGGCCAGCGTCATCGGGATCAGGCCGAGCAGCACCGCCAGCGTGGTCAGCAGCGCGGGGCTTGCCCACATCCCCGGCCCCGGATCATGCGCCCGCGCGAAAGGCTCGGCCTCGCGGGGCTTGCCGAAGAACAGGTGCACGGCGAGGCGCAGCGAATAGCCGACCGAGAGGGCCGCGCCGAGGGTTGCGAGCACTGGCAGAAGCCATCCGCCCGCGTGCAACGTCTCGTCCAGCATCATCTCCTTGGAGATGAAGCCTCCGAACGGCGGCAGCCCCGCCATCGACGCGCCGGCGAGCGTCGCGACAAGCGCCGTGACCGGCATCGCCTTGGCCAGCCCGCCCAGCCGCCGGATGTCGCGCGTGCCGGTCTCGTGCTCGATAATCCCGGCGCTCATGAACAGCGCGGCCTTGAAGGCCGCATGGTTGAGGATGTGCAGCACCGCCGCCAGCGCCGCCGCCTTCAGGCTGAAGCCGAGCAGCATGACGAGCATGCCGAGCTGCGAGATGGTCGAATAGGCAAGGATGCTTTTCAGATCGTGCCGGAACAACGCGACGCCCGCGCCCATCACCATCGTGACAAGGCCGGTGGTGGTGACGATCAGCGTGTAGGCCTCGGTCCCCGCCAGAACCGGCCACAGCCTTGCGAGCAGGAACACGCCCGCCTTTACCATCGTGGCGGAGTGAAGATAGGCGCTCACCGGGGTCGGCGCGGCCATCGCGTGGGGCAGCCAGAAGTGGAACGGGAACTGCGCCGACTTGGTGAAGCAGCCGACGAGGACAAGCGCGAGGATGGCGGGGTAGAGCGGCGAGGCTTTCACGATATCGCCGCGCGTCAGGATCGTCGCGAGGTCGAAGCTGTCCGCCGCCAGCCCCAGCAGCACCATGCCCCCGATCAGCGCCAGCCCCCCGCCGCCCGTCACCGCCAGCGCCATCCGCGCGCCCTGCCGGGCCTCGGGCTTGTGCTGCCAGAAGCCGATGAGCAGGAAAGAGGCGAGGCTGGTCAGCTCCCAGAACACCAGCAGCAGCAGGACATTGCCCGCGATGACGATGCCGAGCATCGCGCCCTGAAACAGCATGAGGCTGGCGAAGAAGCGCCCGGTGTCCTCGTGCTTGTCGAGGTAGTTGTGGGCGAAGATCACCACCAGCAGCCCGATCCCGAGGATCAGCAGCGCAAACATCCACCCCAGCGGATCGACCATCAGGGTGAGGTCGAGGCCGAGCGAGGGCACCCATGACCAGCTGGCAGACGGCACCGTGCCGCCCAGCACCGGGCGGGCAAGGGTGGCGAGAAGCGCGACGCCGCCGGCACTCGCCACACCCGCGATGCCGGAATGCACCGCGCGCGGCGCACCGTGCAGCAAGGCGATGGCCAGCGCGGCAAGGAAGGGAAGCGCGGTCAGCGTCAGAAGCGTCAGGCTCATCGGCATCGGCGAGTTCTCGTGTCCTTTATCATGCGCGGGGCGGGTGAGCCGTCACCAAGAGCATAGACGAGCGGGTCTGGCGGGGACAACCGAAACCGGATTGCGGGGGCTGGCGGTGGGAGTGACGGGCGAAAGCTGGCGGTTTCAGACACCCTCCACACGCGTCCAGACCCCTTTTAGCGGCGTTTAGACCCCTGTTATACCCCCTCTAGACCCCGTCCAAACTCCGTCCAGAACGCGCTATTGGCGATGTTTCACGTGAAACAATGGCTGCCGCGTGATCGGATCAATCGCCCTCGAATTCCATCAGCGCGCCAACCTTGATCCCCGCAGCGCGTAGCCGCTCGGCACCCCCAAGGTCAGGCAGGTCGATGACGAACAGCGCCTGCTCGATCACCGCCCCCGCCATCCGCAGCAGCGCAGCAGATGCCAGCGCAGTGCCGCCGGTGGCGATGAGATCATCAACGATTACAACCTTCTGCCCCGGCTCGATCGCGCCGGGGTCCATCTCCAGCCGGTCCGTGCCGTATTCGAGCGCATAATCGATCCCGATCGCCGGGATGGGGAGCTTGCCGGGCTTGCGCACCGGCACAAAGCCGATCCCGAGTTGGACAGCCACCGCCGCGCCGAAGATGAAACCGCGCGCTTCCATACCGGCGATCTTGTGCGCGCCCGCTCCGGCAGCCAGCTGCGCAAGGTGATGGACGCTCGACGCCATGCCCCGATGGTGGCCGATCAGCGTCGTGATGTCGCGGAACTGGATGCCGGGCTGCGGGAAATCCGGCACGGTGCGCACCAGCGCCTTCAAGTCCTCGGGCGAGAGATGCGGCTCATTCATGTCGGATCGGCCCCTTTCGAACCCATCAAAAGCAGAGCGCCCCGCCATCCGCAAGGGATGACGGGGCGCCGATGTTACGCTGAGCGAAGAAGCTTACTTCTTCTTAGGCTTCAGCCCGGCCCAGATCTGCTTGTAGGACAAGAAGGCCAGCGCGGTCGCGAACAGCAGGAAGCCCACCACGAACCAGCCAGTCTGCTTGCGCTCGACCAGCGAAGGTTCGGCCGTCCAGGTCAGGAAAGCGGCAACGTCGGTCGACATCTGCGCAACGGTCGACTTGGTGCCATCGGCATAGGTCACCTGATCATCGCTCAGCGGCTGGGGCATCGCGATGTTCACGTTGGGGAAGTGCTTGTTGAAATAGAGCCCGTCCGGCGTCTCGAAGCCGACCTTCGCCGCCTTGGCCGGATCGGCTTCGCCGTAACCGGTGAGCAGGCCGTAGACATAGGTCGAGCCGTCATGGCGCGCCTTGGTCATCAGCGAAAGATCGGGCGGAATGGCGTTGTTGTTCGCCGCCGCCGCCGCGATGGCGTTGGGGTAGGGGCTCGGGAAGGTGTCGACCGGCGTGCCGGGGCGGGTCGTGGTCTCGCCGGTGGCGGGATCGATGCCCGGAACGGTCCAGCTCTTGGCTTCGGCCTCAACCTCGGCGTCGGTGTAGCCGAGCTGCTTGAGGTTGCGGAACGACACGAACTTCAGGCTGTGGCAGGCCGAGCAGACCTCCTTGTAGACCTGATAGCCGCGCTGCAGCTGGGCGTAGTCCCACTTGCCGAACGCGCCATCGAACGAGAAGCCGCCTTCCGGGGCATGGGCATGCTCGTAGAAGGCCGCGGACGGCTGCTTTTCAGCCGGAGGGCCGAAAGCCAGGTTGTAGGCACCGGGCAGGAGCGACCAGAACAGCAGCACCGCAGTAATGGCGAGGCCCGCTAGGATGCCGCCGAGACGAATAGTCATGTCCGAACTCTTTCTCTTATCGGTTCAGATTGCTTGGGTGTGCGCGCCGCCGATTACTCGGCCGGTTGCAGCGAACCATCGGTCGCGGTGCCGGGAAGATTACCGACGACGCCTTCGGGATTGATCGTGCCGCCACCCGAAGTGCTGCCCGGCTTGTCCCCACCGAGCACCGCTTCGGTGATCGAGAAGGGCAGAGGCTTGGGCACTTCGATCTGGCTGATGATCGGGAGGATCACCAGGAAGTGGAGGAAGTAGTAGGCCGTGGCGATCTGGCTGATGACCACATAGGGCTCTTCAGCCGGGGCACCGCCGCAGATGAACAGCGCGATCATGGTCGGGATCAGGCCGAACCAGAAGAACTTGCGGAACATCGGACGGTAGTGGCCCGAGCGGACCGGGCTCTTGTCGAGCCAGGGCAGGAAGAACCACATCAGGATCGCGCCGAACATCCCGATCACGCCGAGCAGCTTGGCAGGGATCAGGGTGATCCCGGTGAAGGGAATCGCCAGATCGCCGGTAAAGGCGCGCAGGATCGCGTAGAACGGCCAGAAGTACCATTCGGGCACGATGTGCGCAGGCGTCGAGAGCGGGTTTGCTTCGATGTAGTTGTCCGGATGCCCCAGCGCATTGGGCAGGAAGAAGATCATCGTCGTGAAGAGGATGAGGATCACGCCGAGGCCGAAGCCGTCCTTGGTGGTGTAGTAAGGGTGGAACGGGACGGTGTCCGATTCCTGCTTCACTTCCACGCCGGTCGGATTCGACGAGCCGGGGATGTGCAGCGCCCAGATGTGCAGGATTACGACGCCCGCAGTCACAAAGGGCAGCAGGAAGTGCAGCGAGAAGAAGCGGTTCAATGCGGCGTTGTCCGGCGCGAAGCCGCCCAGCAGCCACACCTGCAGCGGCTCACCCACCAGCGGGATTGCGCTGAACAGGCCGGTGATGACCTGCGCGCCCCAGAAGCTCATCTGGCCCCACGGCAGCACGTAGCCCATGAAGGCGGTCGCCATCATCAGCAGGAAGATCACCACGCCCAGCAGCCAGATCATCTCGCGCGGGGCCTTGTACGACGAGTAGAAGAACCCGCGGAAGATATGCATGTAAATGACGATGAAGAAGAAGCTCGCCCCGTTCGCGTGGGCGTAACGCAGCATCCAGCCGTAGTTGACGTCGCGCATGATGTGCTCGACCGTCCCGAAGGCGACCAGGCCGTTTGCCGCGTAATGCATCGCGAGCACCACGCCGGTGACGATCTGGACCATCAGGAAGAAGCCGGCGAGCACGCCGAAGTTCCACATGTAGTTGAGATTGCGCGGCACCGGGTAACCGGCGCCGACCGCGCTGTACACAAGCCGCGGAAGCGGCAATTTCTCGTCAAGCCACTTGGTGAAAGCGGATTGCGGTTCATATGGCTTGGCCCAGGCGAAACTCATGGCGTTCTCTCGGCTTGATCGTTGTGGAAGGACGGACGGTTATCGTTGTGGCGTAGTTACGAAAGCTCAGCCGACACGGACGATGGTGTCGGACTTAAATGCGTATTCCGGCACCATGAGGTTCTTCGGTGCGGGGCCTTTGCGGACGCGGCCGGCAACGTCGTAGTGCGACCCGTGGCAGGGGCAGAAATAGCCGCCGAAGTCGCCCTTGTTTTCACCTTCAGCAGCACCCAGCGGCACACAGCCAAGGTGGGTGCAGACACCCATCGTGATCAGGATTTCCTCGTGGCCTGCCTGAGTGCGCTCCGCGAGGGTCTGCGGATCGCGCATGTCGGCAGCATCGTCCTTCTTGGCAGCGGCAATTTCCTCAGGCGTCAGGCGCTTAACGAAGAGCGGCTGCTTGCGGAACGACGCCTTGATGCTTTGGCCCGGCTGGATCGCGCTCAGATCGATTTCGGTGCTGCTCGCGGCGAGCACGTCCTGCGACGGCGCCATCTGGCTGATCAGCGGAAACAGCACAGAGGCCCCGCCGACGCCCGCCGTGCTGAGCGCGGCAATGTGGATCCAGTCGCGGCGACGCACACCATCTGTGGTGCCGAGTTCGCCCTTGCCGAGGTCGGTGGTAGCGGCCGGTTCAGTAGCCATTTCGTCTTACCCTGCTCGTTTTGCCGCGCCGGAAAAAGCCTGCGCGGCGTCTGTTCCAGTGGAGGGGCGTATGGCCCCGGTCCGATCCGTCAATTGGTCCCCGCTTCGAGCCAAAAATCTGCCTTGCGGCATGCTTGACCCAAAACTTGGGGCGGCAATTAACGGCAATCCTGCGAAAATCCAACCGTGTTTTAAGCAAGCCACGTTCGCACACGTGCAAGGCGGTGTCAGGGCAGCGCGATCATACTGATCTGGCGTCCATAATTCGCCTCGCCCGCCTGCGTGGCGCGCCGATGGGAGTGATAACGCACAACATGAGAGAATGTATCCCGGCCCGTATCCGCAATTTTGCTGAGGCCCGCCGCTGCGAGCCGGGCCATTATGAATCCGGGCAGGTCGAAGTGCCAGCGCTGCGTGCCCTCGCGATCCGGCGCGGGCGCGAAGAATCGCTCGGCGTCCGCGGGGAATCGGGCGCGAAACGGTGCGTCGACCTCGTAGCTGGCCTGAGCGATTGTCGGACCCAAAACGGCGGCGATACAGGAGCGCCGCGCGCCAAGGGCTTCCATCGCGGCAATCGTGTTTTCGAGCACGCCATCGACAGCCCCGCGCCACCCGGCATGGGCCGCGCCGATAACCCCGGCCTCGCGGTCAGCGAAGAGGATCGGGCCGCAATCTGCCGTCACGATCCCGAGCACGATGCCCGGCGTGGCGGTCACCACCGCATCGGCGACCGGACGGCCCTCGGCGGCATCGTCCCACGCTTCGGTGACCACCACCACATCAGGCGAATGCACCTGATGCGGCGCGGCGAGCTGGCCGTCGGGCAGGGTCGCCTCGGCTGCGGCGGCGCGCAGTAACCGCACCTCGGCCCCGTCGCCCGGGCCGCCGAAGCCGTACTGGTGCGCGCCGCCCGCACTGCCGAAGAAGCCGTGCGGCACGCCCGCCAGTAGCGGCGAGGCTTCGATCTGCAACGCGCTCACCTCAGCTTTCCAGCGAGCGGCTGACCTGCTCGAAGGTATCGCGCGACAGGTTGCCGGCCGCGAGGATGCGTTCCAGCTCGCCCTTCATCAGCGCCGCCCGCACAGGCTCGATCCGCCGCCAGCGACCCAAGGCGGGCACAAAGCGCGCCGCGGTCTGCGGATTGATCGGGTCCAGTGCGAGGATCACGTCGGCGACCATCTTGTAACCCTCCCCATCGGCCTTGTGGAAGCCCTTGGGGTTGCCCGCGAAGGCCATGTGCAAGGATCGCACGCGGTTGGGGTTCTTCATCGTGAAGTCCGGGTGCTCGGCAAGCTTGCGGACATGCGCGATGACGTCGGGGTGGAGCGAGAGCGCCTGCAAGGTGAACCACTTGTCCACCACCAGCGCGTTGCCCTTGTAACGCTCGTAAAAAGCAGCGAGCTTTGCCTCGCGTTCGGGCGCGTCGAGCCCGCACAGCACCATGAGCGCGCCCTGCCGGTCGGTCATGTTGTCGGCCGCGTCATATTGCGCCGCTGCCAGCTCCGCCGCGCGCGCCGCGTCGGCCGCAGCGAGCAGCGCCAAGGCGGTGGTTTTGACCTTGCGCGCGCCGCGCCCCGCCGGATCGGCAAGCGTAACGGCAGACGCGCGGGCGTGGAGCGCCTGCAATTCGCCCGCCAGCGCCGTGCCGATCGCGGCCTTGAGGCCTTCGCGTGCGGCATGGATCGCACCGGGATCGGCCTTGCCCGCGCCCGAGCTTGCCATTGCCTCGAACAGATAGGTCTCGGACGGGAGCACCATCAGTTCGCCGCGCATCGCATCCTCGAGCGCATTGTCGGCGAGGCTCGATCGGAACGCGCCGATGATCGCCGCCTCGCCTGCGGCCTGCTCGTCTGCGACCTGCGTCCCGCTTGCTGCGGCGACGAGGTGGCCGAGCGCCAGTTCCTGCAAGGCTTCCGAACGGGCGAAGGGATCATCGTCACGCGCGGCGAGGAACACGAGGTCCTCGCGCGCCAGCGCACGTTCGATCACCACCGGGGCGGTAAAGCCGCGATTGATCGAGACCACCGGGTCAGGCCCGGCGAGCGGGAGGTCGAAGGTCTGCTCCTCCCCGGTCAGCACTACCAGCTGCTCGGCCCCGAGAACGCCATCGCGCGAATGCACCGCGATCTTCAGCGGGATCGGCATCGGCAGCTTATCGGGCTGGCCCGGGGTGGCGGGGACGGTCTGCCTGAGGGTCAGCTTGAGGGTATCGCCCTCCACCGCCTGCGACACGGTCACGCGCGGGGTGCCAGCCTGGCTATACCAACGCCGGAACTGCGCGAGGTCGATGCCCGCACCGTCCTCGATCGCTGTGATGAAGTCCTCGCAGGTCGCCGCTTCGCCGTCATGCCGGTCGAAATAGAGGTCGGTGCCGGTGCGGAACCGCTCGACGCCCACCATCGAGCGCATCATGCGGATGACTTCGGCGCCCTTGTTATAGACCGTCGCGGTGTAGAAGTTGCTGATCTCGCGGTAGCTATCCGGGCGGATCGGGTGGGCGAGCGGCCCCGAATCCTCGGGGAACTGCGCCGCGCGCAGGATGCGCACATCCTCGATCCGCTTGACCGCCTCGCCGCGCATGTCCTGCGAGAAAAGCTGGTCGCGCAGTACGGTGAAGCCTTCCTTCAGCGAGAGCTGGAACCAGTCGCGGCAGGTAATGCGGTTGCCCGACCAGTTGTGGAAATACTCGTGCGCAATCACGCCTTCAACCGCGTCGAAATCGGCGTCGGTGGCGGTGTCAGGGTCGGCCAGCACGTATTTGGTGTTGAAGACGTTGAGCCCCTTGTTCTCCATCGCCCCCATATTGAAGTCGGAGACGGCGACGATGTTGTAGAGATCGAGATCGTATTCGCGGCCGAACACCTCCTCGTCCCACTGCATCGAGCGGTGGAGGGATTCCAATGCGTGATCGGTGCGTGCGAGGTCTTCGGCGCGGACCCAGACGTTGCATTCGACAACCCGGCCCGAGCGGGTGGTGAAGGGCTTGGAATTCGCCACCAGATCGCCTGCGACCAGCGCGAAGAGGTAGGACGGCTTGGGCCACGGATCGTGCCACTCGGCCCAATGGGTGCCATTGGCGTTCTCGCCCGCAGCGGTGCGGTTGCCGTTGCATAGCAGGATCGGGAAGGCCGCCTTGTCGCCCTCCATCCGCACGCGGTAGGTCGAGAGCACGTCGGGACGATCGGGGAAGAAGGTGATGCGGCGGAAGCCCTCCGATTCGCACTGGGTGCAGAGCATTCCGTTCGAGGCGTAGAGGCCCATCAGCTGGGTATTGGCCGAAGGGTCGATCTGCGTGACGATGGTCACGGTGTGGCCCTCGCCCTTAAGCGTGAGGATCAGATCGGGGCCATCCATGCGCCAGTCTGCGGGCGCGCCGTCCACCGTCACGCTTTGCGCGGTGAGGCTGTCGCCATCGAGGCGCAGTTCGCGGGAGGGTTCGGCGGCAGGATTGCGCTCGAGAGTGAGCGTCGCGGTCACGACGGTGCCCTCAAGCCCCAGCCGGAAGTCGAGCGCAGTGGTTGGCAGCAGCCACGGATAGGGCAGATAATCCTCGCGCCGGGTCACGGGCGGATCGTGCGGGGTGGGAGCGGCATCCGCGATTTCGGGGTTGCCATCGGGGGTGGTGGGGGTGGTTGCGATGTCCATGCGTTGCTCTCTACCCGTTCGTGTCGAGCGTAGTCGAGACACAATGCACCCCAGCGCGACCAAAGGCCTCTCGAGTTCAACCTGCGGTTGTGCGTTGCATCCGCTCGAGGCGAACGGCAAAGCGAATGCAATGTCGCATTTGCTGATCTTCGGCCTCGGCTACACGGCGGGGCGCATTGCCGACACGTTGCGTGTGCGCGGCTGGCAGGTGCGTGCGACGGGGAGCGCGGGCGACATTGCCTTCGCCGATACGGGCGTAGTGCTGGCGGCCATCGGCGCGGCGACGCACATCCTTTCCTCGGTCCCGCCCGAGCGGACGGGCGGGGACCCGGTGCTGGAGAATTACGGCGCGGCGCTGCAAGCCAAACCGCTGTTCTACCTCTCCTCGACCGGCGTGTACGGCGACCGCCAAGGCGCATGGGTGGACGAGGCAACCCCGACCATCGCGCAATCCGGCGAAGGCCGCCGCAATGCGCGGGCTGAGGCGGATCTCGCATGGCTGAAGCTGGGCGCGCGGGTGTTCCGCCTGCCGGGCATTTACGGGCCGGGCCGCTCGGCGCTCGACCGCGTGAAGGAGGGCAAGGCACGGCGGATCGACTTGCCCGACCAAGTCTTCAGCCGCGTCCATGTCGATGACATCGCCAGCGGGGTGATCGCCGCGATGGAGCAGGATGCCCCCGCAGGCGCCTACAATCTCGGCGACGACTTGCCGTGCAGCGGCAATGCCGTCACCGAGCACGCCTGCCGCCTGCTCGGCCTGCCGCTGCCACCGCTGGAATCGCTCGAAGAAGCCAACCTCTCCGAGATGGCGCGCGGGTTCTACATGGAGAACCGCCGCGTCGCCAACGGCAAGGCCAAGCGGGTGCTGGGGTGGGTGCCTAACTATCCGACCTATGTCGAGGGCCTAGCGGCGCTGCTTTGATCGCAGCGCGAGGCCCATGCCCAGAAGCGCCAGCGCCATCCCGCTCGCGGCCAGCCACGTCCAGCGGAAATCCTCGAACAGGGTCGACAGCAGCATCGCCACGCAGACCGTGACGATCCCGTTATAGGCCGTGCGCCCCGCGCCGATCTCGCGCACCAGATTGTAGTGCAGCGGGAAGGTCACCACCGAGCCGATGATCGCAAGATAGGCCGTCCCCGCCCAGAACTGCCACGCGGTCGGCACCTGCGGCGGGCCGAGCGTCACGAAAGCATAGAAGAAGTCGAACACCGTCCCGTAGAGCATCGCCCAGGCGAGAAAGCTCACCATCGGCACCCCGCGCCCGGTCGGGTTGGCCTGCACGACATTGGCGATCGAGGCGGCGAGCATGCCCCCGATGGCCAGCACGATCCCGAGGCCCACGTTACCGCCGAGCGGCGCCGCGTTCCATTCATGCACCAGCAGCAGCGACACGCCCGCGATCGCGACAAGGCTCCCGCCGATGAAACCGCTCTGCACCTTTTCGCCGATAAACACTTTGGCGAAAATCGCGTTGGGCACCATCAGCAGCGCGAACATCACCGCGACAATGCCGGACGTGATGTGGCTTTCCGCGTTGTAGACGAACAGGAAATTGCCCGAAAACTGCGCAATCCCGACGCCCAGTGCCAACAGGTGCTCGGGCCGGTTGAGCTTCAGCCGGTTGCCCATAACCACTGCCAGCGCGAACAGCGCAGGGGTCGCCAGCATGAAGCGGAAGAACACGCCCCACGCGGCGGGAACGTCGCTGATCTGCCCGGTGATGACGAACCAGGTCGAGCCCCAGATCGTCCCCGTCAGCATGAAGGGGATCAGCACCTTGGGGCTGAGCATCGACGGCGCGGAGCCGGAACTCATAGCGCGGCAATTGCCTTGCCGAGCGCAGCTGCATCCTCGGCGCGGGTGTTCCACGCGGTGACGAAGCGGGCGGAGTCCGCGCCCCAATCGTAGAACGCGAAGTCCTGCGCCCGCAGCGCCTCGCGCTCGGTGGGCGTCAGGTGCACGAACAGCTCGTTCGCCTCGACCGGGTGCAGCAGACGATCCGCGCAGCCTGCCGCCACTTCCCGCGCCGCCGCATTGGCGTGCGCCGCGTTGGCGAGCCACAGGTCGCCGTCCAGCATCGCAAGGATCTGCGCGGCCAGATAGCGGCCCTTGCATTGCAGATGCCCGGCGCGCTTGCGGCGATAGCGGACTTCCGCGGCGCGCTCGGGATCGAACAATACCACCGCCTCGGCCCCCATCCCGCCGTTCTTGATGAAGCCGAAGGCGAGGCTGTCGACCGGGCCGGACGCTGCCCGAGCCGCGTCCTGCGCCGAACCGCCGCGGAAAGCCGCCGCATTGGCGAAGCGCGCGCCGTCCATGTGGAGGCCAAGCTTGCGCGCTGCCGCGAAGGCACCCAGCGCCGCGAGTTCGTCAGGCGTGTAGCTTAGGCCATATTCCGACGCCTGCGTGATCGCGATGGCGTGCGGCTGCACCTGATGGACGTCATTGCGGATCGGGTCGATCAGTGCGGCGATACCCTCGGGCGTGAGCTTGGCGCCCTCGCCGTCTGCATGCATCAGCTTGGCGCCGTGGAGGTAGAAGCCGGGCGCGCCGCCCTCGTCCACTTCGATATGCGCCTCGCGGTGGCACACCACCCCGCCGTGGGGCTGGCACATCGTGGCGAGCGCAAGACAGTTCGCCGCTGTGCCCGTTGCCACCCACAGCGCGGCACACTCGCGTCCGAACAGCGCGGTGAAGCGCGCATCAAGCTCGGCCGAGAGGCGGTCCCCGTCGTAGGGATTGTCCGGCTCGTCGGCGGCGCGCATCGCCTCCCACAGCTTGGGGTGGACGGCGGCGGCGTTGTCCGACAGGAAGGGCTTCGACAGGGTCATCGGCCACGCCATTAACCGCACATTCGGGCGTGACAAGCGGGAGCAGACAGACATGAGCGATCAAAGCGCAAAGGTGACGATCACGCATCACGTGCAGGGTACCGGCGGACGCTATGTCGCGGCGGTCGATGGCGAGGCCGAGCAAGGCTATCTCGAATGGGAAGCGGGCGAGGAAAAGGACGGTAAGGAGGTGCGCATCGCCGCGCACACCATCGTCCCGCGCGCCATCGGCGGGCGCGGGGTGGCAGGCGCGCTGGTTGACCGATTGGTCGAGGATGCGACGCGGCAGGGCTTCCTGATCCGCCCCGATTGTTCCTATGTCGCCAAGAAGTTCGGCGAGAAGCCGGGCTGGGCCTCGCTGAAGGCCTGATCCTCGCTGTCACCCGGCGGCGCATCCAGCCGCGAATAATCGGTGGCGGCGATGGTTTCGAGAATGGCAGCGCGCAGGGCCCGCGCTTCGCCGATCGCCACGCCCTGCATCGCGAAATCCCCGCCGGCTAGCCCCAGATGCACCGTCGCATAGCCGCGCCAGCGGGCGATCGGCCCCTGCGCGATCTCGACCGAGTGGAGCTTCAGCCGCGTCGCGATGGCTTGCGTCGGCGAGAGGAACCCGTGGCTGGCGTAGACCTGGGCGTCGTCGATCGCATGACGCCGGAACTCCCAGGCGTAGAGGTTCGCGCCCACGGCAATCACCGCAAGTCCCAGCGGGATGAGAAACAGGCCGAAGGGCAGGAAGATCGCCGCCGGGATCGTCCAGATCGCGAATATCCCGGCATCGAAAACCATCTTGTCGGTGCGCTGGCGTTTGCTGGCGCGGTGCCACGGGGTTGCCTCTCCCGGCAGGCGGAACCCGGCGGCTGATGCGATCTGCCCGATCTCGCCGTGCCGTGCGAAGGGCGCGACCACATGGCTCTCGCCCTCGGCATCCTGCGCGAGGCTGACGAAGCTCAGCGATTGCCAGCCGAACCGGTAGCGCACGAGGCCGGTGCCGACCACCAGCCCCTGCACGCGGTGCGCAGGCATCGCCACATCGGTGCGCGTCAGCAACCCGCGCTGCCGCCGGAAACCGCGCGCGCTGCGCGTGAGGGTGAAGCCCCAATCGCGCAGGACCGTGCGCACGACGCCGGTCGCAACGCCGATGATCGCAAGGCCGATAAGCCCCACCGCTGCGCCTAAGGCTTGCGCATAGGGGCCGATCGTGGCGACCGCCGCGCCTTCTTCCTTCAGCCAGCTGTACCAAAGGTCGACGTCCCACACGTCGAGCGAGGTGACGTTGTCGACATATTGCAGCATCCCGCCCAGCACCGCGAAGACCGCCAGCGAAAACTCGAACAGGCCGAACGTGACAAGCCGCCCCGGCGTAAGGGCATAGAGCACCTCGCTTTCCTCAGGCGCGGGCGTGCCGGGCGCGGCAAGGTCGGCGCTCGCCGTCGCCGCCTGCTCCTCGTCGCGCCGCTCACGCACCAGCTGGCGCAGCGCCTCGCCCTGTGCGGCGGTCAGATATTGGAGCGCCAGATCCTCGCCCGAGCCCGCGCCGGTTTCGAGCTTGGCTGCCACGAGGCCGAACAGACGCGGCAGCGGCTTGGCCTCAAGGCTGACGTCCTGAATGCGTTCATAAGGCACCGAACGCGCGGTGCGGCTCAGCACGCCGCTTTCGACCCGAATATCCTGTTCGCCGACCGTGTAGGTGAGCCGCCGCCACTTCGCGAAGGCGACGGACGCGCCGATCACGGGAGCGGCAACGAAGATGGCGATCGCGAGCCACACCCGCGAATCGCCGCCTATGCCGGAGAAGCCGAAGGCGAGCGCGGGGAACACCGCGCTGCGCAGCGAGCCGATCGTCCCGAGCACAACGCTGAGCGGCGCGGTGCGTTGCGGTTCGCTCACCCCATCGTCTCTCACCCCATAGTCGCTCACAGGGTTTCCCGGCGGATATGGGCGCGGATCGTCTCGCGCATCTCGCGCGCCAGATCCTCGCCGAGGCCGGGCAGCGCCACGCTGGCATTGTGGTTGCCCGCGGTGTGCAGGGTCAGGGTGGCAATGCCGAAGAACCGTTCCAGCGGGCCTTGGTCGACATCGATATGCTGCACCCGGCCAAACGGCACCACCGTGTCCGACCGGAACAACAGCCCGCGCACCGCGCGCAGGCGGTCAGCGCTCATCTGGTATCCGCGCGCACCATAGCGCCGCGCGGGAATGCGCAGGATCAGCACGACCGCGATCAGCAGCACCGCGCCTGCGATCAACCCGGTGGGCAGCAGCGCCTTGTCGCGCAGCGCTAGCTCCACCACCACCGACGCGACGAGGAAAGGGATCGCCGTCAAGGTCGTGCGCACCCTGAGCGCGTGGGCGTAATTGGGGTGGAGCTTGGTGAGCTCGGTGTCTTCCTCGCTCGGCAGAGCGGCGGGTTCGAAAGCGGGCGCGTGGTCCATAGTGCTTTAGTGGCGCAACACAGCGGGCGCGTGCAAGCGATTTTCTGGCCGGCGTTACGGGATCAGGGACTAGCGGATTTATGAGGGCGACGGGCGGCGGATGCGCCCCTAGAACCTCCCGCAAAACCGCACCGGGAGAGACACATGACCACGCTTCATTCCAGCCTTGGGCCCAATCCCCGCCTCGTGCGGATGTTCATGACCGAAAAGGGCTTCGAGGAAGGCAAGGATTTCCAGCGCGTCCATTACGACATCATCTCCGGCGCGAACCGCCAGGATGCAGGCTACATCGCCAAGAACCCGCTCGGCACCACCCCGACTCTGGAATTGAAGGACGGCACCTGCCTCACGGAAAGCTGGCCAATCTGCGAGTTCATCGAGGAACACCACCCCGAACCCAACCTGTTCGGCGAAACCCCCGTCGAGCGCGCGACAGTGCGCAAATGGGCGCGGTTGTTCGATCAGGAGGTGGTCGTGCCGATGACGATGGGCTTCCGTGCCACCATCGGCCGCCCGATGTTCGCGCCCCGGATGAGCGTCCTTTCCGAGAGCGCCGGGGCCGAGATCTTCGCGATGGCGGACGAAAAATGGCGGATGTTCGACGGCTTCCTGGGTGACAGCGACCACATCGCGCTGGGCCGCTTTACCTTTGCCGACCTCATGATGTTCGCCTTTGCCAATTTCGGCTTCACCGTCGGCTGGAAACTGCCCGAGGGGACGGACAACCTCGCGCGGTTTGTCGCGAAGCATAACGAGCGGTCCTGCGCGGCGGTCTGGAAGGAAGCCGAGTAGTGCCCGACCTCACCGGCCCAAAACTCGCAAATAAAGTCGCCATCGTCACCGGCTGCGCGAGCGGGATCGGGGCGGCGACTGTCCGGCGCTTCGTCGCTGACGGCGCGCAGGTGCTTGGCACCGACCTTGATGCCGCGCGCGGGCAGGCCCTGTGCGACGAGGTCGGCGCGCGGTTTGCGGTGCAGGACGTCTCCGACCGCGCGCTATGGCCGCAGATCGTGGCGCAGGCGGTGGAAGCCTTCGGGCGGCTCGACATTCTGGTGAACAATGCCGGGATGGTTTCTGGCGCGGGGATCGGCGATCTTGATGACGAGGCGATGTTCGCCGCGTGGGACAAGGTCATCGCCGTCAACCTCACCGGCACGATGGCGGGTTGCCGCGCGGCGATTGCGGCAATGCGGGACAACCCCGGCGGCGCGAAAGGCGCGATTGTGAATATCGCCTCGACCACAGCCATCGCCCCGCTGCCGACCGATGTGGGTTATTCGGCGAGCAAGGCGGCGGTGCGGGTGATGTCGAAATCGGTCGCCACATGGTGCGCCAAGGCGGGGCTGAACATTCGCTGCAACACGGTGATCCCGGGCGCGACGCATACGGGCATTCTCGATGCGGCCGAGGTGACAATGCCGGGGCTTATAGCTGCGGTGGCAAAAACCTCGCCATTGAACCGCCTTGCCGATCCATCGGAGACGGCGGCAGCGATTGCCTTCCTTGCCAGCGACGAATGCCCCTTCATGACGGGCGCGGAGATGCTGGTCGACGGCGCGGCGATGTCGATCCACCCCGGCTTCTAGGCCGGGCTTCTAGTCCCCCCGCATCTTCTCCAGATAGCCACTCGGCCCCATCTGCGCCGCCGTCCACACGAAGATGCCCAGCGAGACCACGCCCGAGGCAAGGCACACCCCGAACACCGCCACCGCCAAGGCGCTGTCGCCGTGGTTTGCCGTAAGGCTGTCGCTGATCCCGCCGATCAACCCCAGCCCTAATGTCTGGCCGATGAGGTTGTTGAAGAACAGCGCGATGGCGACCGCAAAGCCCCGGCTTGCCGGTTCCACCGATGCCTGAATGCCCGACAGGATGCCCGCCTGACTGGCGACGTAGATCGCATAGGCCAGCCCGAACCACACAAGGAACATGGTGAAGTCGCTCGACGTCAGGCTCAGCGCGAGCGGGGCGACGCAGCCAAGGCTCACCAGCCCCGGCAGCCACGCGCGCCAGCGTTCGTCGCGCAAGGTCAGCCAGTGGGTGACATAGCCGCCGAGGATCGGCCCCGGAATGCCGCCGAGGAAGAAGGTGAAGCCGAGATACAGTCCGACATCGCCGGTCGAGATCGGGAAGGTCCGCAGCATCACCGCCGCCATCCAGAAGGCGAGACCGTAGCCGATCATGATCTGCACCGCCCAGCCCAGCGCCAGCCCCATGAACACGCGGTTGGTGAGCAGGCTGCGGATCGTCTGCCCGAGCGGCAACTGCGTCATGTCGGTGCCCGCCGGGGCATAGCGCCCGCGCTTCGGCTCACGCACGGTGAGGTAGATGATCCCGCCCAAGAGCAGCCCCGGCATCCCCATCAGGATGAACGCCCAGCGCCAGTTGAAGATCTCGGCCAGCTGCCCGCCGATGATCAACCCGCCCGCCGTCCCCATGCTCGCGCCGATGGTGAGGAAGCCCATCGCCTTGGCAAGCTCGCCGCGGGTGAAGTAATCGGCGACAACGCTTTGCGAGGAGGGGCCGGAGCAGCCCTCCCCCACGCCCACGCCGGTGCGGGCCATGAACAGCGTCCAGAAGCCCGTCGCCATGCCGCAGGCGGCGGTCATCAGGCTCCAGAAGCTGATCGCCACCGCGACGATGTTCTTGCGGGTCGAACGGTCGGCGAGCCGCGCGGCGGGGAAGCCCGCGAGCACGTAGATCAGCGAAAAGGCCAGCCCGCCGAGCAGGCCCAGCTCGAAGTCCGAGAGTTTGAACTCGGCCTTGATGTCCTGCACCAGAATGCCGAACACCAGCCGGTCGGCGACGCTGAACGCACTCGTCAGCGTCAGCAGACCCAGCACGTACCAGCGGTAGCCGGTGGCGGGGCCGGTATCAGTGGTGCGGTCGGGCGTTGAGGCCATTGTCCACCGGGATCGTCAGGCCGTTGAGGAAGCGCGCTTCGTCAGACGCGAGAAACAGCACGCAGCCCGCCACGTCGCGCGGATGGCCGAGCGCATTGGCATCCAGCGGGCCTTCGGGAATCTCCATCGGCGTCGTGCCGCCGCGCCCGGAAATGCCCATCACCATCGGCGTCTCGATCCCGCCGGGTGCGAGCGCGTTGACGCGCACGCCGTAGCCCTTGTCCTGAAAATCGACGGCAAGGCTGCGGGTCATGCCCGCAATCGCCGCCTTCGATGCCGCATAGGCGGGGATGTTGCCATAGCCCATCAGCGCCGCGGTCGACGCCATGTTGATGATCGACGATCCGCCCCCGCCTACTTTGAGGTGACGGTTCTTCATCAGCGGCAGCGCGTGTTTGCACCCGAAGAAGGTGCCCATCACGTGAATATCGAGATGCAGGCGGAAATGCGCGGTCGAGCACTCCTCGATACTCTCGAAGATGACGTTGCCGGCATTGTTGACGAGGATGTCGAGCCCGCCGTGACGTTCCTGCACGGCGCGGATCACTTCGGCCCACTGGTCTTCGTTGGTGACGTCGAGCGCCATCGCATCGCCGCCGATCGCGTCGGCGACCTGATGCGCAAGCTCGGCATCGCGGTCGGTGACGATCACCTTGGCGCCCTCGCGTGCCAGCACCTCGCAATCGGCCTTGCCCAGACCCATTGCCCCGCCTGTCACGAGCGCAACTTTGCCCGCTACCCGTCCCGCCATGCTGCTCTCTCCCAAAAGCTTGTTTTGTGAAGGCCAGCCTATCGGAGGGGCCAAGCCAAACCACTGTCGAAAGCGCGAGGACGCTACGGAACGTGCGCGATGTATTCTTGGCACCGAGGGAGTGGCGAGCATGATGGACGCAAACGAAGTCGCGCAGCTGAAGGCGTTGATGGAGTGGGAGGGCACGCGCACCGCACCGCCGGAAGGCTTCCCGCGCCTCCCCGACATGCCCGCAGGGCGCTACACCAGCCCTGAATACTTCGCGCTCGAACAGGCGCACGTGTTCCGCAAGTCGTGGCTGTTCGCCGGGCACCTCGACGAAATTCCGGAACCCGGCTGCTATATGCGCTGGCACAATGCCGGCGATCCGATCGTGATCGTCCACGGCATGGACGGGGTGGTGCGCGCCTTCCACAACACCTGCCGCCACCGCGGCGCGCCGGTGGTGACCGAGGATCGCGGCAAGTCCAGTCGGTTGATGTGCGGCTATCACAATTGGACGTACAAGACCGACGGCAGTCTGGTGGGCGTGCCCGAACGGCGCGATTTTCCGGCCGATTTCGACATGAGCTGCCGGGGCCTGCTGCCCGTGCGCTGCGAGCTGTTCGGCAAGGTGATCTACGTCAACTTCGACATGGACGCGATGTCGCTGCTCGACTGGCTCGGGCCGCTGGCGCGCGAGTGGGAGGAGTTCGCCTTCGACCGCATCAAGCTCGCCGCGCGCCATTCCTTCGAGCTCAATTGCAACTGGAAGGTCGCGATGGAGGCCAACATGGAGGTCTACCATGTGCCCTTCATCCACCCCAACACCGTCGCGCCGCTGGTGGACCCTGCGCGCAACTTGAACACCATCTATCCCAATGGCCATGCCCGGATGCTCGCCCCGCCGCCGCGCACCACCGACCGCGAGCATGTGCGCGCGATCGATTCCCCGGCGGGATGGCAGCAGATCGAAAGCGTCGGCGAACTAGGGCGGACCTGCACGCAGAGCTACACGCTGTTCCCCAACTGGGTCAGCCCCTTGAGCAACTACTTCGTGCCGCCGCTGGTATTCTGGCCGACTTCGCTCGGCACTACCCGGCTGGAGCTGGTGACAATGGCGCTCGATTGGGACGCCGATCAGTCCGGGGCGCCTGCGCCCGACCTGTGGACCGTCCCCGACGCCACCCAGCCCAACGGGCGGCAGATGAGCCCGATCATCCTTGAGGACACGCAGTTCGGCGAGGCGATCCAGCAGTCGATGCAGGGCTCGGCGTTCCGCTCGGTACCGCTGTCCTATCAGGAGGCGCGGATCTATTCCTTCCACCAGAGCCTCGACCGGATGATCGGGGAAGGCAACGTACCCGCACAGCTCAGGGTCGAGCCGGTGATCGGGCCGGAATGGGTCTGGCCCAACGATCCGCGAGTTGCACAAATGGTCACAGATCAGGCCCGCGAGGCGGCGGAGTGACGCTACGGCATCGCGCTTTGCGCAGCTATGTTGCGTTTTTGTCGCAGTTTGACAGCGTCACTATCGCTTTTGCGGATGGCGCGCTGACGGCTGCAACATACACCTGAGCCCATACCGAAAGGCGCAACAGAGAAGCGTCGTCGGCAAGGGGATAACCGGGTGTGCGGGATAACCGCGGCCCAAAGGGGAGAGTGGATCATGAATACATTTCGTGCCCGAATTGCGTCCGGCGGCATGCGCCGGGCCTTGCTTTGCGGCGTTGCGCTGACCGGCCTCGCCGCGATGCCGAGCGCCGCCTTTGCGCAGGAAGCCGATGCTGCAGCGCAGCCCGAAGACGACAACGTCATCATCGTGCAGGCCCGCCGTCAGGCCGAATCCCTGCAGGAAGTCCCCGTCACGATCACCTCGGTCAGCGGTGAGACGCTCAACAATTACGTCAGCAACAACGTCGCCTCGCTGACCAGCCGCGTGCCTTCGCTGCAGGTGCAGGTCGGCGGCTCGGGTTCGGGCGGCCAGCTCTCCCTGCGCGGCGTCGGTTCGTCGAACATCTCGGCGTCGTTCGACAGCGCCGTGGCGTTCGATTTCGACGGCGTCCAGGTCTCGACCATGCGCCTCGTGCAGTCCGGCTTCTTCGATGTGAAGCAGGTCGACGTGCTCAAGGGCCCGCAGGCGCTCTATTTCGGCAAGTCGGCAACCGCGGGTGTGTTCGCGATCCAGAGCGCCGATCCGACCTCCAAGCTGGAAGTCGGCGGCACCGCCAACTACGAGTTCGAAGAGCAAGGCTACCTCGTCGGCGGCTACATCTCGGGCCCGCTCACGCCGACGCTCGGCTTCCGCGTTGCGGCGCAGTACAACGACATCAACCACTTCATCCAGCTGCAGGACAACCTGCCATCGGGCAACGGGCGCTACCGCGGCCAGACGAGCCTGATCGCGCGCGGCACGCTCGCATGGGAGCCGACCTCGAGCTTCAACGCCAACCTCAAGGTGCAGTATACGCGCACCGAGGGTGACGGCGCGATCCAGCATTCGGACGTCTTCTGCGGCGCGAATGGCCGGGCCGATCCGGTCTGGCTGCTGCAAGGCGTGGTCGCCATTCCGGCGGGATATGACTGCAATATCAATGATAAGAAGTTCTTCATCCCCGATGGCGCACCTTCCTTGTCCGCGAAGGTTCCTGGTCCCTCGGCTGCCGAAGGGCGCAACGGCGTGCCGTTCAGCGAATCCGAGATCTTCTTCACCCGCCTGCTGGCCAACTACGACCTGAACGAAAGCCTCAGGCTGACCTCGACCACCGGCTACGTGAACATGGATGCCACCGACTTCGACTGCTACGGTTACGGCGGCCTCGGGCCGGCATTCTCGCCGATCGGCAATGCCACCAACAACCCCGGCTTCCTCGCCGCGAACGCTCCGGCGCTGGCTGCGACCAACCAGGCGGGCAGGCCGCAGGGCACGGGCTGTTCGGACCCGAACAACGCGCTCAAGCAGTTCACGCAGGAATTCCGCCTCGCTTCGGATTACGACGGGCTGGTCAACTTCATGCTCGGCGCCTTCTACGAAGACCGCGAGTTCCTGTTCGATACCTCGCAACAGGCCGTCAACATCTCGCTGATCGCGCCCGATCCGGCGACCGGCAACACCTATGACTGGGACAAGATCCACGTCACCAACACCAAGGCCTACTCGCTGTTCGGCTCGCTGATCTTCGACCTTACCGAACAGCTCGAACTGGTGGCCGGCGGCCGCTACACCGACGAGAAGAAGACGCAGGTCATCACGGTTCCGTATCTCCACGGCTTCCTGCAGGGCCCGGGCTTCGTGCGGCCGGGCTTCAACTCCGGTCCGATCCGCTTCAAGGACAGCAACTTCTCGCCTGAAATCACGCTGAAGTATCAGGTCAATCCCGACCTCAACCTGTTCGCTGCCTACCGCACCGGCTTCAAGAGCGGCGGGATCGACAACTCGGCCCTGCCGTCGAACAGCCTCAGCCAGGCGGCGCTTTCGGGCAACTTCACGTCGCTGATCTACGGCTCGGAAAGCACCCGCGGCGGCGAAATCGGCTTCCGTTCGCAGTTCAACAACCGGCGCCTGACGATCAACGGGACGGCCTATCACTACGTGGTCGACGATCTGCAGGTGCAGAACTTCAACGCGGTGACCATCCAGTTCATCACGCTCAACGCCGGCCAGCTGACCTCGCAGGGGATCGATCTCGAAACCCGCTGGCGGACCCCGGTGGAAGGCCTCAACCTGTCGGCCAACGTCGGCTATCTTGATGCCAAGTTCACCGATGCGTTCGTGTCGGCATCGGGCGAGAACATCAACGGTCGCCGGGCACCGCGCGCTCCGAAATGGTCGGGCAACGTCGCGTTCGACTGGGATATCCCGGTGAACGACGGCATCGGCATCTTCCTGGGCGGCAACATGCTGTTCTCGGGCAGCTACTTCGCTGACCAGCAGTCGAAGAACGATTACGTGCAGGATGGCTACGTCACCTTCGATGCGAACATCTCGGTCGGCCACCCCGATGGCAACTGGCGGGTGTCGCTGATCGGCACCAACCTCACCGAGGAGCTTTACGTGGTCACCTCGGGCGGCCGTCCGTTCCTGCCGCCCGGCGGCGCTGGCGGCTTCGGCCTCCCGCTTGGCGACAATTCGGTGGTGTCGATGAACCGCGGCCGGCAGCTGTTCATCCAGACCAGCTTCAAGTTCTGATCACGCGATCAAACGCGAAACACGAAAGGGCGGGCTCGGCAGAGCCCGCCCTTCTCATTTGAGGCGCACAAAAGTGCCAATTGCCGCCCCCGCCCGGCAAGCGCAGAACCGCCGCACATCCGGGAGAGGAATACCATGTCACGCGAAACGCTGGTCGAAATGACCCGTAACCTGGTCGCCCACGGCGCGGCCGATACGATGGAATATGCCGACGCGGTCGTGCGCATTCCCGCTGCCGCCTACACCGACCCGGAGCTGTTCGAGCGCGAGAAAAAGCAGATCTTCCGCCGCCTGCCGCTGATGGTCGCGCCGTCTTGCGAGCTTCCCAAGCCCGGCGATTTCAAGGCGATGGACATCTGCGGCGTGCCGCTGCTGCTGTCCCGCCAGAAGGACGGCAGCATGGGCGCCTTCCTCAACATGTGCACCCACCGCGGCAACCCGCTTGCCGCTGGCTGCGGCAATGCCAGCCGCTTTACCTGCGGCTATCACGGCTGGACCTTCAAGGCGGACGGCGACCTGATCGGCGTGGCAGATTCGAAGGATTTCGGGAGCATCGACAAGAGCCAGCATTGCCTGACCAAGTTCCCGGTCTACGAAAGCGCAGGCCTGATCTGGGTGACGCTCGACCCGCATTCCAAGCTGTCCATCGCCGACTATCTGTGCGGCTATGACGAGCTCTTGAAGGCGTTCGAATTCGACGGCTGGACGCTGTTCGCCAGCCGTGTGCTGGAAGGGCCGAACTGGAAGACTGCCTATGACGGCTATCTCGATTTCTACCACCTGCCGGTGCTGCACAAGGACACCTTCGGAGCGGATTTCTACAACCGCGCCAACTACTTCGCCTTCGGCCCGCACCAGCGTCTCTCGACCCCGTCGAAGTTCGCCATCAAGGTTTCGGGCGAGGACGACCAGCAGATGGACCTCGAAGCCATGAGCGACGATGATCTGCCGCAGGAAGTCCTCGTGCAGGGCGTGTGGACGATCTTCCCGCACATCTCGATCGCCAGCTTCTACGGCGGCGGGCAGCGCGGGGCATTGATCAGCCAGCTGTTCCCCGGCGCAACCGTGGGGACAAGCTTCACCACCCAGTTCTACGTCATGGAGAACCAGCCCGAAACGCCCGAACAGGTGCAAGCGGCGCATGACCAGTTCAACTTCCTCGAGATCGTGGTCCGCGACGAGGATTACGCTACCGGCAAGCGCCAGCAGCAGGCGCTGGCATCGGGGCTGATGAAAGAGGTGTTGTTCGGCCGCAACGAGCGCGGCGGGCAGATCTTCCACGGCTGGGCCGAGCGGCTGGTGGCGGCAAGCGACGACGAGCTGGTCGCGATCTTCGCACAGGAGCAGCGGCAGGCGGCGGAATAGAGGTTCGCCGCCGCATCCGGAACGACCGCTTTTGGGATTTTTGGAGCTTGGTCCTAACGTCCGGGAATGGGTGGTTAGCCGCCGCTTAGAGCCTTAGGCTTGAAGCCGCCATTGGGAACGTATGGCGGATCAAGGCGACGGCACTTCCACTGATCAACGGGAGTTTCGGTGCCCGGACATGCAAACTCGGCGGATGATTTTTCGTCCGTCTCATTGTCGCGCCCCAGATACAGCGCGCTAAACCCATCGCAATGAACATCAGGCCCTGCATCACAGCCCGTTTCGCGCTGATCGACAATCAGATAGCCCTCTCGGGTAAGCTCTTTCACTGTCGCTGCATCGACATCTGTCACGGGCGCAAGAGCCGGATCAGGTTCGCGACCCCAAGGGTCGCTGCGGTCGCTCGAGGTATCGACGCCGCACGCTGTCATGAACAAAAATGGGAGCAAAGGCACGAGCGGGAGTTTTCGTCTCATCTCTTCCATTCGCCGAAACATACTTGATTTGTGAACGGCAACAATGGGGTCGCTAGCCGAACGACAGGTTTTGTCTGGACTGCCGCAATAACGGACGCCGTCAGGCGGCGAAATATCCCCCCGTCGCCCCTGCGCAGGCAGGCGCCCATACGAGGGTGCGCATGGCATCGAGGTCAGATAGGCCCCCGCCTGCGCGGGGGCGACGGGCAAATTTGGACGGTTCAGCGAAATCGTCGCGCGTTTAGACCCCGTCTAGACCCCCTCTAGACCCCTGTTAGACCCCCTCTAGCCGCGTCCAGACCCCCTCCAGACCCCGCTCAGACCCCCCGCAAAAGCAATGTTTCACGTGAAACATCGCCGCAGCGGGGGCCTGCAAGGTTAGCCGAAGGCCGGGCGGTAATTGGTCTCGCCCCATTCCTGACGCTTGGTCCATTCGCTCATGGGTTCCAGCTTGCCTTCCAACTCGGGGAAGCGTTCGTAGACGTGGTCCATATCGACCGCGAAGGGCTTGGTCGGGGCGTCGTTGTTGTAGTCGTAGAAGGCCTCGATGCCCTTGGCGAAATCGGCGCGCATTTCGGGCGGCATAGTGTCCCCCGCCGCTTCGACGAGATAGCGCCCGAACTCGGCCGGGGTGCAGGGATCGTATTGAATTTCCTTGCCTAAAGCCTGGCTGAGGCACTCGGTCACCTGCTTGCCGACCAGCCGCTCCGGCCCGCCGATATTGAGCCACGCGCCCTCCATGTCGGGCCGCTCGAGGCTCGCCAGCATGAACTTGGCAACGTCGTCGAGGCTGATCCAGTTGGCCTGGAGATTGGGGTTGTGCGGATAGACGTAGCGGCCTTCGTTGACGATGAAGGGCCGCGCCCAATTGGTCAGCAGGTTGTCCATGAACAGGACCGAACCGAACACCGTCCCCGGCGCGCCGGAACGCCACAGCGCGTTGATCCCCTTGGTGTTTTCGCCGTAGGTGAAGGGATCGCCCGGCTTGTCGGGGATCCAGCTCGAGGTGTTCCACACCACGCGTTTCACGTTGGCGTGGGCTGCGGCCTTTCCAACCTCGCCGATCAGGTAGGCGCGGTCGGCGCGGGCCTGCAGCGGGTGGGTGTAGAAGATGTAGTCCGAACCCTCCAGCGCATCGGCGAAAGTGGAAGTGTCGTACAGGTCCATCGGCCGTACCTCGACCTTCTCGACACCCTCGATCGGTGCGCCTTCCAGCGCGTCGGCCCGGCGCGAAATTGCGCGCACGTCGTAGCCGGCGGCGAGCGCCTGGCGCACCTGCGCAAGGCCCTGCCTCCCGCTCGCGCCGATCACCGTGATGGTTGCCATGTGTTGTCTCTCCCTCTCGTTTTATGGGGCGGAGACTAGGTAGCCCCCTACGCCTGCGCACCGCGCCAATTTGATAGCGAGCGCCTGTTTGGCCCTGACAAAAAGACGGGGTTGCCGTAGCGGCGCGGGGGCCGGACAGTGGGCAGATGGACAACCGCTTCTGGCGCATCGCGCGCCGCCCCGAGGGCACCGATTTCGCCGCAGCCCTGGAGCTGGCCGAGGCCCCGCTCGCCCCGCTTGCCGAAGGCGAAATCCGCATCCGCAACACCCAACTGTCGATGGACGCCGGAACCCGCATGTGGCTCTCTGACCGCGAGGACGGCTACCAGCCGCCGCTCCCGGTGGGCGGGCCGATGACGGGGCTGGTGCTGGGCGAAGTGATCGAGACCCGCGCCGAGGGTTTTCGGGCAGGCGATCTGGTGCGCGCCTTCGGGCAGTGGGCCGATATCTCGACGGTCGATGCGGTCATGTCGGGCGCGCTGCTGCTTGACCCTTCCGTGACAGACCGGCGCGCATGGTTCGGCCCGCTCGGGATGAACGGATGGACCGCGCTGTGGGGGATTGAACAGACCGGCGCAGCCAAGCCCGGCGAGCGGGTGCTGGTCTCCGCCGCCGCTGGAGCGACCGGCATCCTCGCGGTCCAGATCGCCAAGCTGCTCGGCTGCGAGGCATGGGGCATCGCAGGCGGGGCTGCGAAGTGCGCTTACCTGACCGGGGAGCTGGGGATTGCAGGCGCGGTGGATTACAAGGCGGCTGATGTGGGCGCGCAGCTTGATGCGGCAGGCGGCTTCGACGTCTATTTCGACAACGTCGGCGGGCCGTTGCTGGACCGGGTGCTGACCCGCATGAACCACTATGGCCGGATCGCGGTGTGCGGGCTGCTTGCCGACTACACCGCCGGCAGCCGCACCGCGCCGAAGGAGTTCGACCAAGTGCTGATGCGGCGTCTGCGGATCGAGGGCTTCTTCTCGCCCGATTTTATGCATGAGGGCCCGGCGCTCACCCGCCGCCTGCGCGACTGGAGCGAGGCGGGAGAGCTGGTCATGCCCTATGACGTCACGCACGGCCTCGAAAACACCCTCACCGCCTATGCCAAGCTGTTTACGGGCGGCAATATCGGCAAGGTTATCGTGGAATTGCCGCAATGACCGGAACCCTCGAAGACCGCGAAGCTATCCGCGACGTTCTCGCCGCCTACGCCCATGCGATCGACCGGCGGCGATGGGGGATGATGGAGCGATTGTTCCACTCGGACGCGATGTTCCGCTTCGGGCTGATCGAGGGAGACTGGCGCGGCTTCGTGGATCAGGCACGCGCGGTAATCGACCCCTGCCTCGCCACGCAGCACCAGCTGGGGCAGGTGCAATTCGGCTTCGATGGCTCCGATGTGTGCCACACCGAAACCTATATGACCGCGATGCACACCATCCCGGCGGGATATCCGCTTGCGGCGGTGTTCCCGGATAAGGGGGTGATCTACTCTGCGATCGTCGCCGGGCGCTATGTCGACCGGTTCGAAAAACGTAGCGGCGAATGGCGCATCGCCCAGCGCACCGGCCTTTATGACTGGCGCGAGTTCCGGGTGGTGGAAGGCGTCGATCTGTCAGATACACCCGAAGGCGCATCGGGCTACTACGACGAACGCGACCCCTCGACCGCTGCGGTGGCGCGCTGGCTCGGCTAAGGGCGTTTGAAAGCAAACACCCCGCTCATCGTCGCTACCTGCTCCGGCCCTCGCCAGATGCCGCCCGAGGTATAGGCCGTGCGCCCTCCCAGCCGGTCGATCCGCACCCGCGCCTCCAGCCAATCGCCGAGCCGCGCGCCGCTGAGGTAGTTGACCGTCAGCGTGACGGTCGACGGCGTCAGCCGTGGACGCTCGGCGTCGAACACCGCATGGCTCAGCGCGACGTCGGCAAAGGTCGAAATCACGCCTCCATGCGCCGCGTCCTGATAGTTGATGTGATGCGGCATGATCCTGAGACCGACCACCCGCACCTCGTCAGCCTCAGGCCCGAGATAATAGGGCCCGCCATGATCGAGAAAGCCGGCGGTGAAGTCGGCCGGTTCGAAGCCTGCGGGAATGTCCATCCCTCACCCTACCGCGCCCACGGCCGCGCGCCGCTATGAATTGTGCCAATGACAGGCGCACGCAGCGGGTCTATTTCGTTGCTCATGGGAGAAAACACAGCATTGGCAGCGGAGTCCTTCTGCGACGTCGTGCGCGAGCACGCGCGGACGCAGGGGGACATCATCGCCTTCACTTTTGGTGACGAGGAAATCAGCTTCGCTGCGCTCGACGCAGGCGCGGACCGGGTTGCGAACGGCCTTGTCGCGCTGGGCGTCAAACCGGGCGAGCGCGTGGCGTTCCTCGGCAAGAACCATCCGCTCTATTTCGAGGCGTTCCTCGGCGCGGCGCGCATCGGCGCGGTGATGACCCCGGTCAACTGGCGCCTCGCCCCACCCGAGGTCGCCTATATCCTCGACAATTGCGAAGCGCGCGTGGTGTTCGTCGGCGAGGGCTTTGCGGAAGCTTTGGCCACCGCCCGCGCCGAGGCGACCCGCATCGAGCAGGTAATCGGCATCGACGCGCCAGACTGCTCCGGCACAGACTATCGCAGCTGGCGCGATGGCTTACCCGCGACGCCGCTCGCCCACCGCGTGCGTGCCGATGACGACGCGCTCCAGCTCTATACCTCGGGCACCACCGGCAAGCCCAAGGGCGCGGTTATGACCCACGCTTCGATCCTCTCCAGCCGTGATGCCAAAGCGAGCGGCGAGGACATGCGTACATGGCAGGAGCCGATCCCGGGCGATGTCACGCTTCTTGCCATGCCGTGCTTCCACATCAGCGGCACCGGTACCGGGATCGGCACGATGGTCGCGGGCAGCAATTCGATCGTCATCCCCGAATACGACCCCACCAAGGCGCTGGACCTCATCGCCAACTTCAACATCTCGAAGATTTTCCTCGTGCCTGCCGCGATCCAGATCCTGCTGAATCACCCGCGCGTGTCAGAGACCGATTTCAGCCGTCTCAAATACATCACCTACGGCGCCTCCCCGATCCCGCTTGAACTGATGCGTGAGGCGATGCGGGTGATCGGCTGCGGATTCGTGCAGATGTACGGCATGACCGAGACGAGCGGCACCATCGTCGCGCTCGATCCCGAGGATCACGTGCCCGAAGGCTCACCCCGGATGCGCTCTGTCGGCAAGCCGCTCGCTGGGGTGGAGCTCAAGATCATCGACGAGGCAGGCAATCCGGTCCCGACCGGCGCCGTGGGCGAGATTGCCACGCGGTCTTCGAAGAACATGCGCGGCTACTGGAACAACCCGGATGCCACCGCCTCGACCATCGACTCCGAGGGATGGCTGCGCACCGGCGATGCAGGATATCTCGACGAGGACGGCTACCTCTACATCCACGACCGGGTGAAGGACATGATCATCTCCGGGGGCGAGAACGTCTACCCGGCCGAGGTCGAGAACGCGCTCTATTCGCACCCCAAGGTCGCCGATGTCGCGGTGATCGGCGTGCCCGACGCCAAGTGGGGCGAAGCGGTCAAGGCCTGTGTGGTGGTGAAGGCCGGCGAACAACTCACCGAGGCGGAACTGATCGCCCATGCCCGGACGCTGATCGCGGGCTACAAGTGCCCCAAGACGGTCGACTTCATCCCCGCCTTGCCGCGCAATCCCTCGGGCAAGATCCTGCGCCGTGAGCTGCGCGCGCCATACTGGGTGGGCAGGGACCGGGCGGTCAACTGAGATGCTCGCCGTTCGCCAGCTTGCTTACAAGGTGAACGGCCTCGAGGCAGCGGCAGCGGCGCATCACCGTAAGTTCGGCTCGGGCCCGTTCTTCGTGCTGCGCCACGTCGTGCTATCGTCCTCGCAGCATCGCGGGGTGGAGCGGGCGTTCGATCACTCCAGCGCCTATGGCCAATGGGGCAGCGTAATGGTCGAGCTGGTGGTGCAGCATAATCCCGACCCGTCCGCGCTGCACGACATGTTCCCGTTCGGCTCAGGCAAGGAAGGGCTGCATCACGCGGCGCTGTTCGTAGACGATCTGGAAGCTGAAATCGCGCGCTTTGCAGCCGAAGGCGCTCCGCTCGCGCAGCTCTCAGTGACTGAGAGCGGGACCGCCTTCGTCTTCGTCGATGCTCGCGACAGCCTTGGGCACATGCTCGAACTATACCAGCCGACCCCGCAGCTTACCGGCTTCTACGATTTCGTCGCGGCGGCTGCACAGGGCTGGGACGGCAAAGACCTGATCCGGGAGCTGGGCTAGAGCCCCTCAGGCGCGTCCAACCCGGCATGGCGGTGCGCTGCGACCAGCGTGTTCCGCAGGAGCACGGCGATGGTCATGGGCCCAACCCCGCCCGGCACCGGCGTGATCGCGCCGGCAACCGCGAGAGCTTCACTGTAAGCGACGTCGCCCACCAGTCGTCCCTTGGGCTTGTCTTCCGTGGGCGGCAGGCGGTTAATGCCGACGTCGATCACTGTCGCACCCGGCTTGATCCAGTCCCCGCGCACCATCTCCGCACGGCCCACTGCGGCCACCACGATATCGGCGCGGCGTACCACTGCCGCGAGGTCCTTGGTCCGGCTATGCGCCAGCGTGACGGTGGCGTTGGCGTCGGTGAGGAGCTGCGCCATCGGCTTGCCGACGATATTCGAACGGCCGATCACCACCGCATCAAGGCCTGACAGATCGCCCAACCGATCCTGCAGCAGCATCAGGCATCCGAGCGGCGTGCAAGGCACGAAGCCCGTCTGGCCGACCGCAAGACGCCCAGCGTTGATCACATGGAATCCGTCGATATCCTTGTCCGGGTCGATCGCAGCGATCACCGCCTGCTCGTCGAGCCCCTGGGGAAGCGGCAGCTGTACGAGGATGCCGTCGACCGCTTCGTCACGGTTGAGCCGCTCGACCAGCGTCAGCAGCTCGGCCGCGCTCGTCTCGGCAGGGAGGCGATGCTCGAAGCTGGCGATCCCTGCTTCCTCGCAGGCCCGGCCCTTGGCACCCACATAGACCTGGCTCGCTGCGTCCTCGCCAACCAGCACCACCGCCAAGCCTGGCGCACGGCCAGTGGTCCGCGCAAATGCGGCGGCGTGCCCGGCCACACGGGCGCGCAGGCCCTCGGCGAAACCCTTCCCGTCGATCCGCGCCGCTTCAACCATCAACGCATCGCGCCCTGCAGGAGGTAGCCGATCGCGTTGAGGATCATCAGGAATACCATCGGCGAGAAGTCGATCGCGCCGGTGTCCGGCATCACCTTCCGGATGGGGCGCAGCGCCGGCTCGAAGAGGCGGGTCAGTGCGTCATGGACGGCGCCCGCAAACTGGTTGCGCGGGCTCACCACGTTGAAGGCGAATAGCAGCCCGATGATGAACCAGATGATCAGCAGCATGTTGGCGGCGTTGAGCACCATCAGGAAGATCTGGAGAAATGCGTCGCTCATTGCGTGTCCGTTTCCATTGCAAAGGCGCCGGCCCCGATGAGGCGAAGGCCGCGCGCCCGGTCTTGTCCCTGGGGAGGCGTATTAGCCTGTTAATACGCCTCGCGCCAGCCCCGGTTCCCTCAGGCGCGCACCAGCGTGCCGGCGCCGCGCGCGGTGAAGAATTCGAGCAGCATCGCGTGGCCCACGCGCCCGTCGAGCACCACCGCCGCCTCGCAGCCCGATTGCACCGCGGTCACACAGGTCTCGAGCTTGGGCACCATGCCGCCGCGGATCACGCCTTCCTCGCGCAGTTTGGCGATATCGGCGGGGGTGAGATCGGTGAGGAGCTCGCCATCGGCGCCCAGCACGCCTGCCACATCGGTCAGCAGGAACAACCGCGCCGCACCCAGCGCCGCCGCGATCGCGCCTGCCATTGTGTCGGCGTTGATGTTGTAGGTCGCCCCGTCCTCGCCCTGCGCGATCGGGGCGATCACCGGGATCATCCCGGCGGCGACCATCGTGTCGATCACCGTGGTATCGACCGCAGCCGGCTCGCCGACAAAGCCGAGGTCCACGACCTGCTCGATATTGCTATCCGGATCGCGCGTGGTGCGGGTGACCTTGCGCGCGGTCACCAGACCGCCGTCCTTGCCCGAGATGCCGATCGCCTTGCCGCCTGCCGCCGCAAGCCAGCCGACCAGCTCCTTGTTGATCGCGCCCGAAAGCACCATTTCGGCGATCTTGGCGGTGGCCTCATCGGTGACGCGCAGGCCGTCGACGAAGGTGCTCTCCACCCCCAGCCGCCCCAGCATCTCGCCAATCTGCGGGCCGCCGCCGTGCACGACCACCGGGTTGATGCCGACCGCTTTCAGCAGCACGATGTCCGCTGCAAAATCGCGCGCCGCCTCGGGATCGCCCATCGCATGGCCGCCGTATTTCACCACGAAGGTGCGCCCCGCATAGCGCTGGAAATAGGGCAGCGCCTCGATCAGCACCTCGGCCTTGAACAGATCGGGCGTCTCAGCCCCCGCACGAGGCGGCATTTGGAATGGCTTGTCAGTCACTGGCGTCATGTCCCGTGCGCGTGCGTCACGCTCTTGGGCGGCGCCCTAGCGTCTTGCACGCGCCGGGCCAAGCGGCTTGGTAGGCCGGGAACGACGAAACGTGATATTTCATCGGCTTACCCGACAGTTATCGCCTGCTGAAGGCGCTTCTTTTTCCCCCCGCGTCAGCTTTTGGGCGCGTTCTCGAGCATGGCGGCGATCTGGTCGAGCAGGTGCAGCCGTTCGCGCTTCAACGTGTCGAGCCGCTCGTCGCTGGCCGGCTCGGCCTCGATCTCGATGCGGTGAATGGCGCGGTTTACCGTGTGATGCTGCTCGGCCAGCCGCACGAAATGGGGGTCGGTGAGCTTGAGCTGGTGGAGCGCTTCGGCGTTATCGGGGAAGGCATCGGCGAGCTCGTTGGGGGTGTGCGCGGACATGGTAATCTCCTTTGGTGATACACCCTGCCTAGGCTCCTGCGCCGGATCCGTACTTGATCGCGATCAAGTTTGCCGCGGCCTCGTGGCCGGATTCGACGCAATCCGGATTCGCGGCAAACTGCGCATTCGGGCGGGTCTGGAGGGGGTCTGGCGCACCCCTGGAGGGGGTCTAAGGGGGGTCTAAACGCGTCTAAAGGGGGTCTAAAACGGCCTAAAAGGGGCCTGGAATTGCCTCCCTGCGCGCCATCCTTCTGTATTTACTGGATAATCTGCGCTGCTCACACGATTTTGGCGAAATTTCGCCCGGCGGAGCTTGCGCGGAAGCCCCGGCCTACCCCGTCCGGCCCCCCGTAGGAAAGCGCCTCTGCCCAGCCACAATGCGAGGCCGGCGATGATGGCGACCAGCTGGAGCACCGCGATGGCGCGCAGGTTGGCGCCAAAGGGCTGCTTGCGCGTCTTATGCCGAAACAGCGCGCGGCCCGCATAGGCTCCGGGGGTGCCACCGAGGAAGGCGAGCCGCAGCAACGTCCCCTCGGAAATCCGCCACGCGCCGGCCTCGGCCCGCGCTTTGTCGATGCCAAAGGCGGCAAAGGCGAGGAAGTTTATCGCGATCAGCGCGGTGGCGATGTTGGCGGGGGTGAGCAGCGCCTTGGCGGCGGCGATGGTGTCGGAGTTGGCGAGATGTGCGAGCGATTCCATGCGGCTAGGTTAGCGCGGGAGGGTTGCGGAAGGGTTTCCCTGCCTCCGTTTACGTCTTGCCAGCGGAAGCTGGCACCTAGGGCGGCAAGCGCTGTGCCTGCAGCCCTAGGCCCCAGCTTCCGCTGGGGTGACGGGGTGCTGGTGATATGGGCAACTCGACGTCCCGGGCTTCCGCCCCGCCCCACCCCGATCGCCGTCCCGGGCTTGACCCGGGATCCCGCTGTTCTTTCTTCAGTGCAAAATGAAGCGGGGCCCCGGGTCAAGCCCGGGGCGGGGGTAGTGGCCGATAATCGAATTTCACGTTTGCTGGCTGATTAGGCCGGTGAGTCCAGCGAGCACTTCAGTCTGAAGCGCGGTTTGGGTTGCTGGACGCTTTCGTTTTTCGCGGAAGCCGGCCTTAGCCAACTTCTCCATGAAGACGCTCGCGGCGATTACTACCTGCTGTGCCTCGCCGTCGGTATATCGCCGGTCCACATGCATGGTGGGATTTCGCCAAGCGGTTTTTACCGCCAGAAAGTCCCCCAAGATTTCTCGGTAAATAGGCGCTTTCGCACGCTCCGCTTTGGTCTTGCTGGCATGAGGTATATCGATAAGCTTTTCGATGGCCTTGAAGTATGCCTCCCAAGACGGCTTGAATTCAACGCCGACTTTCTGTGCAAATGCCCTCAACGCCACTTCCATTGCCCGCATGGCATGGAATGCGGCAGCAGTGGGCTGGCCAAGCACTAGGCACCTTACACAATCAACGGTGTCTTCGCTTGCGGATGGGAAAGCATACGCCACATCTTCTCCGAACGGTACGCTGTTACCGTACAGCATCGCGTTCGCGGTAGTCACAGGATAGTAGTAATGTTCAGCAAGTTCCTCCATCAGCCTACTGTTCAATTCATGTAGGCTTTGGCTGAGGAGACTTGGGGTCGTCCCTGCCTCAAAGCTCTCATCTATTCTAGTGATTTGACTGCAAACTTTGTTCAAGCTCGGAATTTCCGCGCAAAGGCTATACACCGCAGATAGAGCGGCCTTCACTTTAATCGCAAATCCCTCGTCCTTTGGCATCACACCGGTATGACCAGTAGCATCAAGATGAATAAGGTGGCCGCGAATGTGCTCTAAGTTCACAGACGCAATCACGAATGCTCTCGCATAGGTCAGAAGCATATCAACTAAGCCCCGGCATGATTTAGTGGGTAGTATTTAGCATCTTTCGCGCCGAGATTCTCACGCAGGGCACGCTTGGTATAATAACGCCAAAGAAAAACCCCGCCACCTGAGGTGAGTGGCGGGGCTTTTAATCTCGCCGGCAATTAAATCCGCCAACTCATCGGCTAATACATCGCTGCAACAAAATGGAAGGCTTCTTTTTACTCCGCAGCCTCAGCCCCAAACAGCCCAGCTTCAGCCACCACAGCGTCATCCTCGTTCACAGCCTTCGCCTTCTGGCGATTGTCGAACGACGACCACACGGTGTTCCAGTCGCCGCGGGTGGCGCCCTTCGAGTATTCGGTCGCGCGCTGTTCGAAGAAGTTGGCGTGCTCGACGCCGTTGAGGAGCGGGGCGAGCCAGGGGAGCGGGTGCTCCTCGATCATGTAGATCTCCTGCAAGCCGAGCTGCTTGAGGCGCCAGTCGGCGATGTAGCGGATGTAGCGCTTGATCTCCTTGGCGCTCATCCCGTTGATCGGGCCCATCTCGAAGGCGAGGTCGATGAAGTTGTCTTCCAGACGCACGGTCTTCTGGCAGATGTCGATCAGGTCTTCCTTCACCGCCTTGGTGAGGCACTGACGCTCCTCGCAGAAGGTGTGGAACAGCTTGATGATGCCTTCGCAGTGGAGGCTTTCATCGCGCACCGACCAGCTGACGATCTGGCCCATGCCCTTCATCTTGTTGAAGCGCGGGAAGTTCATCAGCATCGCGAAGCTGGCGAACAGCTGCAAGCCTTCGGTGAAGCCGCCGAACACGGCGAGCGTGCGGGCGATATCCTCGTCGCTTTCGACGTTGAAGGTCTGCAGGAAGTCGTGCTTGTCCTTCATTTCCTCATATTCGAGGAAGGCGCTGTATTCGCTTTCGGGCATGCCGATGGTGTCGAGCAGGTGCGAGTACGCCGCGATGTGCACCGTCTCCATGTTGGAGAAGGCGGCGAGCATCATCTTGATCTCGGTCGGCTTGAACACCCGGCCGTAGTTTTCGTGATAGCAGTTCTGCACCTCGACATCGGCCTGGGTGAAGAAGCGGAAGATCTGGGTGAGCAGGTTGCGCTCGTTCTCGGTGATCTTCTGCGCCCAGTCGCGGCAATCCTCACCCAAGGGCACTTCCTCGGGCATCCAGTGGATCTGCTGCTGGCGCTTCCAGAAGTCATAGGCCCAGGGGTACTGGAAGGGCTTGTAGGTGTTGCGGGCTTCGAGCAGCGACATGGGCGGATACTCCTGAGGGTGTTGTTTGGTACAGATACGGTGCGCAGGCGCGCTTGGATTCAGATCGGGCGCAATCAGGGCGCGTAGGCGATCACGACGTAGAGGCAGAAGGGCAGGAACATCGCCACCATCGCGATGTGGATCATCGCGGCGTTGCGCGAGTGACCCTCGACGTTGCGGCGCAGTTCACGCACCGAGTTGAAGGCGAAGACTGCGCAGACCAGCAGCCCGAAGATGCCCATTCCAAACGGCAGATTCATGTAAGTTCGTCCCTATTGATTGCTGCCCAAGTCCTGGCCCGGGCACGGCCGGGCGCGCCTGCCGTTGCGGCGGCGCGCCCGGTGCAGATGCTTACTGGCAGCTCAGGCATTCCTCGTAATCGGTCTCGGCGGAGAGTTCGATCTTGGGCGCTTCCGAGGTGTTGTCCGCTTCCACGCCGCCGACGAAGCCGGCGCGCTGCACGGACTTGGAGCGGAGGTAGTAGAGCGACTTGATGCCGCGCTCCCACGCCTGGTAGTGCAGCATCATCAGATCCCACTTGTCGACATCGGCCGGGATGAACAGGTTCAGCGACTGGGCCTGATCGATATAGGGCGTGCGGTCGGCAGCGAATTCGAGCAGCCAGCGCTGGTCGATCTCGAAGCTGGTCTTGAAGGTCGCCTTTTCCTCGGGCGTCAGGAAGTCGAGGTGCTGGACAGAGCCGGCCCGCTCGAGGATCGAGTTCCAGACGTTGACCGAATTCTTCGACTTCTTGTCGAGCAGCTTTTCGAGGTACGGATTGCGGATCGAGAAGCTGCCAGACAGCGTCTTGTGGGTGTAGACGTTGGCCGGGATCGGCTCGATGCAGGCAGACGTTCCGCCGCAGATGATGCTGATCGACGCGGTCGGCGCGATCGCCATCTTGCAGCTGAAGCGTTCCATCGCGCCCATGTCGGCAGCATCGGGGCACGGCCCACGCTCCTGCGCGAGCAGCATCGATGCCTCGCACGCCTTCGCGTGGATGTGCTTGAACATCTGGAGGTTCAGCGCCTTGGCCATCGCGCTTTCAAAGGCGACGCTCTTCTGCTGGAGGTAGGAGTGGAAGCCCATCACCCCGAGGCCGACGCTGCGCTCACGCCCGGCGGAGTACTTGGCACGGGCCATCTCGTCGGGCGCGCGGTCGATGTAGTCCTGCAGGACGTTGTCGAGGAAGCGCATCACGTCCTCGATGAACTGCTTGTCGCCCTTCCACTCTTCCCAGGTTTCCAGGTTGAGCGAGGACAGGCAGCACACCGCAGTGCGATCATTGCCGAGGTGGTCGATGCCGGTCGGCAGGGTGATTTCCGAGCACAGGTTCGAGGTCGAGACCTTGAGGCCCAGATCGCGGTGATGCTTGGGCATCATGCGGTTCACGGTGTCGTTGAAGACGATATAGGGCTCGCCGGTCGCCAGACGGGTCTCGACCAGCTTCTGGAACAGCGATCGCGCATCGACGGTGGCGCGCGCCGATCCGTCACGCGGTGAGCGCAGCACGAACTCGGCCCCTTCACGCACCGCGTTCATGAACTCGTCGGTGACGAGCACGCCGTGGTGCAGGTTCAGCGCCTTGCGGTTGAAGTCGCCCGAGGGCTTACGGATTTCGAGGAACTCCTCGATCTCCGGGTGGCTGATGTCGAGATAGCAGGCCGCCGAACCGCGGCGCAGCGAGCCTTGGCTGATCGCCAGCGTCAGGCTGTCCATCACGCGCACGAAGGGAATGATGCCCGACGTCTTGCCGTTAAGGCCGACCGGCTCGCCGATCCCCCGGACATTACCCCAATAGGTGCCGATCCCGCCGCCCTTGGAAGCGAGCCACACGTTCTCGTTCCAGGTGTTGACGATCCCTTCGAGGCTGTCCTCGACCGAGTTCAGGTAGCACGAAATCGGCAGGCCACGGTGCGTGCCGCCATTCGACAGCACCGGGGTGGCGGGCATGAACCACAACTTGGAGATGTAGTCATACAATCGCTGGGCATGGTCCTGATCATCGGCATAGGCATCCGCGACGCGGGCGAACAGGTCCTGATAGTTTTCGCCGGGCAACAGGTAGCGGTCGGTCAGGGTTTCCTTGCCGAAATCGGTGAGGCGCGCATCGCGGCTTTCGTCGGTAACGACGGTGAAGCGGCGGTCGTTGACCGTCTTGCTGTCGATCTTGGCCGCGTCCTTGGCGACTTCGGCCATCGCGCCAGCCAGCGCCTCACCCGCCTTGGCGGCGATCAGCGCATCGGATCCGGAATCGCTCATCTTCATCGTCACAGCCTTCTCATCCCCCGCAGCGGGCGCTGCAGCATTGGTGCCCGCGTCCAGCTCATTCGTTACATCGGTATTCACCGCATCATTGGGCACGTTATCGCTCGCCTTGAAATCCATCTGAAGCCCCACTTGTCCCCCGAATCGGGACAGTGGCACAAGAGGCCATGTTCCGATTCTGTTCTATACCGGTTGGTCCACAGACTTGCCAACAGTCCCGCCCGTTGTCGGGCGTGTCGGCAAGTCGTTCAGTCCCATTCGCGGCGCGCAGCGGGCCCTTGCTCCGGGGTGAATCTTTCTCCGTTTGCCCTCTTCGGGACGGCGGGAGTTTCACCAAGGGTAGGGGGTTCGATTTGCGCCGAACCACTAGATGATGAATCACCCGAGGACTCCCGTCAATCGGAGATTAAGCACCTGGTTACCATCCGGAGGGGTTCATCACCGTGTCACAAACCCGCGACGCGTGGACCAAGCTTGAGTCGCGGACCCCGCAACCCCCAAACTGAATCTGTGAAGAAATAGATGGGGAGTGAATCATTCGAATCCATGCGTGAATCTTTTGCACGCTGGGGGCTTCGATAGTTGCGCGGATCGAGTGGGTGGGGTGCCGGGCCGCCAGAATCGGGGTGGCTATTCGTACCCGGTGACGACCTGCGCGCCGAGCAGGCCGCGAGCGCAGGTGACGGTCACAATATCGGGCTGATCCTCGGTCCAGCGCGCGTATGTCTCTTCAGGGATGAAGTAGCGTCCCGCTTCCGCCGCAGGGCTAGGCGACAACGGCCGAAGCCACGCCCAGTGATTGAGCCGGGTGCTGCGGCTCACGGTGGTAGTTTGCGTGCGCTCCAGCCGCATCCGCACGGTTTGTGCAGGGGCGAGGCTGAAGCCGTTGACGCTCGGCATGACCCCGACGCTCCACACCGGCCAGCCCATCAGTCCCACCACCCCGCACAGCAGCGCGGCAAACTTATGAACCCGCTTGTCAGCGATGCCGCGCGTGGCGAAGCGCCAGACGATCAGGCACGTCACCGCAGATGCAACGAAACCCGCGAGCTTGAGCCCGGACCCGGGCGCTACGTTGCGCGGCCAGTCTTCGCCCACCAGAAAAACCAGCACCATTGTCAGGACGAACGGCACCACAAACGGCAGCAGCAGCTTGGGGAAAAAGCTCTGCGGCACGATGGCTCGGGAGGCTTTGCGCGATGTCACAGTCCGCGAGTATCGCAGGCGCTGCTTTCAAAATTGTTCACACGTCGGCGGTAGCCTCGGCGATGCCTTGCGCAGTCTTGTAGTCGGGCTTGCCGTTGTTGAGCCGCAGCGACCGGTTCGTCACCACATAGAGGCGCGGGATCTTGTAGCCTGCCAGCCCTGCGCGGGCGTGGTCGTCGAGGGCGGCTTCCAGCCCTTCAGGCGCCGCTCCCTCGGGTTCGACCACCGCCACAACCTTGCGGCCGAAGCGCGGGTCGGGGAGGCTCACCACGCGCACATCCTTCACCGCCGGATGATCCAGCAGCACCGCCTCCACCTCCTCGGGGAAGACCTTCTCGCCGCCGGTGTTGATGCACATATTGTCGCGGCCGATGAATTCGAGGGTGCCGTCGGCAGTCCAGCGGGCGCGGTCGCCGGTCATCAGCCAGCGTTTGCCGCCGATGACGGGGAAGGTCTGGGCGTTCTTTTCGTCCTCGCCGAGGTAGCCCAAGGGCAGCGGGCCGGTGCGCGCGACGATCCCGACGCCGTTAGTACCGGGGGGGATTTCGTTCAGATTCTCGTCGAACAGCTTGGTATCGCGGCCCGGCCCCGGAAGCGGCTGGAACTTGCCGCCCCCGCTGGAGCCGGCGGCGGTGGTAATGACGATCCCGGTGCCCGAGCTTTCCGATGAGCCCAGCGCGTCGATGATCATCAACGTCGGGTGATGGGCGATCAGACGCTGCTTGAGGGTGGAAGAGAACACCGCGCCGGATGACGTGATCGAGCGCAGGGAGGCAAGGGCCTCCGCTCCATCGCCGCGCGCGTCCAGCCGGTCAGCCAGCGGCAGCGCGAAGGCATCGCCGACGATGAACATTCCGCGCGCGCCGACGCGCTTTACCTCGTCGATTGCCGCGTCGGCATCGAACTTGGGCGCGGGCAGCAGCGCCAACGTGCCGCCTTTCAGCAGGTGGATCACGGCGGTGAACTGCCCTGCGCCGTGCATCAGCGGCGAAAGCAGCAGCAACGGCGAGGTGCTCGCGGGGTGTTCAGGGCCGATGCGGGCAGCCTCGGCGACCTGCTCGTCAAGGCTGGCGACAACCAGCGGCGGGGTGCCGGGCGGGCGCTGCCAGACGCCGATGTTGAACGCGCCCCACGCCTCGCGCATCGGCCACATCACCGCTTTGGGCATGCCGGTCGTGCCGCCGGTCGCGGTGAGGAACAGCGCCTCGGGATCATCGTGGATGGCAAAGCCTGCGGGGACGTCGCTTGCGCAGAGTGCCGCCCAATCGGCGCTGCCGACGTCCACCGTCAACGCGCCATCCGGCATCGCTTCGCGCGCCGCGTCGGCAAAGTCGCTCTCGGTGAACAGCGACTTCAACCCGAAGCGGGTGCAGATGTCGGCGAGCTCGCGCGCCTTATAATGGTAATTGACGTTGACCGGCACCACGCCCGCCTTCGCGCAGCCGAAATAGGCGAGCATGTAGTCGGGCGTGTTGCGCAGCATCTGCCCGGCGATGTCGCCCGGCCCCAGCCCGCGCGCTCTGAGCCCCGCGGCGATCCGGTCGGTCAGGGCATCGAACTCGCCCCAGGTGACGACCCGCCCCCCATGCACAATCGCCGGCCGGCCCTGCGGTATCGCCGCCGCCAGCGCCTTCAGCACCACCCCGAAATTCGCACCCCCGAAACTCATTCGACCGCCACTCCTTATGTCACTTTCGCTAGCCTCGCCCGGGCCCGCATTCCCCTACGTAAATGATGAGGACAATCGAAAAAATTGCGGTAGTCTCTCGAATCAGAAAACAAACAGAAGGAGGAGGGCCCGGGATGGCTACCAATGTTGTCGAATTGCGCACGCCGCAAGGACGCGAATCGCTCGAGCTGTTGCTTGAGCAGGTCACCATCACCTGCCCCGAGGACATCCATGATGCCGCCGTGGCCCTCGCTCGCATCGCGCAGGAGCGCGGAATGCAGATCGCAGTGTGCGACGATATTTCCTCCAAGGAACCGATGGTCGATGCCGATGGCACGATCCTCAACGCCGACATTTTCCGCTGGCTGGACGACGGTGCGCGCTGGTGGGAAGACCACCGTCTCGCCCTGCACTCGCCGCTGCCGCGCGCCTGTCGCTATGAAAGCGAGCCGTTCTGGGTGAACCGCCACGGCTTCAACACCCGCTGGCGCAACTCCTATCTCGGCGAGATCGATCTGAACGACTTCGAAAAGCGATCGCTGTGCAAGGCGGCGATCGTGGTGCCGGTGCATTTGCCGTTCGGCCAGATTTCCGCCAGCAGCTTCATCTCGATGGACCGCGACAAGGAAGACCTGTCGGCCGAGTTCGTCGAAAACGGCGCGCTTTTCGCGATGGCCACCCGCCGCTTTGTCGCGGGCTACGTGCAGGCCAACCGCACCAAGCGACGCATCCCGTCGGATTGCGTGCTGTCCAAGCGCGAGGTCGAGTGTCTGCGCTGGGCCGCGATCGGCAAGACCGACAAGGAGATCAGCATGATCCTCAACCGGTCGCACGCGACGATCCGCTACCACATCCACCGCGCGGGCGAGAAGCTGGACAGCGTGAACCGCGCGCAGACGATCTTCAAGGCCGGGCAGCTGGGTTATTTGGGCGCTTCTGATTGATTGCGGGGGCGCCTCCGCGCCCCCGTCCTCGGTGCTGTTCCCTCCGCTCCGCTACGGGGCAGCTGCGGCTCGCGCGCGTGCGCTCGCGGCCCTGTGGGCCGAACCCGCACTCCCATCAGCGGCTTGCACTGGATCGACGCCGCAGGCGTCGCAAGGCCGACTGGCCGCCCGCAGCGGGCGCAGCTATGCTGCGCGTCTAGCGAGGATCGCGCGCCCGGAGGGGCGTGCGGAAGTCAAAAGCGGCGCAGTGGCTCGCTGCCATCCCAATCCACGCCCGCGGCCTTGATCATGCCGAACAGGTCCGGCCCGTCTTTGGCCTGCTGGAGAATCTCCACCAGCGCCCCCGGCCCGCCGCCGGCGTCGACATAGATCGCCTGACTGGTGCCAAACGTCCCCTCGATCATCACCTCGGCGCCCTCCGCCTCGCAAACGCTGCGCGCGTGGGCGATGTCGTCGACCAGAATGCAAACGTGGTGCAGGCCATTGCCTGTCGCCCCATACTCACCGGTATAGACCGACGGATTATTGTCGCGCGGGCGGATCAGTTCGATCTGCAAGTCGCCCCAATAGGCCAGCGCGAGGTCGAAGACGGCGTCAGTCGGCTCGCCCCGGTACTTCATCCCTTCGAGGTGGATGCCCTCGATGATGTAGAACGGGCCAACCCCCATCACCTGCGTCCAGTGCCGAACCGCCGCGTCGAAATCCTCCGGCACGAAGGCGAGCTGCATTATGTCGCCCAAGGCGGCCATCTTGCCCCGTAAAGCCATGATCCTCTCCAATCCGATAGGGTGTCCTTGCCGCCAAGCTGTGTGATATTCTCCCTCTGAGACACTGCACAAAGTGCGAGGACGAGGCACGGGGACACCCCCGAGAGGACCGGACAAGCTCAATGAACGAGATCAAGGACATTGCCCGCGGCGATCGTTGCCCGGGCCTTAGCTATACCGACATGCTCAACGGCGACAGCCGCCGGGCGCCGGACTATCTGTTCGAGGAATCGACCGTGGAGATGGGCGACGACCCGCTGCCGGTCGCGCCCTATATCTCGGAAGAATTCGCCGCGCTGGAACGCGAAAAGATGTGGCCCAACGTCTGGCTCTTCGCCGCGCGTGAGGACGAGATGCCGGACGCGGGCGACACGGTGGTCTACGACATCGCCGGCAAGAGCTTCCTGCTGATCCGCCAGAAGGACGGCGGCGTGAAGGCCTTCTACAACGCCTGCCTCCACCGCGGCCGCAAGTTGCGCACCGAGAGCGGCCCGTCGGTGCAGCTGCGCTGCCCGTTCCACGGCTTCACCTGGCGCAACGACGGCTCCTTGAAGGAAATCCCCTGCGCGTGGGACTTCAAGCACCTCGAAGGCAAGGACATGGAGCTGCCGCAGGCGCGCGTCGAGCTGTGGCAGGGCTTCGTGATGCTCACCGAGAACCACAGCCTGCCCGACTTCAAGACCTGGCTTGGCCCGGCAGCCTCGCATTACGAACGCTATGATTTCGCCAACCGCTACACCGGCATGTGGGTGCAAAAGAAAATCCCGGCCAACTGGAAGGCGACCGCCGAAGCCTTCATGGAGGCCTGGCACTCGGTCACCACCCACCCGCAGCTGCTCGCCTTCCTCGGCGATGCGAACACGCGGTACGACCTGATCGGCGATCACTTCAACCGTGCGATCACGCCGTCGGGCGTGCTGAGCCCGCATGTGAAGGGCAAGAATTCGGACTACGTGCTCGAGAAGATGAACGAGTTCTCGGGCGGGGCCGATGCCAAGACCAATCGCCGCTTCAACGCTAGCGAAGAGCCGGTCGAAGGCTATGACGCCGAAGACCCACTGGGCGCGCGCAGGGTGCTGGCCGATGCGGGGCGCAAGGGCTTTGCCGAGAACTACGGCCATGACTATTCGGACGCGTCGGACACCGAGATCCTCGACAACTTCACTTACAACATCTTCCCCAACTTCGCGCCTTGGATCGGCTTCCTGCCGACTCTGGTCTACCGCTGGCTGCCCGGCGACACGCCCGACTGGTGCATCATGGAAATCCGCCTGCTGTTCCCCACGCCCAAAGGTCAGGAACGTCCGCGCGCAGTCGCGCCCACCTACATCCCCGATGACGAACCCTTCGCCTGGGCCAACGACATAATGGGCCCGCAGCTCGCCAACGTGTTCGATCAGGACATGGCGAACCTGCCATTCGTGCAGGAAGGAATGAAGGCGATGAAGGACGGGCTGATGGAGCTCGGCCACTATCAGGACAGCCGGGTGCGCCATTTCCAGACCACGCTGATGAAATACGTGAACGGGGAGCTGCCTGCGGCTAAGTAAGGGTCATGGGCTTTTCCTTCGAACTCACCGGGCGCACTGCGCTTATCACCGGCGCGTCATCGGGCCTTGGCACCCGGTTTGGGCGCATCCTTGCCGCGAGCGGCGCGAAAGTGGCGCTCGGCGCGCGGCGCAAGGACCGGCTGGAAGACATCGCCGACCGGATCGGTGCCAACGCCGAGGCGATCCGGATGGACGTCGCGCGCGAGGCTGACATCATCGCCGGTTTTGACGCGGCAGAGGCAGCCTTCGGACCCATCGACACAGTGATCGCCAACGCGGGCGTCGACGGCGCAGGCATGGCGACCACCATCTCGGAAGACGACATTGCGCAGACCCTCGCGATCAATCTCAAGGGCGCAATCCTGACCGCGCGCGAGGGCGCGAAGCGGATGATGGCGCACGGGGTGACCAAGGGCCGCATCGTGATGATCGCCTCGATCACCGCCTTCGAGCCGTCCCCCGGCCTCGTCGCCTATGCTGCTTCCAAGGCGGGCGTGGTGCAGGCGGGCCGGAGCATGGCGCGCGAATGGGCGCGGGCCGGGATCAACGTCAACACCGTCTCTCCCGGCTATATCCGCACCGCGATCAACGATGCATGGTTCGACACCGACCTCGGCAAAAAGCAGGTCGCCCGCTTCCCCAAACGCCGCCTGATGGGCGAGGAGGGGCTGGACGCGATGATCCTGTTCCTGTGCTCGGACGCCTCGGAGTTCGTGACCGGCACCGACTTCGTGCTCGACGACGGACAGACGCTCTAATGCGTCTCCGGTTCAAGCTGACGCGAACCGGAAAGCAAGCTCAAACGCCGCGCGGGCTTATTCGCGCCATCCCTTCGGGAGACGATCACTATGCCTAAGCGCCTGATCTCGCTCGCCGCCGGGATCATGCCAGAGGCCACCCCGTCCCAGCTGATCGAGGCTGCCGCCGCATCCGATTTCGATTTTGGCGGCATGTGGGCAGAGCGTGAGACCTGGACCTCCGCGACCACCCGCGCGATCCGGCAACAGGCGCGCGATGCCGGGGTCGAACTGCTGGACCTTGAAGTCGCGTGGATCATGCCGGGCGCGCCCGATCCGTGGCTCACCGAGCTGGTCGACATCGCGGCAGAGCTGGGCGCGCGCAACCTGCTGTGTGTATCGAGCGACCCCGACATGGAAGCCACCGCCGCCAAGTTTCAGGCGATGGTGGACAGGGCCAAGGGCACCGGGGTCAGGGTCAATCTCGAGTTCGGCATCTTCACCGAGGTGAAGACCATCCACATGGCGCGCGGGGTGCTGGAAGCGGTCGAGGGCGATGCCAAGGGGTTGCTGGTCGACACCCTCCACTGGGCACGCTCGGGCGGGACGGCGGAGGACTTGGCGGCGATCCCGCGCGAGTGGCTCAGCTACTGCCAGCCCTGCGATGCGCCGGCGGACGGGCCTGACGTTACCAACTTCGATTCCATCATCGACGATGCGATCAACCGCAGAATGGCGCTCGGGCACGGAGGACTGCCGCTCGCCGCGATGGTCGATGCCCTGCCTGACCACCTGCCAATGGCGATCGAGGAGCGCTCGGCAGCGCTGCGCGACAACTTCCCCGACCTCATCGACCGCGCCCGTGAGTGCGCCCGCACCAGCCGCGTGTGGCTGGATTCGCGGGCGTGAGCATCCTCCCCGTCACCCTCGTCCAGACGGCGTTCCTTGTGCCGAACCTCGAGGAAGGCTGCGCGGCATTGAACCGCGCCTATGGCTGGGGCCCGTTCCTCGGCGGGACCGAAGGCGTCCTCGGTGACCACACCTATCACGGCCAGCCCGCCGACCCGATCCGCATCCGCGGCGTCTTCGTCCAGACCGGCGAGATCAATGTCGAGGTGATCGAGGTCGTCTCCGAGACGCCATCCGCCTTTCACGAAAGCTTGCGCGAAGACGGCCAGCCGGTGCTCCACCACTGCGCCGCCTTCGCCGCGGATTACGAGGGCACGCGCGACCACCTCGTGGCGCAGGGCTACCCGGTGGTGAGCGAGTTCGGCTTTGCCGGGCGGCGCATCTGCTATGTCGACACCCGCCCGCTGCTCGGCTTCATGACCGAGGTCTATCCCGATCTGCCGATCATCCGCGCGATGTATGCCGAAGCCCGCGAGGCATCCGTGGCGCGCCCGGGCGATCCGGTGATCATTCCCTTCACAACCCAGCGCTAACGCGCTCGCAGGCTCAGGCGGCGCGGCGCCCCGGTGGCGAAAGCGCCAGCGCGGCGAGGCTGTCACGGCGCTGCTGGCGGCCGCGACCGAGGCCGTGGTCGTGGGGGCGATCCGAGCCGCGCGTCTGGAATGCGCCAATCTGACCGATCAACGCCTGCGCCTCGTCCGAGAGCGAGCGAGTCGAGGCCGAGCATTCCTCCACCATCGCGGCATTCGCCTGAGTCATTCCGTCAAGCGCCGCCACCGCGCGATCAATCGTCGAGAGCCGCTGCGACTGCTGCTGCGCCGAGCTTGCGATGGCGCTGATCAGCATACCGATGCTGCCGACGCTAGTGACCATTGCATTGAGCGTCATCCCGCTTTCACCGACCAAGCGGACCCCTTCGGACACCTCTTTGCTACTCGCCGAGATAAGCTTGTGGATCTGTTCCGCCGCATCGGCGGAACGCTGTGCCAGCCCGCGCACCTCGGTAGCCACGACCGCAAATCCTTTACCGGATTCGCCAGCGCGCGCCGCTTCGACCCCGGCGTTGAGAGCGAGAAGATTGGTCTGGAAGGCGATAGACTCGATCACCTCAATGATCGTGGCGATTTCGTTCGAGGAGCGCTCGATGGCGTTCATCGCGCGGGTGGCGCGCTGCACCACCTCATGCCCGTCGCGGGCGCGGGTATCGGCCTCCTCCATCGCGCGGTGCATAGCGAGCGCATCGTCGGAAATCTGCCCGATTGCCCCTGTCACTTCGCTCAGCGCCTGCGCGGTCTCAGCGACGCGGGAAGCTTGCACCTCGTTGCGCGACGCGAGATCCTCGGTCGCTGCGCGGATCTCGCCGATCGACTGGTCGACATTCGCCGCGCCGAGCCGGACCATGCCGATCGCATCGCACAGCGCCTCGAGAGCAAGATTGAAGTCCTCGCGCAGCACTTCGTAGCCCGCAGGAAATTCCTCGCCGCATCGATACTCGAGATCCTTACGAGCAAGCGCCGCCAGCGCTTCGCCAAGCGAGCGGACAATCGCCCGCTGGTCCTGTTCGGCAGCGCGCTGGGCCACGGCACCGGCGCGGAAACTTTCGAGCGAGCGCACCATCGCCCCAATCTCGTCCTGCCGCGAAAGACCGTCCAGACCGACCGTGAGGTCGCCTGCGGCCATCGCCTCCATCGCCGCGGAGATCCGCGCCATCGGATCGATGGCGTGGCGGCGGATACGGCGCGCGGCGAGGATTACCGCCGCCGCCAGAGCCAGCGCCACTGCGCCCGCCAGCGTCACCAGCAGCGCAGTCACGAGGTGATTATGCGCCACCATCCCCTCGCGGTAGGCGTTCGACATTTCCACCAGTCGCAGCACATTCGCGTGCTGCGCCTCGTAGGCGCGCGCCAGATCGCCTTCTTGCAACGCGCGCATCCTGCCCACGTCGCCTGCACGCGCGGCTGGCACGAAGCGGCTGTCGAGGATCTTCCAGAACGCGTCGGCCGATGCGATTGTGGCGTCGACCTGCGCCTGCAATTCCTTTGGCACCGGCGTTTCGGCCCAATAGACTTGGCGCTGGCGGAACTCGTCGCGCGTGACCTCAAGCCGCGGCATGTGTCGCGCCACGCTGGCCGGGTCGGACGCCATCAGCGAGGTCAGCAGGTAGGGTTCGACGCTATAGGCCGGCGGCGGGAGGATATCGGCGAGCAGCACGTCCTGAAGCGTGTTCTCCTCGGTCATCGGCCCGCCGAAGCGCACCAGCGCGATCGTTACCGCCGTGACGACGACGGCGAGAGCGATGAGCACCATAATGATGCGGCTGCCGAGTTGTACCTGTCGCTTGATGAGCATGATGAGGCGCGTCTCTGAAGGTCGGAGACGCACACCATGCGAACAGCATGTAGAATTCTTGGTGGCCGCCTCCTGCGCATTGCCCCTTAGAGGTTTGCGCCCGGGCGCGGGCAGCGGCGGCCTAGCCCCCGCGCGCGTGGCCCGCGATTTCGCCGGCGAGGCGTGGGATCAGCTCCAGCGGAATGTCGTGTCCCCAGCCCGGGATCGTCACCAGCCGCGCGCCCGAAATCGCCGCAGCGGTCGCCTCGCCGCCTTCGAGCTTGACCAGCGGATCGGCCTCGCCGTGCAGCACCAGCGTCGGCGCTCGCACGCTCGCAAGCCGCGAGGTGCGGTCGCCGTCGTCGATGATCGCGGCGAGCTGACGCGGGAGCCCCGCCGGATAAACCGAGCGGCGCATGTTCTTCAGCACCCGCTCGCGCTGATCATCGGGATCGAAGGGAAAACCCGCGCTCCCGATATTCTTCGCGATGTTGAGCCCGTGGGCCACCAGGGTCTCCTCGTCCATGCCCTTGAGCGGCGCAGTCAGTGCTTCGATCGCGTGCTTTTCGGCCTGGGGGAGCTTGCCGTTGCCAGTGGTCGACATGATCGAGGTGAGGCTGAGCAAACGCTCGGGGTGATGCACCGCCATCAGCTGCACGATCATCCCGCCCATCGACGCGCCGACCACATGTGCGCCCACGATACCGAGCGCGTCGAGCAGCCCGATCCCGTCGTCGGCCATGTCTTTGAGCGTATAGGGCACCTTGGCGGGGAACCCGATCTTTTTGCGCAGCACCTGCACCGCAAGGCTAGGCGCGCGGGCGCCCTCGAACTTCTGGCTGAGGCCGATGTCGCGGTTATCGTAGCGGATCACCCGGAAACCATCACCCACCAGCGCGGCGACCAGCTCGTCCGGCCACAGCGTCATCTGTGCGCCCAAACCCATGACCAGCAGGATCACCTCGGCATCGGGCGGGCCGTTGTCCTCGTAGAAAATCTCGATCCCGGTGTTGGGGGTGACAAGGGTGGGCATGGGCGGCTGATCCTCTGGTCAGGCCCGCGCGGTCACTTCCACACGGGTCCGGCGATATCGAAGCCGCGCGCGTCCAATTGGTCAAGCACTCCTCCGCTTTCCGCCAACACTCGCAAGGGGACAACCGCCAATGTGGTGCCCTTTGCAGCGCTCGCTTCGGCGATGCGATCGACCCAGATCGTGCGCAGTTCATTTCCGATCGTCTCGTCCGCCCAGGGCCAGCACTTGCCGAGCGCCTGTTCGAGCGGGTTCGCCATCACTGCGGGGATGGCAAAGCGCCGCCAGTCCGCAGCCCGCTGCTCGACGATGTCGGGCCCGGCCTCGACCGCGTCCATCGCCGCTTCGAGGCAGGGAATGTGCGCCGCCGGCGGCGCTTCGGCGAGGTTGTCGATGATGTCCTCGCCGCGCAGCGAACCGGCGCGGGTGGTCGGCACCTTGGCCTTGTCCGCGGCCTTGCTCACCACGTCCGAAGCATCGTCCGCCGTGTCGCGGTTAAAGCGCAGTTCCTTGCGCAGCATCCCGAAGGCGCTGAGCAGGAAGGACTGACGCGCATAATCCTCCTTGTGCGCGGTGCCGAGTGCGGAGAGGCGCGCCCATTGTTCGGCCGAGAGGTATTGGCTCGCCACGGTCTTGTCGGGGAGCTTGGTGAACTTGGAACCGGAGAAGATCAGCCGCAGCACGTCGCCGGGTGAAATCTTGCCCCGCGCGCCGAGGATCACCCGGTCAGCCTGCGCAGTCGCCTCCTTGAGCCGGTCGGGCTGCCACGGCGTAGTCTCGGGGATCGCCCGAATCTCGCCGACGAGGATGACGGTGCCGGTGGGCGTATCGATAATCCACATCGGCGCGCCGGAGCGTTGGGCGGTGACGACGATGGCGTTTTCGGATTCGGTGGGGGCGGGGTCATGGGCGGCGGCGGTGACCGGCAGCAAGGCCGCTAGGGTGAGCGAAGTAAGCAGTTTTTTCATCGGGCGCCCTAAGGTTTCGTTACGGCTTTGAGCGCTATTGCCCGCAAGGTGAACCGTGCCATAACAACTTTAAGTTGCGGTCTGAGGTCTTTCAGGAAGTTCATAGATCACTGTGTTCGCAAAGCCATAATGCCGCTTTAGCTTCACGCCGAGATCAGTTGTCGCGCTCTTGGCTTCGCGAGCCACATCCTCGATCATCTCGAGGAGGGCTTCTACACCTGTTTCAAGTGCCACAACTTCCGGTGTCAGTTGACGCAATTCTTCTACGTCGACCTCTGCAGTAATGCGATCGCCATTCCGTTCGACCACCTTCATTATCTTGCGAACAAGGCTTCGGTTGAATTGAATCCGGTCGAAGGTCTCGAAAACAATCGCGTGTCCAGATTGCAGTTCCTGAAGCTTGGTGACGAACTCTGATTCGCCTCTAGTCGCAAGGATCGCTAATTCAGCCGCATTAATCCTATCAGGGACCTGACCAAAACCTGCGATCTCTCCGATAAAGTTCCAAGTATCCCTGCGGTGGATATTATTCGGCCTGCGGGCTTCTGCGTCATCGAGAATTTGTTTTAGCTTAACAACCCTTTCGGTCATTTCAATGCACTTAAAGAACAGGCCGTAGGCCAACCTCAGGTTTTCTTCGCGCTGTTTCTTCCTCTCAAAGTGTGCAGTCACGGCCCAAGTGAGACCCGCGCCCAACAGAACGGCCAAAAAGTTCACCAATGGGTCGAGCCAGACGGGGTCTTCGGCGGGTAAAGTTATAATCACGGCACCAGCACCGTGTCCTTCGGCTCATCATCCAGCTCGGGATAATCCAGCGTATAGTGCAGCCCCCGGCTCTCCTTGCGGTGGAGCGCTGACTTCACGATCAGCTCGGCCGATTGCAGCAGGTTGCGCAGTTCGATGAGGTCGGTGGTGACACGGAAGCTGCCGTAATAGTCCTCGATCTCGCGCTTCAGCAGCTCGATGCGGCTCGCGGCGCGTTGCAGCCGTTTGGTGGTGCGCACGATCCCGACGTAATTCCACATGAAACGGCGGATCTCGGTCCAGTTCTGCTTGATGACCACCTCCTCGTCGGAATCGGTGACGCGGCTTTCGTCCCACGGGAGGATCGCAGGCGGCGCCTCAAGCGTGTCCCAGCGCGCGAGGATGTCCTGCGCCGCCGCCTCGCCGAAGACGAAGCATTCGAGCAGGCTGTTGGACGCAAGGCGGTTCGCGCCGTGGAGGCCGCTTTCGGTGCACTCCCCCGCCGCCCACAGCCCAGGAATATCCGTGCGCGCGTCGAGCCCGACCACCACCCCGCCGCAGGTGTAGTGCTGCGCTGGCACGACCGGGATCGGCTGCGTCGTCATGTCGATGCCGAGGCCCATCAGCTTTTCATAGATGGTCGGGAAGTGCCCCTTCACGAAATCGGCGGGCTGGTGGCTGATGTCGAGGTGCACGTAATCGAGGCCGAACCGCTTGATCTGGTCGTCGATCGCCCGCGCCACGACATCGCGCGGGGCCAGCTCCATCCGCTCGGGGTCATAGTCGATCATGAAGCAGCGGCCGGTCTGGGGATGGAGCAGGTGGCCCCCTTCCCCGCGGACAGCCTCGGTGATGAGGAAGTTCTTGGTCTCGAGGTGGTAGAGGCAAGTCGGGTGGAACTGCATCATCTCCATGTTGGAGACACGCGCGCCCGCCCGCCAAGCCATTGCGATCCCGTCACCCGTCGCGCCGCGCGGGGCGGTGGAGAACTGGTAGACGCGCCCCGCGCCGCCTGTGGCGAGGATTGTCGCGCGGGCCAGATACCGCTCGACCCGGCCCGTCGCCTCATCGAGCGCATAGACCCCCCACACACGGCCCGCGGCGGAGAAGTGTTCGCCGTGACGGTCGGTGATCAGGTCGATGCACGTGCGGCCCGGCAACAGCGTGATGTTGGGATTGGCCTCGGCGGCGCGCAGCAGCGCCTCCTGCACCGCCCAGCCGGTCGCGTCGTCGACATGTACGATGCGGCGGTGCGAATGCCCGCCCTCGCGGGTGAGGTGCAAGGCATCGGGGTCGCGGTTGAAAGGCACGCCGAGTGCGGTGAGCCGGTCGATCGAGGCCGGCGCGCGTTCGATCACGAATTCCACCGTAGCGCGGTCGTTCAGCCCGGCGCCTGCCACCATCGTGTCGCGAATGTGGTCGTCGAAAGTGTCGCCGGCATCGAGCACGGCAGCGATCCCGCCCTGCGCCCAGGCGGTCGATCCGCCGGTCAGCGAGCCCTTGGCCAGCACCAGCACCCGCCGAGTCTCGGCCAGAGCCAGCGCCGCGGTGAGCCCCGCCGCGCCCGAACCGATCACCAGCACGTCATGCGGCTGCTGCATTGCGTCATCCGTCGCCATGCATCGAGCCATGCCGCGCAATCCACCGCTCGGCAAGAGCGATGCTGCTGCTTAACACTGACTAAACGGTTAAGTGTTTTGCCCTACCAAACCCGTCAACATGGTGATATCAAAGACTTCATCGTGGTTCGTGCCAGTTAACGGGCCTTGGTACTGGGGGGGGTCGCACCTGATGCTCAGTTTCTTCTGGCGGGGCCATGCTCCGTGAGGTTGCCGTTTGCCAAGCTCGCTTGCGTGCTGAACCGCCATGCGCCCTTCCGAAAACGCGCGGAGTGGGACGGGTTCGCCTATGTTGCCCAGTGCCGACATTGCGGGGCACCGATCAAGCGGATTGCCCGCCACCAATGGCGCCAGCGCGGGGAAGAAGATCAGGGCAGCGCCTTGCGCTGATTAGGCGTCAGGCCCGGCGGCGGTCAGTTGGACGAACACATCCTCAAGATCGGCCTCGCGCGTCGTCACATCGACAATTTCGATACCCTGCTGCTGCAGGATGCCCAGCACCTGCCCGGCACTCAGGCGATCCTTGTCATAGGTCACTTCAACCGCGCGCGCGCCATCCCATTGAACTTTGGCAAAGGCTTCGTGCGACGGAGCGGCGGTGAGATCGCCGGCCGCTGTCACCGCAACGATCTTTTCGCGCGCCATCTCGACCAGTTCGCGGGTTGGCTTGTTGGTGATCAGTTTGCCATGATTGATGATCGCGATGCGGTCGCACAGCTGCTCGGCTTCCTCCAGGTAATGGGTGGTGAGCACCACCGTCACGCCATCGCGGTTGAGCTCGCTCACCAGCTCCCAGAGCTGGCGCCTGAGATCGACATCGACCCCGGCGGTCGGCTCGTCGAGCACGAGGATCGGCGGTGAGTGGACCATCGCCTTGGCCACCAGCAGCCGCCGCTTCATCCCGCCCGACAGTGTGCGCGCATAGGCGTCGCGCTTGTCAGCAAGGCGCACTGCTTCGAGCAGCGCCTCGCTACGGCGCAAGGCGGCGGTGATGCCGTAGAAGCCGGCCTGGTTCTCCAGCACCTCGAAGGGGGTGAAGAACGGATCGAAGACGATTTCCTGCGGGACGATGCCGATCGAGCGGCTGGCGTTGCGGCGGTCGCGATCTATGTCGAAGCCCCAGATATCGACCGAGCCGGAGGTCTTGTTGACGAGGCCTGCAAGAATATTGATCAGCGTCGACTTGCCCGCGCCGTTGGGGCCGAGCAGCCCGAAGATCGAGCCCTCCGGCACGTCGAAGCTGACCCCGCCGAGCGCGAGCTTGCCCTCAGGGCTGATGCCCTTTGCGCCCTTGGTGGGAGCGTAGCGTTTGACGAGGTTGTCGATGCGGATGGCGGGTTCGGCGGGCATAAGGAACGCCTAGGCAAGGCTTACCGCAAAGGCAATTGAACTCGCCGGGCTAGGCCTGTATCGGCTTGGACATGAGCATTCCTCCTCCTGAAGTCCTGCTGGTCGATGGCCACCGCGTCTCGTGCGACGGGGCCAGCGGTATCCGAGGCGGCGCGGGATATCGCCCGGCCGCGTTGGGCCATCCCCGCGTGTTTCTCGAGATCGACGAGCATGGCTATGTCGACTGCGGCTATTGCGACCGGCGCTTTGTGTTGCGCGGCGGTCCGGCCGACGGCGCTGACCATTCTGCGCTTCCAGACGTTGCCGCAGGGGCGAGCCTCTCACGCGGCTGACCCTGTCGCTCAGCCAAGGTTCAGCGAGGGCGCGGCATGGCAGGTGACAGGAATTTCCAAGGAGAGCGTGTCATGACCCAAGTCTCTGTTTTCACCCGCACGCTGATCGGCGCAGGCGCCGCTGCATTCGCGCTCGCCGCTTCGCTACCTGCGATCGCGCAGGGCCAGGGCGACGTCGAAGCCAAGGTCGAGGGTTCGGTCACAAAAACCAAGGGCGAAGCACGACTTGCCAAACTGCTCGAGGGCCGCGTGGCGGGCCAGCCGATGTCGTGCATCCGCACGCTGCCGCGCGACCGGATGACGATCATCGACGGCACGGCCTACGTCTATGGATCGGGTAACACGATCTACGTCCAGCGCACCCGGGAGCCTGACCGGATCGACGATTCGGACACGCTGGTAACCAACCGCTTCTCAGCGTCGCAGCTGTGCCGCCTCGACACGATGACGACCATCGACCGCTTCACCGGGATATTCACCGGAGCGGTGTTCTTCGATGACTTCGTTCCCTACACGCGGGCGAAAGCCGGAGCCTCCGCCGAAGGCTGATTGAGCCGAATCGCGAGCGGTGTCGTTTCAGTGGCGCACGCGCTGCAAGCACACGGCGCGTTGCCTGGGCTGGTCGCAGGGAAAGTCGGCTTCCCGCTGTTCCGGAGATAGCAGGACAGCGCCCTTTCGCCGCCGACGGTTGACCAGCCGAGCGCCATTTCCTCCGCCTCGAGGTGCGCGAGCACCTGCACCGTCCGGCGATAGGCACTAACATCTGCATGAATCTGCCCGATCCAAGCATCAGCTTCGGGCGGCACGCGGTGATCGGTGCGCGCGCCGTGCTGGCCTTGGCGCACAGCATCAGGTGCTGCAACGTCGGGGACATTTGGTTCGCGCAAAACCGAGTCCACGCCGGGCGCGCCGGCGTGGACCGCCGCAAAACCACCCTGCCATCGGCCTAGCGCCCAAGCCCAAAGCATCAATCCTGCAATGACCCCGCCCATTCCGGCTTGGCCTCCCAAGTATTCCATAGCAAACATCCCCGTCCAAGAACCCGTGCCGAGAGCCCACCCCTTCCCTTCGGAAGCACGCAGTCATACATGCCTGTGCCGACCCCCTCCTGGATCTGCACGGCGCACACTATGGTGCCGCAGTGCGGCACCGTAGAAAATGCGGTGAGATACCTAGCGGTTTTCCCTAGGTCCGAGTCCCGCGACTGTCACAATTTGGCATTGTCTTGGCGATTCAGGCGCGGGCCATCGCTTGCATCCGGGCGATGATCTCCTCAGCCTGAAGCATGATACGGTCGATCAGCTCCCTGCAGGTCGGGATGTCGTGGATGAGGCCGGCGACCATGCCGCAGCTCCACGCACCGGCGTCCATCGTGCCTTCCATCATGATCTTGGGGTAGACCCCGGCGACTTCGGGCAGGATGTCCTGGATGGTGATCGCATCGCCCAGCTCCTTTTCCTTGATGATCAGGCGCTCGACCGCGGCATTGTTGAGCACGCGCTCGGTGTTCCTGAGCGAGCGCATCACGAGGCGCGTGTCGAGTTCGGACGCGGCGAGGATCGCCTGCTTCACGTTCTCATGCACCGGCGCTTCCTTGGTGGCGATGAACCGCGTGCCCATATTCATGCCCGCCGCCCCCATCGCGATCGAAGCGATGAGGCTGCGCCCATCGGCCATCCCGCCGGATGAGACGAACGGGATTTCCAGCTCGTCCGCCGCGCGCGGCAGCAGGATGAAATTGGGCACATCATCCTCGCCCGGATGTCCGCCGCATTCGAAGCCGTCGACGCTCACCGCGTCGCAGCCGATGTCCTGCGCCTTCAGGGAGTGGCGCACGGAAGTGCACTTGTGGATCACCTTGATCCCGGCATCCTTCAGTGGCGGCAGCAGATCGACCGGGTTGCGCCCGGCGGTCTCGACAACCTTCACGCCGCCTTCGATCACCGCTTTGAGCAGGCCCGGATAGTCGGGCGGGGTCAGGGTCGGCAGGATCGTCAGGTTCACGCCGAACGGCTTGTCGGTCATATCCTTGCAGCGCGCGATCTCGTTGGCGAGCTTTTCAGGCGTGCCTTGCGTGAGGCCGGTGATGATTCCCAGCCCGCCCGCATTCGACACAGCGGCCGCCATCTCGGCGAACCCGACATAGTGCATTCCCCCCTGAATGATCGGGTGTTCGATGCCGAACATTTCGGTGATGGCGGTCTTCATGGTGTATCCTCCCGTTGATGCGTGTTTGGGGAGGAGACAAGCCGAGATACGCAGGGCTTTCAAGTCCGCTTTTGACGAGGGAGTATCCTGTCCGCGCACGCCGTAGCGTCATGCGCGGCGAAATAGCCGCCTCAGATGCGCTTGAACGCTAGCATGAAAGTCACCGGCACCGCCGGCGTGATTGAGGGCAGCTGCGCCAACGCGCGCAGTTCGCCCAGTTCGTCGGTCAGGCCGAACATGTCGGTCGATATGATCACCGGCGCGGTCGGCACCACGGTCACCCGGTCTTCGGCGACGCGGGTGACGAGGACCTCGGTTGTGATTTCGCTGGCCGCGCCCTTGATCGTCACGCTCGCCTTCAAGGGACGGGTGATCGACTGGCCCTTCGCCAGCCCCGCGAAGGCCGCCGGGTCAAGCTTTGCGGTCACCGTCGCCTTGGGGTTGTCGGTAACTTCGAAGAAGATATCGCGCATCCGCTCGTCGCGAAGCTCTGCGCCTGTATCGACTGAGGCGAGATCGATCTCGAGGCTCGCCGTCCCGTCGGACGTGACGCTGCCGGAGAGGCGCGGGAAGCGGTTGGCCTCGGCCACCTCGCCCGCCTTTATCGAGACATAGGTAAGCCGCGACCCCGCCACATCGAGCGCCCAGTTCCCCTCGGTGACCGGCGCGGGTGCGGTGGGGGCGTCGGTCGGCTGCTCGGGAGCCTCCTGCGCGCAGGCCGCAAGGCCGAACATCGCGACGGCGGCAAGGACCCTGGATAGCATGGTCAAGCGATGGTTCGGCATCACGATCGGGCGGCCCCTTGTGAAGACACTGCGGTCGGCAGCGATATGCGATTTGATACGGAGGCGGAAGAGGGACTTGCCCCCTCACTCCCACTCGATCGTGCCAGGCGGCTTCGACGTGTAGTCATAGACCACCCGGTTGATGCCGCGGACCTCGTTGACGATGCGGGTCGCCACGCGGGTCAGGAAGGCGGCGTCGTAGGGATAGACATCCGCCGTCATCCCGTCGGTCGAGGTCACTGCGCGCAGGGCGCAGACCGAATCGTAAGTACGGCTATCGCCCATCACGCCCACCGTCTTGACCGGCAGCAGCACCGCGAAGGCCTGCCAGATCGCATCATAAAGCCCAGCGTTGCGGATTTCCTCGAGATAGACCGCGTCTGCCTTCCTGAGGATGTCGCAGCGCTCCTTGGTGACTTCGCCCGGGATGCGGATCGCGAGGCCCGGGCCGGGGAAGGGGTGGCGGCCGACGAAGACGTTGGGCAGGCCGAGTTCGCGGCCAAGCTCGCGGACCTCGTCCTTAAAAAGTTCACGCAGCGGCTCGACCAGCGCCATGTTCATGCGTTCGGGCAGGCCGCCGACATTGTGGTGGCTCTTGATGGTGACGCTCGGCCCGCCGGTGAAGGAGACGCTCTCGATCACGTCGGGATAGAGCGTCCCTTGCGCTAGGAAGTCCGCTCCGCCGATCTTGCGCGCTTCGGCGTCGAACACGTCGATAAAGGTCTTGCCGATGAACTTGCGCTTGGCCTCGGGATCGGTGAGGCCGGCGAGCCCGCCGAGGAACAGCTCTTCAGCGTCCACGTGGACCAGCGGGATGTTGTAGTGGTCGCGGAACAAGGTGACGACCTGCTCGGCCTCGCCCAGCCGCATCAACCCGTGGTCAACGAACACGCAGGTCAGCTGGTCGCCGATTGCCTCGTGGATCAGCACCGCGGCGACCGCCGAATCGACCCCGCCCGACAGGCCGCAGATCACGCGCTTGTCGCCGACCTGCGCGCGGATCTCGGCGATCTTGGTCTGGCGGAACTCGGCCATCGTCCAGTCGCCCGCCAGCCCGCAGACATGGCGCACGAAATTGGCGATTAGCCGACCGCCATCGGGGGTGTGGACCACTTCGGGGTGGAACTGGGTGCCATAGAACTTGCGGCTTTCGTCCGCGATCACCGCGAACGGCGCGCCGTCGGATGTGGCGACGATCTCGAAGCCGGGTGCAAAGTCCGTGACCTTGTCGCCGTGGCTCATCCAAACCTGATGCCGATCGCCCACTGCCCACATCCCGTCGAACAACGCGCATTCGGCGGTGACGGTCAGGAAGGCGCGGCCGAACTCGCCGCCCTCTCCGGTTTCATGGCCGGGACGGACCTCGCCGCCGAGCTGGTGGGTCATCACCTGCTGGCCGTAGCAGATGCCGAGGATCGGCACGCCGGCCTCGAAAAGCATCTGCGGCGCGCGCGGAGAGCCGTCTTCGGGCACGCTGGCGGGCGAGCCCGACAGAATGATGCCCTTGGGCTTGAGCCGGGCGAAGGCCGCCTCGGCCTGAGTAAAGGGCGCGATCTCGGAATAGACCCCCGCCTCACGCACGCGGCGGGCGATCAGCTGGGTAACCTGAGAGCCGAAATCGACGATCAGGATGCAATCGGAAACGGCGGAATCGGCCCCAAGGGGCGCAGGAGTGTGCACGCTCATGGCCGCGAATTACGGAGCGGGCCTTGCGCTGTCCAGCATCGCCTTATCGCCGTGCACGCTTTTGCATTGCAGCAAAGAAATATTGTCGTGATTCCAATTGTTTCCCGGGAATTCGCTCGGGGCTGCTGCAAACTTTGGAACGAATTTACCGCTATTCGCATTTGCACAATATTCTTGTGCACTGCACCAGAGTTTCAATCAGCAACCGAATGCCGATCAACGGCATCGATTTCAGGCACCCTCTCATCATTCCGGAGTACCAGATCCATGCGTTTCATTCTGCCCCTCATCGCTCTCGTTACCGCTGCCGCGCCCGCCATCGCAGCTGAAGAAGTCGTGACTGTCCGTATCGCCTATGGCGACGTCAACGTGACCACCCCGGAAGGCCGCGCCGCGATCGAAGCGCGCATCGACACCCACCTGCGCAAGGCCTGCGCGATCCAAGGCGCCGCACGCTATAACCAGGGACGCACCGCGGTGGACAGCAAGTGCGTGATCGAAGCGCGCAGTGTCGCACTCGCCGAATTCGAGCGCGTCGCCGCTCTCGAAGCGCGCAGCAGCGGGACCGTCGCCGCGAACTGAGCGGACCGCAAGACATTGAATGCGGACGGCCGTCGGAGCGATCCGGCGGCCGTTTTGCGTTGGGCGCTGGGCTGGACAGTTGCAAAACACGCAATTAACTTTGGTGTTTTCTCATTTGAAGTGCAGTCGGCAGATTACCACTTCCTTCCGTGAGTGATGGCAGCCGGGCCCCTCTCTCCATCCCGGTTTATTCCGCAAGGACCATTGCCGGGTGCGGACGTCCGAAAACGGCTCCGCAGCCTGCCTGCCGACCCGGCAGGAGTGGCCAGCTATCCCCCCAGCTAGGCCCTCCAGCCCCGTCATTGTTCGGCCAACGGCCGGACGCGCAGCGAAAGAGACGCGGCCACCACTCTCCCCCCCTGAACCGGTGGCCGCGTCTCGAGCCGCTCTTCGCGCGCCCTATCAGGCCCAGCGCCCGGCCTCGGTGATTGCTAAATTCGATTGCTGTGATGCGTTCTTTTTAATCTTGCGAGAGATTGATAATTACGCGAAGCTTTGTATATGATGCTCCTGTCCGGGCGATTCTCTCTCCCCCTCCCCCTGAATCGCCCGGGCTCCCAACCACAACAAAACAGGGAAACCCCAACCATGCTTATGATCAGCGAAAAGGCTTTCGCCCTGCTGCTCGCCGTTGCTCTCAGCGGCACGGCGTTCAACACGTTCATCGCCTGAGGCATCCGCCTCTGATAGCGTGTGACGCTTAGCGCACAGCCAAGCCACAGCCGCGGCCCGGTTCTCCAGCAGGAGAACCGGGCCGAGCCATTTTGGACTCTCGCGCTATGCGACCCCGCCGCGCTCCGCGGCTTCGTCGCGCAGTTCGCTCTTGAGCAGTTTGCCGATATGGCTCCGCGGCATCTCGGGAATGGTGTGGAGCGCCGCCAGCCGCTGGGTCTTGCCAAGCCTGGCGTTCACGCTCGCGAGGATCGTGTCGGGATCAGCGGCGGCATCATTCAGCACCACGAACCCCACCGGGCTCTCGCCCCATTTGCGCGACGGCAGGCCGACCACGGCCGCCTCGGCCACGCAAGCCTCCTTCATCAGTTCCGCCTCGAGATCGCTGGGGTAGATGTTGAACCCCCCCGAGATGATCATGTCCTTGGCACGGCCCACCAGCTCGACGAAGCCTTCAGCATCAACGCGCCCGATATCGCCCATGCGCATCCACACCTCTCCGGTGGCGGGATCGGTCCATTGGGCCTCGGCGGTCTTGTCGGGGCGGTTCTTGTAGCCGCTCATCATGGTGAGGCTGCGGCCCACCATGTTGCCCGGCGTACCGGGCGGCACTTCGCGATCTTCGTCGTCGAGCACCTTGAGCTCGCTCCCCGGCGCGGGGCGGCCGACCGTGTGAAGCTTGTCGGGAAACTCGTGCGCCGCCAGCAGGCACACGACCCCACCCTCGGTCATCGAGTAGATCTCGATCAGCCCGCCCGGCATCCGCCGCAGCACCTCGCGCTTCAGGTCGGCCGAGAAGGGCGCGGAAGTGCAGTATTTAAGCTTCAGGCTGGCAAGGTCGAAGCTGTCGAAATCCGCAAAATCCATCAGCCGCTGGTACTGAACCGGCACCAGCATGGTGATCGTCGTGCGGTCGCTCTGCGCGTGCTCCAGCCACTTCGCGCAATCGAATTTACCCATCACCCGCACACACCCGCCCGCCAGCAGCACGGGCAGGAAGGCGACCATCGTGGTGTTCGAGTAGAGCGGGGTCGAAGCGAGCGAACGCACCTCCAGCCCTGCGCCGAGATAGCTCAGCGCGGTCGCCGCAAACTGCCGCCAGCGCATCTGGTGTGAGTGGACGATGCCCTTGGGGATGCCGGTCGTGCCGGAGGAGTAGATGATGTTGAACGAGTCCGTAGGCGCGGGCACGAAGTCTGGTGCCCGCAATCCCGGAGGAGCCATCCATTGGTCGATGCTCTCCAACGGCACGCGGATGAGGCCCGCCATGAAATCCGGCCCCAGTTGAGCTGCCTTGGCGGCGTCGATAAACAGATGGATCGCGCCCGAATCCGTCGCCATCCCTGCAAGCTGTTCAGGCGAGGCGCTGGTGGTGAGGGGGGCGGCCACCCCGCCAGCGCGCATCGCGGCGAGGAACACTAGCGCATATTCGACGTTCGACGTCCCCAGGATCGCCACCGCTTGCCCGCGTTGCAGCCCCGTTTCCACCAACCGCGCCGCCAGCCGCTCGACGAGACCCAACAGTTCCGCCCAATAGACCTCGCGCTTATCGTCAACGAGGGCGAGATCGTCGCCCTTGATCCGCGACCATTCCATCAGGATTTCGGGGAAACTGCCGAAAGGTTCAGCGAGGCGGCTCATCATCAGATTGTGGCTCATGGCGGGTATGCATAATCGGGGCGGGGCGCGGCGCAAAGGATTTGCGGAAAGCCCCGCACAAGTGGCAGGAAGCGCGGCGAGGGAGTGGGAATGATGATCCACATGGCTGGCATGATCGCAATCGGCGCACTGATGCTGGCTCCGGCCAGTGCCAATCCAAAAGCAGCACCGCAGCGGGTACTGGTGGTGGTCGCCCATCCCGATGATGAGCTGTTCATGGCACCTGCCCTTGCCGCGCTAGCGCGGCAAGGGCAGCACGTTCGGATCGTCCATGCGACGCCGGGCGATGCCGGACCCGGCGTCTCGGGCATGGCCAAGGGCGACGCGCTTGCCGCCAACCGCCGCGCCGAGGCGCAATGTGCTGGCAAGGCGTTGGGGGTGGCCGAGGTGGTCAACCTCGAATTCGCCGACGGGAAGCTCGCCGATCATGTGCGCGACGGCTCGCTTGCGAAGGCACTGTCGGGCCACGTCGCGACCGCCGACATGGTTCTGACCTGGGGGCCGGACGGCGGCTACGGACATGCCGATCACCGACTGGTGAGCGCGATCGCCGGCCAGATCGCGCAAGCGCAGCCCGGTTCCGGGCGCCCCAAGCTACTCTATGTCGGCATCCCCGCAGGTGCCCTGCCGCCCGTGTCCGACATGGCGGATTGGGCCGTTACCGATCCCGCTCTGCTCACCGAAAGCATCGCCTACACCCCCGCCGATCTCGCCGCCGCCACGGCCGCTGCGCAGTGTCATGTGACCCAGTTCGACGCCGCAACGCGCGCGGCGATGATGGGGGTGTTTGATGCGACGATGTGGCGCGGCAAGGTGCATTTCCGCCCCGCGTTCTGATCCCTTCGAAGAGGCATCGGCCGCGCTCGTGGAAAAGCAGGCCCAAGGGGCCTCCCGCAGTTGGGTTTCCGCGCCTTAGCGCCTATATGATCGTCATGAACGACACCACTTCACAACCCTCTGATCGGGCCCACGAAGGCCTCCCCGAAAAAGTCCGCCAGATGGGCGAGTACGGCGCGGATTCCATCAAGGTTCTCAAAGGCCTGGATGCGGTGCGCAAGCGCCCGGGCATGTATATCGGCGATACTGACGACGGCTCGGGCCTGCACCACATGGTATTCGAGGTTTCGGACAACGCGATCGACGAGGCGCTGGCAGGGCATTGCGACCTCGTGCTTATCGAATTGAACCCAGATGGCAGCGTCTCGGTCGAGGATAACGGCCGCGGCATTCCGACCGGCATGCACACTGAAGAGGGCGTGTCCGCTGCCGAAGTCATCATGACGCAGCTCCACGCCGGCGGGAAGTTCGAGAACACCTCGGACGACAACGCCTACAAGGTGTCGGGCGGCCTGCATGGCGTCGGCGTGTCCGTGGTAAACGCGCTGTCCGAATGGCTGGAACTCACCATCTGGCGAGATGGCCAGGAACATTGGATGCGCTTCGAACATGGCGACGCGGTTGCACCGTTGGTGCTCAAGGGCGATGCCCCGCGCAGCGACCGGAATGCCGACGACAACGGCTTCAAGAAGGGCACGCGCGTCACCTTCAAGGCCAGCCACAACACCTTCAAGAACGTCACCGACTTCGATTTCGAGAAGCTCGAGCACCGCTACCGCGAGCTCGCCTTCCTCAACTCGGGCGTGCGCATCAAGCTGCGCGACATGCGCCACGAAGAGCCGCTGGAGCACGATCTCTACTACGAGGGTGGGATCGCCGCGTTCGTGAAGTATCTTGACCGCAACAAGCAGCCGCTGGTTAGCGAGCCGATTGCGGTTTCCGCCGAAAAGGACGGGATCGGCATCGACGTGTCGCTCGAATGGAACGACTCGTACTACGAGAACGTCCTCGCCTTCACCAACAACATCCCGCAGCGCGATGGCGGCACGCACCTTGCCGCCTTCCGCGCCGCGCTGACGCGCACGCTCAACAATTATGCAGAGCGCTCGGGGATGCTGAAGAAGGAGAAGGTCACGCTCTCGGGCGAGGACATGCGCGAAGGCCTCACCGCGATTGTCTCGGTGAAGCTGCCCGACCCGAAGTTCTCCAGCCAGACCAAGGACAAGCTGGTGTCCTCTGAAGTGCGCTCGCCGCTCGAGGCGCTGATGAGCGAGAAGATGTCGGAGTGGCTCGAAGAGAACCCCGGCGACGCCCGCGCGATCATCCAGAAGATCATCGACGCCGCCGCCGCGCGCGAAGCGGCGCGGCGAGCGCGCGAGATGAGCCGCAAGGGGGCGATGAGCGTTGCCTCGCTGCCCGGCAAGCTCGCCGATTGTCAGGAACGCGATCCGGCCAAGTCCGAACTGTTCCTGGTCGAAGGGGACTCCGCAGGCGGCTCGGCCAAGCAGGGTCGCGACCGCAAGACGCAGGCGATCCTTCCCCTGAAGGGCAAGATCCTCAACGTCGAACGCGCGCGCTTCGACCGGATCATCAGCTCCAAGGAAGTCGGCACGCTGATCCAGGCCATGGGCACCGGCATCCGCGATGAATTCAACCTCGAAAAGCTGCGCTACCACAAGATCGTCATCATGACCGACGCCGACGTGGATGGCGCGCACATCCGCACATTGCTGCTCACCTTCTTCCACCGCCAGATGCCCGAGATCATCAAGGCCGGGCACCTGTTCATCGCCCAGCCGCCGCTGTTCAAGGTCGCCAAGGGGCGGAGCGAGGTTTATCTCAAGGATCAGCCAGCGCTCGACCGTTATCTGGTGGACGGCGGGCTTCAGGGCCGCGTGATCGAAACGAAGGAAGGCGCACGTGGCGGGGCCGACCTGCGGTCGCTCGTTGACGGTGCGCTGCGATTGAAGAACCTGCTCGCCTTCGTGCCGCGCCGCTATGACAGCGGGATCGTCGAACAGATGGCGCTGGTTGGCGCGCTTGAGCCCGGACTGGCAGGCGATGCGCTCGCCGCCGCGCTGAACCGCGCGGCCGGACGGCTCGGCGCAGGCGACCGTGAAGCCCGCTGGAGCGGGTATCAGCGCGAAGACGGCACCGTGGTGTTCGAACGCTTGTGGCGCGGCGTGAAGGACGTGCACGAGATCGAAGCGCGTTTCCTCTCCAGCACCGAGGCACACAAGCTCCACGGCCTCGCCGCAGCGCAGGCCGATGCCTATGCCTCGCCTGTTCGCCTCGTGCGCGCCGGTGACGCGGCCGCCGAAGAGCCCGAGGCCGAAGCGGAAGTCATCGACGGCGATCCCTTCGCCGGAGAGGCCGAGCAGGCCGCCGCTCCGCCGCCGCTGCCGCAGGACGACGGGATCAGCCGCCCCAGCCAGCTGCTCGAAGCGATCTTCGCTGCGGGCCGTAAGGGCCTGTCGATCAGCCGCTACAAGGGTCTGGGCGAAATGAACGCCGATCAGCTGTGGGAGACCACACTCGATCCAGAAAACCGCGCGCTCTTGCAGGTGAAGGTCGAGGATGCCGACGTGACTGACGAGCTCTTCACCCGCCTGATGGGTGACATCGTCGAACCGCGCCGCGAGTTCATCCAGGATAATGCGCTTAACGTTGCCAACCTCGACGTTTAAGCACGCGATCATGGCCATCCAGACCGACCCGACCGCGAAAGCCGACGACCTGCAACAGGCGAGCTTCCTGCTCATCCTTGCTGTGGTGAGCCTGCTGATGGCGGTGATCATCTATCCCTTCGCCCAGCCCCTGCTGTGGGCGGCGCTGGCGGCGATCATGTTCCAGCCGGTCTACCGCTATATGCTTCGGCGCGTGCGCGGGCGGCGCAATGCCGCCGCCGGGCTGTCGCTGCTTGTCATCTTCTTCGTGGTGATGGTTCCTGCCGCGTGGATCGGATCGCTGGTGGTGGAGCAGGCGCTCGTCCTGGTCGACACGCTGCAAAAGCGGCCGCCTAACCTGGCTGCGCTGTTCGATTCGGTCTACACCAGCCTGCCCAGTATCGCGCGCGAAGCGGTCGACCGCAGCGGTTGGGCCGACATCACGATGGTTCAGGCCCGTATCCAGAACCTCGCCACCGAAAGCGCCGGGATGATCGCCACTCAGGCGGTATCGATCGGCAGCGGGGCGCTGAGCTTCTTCCTGTCGTTCAGCGTGGCGCTTTACGTCATGTTCTTCCTGCTGCGCGATGGCGAGCGCATCGGCCGCACTGTTCTGTGCGCCGTGCCGGTCCAGCGGAGTATCGCCGACCGGCTGGCCGAACGCTTCCTCGGCATCGTGCGCGCGACCATCAAGGGCACCGGCATTGTCGCACTGGTGCAGGGCGCGCTCGGCTGGATCGCATTGATGATCGCGGGCGTGCCTTCGTCGCTCCTATTCGGCGTGCTGATGACGATCTTCGCCCTCGTACCGGTGATCGGTTCTGGCGCGGTGTGGCTGCCTGCGGGTCTGTGGCTCTTGTTCACAGGCGCAACCTGGCAGGGCATCTTCGTCTTGCTGACCGGGTTTTTCATCATCTCCTCTGCCGATAACGTGCTGCGGCCCATTCTGGTTGGGCGCGACACCGGCATTCCGGACTGGATCATCCTCATCACCACGCTGGGCGGGATCAGCCTCGTCGGCTTCTCGGGGATCGTACTCGGGCCGCTTGTGGCGGGGCTGTTCCTCGCCAGCTGGTCGATCCTGCGCGAACAGCGGCTCGATGCAGAAGAAGCGCAGCGGCAGGACGATGCGATCCATGTCGATGCCTCCGGCCGCGCCCCCGATCTTCCCGCTGCAAGCTGAGGCAGTGGAGCCGCTCGTCACTCCCGGCTCGCAGGGCGAGGCGATCGGCCGGTTGGTGGTCGCAGGCCTGATTGTGACGATGCTGCCCGCGCTGCCCTTCGGCGCTTACCTCATCTACCCCTTCGCGATCCTGACGACGTGGTTCCACGAGATGGGCCACGGCCTCACCGCGCTGTTGCTGGGCCAGAGCTTTGAACAACTGCTGATCTTCGCCAACGGTTCGGGTGTGGCGGAGAGTGCGGTCGATCCCGAAGCCTCGCGCTTCGTCCATGCGGCGATCGCGGCAGGCGGCCCGATTGCCCCGAGCGCGGTCGGCGCGCTTCTGATCGTGGCGAGCGCCCATCCCAAGGCATGGCGCCCGGTGCTATGGCTGGCGGCTGCAGTGATCCTCGTGAGCGTGGGCATCTGGGTGCGATCGGCGACCGGGTGGTGGGCGCTTCCGCTGGTGGCGGCGATCCTTGGCCTCGTCGCGTGGCGCGGTTCGTCCGCATGGGCGCGCTTCACGCTCCAGTTCCTCGGGATGCTCGGCGCGTTGAGCATGCTGCGGGATTTCGACTACCTGTTCTCCGAGCAGGCGGTGATCGGCGGGCAGGCAATGTTGTCGGATACCGGTGCGATCGAGGAGGCACTGACCCTGCCGCATTGGCTGTGGGCAGGATTGATCCTGCTGATCTCGGGCACGATGGTCGGCGCGGCGCTGAAATATGCTCTGGCGGAAAAGCGCCTGCGCCCGCCGCCTAGGAAGCTCCCAGCAAACGTCCTCCAGTTCCGCCGCGAGCCGCCCAAAAGGCGCTGACGCTTTCAGCAGTCCACGCCGCAGCGTGCTCGCGCTAGCTTGGCTTGCATGGACACGACCGAACTCGCCGCCCGCATCGCCATAGCCGAGACTCTCGCGCTCTATTGCCGGGGGATCGACCGCTGCGATCCCGAGCAGCTCGCAGCCGCCTTCACCCAGGACGCGATGATCGACTACGGGGACGGCGCGAAGCCGATCGCCGAGACGATCCCCGGGCTGATGGCCGGTCTCGGGGCGATGCGGCTGACCCAACACAACATCTCGAACACCGTGATGCGGATCGACCACCAGACGGCCAAGGCGGAGACGAACTGCGTCGCGCTGCACCTGATCCCCGCACCGGAGGGAGAGGTCGAGCTTGTCGTAGGCGGACGCTATCTCGACAGGCTGGTCATGCGCGACGGCCGCTGGCTGATCGCCGAGCGGCTCTATGTGATGGACTGGAACCGCACTGCGCCATCGACAATGGCGCTGGAAGGCGGACTATTCGACGGATTGCAAAGGCGCGGCGCAAGAGGCGCACATGATCCCTGCGCCGCATGGTGGACCGCAGCCTAGTTCCTCAGAACGCGACCTTCAGCGTGTTCACTCCCGAGGCTTCCGCCCCGGCTTCGCCCGACAGGCCGATGAACATCGTGTCCACGATCCGCGCCAGTTTCTGCTCGGATAGCTTCTCACCGAGGTAGATAAGCGCATCGGGCAGAGTGTAGTTCGAGATCATCTGGTTGATAAGGGACAGCGCCTCGTCAATCTCGAGCCCGGCGAAGAAGCCTTCGGCCTGCGCCTCGGCGATCAGCTCGCACAGGTAGTGGTCGGCAAGATCAACATAGCTGCGCACCCGCTCGAAATTTGCAGCGCCCATCTCGCACAGGATCGTGAAGTGCTCAGGATCGGCGCGGAACCGCTCCCGCGAGATCACAAAGCGGCGGCGGAAGAATTCGTACATCTTGCGCTGCGGCGGCAGGTTGCTGGCGAGCACTTCCTCCATGACCGCCATGTGCGGGGCGAGCCACGACTGAGCGACGGCGTCGAACAGGTCATCGTAGTCGTCAAACAGCGCCTCGAAGCGAGCACGGGATAAGCCGCTTTCGGCCATCGCCGCAGTCCAAGCGATTTCCGCGCCGCGCTCTTTTACCAGGTCGAGCACATGGCGCGCGATCCGCTCACGCTCGGCTTCCCGGGCCGTTTGGGTCAGTGCCATGTCGCTCGCGCCTCCTCGCGTGGGGGCTAACATAGGCGAAGGCGGCGCGGGCTTAAAGGGCCGCCCGTCGATTTTTGTGCGACGCAACAAGGGGAAGGACATGGCGCAGCAGCGGTCAGTAACGCGGCGGCATGGGGAAGAAGGCCGAGGTCTTGCGCTCGTAGACCGCGTATTTGTTACCCTTGGTCTTGTTCAGGCCCTTCTCGAGCAGCGGCACGCCCGACCACTTTGTCAGCGTGAAGCTGAGGAAAATCGGGCCGATCACGGTCGCGGCGGCATATTCCCAACCGGCGGCGGCGCAGGCCAGCCAAATGCCCCACCACGCGCAGAAATCGCCGAAATAATTGGGATGGCGGGTATAGCGCCACAACCCGGTATCGAGCACGTAGCCCTTGTTTGCAGGATCGGCCTTGAAGCGCGAGAGCTGCCAGTCGCCGACCCATTCGAAGAACACGCCTACGCTCCACAAGGCAAAGCCGCCCCAGGCGAGCGGGGTGATTGGCGCGGGCTCTCCGCTGGCGAGGATTCCGACCTGCGCCGGGCTCGACACCATGAACAGCAGCACCGCCTGCATCAGCCACACGCGGGTGAGCGCCGCCTTGGCGAACTGCCCCTTTTCGCGCGCGTCCTTGAGAATACGCTTGTAGCGCCGGTCCTCGCCCTCGCGCCGCCAACGCAGGAACAGGTAGATACCCAGCCGGAAGCCCCAGGCGGCGGTCATCACCATGATCAGCGTGGCAAGATCGCCCGGCCCGCCGCCAACGTGCAGCCAGCTCGCCACCGCCAGCAGGCCCATCCCTGCGCCCCAGAACGCGTCGATGAAGGAAACGTCGTTGATCTTCACGCTGATCGCCCACTGGATCAGCACCAGCACGATCAGGATCACGGCATTCAGGGCAAGCAGTTCAAACATCGTTCTTCCCGGCAATGATATCGCGCGCCTGTTGCTCCAGCACCTTGAACCGCTCGTAATCGGGCAGCTTCGATCGGAACCACTCGGCTATTTTGAGAAGGTCTTCGCCATAGTTCCCGGTGGGGATCATCGGCGGACCGAAGCTCACGATCTTGGCGTTCTGATCGGCAAAGGCGGGCACGATCGGCACGCTGGCGGCCCGCGCAATATGGTAGAAACCGGACTTCCACCGGCCATCGCTTTTGCGGGTGCCCTCGCACGCGATCACCAGAGCCAGATCATCGCGCGCGGCGAATTCGGCCGCGACCTGATCGGTGGCGTTAAGGCGGCTGCGGCGGTCGACGGGGATACCGCCCATGTCGAGCATGAAGTTGCGCATCGGCCACTGGAACAGCGTGTGCTTGCCCATGAAGTTGGGCCGCACGCCCTCCTCGTGAGTCGCGCCGGTGAAGAACACGAAGTCCCAGTTGGTGGTATGCGGCGCGCCGGCCAGCACGTATTTCCGCAGATGGCGCGGCAGCGGATCGACGACCTTCCAGCCTTGCGCATACCAGACTGCGAGGATGATCCGGCGCACGATGCGCGAAAGTAGCGTTGGGCCGCGTGTCGGCGCGGCGTTGATCGGTGAAGGTTGCAAAGGCTGTGCCCCTCCCAAAAGGCCCGACGCTTGTGGACTAACTTGCGTTAGCTACGCAAGCCGTGCGGGACCGGTTTCAGACTACATCCTGAACACACCAAACGCGGGCCGCTCGGCAATGGGCGCTTCGAGGCACGCCGCCAGCGCAAGCCCCAGCACATCGCGGGTCTGCACCGGGTCCACCACGCCGTCGTCCCACAGGCGGGCGGTGGCATAGTAGGGGTTGCCTTCGTCCTCGTATTTCTGGCGGATCGGGGCTTTGAACGCCTCGGCCTGTTCGGGTGTCCAGCTTTCCGCATCGCGGTGGACGGTAGCGAGCACGGATGCTGCCTGTTCCCCGCCCATCACCGAGATGCGCGCATTGGGCCAGGTGAACATGAAGCGTGGGCTATAAGCCCGCCCGCACATCCCGTAATTGCCCGCGCCAAAGCTGCCGCCGATCACCACGGTCACCTTCGGCACGGTCGCGGTGGCGACGGCGGTCACGAGCTTTGCGCCGTGCTTGGCGATGCCCTCCGCCTCGTACTTCCCGCCGACCATGAAGCCCGAGATGTTCTGGAGGAACAGCAGCGGGATGCGGCGCTGGCAGGCCAGCTCGATGAAGTGCGCGCCTTTCTGTGCGCTTTCGGAAAACAGCACGCCGTTATTGGCGAGGATCGCGACCGGCATCCCCCAGATATGGGCAAAACCGCACACCAGTGTGGAGCCGTAAAGCGCCTTGAATTCGTGGAACTCGCTGCCGTCGACCAGCCGCGCGATCACTTCATGCACGTCATAGGGCGCGCGAACATCATCGGGGATGATGGCGTAGAGGTCATCCGCGTCGAACTTGGGCGGGCGCGGGTCTTTCAGGGCGACGTCCTTCGCAGCGCCGGCGTTCGCGCCAAGGTGGCTGACGATATCGCGCACGATGGTGAGCGCGTGCTCGTCGTTTTCGGCAAGATGATCGACCACGCCAGATTTCTTGGCGTGAAGGTCACCCCCGCCCAGATCCTCGGCGCTGATTTCCTCGCCCGTTGCGGCCTTCACCAACGGGGGGCCGGCGAGGAAGATCGTGCCCTGGCCGCGCACAATCACGCTCTCGTCCGACATCGCGGGCACATAGGCGCCGCCCGCAGTGCAGCTCCCCATAACACACGCGATCTGCGGGATGCCGAGCGCGCTCATGTTGGCCTGATTGAAGAAGATGCGGCCAAAGTGGTCACGATCAGGGAAGACTTCCGCCTGATGCGGGAGGTTCGCCCCACCGCTATCGACGAGGTAGATGCACGGCAGGCGGTTCTCCTGCGCAATCTCCTGTGCGCGCAGGTGCTTCTTGACCGTCATCGGATAGTAGGTGCCGCCCTTTACGGTCGCGTCATTGCACACGATCATGCACTGGCGGCCCGAAACGCGGCCCACGCCGCAGATCAGCGAGGCGCCGTTGACGTCTCCTTCGTACATGCTGTTCGCGGCGAGCTGACCCACTTCGAGGAAGGGCGATCCGGGATCTAGCAACCGCTCCACCCGCTCACGCGGCAACAGCTTCCCGCGCGACACATGCCGCTCGCGATGCTTCTCCGGCCCGCCGAGCGCGGCTTCGGCCACGGCGGCGCGAAGCTGCTGCGCGAGGGCGTGGTTATGCGCAAACCGCGCCTTGGCCTCGGGGCTCTCGCGGTCGAGTTTGGTGGTGAGGGTGGGGGCGGTCATCGTGTCGTCCTAACGCTTCCGTACAAACTCGGCCCGCAGAACGAGGCCCTTGATGCCGGGATATTTGCAGTCGATTTCCTGCGCGTCGCCGGTCAGGCGGATCGATTTGATGAGCGTGCCCTGCTTCAGCGTCTGGCCCGCGCCCTTGACCTCGAGGTCCTTGATTAGCGTCACGGCATCGCCATCGCTGAGCAAATTGCCGACCGCGTCGCGCACCTCCACCCGGTCAGCGTCGGCCTGCTGGGCGGCAAGTTCGGATGCCAGCACCCACTCGCCGCTCGCCTCGTCATAGACGTAGTCTTCGTCGGTGGTCATTGCGGGCTGCTCCGCTTCGAGGTGCGGGTGGGGGCGGTCATACCGATAATTTCCTCATATACGCCCAGGATTTGGCTGTTCCCACCGCGAAACTCAGACCCATTACTCCGACGATGGCCGAAGTGATTGCCATGAATGCAAAGCCCAACTCCGGCCCCCAAGTTGCCGGAATGGCCACAAAACTTGCTCGCGCCAGCAGCACGATTGCAATCGCGACGAGACCGGTTCGCAAGAGCGGAAGCCTGCGGACAATGCCAGCTCCGGATAGCGCATAAAGCCCCCACCCTGCGAGAATGATTGCGATGGCAGCGGTGATGATCGCCGGCTTCCAAGAGCCCACTTCGTCGAGCTGCGCCATCCGCTCACCGGCCCCGAAAAATCTATACCAGTCACCTCCCCCGACAATGCAGGCGAGGTGCAGAAGGGAGGCGACAAAACTCATCGCAGCAGCAGCGACCAGCCATCTCTGGCCTGCGGGTTTCACCCCGCCGCTCCGATAAGTTCGCGCCCGATCAGCATCCGGCGGATTTCGTTCGTGCCCGCGCCGATGTCGAGCAGCTTGGCGTCGCGCATATACCGTTCCACCGGCCAGTCGGTGGTGTAGCCCGCCCCGCCCAGCGCCTGCACGCTCTCGGCGGCGACCTTGAAGGCATTCTCCGACGCCAGCAAAATCACGCCTGCCGCATCGAAGCGCGTCGTCTGCCCCGCGTCGCAGGCCTTGGCCACCGCATAAGTGTAGGCGCGGGCGGATTGCAGCGCGACATACATGTCGGCGACCTTGGCCTGCATCAGCTGGAAGCTGCCGATGGGTTTGCCGAACTGCTTGCGCTCCCGCAGATACGGAATCACCGTATCGAGGCACGCCTGCATGATGCCCAGCTGCAATCCGGCGAGCACCACGCGCTCGTAATCCAGCCCGCTCATCAGCACACCGACGCCGCCGTTGAGCGGCCCCATGATGCGCTCTTCGGGGATGAAGCAGTCGGTGAACACCAGCTCTGCGGTGGGGGAACCTTTCATGCCGACCTTCGAAATCTTCTGGCCGATGGCAAAGCCCTCATCGCCCTTTTCGATCAGGAAGGCGGTGATGCCGCGCGATCCGGCGTGGCCGTCGGTCTTGGCATAGACCACCAGCGTGTCGGCCTCGGGCGCGTTGGTGATCCAGTACTTGGTGCCGTTGAGGACGTAGCCGCCCTGAACCGCGTCCGCCTTCAATTTCATCGAGACCACGTCCGACCCCGCGCCCACTTCGCTCATGGCGAGGCTGCCGACATGCTTGCCCGAAATCAGCCCCGGAAGGTACTTCGCCTTCTGCTCGTCATTCCCCCAACGGCGGATCTGGTTCAAGCAGAGGTTGGAGTGCGCCCCGTAGCTGAGGCCCACGCTGGCCGAAGCGCGGCTGACTTCCTCGACCGCGATCACGTGTTCGAGATAGCCGAGTCCGAGCCCGCCCCATTCTTCTTCCACGGTGATGCCGTGCAGGCCCAGCGCGCCCATCGGTTCCCACAGCTCACGCGGGAAACGGTCCTCGCGGTCAGTGCGCTCGGCGAGCGGGGCGATCTGCTCGTCGGCAAAGCGCGCGGTGCTGTCACGGATCATCTCGGCCGCTTCGCCGAGGTGGAAGTCGAAATCGGGGGTCGAGCGCATTTTATGTCCTGCGGGTGTAATGATCGTTCAGACACCCGCATAGCAAGTGCCTGCGCAAAGGCCAATCGGGGACGCTGGCGTGCGGCCCATAACATCGCTAGTCCCTCCCCCGGATGGAAACGCCTGCACCCCTGCTCCGCTTCGACGGGGTGATCTGCCGCTTCGGCGAGGTCACGGCGGTTGGCGGCGTCACCTGCGACATCGCCGCTCGCAGCTTCGTCGCGCTGGTCGGCGCGTCGGGATCGGGCAAGTCGACGCTGCTCAAGACCGTCAACACACTGGTGCACCCGAGCGAAGGCCGCGTCTTGTTCGGCGGCGAGGATGTCAGCACATTGAAGCCCGCCCGCCTGCGCCGCCGGGTCGGCTATGTGTTCCAGGGCATCGGTCTGTTCCCGCATTTCTCAGTGGCCGAGAATATCGCCATCGGCCCGCGCCTCGCCGGCGAGAAGCTGGCGCCCGAGCGCATCGCCGAACTGTTGGCGCTGGTCGAGCTTGAACCCGCCTTTGCGACGCGCATGCCCGACGAACTGAGCGGCGGGCAGCGCCAGCGGGTCGGCGTCGCGCGGGCGCTGGCAGGCGAACCCGAACTCCTTATCATGGACGAGCCCTTCGGCGCGCTCGATCCCATCACCCGCGATGCGCTGGGCCGCAAGGTGCGCGAGTTGCACGATGCGCTTGGGCTGACGACCGTGATGGTGACCCACGACATGGCCGAGGCGCTGCTGCTGGCCGACCGGGTGCTGGTGATGGACAAGGGCGCGCTGGTCGCCGACGAAACCCCGCGCGCGCTGCTGGCGGGTGCAGGCGGTGCGATAGCGCAGCGGCTCGTCAGTGTGCCGCGCGAACAGGCCGAGCGGCTTGCGGCGATGGAAGGTTCTGGGGAAGGCCCCAAGGAGCCCGGGGCCTGATGGAAACGATCTGGGACATCCTTCCTGGCCTCGGCGACAAGCTGGCCGCGCATGTGGTGTTGTCAGCGAGCGCGATCGGCCTTGCGATGCTGATCGCCCTGCCGATGGCGGTGTGGGCGGGCCGCTCGGCCATCGTCTCGCGCCTTGCGCTGAGCCTTGCGAGCCTGGTCCAGACCATCCCCGCGCTCGCACTGCTGGCGCTGTTCTTCCCGCTCCTGCTGAGTTTGCGCAGCGTTTTCGGCGAGGGACTGCCGACATTGGGCTTCTTGCCCGCCCTGATGGCGCTGACGCTTTATGCGCTGCTGCCAATCCTGCGCAACGCGGTGACCGCGCAGGCTAATCTCGATGAAGGTGTGCTGGAGGCAGCGGACGGCGTCGGCATGACCAAGTGGCAGAAGCTTGTGCTGGTCGAAGCGCCCCTGTCGGCCCCTTTCATTATGGCAGGCATCCGCACCGCGAGCGTGTGGACCATCGGCGCGGCGACGCTCGCCACCACCATCGGCCAGCCGAGCCTCGGCGATCCGATTTTTGCAGGCCTCCAGACGCAGAACTGGGCGCTGGTGCTCGCCGGGTGCTTTGCCAGCGCGGGGCTGGCGCTGGCGGCGGATAACCTGCTGTGGGTGATCGAAGTCGGGCTCGCCAAGCGCTCGCGCTGGATGACATTCGGCGGGATGGCGGTGGTCGCTGCGGGCATCTTCGCCGCGCTGTGGGCGCAAGGATCGGGCACCGATGAACGCCGCATCGTGATCGCCGCCAAGCAGTTCTCCGAGCAATATATCCTCGCGCAGTTGATCGGCGCGCGGCTTGAGGCGGCGGGCTACGCGGTCGAGTATCGCGATGGGCTGGGGAGCGCGGTGGTGCACTCGGCGGTTGCCTCCTCGAGCGTCGACATCTCGGTCGACTACACCGGCACGGTCTGGACCAATTACCTGAAGCGCGAAGACAACCCCGGGCGCGAGGCGATGTACGAGACGATCCGCGACTGGGAGTGGCGGCAGAGCGGGGTGAAGGTGCTGGGCCGCCTCGGCTTCGAGAACGCCTATGCCTTCGCGATGCGCGGCGACCGGGCAAAGGAACTGGGTGTCACCTCGCTCGGCGATCTGGTCGCTGTCGCTCCTAAACTGACAGTGGGCGGCGATCCCGAATTCTTCGAGCGGCCCGAATGGATCGCAGTGCGCGATGCCTACGGCCTGCGGTTCGGCAGGAGCCGCAACTTCGCGCCAACCTTCATGTACAACGCGCTCCAGTCGGGCGAGGCCGACGTGATCAGCGCCTACACCTCGGACGGACGGATCGCTGCGGACAAGCTGGCAGTGCTCGCCGACCCCGAGGGCGCCCTGCCCAGCTATGACGCGATACTGATGCTCAGCCCGCGCATCGCCGAGGACGAGGGTGTCCTCGCCGCGCTTCAGCCGTTGATCGGCGCGATCAGCGTAGAGGCGATGCGCGAAGCGAACCTTGACGTCGATCGCGAGGATGACAAAAAGCAGACTCCGAAGCAGGCGGCGCAAGGGCTGGCGGAGGCCTCTGGGCTGAAAGAGTAGCCTAAGGCGCGCGGTTCCAGATTTGCGTCTCGCAGAACGGGCCGATGCAGCCCTTCACCTCGATCACGGTCGCACTTTTGCGGCGAATCTCCGAGCGGTAGCTCTTGCCCTTCTTGGGGTCGTAAATCTGGCCGTGCCAAACGTCGCCGTCCTGGGTGAAGGATGTCAGGATCGCGGTGCCGATCAGCCGCCGGCTGCGCTTGGCGGGATCGGGATTTTTGACGTCGCGCTGGTCGTTGCCCTGCGGCTGGGGAACCAGAAACTTCTCGATCCTGCCACACAGCTGTTTGCCGCAAGGCGCGATCGTGACAACCGCGTTCTTCTCGGCGGTGATCCAGCGTCCGGTGACCGGCTCGGCGGCGGCGAGCGGCGACAGCGCTACAGCTGCAGCCAGCAGCACGGCGGCGCGCCTCATATGGCCCATCATGACATTTCCCCTATTCGCAAATCTCAATCAAAGCCCGCCCCGAAGGGCCAGCGCCGCCCGCAGAGCCCGAGCACCTTGAACAGCGTACCCATCTCGCTCTCCTTCACCAGCCGGTCGCGCTGGCGCTGGAACTTCGCCCTCTCGTAAGGAGCGCGGCGGATGAGCGCTTCCATCCGGGTATCGATCCCCATCTGGATGAGCCATTCGCCCTGATACTGCAGGCCCATCACGTCCGCGCCGTAGTCTTCGGCGACCTGCTTCAGCAGCTCGAAATCGACGTGGGCGGTGAGGTCGGCGTCGCCGGGATGCGCGAAGACATCGACCTTCTTGTGCGACTTCAGCGCCTGCAAGGTCGATCCCGAGCGCAGTTCCTCGTGGCCATAATCGATGATCAGCGCAGCCCCGCCCTGCTCTTTCAGGCGCCGCGCGATTTCCGCCATCAACGCAACCGACGCCGGGCTGGTCTCGATCAGAGTACCCTGCGAGGCCGTAACCCAACTGGGCGGCACGATATGATCCATCCGCTCTTTCCCCGTCACGAAAGTGAAGGCATCGTCCTCCAGCCCGACCATCCGCGGGTACCAGCAATCGGTCGAGCGGATGAGGTGCTGCACCGGCAACGCATCGAAGAATTCGTTGGCGACAATCAGCAGCGGGGCATCGTCGGGCAGGGTCGAGATGTCGTGGTGGTGGATGCATTCCGGGAAGGCCTCGCGCTGGATCGCGCGCAGCGTGGCAGAGGTTTCGACGAAATGGACCTGCGGTGACAGGCCTTGAGACGCCGCCGCACGCAGCGCATCCTTGGCAAGTGTGCCGCGCCCCGGGCCGAGTTCGACGTAGTGGATGTATTTGCGGCGGGTCATCTGCGCCCACAGGTCGGCGAACCACACGCCGATCAGTTCACCGAACACCTGCGTTATCTCGGGCGCGGTGATGAAGTCGCCCTGCTCGCCGAGCGGATCGCGGCTGGCGTAGTAGCGCGCGTTGCTCTCGCCCATGTATTGCGAAAGGCTGATGGGGCCGGCCTCGCCGATCAGTCGCCTGAGGACGGCAGGCACATCGACCTGCGCACGGGCGAGCACTTCGGCTTCGAGCCGGGCCTGTTCGGCAGCAGCGGCTTCTTCTGCCTCGCGCTTTGCCTGTTCCTCGGCGGCGATGCGCGCTTCTTCTTCGGCCGCGAGCCTTGCGGCTTCGGCGGCTGCGGCCTCTTCGGCTTCGCGGCGGGCCTTCTCTTCGGCAGCGAGGCGCGCGGCTTTATCCGCTGCGGCTTTGGCCTTTGCCTCCGCTTCTGCCTTGGCCTTGGCTGCGGCTTTCGCCTTGGCTTTGGCCTCCGCTTCGAGACGGGTCTTCTCTTCCGCCTCGGCTTTTGCCTTCGCTTCGGCTTCGGCCTTGGCGCGGGCTGCAGCCTCCGCCTTGGCCTTTGCTTCCGCCTCCGCCTTGGCCTTGGCCTCGGCTTCAGCCTTGGCGCGGGCTTCGGCTGCGGCTTTCAGCCGCGCCTTTTCCTCGGCGCGGGCGCGGGCCTCTGCCTCGGCTTTGGCGCGCGCTTCTGCTTCGGCCTTGGCCTTGGCTTCGGCCTCGGCACGGGCGCGCGCTTCGACTTCGGCCAGCTTACGGGCGCGAGCCTCGACAGCCGCTTTCTCGCGTGCTTCGCGTTCGGCCTTGGCGCGGGCTTCTGCTTCGGCCTTTTCGCGGGCGCGGGCTTCTTTCAGGGCCTGCGCGCGTTCGGCAGCTTCGGCCTTGGCGCGGGCCAGTGCCTCGGCCTTGGCGAGCGCGGCAGCCTCGGCGCGTGCGCGCGCTTCGATCCGCGCCTGTTCGCGGGCCTGTTCGCGCTGCTGGGCTTCGGCCTGCGCGCGTGCTTCGGCTTCAGCGCGAGCCGCGGCCGCCGCCTCGGCACGCGCGGCAGCCTGCTGCGCCGCAGAGTGCTTTGCGGCGGCGCGCGGCTTGGCGGCCTTGCTGTCCGCGGGGTCGATAAGCCTTAGCGCACTGCGCCAGACGCGACTGCCATCCTTCAGGCCGGCGCGGTCGTCCCCGCCGCCAGCGGCTTCTTCCGCAGCGCGTAGATCACGACAATCAATCCAGTCAGGATAAGCGGTATTGTCAGCCATTGCCCCATCGATAGCCCGGTCCGCACGGCAAAGTCAGCCAGTTGTTGATCTGGCTGGCGGAAAAATTCGTTCACGAAGCGCGCGATGCCCATGCCGAGCGTGAACACACCGGCCAGCAAGCCGGGCCGATAGCGCGCGCGGGTTGTCCAGAACAGCAGCAACATGATGACAAGCATCGCCAACCCCTCAAGCCCGGCCTGATAGAGCTGGCTCGGATGGCGCGGCAGATCGCCCGCGCCGGGGAAGACCATCGCCCAAGGCACGCTTGTGACGCGGCCCCACAGCTCGCCATTGTTGAAATTCGCCAACCGCCCGAGCAGCATCCCCAGCGGCACGCCGACCGAAACGTAGTCAACCACCCGGATGAAGTTCAGCTTGTCGCGCCACGCCACCCAAGCCATCGCCGCCGTCACGCCCATCAATCCCCCGTGGAAGCTCATCCCGCCTTCCCACAGACGCAGCAATTTCCACGAGACAAAGCCGTCGCCGGAAAAATCGGTGAAGGCGCTGGGGGTGCCGGTCTCGCCGCCGGTGTAGAACATCGCATAACCCAGCCGCCCGCCGAGGATCACGCCCAGCGTGCAGTAAAAGAACAGGTCGTCGGCATGGCGCTGCGCCATCGGCGCGCCGGGCTGCTTCAAGGCCACTGAGGTGTGCCAATAGGCGAAAATCACGCCAAGCAGGTAAGCCAGCGAGTAGAAGCGCAGGGTAAAGAAGCCGAGGTCGAGCCCGGGCTGCAACCCCAGATCGGTCCAATAGATCGGATCGGCGGCGCCGCTTGCGGCAAGTAGTGACAGCACGGGGCGAACCTCTTATTGCAATGATATGCCGTATCGGCGGGCCCTTTCGGCCCCGGTTGCGCTGGTGCTTCTGGCACAGCATCCGGGGCAGGGGAAGGGCCACGGGGACGCCGGGCGCAATGGGACAGGCAGTCCGGACATCGGACGCCGCAACAACGAGAGAGGAAACTACCGCATGCCCACCCAGTTGGACACTGCGCTCGAAGGTATCATGGGCGCGCTCACCGCGCCGGATCAACCCTTCGCCACTGTGCCTTTTACCCGCGACGGGATCGCGCTGCCGGTCTTCGCGGGCGCGCCGCCGACGCTGGCGCATTACTTCGCGCATTTCGCCAACCAGAACAAGGACCTGCCCTTCCTCGTCGATGGCGACATCCGGGTGACCTTTGGCGAAGCCTATGCAGCTGCGACCCACGTGGCGGAAGGCCTTGTGCAGACGCACGGCGTCGCACGGGGTGACCGCATCGCAATCGCCGCGCGCAATTCGGCCAACTGGATGATCGCCTATATGGGCATCATCATGGCCGGCGGCTGCGCGACGCTGCTCAACGGCTTCTCCTCGGGCGACGAGCTGGTTTATGCGATCGAACTGGCCGAGGCAAAGCTGCTGCTCGCCGACGAGGGCCGCGCGGCGCGTCTGGATGGCCATTCGCACGGCGCGACAATCGTGCTGTTCACCCACGGCAATGCGCCGTCCGAAGGCCTCGCCAACACGTGGGCGGTGCCTGAGGGCACCAGCGCGGCGATGGCGATGCTCGGCACGCTTGGGCCGGATGATCTCGCCACGATCCTCTTCACCTCGGGTTCGACCGGCAAGTCGAAGGGCGCGTGGTCGGATCACCGCGGCGTGGTCCACGGTGTGATGAACTACGTTGCCCAGTCGGCAATGGCCAAGGTGCACATTGAATCGCAGGGCGAGGCCATCACCGATCAGCCCTGCGCGCTGGTCGCCGTGCCGCTGTTCCACGTAACGGGCGAAGTGCCGCTGTTCCTCCAGAGCTTCGCGATCGCCCGCAAGCTGGTGCTGATGCCCAAGTGGGACGCGGGCCTTGCGATAAGGCTGATGGCGCAAGAGCGCGTCTCCTACTTCGTCGGCGTGCCGCTGATGAGCTACGAGATTGCTGGCCACCCTGACCGCGAGAAGTACGACCTGTCGGCCTGCAAGAGCTTCGCGGCAGGCGGCGCGCCGCGCCCGGTCGAGCACGTCACACGGATCAAGGAAGCCTTCCCCGGCAGCTTCCCGCTGCTCGGCTATGGTCTGACCGAAACCAACGCAGTCGGCTGCGGCAATTTCAACGAGAACTATCTCGCCAAGCCCGGCTCCACCGGCCGCGCCAGCAAGCCGATGGTCGATCTCGCCATCCTCGACGACATGGGCAACGCCCTGCCGCAAGGCCAGGTGGGTGAGGTGTGCATCCGCACAGTCGCCAATTTCCGCGGCTACTGGAAGAACGAAGAGGCCACCAAGGCCGCCTTCACCGACACCGGCTACTTCCGCACCGGCGATCTCGGCTATCTCGATGCCGACGACTACCTGTTCATCGTCGACCGCAAGAAGGACATCATCATCCGCGGCGGCGAGAACATCTCCTGCATCGAGGTCGAGGATGCGATCTACGCGCATGACGACGTGGGCGAATGCTCGGTGTTCGGCCTGCCCGACGAGCGGATGGGCGAAGTGCCGGCGGCGGTGTATCGCATGAAAGAGGGGCGCTCCACGGTGACCCCCGCAGAATTGCGCGCCTTCCTGCTGGAGCGGATCGCGCCCTTCAAGGTGCCGCTTGAACACCAGATGTGGCTGGTTGAGGACGCCCTGCCGCGGCTCGGCACGCAGAAAATCGACAAGCGCACCGTGAAGGCCCAGTATCTCGCACAAGCCGTCCCCGCGTGAGGCTCACGTGAGTCCCCGCCGTGAGCCCTAGGCGCGTCCCCGGACAGCGCGCGATCATCGACCGGCGTTCGCTTGCCGAGGAGATCGCGGCGCTGCACGAGGCGGGCGGAGCCGAAGCGCGCCCCGCCATCGTCCGCGCGCTGCGCACGGCCCTCGACGAGGGCCGTACCGAACTTGCGCGCCGGCTCGGGGAGACGCCGTCCGCCGGGCACGAAGTTACCGCAGGCTTCAGCTTCCTGATGGACCAGCTGCTGCGGGTGATCCACGATCACGTCACCACGCACCTTTATCCCGTCCCCAATCGCACGCAGGCAGAGCGCCTCGCGATCCTAGCGGTCGGCGGCTACGGGCGCGCCGAGATGGCGCCCCATTCGGACGTCGACGTCGCCTTCATCACCCCGGGCAAGCGCGCGCCGTGGTGCGAGCAGGTGATCGAGACGATGCTCTACCTGCTGTGGGATCTCGGCCTCAAGGTCGGCCACTCCAGTCGCACTGTCTCCGACACGATCCGCATGGCGAAGGAGGATCTGACGATCCGCACCGCGCTGCTCGAAAGCCGTCTCGTATGGGGTGAGCAGGCGCTTTACGATGAGCTGCGCGCGAGGTTCTGGACCGACGTTGCCAAGGGCAGCGAGCGGCAATTCCTGACGCTGAAGCTGGCTGAACGCGACGCGCGCCACAAGCGGATGGGCGACAGCCGCTATGTGGTCGAGCCGAACATCAAGGAGGGCAAGGGGGGCCTGCGCGATCTCCAGACGCTCTACTGGATCGGCAAGTATGTGCACCGCGTCCAGAACGGCGCCGAGCTGGTCGATGTCGGCCTGCTGACCACGTCCGAATACCGCAGCTTCCGCCGCGCCGAAGGTTTCCTGCTGGCGGTGCGCTGTCACATGCACCTCATCACCGACCGCGCCGAGGATCGCCTGACGTTCGACCTCCAGCGCACCGTGGCCGAACGGATGCTGTTCGCCGACCGTCCCGGCAAGAGCGCGGTCGAGCGGTTCATGCAGTACTACTTCTTGCAGGTGAAACGCGTCGGCAGCCTAACCGGCGTGTTCCTCGCGCACTTGGACGAGGAGTTCGCCAAGAAGCGCCCGCGCACCGGCTTCTTCGCCGGCTGGACCCAGCGCCCCCGCATGTTCAAGGGCTATATCGTCGATGGCGGCCGCATCCGCGCGCCGGGCGACGACTGGTTCCGGGCCGAACCGGTGCGCCTGATCGAGGTGTTCCAGATTGCCGAGGCCGAGGGGCTGGAGATCCACCCCGAAACCATGCGTCAGGCAGGCCGCGATGCGAAGCTGATCGACGTCAAGCTGCGCCGCGATAGACATGCCAATGCACTGTTCCTCGACCTGCTGTCGGGCCGCAAGGACCCGGAGACTGCGCTGCGCTGGATGAACGAGACGGGCGTGTTCGGCCGCTTCGTGCCCGATTTCGGCCGGGTCAACGCGCAGATGCAGTTCGACATGTATCACCACTACACCGTCGACGAGCACACCATCCGCGCCATCGGGCTGCTCAGCCAGATCGAACGGGGCCTGCTCGCTGCCGATCATCCGCGCGGCACCCGCGAGTTTCCCAAGCTCGCCTCGCGCCGCGCGCTCTATGTCGCGGTGCTGCTCCACGACATTGCCAAGGGGCGCGGCGGGGACCACTCGGAACTCGGTGCCGATGTCGCCCACCAGCTGTGCCCGCGTTTCGGTCTGGACGAGAAGGAGACCGATCTGGTCGCCTGGCTGGTGCGGCAACACCTGTTGATGAGCCGCACCGCGCAGAAGCGCGACCTCACCGACCCCAAGACGATCGAGGATTTCGTGGTCGAGGTGCAGAGCCTCGAACGGCTGCGCAACCTCGCGATCCTCACCGCGGTCGATATCCGCGCGGTCGGGCCGGGGACGTGGAACAGCTGGAAGGGCCAGCTTCTGGGTGAGCTCTATGACGCCGCGCAGGAGCGCCTGCGGCTCGGCCACAAGGGCACCGGCCGCAAACAGCGCGTGATGGCCAAGAAGGACGCCGCCGCGCAGCTTCTGGGCGAGGCGGATCACCTCGTCGACAGCGTCGGCGGGCAGCTTGGCGATGCCTACTGGATCGCCGAGCCTGAGGACATCATTGCCAGCAACCTCATGCAATTCGATGCTGCGGCCGGGACCGAAGACCAGCTATCGATCCAGTGCGAGGTCGACGAAACGCGCGGCGCAACGCGGGTCAGCGTTATCGCCGCCGACCACCCTGGCCTGTTCTACCGCATGGCGGGCGGCATCCACCTTGCCGGCGCGAACATCATCGATGCGCGCATCCACACCGCGCGCAGCGGCTACGCGGTCGACAACTTCCTAGTGCAGGATCAAAACGGCCAGCCTTTCCGCGAGGCAGCGCAAATGGCACGGATCGAGAAGGGCATCCGCGACGCCTTGCTCGCCAAGGTCGAACTGGTGCCCAAACTTGCTGCAAGACCGCTGGCGCATTCACGCGCGAAAGCCTTCGACGTGGCGCCCCGCGTCAGCTTCGACAACGACGCATCGAACCACTTCACCGTGATCGAGGTGACCGCCCGCGACCGGCCGGCGCTGCTCAACCGGCTGGCGCACGCGCTCTACAAGGCAAGCCTGATCGTCCATTCGGCGCACATCACCGCCTATGGCGAGGCGGCGGCGGACACGTTCTACGTGACCGATCTGACCTTCGCCAAAATCAAGGCGCCCGAGCGTATGGCCGAGATCGAGGCGGCGTTGCTCGCGGCGGCCAGCGACCAGCGCCAGCAGCAGCTCGAACGCGTCTGACGCCGGTCGTAAACCCGTTGCAATCGCCGGAAGCGCGGCTAAGGGCACGCTCCACATTTTTGATAGGGGATCACCCATGAAGACCACCAACCACTCCCGCGCCGCGGGCCGCCTTGCGATTGCGATGCGCGCGGCCCTGCTGGGCACCGCCGCTCTGCTGCCCGCAGTCGCCCATGCGCAGGCAGAACCCGCTGGCGAAGCTGCTGCCACAGAGGAGCCCGCCAGCGCGCTCGACGCCATCAACGAAATCCTCGTGACCGGCACCAAGACCAAGGATGCCGAGAACGTCCAAGACGTGCCGCTCGCCGTGACCGCGTTCAACGCCGGCACGCTCGAAGCCTTCAAGATCCGCGACCTCGCGGGCCTGTCGTTCCAGGCGCCCACGGTTAGCCTCGACCAGGTCGGTACCAGCCGCGGTCAGGCGAACTTCACCGTCCGCGGCCTCGGCATCAACTCCTCGATCCCGTCGATTGATCCGACCGTCGGCGTGTTCGTGGACGGCGTGTATCTCGGCATCAACGCGGGCGTCGTGTTCGACCTGTTCGACCTCGACTCGGTCGAAATCCTGCGCGGCCCCCAGGGCGTGCTGTTCGGCCGTAACGTGACCGGCGGTGCCGTCGTCATCAACACCGGCAACCCCACCGAAGATTTCCGCGGCAAGTTCCGCGCAGCGGTCGACGGCCCGGTCGATGGTGGCCGCGGCGGCGCCAACTACACCACCAGCGGCGTGATCTCCGGCCCGATCATTGAAGACGTTTTGCTGTTCAAGGTCGGCGCCTACTACAACAAGGACGAAGGCTACTTCCGCAACCTGTTCGACAATTCGGACCACGGCCGGGCAGAAACCAAGATCCTGCGCGGCGCGCTCGAAGCGCGGCTGGGCGACCTCACCCTGCTCGGCAAGCTCGATTACTTCAAGAGTGACGGCGACGGCCCGGCTGCCCAGAACCGCGGGATCTACGATCGCAACAGCTTCGATTTTTCGATCGACAACCGGGGCAGCTACGGCAACGAGATCTGGACCGGCTCGCTGACCGGTACGCTCGACATCGGCCCCGGCACGCTCACCAACGTGTTCGGCTGGCGCAAGTATGACGCGACCACCGATGGCGACATCGATTCCACCCCGAGCTTCCTGTTCCACTCGGACACCGAAACCGCGCAGGAGCAGTATTCGAACGAGATCCGCTACGCCATCTCGACCGATGGCCTCGACCTGACGTTCGGCGGCTTCTGGTTCCAGCAGGACATCGCCTACACCGAACGCCGCGACCTGCGCGCCCAGACGACCATCCCGTTCTTCGGCGGCGGTCGCCAGGACCATGAAGTGATCGGCCTGTTCGCCAATGCCAGCTACGAGATCGTCGACAACCTGTCGGTGATCGCCGGCGTGCGCTGGAACCAGGAAACCAAGAACGCGGCCGTCACCTACGTGCGCCCGCGCACCGAGTGTTCGGTGGCGGCCGGCACCTGCCCGACCAGCGGCATCAACCCGTTCAGCCAGAATGTCGCGCTCGCCGCGCTGTTCCGCGCCGGGGTCGAGAACAACGGCTTCACCGACAGGGTGCGGTTCCGCAACGTCTCGCCCAAGCTTGGCCTCCAGTACGAATTCGCCAACAGCCAGGTATACGGCCACTGGAGCCGCGGCTACCGTTCGGGCGGCTACAACTTCCGCATCACCAACGCGCGCGCCTTTGAACAGATTGCGCTCGCCCCGGGCCGCACTCTGGCCTTCGATGAAGAGAAGGTCGACACCTACGAAATCGGCGGCAAGTTCCAGACCGATGACCGTTCCTTCACGCTGAACGTGGCGGCCTACATCACTAAGGTCGGCAACATGCAGCGCGAGGTCAACCAGTCCTCGCCGACCGAGGGCGTGGCCCAGTCGATCTTCAACACCGCCGATGCGACCATCAAGGGCTTCGAAGCCGAGGCGCGGATGCGGGTGTCGGATATGCTCGCCTTCACCGCCAATATCGGGATCACCGATGCAGGCTACGACAGGATCCTGTTCGACATCTCGGGCGACGGCCGCATCGACGGGGCAGACCTTGCCCTGCGCCTGCCGCGCGTTCCCCCGGTCAGCGTCGGCGTGGGCCTGCTCTACGAGCTCGACCTCAATGGCGGCGGTAACATTCTGACCCGCGTGAACTACCAGTACCGCGACAAGGCAGGCTACACCGATGACAACTTCGGCTGGCTCAACGACCTCAGCATGCTGGAAGCGAACATCACCTGGACCACCCCGGTCGAAGGCCTGTCGCTGTCGGTTTATGGTCGCAACCTGCTCGATCAGGTGCAAGAGGGCGGCGACACGCAGATCCCGTTCGGCGGCCCGAATTCGGTCGGTGCGGCTGGTCGGCGGACCTTTGGCCCCAACCCGGCGGCGGGCACCTTCTCCCCGCTGATGAAGGGCCGTCAGGTCGGCGTGGAAGCGCTGTTCGAATTCTGATTCTTGTAGTGCGATCGCCCCTCCGGGCGATCGTTCTCGCTAGACGCGCAGCATAGCTGCGCCCGCTCCGGGGCGGCCGCTTGGCCTTGCGGTCGCTGCGCGACCGAGGCTAGCGCACAAAATCAAAGGGCGCTCCGGCAACGGGGCGCCCTTTTTCGTCAGTCTTCGGCCGTGGCCAGAAGCAGCGCGATGGCGGTGTCGTCGAAAGCGACGAACGCCCATTCAATTGCCGCCGCAGTGATCGGATTCCAGCCGAAATACATCCGGTTGGTGACAATCTGAAGCGTGCCGGAATCAAAGCAGGCGAGGAAGTCTCCGGCCATCGCCAGCGCCGCCTCCTCGCCGAGCCACGTCTCGCCCGGAAACACCATATTATTGCGGAATGCGTCGACGAGCGCGGCGCGGGCCGAGCGCGGTTCGCCTGCATCCGCCTGTGCATCCAGCAATTCCCAGTTCCCGCTGATCGGCGTGTAACCCAGCGCCGTCACGAAGGCGTCGGCGCAGGCGAAATGCAGGCCCGGCGGCGTAGCTAGCCTCTGCGCGGTGAAACGGACTTCGGCGCTTTCAGCGGACAGCCGTTCGCGCCACTTGGCGGAAAAGGCGCCGAGCCGCGCTAGCTTCTCGCTCACCCCCGCCCGCCGAATAGCGCGGTGCCGACCCGTACATGGCTCGCGCCGAGCATCACGGCAGTCTCGTAGTCGCCGCTCATCCCCATGCTCAGGCCTGTCACACCATTGTCCGCCGCGAGCTTTGCCAGCATGGCGAAGAACGGCGCAGCCTCGGTATCGGCGGGAGGGATGCACATCAGCCCGGCGAGCGGGATCGGAGTGGTGTGGACCTGCGCAAGAAAGGCGGGCAGCTCGGCAATCGGACAGCCGCCCTTCTGAGCCTCGTCGCCGATATTGACCTGCACAAAACAGGGGACCAGCCGCCCCGCCTTGTCCATCGCCTTGGCGAGCGCGGTGAGCAGGCTCGGGCGGTCGAGGCCGTGGATGTAGTCGAACAGCGCGACGGCTTCCTCGGCCTTGTTCGATTGCAGCTGGCCGATCAGGTGGAGCGCGATATCGGGATGCGCCTCGCGCAAGGCGGGCCACTTGCCCTGCGCCTCCTGCACCCGGTTCTCGCCGAAGACGCGCTGGCCGGCGTCCAACAGCGGCTGGATCGCCGGCGCATCATGGGTCTTGCTGACCGCGATGAGGGTGACATCGGCAGGGGCGCGCCGCGCTTGCTTGCAGGCGCGCGCGATGTTGCTGCGGACGGTTTCGAGGCGGGTGGCTGCATTCGTCATGGCGGCGCTCTATAGCGGCTGGGTGACGCGCGCAAAGACTCTCCCCGCCCTGTGGCTGATCTCGGACAAGCGCAACGACGCGGGGCTGGAGCGCGCGCTTGCCCGACTGCCGCGCGGTTCGGGGTTCATCTACCGCCATTACCACCTGCCCGGTGCCGAGCGCCTTGCCCGGTTCCGCACGCTGCGGCGGATCGCACGGGCGAAAGGGCATGTGGTGATCCTCGCGGATTCGGCGCTGACCGCGCGCGAGTGGGGGGCGGACGGGATCTATGGTGCGCCGCGCTCGCTATACCCCCGCCGTGCGGGCCTGATCCACCTCGCCACAGCGCATAGCCTCGGCGAGCTTGGCCTTGCGGCAAGGCTGGGGGCGGATGCGGCGCTGCTATCGCCGGTCTTCCCGACTCGGTCACACCCCGGCGGCGCGGTGCTGGGCGCAGTGCGCTTCCGCCTGCTGGCGGGGCAGGCTCGTCTGCCGGTCATTGCGCTCGGGGGGATGAGCGCGCCCAAGGCCCGCGCGCTTCGCTGGACGAGATGGGCGGCGATCGACGGCCTCTCCTAGCTCTTCGCGGGCATGACCGCCCATGTCGTTCATCGCTCTTTCCTTGACCGGAGTCCGCGTAGGATTCATGATGTGTTCCGCAGAGGAGACTCCTGAATGGCCAGCCGCGCGGCCCAACCCGTCAAACCCGGTCGCCAGACTGATGCCGAATGGCGCGCTGGCCTGCGCCGCAGCTTGCGCCGTCTGGCGCAGATGACGGGCGCGGGACTGCTGCTCGGCGCGGCCGTGTTCCTCGCGCTCGCGCTCGCCAGCTATACCCAGACCGACCCCAGCCCCTCGACCGCCGCCGATACGGCGCAGGTCGCCAATTGGATGGGCGCGGGCGGCGCGTGGGCGGCGGACCGCGTGCTGCTGATCTTCGGCCTGCCCGGCGCGCTGCTGCTGCCATTGCTCTATATCTCGGCCCGCAAACTGTGGCGCGATGTCGAGAACGGCGACGAGCCCGAAACCACCGCGTGGTGGATGCCGGCCGCGCTGCTGCTGATCGCGATGAGCCTGATCGCCACCGCGCTCAGCCTCGCCTTCGAAGGGCCGGGCGGCACCCTGCCTGCGCAGGCAGGCGGCCTCACCGGATTGCTGGGTGCCAGCGCGGTGCAAGCGATTGCGGCACGGTTCGGCGAACAGGCACAAGGCTGGGTGACCCTCGGCCTCGCTGTCACCAGTCTCGCGGTCGGCGTAGCGCTGCTCACCCGCATCTTTGCAATCGACTGGCGGGTGCTGATGAGCCTGCCCGACTTTCTCGGCGGCGGCTCGCTCGCCGGGCTGATGCGCCGGTTGCCGCTGGCCGGTAGCAAGGCCGCCCCCGCACTCGCCTTTGCCGGAGCCGAGGACGCGGACCACGATGATGCGCCCGCTGCCCGCCCGCGCCGTCCGGCCAAGGGCGCAGCGCCCGCCTCCGACATGGGCGAGCGCCCGCGCCGCGCGCCCGAGATCAGCGATCCTTCCGCCCCGCCCAAGCGCGCCGAGGCCGGCAAGACCGCGCAGCGCGACATGTTCGCGCCCTACAGCCTCCCCAGTCTCGAGCTTCTGGCTGAGCCGCCGGTCGACAAGGGGCCCAAGCTCGACAAGCTGGCGCTGGAACGCAACGCCCGCCTGCTCGAAAACGTGCTCGACGACTTCAACGTCAAGGGCGAGATCACCGCGGTGCGCATGGGCCCGGTGGTCACCATGTACGAGCTGGAACCAGCGCCGGGCATCAAGGCAAGCCGCGTGATCGGCCTCGCCGAAGACATCGCCCGCAACATGAGCGCGATCAGCGCGCGCGTCTCGCCAATCCCGGGGCGCACGGTAATGGGTATCGAACTGCCCAATCAGGACCGCCAAGTGGTGATGCTGAAGGAACTGGCCGCATGCGCCGCCTTCGCCGATGCCAAGGGCAACCTGCCGATCATTCTGGGCAAGGATATCGCGGGCGAACCGATCATCGCCGATCTGGCCGCCATGCCGCACTTGCTGGTCGCGGGGACGACCGGTTCAGGTAAGTCCGTGGGGCTCAACGTCATCCTGCTGAGCCTGCTCTACCGCTTCACGCCGAGCGAGCTGCGCCTGATCCTGATCGATCCCAAGGTGCTGGAACTCAAGACCTACGACGATATCCCGCACCTCCTCTCGCCGGTAGTGACCGAGCCTGCCAAGTCGGTGCGCGCGCTGAAGTGGGCGGTCGAGGAAATGGAGCGGCGCTATCGGATGATGAGCGCGATCAGCTCGCGCAACATCACCTCCTTCAACGAAAAGGTCAGCGCGGCCATCACCAAGGGCAAGCCGCTCGGCCGCCGGGTGCAGACCGGCTTCGACCCTGAAACCGGCGAGCAATTGTTCGAGGAAGAACAGCTCGATTACCAGCCGCTGCCGCAGATCGTGCTGATCGTCGACGAGCTGGCCGACTTGATGGTCACCATCGGCAAGGAGATCGAGGTGCTGATCCAGCGCCTCAGCCAAAAGAGCCGCGCGGCTGGCATCCACCTCATCATGGCCACCCAGCGCCCTTCGGTGGATGTCATCACCGGGGTCATCAAGGCCAACCTGCCGACCCGCATCAGCTTCAAGGTGACCAGCCGGATCGACAGCCGCACGATCCTTGGCGAACAGGGGGCCGAACAGCTGCTGGGCAAGGGCGACATGCTCTACAAGCCCAACACGGGCGCGATGGTGCGCGTGCACGGGCCGTTCGTGTCGGACGAGGAAGTCGAGGCGGTGGCGGACTTCTGGCGCTCGCAAGGCGCGCCCACCTATGTCGATGCTGTGACCGAGGAGCCCGAGGAGGGCTTCGGCTTCGGCTTCGAGGACGAGATGACTGCCTCCGACAACCCCGAGGAGCGCAAATACCGCCAGGCTTGTCAGGTGGTGATCGAGAACCAGAAGGCGTCCGGCAGCTGGCTCCAGCGCCAGATGGGCGTGGGCTACAACACCGCCGCCAAGTGGATCGAGCGGATGGAGGAAGACGGGCTCGTCGGCCCTGCCAATCACGTCGGCCGCCGCGAGATCTATCGCGACCGGGATGGGAATCCGCTTTAGCTTTGCGATCGCGCTGACGCGGGGGGCGGGGGTCTGCGCGACCGAAGGTCCCCGTGCAAAAAAGGTGCACAAAAGCAACGTCCCCAAACTGTAAACTCCCCGTAACGCGACCTTCATCGCGCCGTCGCAGCAGCGTCACCATCACCTGTCACCGGCAAGGCCTCTCCACCAACAGGGAAGCCATAAGATGACCCGCACCCTCTCTCACCGCGTCTCGCTTTTCGCGCTGGCCGCGACCCTCGCCGCCCCCCTCGCCATCGCCCCGCAGGCCGCATTTGCGCAGGACAATGCCGCCGAAGACGACGACACCGCATCGGGCAACCAGATCATCGTCACCGCGCAAAAGGTCGAACAGCGCGCCGTTGATGTGCCGATCACCATCACCGCCACCACCGGCGAGCGGATCCGCACCCTCGGTGTCACCGATCTGGACGAGCTGTCCTATTACGTCCCCGGCCTGCTCATTCAGGAGCAGAGCGCCAACAACCCCGGCGTCGTGATCCGCGGCATCACCTCGGACTCGGGCTCGTCGCAGCAGGGCCCGCGCGTCACGCTCTATTACAACGGTGTCGACATCTCGCGTTCGCGCGGCTCCTATCAGGCGATCTATGATCTGGAACGCGTCGAGGTCATCAAGGGCCCGCAGGCGACCCTGTTCGGCACCGCCAGCGCAGTCGGCGCGATCAGCCTCGTCTCGGCCAAGCCCCGCGAAGGGTTCTCGGGCGAAGTCCGCGGCGGCTACGGCAATTACAACCAAACCCTGCTGGGCGGTTTCGTCAATGTCGGCAGCGACACCCTCGCTTTCCGCGTTGCCGGCGAGTGGCGCAAGCGTGACGGCTATGTCGAGAACCTCTCGCCCAATCAGGAAGAGGAACTCTACGCGCAGGACCAGCTCGGGGTGCGCGCATCGCTGCGCTGGACGCCGACCACCGACCTCACCGTCGACCTGATCGGCACCTACGACCAGCAGCGCAATGGCGGCACGCCGTTCACCTCGGGCCGCTTCCCGGCCTTTCTGGGCGCGCCGGGCGGCGCGGCCAATGCTTTCGGCGACGTCAACCTCGGCGGCAATCCTGCGGGCGCAGCGGCGCTGGGCGACGATCAACTCGGCCTCAACCGCGAGGTCTATGACATCAACCTGACGCTCTCCCACCAATTCGAGAACGACTGGTCGTTCACCACCGTCAACGGCTACCGCGAATTCGACAGCGCCGAAGTGTTCGACGCCGACGGCACCGCCGCGCCGTTCCTCGAATTCGCCGAAATCGCAACCGGCTGGCAGGTCAGCCACGAAGGGCGCTTCGCCTATTCGGGCGACAAGCTGCGCGGCAGCTTCGGCTGGAACGCCTTTATCGAGGACGGCCGCCAGAACGTGCCCTTCGCATCAGAGGAAGGGGTGTTCATCACCTGTCTGACGGGCGCGATTCCCGGCCTGACTTGCGTTGCCCCGAACGGCAGCGCGCCCTCGCTCGGCGCGACTGCGGTGCTGACCGGCGGCGCTCTCACAGCGATCCCTTACACCTCGGTGTTCGAGAATCAGGGCCGCAACGAAGCCTATTCGCTGTTCGCCGACGCCACCTGGATCCCGGTCCCTTCGCTCGAACTGACCGCCGGTGTGCGCTGGCTCAACGAATACCGCCGCTCGGGCTTCTTTGCCCGCGTTCCTGTGCCGCGGCTGCCGGGTCTGCTGCCGCAGCCGCTGCGCGCGCAGCTGCTGGCGGCCTTGCCGAGCCTTTCGACCTCGCTGGTCCCCGGGCAGATCGACACGCTTGGCCGCACGTTCACTTCGGACGAGCGCTTCGATGCATGGTTGCCGCGCGTCAACGCCCTGTTCCGCGTGAGCGATGACCTCAACGTCTTTGCCACCATTTCCAAGGGCCGCCGCTCGCCGGTGGTGCAAGTCGGTGCCCGGCGCAGTGGCACCGACGTGCTGCCCAATATCCAGAACGTCGCTGAGGAAGTGGTCTGGAACTACGAGGGCGGTATCAAGCTGGCCTCTGGCCGGGTGTCGGGCTCACTGGGCGTCTATTACCAGGTCTACAACGACTTCCAGGTCAGCGTCGCCGAGGTCATCAACGGCGCTACGACCGGCCGCTTCATCACGCAGAGCGCAGGCAAGGCCTCGAACCTCGGGGTCGAAGCGGAACTGGCCATCGACGTGACCGACTGGCTCAACGTGTTCGGCAATGTCGGCTACATTGACGGCGGGATCGACCGCAACGGCGCCTTCTCGCCGGCCTTCTCGGGCGCGCGGTTCCGCCTTCAGCCGGAATGGCAGGCCTCGGGCGGCTTCACCATCGACAAGGAGTTCGGCAATGGCGTGCGCTTCTTCGCCACGCCGACCGTCACCCACCGCAGCCGCATCTTCTTCGAGGTGCCGAACAATCCGGTGATCTCGCAGCCCAAGGTGACGCTGTTCAACGCCCGCGCCGGGGTCAGCTTCGCCGACGAGCGTTACGAGATCGCGGGCTTCATCCGCAATGCCTTCGATGAAGATTACCTGCTCGACGCGGGCAACACCGGCGGCGCGTTCGGCATCCCGACCTTCATCCCGGCAGAGCCGCGCTTCTACGGCGTGGAAATCACCGCGAAGTTCTGACCGCCCCCTGCGGCGTAAAGACATGGCGGCGGCGCGTCCCCGGGCGCGCCGCCGCTTACGCATGGGCACGCCCGGTCCGCCCCGCCTGCGCGGAATCATGCTTTCGCGACGTGGTTAGCAATTCCTAAACGCCCTCCCCCGTAAGTCTCGCGGATCAATGGGGGCCCAACATGAGATTTATTCCGACCGCAGCACGCCGATTGCTGCCTTTCGCCATCGTGATGGGAGCCGCGACGCCTGCGATCGCAGCCGATGAAGGCTGGCAGCTCAAACCCGATGCGCGCATCGAACTGCAGACGGTCAGCGCCCAGACCACCACTCGCGACGATGATCTGGTGATCGATGGGGAGGCGTTTTCGCTGCGCGGCCAGCTCGGCCTCGCGCTGGAGAACGACCGTACCCGCCTGCGGATCGAGGCCGACCGGATCGAGGTGTTCCGGCTGGGCGAAGGGCGGGGCGATGTCTCCCGCGACCGTCTGACCGCGACTGTCGAACAAGACGTCACCGAAGACTTCGAGCTGCAGCTTCAGGCGCGCCGGTACGACGATCTGGTAACGGTCGAATCCGCCGATACCGACGAATGGCAGGGCTCTGTGCGGCTGAGCTACGAGCCGGGCAGGGATCACCGCTTTCGCCTGACCGGCGCCTGGCGCGACCGCGAGTATGATAATGGCGCGGCCCCCGACACCGCCGGCGATGGCGCACGCTTCGATGCGCAATACCGCTACCGGTTCGGCCCGAACGAATTCATCGCCTTCGACCTCAGAACCGAGACAATCCGCTCCGACGATGCCGACCGCGGCTTTGAACGCGATTCCGCCGGGGTCACCTACACGCGGCCGATTGGCCCGGATCTGCGGGTGCGCCCCGCCATCGAGGTGATCAAGACCCGCTTCGACGGCCGCCTGACCGATACTGGCGCGCTGCGCCGCGACCGGCAGGTGGTGCCCGAGGTTGAGCTGCTGTGGTGGCCCGGCAAGTGGCGCATCGAGGCCGAGGCCAAGTACATCTTTGCCAGCAGCAACGATGCCATGCGCGAGCGCGAGGGTTATCGGCTGACGCTTTCGATGGGTTACGCCTTCTAGCATGGTCAAGCGCCTCATACAGATGGCGCAACGGGCGACCCCTCAGGTCAAGCGCCCGTTTTACATCGGCATCGCCGTCGGCCTTGTGCTGGCGGTGCTGGTGGGGCTTGGCGTTGCCAATACCGGAAGCTTTGTCGCCCTGCCCTCGGCGTTCGAAGGGGTGGCGACCTCGCAGGCGATCTGGGGGCTCAAACCATCCAACCTGCTGATGGTGCTGCCGCTCGGCGCGTTTTTGGTGGTGCTGGCGCGCAGCTTCATCGGGTTGAAGGCGTTCGGCCTGTTCACCCCGATGCTGATCGCGCTCGCCTTCCTTCAGATCGGCCCGGTGATGGGGCCGGTGGTGCTGTGTTCTGCGGTGCTGGTGGGCATGATCGTCACCCCCAGCTTGCTCAAACTACGGATGACCCGCGTCGGCTTTCTGGGCGTGTTGATTTCGCTGATCGTGCTGGTGCTGGTCGCCTTGCAAATGGTGCTCGATACCAAGCTTCAGGTCGATGCCTTCCCGGTGATCGTGTGCGCGTTGTGCGTCGAACGGTGGTGAAAGCAATGGGGCAAGGACGGGGCAAAGCCTGCCGCAAAGATGGCGTTCAACACCTTCATTCTGGCGGTGGTGATCGAATTTGTGATGGTGTCGGACTTTGCGCTGGCGCTGATCGAGTGGTCGCCGCTGCTGATGCCCGCTGCCACCGGGCTCGCGATTGCGGTGCTGGGCCGGTATCGGGGCTTGCGGCTATCGGAAATCGGCCGGTTCGCGCCGATCTGGTTGGAACGGCGGCGCAAGGCGCGGCAATTGGCGAACCCCGATCAGTTCGAGCTCGATCTTGAGCCCGTCACCCAAGAAGAGCGCCGTGCCACGCCCCCGCCGATGACGGGCATGTGGGTGATCGATTCGCCGGAAGACTTCAGGCCCGAGCGGCGCCGGCGAGTGCCGCAGCCATTTCCCGCGATCAAGCCAAACAAAGAGGCTCAGTTCCAGCCTCGTTTTGACGCATTGGGCCGGCCCCTGAAACACAATGCCTGGATCATCAGATCGGCCGAGGATGTTTGATATGTTCGGACTGCTGCGCAAGGCGCGACCCAACTATGACGCGCTCAGCAAGCTGCGCCCCCACGAGCTTGACGGGATGGACGAGATCCTCGGGATCAACATGCGCAATGCGTTGATCCAGAAATACAATCCGCGCAGCGCGATAGAGCGCGCGCGCGACAAGGTGGCCGCCAAGGTCGCGCTGGAAGCGGCCGGGATCGCCTGCACCGGGACGGTCGCGGTGATCGACGATCACCAGAAGCTCGCCAGTTTCAAACCCAGCCGTGACATGCCCGATGCCTGGGCTATCAAGCCTGCGCGCGGATCGCAGGGCGACGGGATTCTCCTCGCGGTGCGGCGAGAGGGGAACACCTGGTTCAAGGGATCAGGCGTGCCCCTGCCCGAAGACATGGTGATGCACCACATCCAGAAGGTGATCGATGGCGGCTTTTCAGGCGATTCGGCGGCCGAAGATGCCGCGCTGATCGAACCACTGATCATAGCTGATCCGGCGCTGTCACGGATCGTGCCCGACGGCCTGCCCGATCTGCGCGTTATCAGTTTGCACCACACCCCGCTGATGGCGATGGTGCGGCTGCCGACGGTCGAGAGCGACGGGAAGGCCAACCTGCACCAGCGCGCGATTGGCGCAGGGATCGACATGGAGACCGGCAAGATCACACGCGCGGTGGTGAAAGGCACGCCGATCACGCACCACCCCGATACCGGCGTGCTGCTGATCGGGTTCGAGATTCCGGGCTGGAAACGGGTGCTGGAACTCGCGTCCAAATGCGGCCCCGCGGTGGGGCTGGGCTATTGCGGGGCGGACATCGTGCTCGACGTGAATGACGGCCCGCTGGTGATCGAGGTCAACGCGCACCCCGGGATCGAGATTCAGAACATCTGCCAGGCGGGCCTCAAGGTGCGCATAGCGGCAACGGGCGAGAATTTCCGCTAAGGGGCGGTCATGATCGCGGGCGGGGCGAATGGCCGTGCGCGTTCGGCGTCTTGCGCGTTACGCTCGGCAATTTCGGCAGGCGTGAGCGGGCGAAAGCGGATGCTGATCGGCGTAAAGCTGCCATCCTCGCGCTGGCGGATCGTGACGATCCCGCGCTGGTCGCGGTTGCGCAGCTGGGCGTCAAGCTTGGCGGCGCGTTCCTGCCCGAGGTAGAGGCGACCGCGCGTCAACCCGGCCCAGCCATAAACGCCCGAGCGTTCTGCCCGCACGGGGTGCGCGCAGGCGAACTCCCCCGAGAATTCGGTGACCCGTTCTATCACTGGCGGCTTGCCGGAAAGGCACAATGCTTCGGTGGGGGGCGTGTGGATCTCGGCGACCCCCGGCCAGTCATAGGCGAACTCGACATAGTGCCCGCGCAGGTAATCGCGCGGGTCGTAGCCCTGGATCGGCACCTCCCACTCGGTGCCCTTATGGTAGGTGCGGTCACTCATACCCCACAGCGCGGCAAGGCCGAGGACGGGGGCAAGGATCGCGAGGAGGCGAGCGGCGCGGATCATGCCTCAGGCTCCGCATCAGGGGCGAAGCGCTTCGACACCCGCACCGCAACCCACGCGACGCCGAGGATCATCACCCCCGACAGGATCAGCCCGAAGCCGCTGGTGAGCAAATCCGCAGCCAGCTCGAAGCTGAGGATGATAAGCCGCAGCGCGATCACCCCGACCGCCATCTGGAACACGCCGCGCCACTGCGCGGTCAGCGCGGCGGCGGCGATCCCGCCCCACAGCATCATGAAGAGGAGCGCGGCGGGGACGGTTGCACCGTCGATGCCATAGGCGAGCGGCACGATCACTCCGGCCCCGATCATGATTGCGCCCGCCATCTGCCCCGAGGTCCCGGGCCGAACGAGGACAACCCCGAGACCCGCGAGCACCGCCACCGCGCCGCTCGTCAGCACGCTCGCCGCTTCGCGCGAAAAATCGTTCTGGTGAAAACCCCCGAAGCTCGCGATGGCACAGGCGAAAGATGCACCCGCCACCGCATAGGCGAGCGACAATTGCTCAAGCCTCAGCCAGAAATCCGGGCGGGCGCTGCGGGCGCGCATCCAGGCGGCGAGGGCTGCGAACAGCACCGGCAAGGCGGTAACGAAGGCGAGCCAGACGCTCCAGAATGTATCGCGCTCCACCCCGTATTGGGTCATCGCGCTCACATATTCCCACGCGCACCACACTGCCCCGCCCAGCACCGCCAGCGCGGTCGGCCAGCTCCGCCCCGTCAGCAGCAGCAGCGGCGCAAACAGCGCCAGCCACACGGCCAGCGGCTGCCATAGCGGCGAGGAGGTCTGGTAGACCTGCCCGAGATGGCCGAAAAAGGTGAGGCCCAGCGCAGCGGTGATGAACACCAGCGCCTCGACCGCCCACGGAGACTTTGCCGCCAACCGCGCCTCGCGGAAAAACAGCAGCGCCAGCAACCCCGCAATCAGCGCAAGGTGCACGGCAAGGCGCACAAGGCCGGGAATATCCTCCCAGTTCGCCGCCACCACCGAGACAAAACCGAGCCCGATCGCCAGCGCACCGATGCCCCACACCGACCACAGCACCAGCGGGCGTGAATGCGCGTCTTCGTAAGCGACCAACCGGTCGCGCGTGCCGGCGTCGATCAGGCCGGCGTCATGCCACTCGGTGATCTTGCGCGTGCTCATGCGCGGCAGCCTAGGCGCGTGGCACGCGCACGGCAATCGCGCCCTCCGTCCTCATGCAGCGAAGCGGTAGGACAACAGGAACGTCCTCACGCAGCAAAGCGGTAGGACGGCAGGAACGTCCTCATGCAGCGAAGCGGTAGGACGACGAGAAAACGTTACTTCGGCTCGAGCTCGGCCTTGGTCAGCAGGGTCTGGTTCTGCACCTTGGCGGCGTTGGCGGCCATCGCCTCGGGCGGCATGGCGACCATGCCGATGCGGGTCAGCGGGCCGTCCTTGTTCCAGCTCTTGAGCCATTCCTTCATGAACGCCTCAAGCCCGGGGATCGCGCGCATGTGCGCCTTCTTGACGTAGATGAACAGCGGGCGGGCGCCGGGGTAGTCGAAATCGGCGATGTTGTCGTAGGTCGGGGCCACGCCGTTCATCGGCAGGCCGTCCACCTTGTCGAGGTTTTCTTCGAGATAGGAATAGCCGAAAATGCCGACCGCGCGCGGGTTGCCGACGATCTTCTGGACGATCAGGTTGTCCTGCTCGCCCTGATCGACATAGGCGCCGTCGTCGCGGATTTCGGTGCAGATCTGGGCGTATTTGCCCTCGTCGCTCTTCTTCAGGGCCTTCATCGCCGGGTCGGTGTCGCAGCCGACGTGGAGGATCAACTCCTTGAGCGCATCGCGGGTGCCCGACGTGCTGGGCGGGCCGTAGACGAGGATCGGCTCGGCCGGGAGCTTGGGATCGACGTCTTTCCAGGTCTTGGCGGTCTGCGGCTTGCCATAGGGCTGCGCAGCCAGCGCCGCGTAGATCGTCTTGGGCGACAGATCGAGCTTGATCCCGCCCTTGGCCGCGGCGAAAGCCAGCCCGTCGAGCCCGACCTGCAGTTCGATGATCTGGTCGACGCCGTTGCTGGCACAGGTGTCGAACTCCGACGGCTTCATGCGCCGCGAGGCGTTGGCCATGTCCGGCGTGTTCGGCCCGAGCCCGGTGCAGAACAGCTGGATGCCGTTGCCGGTGCCGGTGGATTCGATCAGCGGCGAGCGCATGTCCGGGTTCGAGCGGGAGAAGGTTTCCGCGACCAGCTTGGCAAAGGGATAGACCGTCGAGGAGCCGACGGCATGGACCGATTGCGCGCCGCTGCCCCCGCTATCGCAGGCGACCAGCGTGGTGGCGGCCAGCGCGAGGAGCGCGCCGGTCTTGAGAAGGGCGGTGGTGCGGTATGCCATGACGGATCCAGATGGTTCGGGGCTAGAATAGTCACCCGGCGGGAGCCGCGCTAGGCCCGTTTCGTGACAAGCTTATGACGCGTTCGGGGCGGGCCGTGCCAGCCTTGCGCCGACTCGCTGGACGCGGAACGTTGCGCTACCTGCAACCTGCTGAGAATGCGTCATATTACCTCCGAAATGGAGTAAATTCGCTTAACAGCATCGTAACCGCTTCCGTGGTAGTTGCCGCTCATGGAGTTCGTGCGTCTTCTCTTCCGGCTTGGTTGGGCGGTTCTGCTGCTGGTTCTGCTGGCTGCCCGGCCTGCGGCGGCGGAGGATCATGCCGTGCCCACGTTCGCGCCCGCGTGCCACGCCACAACCGACGCCGCGCGCAGCGCCGCAGCGATGGAATCGCGCAAGCACTGGGTCTGCGATAACACCGGCTGGCGCTCGGGCGTCGAAGCCGTGTGGCTGCGTTTCGAGGCCAAAGACTGGCGCGGGAAAGCGCTGCCCCGCCACTTCTTCACCCGCACCGCGCGCTTCGAATCGATCACCTTCCACGTCATCGATACCAACGGCACCAGCCGCACCAGCCGCCTGACCGGCGCCGACGGCACCCCCTTCCCGTCCGGCCCGGTGTTCCAGCTGCCGCTGCCCGAAGTGACCGCCACGACCGCGATGATCCTCGTCCGGATCGAAGCGCCGCATTCGGTGCCGCTGCTGACCGAAGCGCGCATCACCCACGATCCCGGCAAGGCCGAATGGTCGCAGATCGACATGATGCTGCTCGCCTTTGTCGCCGGGATGCTGGTGCTGCCGCTGTTGTTCGACATCAGCTTCTTCGTGGTGCTGCGCGAACGCTTTGTGGTGCTGCACGCCGCGATGGTGACCGCAATGATGACCTACGTGCTGACGGCGGGCGGGCTCGTTTCGGCCTTCCTCACGCTGCCGGTCGCGCTGCTTGCGGTGCTCGCGCCGCTGTCATGGGCGGTCGGCTGCGGGATTTCGGCACTATTCCTGGCAAACTTCCTCGAACGCGGCGCGCAGTCGCGGCTGATGCGGCGGATCACTGTGGGGACCGGCTGGTTCACAATCCTGGTGCCCGGCTTCTTTGCGTTGCAGATCGATGCCACCCAGCGGATCGACGATGTCGGCTATTTCATCGCCTTCCTGCCGTGCATTTTCGTGACCAGCGCAGCGGTGCTTGAAGCGGTGCTGCGCGGCAGCCGTTCGGCGCGCTACATCGCGGTGGCCTGGCTGCCGATCATCACCGCGTCGGCCGAACGCCTGCTGCGCGGGCTGGGCTGGCAAGTTGGCCCCTCGAGCCTCGACCAGATGATCTATGTCGCGGTCGGGATGGAGGTGGTGGTGATCAGCCTCGCCATTGCCGACCGCTTCCTTGCCCTGCGCCATGAGCGCGATGCGGCGCTGACCGAAGCAAAAATGCTCGAGCAGATCTCGACGCGGGATTCGCTCACCGGCCTGATGAACCGCCGCGCCATCGAGGCGCGTTTCGACGAGCTGCTGACGCAGGGCTTCCACACCTTCGCGCTGGTCGACCTCGACCGTTTCAAGGCGATCAACGACCTGCACGGACACCAGGTCGGCGATGCCGCGCTGATCGCTTGCGCCGGCGCAATGCGTGCAACCGGCGACCGCGACGCGGTGGCGGTGCGACTGGGCGGCGAGGAGTTCGTGGTGCTGCTGCGCGGCCCGCGCTCGCTCGAGCGGGCCGAGGCGCTGCGGCAATCCATCCCGATGCGCATCGCCAAGGAAGTCCCCGGGCTCGAACTGCCCGTCACCGCCAGCATGGGCGTGGTGATGCTCGCCGATGCGAACCGTCACAAGATGGCCTTCGCCGAGTTCTATGCCCGCGCCGATGCGCTGATGTACGAAGCCAAGGCGTCGGGCCGCAACCGCATGGCCTATGAGCGCCTGACAGTGTTCACAGCAGCCCCGGAAAACCGCCGCGGCCAAGAGGGCCAGGCGGCCTGAACCTCATCCGTTCTTGAGGACTAAACGAACGGCTCCAGCACCTCGGGCCGCACGCGTGCCAGCCGCCCGCTGGCCCGGTCGATCATCGCCCAGCTGGTTGCCGCACTGACAAGCCGCTTGCCGGACGCGTCCGTAAACTCCACCCGCCGCAAGGACTTGGCGCCTTGCGCTCCGCCCTCGATCCATGTCTCGGCGGTCACGCTTTCGCCCAGCGCGATATTGCCGCGATAATCGATCTCGTGCCGCACCACGACCCAGTAGAACGCCTCGCGGTCCTGTGGCCTTGCCACCGCGTCCCAATGCGCGGTCGCCATGTCCTGAATCCACTGCACCCACACCGTGTTGTTGACGTGGCCAAGTTCGTCGATGTGCTCAGGCGCGGCGATAAAGGTGCGGGTGAAGCGGTTGGGCATGGGGCCGGGGTAGCCCTGCCTGCGCCGGGGGGCAAGAACGGCAAGGGCTTGTTAGGCTGCGCGATGTAGTCTGCGTGCATGACCGACGAGCCATCCGAAAAGCCCGCCAAAAAGCCTGATCGCGGCTTCCGGCCCGGCGTGAACTACGTCCAGCCGCCGGGCAGCAAGGGCAAAAGCCTGGTTATGACCCCCGAGGGCATCTTCGCCTATGAGGGCGGAGAGATGACCACGATTGCCGATGCGGTCGATTTCTTCTGGGCGACCGTGGCGCAGGAACCGCGCGAATGGAACACGGGCCTGCGTGGTTACGACTGGCTGCTCGCCCACGCCGCCGAAGCCGACCGCGAAGACGTGCGCCGCACGCTCGGCTGGCTGGAGGGCGCGATTGGCCTCAAGGACCGCACCGCAGCGGTCGCCGCCTGCCGCTATCTTGCCGCCATGCCCGCGATGCTGCTGGCGGCGGACTATGGCCGGCTGATGGCGATCTTCAACAGCCGCAAGGTCGGGATGGTGTGGCAGGTGACGCCCGATCTCGACAAGCGCCCGCTGCCCAGCGGCCCGATCCCGGTGTTCGGCAAGGAAGCCGGCTTCGGCCTGATCCGCGCCGTGCCCGAGCTTTACGTGAAGCTCGCGATGTTCGGGCCGGAGATGGAGAGCGTCGTCACCCAGCTGGCGGCGGAAGCGATCCGCTACGGGGTATCGCTTCCGCCGGAGCTGGTCAGTCTTGCGGGATCGTCACCGATGCCTGACGTGTGAGTCCAAATATCAATCCCCGTTCGCCCTGAGCTTGTCGAAGGGCCGCACTTTCTTCGGGCTCAGCGCGAGTACCGAAGAAAGACAGTGCTTCGACGAGCTCAGCACGAACGGGGTTGGGTAATCGCAGTCGCCTCCGCTACTTCCCGCCGCCCTTAGGCGCCATCCCCATCTGCCACAGGATGAAGGCGAATTCCTCCGCCGTTTCCTTCAAGGCATTCCAGCGGCCCGATTGCCCGCCGTGGCCTGCGCCCATGTTGGTCTTCATCACCAGCAGGTTATCGTCAGTCTTCAGCTCGCGCAGCTTGGCGACCCACTTGGCGGGCTCCCAATAGGTCACGCGCGGATCGTTGAGGCCAGCGGTGACCATCAGCGGCGGATAGGCCTTGGCGGTCACCTGATCATAGGGTGAGTACGACAGCATATAGGCAAACGCCGCCTTGTCGGTGATCGGGTTGCCCCATTCCTGCCATTCGCCCGGAGTGAGCGGGAGCTTCTCGTTGAGCATGGTTCCGACCACATCGACGAAGGGCACGTGCGCCACGACCGCGCCGTATTGCGACGGGTCCTGATTGATCACCGCCCCCATCAACTCGCCGCCCGCCGACCCGCCGCTGGCGGTGACCATGCCTTGCGCGGTGAAGCCCTTGGCGATCAGGCCGCGCCCTGCATCGACGAAATCGTTGAAGGTGTTGGTGCGTTCAAACAGCTTGCCTTGCAGATACCAGCGCCGCCCCAGATCATCGCCGCCGCGAATATGGGCGATGGCATAGGCAAAGCCGCGATCCACAAGGGAGAGCCGCGAGGTCGAGAAGCCCGGCGGGATCGCATAGCCATAGGCGCCGTAAGCATAGAGATGCAGCGGCCCCGGGCCTTCGATGCCCGCTTGCTTGAGGATCGCGGCGCGGTCCTTGCGCATCACGATGCTGACCGGCACCTGCGTCCCGTCACGCGCGGTGACTGTCACACGTTCGGTGACGTATTTCGACGCGTCGTAACCGCTCGGGATCTCCTGCGTCTTCAGCGTTTCGAGCCCGCCCGTCTTGACGTCGTAATCTATCACCGTGCTTGGCGTCACCATGCTCTGGTAGGCGAGGCGCAGCTTGCTGACGTCATATTCGGGGTTGTTCGAAAGCCCTGCGGTGTAGCTGGCTTCCGGGAAGGTGATCGGGGTGATTGTCGACGGCGCGGCGTATTGGCGCAGCTGGATCTGGTCGAGGCCATTCAGCCGCCCCTCGGTGACGAAGAAGTCCTTGTAGAGGTCGAAACCGGTCAGGTAGAATTCGTCCGACCCGGCGATCACCGTCTGCCAGTCACCCGGCGTCTTCAGCGGCGCCTTGGCGAGGCGGAAGTTGATGTGCTCGTCGTTGGTCCACACCCACAAGTCGCCATCACGCACGTCGACGGAGTATTCGACGCCCTTCTGGCGCGCCTTCACCAGAATCGGCGTCGCGGTCGGGTTGGCGGCGGGCACCAGACGCACTTCGCTCGTCTCGTTGTCGCCGGTCGCGATCACCAGCCAGTCTTCCTGCGCGGTGAGCCCGGTGCCCACGCCGAAGCTCTGGTCCTCCTCCTTGTAGAGCGTGACGTCGCTCTCCGCAGGCTGGCCGATCACGTGCAGCTTGGCCTCCAGCGTGCGCCATTCCTCGGTCGAGGGGCCGTAGACCAGCGCGGTATCCCCCGCGACCCAGATCAGGTCGCTGCGCAGGTTGGTGATGACATCGGGGAGCAGCTCGCCGGTCTGCAGGTCCTTGATCCGCGCAGTGAAACGTTCCGACCCGTCGGTGTCGGTCGAGAAGGCGAGATACCGCTCGTTGTTGCTGATCGATGCGGCGCCGAGGCGGAAGTATTCCTTGCCTTCGGCCAGCACGTTCTCGTCGATCAGCAGCTCGGCCTCACCGCCCGCGACGGCTTTGCGCCAATGCTTGCGATACTGCGCGCCTTCCTCGAACTCGCTCCAGTAGAGGTAGTTGCCGTCCTTCTGCGGAACCGTGCTGTCGTCCTCCTTGATGCGGGCGCGCATCTCGGTGAACAATGCGTCGGTCAGCGCGGTCTGGCCTGCCATCTTCGCTTCAAAATAGGCGTTCTCGGCCTTGACGTGATCGAGCACGTCCTTGTCGTCCACCACGGGGTAGGACTTGTCGTAGAGCCAGTCATAGGGGTCTTCGACGGTGATGCCGTGCACGGTGTAGGTGTGCGGACGCTTGGCGGCGACCGGCGGCTTGATCTCGGTAGCGGCAGACGTGGTGGCAGAAGAGGTGGTCACTTGGGCAGAATCCTCAGGTGTGGCGGCCGTTGCGGCCGGTGCAAAGGTGGTGGCGGCCAGTGCGCAAGCAAGGGCAGAGGTGCTGATCGGACGGATCATGTCATGGTGTTCCCTGGTAGAAAGACGCGGGGCGAAGGCCTATAAGGCCGGTTCTAATGATACATTCCGGCGCGGCAAGACCCGCGCCGCGCCGCAAGGATTAACGACATGCTGATGCAAACCCATGAGGCCCGCCTTTCCGCCCTGCGCGAAGAGCTGAAGCGCCGCGGCCTCACCGGCTTCGTCGTCCCCATCTCCGATGAACACATGAGCGAATATGTCGGCGACTATGCCCAGCGCCTCGCGTGGCTGACGGGCTTTGGCGGATCGGCCGGGTTTGCCGCCGTCACCCTCACCCACGCCGCGATCTTCGTCGACGGGCGCTACACCGTACAGGTTCGCGAGCAGGTTGACGGGAACCTGTTCGAATACCGCTCCGTCCCCGCCGACACGCTGGCCGGATGGCTGGGCGAAGTGTGCGAAAGCGGCGCGCGCATCGCCTATGATCCGTGGCTCCACACCTATGCTTTCGCCGAGTCGTTAGAGGCCAAACTTGCCCCCAAGGGCATCGCGCTGGTCGCGGCGGACGGCAACCCGCTCGACGCCGTGTGGGCCGATCGCCCCGCGCCCTCCCCTGCTGCCGCGACCGTCCATGACGACACCCTCGCCGGGCGCTCGTCCGCCGACAAGCGCGCCGCCGTCGCCGACTGGCTGGTCAAGGAAGGCCACGATGCGGTGGTGATCCCCGCGCTCGATTCGGTCGCGTGGCTGCTCAACATCCGCGGCGCGGACGTGGCGCATACCCCCGTCGCGCTGTCCTATGTGGTCGCCCACAAGGACGGCAGCGCCGAGCTGTTCATCGCGCCCGAGAAGGTCACGCCCGAACTGACCCGACACCTCGGCAACGCGGTGACGATCCGTGACCGCGCCGCGTTCGAGAGCAGCCTGAGCGAGCTTGGCGGCAAGAGCGTCGCCATCGACCCCGATTTCGCAGTCGCGGGCATCGCGCTCGGCCTCAAGGCGGGCGGCGCGCAATTCGCCTTCAAGCAGGATCCGACCATCCTTGCCAAGGCCGTGAAGAACGCCGCCGAACAGCAGGGCCACCGCGACGCGCAGGCGCGTGACGGGGCTGCTGTAGCCAAGTTCCTGCGCTGGCTGGAGATCACAGCGCCCTCGGGCGAGGTCGACGAGCTTTCCGCCGCCGCGAAGCTCCAAGCCTTCCGCGAGGAGGATGCGGGCCTGCGCGATCTCAGCTTCGACACCATTTCCGCCGCCGCCGGCCACGCCGCGCTGCCGCATTACAAGGTGGACGAGGAAAGCAATATCCCGATCCCGCCATCCTCGATCTACCTCGTCGATTCGGGCGGGCAGTATCCGGGCGGGACGACTGACATCACCCGCACCGTGTGGGTCGGCCCCGGAGAGCCTTCAGCCGAAATGCGCGACCGCAACACGCGCGTATTGAAGGGCCACATCCAGATCGCCCGCGCGGTCTTCCCGCAAGGCACGGTTGGCGGGCAGATCGACGTGCTGGCGCGGCAATATCTGTGGGAAGCGGGCGTCGATTACGCGCACGGCACCGGCCACGGCGTCGGCAGCTTCCTCGCCGTGCACGAGGGCCCGCAGCGCATCGCCAAGCCGGGTGGCGGGCAGGCGGGCACGGGGGCGGAACTGCTCGCCGGGATGATCCTCTCCAACGAGCCGGGCTATTACAAGCAGGGCGCCTTCGGCATCCGCATCGAAAACCTTGTGCTGGTGGAAGAACGCGCAATCGCGGGCATGGAGGGGCGGTATCTCGGCTTCGAGACTCTGACCTACGTGCCGCTGGACCGCAAACTGATCGAGACAAGCCTGCTGACGGCGGACGAGATCGGGTGGGTGGATGGCTATCATGCGCAGGTGCGCGCGCTGCTGGCGCCGCAGCTCGAGGGCGAGGACTTGGCGTGGCTGGAGCGGGAAACCCAACCTCTCTAACTCCACGCCGAATGTGCTGGAATGACCTCGGCCCGCCAGCGGACGGGCCGCAAGCGCGACCGCGCGCCCGCAGGCGCCTGTAGCCGGACTTGGTCCGGCGAAAGAATTGCGCCGAGGACTGCACGCCGGAGGGCGTGCAGCAAACGAAGGCGCCTTGTTGGAACGCCGATGTTCCTGTAATGTTCTCCTACTCGATTCGCACCATCGTGGAGGAAAACAATGATCGGCTACGTCACCCTCGGCACCAACGACCTGCCGCGCGCTGCGGCGTTCTATGACGCCATCACCGCGCATTTCGACCAGAAGCGGATCATGGAGTTCGACAGCTTCATCGCCTGGGGCGAGTTCGGGGGCGAGGCGGGGATTGCGGCGACCAAGCCTTTCGATGGCGAAGCCGCGACAGTCGGCAACGGCGTGATGGTCGCGTTTGAAGTCAAGACGCCGGAGGAAGTCCACGCGATTTACGAAACCGCGATGGCCCTCGGGGGCAGCGACGAAGGCGCGCCCGGCCCGCGCGGCGATGACGGCTTTTACGCGGGCTATTTCCGCGATCCTGACGGCAACAAATTGAACGTCTATTGCATGGTGCCCAAAGCGTGATCGTTTTAGAGGGGCTTTAGCCGCGTTTGGCGCGGGTCCAGCGCGGTCTAGACCCCCTCCAGACCCCTGTTAGACCCCCTTTAGACCCCCTCCAAACGCAGTGTTTCACGTGAAACACTGCGTTTTGCAGGTCAGCGCATCAACCCGCCGATGAGGTTGCGGACGAACCGGCCGACAATCGGCCCGGCAAGATCGGTCGCGATCGATCCGACCGCCGAAGTGACCCCCGAAGCCACCGGATTGGCGCGGCTTTTCTTGCCGAGCATCTTTGACGCCGCAGCCCCCGCCGCTCCGCCCAGTGCGACTTTTGCGCCTGCTGTCAAAGCCTTGCCCCACAGGCTCGGGCTCTTGCGCGCCTGACCGCGCACCGCCTCCTCGCCATCCGCCTCGACCTGTTCGGCGGTGGCAGCAGCATCAGCGGCCTTGGCGGCCAGCACTTCGGCAGCGGACTCGCGATTGGCGAGCGTATCGTACTTACCTTCCAGCGGGCTAATCGACTGAATTATCGCGCGTTCCTTCGGCGTCACCGGCCCAAGGCGCGACCGCGGCGGCTTGATCAGCGTGCGCTCTACAATCGTCGGCGCGCCATCCTCGTCAAGGGTCGAGACCAGCGCCTCGCCGACCTTCAGCTCGGTGATCGCGGTTTCGACATCGAGCTTGGGATTGACCCGGAAGGTCTCCGCCGCCGCCTTGATCGCCCGCTGGTCACGCGGGGTGAAAGCGCGCAGCGCGTGCTGCACCCGGTTGCCGAGCTGGCCGGCGACTTTCTCAGGAATATCAATGGGGTTCTGGGTGATGAAATAGACGCCGACGCCCTTCGAACGGATCAGCCGGACGACCTGCTCGATGGTGTCCATCAGCGCATCAGGGGCCTCGTTGAACAGGAGGTGCGCCTCGTCAAAGAAGAACACCAGCTTGGGCTTTTCCGGATCGCCAACTTCGGGAAGCGTTTCAAACAGTTCCGCCAGCAGCCACAGCAGGAAGGTGGCGTAAAGCTTGGGACTGCGCATCAACTTGTCGGCGGCCAGCACGTTCACATACCCGCGCCCCTGCTCGTCGACCTTCAGGAAATCGTCGATCTCCAGCGCCGGCTCGCCAAAGAAATGGTCCGCGCCCTGCGCCTCGAAGCTCAGCAATTGGCGCTGGATCGAGCCGACCGAAGGCTTGGTGACATTGCCGTATTTCCCTGACAATTCAGCGGCATTCTCGTTGGCCCAAGCGAGCATGGCGGCAAGGTCCGCAAAGTCGAGCAGCAGCAGACCGTTATCGTCGGCATGGCGGAAGACGATCTGCAGCACGCCTTCCTGCGTTTCGTTAAGGTCGAGCAGACGGGACAGCAGCAGCGGGCCCATTTCCGAGACCGTGGTGCGGATCGGGTGGCCCTGTTCGCCGTACAAATCCCAGAAAATCACAGGGTTGTCGGAATAGGCATAGTCGGTGATGCCTAGCTCCTTGGCGCGGCTTTCCAGCTTGTCGGCATGCTTGAACGTCGGCGATCCCGGCATCGCGATGCCCGACAGGTCGCCCTTCACGTCGGCGACGAACACCGGCACGCCCGCGGCAGAAAAGCTCTCGGCGATCCCCTGCAGGGTGACCGTCTTGCCCGTCCCCGTCGCACCCGCGACCAGCCCGTGGCGGTTCGCCCGGCTCAGCAGCAGCGACTGCCGCGATCCCTCCCCGCCCAGCCCCAGGAAGATCTCGCCCGCGATCTCAGCCATGCTTGTATGCCCCTTCATTCCAATGTCCCCGCGCGATGTGCAGGGGCCGGGCGCGGCGGTCAAGTTCTCGACAGGCGCGGCAAATGGGCTAAGGAATGCCGCATGGCTCAGCCCGTGCCGTTTGTCCTCCTCGATGATGCCCGCCCCGGAGACGGTGCAGCCGATGCGCTGCTCTATGAGGCGCCGCACGCGCTGTTCGTCGCCCACCGCCCCGAAGCTGTCGAAAGCGTATTGGCGGAAGCCGAGGCGGCGCGGCAGGCCGGGGGCGGATCGCTCGTCGGATATATCGCTTACGAAGCAGGGCTGGCGCTCGAACCCAAGCTTGCTGGGCGGGCTGCGGCCCGATCAGGCGCGGCAGGCCCGCTGGTGTGGCTAGGCCTGTTCGCCCCCCCGCGCCGCATCGCCGCCGCCGATGTGCCCGCCTGGCTGGAGGCGCGCGCGGAAGCCTCCGGCACGCTCGGCCCGCTCGAGCCGCAGCTCTCCCCAGGCGGATATGCTGAGGCCTTCGCGGCGATCCAAGAGGCGATCCACGCGGGCGATATCTATCAGGCGAACCTCACTTTTCCGCTCGGTGGCTCGTACCGCGGCGATCCCGTCGGCCTCTACGCGGGCCTGCGCGATGCGGCGCGCGCCGGTTACGGTGGGCTGATCTTTGACGGGTCGCACTGGCTTTTGAGCTTCTCGCCCGAACTGTTCGTGGCGCTCAATGGCCAGGAGGCCAAGGTCAAGCCGATGAAGGGCACACGCCCTCGCATGGCAGAACCCGCAGCCGACGCGGCGATGGCCGAAGACCTCGCCACCTCGGTCAAGGACCGCGCCGAAAACCTGATGATCGTCGACCTGATGCGCAACGATCTCGCCCGCGTCGCCGAAGCGGGCAGCGTCCATGTCGATGCACCGTTTGCGGTCGAGAGCTATCCGACGGTGCACCAGATGGTTTCAACCGTGCGCGCGCGCTTGTCGCCAGAGCACGGTGCGATGGACTTGGTGAGGGCGCTTTTCCCCTGCGGCTCGATCACCGGCGCGCCGAAAATCCGGGCAATGGAGCTCTTGACCGAGGTCGAGCGCGACGCGCGGGGGCCCTATTGCGGAGCGATCGGGCGGATCGATGCCGACGGTAACGCGGCCTTCAACGTGGCGATTCGCACCCTGCGCCTGACCCCCATCGAGAACGGGCAGGGCAGCGTGGTTCTGGGCATCGGTTCGGCGATCGTCGCCGACAGCGAGGCCATGTCCGAGCGCCGCGAATGCGAGGTCAAGGCGGGCTTCCTGCGCCGCGCCGCGCCGGGCCTACCCGCACCGAGCTGCGATCTGCTTGAAACGATGCGCTTCGAGCCGGAGAGCGGGATACCGCTACTCGAACTGCACCTCGCGCGGATGAAGGCGAGCGCGGCGGAGCTCGGCTTCACCTTCGACCGCCACGCTCTCAGGAACCACATCCAGGCGGTATGCTTCGAGCTTGAAGCCCCCGCCAAGGTGCGGCTGCTGGTCTCGCGCAGCGGGGCGAGCGCGCTCGAGACCGCACCGCTCCCGGCCACGCCGACAGAGCCCGTGCGGGTGGCCGCGCTCCCCCATCCGCTCGACCCCACCGACTGGCGGCTGATGCACAAGACCTCCGACCGCGGCTTCTACGAGGAGGCGGCCGCCGCCGCTCGGGCGCTCGGTGCCGAAGAGGCGCTGCTGGTGCGCGCCGATGGTCTGGTGACCGAGGGCAGCTACACCTGCGTCTTCCTCGAAGGCCCCGATGACATGCTGCTGACTCCGCCCATGCATCTGGGCCTCCTCCCCGGTGTGCTGCGCGCGAGCCTTATCGCGGACGGCAAGGCGCGCGAGGCGGAACTGACGCTCGATGATCTGGTGGGCGGCTTCTGGATCGGCAATGCGGTGCGCGGGCTGGTCCGGGCAGTGCTCGTCTGACGCCCTCGCGTTCGCGCTTCGACAAGCGCGCCGCGAACGGCTAGGGGGCCGCAATGGCTGACATCAAAATCCTTTACGAAGACGGCGAGGCGCTCGTCATCGACAAACCCGCCGGCCTCAGCGTCGACCGTCCGCGCAAGGGCGGGGCGAGCCTCGAAGATCATCTCGAACAGTTGAAGCTCGGCTTCCAGCGCCCGCCGGTCGCGGTGCACCGGCTCGACACCGACACCTCGGGCTGCCTGCTGCTGGCGCGTAACCCCAAGGCGCTGGCGCGGTTCAACAAGGCGTTTGAGGAGCGTGCAGTGGGCAAGACCTATCTTGCGATCCTCGCCGGGCATCCCGAAGGCACCGAGGGGACCATCGAGCTTTCGCTGACCAAGATCAGCTCCGCCGAAAAGGGCTGGCGAATGATCGCGGCCAAGAAGGGCAAGGTCGCCGTGTCGCATTGGGAACTTGTGCGCGAACTTGGCGCGAATAGCCTGATCCGATTTCGACCCGAAACCGGCCGTACGCACCAGTTGCGGGTACACGCGCTCAAGGGTCTGGGGCACCCGCTGCTCGGTGATCCGGTCTATGGTGCAGGCGCGGTTGCGGGAGCGAAACGCACCATGCTTCACGCCGAGAGCCTGACCGTCACCCGCGCCGGCAAGCCGCCGATCGAAGCCCGCGCGCCCCTGCCTGCGGACTTCCTCGCATTCGGGGCGACCGATGAATGACGAGGCCGATCAGGATGCACCCGAACCCCTTACCGCCCGCGCGCTGAGGCTGGCGAGCGAGAGCTTCCTCGCAGGATCCGGCCCCGGCGGGCAGAACGCCAACAAGGTCGCCACCGAAGTGGAGCTGCGGGTCAATATCTACGCCCTGCGCCTGTCGCCCCCAGTGTTCGCGCGGCTGCGGGCGCTGGCGGGCGCGAAGCTGGCGGGGAACGGCGACCTGATCGTCAATTCCAAGACCCACCGCACGCAGGAAGCCAATCGCCAGGATGCGCGCGTGAAGCTGACCGCGCTGCTTGAGGAGGCGCAGGCCGAGCCCAAGCGGCGGGCGAAAACCCGCCTCAACCGGATCGGCAAGGCCGAGCGTCTGAAGGGCAAGAAGGTGCGCGGAACGGTCAAGGCGAACCGCGGGAAGCCGCAAGCCGGAGACTGGTGAGCCACCGCAGGCTCTCGCCTTGACTTTTCCCCGTGAATCGGCGAGAGGCGCGCCCGTGTGCGGTGTGCCGGGTGATCCGGGCGCGCCGCGTTTATGTTTTTGACGCCCGTGTGCATCACCTTGCGGGCCGACCCAGTTTACAGGAAACCGCCATGGCGAAGCCCACCACCGTCAAGATCCGCCTCGTCTCGAGCGAAGGCACCGGCTTCTTCTACGTGACCAAGAAGAACCCGCGCAACATCACCGAGAAGATGAGCTTCCGGAAGTATGACCCGGTCGCGCGCAAGCACGTCGAGTTCAAGGAAGCCAAGATCAAGTAAGATCGGCTTCCTGCGCGCCTGCTTGAACGGGAGCGGGCGCGTTAATTCATCGACAGTTCAAGCCCTCGGCCCTAGTCGCGTCGGCATGAAAACACATTTCTCCCCCACCCGCATGCTGGTGCTTGGCCTTGGTGCCGGAGCGCTTGCGCTTGGCCTTGCTCCGGGTAATCCCGCTTCCCTGACGCAGCCCGCCGCCGCCCAGAGCGTGGCGCAGTCGGGCGATCTCGACCGCGTCGTGGGTGCGTTGCGCACCATCTCGACGATGAAGGCCGACTTCACCCAGACCGACCGGCAGGGCCAGACGGTGCGCGGCGTGATGACGCTGAAGCGCCCCGGCAAGATCCGCTTCGATTACGGCAAGGACGCCAACTTCCTCGTCATCTCCAATGGCAAGTCGCTCTACGTGGTCGACTACGAGGTCGCTCAGGTCGAACGCTGGCCGATCGGCAATTCGCCGCTCGGCGCGCTGTTCGATCCCGGCAAGGACGTGAAGCGTTTCGGCAAGCTGGTGAAGACCGGCAACCCTGACGTGTTGAGCGTCGAGGTGCGCGATCCCAAGAAGCCCGAGTTCGGCATGATCACGATGATCTTCGTCAAGAACGCCGCCGCGCCGGGTGGGTTGCAGCTCACCCACTGGGTGGCGCTCGATGCGCAGAACAACCGCACCCGGGTGCAGCTATCGAATCAGAAGTATGGGGTCGCGGTTGCCGACAGCACGTTCACCTTCAAGGACCCGCGCCGCTCGACTCGTCGTCCGGGATAAACCGAAGCAGGCCGAACGGTTGTATGAAAGCGACAGGAAAAGGCCCCTGTTCATCGGAATGAAAGGCTCTTTCGGCTAATTATTTCAGACGAGACGGGCCGAAGGGAGGTTTCCCCCCTGTTGCCCACCCTTCATCAGGGCCTGTCTTGTACAAGCGTGACGAACGCTCCATGGAACCCTCGACCCACCGCCCCCGGGTCGAGGGTTTTTGGTTTTTGTGGTGCCTTCGGGCTAGCCCTCAAGCCCCAGGGCCGGCACTGCTTACTTCGTCCAGCCAAGCGCTTTCGTGATGATCGTATAGATCACATTCTGCTCGATCACGCCGCGCGCGCGGGTTGCACCGGGGCCGGTAGCGAACAGGGCGACGTCCTCGCCCCCGTGGGTCTCCGCGCCGGTCGGCACCAGCGACTGCTGGCGCGCGTTGATACCGGTTTCGGGCACGGGACGCTCACCCTTCACCGCGCCGGGGCCGTTGGCGTAGCCGAGCGTCGTATAGGGCTTGCCATCGCCTGCCAGCACCGGCGAGGTGCCATCGCCGCCATCCTCACCGCGCCCCGCAGGCGGCACCACCAGCCCGAGGATGTCGTTCCCGCGCTGCGGATAGCCCGCAATGGTCAGCACGTGGCTGTGATCGGCGGTGACCATGATCAGCGTTTCGGCGGGGTCGGTGTGATCGACCGCCCACTGCACTGCCCGCGCAAATTCGACCGCTTCCTCCAGCGCGTAGCCCGCCTGGCCCGCATGGTGCGCGTGATCGATCCGCCCGCCCTCGACCATCAGGTAAAAACCGTCCGGATCGGACTTCAGCCGCGCAATCGCCTGCGCGGTCATGTCGGTGAGAGTCGGCTCGGTCGTCTCGGGCTTGCGATCGGCCATAAAGGTCATGTGGCTGGGGTTGAACAGGCCGAAGACCGGCTTGTTCATCGGCGCAGCGACGAGGCCGGCGGCGTCCTTGACGACCACGCCGCCGTTCTTTGCGGCCCACTGCGCGGGCAGGTCGGCAGCCGCATCGCTCCTGCGCCCGCCGCCGTTCTTGCCGTAGAACATCGCCGTCCCGCCGCCGAGCGCAAGGTCGAAATCCGCCTCGGCCAGTTGCAGCGCGATGTCCTTGCAGCCCTGACCCTGCTGGTCGGCGGGGATGTTGCTGTCCGCCTCCCAATCGCGGTCCGCGCTGCGCGAATAGACGCTCGCCGGGGTGGCGTGGGTGATGCGGGTGGTGGTGACGATGCCCAATGCGAGCCCGCGGCGCTTCGCTTCCTCGCCGAGCAAGGGAAGCGGATGGGCGAGCGCATCCTTGCACACGCCTTTTTCCGCATCCGGCCCGATGCCGAGCACGCCAATGCGGGTCTTGACGCCCGAATGCATCGCGGTCGCGGTGCCAGCGCTGTCAGGCACCTGCGCATTGGTATTATAGGTCTTCACCAGCGCCAAATTGGGGAATTTCTCGAAGCTGAGCTGATTTTCCTCGCCCGTCTCGCCGCGCTTCTGCCCTTCGTAGATGCGCGCCGCGGTGATCGTCGAGATGCCCATGCCGTCGCCGATGAACAGGATCACGTTCTTTGCCTTCGGTTCCGCTGGCGGCGCGGGCCGCTTGTCCTTGGCGAGCGCCGGGGTGGCGGCGGTGCTGGCGAGAAGCAGGGCGGCAAGGATGGTGCGGGTCATGGCAAAGGCTCCGATTGGCTGGCTGGGGCTCTATCGCGCACCTGTGCGTCGATAAAGTGAAAGCTAGAAGTTTGCCGGATTGCCGCTTAAGTCCGCCCCATGCTGTCCGTTGCCACCTGGAACATCAACTCCGCGCGCCTGCGCGTGGGCCTCATCGACAAGCTTCTGACCGAGGCCGCGCCCGACATCCTGTGCCTGCAGGAAATCAAGTGCGAGAGCCACCTGTTCCCGGCCGAGGCGTTGGCGAACCTCGGCTACATCTATCAGGCGGTGAGCGGGCAGAAGGGCTACCACGGTGTCGCCACGGTGAGCCGCGTGCCGATCCGCGAGGTTACCCGGCACGATTGGCAGGACAATGGCGAGGCGCGGCACATCGGAGTCGAGGTGCTGGGCAAGGATATGCTGGTCGAGAACGTCTATGTGCCCGCTGGCGGCGACGTGCCCGACCGCGAGGTGAACAAGAAGTTCGGCCAAAAGCTCGATTTCCTCGCGCGGATGACAGCGTGGGCCGACAAGCTCGATCGCCCCACGCTGATCGTCGGCGATTTCAACATCGCCCCGCTCGAAAGCGACGTGTGGAGCCACAAGCAGCTGCTGAAGGTCGTCAGTCACACGCCGATCGAGGTCGAGACGCTGGGCAAGTTCCGCGATGCGCACGGCTGGGTCGATATCGGCCGCGAGCATATCCCGCACCCGGAGCGCTATTACAGCTGGTGGAGCTATCGCAATCCCGGCTGGCAGGAGAACGACAAGGGCCGCCGTCTCGACCACATGTGGGCCTCGCCCGATTTGGCTCGCCAAGCGACCGGGCACCGCGTGCTGGAAGAGGCGCGCGGCTGGACGCAGCCCTCCGACCACGTGCCGCTGATCACGGAATTCGACCTCTGAGCAAGACGCCGTCTCCTGCCCCGTCGCCTTCACGGCGCGCCGCGCAAGCCGTGGATGCGCTGCGCCACGGCTGGCCGCTAGTGTTCGAGGGCGGGCCGGTGCTGCTCCCGGTCGAGACCGCCATCGCCAGCGGGGCCACCGCGCCGCAAATGCTGATCTCCGCCGCGCGCGCCGCCACCCTCAAGCTCGCCAACCAACGCGAGGCCGCCGTGCCGCATGCCCCGGTGCTGATCGCGGGCGGCGAGGACTTCAGCTTGCGCGATGCCCTGCCGGTCGCCGATCCGGCGCTCGATCTCGGCAATCCGCTGAAAGGCCCCTTCAAGGCGGTCAGCCTCGACTGGGCCGGAACCGCTGCCGCCGCGCTGGAGCTGGCGCGGATCGCGGGGATTTTGCCAGCTTTCCTCGTCGACCCGGTGAACGCGGGCGAGCCGCAGCCTGTCGCCGCGTCAGACCTTGCGTGCTATGCCGACGCCGGGGCGCTTAGGATTGTCACCCGCGCACGCCTGCCCGTCTCCGCCTGTGAAGACGCCGAGATCGTCGCCTTCCGCTCCGCCGCGGACCTGCGCGAGCACGTCGCGCTGATTATCGGCAAGCAATCGGGCGACCGCCAGCCGCTGGTCCGGCTCCATTCGGAATGCCTGACGGGCGACATCCTCGGCAGCCTCAAGTGCGATTGCGGCCCGCAGCTCGACGCTGCGCTGCACGCGATGGCGCACGAGGCACGCGATTCTGGCGGATGGGGCGTGCTGCTGTACATGCGGCAGGAGGGGCGCGGGATCGGGCTCGTCAACAAGCTGCGCGCCTACCGCCTGCAGGATCAGGGCTTCGACACGGTCGAGGCCAACCAGCGCCTCGGCCTGCCCGACGAAGCGCGCGACTTCCCGGTGGCAGCGCGGATGCTGGAATTGCTGGGGGCGCGGACGATCCGTCTGCTGACGAACAACCCCGCCAAGGTCGCAGCGCTTCAAGCAGCGGGCATCACGGTGAGCGAGCGCGTTCCGCACCAGCTCCCCGAAAACCCCCACAACGCCCGTTATCTGGCGACCAAGCGGGACCGGTCAGGGCACCTTCTGATCTAGCGCTGCTCGTACTGCTTGATGCTGGCGGCGATTTTGTTGCCCTTCATCACGATCCGCGAGCCGGTCCAGTCGGCGAGGAACACGCTGCTGCGCGATAGGCCGGGGACGAAGCGGGCTTCGTTGTTTTCGACCTGAAGCCCGTCTGAAGGATGGAGCAGGTCTTCCGCGCCCAAGGCGATGAAGGCCGAGTAGTTCTCCTTGTCGCGGCCCTGCACGAACCAGTTGTCCGCGATCCGGCCGACGCTGCCGGCGGGCAGGTCGATCATGTAGTTGGTGGTGCGACCGTTCGCGTCGTCGAAGCTGTTGTTCTCGATGGTGACCGAGCCTGCGCGCGCCTTCAGGTAATGCCCGCCGGTGCCGCGCTCGAAGCGGCTTTCGCGCACGGTCAGCGAGCCGTAGTCGCCGACATAGAGCGAATGCGCGCAGCCCGCGTCATTTTCGCAGGTGCCAAGGCCCGTGAAGGTCGAGCGGGTGATGTAGATGCGGCTGCCCGGATCATCGGCGGTGAGGATGCCCTGCTGGCTGTTCTCGAACCGCGCATAGGCGACATTGAGCGCGCCTTTCTCGAGCCGGATGCCTGCGCCGTTGCCATCCGCCACGCGCAGGTTGCTGAAGGTGAGGCCGCGAACCTCGGCGCCCGTGCCGCGCAGCACCAGCGCCGCCTTGCCCTCGCAAGCACGGCCCGCGAAGGTCACGCTGCCGGGATCGGCCGCTTCGTAGACGATCACGCCTTCCTGCTGCACCGCGCACTGGCGATAGGTGCCGGGCGCGATGCGGATTGTCGCGCGGGCGTTGCCGACGGCATTCACCGCTTCCTGCAAAGTGTCGAATCTGCGCCCGCTTTCGACCACCGTGAAGGCGTTCGGGACAGGCTGCGCCAGGAGCACGGCGGTGGGCAGCGCAATGGCAGCGGCAGCCACATTGAGCGCGAAGGAGGGCTTGCGGAAGGTCAGCGTCATACGGACCACGCTACCGCGCAATGGTTAAAGCTCCATTTGCCGCTTGGCGGCAGGGCCAAGGCTTGGCTAAACCCTCCGCCGACCCGTTCCACAGGAGAGACCCCCACCATGCGTATGCTCAAATCCTTTGCCGCTCTGTCGGCCGCCACGCTGATGCTCGCCGCCTGCGGCTCTGCCGACGATGCGTCGAGCGAAGCCAACGCCGACACCGTCGAGATGCCCGCCGACAGCGCGCTCGCGCCGGTGAGCGAGGCGCCCGTCGCCGATCCGTCCGCCACCGCAACCGACGCGCCCGAAGCCGCCGTGCCTGAGGCAACCGCGACGCAGGCCGGCGATGCCGCTGCCGATGTTGCCGCCAAGGCGGTGGAAGCCGCCGAAGAACCGGCCGAGTAAGTATCGCTCGCATGCCATCGCATCGCCTGCTCGCCGCCGCGCTCGCGCTCGTTCTCCCGCTCGCCGTTGCGGGTTGCGGGAACGATGCGGCGAGCGCGCCGGGCGGGGTGAGCCCGGGCGAAGCCAAGGCGCTCGACGATGCAGCCGCGATGCTCGACGAGCGCCAGCTACCGCCCGAGGCGCTTCCGACCGACATGCCGGCCGGACCGGCACCGACCGGCACTGCGCCTGCCGAAATGACAGGCGACGCCGCGCCTGCGCGCAATTAGCCGGGCCCGACCTGCCCGTCGCCCGCGATCAAGGATCATGACGATGAATGCCCCCGCCAATCTCGCCGCTCCGCACAATGCTGGCATGGACGAGGACACCTTCGAGCAGTTCGCCGAGCAGCTCACCCGCTATGTCCGCGAACGCCTGCTCCCGGCCGAACAGCAGGTGATCGCCGAGGACCGCATCCCCGACGAGATCCTCAAGGAAATGCGCGAGATGGGGCTGTTCGGCCTCTCGGTGCCCGAAGAGTATGGCGGCGCGGGTCTCAACATGACGCAATACGCGCGCGTCGTGAACATCATGGCCTACGCCGCGCCCGCCTATCGCTCGATCTTCTCGATCAACGTCGGAATGTTCGCGAGCGCACTCAAGAACGGTGCGACGGAAGCCCAGAAAGCCGAGTGGTATCCCAAGATCGCGGAAGGGCGGATCGCTTGCTTCGGCCTCACCGAACCCGGCTCGGGGAGCGATTCCGCAGGGCTCCAGACCACCGCTGTCGCCGATCCCGACGGGAACGGCTGGATCCTCAATGGCACCAAGCGCTACATCACCAATGCGCCGCACGCCGATGTCGCGCTGATCATGGCGCGCACCAGCAAGGAAGCACTGCCCAAGAACGCCCACGTTTCCGCCTTTATCGTGCCGATGAACAGCGCGGGCATCTCGCGCGGGTCGCCCGACAAGAAGATGGGCCAGTCGGGCTCGCATATCTCCGACATCATGCTCGACGATGTGCGCGTGCCGGGCGATGCGCTGCTCGGCGGCGAGACCGGCAAGGGCTTCGTCTTCGCGATGAAGAGCCTCGACAACGGGCGCATAAGCGTGGGCGCAGCGGCGACAGGCTATGCCCGCCGCGCGCTCGATTCCGCGCTGCGCTATGCCAACGAGCGCAAAGCGTTTGGCGAACCGATTGCCAACTTCCAGCTGATCCAGGCGATGCTCGCCGACAGCGAGATCGAGATCTACGCCGCCGAGGCGATGATGGCCGACGTCACCGCGCGCGCCGACCGGGGCGAGAACATCCTCGTCAAGGCCGCCGCCTTCAAGGTCTTCGCTAGCGAAATGTGTGGCCGGGTGGTCGACCGCGTGGTGCAGATCTATGGCGGCGCAGGCTATCTCGCCGAGTACGACGCCGAACGCTTCTTCCGCGATGCGCGCATCTACCGCATCTACGAGGGCACGACGCAGATCCTCCAGCTGCAGATCGCCAAGCACATGCTGCGCGAGTGGGCGGCCAACGCCTGAGATGTACGATCTTCTCAATGACCTGAGCATCGTTGAAGTTTCCAGCTTCGTCGCTTCGCCCACCGCGGGCCTTTACTGCGCGCAGCTGGGTGCGGAGGTGATCCGCGTTGACCACAAGGCGGGCGGGCTTGATTACAACCGCTACATGCTGACCCGCGAAGGGCGCTCGCTATCGTGGGAGAATCTCAACCGCGCCAAGAAGTCGGTGGCGCTCGATCTGCAATCGGGCGAGGGGCGCGAGCTGCTGGTGGAACTGGCAAGCGCCGTCGGCCAGTGCATCACCAACCTGCCCGAACAAAGCTTCCTCAGCCACGCCGCCATGCAGGCGAAGCGCGCCGACATGGTGAGCTTGCGGGTGATGGGCTGGCACGACGGTCGGCAGGCGATGGACTTCACTGTCAACGCCGCCGCGGGCTATCCGCTGATGACCGGGCCGGAGGATTGGGACGCCGCCACCGCCCCGCCGGTCAACCAGGTGCTGCCTGCGTGGGACTTCATCACCGGAGCCTACGGCGCCTTCGCCATGCTAGCGGCCTTGCGCCACCGCGACCGCACGGGCGAGGGTAACGAGGTGCGCCTGCCGCTCGGCGATATCGCGATCGGGACGATGGCAAACGCCGGACTGATGGCGGAAGTGCTCTACCGGGGCAGCGACCGCGAGCGGCTTGGTAATGCGATCTGGGGCGCGTTCGGGCGCGACTTCCGCGCCAAGGACGGCGTGCGTTTCATGGTCGCCGCGCTGACGCCCAAGCAGTGGGGCGGGCTGGTCAAGGCCTTCGGGCTGGAGCAGGGCATCGCCGCGCTGGAAGCCGAAACCGGAGTGCGCTTCGCCGATGGGGACACTCCCCGCTTCCAGCACCGCGCCGCGCTGTTCGCGCTGTTCCAGAGCGCGGCGGAGAGCATGGATTACGCAGCGCTCGAAGCGCGCATGGCGGCACAAGGCTGCACTTTCGAACGCTACCGCACCGCTTTCGAGGCCGCGAATGATCCGATGCTGGTCGCGGGCAATCCGCTGTTCGGCCCCGCGCCTGCCAACCCCTCGGGCTTCGATTATCCCGCCACCCGCAGCTTCGCGAACATGCCGGGCCGCGAGGCAGGCGACCCTGCGCCCGCGCCCTATCTGGGCGAGCATTCGGAGGAAGTGCTCAGCGAAAAGCTGGGGTTATCTTCGGGCACAATCGGCAAGCTTGTCGACGCGGGGACAGTGGCGCTTTCAGACAAGGAAACACGATGACCAGACGCGCCGCCATCTGCACCCCGCTTCGCACGCCGGTAGGTAAATTCCTCGGCGGGCTGTCGAGCATGAACGCGGGGCAACTCGGCGCGGTGATCCTCAAGGCGCTGATGGAGCGTTCCGGCATCGATCCCTCCCGCGTCGACGACGTGGTGTTCAGCCAGGGCTACGGCAACGGCGAGGCCCCGGCGATCGGCCACTGGAGCTGGCTTGCGGCAGGTCTGCCCATCGAGGTGCCCGGCTTCCAGCTCGACCGGCGCTGCGGATCGGGCGTGCAGGCGGTGGCAACGGCCGCAATGATGGTCGAGACCGGGATGGCCGATGTGGTGGTCGCAGGCGGCGTGGAATCGATGTCGAATGTCGAGCACTATACCCTCGCCGCGCGCGGGGGCGTTCGGATGGGCGACATGGTGCTGCACGACCGCCTCAGCCGGGGCCGGGTGATGAGCCAGCCGGTCGAGCGCTTCGGGGTCATCACCGGAATGATCGAGACGGCGGAAAACCTCGCCAAGGATTACGGAATCACCCGCGAACAGGCCGATGCCTTCGCGGTGCAGTCGCACCAGAACGCGGCGACGGCTTGGGCGGAGAACCGCTTTGCCAACCAGCTTGTCCCCGTCTCCATCCCGCAGCGGAAGGGCGATCCGGTGGTGTTCGACCACGACGAAGGCTACCGCACGGACGCCAGCATGGAGACGCTCGGAAAGCTTGCCCCCATCGACGGCAAGCGCGATCCCGAGGCCATCGTCACCGCGGGCAACGCCAGCCAGCAGAACGATGCGGCGTCTGCCTGTCTGGTGGTTGCCGAGGACAAGCTCGAGGAATTGGGCCTCTCCCCAATGCTGTGGTTCGGCGGCTGGGCGGCAGCGGGCTGCGACCCTTCGCGCATGGGCATCGGCCCGGTGCCCGCGGTGGAGCGCCTGTTCGCGCGGCGCGGGTATTCGTGGGACGACATCGGGCTGGTCGAACTCAACGAGGCCTTCGCCCCGCAGGTGCTCGCCGTGCTCAAAGGCTGGGGCTGGTCGGACGACGATTCGCGGCGCGAGATCCTCAACGTCAATGGTTCGGGCATCAGCCTCGGCCATCCGATTGGCGCCACCGGAGGCCGCATTCTCGCCGACATGGCCTACGAGATGCACCGCCGCGATGTGCGCTATGGCCTTGAAACCATGTGCATTGGTGGCGGCCAGGGGATCGCCGCGGTGTTCGAGCGGGCAGCATGAATTACGACGCGTGGATCGGGCGCGAGACCCGCGCCAAGGACCGCTTGAGCGAGGGGCTGGCGCACCGCTGGCTCGCCACCTTCGACCTCGCAAAGCCGCATCCTCCGATCATGCCGCAGGGTGTCCACTTTGCGCTCTGCACCCCCGAAGCCCCCACCGCCTCGCTGGGCGAGGACGGGCATCCGGCACGCGACACATCGCCCGATAGCTTCCTCCCACCCTTCCCCCTGCCGCGCCGGATGTGGGCCTCCAGCAAGATCCATTTCCACGCGCCGATCGCCATCGGAGCGGTGATCGAGCAAACCAGCCGGGTGGTCGCGATCAACGAGAAGCAGGGCTCTTCCGGCCCGCTCGCTTTCGTCGATGTTTCACGTGAAACATTCTCCAACGGCACGCTGGCGGTGGTCGAAACCCAGTCTATCGTGTACCGAGAGGCGGCTAAGGGGGGTCTAGAGCTGTCTCCGCCGCCCCTAACCGGTGCCAAGTTTTCGCCCGAAAGCTGGGACGCACATCGCGTCGCCACCCCCGATGCACGGCTGCTGCTGCGCTATTCGGCGCTGACCTTCAACACCCACCGCATCCACTACGACGCGCCCTATGCGAGCGAGGTCGAACGCTATCGCGGCCTGGTGGTCCACGGCCCGCTGATCGCCAGCCTGTTGTTGCAGCTCGCCGCCAAGAAGCTCGGCGAAAACCGCCTGCGCAGCTTCGCCTTCCGCGGCCTCTCCCCCGCCATCGCGGACGAGCCGCTGCATCTGGTGATGCGCAAGACCGAGGCGGGCTACGACCTTGCCGCCTTCGCCGATGATGGCCGGCAGGTGACGCAGGCGAGCGCGACGGTCTAGCCCGGCTCAAGCCCCGCAATCGGCTTCAGCACCCCGTATTTCTCCTTGACCGGCTTCTTGCCAAGCTCGGGGAAATCGATCGCCTCGGGCTCCGCGTGAGTGTCGGGGATGCGGCTGAGCAGGTCGCGGATCAATGTCAGTCGCCCGCGCCGCTGGTCGTTGAAATCGACAAGGGTCCACGGCGCGTGCTTCGTATGGGTCGCCTTCAGCATCGCCTCGCGCGCCTTGGTGTAATCATCGTACTTCTCTCGCGCGGCGAGGTCGATGGGCGACAATTTCCAGCGCTTCAAAGGATCATCCAGCCGTTCACGCAGCCGTGCCTCCTGCTCGGCCTGATCGGTGCCAAGCCAGTATTTGAACAGCAGGATACCGTCGTCGACCAGCAGCTTCTCGAAGGCGGGCGCGGCTTCCAGAAAGGCCTCGACCTGAGGCTCGGACGCATAGCCCATCACCTTCTCGACCCCGGCGCGGTTGTACCACGAGCGATCGAACAGCACGATCTCGCCCGCACTGGGCAGGTGAGGGACGTAACGCTGGAAATACCACTGGGCCATCTCGGCCTCGGTCGGCTTGGTCAGCGCCACGGTGCGGCATTGGCGCGGGTTCAATGCGCCGGTCACCGCGGCGATTGCGCCGCCCTTGCCCGCCGTGTCGCGGCCCTCGAACAGCACCACGACCCGCGCGCCCGTTGCCTTGACCCAGCGCGCCATGCTGACCAGCTCGAGCGTCAGCGGCTCGAGCGCCGCCTCGTAATCCTTGCGCTTCATCCCCACGAACCGTCTCCCCGTTTGTGCTGCCTGCGCGAAGGTAGTATCATCTGCAACGACATGGCCACGATCGCAGACCCTCAGCCCGACTTTGCCACCCTGCCAGACATGGCGGCGGATGTCTTTACCGCGCCGCTCGCGCGCCCAGCGCATGTAGGTGCAGACTGGCTGGAGCCGGGGCAGACCGATTACACCGCTGACGATCACGGCGTGTGGGACGATCTGTTCGCCCGCCAGATGCAGGTGCTGCCGGGCCGTGCGTGCAGCGCTTTCATGGCGGGGCTCGACAAGCTCGACCTGTCGCGCGGCGGCATCCCGGAATTCGCTACGCTGTCGGAGGAGCTCGGCCGGCTCACCGGGTGGAGCGTCGTGCCGGTGCCAATGCTGATCCCCGACCACGTGTTCTTCTGGCACCTTGCGAATCGCCGCTTCCCGGCGGGCAACTTCATCCGCACGCGCGAGGCCTTCGACTATATTCAGGAGCCTGACGTCTTCCACGACGTGTTCGGCCACGTCCCGATGCTCACCGATCCGGTCTATGCCGACTACATGCAGGAATATGGCCGCGCCGGGTGGAAGGCGATGCGTTACAACCGGCTGAAGGCGCTGGGTGCGCTCTACTGGTACACGGTCGAGTTTGGCCTGATCGAGGAGGCGGGCGAGGTGCGCGCCTATGGCGCCGGGATTCTGTCAGGCCCCACCGAAGCGCGCTTCGCGGTAGAGGCGCAGAGCCCCAACCGCATCATGCTCAACGTCGATAGGGTGATGCGCACCGACTATGTGATCAGCGACCTGCAACCGACGTATTTCGTGATCGAGAGCTTCGCCGACCTGTTCCGCCAGACGGTGGAGCGCGATTTCGACCGGCTCTACCGCAGCCTGCCAGCGGGGTTCACCTATGCAAACAGCGCGGTGATCGATGTCGACAATGTGCTCAACCGGGGTAGTCAGGAATACCACCTGCGCGGCGGGCGCGGCAGCGGGGCTGTTCCGGTTTAGGCTTTCGCGCTGCGCCGGATGATGGCGTGATACAGCACCAGCGCTATCACCGTGGCGCTCAGCGCGATCCCGAGGCTGAGGAAGGACAGGCTGCCGACCATCGTGCCTTCATTGGCGATCTCGCCCGCGACAACGGACACGGCCAAACCGAGTGCGACTTGACGCAAGATGCTGCCCGGCGCCTCGGTGCGCGCGAGGATCGAGGCCAGCCAGCCCAGAGTAGCCCCCATCACGATCAGCACCAGCAACGCCATTTTGTCCGCAGTCTCCGCAAAAGCACTGCACCCGTTCAAATCGGACCAGTCCCCCCTCAAATGAGCGGGGGCGCTTGCGGTTCCTGCAATTGCGGACTTATCGCAACGAGAGCCAGGCGAGGCCCGCCGCGCCGACCACGATGCGGTACCATGCGAAGGGGGCAAAGCCGACGCGGGTGATGATGGTGACGAACAGCTTCACCACCACCAGCGCGACCACGAAACCCACCGCCGAACCGATCCCGATCAGCGCGTAATCATGGGCAGAGATGCCTGCCCCGTGCTTGTACAGCTGAAGCACGGTCGCGCCGCTGAGCGTGGGCACGGCAAGGAAGAAGCTGAATTCGGCTGCAGTCTTGCGGTCCACCCCGAAGGCCATCGCCCCGAGGATCGTCGCGCCCGAACGGCTGACGCCAGGGATCATCGCCAGGCACTGGACGAGGCCGACGAGGATCGAGGTGCGCAGCGGCACGCCCGACACGCCCGCGCCGGTGGCAGGCGGCTTGGCCCAGCGTTCAATGGCGAGGATCGCGATGCCGCCGATGATCAGCGTCCAGCACACCAGCACCGCATTGCCGAGCATCGTCTCGATCTGATCGCCAAATGCGAGGCCGAGCACCACCGCCGGGAAGAATGCGACCAGCAGGTTGCGCACGAAGTGGAGCGCGCCCTTTTCGAGGCCGAACAGCCCCTTCGCCACATCCCAGAACGTCCGCCAGTAGAGCACCACGATGGCAAGGATCGCGGCAGGCTGGATGGCGATGTTGAACACCTCCCAGTCGCGCTGGTCGAAGCCGAGCAGTTCGGTGGCGAGGATCAGGTGCCCGGTCGAGGAGACGGGCAGGAACTCGGTCAATCCTTCGAGGATGCCGAGAAGGATGGCGGCGAGGTAATCGTTCATGGGCGGGACGCTTCGCCGAGCAGACTCGGCAAGTCAAACCGAAAAGGCCCGCCCGTTTTCGGGGCGGGCCTTCAAGGGGCTTACCAGATGCGCACGCGCTCTTCGGGCGGAAGGTACATCGCATCGCCGGGCTTCACGCCGAAGGCTTCGTACCATTCGTCGAGGTTCCGCACGACGCCGTTGACCCGGTATTCCTCGGGGCTGTGGCTGTCGGTGCGCAGGCGATTGCGGTTGCTTTCCTCGCGCTGGGTCGAGCGCCACACCTGCGCCCAGGCGAGGAAGAAGCGCTGGTCGCCGGTCAGGCCGTCGATCACCGGCACGTCCTTGTCCTTGGTGGCGAGCTTGTAGGCGCGGTAGGCCATCGAAAGGCCGCCGACATCGCCGATGTTCTCGCCCAGTGTCAGGCGACCATTGACGCAGGTCTTGCCGTCATCGAGCGGGCAGAAGGCGTTGTACTGCGCCACCAGCCGGTTGCCGAGCGTGTCGAAGGCGGTCCGGTCGGCGTCGGTCCACCAGTTGCGCAGCGCGCCGCTGGCATCGGACTTGGAGCCCTGATCGTCGAAGCCGTGGCCCATTTCGTGACCGATCACCCCGCCGATCGCGCCGTAGTTCACGGCGATATCGTTGTTCACCGAGAAGAACGGCTGCTGGAGGATGCCCGCAGGGAAGACGATCTCGTTCTTCACCGAGTTATAATAGGCATTCACGGTCTGCGGCAGCATGCCCCATTCGGTGCGGTCGATCGGCTCACCGAGCTTCTTGACGTTGTCGGCAAGCTGCCACTTGGCAGCGGCCATGCGGTTGGCAACGGCGTCACCCGGCGTGATCGCAAGGCCATCATAGACCTCGAGATTGGGGCGGTAGCCAATTTTGGGGTCGAAGCTGGCCAGCTTGGCATGGGCCTGGGCCTTGGTCGCATCGCCCATCCAGGTGATCTCGTCGATCGACTCGCCGAGCGCGACGCGCAGGTTCGCCACCAGTTCGTCCATCGCCACCTTGCTCTCAGGCGGGAAGTAGCGCGCGACATAGGCCTTGCCGATCAGCTCGCCGATCAGCCCTTCGGATTCGCGGATCGCGCGCTTCCAGCGGGGGCGCTGCTCGGGGGTGCCGGTCAGCGTCTTGCCGTAGAAGGCGAACTGCGCATCGTCGAACCGCTTGGGCATCACCGCAGCATTGCCCGACAGGAACTCCTTGACCATCCACGCCTGCAGCACCTCGACCGGGGTGTCGGAGATCAGCGTGAACATGCCCGGCAGGCCGGTGCCGATCTTGGCGAGGGTCGCAGGTTCGAGCTTGTACTGCGCGATCTCGTCGGCCGTCGGCGGCATCAGGCTGACGACGAAGCCCGGGCTCTTGTCGATGCCGATCTTGGCGAGCATCGCCGCGACCGGGACCTTGCCGCTGATCGCGGCGAGTTCATCGGCGGTCAGCAGGTTGTAGGTGAGGTCGCGGTTGCGGCGCACGGCGCGGTCCCACTGCACGGTGCGGGCGTTGGCGTCTTCGAAGGCATAGACCTTTTCGGCCATGCCCGCAGGGTCGGCATAGCCAGCTTCGCCGAGCAGGAAGGCAAGGTATTCCTTGTACTTGGTCTGGATCCCGACGCCCTTTTCGGTGGTGTCGAGATAGTAGTCGCGGTCGGGCAGGCCGATCCCGCCGAAGCCGACGCTGGCAATGTGGCGGTCGGGCTGCTTGGAATCGATGGTGACGCCCCCGCCGATCGGGCTGGAGAAGCCCGGCTCGGCCCACAGCATGGCAAGGTCGCTCAGGGTCTTGGCGCCCTTGATGCGGTCGAGATAGGGCTGCGCGGGGGCAAGGCCCGCCGCCTCGATCGCGGCAGTGTCGAGATAGGTGCGGTAAGAATTGAGGATGCGGCGCTCGTCGCCCGACAGCATGGCCGGGTCCTTGGCCCCCAGATCGTCCATCAGCGCCTTGACGTCGGCGGTGCTCTTTTCGCCGAGCAGCACGAAGGCGCCGATCCGGCTGAAATCGCCCGGCAGCGGGTTGGCGTCGATCCAGCGCTTGTTGGCGAAGGCGTTGAAGTCGTCACCCGGCTTGATGTCGGTGGCGAGGCCCTTGGGGTCGAAGCCCCACGTGCCGAAGTCGATGGTCGGCAGCGCGCCGGCGGTCGCGGCGGCAGGAGCGCCTTGCGCGAGCGTCTCTAGCCCGTCCTCGTGCGCATCGTGCGCATCGTGGGCGTGATCTTGGGCGAAGGCGGGGGTTGCCAGCGCAAGCAGGCTGGCCCCGAGAAGGGCGGCGGTCTTGTGGATCATGTGGACGTGTCCCTGTGGCTGAAGCTGAGTATGCCGAGCGTCACATTAACGTCGCACGGCGCAAAGGGTTGCGCTTTGTCCAAGCGGCGCGGCACTTCGTCGATTAATTCAGCGCAATTAGGCGGCAGCGTCGGCGAATTGCAGCCGGGCGAGGCGCGCGTAGAGCCCGCCCGCCTTGCTCAGCGCATCATGCGTGCCCTGCTCGACGATCCGGCCATCGTCGAGCACCACGATCCGGTCAGCGGCGCGGACGGTGGCGAGGCGGTGCGCGATCACCAGCGTGGTGCGGTCCTTCATCAACCCGTCGAGCGCCTGCTGGACAAGCTGCTCGCTCTCGGCATCCAGCGCGCTGGTCGCTTCGTCGAGCAGCAGGATGGGCGCATCGCGCAGCAGCGCGCGGGCGATCGCGACGCGCTGTTGCTGCCCGCCCGAAAGCTGCGTGCCACCTTCGCCCAGATAGGTGTCGAGGCCTTGAGGCAGCTTGCGCAGGAAACTTTCGGCATTGGCGGCGCGGGCCGCCTGCCAGATGTCATCGTCGGTCGCGTCCCACTTGCCGTAGCGCAGGTTGTCGCGGGCGTTGGCGCTGAACAGCACCCCGTCCTGCGGCACCAGCGCGATGCGCGCGCGCACTTCGGCGGGGTCGGCACTGGTCAACGGCACGCCGTCCAAGCGGATCGTGCCGGCCTGCGGATCATAGAAACGCTCGACCAGCTGGAAGATTGTCGACTTGCCCGCACCCGAAGGCCCGACAATCGCGACAGTCTCGCCCGGCTCGATCTCGAGCGTGAAGTCCTTCAGCGCGGCAGTCTCGGGCCGCGCGGGGTAACGGAAGGTGACATTGCGGAACGAAAGGCTGCCGCGCGCCGGCACCGGCAAGCGCTCGGGCCGTGCGGGCGGAGCGATCTCGGGCCGCGCTTCGAGCAGTTCGGCAAGCCGGCTGGCCGCGCCTGCACCGCGCAACAGGTCGCCGTAAACTTCGGTCAGCGATCCCAGCGCGCCTGCGACGAACCCGCCGACCAGCACGAACGCGGTGATCGTCCCGCCGCTGATCGCGCCTTCGGCGACCGCCAGCGCGCCGCGCCACATCACCAGCACCACCCCGCCAAACACCAGCAGGATCACCACCGACGTCATCGCCGCACGCAGCAGGATGCGCTTGCGCGCGGTTGCAAAGGTATCTTCGACCACCCCTGCAAACCGCTCGCTCTCGCGTCGTTCCTGCCCGAAGCTCTGCACGATCTTCATCGCCGAAAGCACTTCGGTGATATACGCGCCCACGTCCGCGATACGGTCCTGGCTCGATCGCGACACGGCGCGGATCTTGCGCCCGAAGAACACGATCGGCGCAATCACCAGCGGAATCCCGATGAGCAACCCCAGCGTCAGCGACGGCGCGAGATACAGCAGCATCCCGATCCCGCCAATCGCGGTGAGCGAATTGCGCAGGGCCACCGAGACGGTGGTGCCGACCACGTTCTCGATGACGGCGGTGTCGCTGGTCATCCGGCTGGAAATTTCCTTGGGGCTGTTGACCTCGTAAAAGCCGGGCGAGAGCCGCAGCAGGTTGGCCTGCACCTTCAACCGGATATCGGCCACCACCCGCTCGCCCAGCCAGCTCACGAAATAGAAACGCAGCGCGGTGCCGATGCCGAGGATCAGCACGATCATCAGCAGGTATTCGAAAGCGGTGGCGATCTGGTCGGGTGCAGCGCCGCCGCTGAAGGCCTCGTCGACGATCACTTTGAAGCGCCACGGAATCGCCAACGTCGCCGCCGAGGTGATGATAAGCGCGATCAGCGCCATCGCGATCTCGCGCGGGTATTGCACCGCCGTGCCAAAGACCATGCGCAGAGGTGCAAGCGAGCGCGACTTGGGCGCCGGGACCTCGGTTTCCTTGTCGGCCAAAGCCTCGGCCAGCACCGGTCCGGCACCTTCGGGGGTTTCATCGCCGGGGGTGCCGAGTGGCTCGCGCAGTGGGGTTTCGCCGTGCATAATCGCAGCGCTCTAGACCCCTTGGCGGCGAATTTCACGTGCAAAAAGCGAAGGACCGGTGGCTTGCCGGTTTGGCGCCTTATGAAATTGTGCATTGCACAACGGCCTGTGAAGGCGCATTTGTCGAGGCAAGGCGCTGCCGGGACAAGGCGCCGGAACGTTCGCGGCCTAAGGAATCCGATGCTTTATCATGCCTATGAGCTCCAGCGCCGCTGGCTGAACAGCGCCAGCGCGCTCGCTTCGATCAGCGTCGGAATGCTGTCGAACCCCTCCAACCCGTTCGGTTATATGGGCATGGGACCGATGGTGGCGAACGCGCTTGACGTCTTCGCCCACGCGACCGCGCATTACGGCAAGCCCGAATTCGGCATCACCTCGGTCGAGATCGGCGGCAAGGCCCACGCGGTGACCGAGAGCATCGCGGTGAAGCGGCCCTTCGGCGACCTCCTCAAGTTCACGGTCGAAGGCACCCCGGCAGATCGCCCCCGCCTGCTGATCGCCGCGCCGATGAGCGGGCACTACGCCACGCTGCTGCGCGGCACGGTGGAGCGGATGCTGGAAAGCGCCGACGTCTACATTACCGACTGGGCCGATGCCAAAACGGTGCCGACCGATGCAGGGTCCTTCGACCTCGACGAATATATCGACTACCTTATCGCATTTGCCGAGTACATCCACGGCGAAGCGGGCGGCCAGCGCATCCACATGATGGCGGTCTGCCAGCCGAGCGTGCCTGCGTTTGCCGCGACCGCCCTGATGAACCTGCGCAAATCGCCCGCAACGCCCGCCACCCTCACCATGATGGGCGGGCCAATTGACACGCGCGAATGCCCCACCGCCGTCAACACTATGGCGATGCAGCGCCCGATCGAGTGGTTCCGCCAAAGCGTGATCGCTACCGTGCCGATGACCTATCCGGGCGCCGGCCGCCGCGTTTATCCGGGCTTCATGCAGCTGTCAGCCTTCATGAGCATGAACCTGTCGAGCCACATGATGAGCCACTACGAGATGTTCAAACACCTCACTGTGGGCGACGATCCCAGCGCGCAGGCGACCAAGGATTTCTACGACGAATACCGCTCGGTCTGCGACATGACCGCCGAGTTCTACCTTCAGACGGTCGAGGAAGTGTTCCAGAAGCACTCGATCCCCAAGGGCGAGTTCCGCCACAAGGGCACTCTTGTGGACATCACGCAGATCACCGACACCGCGCTGCTGGCCATCGAGGGCGAGCGTGACGATATCTCGGGGCTGGGCCAGACCAGGGCGGCGCTGAAACTGACCCCGGGCCTGCCCGAGACAAAGAAGCGCTACTACATGGCCGAGGGCGCCGGGCATTACGGCATCTTCAACGGCAGCCGCTGGCGGACCAAGGTCGCACCGGTGGTGGAAGAATGGATCGCCGCGCACGCTGGCTGAGGCGCGGCGGTTGGACCTGCGCTCGCACTGTCGCGGACTGACACAATGTTGACTTATGTTAAGCGGCGCGCCAAGGCGCCGCCGTCCTGTTCTATCGTGGCAGACCATACTCTTGCCCCGGACGGGACGAATGCCAATTGTCAGCAGCACCGCACGGATCGATGCGGTCATCACTTGGGTGGACGGCGGTGATCCGCTGCACAGCGCCAAGCGCCAGCATTATCAGCCGCAAGCAGCGCGCAACGCCAATGGCATCAACCCGCACCGCTGGGCCTGCAATGACGAGCTGAGCTATTGCCTGCGGTCGATCGCCAATCATGCGCCGTGGATCGCGCGGATCTGGATCATCACCGATGCGCAGACGCCCGATCTTTCGCGCTTGCCGCAGGACCTGGTCGACCGGATCACGATCGTCGATCATCTGACCGTGTTTGCGGGCCATGAAGACGTGCTGCCGACCTTCAACTCGCTGGCGATCGAAACGCTGCTGTGGCGCATCCCAGGGCTGGCGGAACACTTCGTCTATTTCAACGATGACGTGTTTTTGACCGGGCCGCTGGCGCCGGGCCATGTGTTTTGCGGCGACGCGCCGGTGCTGCGCGGCGGCTGGGTCGATCACCGCGCAATCGCCGCCGATCCGGCCGCCTGCGACGATCCGACGCTGCTGCATCCGCTCACCCAGATCAATGCCGCGATGCTGGCGGGCTTCGGTGCGGAGCGCCTGTTCCGCGCGGCACATGTTGTCCATCCGCTGCGCCGATCCGTGATGGCGCGGCTGTATGACGAGCACCGGCCCGCGTTTCTCGCCAATATCAGCCACCGGTTCCGCTGCGTTTCGCAGTTCCTGCCGCAAGGCCTGCACAATCATGCCTGCATCGCGGCCGGTGACGCCGTGCTGCACACGGTTGAGGACCACCTGCACCTGCACACCGGGGCGGTGCATGATTACGGGCTGCTGGACGTGCGCGCGCTGCTGGCCTGCGCGCTGCAGCCGCAGTTCAAGTTTCTGTGCATCAACGATCTGCCGCAGGTCGAAGCTGCGATCCCGGACACCCGCGACTGGATCGAACGCGCCATCGCGGCGTGAGCAGGTAGGGGCCTATCCCTGCCCTCTCCCGCGCGCCTGCACGGCGGCGCGGCGGGCTTCGACTTCTTCGGGGGCCACGGCGGAATTGGCCGCGCTCGAGCGGGCCGCTTCGAGCGCCAGCCCGTCGCCGAAGCTTTGCGCATAGCCATCGTCGATCAGGCGCTTGTAGTTCGCGAGGAAGGCGGGGTCGATGCCCGCCATGTCGCCCGCCAGCTTGCGCGCCAGCGGGAGCAGCTCCTCCGGTTCGACAACATGGTTCACCAGCCCCCAGCTGTGCGCCGTGGCGGCGTCGAGGAAGTTGCCGGTGAAGGCGAGCTCCTTGGCGCGGGCAATGCCGATCATGCGGCTGAGCTTCTGCGACAGGCCCCACCCCGGCACGATCCCGACCCGCGCGTGGGTATCGGCAAACCGCGCATTGGTGCTGGCGACCAGCACGTCGCAGGCGAGCGCGACTTCGAAGCCGCCGGTGATCGCGACGCCATTGATCGCGCCGATCACGGGCTTGCGGCACAATTCGATCGCCTTGACCGGATTGTCCGCAGGGTCGGTGGCATTGGCGCTGCCGAGTTCCTTCAGATCGAGGCCGGCGGTGAAGGCCCGCTTGCCCGCGCCGGTGAGGATCACCGCGCGCACGTGCTCATCGGCATCGACTGCCCGCATCACTTCGGCGAGCCGCTTGCGCAGCGCGCGGTTCAGCGCGTTCATCGCCGCCGGCCGGTTGAGGGTCACGGTGGCGACGCCGTCGGCCACATCAAGCAGGATCACGTCGTCACTCATCATATTCTCCAATCAATTGCCCCGCGGCCGTGTTCTTCCAGAAAGGCATTGGTCTGGCTGAAGGGGCGCGATCCGAAGAAGCCGTTATGCGCGGAAAGCGGGCTGGGGTGGGCCGAGGTCAGCACAAGGTGATGTGACGCCCTGCCCAAGGCAGGCACCCGGCTCGCCTTCTTCTTCGCATGAGAGCCCCACAGGACAAAGACAGTCGGCTGCGCGCGCTCGGCCACCGCCGCCACGCAGGCATCGGTCACCGCATCCCAGCCGCGCCCCGCATGGCTGCCCGCCTGCCCGGCCTCGACCGTCAACGTGTTGTTGAGCAGAAGCACGCCCTGCCGCGCCCACGGCGTGAGATCGCCCGTCTGCGCGCGGGGCAGGCCGAGGTCGGCCTCCAGCTCCTTGTAGATGTTCACCAGCGACGGCGGCACGCGCACGCCCGCCTGCACCGAAAACGCCAACCCATGCGCCTGTCCCGGCCCGTGATAGGGATCCTGCCCGAGAATCACGCAGCGCACCTCATCCAGCGGCGTCAACGCCAGCGCCGCGAGCCTCGTCCCGCGCGGCGGATAGACAACCTTGCCCGCAGCTTCCTCGGCCGACAGCCACCCGCCAAGCTTGCGCGCTTCGGGCAAGCTGAGCACCGGATCGAGCGCGCCGCGCCAGCTTTCGGGGATGGTTTCGCTTGTCATGGGCCGCGAGCCTACACGCGCCGACCCGCAAGGGGCCACTGCCCCTTTCCCTCTTTCCCCAATACGCGTAGGGCGTGGCCCATGGCTGTCCATTTCCACGAAGAAGACCTTCCCGCCGGCGTCCTGACCGGCACGAGCGCAATCGCCGTCGATACCGAGACGATGGGCCTTATCACCCAGCGCGACCGGCTGTGCGTGGTGCAGCTGTCCGACGGATCGGGCGACGAGCATCTGGTGCGTTTCGGCCCGGGCAGCGCGTATGATGCGCCCAATCTCGAAGCGGTGCTCGGCGATCCCGAACGTGTGAAGATCTATCACTTCGGCCGCTTCGATCTCGCGGCGATCCAGTACTATCTCGGCGTGAATGCCGGGCCGGTGTTCTGCACCAAGATCGCCAGCAAGCTGGTGCGCACCTATACCGACCGCCACGGCCTCAAGAACCTCGTCGAGGAGCTGCTGGGCGAGAACATCTCCAAGCAGCAGCAGTCGAGCGACTGGGGCGGGCCGGTGATCACGGAGCCGCAGCGCGATTACGCGGCGAGCGACGTGCGCTATCTCCACCGCCTGCGCGACGAGCTGACACGGCGTCTGGAGCGCGAGGGCCGCATGGAAATCGCACAGGCGTGCTTCGATTTCCTCCCCACCCGCGCGGCGCTCGACATCGCCGGTTGGGCCGAGAACGACATCTTCAGCCACATGTAATGATGGCCTAGGCACAAGCGACATCTATGGCCCCCGAACAAAGCATCGAAACCAACGAGGCGCGGCTGTTACGCAGTCGGCGGCAATTCTTTGCCGCGCCCGGCGGGTCGCACGACCGGTTGGTGCGGTTTCTGGCCAAGGCGCTGCCGATGGGCGTGGGCGTGGTCGCCGCGCTGATGATAATCACCCCGCTGAGCCCCCGCGGCGAGGTCAGCTTCCTGCTCGACCGCAACAAGGTCGCGCAGATCGACGAGCGCCTGTCGGTCGACAAGGCGATGTATCGCGGGCGCGACAATCAGGGCCGCCCCTTCTCGCTGCTGGCGGGCGAGGCGGTGCAGCGCTCTGGCATCGAGGGGCTGGTGCGGATGGACGATCTGGTGGCGCAAATCCTGCTCGCCGACGGCCCCGCGCAATTGAGCGCCGACGGCGGGGTGTACGACATCGACAAGGAAACCGTCGCGGTCGAGGGGCCGGTGCGCCTCAGTGCGAGCGACGGCTACAAGATGACCGCAAGCGGCGTCTCGCTCGACTTGAAGGCGCGCACCATGCAGGGCGATGCGGGCGTTTCGGGCGAGGTGCCGGCCGGCGCCTTCTCCGCCGACACCCTCAGCGCGGATCTCGCCGCGCGCACCATCACGCTTGAGGGCAATGCCCGCTTCACCATGATTCCCGGCCAGCTGAGGATGCCGCGATGAACAACACCCGCACCCCTGTTAAGCGTCTCGCCCTTATCTGGGGGATTGGCGGCTTCGCGCTCACCCTCGCTTTTGCGGGAGGGATGAACCTTTCCGCCCAAGGCATCGCCCGCCACAATTCGCGCGCGCCGGTGACCTATGATGCGGCCAAGTTCGTGCTCGACGACCGCGCCAACCGCGTGATCTTCAGCGGCGGGGTGATCGTCAACCAGGCCGGCCTGCGCCTCCAGTCTGACCGGATGCTGGTGAACTTCACCGATGCCGGCAGCCTCGAGATCCAGCGCATCACCGCCACCGGCGGTGTCATCATCACCCGCGGCGACGAACGCGCCAGTGGCGACAATGCGATCTACGACTTTAACCGCCGGATCATCACGATGGCCGGCAACGTTGCCTTGCGCCGGGGGACCGACACGCTCAACGGCGGGCGTTTGACGATCGATCTCGACAGCGGAGTCTCGACCGTCGACGGCGCGGCATCGGGCGGCAGCGCGGCGGTTCCGGGTACGCCTTCGGGCCGTGGCCGGGTGACGGGCAGCTTCTCCGTCCCGCAGGACGGCAAGACGAACTAATACGCGTTCTCGTGCGTCAGCACCCGCACGGTGCGCAGCACGATGCCGATGTCGCGCCGCAGCGACCAGCCTGCGATATATTCGAGATCCGACTGCAGCCGGTCGGTGAGGTCCTTCTCCAGCTCGGTCGCGCCGCGGTGGCCGCGCACCTGCGCCAGCCCCGTGAGACCCGGCTTGAGGCAGTGACGCTGCCAGTACTGGCGGTCGACCTCCCAGAAATACTTGTCGTTCGCGCGTGAACCCAAGGCGTGCGGGCGCGGGCCGACGATCGCCATGTCGCCCTGCAGCACGTTGAGCAGCTGCGGCAGTTCATCGATGCTGGTGCGGCGCATGAAGGCGCCGATGCGGGTGATCCGGTCATCATCGCGCGCGGTCGAACGATCGCCGTGATGATCGAGATTCTCTTCGCGCATCGAACGGAACTTGAACATCTCGAAGAACTGGTTGCCGCGCCCCAGCCGCCGCTGGACGAACAGCACCGGGCCGCCGTCTTCAAGCTTGATGAGCACCGCAGCCACGATCAGCACCGGAGACAGCGCCAGCAACGCGCCGCCTGCCACCGTGAGGTCGAAGACGCGCTTCAGGATGCGGTTGCGCAGGCCCAGCGGACCGGTGGCGACCACCAGCGTGGTGCGATCGAGTTCGTCATAGCGATGCACGCCCAGCGCGCCCAGCTCATGCGCGGGCTCGCTGACGATCTCGCCGTAAACCCCGGCCGATTTGAGCAGGAAAGCCCAGTCGCCGCGGCGTTCACGCGGGCAGCTGACCACCACCTGATCCTGATTGCGCAGCAACTTGCCGAGCCGGTCGAGCATGAAGGGATCATGGCTGCTCGGATCGAGGCCATAATCGGCCGCTGCGATGGTGTCCGCGCTGTCGTCGGAAAAGCCCGAGCCGCCATCGTCGATCACCAGCCGGTTGGTCACCCGCCCGCCCCAGCGATACCGGATCACCATCGCCATCACCCGGCGCAGGGTGACAAGGGCGATCGCTGTGAACACCAAGCCGAGCGTTACCGTCGCGCGCGAGAAATCCTGGTTGGACTTGGTATAGAAGCCGAGGAAGTTGATCAGCGCCGCCGACAGGCCAAGCGCGATCAGCGCGTTGCGGCTGCCGTAGGTCCAGTTGCCGAGCGCGGTGACGCCATAGGTGCCATTATAGAGCGCGATGGTGAAGAACAGCGGCAGCATCGCCTGCGCCGCAAGCATCGCGCGCGGCTCGCCGAACCGACCCTCCCACAACAGCGCCGCAAGTGCGAAGCACAGATTGAGCAACACGCCATCGGCGATGAGGTTCAACACATAGGCGCGCAGCCGCCGGCGTTCGAGCGAAGGCGCAACGCGGTCTTCGACCGACGCATGCCTTACGGCCTCAATCATGTTGGATGTTGCGCGGTTCACCGATTATTTTCCCATAGGTGCGACCGTAATTACCCCTAGCATGGTCAAAAAACTGTGAAAGGTGTTTTGTGCGCCTGCGAGATCGCACTGCCACGTTTCAAGGCCGCCTCGCGGCATATCTCCCGATTTCGGACAGTTCCTGGGCAAGAAGTAGCTCGGCCGCCTGGCTGTTGGCGAGCAGGGTGCGGTGCAGCGCGATGAGGCGTGGGACCAGCCGGTCGAGCCGGGTCTCGCGGCTGCCGCGGGCGGCGGGAAGCATCCAGCGTTCAAACTGCTGAATGATCGCGCGCTCCTCGCGAAAGAAGATGCCAAGCTGCATCTTCTCGCCCTGCCCCAACGACTGGATGCGCGCCGCCGTGCCAATCCTGGCGGCGATCTGGGCAAGCTGCGCCGCGCGCCGCTCCAGCGCGAGCGCGACACCGACCGGGTTGAGGCCGAGCTCGCGCATCCGCTTGATCTCGCCTGACAGCCGGCCAAGCTCGCCGCCGAGCACGGCGTTGACCAGCGGAGCAAAGCCGTCCTCCTCGGTGGCCGCACCGATCGCGGCGTGATCCTCGGGGGTGGCCGGCTTGGGCGATTGGGGATCAGCATCGCAATAGAGCGCGAGCTTGGTGACCTCCGATTGGGCAAGCCGCACGTCGAGACCCGCGCCGCGCGCGATGCGTTCGGCCAGATCCCCGCCGAGCCGCAGCCCTGCCGCATCGGCCATGCCGCGTACCGCCTGCGCCACGGACGACAGATCGGGCGGGTGGAACATCGCCACAAGCGCATCCTTGCGCTTTTCCAGCAGCTTGGCGGTGCGCGACTTGTCGGTGGCAGAGGTGGCGACAACGATCACCGGCGCCGCCTCGCCCGCACCGGCATCGGCTGTCTCGATCAGGAATTGCAGCGCATCATGCGCATCGTCGCCGCTGGCGCGCACCCAGATGTGGCGCGTGTCGCCGAACAATGAGGTCGAGCGCGCCTCGTCGCCTAGCTGTGCCGGATCGCGGCGCAGCTCGGCGCCGGACAGTTCGACCCGCTCGCCCGGATCGGGGAGCGCGGCGGCGAGGCGATTGGCAGCGGCGCTGGCGCCTGCCTCGTCAGGCCCGCAGAAGAAGAAAATCCGGCATCCGGCCGCGGCCGACGGCAGGCCGCGCAGAAAATCCTTCTGGGTCGCCTTCACGGCTGCTGCGAGGCAGTCGGCGTGGCGCGCGCGCGGAGCGTCAGCGCAATCTGCGTCGCCATCCGGTCTGCGACTTCGAGCGCGAGGTTCTCGAGCGCCTTCTGCTCGGCAGCGATGGTGGCGTATTCGGAGGACACCACGTCGATCCCTGCGTCCGAGCCTGCGGTCGTATCGAGCAGGATCGCGCCGGTGGCGATATCGACGAGCTGGTAGCGGGCGCGCAGGATGCGGCGTTCGCGGCTGATGGTATCATCGTTGAGCACGCCCAGCGCTTCGAGCGAATCGTCGAGCCGAACGTCGAGGCGGTATTGCGGCGCGGCCTGCCCGGCGATCCCGAGCCGCGCTTCGAGCGCGTTCTTGACCAGCCAACCGCCGCGCCCCTGAATCGCCGGGATCTCGACCGCGGCAAGGCCCTGCGCGACGCCTGCGCTGCTGCCGCCCGCATACATCGGCGAAAGGCCGCAGGCGGAAAGGGCGAGGGACGCCAGCAGGGCGAGAATGATGCGCATCAGGTAACGATATTCACCAATCGGTCGGGGACGACAATGATCTTGCGGATCGCAGCGCCATCGATCGAGCGTTGCAGGTTGGCCGAAGCCATCGCCAGCGCTTCCAAAGCGTCCTTCGAAGCCCCCTTGGGCGCGGTGACGGTGTCGCGCAGCTTGCCCATGTGCTGGATCGCGATGGTCACCTCGTCATCGACCAGCAGCGCGGGATCGACTTGCGGCCACGCGGCGTCGGCGATCAGGCCTTCTCCCATCTTCGCCCATGCTTCCTCGGCGAGGTGCGGCATCATGGGGGCGGCGAGGTGAACCAGCGCACGAATCGCGGCGGAACGACTCGCGGACGGCGCGGCTTTCTCGGCCATGCCGGTCAGTTCATAGATGCGCGCCACGGCCTTGTTGAAGCCCAGCGCCTCGATGTCGGAAGCGACGGCGGCGATGGTCTGGTGGGTCTTGCGCATCAGCGCCTTGTCCTCGCCCTCGGCCGAAGCGTCATAGGCGGCGAACAAGCGCCACAGCCGCTGGACGAAGCGCGCACAACCTTCGATGCCGGCGTCGGACCACGGCAGATCGCGCTCGGGCGGCGAGTCGGAGAGCATAAACCAGCGCACCGCATCCGCACCGTGGCGGGCGATGATCGCATCGGGGTCGACGACGTTCTTCTTCGACTTCGACATCTTGATGACGCGGCCGACTTCGATCGGGGCGCCATCCGCCAACAACGAAGCGCCGTCCGATTTGCGATCAACCTCCTCGGGCGAGAAGAATAGCGGCACGCCGCGCACCGGATCGGTGCGGCTATACGTCTCGTGCGTCACCATCCCTTGCGTGAACAGCGCGGCGAACGGCTCCTGCACGGTGATCTTGCCGATGTGGGCGAGCGCGCGCGTCCAGAACCGCGCGTAGAGCAGGTGCAAAATCGCGTGCTCGATGCCGCCGATATAGTGCTGCACCGGCATCCACTTGGCGACCTCTTCGGGGTCGAAGGGACGGTCAGCAGGCTGGCTGGCGAAGCGCAGGAAGTACCACGAGCTGTCCACGAAGGTGTCGAGCGTATCGGTCTCGCGCCGCGCCGCTGCGCCGCACTTGGGGCAGTCGACATGCTTCCACGTCGGGTGGCGCTCCAAGGGATTGCCGGGGATGTCGAAGCTGACATCCTCGGGCAGCACCACCGGAAGCTGGTCCTTGGGCACTGGCACCACGCCGCAGGTATCGCAGTGGATGAAGGGGATCGGCGTGCCCCAATAGCGTTGGCGGCTTACGCCCCAGTCGCGCAGGCGCCACACGGTGCGGCCTTCGCCCCAACCGCCGGATTCAGCGGGGGTGATGACCGCCTGCTTGGCGTCCTCGACGCTCATGCCATCGAGGAAATCGGAATTGACGATCACCCCGTCGCCCGCCTCGGCCTCACCCTTGAAGGGGTCGCCTGCGCGCGCGGGATCGGCGGCGACCACGCGCATGATCGGCAGGTCATACTTGGTGGCGAATTCGAAGTCGCGCTGGTCGTGGCCGGGTACGCCCATCACCGCGCCCGTGCCGTATTCCATCAGCACGAAGTTGGCGATGAACAGCGGCAGGGCCTCGCCGGTGAAGGGGTGGCGCGCCGTGATGCCGGTGCGGTAGCCCAGCTTTTCCGCCGTCTCGACATCCGCCGCCTTGGTGCCGCCGCGCTTGCACGCCTCGATAAAGGCCGCGACCTCGGGATCGCCCGCCAACCCTTGGGCAATCGGGTGATCGGCGGCGATGGCACAGAAGCTCGCGCCGAAGATCGTGTCGGGCCGCGTAGTGTAGACCGGAAGCTTCCCGCCGTCGCTGAGGTCGAAGCTGAACTCCAGACCCTGCGACTTGCCGATCCAGTTCTCCTGCATCAGGCGAACCTTTTCGGGCCAGTCATCGAGCTTGCCCAGACCCTCCAGCAGATCGTCGGCAAAGTCGGTGATCTTCAGGAACCACTGGTTCAGCTTGCGCTTCTCGACCTCCGCGCCGCTGCGCCAGCCCTTGCCGTCGATCACCTGCTCGTTGGCGAGCACGGTCATGTCGACCGGGTCCCAGTTGACGGTCGATTCCTTGCGGTAGACGAGGCCCGCCTCATGCAGGTCGGCGAACAGCGCCTGTTCGTGGCCGTAATATTCGGGATCGCAGGTGGCGAATTCGCGGGTCCAGTCGAGCGCGAAGCCGATGCGCTGCAACTGCGCCTTCATCTGCGCGATGTTCTGACGCGTCCAGCCGCCCGGGTGCACGCCCTTTTCCATCGCCGCGTTTTCGGCTGGCATCCCGAAGGCGTCCCAGCCCATCGGGTGCAGCACTTCAAACCCGCGCATCTTCTGGTAGCGCGCCAGCACGTCGCCCATCGTGTAGTTGCGCACGTGGCCCATGTGGATGCGCCCCGAGGGATAGGGGAACATCTCGAGGATGTAGCTTTTCGGCTTGGGGCTGTCCGAATCCGCCGTGAACGTGCCGGCTTCGGTCCATGCACGCTGCCAGCGTCCGTCGGCGACAGACGGATCGAAACGCCGCCGTTCGTCACCGGCGGACGGATCGAATGAAGTGTCGGTCATGGACGGTTTCCCGGCGGAAGGAAGAAACTCAGGAAGCGTTTAGGAAGCGCCTTAGGAGGCGCTTAGGATGCAAGGGCCTGACGGCGAAGGTCGCGGGCCTTGGTGAGGATGATGTCCTCAAGCTTCTGCACGGTCGCGGCCTGCACCGGGGCTTCGACCCACGCGCCGTTGTCGCTGACCTGACGGCTCGCCGAGACACGCAGCGCATCGGCGCGCAGGTCCTGGTCGAGGATCGTGACGGTCAGCTTGACGCGCTCGGTCGGATTCGACGGATTGGCGTACCAATCGGTGACGATCACGCCACCGCTGCTGTCGGCCTGAAGCAACGGCGCAAAGCTCACCGTATCGAGCGCGGCGCGCCACAGGTAGGCGTTGACCCCGATGGTGTTGATCTGCGCCGCAGCAAGCTCGGTGCGCGGACGGTCATTGCCGCCGCAGGCGCTCAAGGACACCAGCGACGCGCCAAGCAGCGCAAAAGCCATCGTGCGGCGGAATTTGGCGGAATTGGCGCGTGTCACAGCCGGGTCATCCTCATCATATGTGCAGGGCCCGCTCTATAGCTCCAAGCCCCCCTGCGGCAAGCTTCATCCGCGCTTCTAACGCATGATGGGGCGGGCCGCCGATTCGCCCGCTTAACCGACTGCGGGCTTTACGCAGCCTGAATTCAAGACATTCAAAGCGATTATGTGTGCACAGTGCCACAGGTCGGCAGTGAATCCGGTCAGGTGGCGGCAAGGTGATTGCAGTTACGCAAGGCCTGCTTATTCCTCGGACTTGGATAAACGCGACTCAGGCGCTGTTAATGTTCACAACGGCTAAATGGTAAGGGCTTGAACCAGGGGTTTGAGCGGCACACGAAAAGGCAACGGGATCATAATGGCAAGGCGGGCGGACACATCAGCAAAGGCGCAGCGTCAGCTGCCGCGTTTTGCCGTGGCTGCGCTCGCCTGCGGTGCGATGGCGCTTGCCCTGCCTAGCACGGGTCTCGCGCTGGTCGGACAGGGCGCTCCCGCGCGTGCTGCTGCCGCTCTGGACGGCCTGCGAATCGGCATGTTCACCCCGGCTACGGTCGATCCCGATCTCGCAGCCCGCGTCGCCGGCAAAGCCCGCCTGCACGGCTTTCACTTCACGCCTGCCAGCGCGCCGCCGGTCTCCGGCAAGCGCACGGTGACCGTGGCGATCCGCGTCGACGGCGACACGGCGCGTGCGGTATCGGTGCGCAATGTGCTTGACGCTGCTCCGGGCCGTAACCTTGCGCTTGGCGGCTTTGATGCCGGCAAGTTCCAGCTTGGCTCGGCACGCGGCTACAAGAGCTTTGCACGGACCGTCGATCTGTCGGCCAATGTCCGCACCCTTGCGATGCCTGACCTCGCACAGTTCGAACCTGCGCGCCCGAAGGCCGAAGACAAGCCCTCGCGCCTCCAGCCGCGGATCGAGTTCTCGGATCGCGAGATCGCGGGCCGTTCGCCCAACACGCTCGATTCGACCGCCGCACAAACGGTGGGCGTCGGCGGCAGTTTCCGCCTTTCGCCGACGTTGAACGTCACCGCAGGCGTGCGCTACTCGCAGGAGCGTGAGCGGATCGACCCGCTGACCAACTCTGTGCAGGATAGCCAGGCGGTCTACGTGGGCACCCAGATCAAGTTCTGATCGGGCCTGTTTCCCTTCGGGAAGGGTCTTTCAAAAATGTTGGATGTTTCAAGGGCGTTTTAGCCCTTCTCTAGCCGCGTCTAGACCCCCTCTAGACCCCCTCCAGCGCGGTTTAGACCCCTGTTAGACCCTCTCCAGAATGGCACTTGCAGCGATCCAACACCGGCATAGCTATTCCCCGCTTCCCCTTCCGCTACGGCACCGTTAGGTTGCCCGCAAAACAAGCATCACAAAAAAAGGGAGAATTGCATGGGCCGGGTTGCCATCGTCACCGGAGGAACGCGCGGAATCGGCGCTGCGATCTGCAAGCGTCTCCAACGCCAGGGCCACACGGTCATCGCCAATTACGCGGGCAATGAGGAAAAGGCGCGCGCCTTCACGGCGGAAACGGGCATCCCTGCCTACAGATGGGATGTTGGCGACCACGAGGCGACCCTCGAAGGCTGCGTCCGCGTCGCAGCGGATCACGGCCCGGTCGATATCGTCGTCAACAACGCCGGCATCACCCGCGATGGTACCTTGCACAAGATGAGCTTCGAGGACTGGAACGATGTGATGCGCATCAACCTCGGCGGGTGCTTCAACATGGCCAAGGCGACCTTCCCCGGGATGCGCGAGAGGGGCTGGGGCCGGATCGTCAACATCGGCTCGATCAACGGGCAGGCGGGACAATACGGGCAGGTCAATTATGCCGCGGCGAAAAGCGGAATTCACGGATTTACCAAGGCCTTGGCGCAGGAAGGGGCGAAGGCAGGGGTGACGGTAAACGCGATCGCGCCGGGCTATATCGACACCGATATGGTCGCCGCTGTGCCGCCTGCCGTGCTTGAAAAGATCGTCGCCAAGATCCCCGTCGGCCGCCTCGGTATGGCCGAGGAAATCGCCCGCGCGGTGGCCTTCCTCACCTCGGAAAACGGCGGCTTCATGACCGGCTCGACAATGAGCGTGAACGGCGGGCAGCACATGTATTGAGCGGGCCATGCGCATGATCCTTCCCGCGGGCGATCTTGGCGGGCTGAAGGCGCGGATCGAGCGGCGGTTCGCGATCACAATGGCAATCCACTGGAGCGAAATGCGCGGCGGGACCTATCTGCGCTGGCCCCGCACGCGCCTCTCGCTCCTCGCCCGATTGCGGCTGAAATTGCGGCTGGAATCGCCACCTTTCAGCGAGTTACTGGTGTTCTCTAACCGCGAGATCGACGATCCGGAGCCGTTTGTGGAAGGCTACCCAGCCGATTGCTGGCTGGTCGATCTGACAGGCGATGCTGGCGGCGAAGGTGCCCGCTGGTTCGTCGAGAACGAGGCCGCTGTGACTGTCAGTCAGTAACCGCACGCCCTCAACCGATCACGATCCCCACCACTCGCCACGCGCCATTCTCCCAGACGAGCGAGACGCTCTCGACCTGATTGGTCCCGTCCGCATAGTTGCTGGCGAACTTGACTAGCTGGTAGCCTTTGGGCGGGGCGGGGACGAATTCGTTGGTGGTCAGGTTGCGGGTTTGCAGCTTCCCCAAGGGCCGGCGCACCTTCTCGGACACCTTGGTCCAGCGCTCCAGCGTGTTGAGCTGCCGGAACTGCGCTCCGGTGGCGGCGTAGCTGTCGGCCCAGCGGCTCTCGTCGATCAGCTTGAGGAAATCCTCGGCAGTCCGCGCGGCGGCGGCGGCGGCGCTCTCGGAAGCTGCGGCTGACATCACCGCAGGCGCGGGGGCGAGCACCGACAAGGCCCCTGAAGAATCGAGCGAGGCGGGGAGGAAAAGGGCGGCGAGGATCAGCGACATGGCAAGCACTCCGATGGTTGGCAGGGCAAGGCCGGGCCTGAGACCGAACCACGCCCACCGCCGGGCGGCGGATACCGCCCCCTCTGCCGCCTGGGCCCCGCCGGGCGCATCCCCCAAAGGCTTGTCCGCATGAAATTGAGGGGGCGTTTCGGGGGCCTCCTCCGCCAGCAGGCGCCGTGCCGCCTCGCGGCTGCTGGTGACGCCGAGCTTGCGCCGCGCGTCGCGCAGCCGCTCATTGACGGTGTGCACCGACAGGGCAAGCTCACGCGCGGCGGATTTGGCATCGTGCCCGCGCAGGATCAGCCGCAGCGTCTGCTTCTCCTTGTCAGTCAGCGCGTCGAGCCCGGTGGTCATAGGAGAGGGTCTAGAGTTCGCGCTCGCAAGCGGCCACCCCGAATTATTCGTATCGCGGCACAGGCACGGTCCGCCCGAAATCGACAAGCCATCGCGGCGCGTCCGGGCTAGCCTTACGACAAAGGAGACTACCGATGTCCGACCGCGTCCTCGTATTCTACGGATCCTATCGCCGCGACCGGCAGGGCATCCGCCTCGCCGATTACTGCGTGCGCCAGCTTGCGGGGCGCGGGTGCGAGGTCGAGTTGATCGACGCCAAGGCGCTCGACCTCCCGATGCTCGACCGCATGTACAAGGAATATCCCAAGGGTGAGGCACCCAAGGCGCTAGAGACGCTCGCGGAGAAGATCCGCACTGCCGATGCCTTCCTGTTCGTGAGCGGCGAGTACAATTGGAGCGTGCAGCCAGGGCTAAAGAACCTCACCGACCATTTCATCGAGGAGTGGTTCTGGCGGCCTGCCGCAATCGCCAGCTACTCTGCCGGGCGTTTGGGAGGCGTCCGCGCCGCGCTGGCATGGCGCGGCATCCTTGGTGAGATGGGTATGGTGGTGGTCTCGAGCACCATCGCGGTCGGCCCGATCAAGGATGCGCTGGATGAGGAGGGTCAGCCGACGGGCGGCGGGGGCGAGGCACTCGAAAAGCAGTTCCCGAGGTTTGCGGATGATCTCGCGTGGTGGACGGCTGCTGCGAAAGCGCAGCGGGAGCGGGTGAAGCCGCCTTACTGAGAGCAGCCCATGCCGCAGTGAGGAAGGCTTAAGGCCTTGTCCTGTATGGCAAGTCTATGTCGGTGCATTTTGATATCAGCAAAATCAGCTTCTTTGGGCTGGACGAATGGTCGGTCGCAGTTTGCGCGTGGCGGGGATGCTGCATTGAGGTTTTCTCGCGAGCCGAGCATTCGGTCGCGGATTGCTTGAGAACGTTAGAGGAGGCCGGAGTCACGCTGGGCAAGGATGCACGTCATTCTTTCGCATCCCAACGTCTCAAGGGCCTGACGGCGTGCATCAAGAGCCAGCCATTTGGTGGACATGGTAAGACTGCTCTTGTGCGGATCGCAAAGTGGGAACGGGTTTACGAAACGCGCGCCTTTCTAGCCCACGGAGAAATCAAGGCCACAGGTCAGGGCATAGAGATCAAGCACATTACCTTCGACGGCAAGTGTGAGAAGCAACTTCCGGTGAAACAGATGTCGCGTGTCGAAATGCTCGAGGCCCTCGCCGACATGGAAACAGCGCAAAGGCTGCTTCATCAGCAGCTTGGCCACATCAAGGCCTTGGCCGCCAAAAAGTGAGCCCGACCCCGGATCAGGTCCGGGGTGACGAGGAGGCGGGTTAGCGCCTCACCCCCGATACAGCCCATCCACCCGCTCCTGATACCGCTCGCGGATCTTGTGGCGGCGGATCTTCATGCTCGGCGTCATTTCCTCGTTCTCGATGGTGAAGGCCTCGTCCGCGAAGGCGAACTGGCGAACCTTCTCGATCACCGACAGGTCGGCATTGGTCCGGTCGACCGCAGAGCGCACCGCGTTCTTGAAGGCTGGGAGCTCCTGTAGCGCCTTCAGGTCGAATTTCTCGCCGTTGGCCCGCGCCCATTCGAGCGCCCATTCGGCATCGGGCACGATCAGGCCGACCACATAGGGCCGTTTGTCGCCGGTCACCATCGCCTGCGCGATCTCGGGCTGGAGCGTCAGCATCCCTTCGACCTTCTGGGGGGCGATGTTGTCGCCCTTGTCGTTGACGATCATGTCCTTCTTGCGGTCGGTGATGACGATCCGGCCGCGCGTGTCGATATGGCCGATGTCGCCGGTGTGGAGCCACGGCAGGCCGGTCGGATCAGCCGGATCGGACTTGAGCGTGCGCGCGGTCTCGGCCTCGTTGCGCCAGTAGCCGTGCATGACGAGCTCGCCGCGCACGAGGATTTCGCCATCCTCGGCAATCCGCACGTCGACACCGCGTAAGGGCGGGCCGACGGTGTCCATCTTGAGACCGGCTTGCGGCCGGTTGCAGCTGATCACCGGCCCCGCCTCGGTCTGGCCGTATCCTTGCAGCATGGTAAGGCCCATCGCGTCGAAGAAATTGCCGACTTCGGGGTTGAGCGGCGCGCCGCCCGAAACCATCGCCTTCATCCGGCCGCCAAACTTGGCGCGGATCTTGGGGCGCAGGGTCTTTTCGACAAGATAGTCGAGCGGCTTGTCGCGCAGGCGCTTCTTGCCCTCCTTGGAGTGCCCGGCGATCTTGAGCGCGCTATCCATCATGAAGTTGGCGACTTTACCCTGCTTTTCGACCTGCTTCATGATCCGGGTGCGCAGCACCTCGAACAGGCGCGGGACGACGACCATGAGGGTGGGGCGCGTCTCCTCGATGTTGCTGGCGAGCTTTTCCAGCCCTTCGGAATAGAAGATCTCCGCGCCCACGGCGATGGGGAGGTACTGCCCGCCAGTGTGTTCGTAGGCGTGGGAGAGCGGCAGGAAGGACAGGAACCGCTCGTCCGTGAGGCCGAAATCGGTGAGCAGCACTTCGGCCGCGCCCGCGACATTGCACAGGATCGCGCCGTGGTGCTGCATCACGCCGCGCGGGGCGCCGCCGGTGCCGCTGGTATAGATAAGGCAAGCGGTCTCGGAACGTTCGATACGCCCGATCCGCTCGTCCACCGCCGCGCGTGCTGCGGCTGCGTCGCCGGTGATGACGCTCTCCCAGCCATGATACTGGAAGCTCCCCGTCTGGCGCGGCTTCAGGGTATCGATGCCGACAAGATGCTCGACGAGTCCGGTCTGGGCAATCGCGCCGACCAGCGGCGCGAGCAGTTTCTCGTTCGAGACGAACACCGCGCGCGCCCCCGAATTGTCGAGGATGTGCGCGTGATCGCGGCGGGTGTTGGTGGTGTAGGTGGGCACGGTGATGCACCCGGCAGCCATGATCGCGAGATCGGCAATGCACCATTCCGGGCGATTTTCCGAGACGAGCGCGACGCGATCGCCATCCTTGAGGCCGAAGCGGCGCAGGCTCTCGGCCAGCAGGCACACCTGTTCTGCCGCCGAGCGCCAGCTCTGCGTCACCCATTGCCCGCCCGTCTTGCGGCCGAGGAATGGCGCATCGCCCTTCTCGTCCGCGCGCTTGAGGAACAGCGTGACGAGGTTTTGCGCGTTATCAATATCCTGCAGGATCTGATGGTCCGCAGGATTGGCGTTCTTGCGGGCAGAACGGGGCAATTTAGGGGAATGCACTGGCAACGGATCCTGATCCCTTCGCGTTTTCGTTCGGAGTTCTGGCGTGACCCCGCTTGGCGTTCCGATTAGAAGCTGAAGGCCGTAGCGGCAAGCGCCCGGATGAGCGTGACGCCTGACGCGCCCCCTCAGGGGGTCACAAGGTTGGCGTTGCGCGGTTCGGTGGCGACCTCCCACGAGCCGTCAGCCCGCCGCCCCAGAGCATTGGCCTTGATCGGCGCCGGGCCGACGCGGATCGCCGTGTGGCCCAGTGCTGCGAGGTCGTTCTTCATCGCGACCAGCGCGCTGCCATCTTCGATCAGCAGGCTGTCCCCGAACGACATGGCGAAGGGCAAGGCGAGTGCCTCCTGCGCCCCAAGCTTGAAATCGATCACCCCGATGATCGCGCGGGCGACGGTCACCGGAATGGTCGGCCCGCCTGCCGCGCCGATCACCAGCACCGGCTTGCCCTGCGCATCGAACACAATCGTCGGCGCCATCGAGGATCGCGGGCGCTTGCCACCTTCGACCCGGTTTGCGACCGGCTTTCCATCCGCCTCGGGCGTCAGGGTGAAGTCGGTCAGCTCGTTATTGAGATAGAACCCGCCCCAGTGCAGGCCCGAACCGAAGGCGCCCTCGATGGTCGAGGTATAGCTGACTGCGTTGCCCCTGGAATCGACAACCGAGAAATGGGTGGTGCCGTTCTCGGGCTCCTCTGGCCCGTCGCCGCGCGCGAGCGGTGCGCCGGGGGGCACGCCGGCTTCGACCTTGGCGAGAGTCGTCGCCGGATCGATCAGCGCCGACCGGCTTGCGAGGTAAGCCGTCTCAACCAGCCCAGCGACTGGCACTGCGACGAAATCGGCATCGCCAGCATAGAGTTCGCGGTCGGCATAGGCGAGGCGCTGGCTCTCGACGAATAGGTGCCAGAAGGTCGGACTATTGGGGCCAAGCGCGGCAAGATCAAACCGTTCGAGCTGACCGAGCATCTGCACCACCGCGATCCCGCCCGAAGACGGCGGACCCATCCCGCAAATGCGATAGGTGCGGTAAGGCGCGCATACCGGCGCACGGTTTTTGGCGGTGTAAGCGGCGACATCGGCCGCAGTCATGCGGCCATCCTGCGGGGTTTCGCCCGCGACATAGGCGGCGAGCGCTGCGGCAGCCTTGTCGCCATACAGTGCCTCTGGCCCCTGTTCCGCAAGCGCCCGAAAGGTCGCGGCGAGCGCGGGCACCTTGACCGTCGCGCCCACCGGCTGCGGCTCACCGTCCGCACCGAAGAACACGGCCTTGGCGGAAGCGGACTTGTCGGCGCGGCCCTTGTTCCCGCTGAGCGATTCGTAGAGCCGCCGGTTCATCACGAAGCCATCTTCGGCGAGCGCAATCGCGGGCGCGAATAGCTTGGCCCAGGGCAGCTTGCCATGCGCGGCATGCGCCTTGGCGGCGAGCGCGATATTGCCGGGGATGCCAACACTCAGCCCCGAGAACACGCGGGCATCCCGCCCCAGCACCTTGCCGTTGGCGTCGAGAAAGCGAGTGGGTGTGGCGGCAGCAGGCGCGGTCTCACGCCCATCGATTGTGGTGAGCGCACCGCTCACGCCGTCGGCGCGCAACATGAACCCGCCGCCACCAATACCGGAGCTTTGCGGCTCAACCACGGTCAGCGCCAGCATCACCGCAATCGCTGCATCCACCGAAGAGCCGCCTTGCGCAAGGATCGCATTGCCCGCAGCGGTTGCGCGCGGATCGGCGCTGCTGACCGCGCCAGGAAAGGCCACTGCGTATTCATCGGCCCGGAGCGGCGGGCCGCTCAGCGCATTGTCACCTGCACTGACACAACCAGTGAGAGCGAGAGCGAAGGGGGCGAGCAAAACGGGGAACATGCGCATGCGAAGGGTGCTATTCGCTTCCCACAGCTTCGGCAATGCTGCTGAACCCGTCGCGCCGCATCAGCGTCTCGAGCCCGCGCACGATCCGCGCGCCGAGGCCGGGGCCTTCATAGACCATCGCCGAATAGAGCTGCACGAGGCTCGCACCTGCGCGGATGCGCTCCCAGGCGTGTTCGGCGGTGGCGATCCCGCCGACGCCGACCAGCGGGACCGCTCCGCCCGTTGCCTTGCGGAAATCGCGCAGACGCTGGGTGGCGAGGCTTCGCAGCGGCGCGCCCGAAAGGCCGCCTGTCTCGCTGGCATGATGCGATTGCAGGGTCGGGCGCGAAATCGTGGTGTTGGAGACCACCAGCGCGCCGAGCTTCTTGTCGATTGCGATGCGGGCAATCGCGTCGATGTCCGAAGGCTCCAGATCGGGGGCAACCTTGAGGAAGATGGGCGGCGGGGCGGAGGGCACCGCTTCATCGCGTGCGGCGATAACGGCCTCGATCAGCGCGGTCAGCGCACCCTCGTCCTGCAACGCACGAAGGCCCGGCGTGTTGGGCGAGGAGACATTGACGCACAGGTAACTGGCGACCGGCGCCATTGCCCGCGCCATCACCGCATAGTCCGCGATGCGATCAGCGGAGTCCTTGTTCGCGCCGATGTTCACCCCGACGATCCCGAGCCGACCGGCGCGTGCCTCAAGCCGCGCCAGCGCCGCCTCGGCCCCGCCATTGTTGAACCCCATGCGGTTGATGACCGCGGCGTCCTCGACCAGCCGGAACAGGCGCGGTTTGGGGTTGCCCGCCTGCGGAAAGGGGGTGATCGAGCCCACTTCTGTAAAGCCGAAGCCAAGCCCGAGCAGAGCGTCGGGCACTTCGGCATCCTTGTCGAACCCTGCAGCCACGCCCACCGGGTTGGCAAAGGCGAGCCCCGCCACCTCAACCGCCAGCGGCCCGGCGGCTGCAGGCGCACGGCGCGGCAGCGCGGCGAGCGAGCGGATCGCGAGGCGATGACCGGTCTCGGAATCTAGGGCGAAAAGCGCGGGCTTGAGCAGGCGGAACAGCATGGGTCATGCGCCTATGTCAGCCCGCAGCCCGTGTCGAGCCGTCTCGCCAACAGCGAGGCTTGTCGCTTGCATACAATCCCCATCATGAATCGCGGGGTAAGAACAGACACGCGACCCGAAGGGCTCGGAGCAGAAATGCAAAGAGTTCATCAACTTGCAAGGGCGGCGCTCCTCCGGGATGCGCCGCCTTTTTTTGCGCGCAGAACGCCGCGCGCGCTCCGCTCTCGACAAGCCGTAACTGCTTGCGCAAAAGGCTCGAACCGGGGTGCTGCTGCGTCCACGGGTCGCGCCAGAAAAGAACAGGGAGCCCCTTGCTGGGGAAGGCGGATTGCAGTTCCAGTATCGCTTGATCGCGCCGCCCGCAGCGCTCGCGGCGGCGGTTAACACGTTTTATGTAATCGAGACCGACGCCGAGCGCGTGGACGAGGTGCTTCCGGCTTACTCGGCTCAGCTGGTGCTGGTTGTGCGCGGGCAGGTCCGGCTGACCTATGCCGGGGGCAGCACGGTACCGTTCACGGGCGTCGCGCTTAACGCGCCGCAATTGCGCAGCGCCGCCTGCGTGCTCGACGGGCCGGTGATGCTCGTCGGGGCCTCCTGCACGCCGCTGGGCTGGCAGGCGATCACCAATCTCCCCGCCGACGAGATGCATGACCGCCAGATTCCTACCGCCGCGGTGCTCACCCCCGAACAGATTGCTGCGCTTGAGGCAGAGATGGCGGCGCTCGCCGCTGGCCGCGCCGCGCCCGAAGACCTGTGCGCCGCCCTCGGCACGGTGTTCGCTCAAGCCCCCTTTGCCCTGCGCGCCGACCATGTTTCGCTGGTCGGGGCCATCACGCAGTGGCTGGGGAGCGGTTTCGACCCGCCGCTCGCCGATCTGCACGATGCCGTCGCCGTCTCGCCGCGCCAGCTGCAACGGATTGCGCGCCGCTTCTTCGGTGTCGCGCCGGCGCAGGCGCTGAAGCGCCACCGCGCGATCCGCGCTGCGATCCTGCTAGCCCATCCCGCCCTGTCGGAGACCCTGCGGCTCGAGATGTTGGGTAGCTATTTCGACCAAGCGCACCTGATCCGCGACATCCGCCGCTACACCGGGCGCACGCCGCGGCAGTTGCAGGTTCCCACCATCGCGCGCGGCCTGCTCGATCCGCACGCCCACGGCGACAGCGCTGCCTTCCTGCGCGAGCCTGCGGCTTGAATACGCCAGCCCCGCTTTCTTGGTTGTAATGCGAGCGATACAGTCCTAATTCCAATTCGGACCGAATCCGTCCGAATTGAGAACCACTCGCAATGCGTCTGTCAAACCTTGCCGATTATGCCGTCGTTACGATGTGCCAAGCCGCGCTCCATTGCGGCAACGGGCGGGTAAGCGCGAGCGAACTCGCGGCAGAAACCGGGCTGCCGGTACCCACTGTCCAGAAGCTCGTGTCCAAACTAACCGCAGCGGGTCTGCTGCGGTCGGTGCGCGGGGCGCATGGTGGACTTCAACTCGCGAGGCCCGCAGCGGCGATTACTGTGGCAGACATCGTCGAGGCGATCGAAGGCCGCATCGCGCTCACCGCCTGCATCGACCACTCACCCTGCGATTTCGAGAGCGGATGCAACATGAAGCCGCATTGGCCGATTATCAACGACGCGCTGCGGGCTGCGCTGGCGGGGATTACCCTTGCCCAGCTGCGCGGGCCATTGGCGGCACGTCCGCTCCCCCTTATCGAGGAAACCTTGGCATGAGCGACCGTATCGACCTTCAGGAGAAGCCTGAAACCGACGTCGAGGCTCGCGAGGCGGCCGCCAAGGCTGCCGACTACGAGCATGGCTGGTCGTCGGACATCGAGACCGAATTTGCCGAAAAGGGCCTCACCGAAGATACGGTGCGGTTCATTTCCGGCAAGAAGAACGAGCCCGAGTGGATGCTGGAGTGGCGGCTGAAGGCGTTCCGCCTGTGGCAGACAATGGAAGAGCCCGATTGGGCCAAGGTCGGCTATCCCAAGATCGACTATCAGGACGCCTATTACTACGCTGCGCCCAAGAAGAAGATCGAGCTGGGGTCGCTCGATGAGCTCGATCCCGAGATCAAGCGGATCTACGACAAGCTCGGCATTCCCCTTGGCGAGCAGGAAGTGCTCGCCGGTGTGAAGGGCGCAAAGAAGGTTGCGGTCGACGCGGTGTTCGATAGCGTCAGCGTCGCCACCAGCTTCCGCGCCGAACTGCTGCGCGCGGGCGTGATCTTCCTCTCCATCTCCGAGGCGATCCGCGAATACCCCGAGCTGGTGCAGAAGTGGCTCGGCCGGATTGTGCCGGTGCGCGACAACTACTTTGCGGCATTGAATTGCGCGGTCTTCTCCGACGGCACGTTTGTTTACATTCCCGAGGGCGTGCGCTGCCCGATGGAGCTCAGCACCTATTTCCGCATCAATGCCGAAAACACCGGGCAGTTCGAACGCACCCTGATCATCGCCGAGAAAGGCAGCTACGTCAGCTACCTCGAAGGCTGCACCGCCCCGATGCGCGACGAAAACCAGCTTCACGCCGCGGTCGTCGAACTGGTCGCGATGGACGATGCCGAGATCAAGTATTCGACCGTGCAGAACTGGTATCCCGGCAATGCGGACGGCGTTGGGGGGATCTACAACTTCGTCACCAAGCGCGCGCTGTGCCAGGGTGATCGGAGCAAGGTCAGCTGGACGCAGGTCGAGACCGGCTCTGCGGTGACGTGGAAGTATCCCTCCTGCGTGCTCAATGGCGAGGATAGCGTGGGCGAGTTCTACTCGGTCGCGGTCACCAATAATCACCAGCAGGCCGACACCGGCACCAAGATGATCCACAACGGCAAGAACAGCCGCTCGACGATCATCTCCAAGGGCATTTCGGCGGGCAAATCGTCGAATACCTATCGCGGTCTCGTCCGCGTAGGGGCGTCCGCGAGCGGCGTGCGCAATTTCACCCAGTGCGACAGCCTGCTGCTCGGCGATCAATGCGGCGCGCACACCGTGCCCTATATCGAGGTGAAGAACCCCAGCGCGCAGATCGAGCACGAGGCGACCACCTCGAAGATCAGCGATGAACAGCTGTTCTACGCGATGCAGCGCGGGCTTGGCGAAGAGGAAGCCGTGGCGCTGATCGTCAACGGCTTTGCCAAGGACGTGATGCGGCAGCTGCCGATGGAATTCGCGGTCGAAGCGCAGAAGCTGCTGGCGATTTCGCTTGAGGGGAGCGTGGGGTGAGATACGCCTTTGCCTTCTTACTGTTATTGGGCTGGCTTCTGAGCGCGCCATGGATTGCCAAGGGCTATGGCGACTGGAGGGTGCCGCTTGCGAGCACTCATTCGACCGTTGATCTTGCGATATTCTACTTCCTTCCGATCGCCGCCATTGCGATTGCCGTCAGCACTTACCGGGCCAAACGCATCTCATGACCACCCGCAAAACCCTCGCCCTCAACCCCGAGGCTGCCACTGCCGAAGCCCCCGCGCTCAAAAAGAAGGGCCGCGGGTGGGAGATTTCGGATTCGCGGCTCGACGCCCTGCACGAACAAGCGCGCGAGATGCGGCGCCATTCGTCCGATGCGCACAAGGCGCTGGCCGAGAAGTTCTCCAAGGCTGATCTGGGCCGCTACACCTTCAAGCGGTTCGCCGTGGTCGGCTCGGCCATCGTCGATTTTAACTGCCACAACCTCGGCCTCGCACTCGCAATTGACGAGGAGGGGCAGAACGATGCGCTAGTCAAACGCCGCGACAAGAGCCTTGAGAGCGTCGGGATCAAGGTGATGCGCATCGCCGCCACCGATATCCTCGCCGATATCGACGCCGTGCTCCAGCGCCTCACCACCGTCATGCGTGACCGGATCACCGAGCGCAAAGCCGCCGCCCGTGCGCACAAGGCAGCCAACCCGAACCAAAGTTACGACCGCCCCAAACCGCGCGGCGACGGCAAGCCGCGAGATGACCGCAAGCCGCGCACCCCTTCGTCATCCCGGACTTGATCCGGGACACTGCTTTCCCTGTCCCGCGCCAACAAGGGCAGCGGGACCCCGGCTCAGGGCCGGGGAGACGATGAGACTGAGAACAGACAGATGCTCGAAATCACCAACCTCCACGCCTCCGTAGGCGACAAGGCCATCCTCAAGGGCCTCACGCTGTCCGTTCCGGCAGGAGAGATCCACGCGATCATGGGCCCCAACGGCGCGGGCAAGTCGACGCTCGCCAACGTGCTCGGCGGCAAGCCCGGCTACGAAGTGACCGGCGGCAGCGTGACCTTCCGCGGCGAAGATCTATTGGCGCTCGACCCGCATGAGCGCGCCGCGAAGGGCCTCTTTCTGGGCTTCCAGTACCCGGTCGAGATACCCGGCGTGTCCAACGTCCAGTTCCTGCGCGAGGCGCTCAATTCGCAGCGCAAGAGCCGGGGCGATGAACCGCTTTCGGGCGGCGAATTCCTGAAGCTCGCCAAGGACCGGGCCGCGCTCCTGAAAATGGACATGGAAATGCTCAAGCGGCAGGTAAATGTCGGCTTCTCGGGCGGCGAGAAGAAGCGCGCCGAGATGGTGCAGATGGGCATTCTCGACCCGGCCTTCGCAGTGCTGGACGAGACCGATAGCGGCCTCGACATCGACGCGCTGCGGATCGTCGGCGCAGGTATCAACACGATCATGCGCTCGCCTGACAAGGCCGTACTGCTGATCACCCACTACCAGCGCCTGCTCGACGTCGTTGCGCCCGACAAGGTGAGCATCCTCGCAGGCGGCCGCATCGTCGAGACCGGCGGGCCGGAACTCGCCCTCAGGCTCGAAGCCGAGGGCTATGATTCGGTGATGGCGTGATTGCGATAGTGCTCACTGCTCTGGCCTTGACGCAGGCCGAAGCGCCAGCGGCCGAACCGCCTGTCGACAACGAGATCGTGGTGCTTGGCAACAAGCTGCGCAACTGGCGCGGCACGTGGCGCGTCAGCGATGGTGTGGTGAAGTGCAAGACCAAGCGCTCGACCGGTGACCGCGAGATCGATGCCATCGGCTGCGGTGCCATGGTCACCTGCATGACGCCGCTCGTCCCGCAGTGGCAGGCAGTCGAAGACTCAGATCTGCCCAAAGCAGAGCTGGAAACTAGGCTTAATGGCCTGTTGCAATCGGCAAAGGTGGGGGACTGCTTTGCCGCGGTTCGCGAGCAAGGCATTACTGCTCTGATTGCCGCACGCAGGAGCAAGCGGACATGATGCTCGCCGCACTCACCGCACTGGCCCTGACCCAGGCCGAAGCGCCTGCGGCGCAGCCGGCCAATGACAACGAGATCGTTGTGCTGACCGAGCGGCTGCGCAGCATCCGCCTGTCACCCGGCGTTACGATCCGCAAAAGCGAGGTCACCGCCACCGGCACCTGCAAGATCAAGCGGTCGAGCGGTGATGCGGAAGTAGATGCGCTTGCTTGCGATGCTGTGGCCCTGTGCGCAACCCGCCCGCAACCGAGCCGCAAGGCCTTCAACACCTGCGTCGATGCAGAAGCGATCGATGCGATCTTCCGCCTTCGGGGTGAGCGTGCCGCGCGCAAGGCCGCAATGATTGAAGCCGAGGAGGCTGGACAATGACGCTGGCCACTCTCCCCACCTCCACTCTTCCGACCAAGCGCGACGAGGCGTGGCGCTATGCCGATATGGACGCGCTCGCGCGGCTCGGCGTCGAGGCGCTTGATCAGTGGAAGGTCATCACCCTCGCCCCCGGCGAGGTACGGCGGCACGCGATGGCGGTCGGTTCGGCCGCGCCCGAGCTGCACCGTATCCGCCTTGATATCGGGGAAGGTGCGCGGGCCGCGCTGTTCGTCACCAATGCGGGCGCTGACTATACCCGGGTCGAGGTCGAAGTCCGGCTCGCCAAGGGTGCGCATTTCGAATTCGGCGGTGTGACCATTGGCGGAGCGGGCGTGACCCGGGAATTCGTCACGAAGGTTGTCCATGCCGAGCCCGAAGCAACTTCCAACCAGACGATCCGTGCAGTCCACTGGGATCGGGCGACCGGCAATTTCCTCGGCGAGATCAAGGTCGCGCGCCACGCGCAGAAGACGGACGCCGCGCAGGACTTCAAGGGCCTGCTGCTCGAAGCCGGGGCGAGCGCCAATGCCGTCCCGCAACTCGAAATCTTCGCCGACGACGTGAAATGTGCGCATGGCGCCACGGTCGGCGCACTGGATGAGGCCGCGCGCTTCTACATGATGGCGCGCGGGGTCGATCCGGCGACGGCGCAGCGCTTGCTGGTGCAGGCCTTCATCGGTGATGCTTTCGTGGCGCTGGACGACGAGGCTGAGCGCGAAACGCTGCTCAATGCCGCACTTGCCGCGCTGGAAGGAGCAAAGCTGTGAACGCCCCCGCAACCTTCGCCACACTCCCCGACCTGCGCGGCGATTTCCCGGGCATGGTCACGCATGACGGCACACCGTGGCACTACCTCGACACCGCCGCCACCGCGCAAAAGCCGCGCGCGGTGATCGACGCGATGGCCCGCGCAATGGGCGAGGATTACGCCACCGTCCACCGCGGGGTCTATGCCCGCTCGGCCGAGATGACGCTCGCTTACGAAGCGGCGCGCCGCACCGTCGCGCAGTTCATTGGCGGGCACGAGGATGAGCTCGTCTTCACCCGCGGCGCGACCGAGGCGATCAACCTTGTTGCGCAGACCTGGGGCCGGGCGAACCTCAAGTCCGGTGACCGCATTCTCCTATCGCAGCTTGAGCACCACTCCAACATCGTGCCGTGGCAGATGGTCGCGGAGGAGGTCGGCGCGGTAATCGACGTCTGCCCGCTGACGTCAGACCACCAGATCGACTTGGACGCCGCCGAAGCGATGCTGACCGAACGCCACAAGCTGGTCGCCTTGGGCCATGTCTCGAACGTAGTCGGCAGTCTGCTTGACGCTCCGCGCGCAGCCGCAGTGGCGCACAAGGTCGGCGCGAAGCTGCTGCTCGACGGGTGCCAGAGCGCGCCGCATATGCTTGTCGATGTCGCGGCGCTCGATTGCGACTTCTACGTCTTCTCCGCGCACAAGCTTTACGGCCCGACCGGAATCGGCGCGTTGTGGGCCCGCAAGGATATCCTTGCCGCCATGCCCCCCTATCAGGGAGGCGGAGCGATGATCGACCGCGTTACCTTCGCGCGCACGACCTATGCTTCTGGCGCGCAGCGATTCGAGGCCGGCACGCCCGCGATCACCGAGGCCATCGCCTTCGCAGCAGCTGCGGATTATGTCAGCGCCATCGGTCCGCAACGCATCCACGCGCATGAGCAAGCGCTTGTGGCGCGCCTACGCCGCGAACTCGGGGCGATGAACGATGTTACCTTGTTTGGTCCCGCCGACAGCGCCGGGATCGTCAGCTTTGCGGTGGGCGACATTCACCCCCACGATCTCGGCACGATCCTCGACGAGGCGAATGTCGCGATCCGCGCCGGGCATCACTGCGCCCAGCCGCTGATGGACTACCTCGGCGTCCCCGCGACCGCGCGCGCCAGCTTCGGGCTTTACTCGACCGAGGCCGACGTCGACGCGCTGCTCGCTGGGATCGCCCGCACCCGCAAGATTTTTGGAAGAGGATGAGAGCGATGGACAGCTCAACCGACCAATCGGACATGACCGCAAGCAAGCCGCCGCGCGCGCGCGTCGAGGACGCGGTGGACAATGATGCGCCCCGCACCCGTGACTATCTCGACGGATTTCTTGCCGCCAAGCCCGCCGCCGATAGCGTGGGCGGTGAAGGCAGCGACTTGCAGGCCGACGTGATCGCGGCACTGCGCGAGATTTTCGACCCTGAGATACCGGTCAACATCTACGATCTCGGCCTGATCTACGGCGTCGAGGTGGATGACAACCGCGACGCGACCGTCACCATGACGCTCACCACCCCCCATTGCCCGGTGGCCGAGACCATGCCGGGCGAGGTCGAGCTGCGCGTCATGTCGGTGCCGGGGATTCGCGATGCCGAAGTGGTGCTGGTGTGGGAGCCCGCCTGGGGCCCGCACAAGATGAGCGACGAGGCACGGCTCGAATTGGGGATGTTGTGAGCGACACTATCCCCCTTTCTATCGGTCTTGCCAACTACAGCGACCTGCGCGATGCGGCGGATGTCGTGGCGCTGCTCGATGCCTATGCGCGAGACCCGATGGGTGGGGACACCCCTCTTGCAGAAGATGTGAAGGCGCGGCTTGTGGGCGATCTCGCGGCCAGTCCGCACGCCTTCTCGCTGCTGGCGCGGGCGGGCGATGAGGCGGTCGGCCTTGCCAACTGCTTCATGGGCTATTCGACTTTCGCCGCCGCGCCGCTCGTCAACATCCACGATCTTGCCGTGCTGCCCGGCCATCGCGGTGCTGGCGTCGGCCAGATGCTGATGGCTGCGATCGAGGCCGAGGCCTTGAAGCGCGGTGCGTGCAAGGTCACATTGGAAGTGCTGAGCGGCAATCCCGCGCGCCGACTCTACGAGCGCGAAGGCTACGGCGACTACCAGCTCGATCCCGCCACGGGACACGCGCTGTTCTGGCAGAAGAGGCTGACATGACCGAGACGACCACCACCGCACGCCCCGCCCCCAAGGCGGCCGTCACCCTGACGCCGAGCGCTAAGGCGCGTGTCGCCGAGTTGATGGCCAAAGCCCCTGCGGATGCGATTGGCGTCAAGCTCTCAACCCCGCGCCGCGGCTGCTCGGGCCTTGCCTATTCGGTCGACTACGTCACCACCGAGGCGAAGTTCGACGAGAAGATCCCGACCCCGGGCGGCGTATTCTACATCGACGGGGCAAGTGTGCTCTACCTGATCGGCAGCGTCATGGACTGGCGCGAGGACGACTTCACTGCCGGCTTCGTGTTCGAAAACCCGAACGCCAAGGGCGCCTGTGGCTGCGGCGAAAGTTTCATGGTTTAGCCCCGATACGGGGCCGCCTTACGCCTCCTCGGCCAGGCGAGCGATCAGGCGGCTTTCGAGCTCGTCGACCTCCCCGTCGCCATTTACCATCCGGTCGAGCCATTCGTTTTCTGAGGTGGTGATTTCCTCACCTGCCACAGCGAGCGCGGTGTAGTCCGTACCCTCATCGCGTTTCTTGCCGAACACCTTGCCGAAGTGGTTCATGACGCGCGGTGCCTCGCGCGCGACGCGGCCCATGAAGCGGCCGACACTGGCGCGATTTTCGGCCACGAAAGCCTCAAGCTCCAGCTTGCGTTCGTGGCTGACCTGCGCGTTGGGCAGGACAAAGCCCTTGAGGAAATTCGCTACGCCGTCGACGAACAAGTCTTCCCAGGCGTCGGCGTTTTCGTCGGCTAGAGTGGCGTCCTTGAGGCGGAAGAGCATCTCGGCGTCGTAGCGCGTCACGGCGGCGGGGCCGTGGCCGCCGCTGGCGAAGATCACGCGGCGCACGATCCGGCATTCGGCGGCGCTGATGTGAGTGGCGGAAAGGTCGCCGCCGCAGCGGGTCGGGCCGGTGCCGGTCAGCACCGCGCGTTCGACCTGTTCGAGCACATAGTTCTTGAGCCGGTCGGGAGTGTTCTCTGCCCGCTCGAGGATACGCACGAGCGCCTCCAGCTCGGTCATACTGTCGACCTTGCCGTCGCGGTCGATCTGGCCGATCAGCCACTCGGCTTCCTCGAGGGAGCATTGGAGGCGCGGTTCGGTGCCGTTGAGCACGAATTCGCCAATCGCCTCGACGAAGAAGTCGGTCCACGCAGCGCTGCGATCCTGCAAGGCGCTGTTAAGCGCGAACAGCGCCTCGGCTTCGGCGCGGGTGATGATCCCGTCGCCCCAGCTTTCGCGTCGCAGCGACAGCAGCTCGTCGGCGGTGATCTGCCCGTCCGCAGCGGCAGACTCGGCGATAGCGATGAATTGCGTGGTCATGCGGCGTCTCGTTCCCTGAATATATCTCAGGGGTCTCATGCCACAGATAGGCTTAAAGGCGCGTTACCGCTGTTCGACCTCGCGGATGCAGGCTCCCGGATCGGCCGGGGCGCCGCCCTGCCGCAGCCGTGCCTCAACATGGGTGGCGGTTGGCTGTCCCCCGGCGCTGAGCGGATAGAGGTAGATGTCGAGCACGCATGCGGCCCCCGCAAACTGCAGCTTGTGTGCGTCGCCCTCGGCAAGATCGATGCGCGGGCTCCCGAAGCGAAGGGTGAGCGCGGCCGCGGGCAAGCCGATCACCCCGGCAAGGCCTTGGGACGACATGACCTCGGGCACGACGACGATGGTACTGCGCGTTGGAGGCGCAGGGACGAGACGCTTTGGCGCAGGGCCGCTCCCGCCCGCACAGCCGGCGAGCGCCGCAGCGATCAGCACTAAGGTCGCAGTGCCCTTCACCCGCATAGTCGTTTAACGCTCCTCTAGCCGCCGCAGCACCAGATGGGTGCCCGCCGCAGCGCCGATGATCGGTGCGATGAAGTTCGCCAAGGGGACCAGCATGATCCCTGCTATCGCGGCGCCGAGCAGCACCCGCTCGCTACGCGGCACGGGGCTTTCCGCTTGATCGCCCCGGCAATGTCGCAGCCACGCCATGTCGGTAAGCTCGCGCCCGAGCAGAACGGCATTGACCGCCAGCAGCACCAGCGCCGGGCCGATGGCAGTGAAGGCGAGCAGGCCTGCAAGCGGCAGCGCCAGCAGAGTGTAGCCTGCCGTTCGCCCCAGACCTTTGAGCGAATTGGCGAGATCGCGCCGGAACGGCAGCGGCTGCGCTTCGGCGGCAAGCGCCGGATAGTGCCGCGCCTCGACCGCAGCAACGATCTCGTCGGCGAAGAACTGGAGCACCGCGACCGCGACCAGCCGGAACAACAGCCACAGCGCAATCGGCACCAGCAACACAGCCAGCACCCCGGCCCAGCCCTCGCCCACACCGACCCGCTGAGCTGCCTCTACAAGGGCGAGATAAAGCCCGATTCCAAGCCCCGTGAAGATCAGCAGCGTGATCGCAATACTTTTCACCGCGACCCGCACCACGGCAGGGTCGCCGAGCTGGCCAATGGCCTTGATGATGGCGGCGGGAACGGCGGACATGCATGATCCGATGCGAGGCGGGCGCGGCGAAGTCAACGCAGGCGTCCGCGCTCGCACACAGAAGCTTGGCGAAGGCGACGAAGGCGGCTAGGCGGCCCCGCAATCACAACGAAACCATCACTCCCACGAAAGCTGCGCCTGTGCCCGAGACCAACCCGCCCCGCTACGACGTGATCGCCATCGGCAATGCCGTGGTCGACGTGATTGCCGCATGTCAGGAGGAGTTGATCGACGAGCTGCAGATGAGCCGCGGCGGCATGACCCTGATCGACGAGGCGCGAGCCGACGAGCTTTACGACGCCATGCCGCCCGCACGCGAGGTATCTGGCGGCTCGGCGGCGAACACGCTGGCGGGGCTCGCCACGCTCGGCCTGCAATGCGCCTTCATCGGTCAGGTCGCCGACGACCAGCTCGGCAAGGTGTTCCGCCATGACATGCGCGCCACCGGCATCGACTTCGATACGCCGGGCCGTGACGGCGAGCCTGCCACCGGCCGCGTGCTGATCTTCGTCACCCCCGATGGCGAGCGCACGATGAACACCTTCCTTGGCGCGGGCCAGTTCCTGCCCGCCGCTGCGCTCGACGAGAACCTCATCGCTTCGGCCGCGATCCTCTACCTCGAAGGCTATCTCTGGGATCCGGAAGAGCCGCGCCGCGCGATGCGCAAGGCGATCGAGGTCGCCCGCAAGGCGGGCCGCAAGATCGCCTTCACCGCGTCCGAAAGCTTCGTGATCGAGCGCCACGGCGACGATTTCCGCGCGATGATCGAGGACGGTGTGATCGACATCCTCTTCGTCAATGAAACCGAGCTTGCTACGTTGACCGGCGAGGGCGACTTCGAGGCGGGTCTAGCAGCGATCGCCGGCAAGGTGCCGGTGCTGGTCGCCACCCGTTCGGAAAAGGGCGCCGTCGCCGTCGCGCACGGCGAGCGGGCTGAAGTGGCGGCGGTGCCGGTCGCCAAGGTCGTCGACACCACCGGCGCAGGCGACCAGTTCGCCGCCGGGTTCCTGTCGGGCTACGTCAAGGGCGAGCCGCTCGAGCGGTGCCTCCGGCGCGGTGCGATCTGCGCTTCGGAGGTGATCTCGCACTACGGGCCGCGCCCCGAGGCCGACATGCAGGCGTTGGTAGCAGAGAAGCTGTAAGCGCCTACTCGTCGGGGACGTAGCCCGCATTCCGCAGCGTCACCATGTAAGCCGCAATCTGGTCGATCTGCGGACGGGTGAGCGTGAAGTCCATCTGCTCGGGGTAGTTGTGTGCTTCGGCCAACCAGTCGGCGAGCGACTTTTCTGACAGGCCGGACCGGTTGGCGATCGCCGCGAAGCTGGGCGAGCGCGGGTTGGGCGAGAGGAACGGCGGCTCGACCGCATGGCACCCGCCGCAAGCCGCCTCGATGAAAGCGGGGGCACGGGTATCGCGCGATGGCGAGGTGGCCTTGCCCACCATCGGCGGAGGGTTTTCGCTTCCCGGCGCCTGACAAGCGGCAAGAGCCATGATCGGCGATGCAAGAAGGACGAAGGCGCGAAGGGGCTGGGTCATGGTGCCTCTATGCGCCTTTGCAATCACCCCGTCCTTGATCGGGATCAAGTATGACGCGGACAGGGCACGATGGGCCGCGCGATGCGTTTGGTTACCGGAGCGGCGATCATGCCGCTGCGCCCGAGGAACCCTGCTCATGCCCCCAGCTCCTTCCTATCTGCCCCGCCCCCTTCGCTCCTGGAGCCTTGCCGTGGCAGGCTCGCTGACGCTGGCGAGCCAGCCTGCGCTAGCCTCCTCGCAGGACGATTGGGCGACCGCAAGCGACATCGGCGTGGGCTCGCTGGTGCTGTGGTCGATCGGAGTGCCCGCTGCCAAGGGCGATACGCAGGGCGCGCTTCAGGCGGGCGCGTCGGCCGCGGTCGGCTTCGGCGCGGCGCAGGGCCTAAAGCAGGTCTTCCCGGAGACGCGCCCCGACGGAAGCGGCAATGACAGCTTCCCCTCGGGCCACACATCAACAGCTTTCGCGGCGGCGACCAGCATCCTCGAGCGGCGCGGGCCGGGCGAAGGCATTCCCGCGCTCGCGGTCGCCAGCTTCGTCGGGCTGGCGCGGATCGAAGCGGACAAGCACTATTGGTATGACGTCGTTGCCGGGGCGGCGATCGGGACCGGCGTGGGCCTGCTGATCACCCATCCGAAGCCCGACCACAAGGGGCGGGTGGCGGCGATCGTCCCATGGGGTGATGCGCACAGCATCGGCGTGCACGTCGCCGCGCGGTTCTAGGGGGCGCTCTCCCGCGCAATTTCCCTATGGCCGATGTCGCGGCGGCAGAAGCCGCTAGCAAAGTCGATGGCATCGACCGCCGCATAGGCGATGCGCTGGGCCTCGGTGACGCTCGAAGCCATCGCCGTGACGTTCAGCACGCGCCCGCCGTTTGCGACCAACGCGCCATCCTTGAGTGCAGTCCCGGCGTGAAAGACCTTTGCGCTGCCTGTGCCGGCCTCGCCGAGCACGATCGCGCCGCCCTTCTCCGGCGTGCCGGGATAGCCCTTCGCCGCCATCACCACCGTCAGCGCGGTGTCGGGGCGGAACTGCGCCGTCACACCCGCAAGCTCGCCCGTGGCACAGGCGAGCATGAGCACGACAAGATCGCTTTCCAGCCGCATCATCAGCACCTGACATTCGGGATCGCCGAAACGGGCGTTGTATTCGATCAGCTTGGGGCCGTCCGCCGTCAGCATCAGTCCGGCAAACAGCACGCCGGAATAGGGGATGCCGTCCTCGCGCATCGTCCGCACCGTGGGCTCGATGATCTCGGCCATGACGCGGGCCTGAAGCTCGGCCGTGAGCACCGGCGCGGGGGAGTAGGCCCCCATCCCGCCGGTATTGGGGCCTACGTCGCCATCGCCCACTCGCTTGTGATCCTGCGCCGAGCCGAAGGGGAGGATCGCGGTGCCGTCGGTGAGCGCGAAGAAGCTGGCCTCCTCGCCTTCCATGAACTCCTCGATCACCACCTCTGCGCCTGCGGCACCAAAGCCGCCGCCGAACATGTCGGCCAGCGCCTCGTGGGCCTCGGATAGGGTCTCGACGATCACCACGCCCTTGCCCGCTGCGAGGCCATCAGCCTTGAGCACATAGGGCGCGGCAAAGCGCGCGAGCGCGGTCCGGGCCTCTTCCAGCGATGCGGTGCGGACATAGCCCGCTGTCGGGATACCAGCGCGGGCGCATAGGTCCTTGGTGAAGCCCTTGGAACCTTCCAGCTGGGCGGCGGCCCGAGAAGGCCCGAACACTGGCAATCCGGCGGCGCGCAAGGCATCGGACAGGCCATCGACCAGCGGCGCCTCGGGGCCGATCACCACGAGGCCGATTTCACGGTCCGCGCAAAACCCGATCACCGCGGCATGGTCGGTTGCTTCCAGCGCTACCAGCTCGGCCTCCTCGGCGATGCCGGGATTGCCGAGGGCGGCGTAGAGTTTCGTCGTGCTCGGGGATTGCGCCAGCTTCCATGCCAGCGCATGTTCGCGGCCCCCAGACCCCAGAAGCAGGATATTCATGGCACCTCCGCCGACCAGTGATGACCCAAGCGGTCTTAACGATGCCGGGCTGGTAGCGCGCGTGGCGCAGGGCGACAATGCGCAGCCTCTCACCATCAGCGAGATATCCGCGCTGCTGAAGCGCACGGTCGAGGACCGCTTCGGCTTCGTGCGGCTGCGCGGCGAGCTTTCGGGCGTGAAGCGCGCCGCCTCGGGGCACTTTTATTGTGCCTTGAAGGACGAAGGCGCCGTCATCGATGGGGTGATGTGGAAGGGCAATGCCCAGCGCCTCAACTTCCGCGCCGAGGACGGGCTAGAGGTGATCGCCACCGGCAAGCTCACCACCTATCCGGGCCGTTCGAAGTATCAGATCGTGATCGACAGCCTCGAACTGGCAGGCGAGGGCGCGCTGCTGGCGCTGCTGGAGAAGACCCGCGCGAGACTGGCGGCGGAAGGGCTTTTCGCAGCGGAGCGCAAACGCGCCTTGCCGTTCCTGCCGCAAGTGATCGGCGTGGTGACCTCGCCGACCGGCGCAGTGATCCGCGACATCCTCCACCGCCTCGCCGACCGCTTCCCCACCCATGTCGTCGTCTGGCCGGTCTTGGTGCAGGGGCAAGGCGCCGCCGAACAGGTCGCCGCCGCTGTGCGCGGATTCTCAGCGCTTCAGCCGGGCGGTCCCGTCCCGCGTCCTGACGTGGTGATCGTCGCACGCGGGGGCGGGTCGATTGAGGACCTGTGGAGCTTCAACGAGGAAGCGGTGGTGCGCGCCATTGCCGAATGCTCGATCCCGGTGATCAGCGCCGTGGGGCACGAGACCGACACCACGCTGGCCGACTACGCCGCCGACCGCCGCGCGCCGACGCCGACGGCCGCCGCCGAAATGGCCGTGCCGGTGCGCGCCGACCTCGCCCTGACCCTCGCCGATTTCGGCGCACGCCAGCGCCGCGCGGTGTACCGCCCGGTCGAACTCGGCCGCGAGCGCTTGGCGGCGCGTGCGCGGATGCTGCCGCGTCCCGAAAACCTGCTCCAGCCCCAAGCGCAGCGGCTCGACGATCTGTCGGAGCGGCTGCGGCGCGCGCTGGGCGACCGCTCCGCCAAGGGGCGGGAGCGACTTGCCGGGGTGGCCGCACGGCTCTCCCCCAGCCTGCTCTCCCGCTCCGCCGCCGAGGCGCAGCGCCGGCTCGAGCGGGCACGGCTCAGCCCGGCGCTGATCGAGCGGCCCCTGCGCCACGGTAGCGACCGCCTCGCGGCACTCGCGCGGGTGATGAGCCAGCTCCACCCGGAAAAGCCTCTCGAGCGCGGCTATGCGATCATCCGCGACGCTGCTGGCAAGGCGCTGACCACCCGCGCCGAGGCGGCCGGTGTGGCGCTGTTGGCGCTGCAATTCCGCGACGGGACACTCGGCGTCGTTCCTTCGGGAAGCGCGCCGCCGCCGTCTGCACCCCCTCCTCCGGCCCCGCGCAAGCGCGCGCCATCGGGGCCGCCCAAGCAAGATGATTTGTTCAGTTAGGCGCGCGGTGCTATGGGAACGGCCATGCTGATGACCCCTGCCGACAAGGCCGCCAAGCTCTACTACGGCCCCTCCAGCTTCCGCGTGCTGCGTCCGGGAAGCCACGTGCTTTGCGCCGTCACCGATGAGGCGATCCCGCTGCCCGAACTGCGCTACTGGAGCGCCGAGCGGCAGGAGGCCTATGCCTCGTGCGAGATCGCGACGCGCCGCCTGCTGGGGCTCGCACCCGCCGGCGGACAGTAACGACCAACCCCCCCAGCGTGCCGAGCCTGTTCCGGACTGCCCGCGTGAGCAGCGCGCGGCGCTGGCGTATGGCGCTGCTGGCGGTGGTTGTCTTTGCGCTCAGCCCCGGCACATTCCTGCGCACCGACACCGGCCTGCGCAGTGACGCGGTCAAGAACATCACCATCGATCCGATCGATCTCGGCCCGCCGCCGCCCGGTCTGCTGCGGCTCACCGGCTCATGGCGCATGACAAGCGAGCATGGGTGGTTCGGCGGCTTTTCCGCGCTCGTGGAAGGCCAGGGGAGGACGCTGATCGCCGGGACGGATCGCGGGTTCCTGCTGGGCATGGACCTTGCGGGCGACCAGCCGCATGCGATCCCCGAAAGCTTCCGCTTCGTTGGCGTGTCGGGCCGCGGGCGCAAGGAATATGTCGATATGGAAGCCATCGCCCGCGATCCCGCGACCGGGACACTGTGGGCGAGCTTCGAGAACGACAATCTCGTGATGCGCTTCGCCCCCGGCGGCATGCGCACCGTCTACGCCCCGCCGGAAATGGTGGACTGGAGCGAGAGCAGCGGGCCCGAGACGATGGAACGGCTCGCCGACGGGCGCTTTCTGCTCCTCGCCGAAGGTTCGGAAACAGGTGATACGGCCGATCGGCCCGCGCTGCTCTACCCCGGCGATCCGATCGCGGGAGGCAAGCCGCTGCCGTTCCGGTTCAGTTGCGACGTGGCCTATTCGCCGGTCGACGCGACCCAGTTGCCGGACGGCCGGGTGCTGATCCTGATGCGCAAGGTGCGCTACACGATCCCGGCGACCTTCGACGCGGTGATCATGATCGCCGACCCGGCTGCTATCCGTGCCGGCCAGCACTGGCGGGGCGAAGTGATCCAGCATCTCCAAGGCCCCGGCTTCGGCGAGAACTTCGAGGGGATCGGCTTCGTGGCCGATCGCGCAGACCGCCGCAAAGGATCGATCTGGGTGGTCGCCGACGACAATTTCTCGATCTTTCAGCGCACCTTGCTGCTGCGCTTCGCCCTTGACGAAAGCGGCGAGGCCTTGCAGCGCCGGGCCGCAGCACGCGCTGCGCAGGATCGACAAAGGGCCCTGAACGGTGTTCAGAGCCCTCTGGTTGTTTGTCCGGCAATCAGTGCAAACGGCCGCCCTGTGGACCAGCCCTCCGCCAAGCCGTAGCTCAGGCGGCTTGCGCCTTGACCAGCTCGCGCTTTACTTTCAGCGCGCTCGTCGAAAGCTTTTCGTCGTTGGTCTTGAGCAGCCAGTTGTCGAGCCCGCCATTGTGCTCGACCGAGCGCAGGCCGTGGGTCGACACGCGGAACTTGAAGCTGCGCTCGAGCTTTTCGCTCATGAGCGTGACGTTCTGCAGGTTGGGCAGGAACACGCGCTTGGTCTTGTTGTTGGCGTGGCTGACATTGTTGCCAGTCATGCGGCCCTTGCCGGTCAGTTCGCAGATGCGCGACATGGTGTGTCTCTTCTCGTAAAAACGGGCCTAAGCTCGGGCCTAGGCAAGGAAAGCGGCGCGCATAACGGTGCATCCCCGAATCGTCAAGCAAGTTACGCGCCTGCACCGCCCCCGCACCAGTTGGTCGCGCGGAGCAGACGCCAGCTTTTCCAGCCCACCCCATGTGATGCTAACCCATGTGATGGTCTGAATGGGCACAGTCTCGTGCAGTCGCATTGGACCTGACGGGGGCTTCCCGCAATGTCAGGCCTGCTGGAGAACAGACAAATGAAGCGAATCATCATGACCGCCCTCTTGGCCCCCTTGGCAATCGGCCTTGCCGCGTGCGATGTCGACCAGACCAAGGAAGGCGAGCTTCCCGAAGTCGAGGTGAAGGATGGCCAGATGCCGGAATTCGACGTCGAGACCGCCGATGTCGATGTCGGCACCAAGACAACCACGGTCGAGGTTCCCGATGTCAAAGTCACGATGCCTGGCGATGCCAAGGGAACGCCTGTCACCGGCAACGAATAACTATTCCGCAAGGTCCGGGGCATGAGCGAGGCGGGGTTCCGCAGCTTCATGCCTCGCGCCCTCGCGCTGGCCCGCGCCGCGGCTGACGCGGGCGAAGTACCAATCGGCGCGGTGGTGGTGAAGGACGGGCAAGTCATTGCCGAAGCTCACAATTCTCCGCGCGCCGATCATGATCCGACCGCCCATGCCGAGATCCTCGCGATCCGCCGCGCGGCCCAAGCACTCGGCGACGAGCGCCTGACGGGGTGCGAATTATGGGTCACACTTGAACCTTGCGCGATGTGCGCCGGCGCCATCGCCCATGCCCGCATTGCCCGCCTCTACTATGCCGCGAGCGACCCCAAGGGCGGCGCTGTCGAACACGGCGCGCGGGTGTTCGACCAACCCCAATGCCTCCACCGCCCCGAGGTCTACACCGGTATCGGCGAGGCCGAATCGGCAGAGTTGCTGCGCGGATTCTTCAAGGACCGCCGCTGACGCAATGTTCCACGTGAAACATCGCTTCTGGAGGGTGTCTGACGGGGGTCTAAAAGGGGTCTAGAGGGGGTCTAAACCGCGCTGGAGGGGGTCTAAACGCGTCACGGCACCCTTTAAAACCGAGCAGGTTTCAACGCCGGACGGGTTTGCAATCGGGCTGAAGGATATAGCCGCGCGCGTCCGTGGGCGCGCCGAGGGTCGGGCCGACCGGGAAACACACGCCGTAATCCGCGATCAGCCGGGCCTTGATCTCCTCCAGCGCTGCGGCGTTCCCGCGCGGGCCGCCGTTCCGGTCGAGATCCATGCTGACCAACCGCGCGAGAGCAACGGGATCGCTTCCGAATTCGCTCCAGTGGGCGAGGATCTGCTCCCAGTCGGCATAGAGCGCGAAGCTCCACCACATCGAATGGTCGAAGTCGGGGAAGTTGAGGTTCGCCCCGGCAGTGCGCAGCATCTGCCATGCCTTGCCGCCGCCCGCGCCGCCCGCATCGGTCGTGTCGTAAGCAGCCTTGAGAGCGGTCTCTCGCAAACCCATCGTATCGGGCTTCACCCCGGCAGCGAGCAAGGTTTCGAGATAGAACAGATCGCGCTTTTCGGCGGCGGCCACGACAATAGGGTCGTCAAAAGCGCCGGGCGCAGCAGCATCAAACCCCGCAGCCAGCAACGCGGCAAAGCCCACCGTGTCGCCGCACTCCATCGCCCAGTCGAGCAGCGAGACACTGTCGACGCCGCGCTGTGCCAACGGTGCTCCGGCGAAATCGGATGCAAGGGTGGCCGCGCCCGTGCACAGCTTGGCAGCGAACGGCGCAAGCAGCGTGTCCGCGAAAGCTTCCCCGGCGCTCAGCCCGCGCCAGCGGAAGGCAGGAGCGGCAAGCGGCACGGCATCGGCGGCCACCTTGGCGATCTTCAGCGTGTCGGCCACCTTGTCACAGCGCCGCAGCACGTCGCTCACAAACAGCCCGCCAATATCCTCGACATCCGCGCCTGCCTTGATCTGCGCGGCGACCGCGCCGGATGGCGCGTAGGAGAGCAGCCCCATCGCCTCGCCATTTTCGCGCGCGATTGCGGCCAGGTCTTCGGGCGACAGCGCGGCGTTGGCTTGGGCGAGATCGGAGGCGAGGCGGGCGGAGAGCTGCGCGGCGGCAGCGGCGCGGGCCGCGCGCGTGGCGGGGTCAGCCGTCTCGCCCGCCAGATCGAAGGCGCTGCTGGCGACATAGGCGCAGAATTGCACCTTGCGCAGGCGCGGCATGGGATCGGTGAGGCGCTTGAACATCTGCGCGCCCGGGTCGGCCGCGGCGGGCGTGGTAGGCGCAAGCAGCGCGAGCGTGGCTGCGGCAGCTACAGCGATAGACCTTGTCACCATGTCGGATCGCCTCCCCTTTCTGCCAAATGGCTCACAGCCCCCGCCAAATCTTAGCCGCAGCCCCATCCTTCGCGCCGCGCCGCGAGCCTGTACAGGGCGTGGGCCGGAAGCGTTTCGTATAGCACAGGCGGATTTCCTCCAGCCAGCCGCGCGGGCTCAGGTCGATGCCGATGGCCTCCTTGGTCCAGCCGGGATTGGCATCGGCGAAGGCCGCACGGATACGGCCCGCCGTCAGCCCGTCCTCGCGGCTCACCCGGTCGTAATCGGGCAGGCGCACGCCTTCGTAGAGGATGCGGATCACCTTGAGGTAGTTGGCCGGGCGCTTCACCATGCAGCTGCCGTGCTTGGCCCATTGCCGCGCCACGAGCCGGTCGGACGGCATCAGGCACATCGCGCCGCGCACGTCGGCGGGGGTGAGCGCTTGTCGGGCCTCGCACCACTGCGGATAAGATCTGTCGCCTTCAGGCCATAGCCCGTGGACGACCAGCCCGAAGCTGCCGCTCTCCCCGCCGCACTGGACCGCTTGCGAGCGATCATCGGCGCGGGTGCGGCAGAACTCGGGGCTCCAGCTCAGCGCGAGGGTGTAGCCTGTGACGGCCGATTTGCGGCGCGGGCCATCGGGCGTGATTTTCGGCACGCTCGACACCTGCGGCGCGCGGCACTGATAGGCCTGTGCGTGCGCCACCCCCGGAAAGGCGAGCGCCAGCGCGGCCACCAAGGCGGCGGGGAGGCTATTCGAAGACCGCATGATCGTCCTCCCCTTTGCGCGCGAACCAGCGGTTGCTGGCAGGGGTGAAGAGCATGGCGATGGCCAGCAGGCTCAGCAACGTCGAAGCCATCCCCAAGGGATTGATCGCGGCGATCGTTGCGATCGCCTTGGGCCCCAGCAACGGAAACCCCAGCAGCTTGGGCGCAGCCATAATGGTGACCATCCAGCGGGCGAAACGGACGGCGGAGAGCCACACCATCGCGGTCGGAATGAGCGCGATGGAGAGCCATGCGCACAGCCAGACGATCGCCGCGTCGCGCGACCATGGGGCGTCGGCGATGAAGACCTGGAGGAACCGTAGTTGGCCCGGGATATTCAACAGCCCGCCCAAGAAAGATAGCAGCGCAGCACCGAAAAACAGCACGGCAAACGCCGTGATGCTCGCCGGTCGTCGCCGAGAAAGCGGGATCATACCGGCTTGAAGTCCAGCCCGATATCGGCGGCGGGCGCACTTTGTGTCAGGCGGCCGACCGAGATGTAATCCACCCCGCTCGCGGCTTTCGCGGCGATGGTCTGGAGGTTCACCCCGCCGCTCGCTTCGGTCGGCACGCGGCCTGCGACCAGCGCGACCGCTTGCGTGAGGGTCGCCGGGTCCATGTTGTCGAGCAGCAGGTGGTGCGCGCCTGCTGCAAGTGCGGGTTCGATCTGGTCGAGGTTGTCGACCTCGCAGATGATCTTTTCAACGCCCGCCTCGCGCGCCCGGCGCACGGCCTCGCCGACAGAGCCGGCGACCGCGACGTGGTTGTCCTTGATCATCGCCGCGTCCCACAGACCCATCCGGTGGTTCTGCGCGCCGCCCTGGCGGGTGGCGTATTTCTCGAGGAAGCGCAGGCCGGGGATGGTCTTGCGGGTGTCGAGCAGCGTGCAGGTCGCGCTGCCCTCGCGCATCGCGGTCACGTAAGCCCGCGTCAGGGTGGCGATGCCCGAAAGGTGCTGGGCGATGTTGAGCGCGCTGCGCTCCGCCGTAAGCAGCGCACGGGCGCGGCCCTGGATTCGCATCAGGTCGGTGCCCGCCGCGACCGCGTCGCCATCCTGCACCAGCGCCTCGATGACGCAATCAGGGTCGAGGTGGCGGAAGAAGGCTTCGGCGAGCGGCAGCCCCGCGACGACAATCGCGTCGCGGCTGTCCATCACGCCGGTGAAGCGCGCATCAGCGGGGATCACGCTCTCCGACGTAACATCGCGCCCGCCGCCGGGGAGACCCTCACCCAAGTCCTCGGCGAGCGTTTCGCGGATGAATTTGGCGAGGTCGAAGCCGGGGAGGGTGAAGGTCACTGATACACTCCGTTCGCCCTGAGCCTGTCGAAGGGCCGTCCTTCACTTCGGTAGAAGGAAAGACACTGCTTCGACAAGCTCAGCACGAACGGGTTTAGTGGTCAGTGGACAAATCTGGCCACCACATCGCGGTAGCTGCGGCTCACCTTCACCTCGGCGCCGCTTTCCAGCACCAGGAAGCATTCGCCATTGGTATGCGGCTTCACCTGCCGCACCAGATCGAGGTTGACGATCGTCGAGCGGTGGACGCGCTGGAACTTGCGCGGGTCGAGGCGGCGTTCGAGGTCCTTCATCGTCTCGCGCAGCACCAGCGAATTGTCGCCGGTCGAGATGATCATGTAATCGCCCGCGGCCTCGATATGCTCGATGGTGTCGACCTCCACGCGGAAGATCTGGCCGCGGTCCTTGACGTTGATGAGCTTTTCGAAGCGGTCGGCGCTTTCGGTCGCGGGGGCGGCGGTTTCGACGAAGTCGGCGGCACGCTCGGGCGCGATCTCGGCCAGCACGTCGAGCAGGTTACCGGCATCCTCGGCCGACTTCTTCTCGGCCAGGCGCTGGCGCACGCGTTCGATGGTGTCCGCGAGCTTCTGTTCGTCGACCGGCTTCATCAGGTAGTTGACGGCGTTCGCCTCGAAGGCGCGGATCGCGTGTTCCTCGTAGGCGGTGACGAAGACGAACAGGGGGGGTTCGATGTCCATCACGCCCTTCACCACCGAGAAGCCGTCGAAGCCGGGCATCTGGATGTCGAGGAAGACCAGGTCGGGCTTTTCGGTCTTGATCTTGCGGATCGCCTCGCGGCCATTGGCGCAGGTGTCGATGATCTCGACGTCCTCGAAAGGCGCGAGGCGCAGCTGGAGGCCCTGAATGGCGAGCTTCTCGTCGTCGACAAGGATGGTTCTGATAGTCATGCGGGGGTTCCGATAGTTCGTTGGGGGGGATTGAGCGGAATGATGTTGTCGCTCCCGCCCGGCGCAGGCCCGATGGCTGCCGATGCGGGTGCTGCCACTTCCTGAGCGCTGGCGGCCCGAGTGAAGGGGATCTCGATCAGTACGGTGAAGCCGCCCCCAGCTTCCGATCGTGTCTCGAACAGGTGATTGTCCCCATAAGCCTGCGCGAGGCGATTACGTATGTTAGCAAGTCCGACGCCGGTCGATACCGGACGGCCCAGTGCGGTGTCGCGCGCAGGATCGCGCGGCGCGTCATCCACGCCCGGCCCGGTATCTTCGACCGTGAGCCGCAGCCGCTCGCCGATCACGCGGGCGGTGAGCGCAATCTGCGCGCCTTCCTCCTGCGTGCTGACGGCGTATTTGATGGCGTTTTCGACCAGCGGCTGGAGCAGCATGGCAGGAAGCTGCGCAGCCAGCGCCGCGTCCTCGATCTCGAACTGGGTGCGCAGGCGTTCCTCGAACCGCATGCGTTCAATGTCGAGGTAGAGCTGCAGCGTCTCGATCTCCTGCGCCAGCGTCACCTGACTGCCCGGCTCGGCGACCAGCGTGTGGCGCAGGAAGCCCGACAACCGCGTCAGCATCGCATTGGCCGGTTCGGTCTGCTTGAGCAGCACCAGCGTCGAGATCGAATTCAGCGTGTTGAACAGGAAGTGCGGGTTCAGCTGATAGCGCAGCATCGCCAGCTGCGCGGCGGTGGCCTGCGCTTCCAGCCGCTCCAAGCGGTCGGCCTGCTGTTCAACGGTGAGGAAGAAGTTGATCGCGTAATACAGCGCGCTCCACCCGCCGAGCAGCGTCAGCGGCAGATACAGCAGCCCGATCAGGCGCTGCGCAAAAGTCGTCTCGCGGGTGCCGGCGTAATAGACCCCCTGCACCCAGGCATCGATCGAGGCGTGGAGCAGCACCGCGAACATCAGCACCAGCGCGGTCAGGCCCCACGTGACCAGCGGCTGCTGATGGATCAGCTTGCGGTAGATCACCGAGAGGATGAGGCTGATCGAAAAGCCGGTGATGGTGGTGACGAGGATCAGCGCGAGCAGGTCGAGCGGCTGTTCGTTGGCGAGCGCGGAGACCGCGCGCAGCAGGAATGCCGCGCCCCAGCCTGCCAGCTGGAGGTTCCAGAACGCCCGGTTCTTGCTGGCGAAGAACGGCGCCGCCTGGATCTGGAGCACTGCCATATTCCACTCGGTCTACCGCATTTCGTCGCAAACGGCACGGCTAATTGGTCGCATGGGCTTGGGCCGGCAACGGCTCGGCGCAGTCTTAGCGCTTCGGCTTGCTTGCAAGGCCCCCTTGGGGATCGATCTCGCGGCGGAAATGCGTGGCCCAATCGGCCTTGCCTTCGCTAGCCATCAGCGCTTTGACCTGCGCGACTTCGAGTCCGATCGCTGCGGCGCGCTCGTCCCAGCCATCGTGACCCATGCGCAGGCGCAGGCCCGAATCATGCTTCGATCCCCAGCGGGTCATGAAGGTCACCGCCGCTTCGGGGTCGTAGCCCGCGTTGGCGAGCAGCCACGGGATCAGCCGGTCCGCCTCGCGCTCGATCCGCCGCACGTGCTTGGCCTGCCGCCCGTTGCGGTCGAGCCACGCGTCATGACCCAGCACATTGTGCGCGAATTCGTGTGCGACCAGCCCTGCAAACACCGGCTCCTCGGCATATTTGAAGGCCGGAAAATCGACGCCGATCACCACGCGCGAGCCATCGGCGACCGCCTTGTCACCGTCACCCATCAGCTCGAAGCGGCTGGCGCAAACCTCGTCCGGCTGAACCCGCGCGGTGCCGCCGTCGGCAAAGGCGATGGCGATGCCGCCGTGTTCGGTGAGCATCGCCTCGATGTGGTCGTGCGCGCGTACCAGCCGCTGCCATTCGAAGCGTTTGCCAGCGTCAAGGCTGTTGGGATCGAGCGCATCGAGCCGGGTGACCTCGCGGTTCCGGGCGAAGTCGCCCGACAGCGCCGCGGGCGAACCGCGCGCAGCGGTCTGCACCGCAAAGTCGCCCTGCAGGCCCAAGGCCGTGCGTGCCACGGCGGGCGCGCCATAACTTGCCATGTCCTGCAACTGCAGGCCGATGGAACTCACCACCTTGGGACAGAAGGCGGCATTGCCCTTGGCCAGCGTCCAGCCCACGTCCTGCAGGCGCTGGTCGGCGTCCTGATAGCGCCCGATCGCGGCACGCTCTGCGGGGTAGTCGATCTGCGCCGGGGGGGCAGGCTGGGCGGCGAGCGGCGCGGCTGATAGGATGGGCAGCACCAGCGCGGCAATAACAGGCGTGCGCATCACGCGGTCTTGTCAGCCTCGGCGATAGCCGCCTTCAGCTTCTCGTAGCCCACCGCGCCGCCGAACGGCTTTTTGCCCGTGACCCACGCCGGCGTGCCGGTGAAGCCGAGCGCGCGCGCATGATCGAGGTTGCGCGCGATCTCGGTCGAGACCGCTTCGGACGCGGCGTCGCGGCTCGCACGCTCCATGTCGAGCCCGGCGGCGCGGGCGGCAACCGCGACATCCTTGGTGGCGAACATCGCGTCGTGGAAGGCGCGGTATTTGCCCTGCAGGCCTGCCGCCAGCGCCATGCGCGAGGCAACATCGGAGCCTTCGAAGATCGGCCATTCGCGGACCACGACCTTCAGATCGGGGTCCTCGGCCACCAGCCGGTTCACGTCCTTCAGGCTCGCCTCGCAATAGGGGCAGTTATAGTCGGTGAACTCGACCAGCACCTTTTTGCCGTTGGGATTGCCGAGCACCGCGCCGGGGAAAGGCTCAAACACCTCGCCGCCCATCTGCGCGAGACGCTTGGCGGCCTCCTGCTCCTCATAGGCCTGCGCCATCTGCGGTAGCAGCTCGGGGTTGCCGAGCATGAAGCTGCGGGTGCGGTTATCGGCAAGGCCCGAATAGGACCAGATCGCCGCGCCCAGAAAGCCGAAGGCGAGCGCCAGCAGCGCGGTCAGCAGCGAATGGCGCAAGGCCGAGGGGGCGTTATCGGGAGCGGGCGGGTGCGAGGACATGAGCGCTTTCTGGCAGGTTTCGGAAGGTTGCCTAGCGTTTCTTCTTCATCCGTTCCAGTTCGCCGCGCGCTTCGAGCGCAACGTCCTGCGCACGGATCCAGTCCGCCGAGCCGTAGGGCAGCCCCGCCTCGGCAGCCGCCGCGCTGCGCAGCGCCTCGGGGTACAGGCGGTTCATCACCTGCTGTTCAGCGCTGGCAAGCTGCGCGCGCGGCATATCGCCGCGGGCGGCATAGACCACGCCGAGCTGATACCACGCGAAGGGATTGTAGCGGTCCTTCTGCACCGAAGCGCGCAACACCTGCTCGGCCTCGGCGAAATTCGCCTCGTTCTCGGTCGCGATCAGCGCGTGGCCTAGCAGCCCTGCGATCAGCGGCTGCGAGAGCGTCAGATCGGTCGCACGGCGCAGCGGCACCAGCGCATCATTGGGCCGCCCGGATTCGAGCAGCACCTGACCCTTCAACTCGAGGAACCACGGATTGTCAGGCTCGGCCGCCAGCAGCGCGTCGGTCTCGGCCAGCGCCAGATCGACCCGCGCGTCCTTATGATAGGCATAGGCGCGGGCGTAGTGCGCGGGGATGGAATTGTCCGACGGCGGGAAGGCGGTGAGCGTGCGCTTAGGCTCGGACAGGTAGCCGGACAGCTTGGCCTTGGCGCGCACGAACCTTTCCTGAAGCGCCGCATCGGTCCCGGTATTGAACCCCGGTTGCGTGTCGACCAGACCGCGCAGGACCTGGATACGGTCGCCGGTCAGCGGGTGGGTGCGGGCATAGGCGGCTTCGTCGGACTGGCTGTAACCGGAACGGATTTCGTTGCCGCGCAGCTTCTCGAAGAAGGTGACCATGCCTTGGCCGCTGATGCCTGCGCCCGAAAGGTAGCGCACGCCCGCAAGGTCGGTGGCGGCTTCCTGGTCACGGTTGAAGCTGAGGAAACTGCCGGTCGCGGCCTGCTGCCCGGCGGCGATCACGCCCATCGCGGCTTCCCCGCCGCCTGCCAGTGCCGCGCCGATGCCGAGCAGCAGCGACAGGATCGAGATGCCGTTGGCGGTCTTGACCCGCTCGTCGAAGCGCACCGCGTGGCCGGCGGTAATGTGGCCGAGTTCGTGGGCGAGCACGCCCTGCACCTCGTTGGCGCTGTCGGCTGCCTCGATCAGGCCGGAATGGACATAGATCGCCTGCCCTCCCGCGACGAAGGCGTTGATCGACGGATCGTTGATCAGCACGACCTCGACATTGCCGACTTCAAGCTCGCTGGCCTCGACCAGCGGCGCGAGCATGTCCTTGAGCAGCTGCTCGGTCTCGGCATCGCGCAGGATCGATTGCGCCGCGACCGGCTGGGACGCGACCACAAGGCTCGCCAGCAGGGCGAGGCAATAGGCAAGGGAATGGGTGCGGCCGCGCATTGTCCGCGATCCTACCGCCATTGCGCGTGAACGCAATGTGAAGCGTGGCGGCTGCGCTTATCCCACCAGCTTGCGGGCAGCACGCTCGATCAAGGCGATGTCCTCGGGGATTTCGCCCAAAATCTCCGCGCAGCCGATTTCGTCGCGGCGGACCAGCACCAGCGCGAATTCGGAACCCGCGCCGTCGAGGTCCTCGAGGCTGATCGCTTCCAGCGCACGCAGCGCCTGCGCCAGCGCCTCGCGCACTGCGGCGGCATCCTCGACCGGCTTGCCCTGCTCTTCGCGGCGGAAGTTGCGTTCGGCCTTGACCAGCGCCTTCACGCCGCCCTCGGTCTCGGCGAGGAAGCCCGCAAGGCTCCCGCGGCCCAGCTTCAGGCGGTGGGCGTGGGTCAGCACGGCGGCATATTCGGTCAGGCGCGTCTTGTCGTAGTCATGCCCGAAGACGAGCTTGACCACCGGCGTCATCGGCGCGCGGTCCTGCACCGTCAGACCGCTTTCAGCGATCAGCTCGGCGTAGTCCTCGGGCGATTCTTGCGCGGCGAGCGAGAAGTCGTAGGCGCGGCTGACTGCAGCGTAAAGCGCGGTGCGGCTGCGGTCCTCGGTGCTGTCGGCTGCGCGCGCAAGTTCGCGGGCCAGCGCGAGGCAATCGTAGAGGCCGGCGTCGCCGGGCAGGTCATCTGCGAATGCGAAATCGTATGCCTGTTCGGGTTCCGGCTCATGCTCGGGTGCGAATTCGGCGAGCACTTCAGGCTCAGGGGCGAGCTCGGCCACCGGCTCGGCTTCAAGTTCGGGCAGCGCCGCTTCGGGCTCCGCTTCCGGTTCGAGTGCGGCGGCGTATTCGGAGTCGTATTCGGGTGCCGCGTATTCCGGGGCATAGTCCGGGGCGTATTCTTCGGGCATCGGCAGAGGCTCGAGCCCGGTCAGCACGATCGCCTTCTTGGTGGGCGCCTGCCCATAGTCGGCGAGGCTCGCAAAGCTGTAGCCGGGGTTTTCGGCTTCGCCCTCATCCTCGTCGTATTCCTCGTCGTCGCTGTCGAGCGCGTATTGGCTGAAGTCGGGCAGGCCGCCATCATCGCCATTCAGCGCCGCATCGAGCGCGGCAACGTGATCGAACTCGTCGGCATAAGTATCGACGGGGCCGCCTTCCTCACCTTCATGCGCGGGCGAATCCGCCCAGTCGGTGACGGGGTCGGCGGGGCGCAACGGCGCTTCCGGGGCAAGTTCCAGCTCGCTGCCGAGCTCAAGCGCCTGGTCGATCTCGAGAAGCAGCTCGTCCGCGGTCAGCTGGTCGGCCATCTCCTTCCAGTTGATCACGCCGTAGATGTAGTCGATTGCAGTATCGTCGCTCGAATAGGGCAGCAGGATCCCGCGATAGAGGATCGCGACCCCGGCGTGATTGACGAATTCGGCCTCGAACCCGATCGGCGCCTGATTGGCGAGGATCTGCATGTAGTGGTCGGTGATGCGCGAGAGCAGCGAGCGCGGCGGCACATCCGACAGGCGGCCGATCGCGTCCGGGCCGCATTCCTTGCCGAGCTTTTCGCCAAGGAAGCGCACCACAGGATTGTCGATGCCGTCGGTGAAATCGAGCAGCACCGAGTGCGGGCCGAAGTCCGGCAAGTCAGCCGGATCGAGGTCGGCGATATTGGGGAACATCCGCTCGCCCAGCAGGCTCGCCCAGTGGTTGTAGGCGCGCACCTGCATGCGGCGCTCGTCACGGCCGATCGATTCGGGCGGCAGATCGCGCGCGGCGACCTGCTCGGCGGTGTCTTCCTCGGAAGCGTCCCAGCCCCGACCCGCGGATGCGTCGGGATCGAAGGTGCCGCGCAGAGTGTCCATGACTGTGAATCCGCCCCTTGGTAAACCTGTGTCCCGCCGTTCTGGCGCGGCGTGGTAAACATCCCGTTAAACGCGGGGTGGGAATGTCGGGGAAGAACAGCAGTTCGGCGCGCGGCGCGCCCTAGAGAAAATAGCGCATCTTGATGGTGACGCGGCTGGTGCCTTCGCCCAGCGCGAAGACCGCATCCTTGAACTTGGGCGGTGCCATCTTGACCGGCGCATCGCGCGAGAACCCGTAGCCTTCTTTGGGCATCATGCCCATCGCGCGGTCGGCTTTGCCGTTGTTGTTCTCGTCATGCAGCAGCGCGATCGCATATTGGCCGGGCTTCACTCCGGTGAAGCGAATCTCGACCTTACCGCTTGCGGGCACGACCGCGCGGAACGCGGACGGGTCCTTGATGCACTTGGGAAAGATATCGGCGCGGGTCGTCATGCAGGCGCGCACCACGCCTTTGGCGGACCGGAGGTCAGTGACCGCAATCACGACGTCGGCCGTTTGCGGCGCAGCAGCGGTAGCGAGGCTCGCGGCCATTCCCGCGCCAAGCCCCATCAGCGCCAGCGCGCTTGCTCTCAACGCGCCGGAACCTGCGGGCTGTGCCCGGCCTCGGCCACGATCCGCGCCGACAGTCCCTTGTCCGTCCCGCAGACCCGGTCCCAGAACCGGAAGTAGAGCCCGTAATTGCATCTGTATTCCTCGTGATGGCGCTCGTGATGACTGGCCGTTATCAGCCAATGGCCCAACGGCGAATGAACGAGCCAGCGCGGGAACATCTCCCAGCCCATATGATTGGTCACGCCCATCACCGTCGCCGCCGTCAGCACAAGGCCGAGCATCGCGACATGGATCGGCACCAGAAACACCAGCACCGGGATGACGACCGCGCCGGTCAGCGCCTCGACCGGGTGGAAGCTCATCGCGGTCCACGCGGTCGGCGGGCGGCTTTCATGATGGACCGCATGGGCGATCTTGAACCACTTGGGCCGGTGCATCCAGCGGTGGCTCCAGTAAAAGCAGGTGTCCTGCACGAACAGGTAGATCAGCGCCGAGAGCGGGTGATACCACAGCGGAAATGCGCCCCAGTCAGCGGTCAGCAGGCTCCATCCATGCTGCCGCCAGCCCCACAGCACGATGCCCGCAGGCGTGCCGTAAATCGCCGCCGCCAGCAGCGACCAGCGCACTTCGCGCACAATCTGCTTGCCGCGTCCCTCGTAGAGACCGGGGCGCATCTTCGATGTGACATAGGCGAACAGCCCGCTGGTCAGCACATAGCGTAAGCCGACGATGGCGGTGACGGTGATGCTGACGATCAGCAGAGCCAGCGGAACGGGGGTATCGGCGGGGATCATCTCGGGCCAGCTATGCCGCAATTATACGCAGCGAAACAGCGCAAACTCAGGTGAGCGCGTCAGGCTCCGTGCACAGCGGGTCGAGCAGTGCCATGTGCCGCCGCATCGCGATCCGTGCCAGCCGTTCGACCTCGACCTTGCGGCGCGCCGCGGCGAGCGGTTCAAGCGCGGCGGGACGCAGGATCTCGGCGTCGTAGCCGTCCGCGACGATCACCCCGCAGGTTGCCGGGCGGTAGGCCTCGCTTTCCAGCGGCGCACGGTCGAGCGCAGGGGTCAGCCCCCAGTAAAAACGGTCGCAGAAGTCGAGATAGTCGGGCCACTTGGCATCGCCGAGCAGATCGGCGCGTGCGACCTTGATCTCGACGATCACGATCAACCCCTTGGCGTCGATCCCCATGAGATCGGCGCGGCGGCCATTGCGCAGGGGTACTTCAGGCAGGCACCAGATGTCGTTGCGGGCGAACAGCCGTCCGATTCCGCGCGCGACATCGCTGGCGGCAAGCGCCTGCGAATCGGAGATGGAGAGCGCGCTGCCGGGCATGGTGAAGTGTTGGAACGGAAAGGGAACGCAGTCAAGCCTGCGGGTCAGTTGGCGAGCACCGCCACCATCGAAGCGCGCGCCGCGTGGAACTCGCGCCATAGCACCAACGCAGGGGCCGAAGCATCCTGCCCGCGTCGCGACAGCGTGCCGAGCGCGGTCAGCCCGCTTTCGAGCATCGCGCCGCAATCGCCGATCGTCTGCGCCACCAGCGCGCGCTGCCAGGGCTGCGCGCGGGCGATCACCGCGCCAAGCTCGCCGCCGATTTCGACCGGCTCGGGCGCCAGCCGCGCAAGCAGCGCGATGGCCGAAGCCTTGCCGTGCAGCGCGACCAGTGCCTCGGCCAACACCTCGGGCAAGATGTCGGCGTCTGCCGCCGCTGAGCGGTGCGGAAGAATCGGTTCGGGCGGAAGCGAGGCCATGCAACGGAGCCTATGCCCGCATGCTTTCCGATTGGTTAAACCCGGCCCTCAGGCTCGCCCCTGACCCGGCCCGGTACAGGACACAATTGTGTGGCGCAGGCCCAAGCCTCTTGCTAAGCGCCGCGCCGCACGCAAGAATGCACGCGCCGCATGGCACAATGCACCCGTAGCTCAGCTGGATAGAGTGCTGCCCTCCGAAGGCAGAGGCCACTGGTTCGAATCCAGTCGGGTGCACCACCAAGGCCCGCTCCCTTGAAAAAGGGGGCGGGCCTTGGTGGTTTTAGGTCAGCGCGAAGCGGACTTCGCGATCCATTCGGCGACCCTCCGCTCAAGGATCGAGAGCGGTTGCGAGCCCGACGCAATCAGCAGGTCGTGGAAGCCCTTGATGTCGAACCGGTCGCCCAGCTTCGCCTCGGCACGCGCGCGCAGCTCCATGATCTTGAGCATCCCGATCTTGTAGCCGGTCGCCTGACCCGGCAGCGTGATGTAACGCCGCACTTCGGAACGCGACCGTTCGATCGGCTGGCGGCCGGTCTGGTTCATGTAGGTAACCGCCGCGTCCTCGGTCCAGCCCATCGCGTGGAGGCCCGTATCGACCACCAGCCGCGCGGCGCGGAACAGTTCGGCATCAAGCCGCATGAAGTCGGCTGCTACATCGGGGAAGGCGTTCATCTCCTTGCACAGGTTCTCGGCATAGAGCGCCCAGCCCTCGCCGAAGGCGACATAGCCGGTGACTGCGCGGAACTTCGGCCCGCCCTGCTGGCGCACCTGGATATCGCCCTGCATGTTATGGCCGGGCACCGCTTCGTGGCACATCAGCGTGTACATCGCCGCCGGATCGGGGACCGTGCCAACGAGGTGGACATAGGTCTTCGCCGGGCGCTTGCCGTCGGGGCTGGGCGCGGAAGCATGGGCCGCGCCGCCCGCGACTTCGGAGAAGGCAGGCTCGCGCACCACTTCGATCCCGTAAGCGGGCAGCGTGCCGAAATAGGGGCCAAGCAGCGTACGCGTGCGGGCGACGAAGGCGTTGGCCTTGTCGAGGTATTCCTTGCGCGCCGCATCGTCATACTGGCGCGGTGGATTGAGCCGCGCGCGCTCGGCATAGAAGGCCTGACGGTCGGCGAACCCGGCCTTCTGGGCGAGCGCATCCTGCTCGGCCTCGATCCGCGCGACTTCGGCGCGGCCGATCGCGTGGATCTCGGATGCGGTCATATCGGTGGTGGTGTTGAGCTGCAATTCGGCGGCGTAATAGGCCTCGCCCCCCGGCAGCGTCAGCGCGCCGACTGTGCCGCTGGGCGCGGTCGGCAGGCTCGCCTCCGCCCATGCGATGACACGCGCATAGGCGGGTTGGAGCGCAAGGATCGCCTCGCGCGCTTCGCCGAGCAGCCTGTCCGCCTTGTCGCGTGACAGATTGCCGCCCGCGACCAGGGCTTCGGTCTTCGCCTTCACGTCAGCCCACAGCGCGGCGTCCGCGCCGTCACCATAGGGCGCGCCCGATGTCAGCTGTTTGCTGCCGGCAATGATCGTCTCGATCTGGAAGCGCGGCGGGTTGATCCCGGCAGCCTGGCTCGCCTTGGTGCGCGCGATGGCGCGGTCGAGCACTGCGGGCATGCCCTGCAGGCGGGCGACGTAGTTCCTGAGGTCGGTAACGTCGGCGACGCTGTGCGTGTTGACGAGAAAGTCGGGCAGCTGGCTGTGCGCCGAATAAAGCCGCGAATAGAACGGCGGGCGGTAGATGCGGTTGACGAAGGACAGCTCGGCGCGCTCCGCCTCCAGCGCCCAGATGTCGAAATTGACCTGCGCTTCCGGCGAAAGCTTGGCGCGGTCAAAGGCAGCGCGCATCCGGGCGACGCTGGCCTTGCGCCATTCGACCTCGGTGCGGGCGGCCTCGTCGCTGGTGTCGTTCCAGCGGTCGCCGCCGTCCTTGATGCCGAGGCGTGTGGCGAGCTGCGGTTGGGTCTTGAGGTAGGCTTCAAACTCCGCATCGAGGAAGGCGGTGAGCCGCGCGTCCTCGCTCTGCGTGGCGGCAGAAGCGGGCATTTGCGCCAGCGCGGCCCCGGCGGGAAGTGTCACGGCGGCGAGCGCCATCGCGAGACTGAAGGCAAGTTTGTGCGTCATCAAGGGTCCCTTTCGCCAGCGGCGTAAGCCGACTGGGTAGCGGTCAAAGGATTCCCGATGAAGCCCCTTTGTGTGCGGCCTGCTTTATCCGAGCGGCAGACCCAGCGCCTCGGCCACGGCAGGGTGCGTGATCTTGCCGCCCATCACGTTCAGACCTTCGGCAAGGTGCGGGTCGGCAGCCATCGCGGCCTCGGCGCCCATGTTGGCAAGCTTCAGCACAAACGGCAGCGTCACGTTGCCGAGCGCGATGGTCGAAGTGCGCGCCACCGCGCCGGGCATGTTGGCGACGCAGTAATGGATCACGCCGTCGACCACGAACACCGGGTCCTCATGCGTGGTGGGATGGCTGGTCTCAAAGCACCCGCCCTGATCGATAGCGATATCGACCAGCACCGCGCCCTTGCGCATCGTGCCGATCATCGCGCGCGTCACCAGCTTGGGCGCAGCAGCCCCGGGCACCAGCACCGCGCCGATCACGAGGTCGGCATCACGCACCGCCTCGGCAATCGCGGCAGACGAGGCGAAGGCGGTTTTAATCTGGTTGCCGAACACCATGTCGAGTTCGGCCAAGCGGCGGGTGGAGATGTCGAAGATCGTCACATCGGCGCGCAGGCCCACGGCCATCTGCGCCGCGTTCACGCCCGCGACCCCGCCGCCAAGGATCACAACCTTGCCCGGCTCGACCCCCGGAACGCCGCCCAGCAGCACCCCGCGCCCGCCCTGATGCTTTTCGAGGTAATGCGCGCCGCACTGCACGCTCATGCGCCCGGCGACTTCGGACATCGGCTTGAGCAGCGGCAGCGAGCCATCAGCAGCAGTCACGGTCTCGTAAGCGATGCAGGTCGCGCCCGAGCGCATCAGGCCCTCGGCCTGCGGCTTGTCGGCGGCGAGGTGGAGATAGGTGAAGAGCAGGTGATCGGGGCGTAGCATCGCGATTTCGGAGGCCTGCGGCTCCTTGACCTTCACGATCATCTCGGCCGCCGCGAACACCGCTGGCGCATCGGCAAGGATGCTCGCACCCGCAGCTTCATAAGCGGCATCCGCGAAATCGACGCCGAGGCCCGCGCCGCTCTGCACCGCGACCTCATGGCCCGCACGCGTCAGTTCCGCCACCGCCGCAGGGGTCAGCCCGACGCGGTATTCGTTGTTCTTGATTTCGGTGGGAACGCCGATGCGCATGGGGTCTCTCCTGCTGAATCTCTCACCGCGCGGTTTAGCAGGAAGGCGATGCGCGTTCTTCGCAATGATCGGCACGGCGGCACGCAGACGCGGGAAATTCTTGCGTCATAAGGCCTTCGCGCGCAAAGTACCCGCGCATGGACCGCATCGACCGGAATATTCTCGATCTGCTGGCAGAGGACTCGCGGCTCACTGGCGAGCAGCTTGGCGAGCGGGTGGGCCTATCGCCGTCCGCCGCCCACCGGCGTGTGAAAGCACTGGAGGAGAGCGGCGCGATTGTCGGCTACCGCGCGCGGCTGTCCAAAGCGGCGCGTGGCAATCCCTCGACCGTGTTCGTGCAGGTGACCCTCACCGACCAGCGGCAGGCGACGATGCTCGGCTTCGAGGAAGCAATGTCGCTCACACCCCAGATCGCCGAAGCCTATCTGATGAGCGGCCAGTCCGACTATCTCATCAAGGTGCTGGTGCGCGAGAACGACAGTTACGAACGCATCCACCGCGAGATCCTGTCGGCCCTGCCCGGTGTCCAACGGCTGGTGAGCCAGTTCACGATCCGCACCCTCGAAGGCGGCGAATAGACCCGCTTAGGTCCTGCGCCTCGCACCGCAGGCACAGACCGCACCCCGGCACTGAAACGTCATACCCCTGTCGCAGTCACGCGTTTTTCGACAGAGCAGCGCTATAGCGCGACGGACTTAAGACAAGTCCGCGTCAGTTATGGTAGATAATTTCAAATTGACGACCTATGTCGGTGTGATGGCTTCTTCTATTTACGAATTCGCGCAGATCCCGCGCGCTCTGCCCGCGAAGCCTCGCGTCGGCGCGCGCCGCGTGCGCGATACGGGACAAGCGCCGTCTGTCGGGGTGATCTATAATCCGCGCAGCTACCGCAATCTGGGCGCCGATTTCGATTGCGGCCTCGTTCCTCACGTCCACATCGCCCAGCCCAGCGCGCGGGCGCAACTGCCCGTGGCGCTGGCGGATCTCGCCGCGAAGAACATCGACTTGCTCGTGATCAACGGCGGCGATGGCACCGTTCGCGACGTGCTGACTTGCGGGCAGGCGATCTTCGGCGACGAATGGCCCGCGATTGCCGTGCTTCCGAAGGGCAAGACCAACGCACTCACTGTCGATCTCGGCGTGCCCGATGACTGGACGTTGCAGGACGCGATCGATGCGCTCGACCACGGCGGCCGCGTATGGCGCCGGCCGATGACGGTGGCTGCGATCGAGGAAGGTGCCAGGCCCGAAGATGCCTCGCGCGTGGCAGGCTTCATCCTTGGCGCGGGGGCCTTCACCAAATCGATTCAGGCGGGGCAAAGCGCCCACAAGCTCGGCGCATTCAATTCGATGGTGGTCGGCGTAACCGGCGTCTGGGCGCTGCTCCAGTCGATGTTCGCCAGCCGGTCCAATCCGTGGCGCCGCGGCGCAAAGATGAGCGTCGGCCTGGGCGCGAGCGACGCGCCGATGGCGCATAGCGGCAACGGCGATCCGGCGATGCGCCAGCTATTGTTCGCCTCCACGCTCGAGCGGCTGCCTGCCGGTATCAAGCCGTTCGGCACGCTGAAGGGCGGGTTGAAGCTGGTCGCGGTCGACCAGATTTCGCGCCGCACCGCCGCGCTGGTACCGCTGGTGCTGACCGGTTTGCTGCGCAAGGGCCTGCGCGAACGCGGTATCCACCAGCTTGCCGCGACCCAGTTCAGCCTCACGATCGACGATCAGTTCATCCTCGACGGCGAGGCTTTCCCGGCGGGCGATTATCTCATCGAGCAGGGTCCGGAGCTCGCCTTCGTTACCCCATGACCGCCGGCTCTTCGGCGCTGGCCGAACGCATTGCCGCGCGGCTTGCGGGCCCTATCGATCCTGCCGTCGCGACCTTCGCCCATGCCTTGGCCCAGAGCGCCGGTGCGCGGGCGGTGCTGTTCTACGGGTCGAACTTGCGCACCGGATCGCTGGACGGCGTGCTCGATTTCTACATCCTGCTGCCCGGCACCAAGGAAGCCGCAATCTGGCCGCGGGTGAGCTATCACGAGCGCGAGCATGTCAATGACACTGGGGCCAATGACACTGGGGGCCTGACCCTGCGCGCCAAGGTCGCCACGATGCGCCTTGCCACCTTCGCGCAGGCCGCCAGCGGCGCGCTGACCGACACCACCATCTGGGCGCGCTTCGTCCAGCCGAGCGCGCTGATCTGGGCCGAGGACGAAGCCGCGAAGGCCGAGGTGATCGCCGCCATTGCCGCCGCCTCGACCACTGCCGCACGGCTCGCCGCCGCCTTGGGGCCGCAAACCGGCACGGCCGGGGATTACTGGCGCGCCTTGTTCCGCGCCACCTACGAGGCCGAGTTCCGGGTCGAGAAAGGTGGGCGCGAGAACGACATTCTCAGCGTCAATGCCGATCATTTCGCGGGGCTGCTCCCCCTCGCGCTTGCCGCAGCGGGGATCGATCCCGGGCTGAACGGCACGATCCTCACCCCGCAGCTTGACCCCGCAGAACGGGCGCGCGTCCTGGCGTGGTGGAAGCGCCGCCGCCGGCTCGGCAAACCGCTCAATCTGGTGCGGCTGGTCAAGGCCAGCACCACCTTCGAAGGCGCGGCGCGTTACGCCGCGTGGAAGATCGAGCGGCACACCGGAATGCCGGTCAAGCTCACCCCGTTCCGCGAGCGCTTCCCCTTGCTTGCCGCGCCGCAGGTGTTGTGGGACCTCAGCCAGCACCGCCGCCGCCAACGCAACGGCGGCTGACGCCGCGCCGCCGCGCGCGAAATGACCACTTTGCGACGGAATTGTCAGCCTGTTGGCCCGTCACGGTGGAAAAGACGGCTGCCGCGCCTTGTCCCCTGATTCGCCAAGCACCTATGGCTTGCTGAAGCGTCAGAGAAGGGCTCCTCGACCGCGCCATGCCTGCACCCCTGATTTCCCCCTCGATCCTCTCGGCCGATTTCGCTCGGCTCGGGGAAGAGGTGCGCGCTGTCGATGCGGCGGGGGCGGACTGGATCCACATCGACGTGATGGACGGGCATTTCGTGCCGAACATCACCATCGGGCCTGACGTCGTGAAGGCGCTGCGTCCGCACACCAAGAAGCCCTTCGACGTCCACCTGATGATCGCGCCGGTCGATCCCTACCTTGAAGCCTTCGCCAATGCGGGCGCGGACATCATCACCGTCCACCCCGAGGCCGGGCCGCACATCCACCGCACGCTGCAGGCGATCAGGGCGCTGGGCAAAAAGGCGGGCGTGGTGATCAATCCGGGCACCCCGGTCGAGGTGCTCGACAACCTTATGGACATGGCCGACCTCATCCTGGTGATGAGCGTCAACCCCGGGTTCGGCGGGCAGAGCTTCATCCCCTCGCAGCTGGAAAAGATTTCCCGCATCCGCTCGATGATCACCCGCTCGGGCCGCGCCATCCACCTTGAAGTCGATGGCGGCGTCAATCCGGATATTGCGCGGATGTGTATCGAGGCGGGGGCCGATGTGCTGGTCGCGGGCTCGGCGACCTTCAAGGGCGGGCCCGATGCCTATGCCGCCAACATCGCCGCGCTGAAGGGCGGCAGGTAATGGCAACGCTGCTGCGCACCCCGGCCGGATCCCGCGCCGATGCGCTGGTGGAGCGGATCGCGGATACGCCGACGTTGATGCTGGCGGGCGCTGGCATTGGCCGCACTGAGCCGGGTGCGCTCACCGAACCAGCAGCGCCGCCAACAGAAGAACCCTCACGGGCGCTGGCGCTTTCTGACGTCATCGCGGTCAAGTCCGGCCCGGGCGAGGCGCTGATCCGGCTCGCCTACCGCTTCGGCGTCCCCGGCCATGCGATCGCCGCCCCGTTCCGCCGCCCGCAGGCACCGCGGCTGCTGGCGACGGTGGAAAGCCCCAACCGCGGCGACCGCGCAGTCGGCACGGCCCTTCGCGCAGGGCATTTCCTGATCCAGGGCGCCCGCCTACCGATTGCGAGCTTCGATTTCTCCGCCGCTGCCCGTCACGCTCCGGGCATCGAGCGGGTAGTGCATGGCTTCAGCTGGCTCGCCGATCTCGCCGCCAGTGCGCCGCGCGGCGATGGCGTCGCGGTGGCAGAACGGATCGTGACCCAGTGGCTGCGGGCCCATGCCGCGCCCGGCAAAGGCCCGGCGTGGGAGGCTGAACTGGCCGGCCTCAGGCTGGTCGCATGGCTGGTCCACGCGCCGCTGGTGCTCGGCGGGCAGGACAAGGGGCTGCGCACGCGGCTGCTTGCCGCCATCGCCGACACCGCAAGCTGGCTCGACAAGCGCGCACCGCGCGAACCGGCGGGCTTCGGGCAGGTCGCCGCATGGGCGGGTGTGGTCGCGGCAGGCCTGCTGCTTCCCCACGGCAAGCCGCGGCGGCTGTTCGGCGAAGCGGGCCTCGTCAAGGCGCTGGGCGACATGGTCGGCGAAGACGGCGGCGTGCTGTCGCGTTGCCCCGCCGCGCAGCTCGACGCGATCCGACTGCTGACCGACCTGATCGCTTGCTACGAGGCGGCCAAGATCGCTCCGCCTCAGGCCCTCGCGGTGATGCGCGAATTGCTCGTCCCGCCGCTACTCGCCCTGCGCCACGGCGACGGTTCGCTGGGCAGCTGGCAGGGACAGGGCGCGATCCACGCCGACCGGGTGAATGCGGTGATCGACGCCTCGGGCGTGCGCACCCGTCCACTCGGGCAGGCGGCGGGCTGGGGCTACCAGCGCATTAAGGCGGGCGAGACGCTGCTGCAGTTTGACACTGCCCCGCCGCCGCGCGCCAAGCACGCGCGGATGGGCTGCGCCTCGACCCTTGCCTTCGAGCTTTCGGACGGTCCGCAGCGGATCATCGTCAATTGCGGCGGCGCGGCGCTGGCAGGCGGCCAGGTGCCCCTGCGCATCGGGCAGGGCCTGCGCGCGACGGCAGCTTTTTCGACGGTGGTGCTCGACAACGCCAATTCGACCGCGGTGTTGCTCCACGGCCAGCTCGGCAAAGGGGTCGAGACGGTCGAGTTCGAGCGGCGCATGGTTGCGGGCAAAGGCCGCGAAGCAACCCGCATCGAGGCCGCGCATGACGGTTATGCCGGCCGCTTCGGCCTCACCCACCAGCGCATCCTCACCCTGTCAGGCGACGGCACCGAAGTGGCGGGCGAGGATATCCTGATCCCCTCGTCCAAGAACGGCAAGCGCGGCAAGATCGCCTTTGCGATCCGCTTCCACTTGGGGCGCGGCGTCGAAGTACAATTGTCGGGTGACAAACGCGGGGCGAGTCTTCTGCTGCCCGACGGTCGGCTCTGGCAATTCCGGCTGCGCGGCGATAGGGCGGGCGCCGGCGAGATCACCCTGTCTGCCGAGGACAGCCTGTGGGTCGACGGCGACGGCCGGCCCCAAGCTACCTGTCAGCTGGTGATCGAGGGACTGGCATTGCGCAGCGGGGGGCAATTCTCCTGGCTGCTGAGGAAAACAGGGTAGGTTTTTTCCGATGAGCGAAGGTGTGATCAAGCGGGCGCTGCTGTCAGTGTCCGACAAGAGCGGTTTGGCAGACCTCGGTTCGGCCTTGGCCGCAAGAGGCGTCGAACTGGTCAGCACCGGCGGCACAGCCAAGGCCTTGCGCGATGCGGGGCTGACGGTGAAGGACGTCTCCGACCTCACCGGTTTCCCCGAGATGATGGACGGGCGGGTCAAGACGCTCCATCCCACGGTGCACGGCGGCCTCCTCGCCCTGCGCGACAATGCCGAACACGTCGCGGCGATGGAAGCTCACGGGATCGGCGCGATCGATCTGGTGGTGGTGAACCTCTACCCCTTCGAAGCCACCGTCGCGAAGGGCGCGAGCCGCGAAGAGATCATCGAGAACATCGACATCGGCGGGCCTTCGATGGTGCGCTCGGCGGCGAAGAACCACGGCTTCGTGACGATCCTCACCGATCCGGCCGATTACGCGGCGCTGGTCAAGGAAATGGACGCCAACGGCGGCGCGACATCGCAGCCCTTCCGCACGCGGATGGCGGGCAAGGCCTATGCCCGCACCGCTGCCTATGACAGCGCGATTGCCAGCTGGTTTGCTTTTGCCGACCCCGATGGCGAGACCACGCCCTTCCCCGACACGCTCCCCATCGCCCTCAAGCGCGCCGACACGCTGCGCTATGGCGAGAACCCGCACCAGTCGGCGGCGATCTATGTTCCGCAGGTGGTGGGCACCAAGGGCGTCCCGCAAGCCGCGCAATTGCAAGGCAAGGAGCTCAGCTACAATAACCTCAACGACGCCGATGCGGCGCTGGAGCTTGCCGCCGAATTCGCCGGACAGGCACCCGCCGTCGTCATCGTCAAGCACGCCAACCCCTGCGGCGTGGCGCAAGGCTCCTCGCTGCTCGCCGCCTGGGAAGCCGCGCTGGCGTGCGATAGCGTGTCGGCCTTCGGCGGGATCGTTGCGGTGAACACCGAGCTCGACGCTGCCACCGCCGAGGCGATCAGCGCGATCTTCACCGAGGTGGTGATTGCGCCGTCGGTGAGCGCGGAAGCGCGCGAAATCTTCGCGAAGAAGAAGAACCTGCGCCTGCTCGAATGCGGCACCCTGCCCGATCCGCGCCGCGGCGGCCTCGTAATGAAGACCATCGCAGGCGGCGTGCTGATCCAGTCACGCGATGCCGGGGCCATTTCGGCAGATGATCTCAAGGTGGTCACCAAGCGCGCACCCACGGATCAGGAGCTGAAGGACTGCCTGTTCGCCTGGACCGTGGCGCGCCACGTCAAGTCCAACGCGATCGTCTATGCCAAGGACGGCGCAACCGCCGGGATCGGCGCAGGCCAGATGAACCGCCGCGATTCGGCGCGCATCGCCGCGCTCAAGGCCAGGGAGGCCGCTGAGACCTATGGCTGGGCCGCCCCGCGCACCGTCGGCAGCGCGGTCGCCTCGGACGCGTTCTTCCCCTTCGCGGACGGGTTGATCTCCGCTGCCGAAGCGGGCGCGACCGCTGTGATCCAGCCGGGCGGCTCGATCCGCGATGACGAAGTGATCGCCGCTGCGGACGCCGCCGGCCTCGCGATGGTCTTCACCGGGATGCGGCACTTTAGGCACTGATTGTGTTGCGAAGGCGCATCCGCGCCTTCGTCCTCGGTGCTGTTTCTGCCTGACGGCAGAGCACCTGCGGCTCCCGCGCGTGCGCTCGCGGCCCCTTGGGCCGATGGGTGCCTCGGGCTCTTGAGGGTGAGGCTTTTGCGCCCTGTCGCAGCGGGGGCACGGCTTGGCCTGCCCGCCCCTTAATCTAAACTTTTCCTTCGCCGCTTTCGTAACCAAGTGGGGGCCGCAACCCAATACGGCCTTGCCGCCATGTTCATCCCTCCGCAATTCGGCGTCGGGCAAGGATCAGCGGAACACAAGCGAGTAACGAGTTCCCCCATGCGCCTTTTCTCTGCTGACCTGTTTCGTAACTTCGGCTTCGGCTTCGCCCTCGGGGCGTTGCTGATCGTCGGTGCGAATATGCAGGACCAGAACGGCGGCGTGGCCTCGCCCGCGCAGGCTGCCGAGGTCATCAAGGCTCCGGCGCCCACGGCGGAATTCGTGATCTCGCCCGTCCAAGGCTGATTCCATGCACAAGATTGCCACCCTGATCGCAGCCGGTTCGCTGGCGCTAAGCGCCTGCGCTGGCCCCGCGATCGCCGAAGAGCCAGTCAACGCGCCTGTCGCCGCCCGCGTCGCCAAGGAGGCGAAAGGCCTCAAGACGGCGGTCTTTGCAGGCGGGTGCTTCTGGGGAGTCGAAGCCGTTTTCAGCCACACCAAGGGCGTCACGGGCGTCGTCTCGGGCTACCACGGCGGCAACGCCGCGAGCGCCAAGTACGACATCGTCTCTAGCGGCGTGACCGATCATGCCGAGGCCGTAAAGGTGACCTACGACCCGTCGGTGGTGCGTTACGACCAGTTGTTGCGGATCCTGTTCTCTGTCGTCGCCGATCCGACGCTCAAGAATCGGCAAGGCCCTGACGTGGGCGCCCATTACCGCAGCGCGATCGTGCCGATGAACGCCGAGCAGACTGCGGTCGCCAAGGCTTACCTTGCGCAGCTCGGCAAGTCGGGCCTGTGGTCCAAGCCGATCGCCACCAAGATCGAGCCGTACAAGGCGTTCTACGCGGCAGAAGCCTATCATCAGGACTTCATGCTCAACAACCCGAAGCATGGCTACATCAAGCGCTGGGACGCACCCAAGGTGGCGGCATTCAAGACGATGTACCCGACCCTCTACCGGGCGAGCTTTCTGAAGGATGCGGGCTGACCCCGCTCAAATAAGCTGACTTTGCTATCGTCCCTTGCGTCCCTATATCAGGGCGCATGGGACAGCACGCACACCGTCATCACGAAGCCACTGGCGAGGATCTGGTCGCCGAAGCCGCGCGCGCGCTGGTCGCTGCGGGCGAACAATGGACGTCGATGCGCGCAGCGGTGTTCGGCGAGCTCGCCAAGCACGAACGGCCGGTCTCAGCCTATGACATCGCCGACAACCTTTCGGCAGCGCGCGGCAAGCGGGTCGCACCCAACTCGGTGTACCGGATCCTCGATGTGTTCGTGGCGAACAACCTTGCGATGCGGGTCGAAAGCGCCAACGCCTATCTCGCCAACACTCACCCTGGGTGCGCGCATGACTGCATCTTCCTCGTCTGCGACGAATGCGGCGAGGCCGCGCATGTCGACGACGAAGACGTGAGCCGCGCCGTCCGCGCCATCGCCACCGCGCGCGACTTCAAGGCGGAGCGCCCGGTGTTGGAAATCAGGGGCCTTTGCAAGGCCTGCGCCTGAGGCAGGACGTTCCAACTGCACGGGTTTGACCTCCATCCCTTCATCGACACGCCCGTTTTCGGTGTGTAAGGTCACCCGTTATGACACAATCGCCTTACACGCCTCTGCTCGATCAGGTTGACACGCCTGACGACCTGCGCCGCCTCAAGCCTGACCAGCTCCGCCAACTTGCCGACGAACTGCGCACCGAGATGATCGATGCCGTCAGCACGTCCGGCGGACACCTCGGATCAGGCCTTGGCGTGGTCGAGCTGACCGTCGCCATCCACTATGTTTTCAACACGCCGACCGACAAGCTGGTCTGGGACGTCGGGCATCAGTGCTATCCGCACAAGATCATCACCGGGCGCCGTGACCGGATTCGCACCCTGCGGCAGGGCGGGGGCCTCAGCGGCTTCACTAAGCGGTCCGAGAGCGAATATGATCCGTTCGGCGCGGCGCACTCCTCGACCTCGATTTCGGCGGCGCTGGGCTTTGCCATCGCCAACAAGCTGCAGGGCAAGTCCGGGCGCGGCATCGCGGTGATCGGCGATGGTTCGATGAGCGCCGGGATGGCCTATGAGGCGATGAACAACGCTGCGCAGGCGGGCAATCGCCTGATCGTGATCCTCAACGATAACGACATGTCGATCGCGCCGCCGGTCGGCGGGCTGTCGGCCTATCTGGCCCGCATGGTGTCCTCGTCCGAGTATCTCGGCATCCGCAGTCTCGCGTCGCGGGTCATCCAGAAGATGAGCCGCCGGATGCACGACACCATCGGCAAGGCCGAGGAGTTCACCCGCGGCCTCGTGACTGGCGGGACGCTGTTCGAGGAATTGGGCTTTTACTACGTCGGCCCGATCGACGGGCATAATCTCGACCACCTTCTGCCAGTTCTCGAGAACGTGCGCGACACCTCGGAAGGCCCGGTGCTGATCCATGTCGTGACCGAGAAGGGCAAGGGCTACGCGCCCGCCGAAAATTCCGCCGACAAGTATCACGGCGTGCCCAAGTTCAACGTCATCACCGGCGAGAAGGCCAAGAGCGCGCCGAGTGCGCCCGCCTATCAGGACGTATTCGGCGAGACGCTGGCGAAGCTGGCGAACACCGACGACCGGATCTGCGCGATCACCGCCGCCATGCCGTCAGGCACCGGGGTCGACAAGTTCGCCAAGGCGCACCCGACCCGCACCTTCGACGTCGGCATCGCTGAACAGCACGCCGTGACCTTTGCAGCGGGCCTCGCGGCGGAAGGCATGCGTCCTTTCGCGGCGATCTACTCCACCTTCCTCCAGCGCGCCTATGATCAGGTGGTGCACGACGTGTGCATCCAGAACCTGCCGGTGCGCTTCGCCATCGACCGCGCAGGGCTGGTCGGCGCGGACGGCGCGACCCATGCCGGGTCGTTCGACGTCACCTATCTTGCGACCCTGCCCAACATGGTCGTGATGGCCGCCGCCGATGAGGCGGAGCTGGTCCACATGACCTACACCGCCGCCGAGTACGACGACGGCCCGATCGCCTTCCGCTATCCGCGCGGCAACGGCACCGGCGTGCCGATGCCCGAGGTTCCGGTGAAGCTCGAAATCGGCAAGGGCCGCGTGGTTCGTGAAGGCACCAAGGTCGCCATTCTCTCGCTGGGTGCGCGCCTGACCGAAGCATTGAAGGCCGCCGACACGCTGGAGGCCAAGGGGCTTTCCACCACCGTGGCCGACCTGCGCTTCGCCAAACCGCTCGACGAAGACCTGATCGCCCGCCTGATGCGCACCCATGAGGTGATCGTCACCGTCGAGGAGGGCTCCATCGGCGGGCTCGGCGCGCATGTGCTGACCTTCGCCAGCGACACCGGTCTGACCGACGCGGGGCTGAAAGTGCGCACGCTGCGCCTGCCGGATACCTTCATCGATCACGAAGACCCGATGAAGCAGTACGACGAGGCCGGGCTGAACGCCCCGCAGATCGTCGATACGGTGCTCAAGGCGCTGAAGCACAACAGCACAGGCGTTGACGCCGAGGCGCGTGCTTGATCTTCGCGGTGTTCGGGCTGGCGGCGGCGCTTCAGGCGGCATCGCCGGCAGCTCCGCCCGCGCCGCCTCGCTATAACCATCTCGAGCCGAAGCGGATGCGCGCGGCGATCGAGGCCTGCGGGTTCAAGCAGGTGTGGGTCGGGCGCGACAAGACAAAGGCCTCGGTCGTCCGGGTGAGCGACACCAGCGCGACAGACGATCAGCTGACCTGCGCGGCCAAATCGCTCGATGTCACATTCTACAGCTACGAATTTTCGAACGAATTGGCCCCGCGATTTGCGCCGATCAAAGCCGTTATCGCACGTCCGCGTCAGCTGGCCGAGGCTCGGGCGCGGTTTGCCCGTTCGCCGGAAATGGGCCCCCCGCCCGAACGTCTTCTGGACGAAACCGATCTGGCACTGGCCAAGCGGATCGAGACGTTCTGCGGCGCTGATGCGCAAGCCGCTTTCATGCAGGAGGCCGGCGCCATTCTGATCTCCGGCGACTGGATTCAGCAGCGGTCTGTCACGGCCGATGACATGGTGGAAATGGCCTCGACTATGGGATGTCTAATGCAGGCCGCCGTAATTGCCGATCTGCCGATAGGCCGAACTGCCCGCTGAGGCCATTAGCGCGGCTGGGTGATCAACAAGGCTTCTGGCCCGCCCGAAGGCTGCACCGGAGTCATGTCGCTCTCAGGCACAGGGGTGGCGGGGGCCTCCGGTTCCGGGGGGACATCGAGGTCGCCCCAATAGTCGTCCCGGTCTTCGATCGGCTCGCCCTTCAGCGCGGCAATCTCGCGGCGCCGGCGTGCCAGATAGCTCTCACGCCGCGCCACGTAGGGATCGTCCGAGGCCTTGATGTCTTTGATCTCCGGATCCTCGCGCAGCCGTGCATCGAGCCCGTTGATGGCGAAATAGGAAATCGCATAGGCGGGCTTGTTGAAAGGCTTGCCGAACGCGAAGGGCAGCAGCGCCTGATCCAGCGTGATGCCGATCTGGTCACGAACCGTTGTCGGACCAGTAATCGGAACATACAGATAGGGCCCCGGCCCCACGCCGTAATAGCCCAGCGTGTTGGCAAAACCGTTGCGGCGATAGGGCAGCCCGACGCCCGGCCTGCCCGCCACGTCGATCAGCCCGCCGATACCCAGCGTCGAATTGATCGCCAGCCGCCCCAATGTCCCGAAGGCCTTGCCGACCTTGCCTTGTAGCAGGAAGTTCAGGGCGTTGCTGGGCTCACCCAGATTGCGCACCACATTGCCGAGCCCGTCGCGGATCGGTTCGGGCAGCCCGTCGCGATAGGCATAGGCCAACGGCTCGGTCACCAGGCGGTCTACTTCCTGACTGACCTTGAAGCTGGCTTCGTTGATGGCCTCAGCGGGATCGCTCTTGGGCGGGCCGATTTGGCCTTCGACCACGATTTCGCCAATCGGCTGCCCGTTCTCGTCAAGCTCGGCCGCAGGCTGCTCAGGCACGCTTTCCTGCGGCGGAGCAGCCTGTGCATCCGCGAGGCTCCAGGCCACCGGCACAATCTCGGTCGGCGGCGATGCAGGCACCTCGGGCGCGGCAACAGCAAGTGCGGCGCTCAGCAGTGAGGGCGAGGCGGCAAGCAGCGCAAGGCTCGGCATCAGGTTCCTTTCTTGGGGCGTTTACAGCATCGTGGGGGTTGCGGGGCTATTCTTGCCCTTTATCCGCACGGCCTTTAGGCAAGCTGAACCTGTCAGACCATAAGGCGCAACACCCACCATGTCCCTGATCCAGATTGCTCAAGAAGGCCCCCTCACGATCCTCACGCTTGATCGTGCGGAAAGCATGAACCCGCTGGGCGCGCCGGGCGACGGGGACGAGTTTGTCCGTGTATCCAATGCGATAAACCGTGACATGAACTGCCGTGTGGTAATCCTGACCGGTGCCGGGCGAGCTTTCAGCGCGGGCGGCGACATCAAGGCGATGCGCGACAAGACCGGTACTTTCGGCGGCACCACGCCCGCCATTTCCGATGGCTACCGCGATAACATCCACCTGATGCTGCGCGCGCTCTATGGTCTGCGCGTTCCCGTCATCGCCGCGGTCAACGGCCCGGCGATCGGTCTGGGCTGCGATGTCGCCTGCCTCGCCGATATCCGCATCGCTTCGACAAGCGCCAAGTTCGGCGTGACCTTCCTGAAGCTCGGGATCATCCCCGGCGATGGCGGCACGTGGATCCTGCCGCGCGTGATCGGGATGAGCCGTGCGGCCGAGCTGTTCTACACCGGCGACGTGATCGACGCTGAGACCGCGAAGGACTGGGGCCTGGTCAGCCGCGTCGTCGCTCCCGAGGCGCTAATGGACGAAGCGCGCGCGCTCGCCGCGAAGATCGCGCTGCTCCCCCCGCACTCGCTGCGCCACACCAAGAACCTGCTGCGGCAGGGCCAGCAGACGAGCTACGACACCGCGCTGGAACTCGCCGCGAATACGCAGGCGATGATGCACACCACCGCCGACCATGCCGAAGGCGTCGCCGCGTTGATCGAGAAGCGCAGCGCGGTCTTCAAAGGAGAGTAGGCGCGGAGCCTAGGCCAGCCACTTCCACACGCCCGCCGGGATACCCGCCTGCCAGAGGTGGAGCCAGCTACCCGCAAGCCAGAGCGCCGTGCCTGCGATAAGCGGCACCGGGCCGACGCTAGGGAGCTGCCCCCAGCGCGGCCAATAGCTGGTGCGGCTTTCCCACTGCGCCCACGCATCGCCCATTAACGCTTCCTTCTTGCCGTCCTGCAAACGCGCGCCGACCAGTGCCAGCACGCCCATCGCGGCCGCCGTGATCATCGTCCGGGTGCTCCAGAACAGCACGAGGTGGGAGAGCGCCCACAACCCGATCGCCCACATCATCGGGTGGCGGGTGACTTTAAACACGCCGCTAGGGGTCGCGCGCGCCTGCTCCTCGGCAAGCGGGGTCGGCAGCGCCGGGTTGCCGATGAAGGAGCCTGCCAGCAGGATCATCGCCGGCAGCGTGATGAGGCTCGCGGCGATCCAGCCGATGTCGCCCGATCCCGGCAAGTCGGCCCCCGGCGCGGCGACGAAGGCGAGATAGACCCACGCCAGCGTGGCAAAGCTCACCAACGTGTAAGCGATCTGGAAGCCCCCCGCCCCCAGCACCCGTACCATCGGTGCTCGCAATGGATGCGACATCGCGAAATGCGTGCCGACGAATGCGACATTCGCCGCGATGAGCGTGATAAGGCCTGCGTCCATGCTGTTTCCCCCAAGGAGCGGAAGACTAACCTTCGATCGCAATCAGCTCCACTTTAAAAACAAGCGTCGCATTAGCCGGGATCGGCCCCCGCCCGACCGGGCCGTAGGCAAGATCAGCCGGGATGGCGATCTCGATAACTTCCCCGACGCCCATCTGCGGAATGGCAAGCTGCCAGCCCTTGACCAGTCGGCCCAGCGGGAAGGTCGCAGACTGGCCCCGCGCGTAAGAGCTGTCGAAGACCGTTCCGTCGAGCAGGCGCCCTTCGTATTGGACGGTGATCTGATCAGCCACCGTCGGCTTGCGGTCTGATGCAAGATACGTGATCCAGCGCCAGCGCAGGCCGCCATTGACGAAATGCCAGCCGTCTTCAGGTGTCAGACCGAGCAAATAAAGCTGTTGCTGCGCGTGCCACGCCGGGTTTTGCGCATCCTGTGCGGCCTTGGCCTCGCCCGCTCCGTCCTGCGCATGGGCAGTCTGGACGGCGAGCAGCAGCGAGGCGGCAAGAGCCGCCGCTACCGCTTCGATCCGCATCAGAGTCACCAGTCGTAGGCCTTGGGACGGTCGCTTTCATCAAGATCGATATAGCGGTCGCGCAGGCGGGTCTGGTGGTTGGTGAGATCCTGCTGCACCCCGCCAATATAGACCTGGGTCGGGATCGTGCCGAGTTCCAGCGGATCGCCGTCCCAGATCACCACATCGCCGAATGCGCCGGCCTTGAGCACGCCCGCCTTGCCGCCCATCCCGCTGATCTCGGCGGGGACGGAGCTGATCGCGGCGAAGGCCTTGCTCCATTCGAGCCCGCTCGCGCCGGGGATCTTCGTCAGCGCGACCAGGTTGCCCGCGACCTGCGACAGGCGGCGCGGATCGTTGAGGGTCGCAGCGTTGATCGCGACCCTCACGCCCGCCTTGGCGAGGCGCCCGATGTTGGACTGTGTGGCGCCAAGCTGCTCGAAGGCTTCGGGCAGGTCGATAAGGCCATTGGCGATCACCGGCACGCCCGCAGCAGCAATCTCGTCGGCCACCAGCCAGCCCTCGGTCGCGCCGACCAGCACCAGATCGAGCTTGGGGAACTCCTGTTTCAGTGCGAGCACGGCGCGGATGTCGGCCATCCGCTCGACTTCGACGTAGAGCTTCTGCTTGCCCGTCACCACCGGCACCAGCGCCTCGGCATCGAAGCGGCCAAGCAGCAGCAAATCGGCCTTGCCGATCTCGGTCGTCTCGGGAATCCCCGGCTTGCCGACCAGCGCCTGCGCCTCGCGCAGCGCCGCGCGCAGCAGCGTGTGGGCCGCAGCGCGGCTGCCGCCGGCGCGGTCGGCCCCGCCCTCGCCCAGATTGATCATCTGGAAGACGCGCGCCTGCACGATCGGCCGGGCATCGCCGTCAAGATCGATGATCGCGCCCTGACCTGCGAAGATCGAGCCCGAGGGCGCCATCGTCGTCGCAGCACGGGTGATCCCGGCGGCCTTGTCGACGAGGATCTGCTGCGATGTCGGGTTGACCGCAGGTGCCGCGTCAAGCGCGGCGCTGAAGGGCGCCTTGCGGGCGGTGATGTCGTTGGTTTGATCGACCGCTGAAACGTCGGCAAGGCCAAGCGTGGTGACCGTCGCGAAGATGCCGGGGGTGACCCACGCGCCCTTGGCGTCGATCACGGTGCTGCCATTGGCGGCGGCTTGCTGTGGCCCTGCATAGACGACCTTGCCGCCCTGCACGACCACGGTGCCGCCCTCGATGGGCGCCGAACCGTCGCCGATCACGAGGCGGGCGTTGGTGATGGTCACGTCCTGCGCCAAGGCAGGGTTCGCGACTGCGACGGCGAGGCTGCTGACAGCCAGTGCGAGGAGCCGCTTCACTTCACATCTCCTTCACCGGGCTGGCCAAGCTCGAAGTCGCTGACGGGCCGCGTCTTGGGGTTCGTCGCATCGAACATCAGCGCGCCGTCGATCCACACCTTCTCGGGGCGCGAATAGACGGACAGCGGATCGCCGTTCCACAGCACCACATCGGCCATCTTCCCCGCCTCGAGGCTGCCGGTCGTCTCCGCGATGCCCATCGCCTTGGCGGCGTTGTAGGTGATCCACTGGATCACTGCGGCATCGGGGATGTCGATCCCGAGCCGCAGGCCCGCCTTTTGAGCCTTACGGGCCTCCTGATTGAGGCGCTGGATGTCGTTCGCGTCGTCCGAGTGGATCACCACGCACGCCCCCTCGCGCTGGAGGAAGGCGGCGTTTTCGCGGATGCCGTCGTAGCTTTCCATCTTGAAGCCGTACCAGTCGGCCCAGATCGCGGAGCAGACGTCGTTTTCCTTGAGGATATCGCCGATCTTGTAGGCCTCGACCGCGTGGTGGAAGGCGGCGACCTTGTAGCCCATCTCCTTGGCCATATCGAGCACCAGCGCCATCTCGTCGGCGCGGTAGCAGTGGTTCTGGATGAGGATATCGCCCTTGAGCACGCCCGCCAGCGTCTCCTTGGCAAGGTCGCGCTTGGCCTTGGGATCATTGGCGTAGTCGATCGCGGCGAGCCAGGTTGCGCGGTTGACCGCAAAGTTGCCCATCCGGGTCGAAGGCATCCGCCCCTTGCTGCCGTAAACCCGCTTGGGGTTCTCGCCGCAGGCCATCTTCATGGAATAGGGCGCGCCCGGGAACTTCATCCCCTGCACCGTGCGCGAAGGCACGTTCTTGAGCGTGACCGAACGCCCGCCCATCAGGTTTGCCGAGCCGGGGAGGATCTGCAAGCTCGTGATCCCGCCATTGGCAAGCGCGCGGCTGAAACCGGGGTCCTGCGGCCAGACCGAGTGTTCGGCCCAGACTTCGGGCGTGGTTGGATCAGTCGCTTCGTTGCCGTCGGAATTCGCCTCGACGTCGGGCGAAGGGTAGTCGCCGAGATGCGAGTGGATGTCGATAATGCCGGGGGTGACGAATTTGCCGGTGCCGTCGAACACCGCGATGTCAGCGGGGATCGGGGTGTCCGGGCCTCCGACAGCGGTGATCTTGCCGCCGGCCATGAAAACCACACCGTTTTCGATTTTCCCGCCGCGCCCGTCATAGACGGTGGCGCCGCGGATCGCGGTGGCGATGTTCGGGAAGGGCTTGTAGGTCGAGGCGAAGACCGGATCGCCTGCGGGCGTAGCGGCGAACGTCTTGTCGCTCTTGGCCGAGGAAGCACTGGCGGTGTCGCCCGACCCTCCGGTGGTGGCGCAGGCGGCCAGCGCGAGTGCGCTTGCCAGCGTCACAAACGCACCGAGGCGCGCTCGCGGCGATTTATCGTGCATCATTGCAGGTGAGACCCTTCCCGTTTCCTTGTCACACAAGGTGACGGGAAACGGGAAGCTTGTCCATGCCGCTTGACGACGAGCGTGTGAGGCCGCGCTTTACTCGGCGGGGCGGGCTGAGACGGGGTAAGCCTCATCGACGCCTTCCTGCTCGGTGCCGGGAGCAGCCTCGGCAATGGTGCCAAGGTGCATCCACTTCTTCACGAAGGGGGCGACCAAGATAACCGCCACGCCGATGCCCATGACCCACCAGCCGACGGTGCTATATACCGCGACCGCCTTTTCGCGAGTCATCTCGCCGCTCTCGCCGCCGGTCGCCTTGCCGATCAGCCCTGCGACGAAATTGCCGCCAGCGGTCGCGAAGAACCAAGCGCCCATCACGAAGCTTGCGAGGTGCCGTGGCGATAGCCGGTTCATCGCGCTCAAGCCCACCGGAGACAGGCAAAGCTCGCCCACGGTGTGCAAAAAATAGACGAGGAAGATGAAGAACACCGCGATCTTGGCCCCGTCGCCCGCTGCGCTGTCACCCCACAGCAGCGACACGAAGCCGAGGCCGACGAAGATCAGGCCGTAGCCGAACTTGGCTGGCGGCGAAGGCTCAAAGTTGCTCTTGCCCAGGGCGCGCCACAGCGCCGTCATGAGCGGGGCCAGGATGACAATGAAGATCGGATTGATCGACTGGAAGAGCGAGGTCGGAACCCCGCCGCGATCGACGAAGCGATCAGTGAACAGCGACAGCGCGCCGCCCGCTTGCTCGAACAGACCCCAGAAAACCGGCTGGAAGGCGAGGAGGAAGATGATCGCGAATATCCGCTCCCGCGGCTCCTTCTCCATCTTGAAGGCCTCCAACAGCATGTAGCCGATGAGCAGGACGCTGGAGACCAGCAGGAGCGTGCCGACCACCGACTGGTACTGGATGAGCAGCCACATGATTGCGACGGCACCGATGCCGACGCCGTAAATTCCCAGCTCCCGCACCTTCGGCAGCGCGATTGGCGGCTCGCCCCTACCCCTTAGCGCCGGCTTACCGAGCGCAAAGATGATCAAGCCAAGGACCATGCCGATGCCAGCAAGGCCAAAGCCGTAGCCCCAGCCGATCGTCTCACCGAGGTAGCCCACCAGGATAGTGCCTAGTGCCGCGCCGACGTTGATGCCCATATAGAAGATCGAATAGGCCCCGTCGCGCCGATCATCCGTGAGGTTGTACAACTGGCCGACGATGACCGAGATGTTAGCCTTCAGGAAGCCCGACCCGACGACGATGAAAGCGAGCGCCAGCCAGAAAACGTTAACGGCCGGATCATTCTGGAAGCCGCTTCCGTTGCCCTCGACTGCCATGAGAAGGTGACCGAACGCGAGTAGCAACCCGCCAAACAACACTGCCTTGCGCTGACCCAGATAGCGGTCGGCGAGATAGCCACCAATCACCGGGGTGATGTAGACCATGCTGGTGTAGGCACCATAGATCAGGTTGGCTTGGCCATCCCCGAACAGCCAGTGCTTCGTCAGGTACAGGATGAGCAAGGCGCGCATCCCATAGTAGGAAAAGCGCTCCCACATTTCGGCGTAGAACAGCACGAAAAGACCGCGAGGGTGTCCGACCACCTCTTCGCTACGCCTCGTCGAGATCACTGCCCCCAGCGTCAACACAACGAACAGGGCTACCGCTGCGATGGCAGCTACCCAGTCGCCCTCGTTCCAGAGCGAAATATCTTTCATCAACTCGATCCCCATCGATTGGTTTGGTTCGGTGCCCCACCACACCGCGTTGGGCGCGCACCCTAGCGTGTGTTTCACTTGTGTGAAGGGTGCAATTGCCGGGGGATGAACGGGAGGCGGGGCGGGGGCTCTGCGCCACCGACAGGTGGCCTAAAGAAATTGACCGCATGGCTGTATTATGGCACTGATGCACCTCGTAAGGGACACCACGCCATGAACCCCAATCGCCCCGTCTATCTCAAGTTGCGCGACCAGATCGCAGCAGCGATCATCGACGGGGCCTATCCGGAAGGCGCGATGCTCCCCTCGGTGCGCGCGCTGGCGGCGGAGCAGGGGGCAAACCCGCTGACCGTCGCCAAGGCTTACCAGCAGTTCCAGAACGACGGGCTGGTCGAAGTGCAGCGCGGGGTCGGCATGTATGTTGTGCGCGGCGCGGCCGAACGGCTCCGCATGGCCGAGCGCGAGGCTTTCCTGCGCGAGGAATGGCCCGAGATCCGCAGTCGGATGGATCGCCTCGGGCTCGACCCGGCTGACCTTGCGGTGACCTCGTAACGCCGAGGACACCGCGCGCAGGCCACTGACATCAGAGCATATTGCGCAAACTCCCATATTGTGACACTTTGTATACAATTGCGGGGCGGGATTGCATTCGCGCACGCCCTGCGATTAAAGGGGCAGCCCCTCGGGTCGGGGGCATATAGATGAAAACGACGGGGTAACCCGCATTTACGGCGCGATGTGGCGGGCAACCCGTTCACCCGCGCCCGGAGATCGCCATGATCAGATCCGAATTGTTGCAGGAACTGCACAAGGATAATCCCGACCTACGCGCCGACGAGATCGAGCAGGTCGTGGACATCTTTTTCGACGAAATCGCGCAAAGACTGGCAGAAGGCGGCCGCGTTGAACTGCGCGGCTTCGGGGCCTTTTCGACCCGTGAGCGTGATGCCCGCAGCGGGCGCAACCCGCGCACGGGCGAGACGGTCGACGTGCCAGAAAAGCGCGTGCCGTACTTCAAGGCCGGCAAGGAAATCCGCGAGCGCCTGAACAAGTAAGGCCGCATTAGGCCGGGCGGGTATCGGGCCCGCAAGGCCGAAGTGACGCCAACTTGCGCGCTAAGGCCCATCGGGGCCGCGATGACGCGCGCCCAACCCTTCACAAAGCGCAACCAGCCGGCCCAAAGGGCCGCGAGGGCACGCGCCCGAGCCGCAGGTGCCCCCGCCCTCAAGTAGCGAAGCGGTAGGGCAACAAGAACTCGCCGAGGACGCTCGCCCGGAGGGGCGAGCGCGAAGCAGATTACGCCGCGCGGCGGGGCATCGGCTCGTCATGCGCGAGGCTTGGCACGGGCAGCTCGCGCTCCACGCCCAGCGCCGCGAACACCAGCTCGATCAGCCGCTCGGTTCCGCCGCTGAGGCTCATGTCGACCGGCACAAGGCCAAGCTCGGCCATCTCCTCGATGTCGTCGGCTCCCGGCACGGCGATAATCCGCGCCAGATCCGGCATGCGCTGATCGATCAGCGGAGTCAGCTCGCGCGACACGTTGGTCACACCGGTAGCGATCACCAGCACCTGCCGCCGCTCGAACCCGATCGCGTCCCAGCTGCGCGGGTCGGCGGGGTTGGCGCGGTGGACGTGATAACCGTCGGCGAGCGCCATCTGGAACCGGTCGTGATCGGGCTCGAGCGCGAGGTATTCGATATCGTTGAACGTCAGCGCATCGGCCAGCGCACGGCCCGCAGGGGTCATGCCGATAATCGCCACCGGTGCATCGTCGCCCGCCATCTTGGCATCGGGCGGCCCGGCGCGCAGGCGGCCTGCGAGTTTGCGCCCGATGGTCGAGACCGGCGGCGTCACCGCGAGGCTGATGGCGATGGCGGTGACCATCGCCGAGACGAGCCGCCCCTCGGCCAGCCCCGCCACTGCAGGCAGCGCGAGCAGCACCAGCGTGAACTCGCTCCCCTGCCCAAGCAGAAACCCGAGCTGGATCGACCCCGGCACCGACCAGCGGTTGAGGAGGGCGGCGACGACGTTGAAGGCGCATTTGAGTACGATCAGCCCGACCGAAACGACTGCCACAAGGATCCAATCCTGCACCAGCAGCGCCGGATCGATCGACAGGCCGACCGAGATGAAGAAGAAGCTCATGAACAGGCCGCGGAATGCGTCGATCTCGGTCTGGACGAGGATACGGTAGCGCGAATCCGCCACCGCCATGCCGCCCAGGAACGCGCCCAGCGTCAGCGAGAGCCCGGCCATGCCGGTCGCCCAGCCAGCGGCGAGCGCGATGAACAAAGCGGTGGCGGTGTAGACCTCGGTCGTGCCCGCGCGGGCGATGAGGTTGAAGATCGGTTCGGTCAGGAACCGGGCGAACAGCACCGCGATGGCGAAGGCGGCGAGCGCCTTGGCCCCGGCGATGCCGAGCGCAGGGACCAGCGCGCCCCCGCTCGCCAGCGCGCCGGCGGCGACCAGCAGCAGGATCGCGGCGATGTCCTGGAAGATCAGGATCGACTGCGCCGCGCGCCCAACGGGGCAATCCTCCTGGCCCCGTTCGCGCACGAGGCCGATCACCACCGCGGTGGACGAAAGCCCCATTCCGAAGCCCGCGATCACGGCGAAGGCCGGCGGCAGGCCGAACGCCCAGAACAGGGCGGCAAAGGCACCGCCCGCGACCAGCATCTGCAGGCTGCCAAAGCCGAAGATGTTGCTTGCCTCGGCCCTGATCCGTCCGAGCGAGAAATGCAGACCCAGATTGAACAGCAGGAACATCACGCCCGCCTCGGCCATCGCGGCCACGACGGGGCCGCTCACGCTCTCGGCCATGCCGAGGCTCGCAAGGCCGAGCCCCAGACCGAGATAGCCGACGATCGGGTTGAGCCGCAGCGCGCGGCTCGCCAAGGCCGCGGCGATCCCGAGCCCCAGCAGCGTGATCGCCGGCTGAATGGTCGCCACCACCGAATGCGCGTCTGATGCTTCGCCCGCCATATGCGCCCCGCTGTGAAGAGAATAATGCAGCGGAGATGGGCAAACACGGCAAGTCTGGCAAGCGGTTGCGCCAATCAAGGATGGGCCTCTGGCCTTTCGGCAGGAATCTGTGGCAAGGGCCTTGCCCATGCGGGCGTGGCGGAATGGTAGACGCCGGGGACTTAAAATCCCCTGAGCTTTGCTCGTGCGGGTTCGAGTCCCGCCGCCCGTACGTCATTCAGCGCAGCCAACTGCGGTGTGCCATTATCTCGCCCTTAACGCCTTGCTCCGTAACGTCACCGTTTGGGAAGCATGGGACACAGGCGTCCCGTCTGCGCGTCCCGCCAGTGCCAGGACCAGGGGCTGTCGGGTTGGGACACAGAACATGGATGTAGCGACGACTCCGGCACAGCTTGAGCCGATACCTGATACTGACGATGCAGAACTGCGCGCCGCACCGCGGTTCACGCTGCTGATCCGCGCGGCCAAGCTGGTTTCGGCGCAAGGCGAGTTCGTCTGCGTGATCCGCGATGTGTCGGAAAGCGGCGTGAGCGTGCGCCTGTTCCATACCTTGCCGGGCTGCGCGTCCTTTGCGCTGCACATGCCGGCAGGCGCGGCTTACGAGATCAGTCCGGTGTGGCAGCGCGACAACGAGGCAGGCTTCACCTTCGACGCATCGGTCGAGGTCGCGCGGCTCGTCAACGAATCGACCGAATATCCCAAGCGCGGGCTACGGCTCGGGCTGTGCTTCCCGGTGACGTTGAATATGCTCGCGGGCAAGTTCGACGCGGTGGTCGAGAATCTCTCCCAACAGGGCGCACGGCTAACCTGCGACCGGATGCTGGCGATCGACCAGACCGTCCGGCTCGAGATGCCCGACATAGGCGGCAAACTGCGCGAAGTGCGGGCCAAGATCCGCTGGCGGCGCGAGAACTCCTACGGCGTGGTGTTCGACGACACCTTCGCACTCGGCGATTTCGCACGGCTCGCGGCGCTGCTTCAGGCCCCGGCACTGCTCGGCGAGTAACTTAGGCTGGCACAAACTTCAGCGCGACGCCGTTGATGCAGTGGCGCTTGCCGGTGGGCTGCGGCCCGTCGCCAAAGATATGCCCCAGATGCCCGCCGCAATCGGCGCAGTGCACCTCGGTGCGCGGGTAGCCGAGCAGGGTGTCGGTCGAGGTGCCGACCGCGCCCTTGTCGACCGCCTGCCAGAAGCTCGGCCAGCCAGTGCCGCTGTCGTACTTGGTCGCCGAGGCATAGAGCTTGTTGTTACAGGCGGCGCAAACGAAGGTGCCCTTGCGCTTTTCCTTGTTGAGCGGTGAGGTAAAGGCGCGCTCCGTCCCCTCTTCGCGCAGCACATAATACTGGTCGCGGGTGAGAAGCTTCTTCCACTCGGCGTTGCTCTTGCCCTTGGGGAAGGACTTGGCCTCGGCGGGCGAGGCTCCGCAGGCGCTGACGAAGGGCAGGGCCGCGACCGTGGCGGCGCTGACGGCGAGCAGGCGGCGACGGTTCAGCAAGGGCAGGCGCATCGGGGTATCTCCGTAAGTTGGGGCAGATCGCCCGCCCCCCTTATACGTCGCAAATGCCCCCGAAGTTTCATTCGTGCCGCCCGGCTCAGAACGAGGTGATCTCGACCTCGAGCTTGCGGAAGCCGTGGACGAAGTTTGCCCGCACCCGCTCGACATCGCCCGCGACATGCACGCGCATCCGGCGCTTGTGCAGTTCCTCGAGCAGGATTTTCAGCTGCAGCTCGGCGAGCCGCGCCCCGACGCAGCGGTGGATGCCGTAGCCAAAGGCCAAGTGGCGGCGGGAATTCTCGCGGGTAATGTCGAGCTTGTCGGCGTTTTCGAACACTTCCTCGTCGCGGTTGGCCGATAGGTACCACAGCACCACCTTGTCGCCCGCCTTGATGGTCTGGCCGAAGACTTCTGTGTCCTCGGTGCAGGTGCGGCGCATGTGGGCAAGCGGCGTCTGCATCCGCAGGCATTCCTGCACCGTGTTGGGGATCAGCTCGGGGTGTTCCTCGAAGGCCTTGCGCTGGTCGGGGAACTTGTCGAGCGCGTGGATGATGCCGCTCATGGTGTTGCGGGTGGTATCGTTGCCGCCGACGATCAGCAGCACGAGGTTGCCCATGAACTCCTCGGGCCGCATCTGGTTCATGGCTTCGGAGTGGATCATCATCGAGATGAGATCGGTGGCGGGCTCCTTGTCCATCGTGCGTTCGATCCACAGCGACTGGAAATAGGCCGCCATTTCCATGAGGATGCCCCAGCGGGTTTCATCCAGCGAGCGCACCGAACCCAGTTCGGTGTCGCCCGCCCAGTCCGACCAGAAGGTCAGCAGGCGGCGGTCTTCCCAGGGGAAGCCGAACAGGATCGCGAGCATTCCGGTGGTGAGCTCGATCGAAACGGTATCGACCCAGTCGAATACTTCGCCGCGCGGCAGGCGGTCGAGCACTTCGCCGGTGCGGGCGCGGATTTCGGCTTCCATGTCGGTAACGGCAGACGGCGTGAACTTGGGCGCGACGGTGCGGCGCTGGCCGGTGTGCTGCGGGCGGTCCATCGCGATGAACATCGGCAGCTCGCGCCGCTCGACGGTGCCGTCCGCCAGCTCCTCGTCGGGAATACGATCGAGAATGGTGATGCCGCCGTGTTCCCAGCTCGACGAGAAGGTTTCAGGCAGGGCCTCGATATGCTGGATCGCCTTGTGGCCGACCACCGCCCAATAGGGGCCGAACGGGCTTTCGGGGATCCAATGGAGCGGGCCGGCGGCGCGCATTTCGGCAAAGATCGGCTGCCAGCGGTCCTCGGAATAAATGTCCGACCGGCTGACGTCCCAAGGGTGGGGATGTTGCAGACGTTCTTCGGGGTGGGCGGCAAAGTGCGCCTTCAGCGCCTCGTAGGAGGTCGGCTCGCGGCGCGCTTGCGGGCGTTGCGGGGGGGCTATCGTGGCCATGTCAGTCTCCCGTCGGGCGGCCTCTGGCATGGGCCGCTCCACACGAGTCGCAATCTGCCTTAACTGACAGCGATGTCAATAGCAGGTTGCGATTCGAGACTGATCATGTGCTTCTCAAGCGGCGCGCAGGCCCTTCTTGGACTTGTCGCGCCCCGCTCCGCCGGACTTCATCACCCGCTTGCGGAACAGCAGCGAGCCGCCCTTGACCAGCACCAGCACAGCGCCCGCCTGCCACAGGAGCGCCAGCGCATGAGGCCACACTTCGGCGTCCATCGCCGCGCGCGCCAGCATCGCGAAAGGCGATGACAACGGGAAAGCGATCGCCGCCATCTCCAGCGCCGATCCGGGCTGCTTGATCGTGTAAGCGGCCAGGAAGAACACCATCAGCTGCAGCATCGTGACCGGCATCGAAAGCGTCTGCACCTCGCGAACCGACGACGCCATCGAACCGATGGTGAGGAACAGCGCGCCGAGCAGCAGATAGGCCATCGCGAAGTACAAAACGCCCAACGCAATGAACAACGGCCAGCCGACCGCAGGCGCGGGGAGGTTGGCGGGATCAAACCCGGTCGCCTGCGTGATCGCATCGCCGCCTGCGGCCCACAGCAGCCAGGCGGCCGTGCCCCACACCGCGATGCCGACGAAGGACACCGCCAGCATGGCAAACAGCTTGCCCATGAACACCGCGTCCATCGGAATCGCGGCGGCAAGGATCTCAATGATCTTGTTCGCCTTTTCCTCGACGAGGTTGGACAGCACCATCCCGGCGAGCAGCATGGTCAGCAGGAACAACAGCATCTGGGCGATCTGCGCGGTCTGGATGCGGCTCGACTTTTCGGATGCCGCACTGGTCGCGACCAGCTCGGCGGCGACCTGAGGGAAGCTCGCAGGCTCGGCGGCGAGGGCATGGCCCGCGACAAGGCCGATCGGCCCCTGCCAGCGCGCGATTTGTCCCTCGGTGCCGACCAGTGTCGGGGTGTTGAGCGTGCCGGTGAGGATCGCCGCGTAGTTGCCGCGCCGCGCTTCCATGAAGGCGCGCGCGTCGAAATCGGGATCGCCCGCCGCTTCGGGCACGGGGCGCAGGACAGGGACCACGCCGCCCAGCTGGGGCGCAAGCTGTTCGACCGCGGTGACCATTTTCGCGTTGTCGTCGGCGCTCATCGCCAGCCCGACCTCGTAACTGACCGATTCGCGCTGAACCTCGCCGCCGATGCTCCCGGCGAGCCCGCCGACGATCACCGGGAAGAGCGGGCCGAGGAGGAAGAACAGGAAGGCACGGCTGAACAGCACCGCGACGAAATCGCGCCGGGCGATGACCCACGCGGCCTCGAGCGCCGAAAGGCGCGGGCGGAGCGGAAGATCGGTCATGCGCGGGCTCCTTGCGCGTCGGCTTCGAGCTGGCGTGCGGCGGCTTCCCCTGCAATCGCGACGAAGGCATCGTGCAGCCCGGCGCGCTCGATCGACAGGGAGAGGATACCGGCCTCGCCCTCGATCAGCTGCTTGAGCAGCGGTTCGATCCCGCTTTCAGGCAGCGGGAAGTGGAAGAAGTCGCCGTTGCGGCGGGTCTCTTTGGGAAGCGCGCTGAGCCATGCGCCCTCGCGCGCCCGCGTTTCCAGCCGCACCTGCGCAGGGATATGGTCACGCGCCGCCTCGACACTGCCCGCGTAAGGCACCTTGCCGCCTGCAATGATCGCGACGCCTTCGCACAGGCGTTCGGCGTGGTGGATGACGTGGGTCGAGAAGATCACGGTCACGCCGTCCTCGGCCAGCGCGCGGATCATCAGTTCGAGCTTGCCTTGGTTGATCGCGTCGAGCCCCGAGAAAGGCTCGTCGAGCACCACCAGCCGCGGGCGGTGCACCAGCGTGCCGAGCAACTGCACGGTCTGCGCCATGCCCTTGGAAAGCTGGCGGATCTGCCGGTCGATAGCATGGCCCAGCCCGTGGCGTTCGAGCAGTTCCACTGCCCGGGTCCGACCCTCTTTCAGCGGCAGGCCGCGCAGCGCGCCCATGAAGGCGATCGCCTCGATGCACTTCATCGACGGGTAGAGCCCGCGTTCTTCGGGGAGGTAGCCGATCAAGCGGCCGATATCGTGGGGGCGGTCATGCCCGAACACGCGGCGCACGCCCTCGTCGGGGTCGATGATGCCGAGCAGCATCCGCAGGGTCGTGGTCTTGCCCGCGCCGTTCGGCCCGAGGATGCCGTAGATCGCGCCTTCGGGGACGGAGATGTCCACGCCGTCCACCGCGCGCGTCCCGTCGAAGCTCTTGACCAGCCCCCGCGCCTCGATAGCCAGCGGACGCGCGTCCACTGGTTGTCCCGACCAATTGTCTGCCAGGTTGTCCGCAGACCCGTGATTGCTTACCGCCATGTCCATAGCCTACGCGGTTAGCGAGTAGGATTAAACGGAGGCCCTTCCGAATATGGTTAATGCCCCCGCAAGAGATGGCCTCGAAGGCCGGATTGCGCAGGAGGCTGCGGCGCTCGGCTTTGCCGTCTGCGGGTTCGCATCGGCGGGCGAAGACCCGGTGCGGGCGGCACGGCTTGAGCAGTGGCTGGGCGAGGGGCACCACGGTTCGATGGAGTGGATGGAGGCCCGCGGTGAGCACCGCCGCTCGCCGCAAGGCCTGTGGCCGCAGGCGCGCAGCGTGATCGCGCTCGGCATGAGCTACGCCCCGGCCAACGATCCGCTGGCGCTAGAGGGCTCGGACACCCATGCGCGCATATCGGTCTATGCGCAGGGCAAGGACTATCACGACATCGTCAAGAAGCGGCTGAAAGCGCTTGCCCGCTGGCTGGTGGCCGAAGTGCCCGAGGCGGAGGTGAAGGTCTTCGTCGACACCGCGCCGGTGATGGAGAAGCCCTTGGGCGAGGCGGCGGGGATCGGCTGGCAGGGCAAGCACACCAACCTCGTCAGTCCTACTCACGGCAGCTGGCTGTTCCTCGGCGCGATCTACACCACCTTGGAGTTGGCGCCTGCCGAACCGCACCGCGACCAGTGCGGTTCTTGCCGCGCCTGCCTCGACGCCTGCCCGACGAACGCCTTCCCCGCGCCCTACCAGCTCGATGCGCGGCGCTGCATTTCCTACCTCACCATCGAGCACAAGGGACCGGTGCCCGAGGAATTCCGCGCAGCGATGGGTAATCGCATCTACGGCTGCGATGATTGCCTTGCGGTCTGCCCGTGGAACAAGTTCGCCTCCGAATCGCAGGCGATCCGCGAGTTCCTCCCCCGCGCCGAGCTGGTTGCGCCGCGATTGGCCGAGTTGCTGGCGCTCGACGATGCGGGCTTCCGGTTGCTGTTTTCAGGCTCGCCGATCAAGCGCATCGGGCGGGACCGGTTCGTGCGGAACTGCCTCTATGCGGCGGGGAACAGCGGCAATCCGGCGCTCACCGAGCAGGTCGAAGCCTTAACCGCCGACCCCGATCCGGTGGTGGCAGAGGCCGCGCAATGGGCACTAACACGGCTTACATCAGGTCTTTGAGCGCCACGTCCGCGTCGGCCAGCAGCGCCGGATCGATCCGGCCCGCGCCGTTCTCCAGCAGCTTCCTTGCCTGCACGTAATCCTTCATCGTCCCCACACAGTCGAAGGCGATCGGCACGCCGGCCTTGAGGTACACCACGGTAAACTTGCGTGTTGCCGGATCGCCGCGCAGCACGGTCGCATCGAAGCCCAAACTAAGGCCCGCGGTCTGGAGCTTGAGGTCATACTGGTTCGACCAGAACCACGGCAGCGCGTGATAGGGCTGCTTGTCGCCCATGATCGCCTTGGCAACGGTGTTCGCCATGTCGTGCGCGTTCTGCACCGATTCGAGCCGGATCACCGCGCCCCCGGCAAAGTCGTTGGCGTGGGCCGCGCAGTCACCGATCGCGTAGACATCATCCAGCGTGGTGCGGCAGCAGAAATCGACATCGACCCCGTTGGAGCCCGCCGCGCCCGCCGCGATCAGCGGCGACACCGCAGGCACCACCCCGATGCCGACGATCACCATGTCGCAGGGCACCTCCTCGCCGCTGTCGAGCCGCACGCCCGTCACCCGGCCCATATCCTCGCCCAGCACCGAATGGATGCCCGTGTTCAGCCGCACGTCGACGCCCTGCCTGCGGTGCTCTTCGGCGTAGAAATCGGAGAGTTCCTCGCCCGCGACCCGCGCGAGCAGGCGGGGCAGCATCTCGATCAGCACGACTTCGCAGCCGAGCTTGCGTAGGACCGCGGCCGCTTCCAGCCCGATATAGCCGCCGCCGATCACCACCGCGCGCTTCGCCCCGCTATCGAGCGCTTGCATCATCGCATCGGCATCGGACTTGTCGCGCACGTAGAACACGCCCGGCAGCACCGCGCCCGGCACTGGCAAGCGGCGCGGATCGCCGCCGCCTGACCAGATCAGCTTGCGATAGGTCACGTGGCTCCCGTCGCTTAGCGTCAGGGAGTGCGCCACGGGGTCGATCGCGGTCACCGCCGCGCCGAGGCGCAGGGTGATGTCTTTCTCCGCCCAGAACTTCTCGGGCCGGATCATGATCCGCTCGAAACCCTTGTCGCCGGCGAGGTATTCCTTGGAAAGCGGCGGGCGTTCGTATGGCGGCGCAGTGTCGCGCCCGATCATCAGGATCGAGCCCTCGTGGCCGTGCTGGCGCAAGGCAATCGCCGCCTGCGCGCCGCCGTGCCCGGTGCCGACGATCACAACGTCCCCATGCGTTGAAACGTGTTGGTTGGTGGATGTCATTGCGTGCCTGTGCCCCTCCGGCGATCTGCGGGCTTTGATGTGCCGCAAATCGCCGAGGGGTCAAGCTGGCTGAAGCGAGAGTGCTACCGCTCGAGCAGGTTACGCGCCTGACTGGCGATTTGTGCCAGCATGGCTGCGCCGACCGGCGGACGCGCCTGCGCGCGGGCGATCATCGCGCGGAACTGCGCAACGCCCGGTGCATTGCGTTCCGCCCAGGCGGCCACCGCGCCGCGCGGATCGGCGTTACCTGCATCGGCCGCGATCTGCCGCCGCAGAAACTCGATCCGCATCTGCTGGATATCGCGCGCCAGGCCCGAGACCAGCAACCGCTCCCAGATGTCGGACGGCGACATGTAGGCCGCCGTCCCTTGCGCCCAGTCGAGGCCCAGACGGGTGCCCACGTCAGTGAAGGCGTGGGTGAGGAGGCACGGCTCGATCCCGGTGGCGAGCGCGGCTTGCGCAAGGCCGACCGCTCCGTCGAAATCGAACAGGCTGGCGACCCGCGCGGCGAGAGGGTCGGGTGTGCCGAGGGCGGCAAAGCTCGCCTGCAAGGCCTTCGACCGCGCGCGCGGCTCGTCGGTGAGCAGGTCCTCGCGGCCCGCGATCAGCGTGGTGACGCTGGTTTGCAGGTCACCGATCATCCTGCCTGCATCGACCTTGCCCGCAGCGGTGCGCAGCACGTCGGACATGAGGTTGCCGACAGCCGCTGCGAGCCGGTCGAACAGCATCAGGCGCGCGCTTTCGCTGATCGGCGCATCCTCAAGCTCGCGCCATAGCGGGGCGAGGCCGAACAGGCGCTCGGCGACCACGAAGGCTGCGGCGACCTCGGCAAGGCCGACGCCCTCTTCCTCGGCGAGTTCGAAGGGATGGACCATGCCCAGCCGGTTGACGATGCGGTTCGACAGGCTGGTCGCGATCATCTCGCGCCGCAGCCGGTGGCCGCGAACCTCGTCGGCATAGGTCTTGCGCATCGGCGCGGGGAAGCGTGCGAGCAGCACGTCTTCCAGCACCGGATCGTCTGGCAGATCGCTGTGCTCGATCGCGTCCTGCAACGCGAGCTTGGCCGAGGACAGCAGCACCGCCAGTTCGGGGCGGGTGAGCCCCTGGCCGTCGGCGGCGCGGCGGGTCAGCGTTTCGCCATCGGCGAGCCCTTCGGTGCGGCGGTCGAAGTCGCTGACTTCCTCCAGCCGCTCGATCAGGCGGACATAGGCAGGCGTGGCGCCCTTGCCGCCGCTCTCGGCGACCGACAGCGCCAGCGCCTGCAAACGGTTATCCTCGAGCACCAGCGCGGCGACCTCGTCGGTCATGCTGGCGAGCAGTGTGTTGCGCTTCTTTTCGGACAGCTTGCCGCTCGCGGTGGCCGCCGCGAGCGCGATCTTGATGTTGACCTCGTTGTCCGAGCAATCGACGCCTGCCGAATTGTCGATAAAGTCGGTGTTGATGCGCCCGCCCGCCAGCGAGAAGGCGATGCGCCCGGCCTGCGTCACGCCGAGGTTCGCACCCTCGCCGATGACCCGTGCGCGCACTTCGGTGCCATCGACGCGCAGGCCGTCATTGGCCGGATCGCCGACCTGGATGTGGTTCTCTTGGCTGGCCTTCACATAGGTGCCGATGCCCCCGAACCAGAGGAGATCGACCGGCGCCTTGAGGATCGCGGTGATCAGCGCCTCGGGCTCGATTTCCTTGGCATCGACCCCCAGCGCCTCGCGTGCCTGCTTGGACAGTTTGATCGACTTCGCCGTGCGCGGGAAGACGCCGCCGCCCTTCGAGATCAGCGACTTGTCGTAATCCTCCCAGCTCGAACGCGGCAGTGCGAACATGCGGCTGCGCTCCTTCCAGCTCGCGGCGGGATCAGGTGTGGGATCGATGAAGATATGGCGGTGATCGAAGGCTGCGACCAGCTTCAGAGCCTTCGAGAGCAGCATCCCGTTGCCGAACACGTCGCCCGACATGTCGCCGCAGCCGACGACGGTGACCGGCTGGGTCTGCACATCGACGCCCAGCTCGCGGAAGTGGCGCTGCACACTCAGCCAAGCGCCCTTGGCGGTGATGCCCATCGCCTTGTGGTCGTAACCGTTGGAGCCACCGCTGGCGAAGGCGTCATCCAGCCAGAAGTCGCGCGATTGGGCGATGCCGTTGGCGATGTCGGAGAAGGTCGCAGTGCCCTTGTCGGCGGCGACCACGAAGTAGGGATCGTCGCCGTCGAGCACCGTCACGTCGGCGGGATGGACGACCTTGCCCTCCTCGATGTTGTCGGTGACCGACAGCAGCGTGCGAATGAATATCTCGTAGGACGCACGGCCCTCCGCGGCCCAACCCTCACGGTCGAGCGCCGGCGATGGCAGCTGCTTGGGATAGAAGCCGCCCTTCGCGCCGGTCGGCACGATCACAGCGTTCTTGACGCGCTGCGCTTTCATCAGCCCGAGCACTTCGGTGCGGAAGTCATCGCGGCGGTCGGACCAGCGCAGCCCCCCGCGCGCCACCGCGCCCGAGCGCAGGTGGATGCCCTCGACACGGGTGCTGTAAACGAAGATCTCACGCCACGGCAGCGGCTTGGGGAGGCCCGGCACCAGCGCGGAATCGAGCTTGAAGGCCAGCGCCTCGGCGGCGGCGGGTGCAAAGGCGTTGGTGCGCAGAACGGCGTCGATCACCGCGCGGTAGAGGCGCAGCAGGCGGTCGTCGTTGATCGCCGTGACTTTCGCCAGCCCCCGCGTGAAGGCGGCCACGGCAGCGGCAATCGCCTCCTCGCGGTCGCCCGCGAAAGCCGGATCGTGGCGCGCCTCGAACAGCGCGATCATTGCTGCGGTGACCTGCGGCGCGGCGACCAGCGCGTCGACGACCGTGTAGATCGTGAAGCTCACCCCCGTCTGGCGCAGATAGCGATAGATCGCGCGCATCCAGTTGGCCTCGCTTGGGAGCAGCCCGGCGGCGGCGATCAGGCGGTTGAAGGGATCATCCTCGGCCGCGCCGTTGAGTACTGCGGCAAGCGCGCCTTCGATCAGAGCGGCACGTTGCAGCAGCGCCCCGGCATCGCGCCCGGCCGGCAGGGTCAGCAGGAATTCGTCGATCGCACCCAGCGAGGCATCGCCGAGGTGCGTCGGCACTTCGGAAAGCACGCGGAACCCGAAATTCTCGAGCGCCGGGACCGCATCGGACAGCGCCAGCGTGCCCCGCAAAACATAGACCTTGAGCCGCAGCGTCTGCGGGCCGTCGGCGGGCAGGCGATAGAGGCGGACGACGCGCTCGGCCCGGTCGCTTTCCCCTTCGCCCAGCGCAAGGGTGCGCAGCTTTGCGATGTCGCGCGCGGCTTCCTGCGGGCCATAGGTCAAGCGGTAACCGGTGGGGAAGGCGGGGGCGTAACGCGCGGCGAGCGCCACGGCGCGGCCTTCCTCCTCGAACGCTGCCAGATGCGTCGCGACCGCCTCGTTCCAACCACGAAGCAGGTCGGCGAGCTGGGCCTCGATGGCCGCATCCTCGGGCAGGTCGGCGCAGGCGCGCACGTCGATCAGGAAGCGCAGCAGCGCGAGCGTGTTGCTCTCCACCGCAAGGCTCCAGTCGAGAAGCACCGCACCCGGGCTCGCCAGCAGCATCGCCTGAATCTGGTGGCGCACATCGGTCGAGAGCTGGTCGCGCGGGATCCAGACGAAGGCGTAGACGTGCCGCTCCAGCGTGGCGCGAACCATAATGACGCGCGGGCGCGGGCGGTCGATCAGTGCCATCTTGGCGGTGACGAGATCGGCCACACGCTCGGGGTCGAAGGCAGTAAGCAGGTCGTTGGGCAGCGAGGTGAAGGCGTGCACCAGCGCCTTGCCATTGTGCCCGGCGGGATCGAAGTGGAGCCGCTTGGTGATGTCTGCGACCATCGCGCGCAACACCGGCACGTCGGAAGGGTGCGCGTTGAGCGCGGCGCTGGTCCACAGACCTGCATGGATCGAGAGCGCCGCTATTTTCCCGCTCTCGCGCACTGGCACGATGAACAGATCGAGCGGGCTGGCGCGGTGGACGCGCGCGGCGACGTTCGACTTGATCGCCAGCAGCGGCTGCGGCGTTCCTGCGGCGTCTTGCTGGTCGAACCATTCGAACGCGCGCTCGTAGGAAATCTCGGCGAGCAGATCCTTGGCCGAGGCGCGGCAGATGCCGAGGCGTTCGGCGATGTGGCCGTCGCGGCGGCGGGTGAGGTGGCCGAGCTGGGTCAGCATCCCGCCGCCAAGCCAGGCGAGCAGCGCGCCCATCTCGGCATCAAGCGCCTGTGCCGCGCTGGCATCGGCGGTGATCGCGGCCTGCATCTTCGGCCAATCGCTGACCGCGGCGTGGACGTCGTCGAGGGTCGTCTGGAGCGTCTCGAGCAGGTCGCGGCGCTGGCGGGCATCGAGGCGCGGGGTCTCGATATAGATCAGCGATTCGCGCGCCGCATTTTCTTTGGCACCCGATTTGCCGAGCCCGGTGATCACGCCCTCGCCGTCGCGCTCGACCAGCACCACCGGGTGCAGCAGCAGGTCGATCCCCACGCCCAGCGAAGCGATCGCGGCGGCGACGGAATCGACGAGGAACGGCTTGTCGTCATTGACCAGGGCGATCCTGAGGTGCCGCCGCTCGCCGCCTGCGGATTCGAGCTGCACCAGCGACTGTCCCGGCGCGCGGGTCGCGGCAGCAGCGAGGAGGTAGGCAGCCGCCTCGTCCAGCGCAGGCTTGGTGGTGGCGGCATCGCCGGGCAGCAGCGAGTCTTCGAGCTGAAGGCGAAGGGACTTGATCAGCGCGCGTGACGGCGCGGCGGCGACAGACTTCGACCCCATGAAAGGCTCCTGCTCATCCTGCGAACCCGGTTGCACCCACGCGCAACATTATTATGCCGGGTTGTTGTAATCGTGTCTTTCGCACTACCCGCTTTCGGTTACGCGGTGCAAGCGGGTTGATCGCGTAAGGTTACGCAGCCGCGACGGTCTGACAGGCTTCGATGGTCATGGCGAGCGAGCGGATGCGGGCTTGCGGATCGTAGGTCGCGCCGCACAGCAGGATCTCGTCGGCGCCGGTGCGGCGGACGAAAGCTTCGATGTCCTCGCGCACCTGTGCCGGCGCGCCAACAGCGGCGGCCTGCCCCAGATGAGCGAGCATCGCCTGCGCTTGGGCGGGGAGCATATCGGTGTAATCCGCGATTGGCGGCGGGAGCTTGCCGGGGCTGCCGCTGCGCAGCCGCACGAAGCTTTGCTGCTGGCTGGAGGCGAGCAGCCGCGCCTCGGCCTCGGTATCGGCAGCGAACACGTTCATCGCGACCATCACATGCGGGCGGTCCAGCGCTTCGGAAGGCTGGAAGTCGCGGCGATAGACGGCCAGCGCGGTGTCGAGGTGATCGGGCGCGAAATGCGCGGCGAAGGCATAGGGCAGACCCAGCTTGGCGGCGAGCTGCGCGCCGAACAGGCTCGACCCGAGCATCCACAGCTCGACATGCGCGCCAAGGCCGGGCGTGGCGCTGATCGGCAGATCGAGGTCGCCAGTGAGCAACGCGCGCAGCTCGACCACGTCGTTCGGGAAGTATTCCGCAGCCTGGTGAAGGTTCTTGCGCAAGGCGCGCTGCAATTCCGGCCCCGCTCCCGGCGCGCGGCCCAGCCCGAGGTCGATCCGCCCGGGGAACAGCGCATCCAGCGTGCCGAACTGTTCGGCAATCTGGAACGGGGTGTGGTTGGGCAGCATGATCCCGCCCGATCCGATGCGGATGCGGCTGGTGGCGTTGCCGATGTGGGCGAGCACCACCGAGGTCGCGCCGCCCGCGATGCCGTCCATCGCGTGATGCTCGGCCACCCAGAAACGGTCGCAGCCATAGGATTCGGCGGCGCGGGCGAGATTGGCAGTGTCGGCGAAGGCTTCGGACAGCGTCCCGCCCTCGCGCACCGGCACCAGATCGAGCACGGAAAAGCGGGTCATCGCGGCTGCTCCTGTGGCGCCGGTTGCGGCGCGGGAGGGGTGGGCGTGGGTGCTGCTTCGACCCTATCGCCGAGCTGCGCAAGGTAATCGCGTGCGGTGGCGGCGGAGGGGCTGTCGGGGGCAATCGTCAGGACCGAGCGCCAGCTCGCCCGCGCCGCATCGTCACGGCTGCCGAGCACCGCGATCAGCCCGGCCTCGAGGCCGATTTCAGGGTTGTCGGGCGTCAGCGTCGCGGCGCGCTCGATCGCGGTCTGCGCCTCGGCGAGCCGGTCGAGCCGCCGCAGCAGCGTCGCCTTGAGCAGCCAGCCTTCGCTGCGTTCGGGCGCGGCGGTGGTCGCGGTGTCCAGCGCGGCGAGCGCCTCGTCATTTCGCCCCAGCGTCACCAGCGCGCGGGCGCGGTCGGTGGCGGCGATGGCTTCGAGCGGCGCGGCCTTGGCGGTGCGGGCATCGGTCTGAGCGAGCGCCAGCAGACCCTCGGCCCCTGCCGCATCCCCGCCCGCCAGCGCGGCACTCCCCGCAAGCGCGGCGAAACGCGCGCGGACGCGAATCTCGCGCTCCGGCGTCTCGCTCCGCGCGGCGGCGAAGGCGGTGCGGGCGTCGTCCCACAGGCCCAGCTCGCTTGCCGCTGTGCCGAGGCACAGGTTGGCGAGCACCCGGTCAGCGCCCTTGGTCTCGCCGCGGCGGATCTGCGCCATCGCATGCGCGCGCGCCGGGTCGGCCTCGAGCTGGTCAAAGCAGCTTTCCAGCCATGCACTTGTCGCGCCAAGGTCGTCCGTCACCCCGTCGCTGCGGGCCGGCCGGTCGCGGACCAGATCATCGCCCTGCATGGCGCCGCCCAAGGGGTTGGGGCCGACTTGCAGGAGCATGGCGAGCAGCAATGACACTTGGGCGCTATCCGTAAAATTCGGCCACGATGGCCTTGAGAAGGGCGATGTCGCTGTCCCGCGACAGGCGGTGGTCGCCGTCCTCTACCAGCGTCACCTGAACGTCGCCCGACCGCAGCATCGCTTTGAGGCGAAGCGAGATGTCATAAGGCACGTCCGCATCCGCCTGGCCGTGAAGCAGCCGCACCGGGCAGGTGAGGTCGATCGCGCTATCGAGCCTCAGGTGACACTCGGCATCCGCGAAGAAGCCGGGGTGAGTCGGCGTGGGCTCGGGCCCGTAGGGGTTGGGCTCGAAAATCGTCTCGCCCGCGGCAAGTTGCGCGCGTTGCGCCTCGGTGTAGCCCCAGCGGGTGAAATCGGGGGCGGGCGCGATGCCGATCAACCCGGCGACGCGGTGCTTCAGATGCTCGGCCACCAGCAGCATCAGCCACCCGCCCATCGACGAGCCGACCAGCAGCACCGGCCCACAGACATAGCTCGCAACCAGCGCCAGCACCTCGTCACGCCACTTCGAGAGCATCCCGTCGGCAAACTCGCCCCCCAAGTCTTTTCCGGCACTCTGCCCGCAGCCCGAATAGTCGAGCAGCAGGCAGGCGCGACCCTTCGCCTGCGCTTCGGCAAACAGCGCGGTCGCCTTGCTGCCGGTCATGTCGGACATGTAGCCGGGCAGGAACACGAGGCATGGCCCCGCACCGTGGGTGTAGCGGAAGGCGACGCGGCGGCCGTCATAAAGGGTGTGGTGCAGAAGCGCGCTCATTTGCGCCTCATGCCTTGCGCCGGGTGCGCGGCGCAAGCATTGTCATGCGAGCGCAACCGGAGAGAGATAGGCGGCTAGCCATGATCAAGACAGAACCCGCGGGCCAGCCCGCCGCCACCAATCTCACCCGCCGCAACCTGTTCGCGCTCGCCGGCGCAGGGGCCGCCATCGCCGCGACCCCCGCCGCCGCGCGCGGCTTCGGCACGGGCTTCACCCATGCCATCGCCAGCGGCGAGCCCTCGGCCAAGAGCGTGCTGCTGTGGACCCGCTACGTCGCCGATGCGGCAACCACGCTGACCTGGCAGGTGAGCGAGAGCGAGGACTTCGCCCGTCCCGTTGCCGAAGGCAACGTATCCGCTTCGCCCGACCGCGACTGGTGCGCCAAGGGTGTCGCGACCGGGCTGTCACCCGACCGCTGGTATTTCTACCGCTTCCTCGCGCCCGGCGGCAGCGCCTCGCCGGTCGGCCGCACCCGCACTCTGCCGGAAGGGCCGACCGCGAATTTCCGCATGGCGGTGTTCTCCTGCTCGAACTTCGGCTTCGGCTGGTTCAACGCCTATGGCCACGCGGCCGAAGCCAATGATGTCGACCTTGCGGTGCACCTTGGTGATTACATCTACGAATATGGCGCGGGCACCTATCCGTCCGCCGCCCAGACCAATCCCGGCCGCGTGCTGGAGCCCGCCAGCGAGATCGTCGCGCTCGCCGATTACCGCCTGCGCTACGCCACCTACCGCGCCGATCCCGATTGCCAGCGGCTCCACCAAGTGCTGCCGATGATTGCGGTGTGGGACGACCACGAAAGCGCCAACGACAGCTACGAGAACGGCGCCGAGAACCACCAATCGGCCACCGAAGGCGAATGGCAGGTGCGCAAGGCCGCCGCCAAGCGCGCCTATCGCGAGTGGATGCCGGTCGGCGAGGAGGCTTACACCGCCTATCAGGTCGGCGACCTTGCCACCCTGTTCAAGCTCGACACGCGGCTTGAAGGCCGCGACCAGCAGTTCCGGCTCGAAAAGGTGATCGACGGCGCCAAGGACCCGCAGGCGGTTGTCGCAGCGCTCGAGAGCTTCCGTGACAGCGCGTGGAAGAACCCCGAGCGCCAGCTGCTCGGACGGTCGCAGGAAGCGTGGCTGGCAGACGGCCTCGCCGCCTCGACCCGCAAGGGGACGCAGTGGCAGGTGCTGCTCCAGCAGGTGCTGATCGGCAAGCTGAAGACGCCCAAAAACCTCGTCGAAACCGCCGGCGCAGGCCTGCCCGACTTCGTGCGCACCCGCCTCGAATCCGCCGCCAAGGCAAGCGCAGTCGGCCTGCCGTCGAACATGGACGCATGGGACGGCTACCCCGCCGCGCGCGAACGCGTGCTCAAGGCCTCGCTGAATGCCGACGCCAACCTCGTCGTGCTGGCGGGCGACACCCACAATGGCTGGGCCTTCGACCTGGCGCAGGACGGCACCAAGGTGGGCGTCGAATTCGGCGGCAATTCGGTAAGCTCGCCCGGCTTTGAAGCCTACCTGACCTTCGTGAAACCCGACACGCTCGCCGCCTCGCTGGTGGCCGAGAACACCGAGCTCAAGTGGGCCGATACCGCGCAGCGCGGCTATATGGTGGTGGAACTGGCCCCGGCGCGGGTGACCACCGAGTACCGCTTTACGGGGGGCGTGAAGCAGCGTTCAACGCGGCTTGCGGGCACCAAGCGGCTGACCTGTGAAAAGGGCGCGCGCACCCTCACGGTGTGAGGCGCTGGGCTGCGCAGCAATCTGTTAAGCCCCGTGCAGTATCCTGCGACCCCATTAAGTGAGGGGTTTACAATGCGCGGGATGTGGCTTGCCGGCGGTGCGACCTTGCTGGGCGGCGGCGCCTATATGGGCGGCGCGTTCGATCGCGGCCAGTATTACAACATGGCGCCGCAAAGCGTCGAGACACGGCTGGCGGGCCTGCAATTCGGCGACGAGATCGGGCCCGCAACCGATCTGGTGCTGCGCAGCCGCGGCCCGGCAATGCTGCGCTGGGATGTCGTGATCGACCACGACCGGATCGCCGACGTGCGCGCCTATCTCGCGCCTGAGGACACTGGCACCCGCGTGCGCATCGACTTTGCTTTCACCAAGGGCGATGCCTTGATGGGGCTGGAGGAAGACCCCTTCCTCAACGACGTCGCCGAAATCGCGATGGAAGAAAAGATCGACTCCACGCTTGATCGCCGCGCCTTCAACACTGCGATGGTGGAAGCGCGGATCGGGGCCGCCGTCGCGGCCAACCCGCTGGCGATCGTCAACATGCAGCAGACGGTTCACCAGAACGCCTCCGACAAAATGTCGGAAATGGACGAGGCCATCGATCCGGCAGTCTATCAAGGCACCACCAGCAAAGGCACTACCGCCAAACGCCCCGCCGGCGGCAAACCGCTTACCCCGCCCAACTTCAAGGAAACCCACGCCGACGGCGGCTGGGGGAAGAACTAGGGCGGCGGGCGCCTACTCCTTCAGTCCCGACCGCAGCGCCGCCTCGAAAGCTGCGGGCTGGTCGAACATGATGAAGTGATAGCTGTCCTCGATGATGTTCAACGTCACCCCGGGCAGGCCCGCATAGGCATCACTGTAGAGCTTCTCGACCCGGGCACGCGGGACGTAGGCATTGGCGGCGGCAAGCACGGTCACCGGCGTCGTGATCGTGCCCAGACGTGGGCGCATATCGTTGGTCATCACCGTATGGACCGCCGCGGCAAAACTCGCCCGGTCAGAATCGAGCGACCATTGCACGACCCGCTCGTGAAACGCCGGGTCGCGCACCAGAATCTTCACGCTCTGGCGCTGGCTTGCCGCGAAGGCCGCCGCGTCCATGCCGACCAGCGCCTTGCGGGTCGCCTCGGCCTGCGCGCCGGTGCGTTCGGGCGTCAGCGAGGGATCGAAGATCAGCGGATAGAAGGGCAGCGAATCGACCACCACCACGCGGGCAATCCGCTCGGGGTGATCGGCGGCGAGCATCAGTCCGAGGAACCCGCCCATCGAATGTCCCGCATAGGCGGCGCTCTTGACCTTGCGGCAATCGAGATGGCGGATGATGTCGGCCTCGGTGCGCGCAAACAAGGTCGCCGGATCGCCCTCCGGCGCGCGTCCGGCAAAGCCTGCGACGTGGACGAAATGCACGCGGTAATCCTTGGCGAGGCTGTCCTTCACCCCGTCCCACACCGCAGGCGGCGAGCCGAGGCCGGGCACCAGCAGCAGATCGGGGCCGGAACCGACCACCTCGAAGGGCGGGCAGGGAGCGGCGGCATCCTCGGCGTGCACGGCAGCAGGGGCGATCAGCGCCGCGAAGGATGCGGCGGCGGCGCGCAAGGTGCGGATCACGGTCATTCAGGGTCTCCGTCTCTCAGGAAAATGGCCTCGATCGGCAGGCCGAACAGGTCGGCGATGGTGAAGGCAAGCGGCAGCGAGGGGTCGTAGCGGCCCTTCTCGATGGCATTGACGCTCTGGCGGCTGACGCCGAGCCGGTCGGCCAGATCCTGCTGGCTCCAGTCCCGCTCGGCGCGCAGGACTTTGAGGCGATTGTTCACGCGCAGTCCCCGTCGCCGACAGTGTAACGGTTGATCAACTGGCCAACCGCAAGGCCGCCGCACCAGATCGGGAAGACGTAGAATACCGGCAGGCGCGGGATCGCCGCGAACAGTTCCACCAGACCCCATCCGCCGCAAATCGACAGAGTAATCGCGGAAGCCCACAGCATCTTGCGCACTTCCAGCATCCGCAGATACTCGTCCTGCATCTCGACCAGCAGACGGCCCATATTCCAGATCCAGCCGAGCACGACGAGGCCGGGCAGCAGAGCGAACAGGATCACCATCGGGCTGGGCGCGGCGTTATCCGGGATGAACAGCGACGCCAGCAGCACCAGCGCGATATAGAGCACCGACAGGGCAATATGGACGCGGAAATAGCGGCGCATCGCCGGGGTGCGGGTGCTCACCGCGCCTGACCCTTGCCCAGCACCCGGCAGGATGGTTGGCGCGACACGATGAACGGCACCACCGCGAGCGGGGCATATTGGGCGATAGCCGCGGGGATGATGTCGAACACCGCGAGCAGCGCGATGCCGAGTAGGACACTGCCGAGCAACAGCGCCTGATGGATGCGGTACATGGAAAGCTCCTTTTTCAAATTGGCAAGTCTGCTTTACATTTGCGCCGCAGGCCATGTCAAGGACGCTTTCCATTGATGACTCCGAAAACCCGCTTCCCGAGAGTGTTTCATCAACTTGCTCGTGACTTTTGCCTGTTGGAGGAATATCTTCTCCGCATGGCTCTGCTGCTCGCCACCACCCGCACCACGACGACCCGGACTACTATCCGGGGGCGGCGGCACGCGGGTTGAACGCCAGCGCTCGCCGCCCGGTCAGGGGCGGCGCGGTGTTCTCCCTCGATCGGCACACGAACAACACCGCTCTTCCGGTGAGCCTCTGCTTGTGGCAGGGCGCGCCCAAACGAGACGGACCTGCGACAATGACCGAACTGCTCAAGATCAGCCTGCCCGACGGATCGGTGCGCGAAGTGCCTGCCGGATCGACCCCTGCCGACATCGCCGCCGCGATCGGCCCCGGCCTTGCCAAGGCGGCGCTCGCCGCGCGGGTGAACGGGGAACTGCGCGACCTGGCCCGCCCCTTCGAGGGTGACGCCGAGCTCGCGCTGGTGACCGCCCGCGACGAGGCCGATGCGCTCGAACTGGCCCGTCATGACTATGCCCACATCCTTGCCGAAGCGGTGCAGGCGCTGTGGCCCGGTACGCAGATCACTTTCGGCCCCTCGACCGACGACGGGTTCTACTACGACGTCAAAGCGCCCGAGGGCCGCGAGCCGTTCAGCATGGATGACCTTCCCGCCATCGAGGACGCGATGCGCGCGATCATCCGCGCCGACAAGCCGCTGCGCCGCGAAGTGTGGAGCCGCGAGGCGCTCATCGCCAAGTGGGCAAGCGAGGGCGAGACCTTCAAGGCCGAGTGGGCCCAGGAACTCCCCAAGGGCGAGGAACTCACCGTCTATTGGAGCGGCAACGACTGGCTCGACATGTGCCGCGGCCCGCACCTGCCCTCGACCGGCAAGCTCGATCCCGACGCCTTCAAGCTGATGCGCGTTGCAGGCGCATACTGGCGCGGGGACCAGAACAATGCGCAGCTCACCCGCATCTACGGCACCGGCTGGCTCAATAAGAAGCAGCTGCAGGCGCACCTCACGCGGCTGGAAGAAGCCGCCAAGCGCGATCACCGCAAGCTGGGCCGCGAGATGGACCTGTTCCACTTGCAGGAAGAGGCGCACGGCAGCGTCTTCTGGCACCCCAAGGGCTACCGCATCTGGCGCGAGCTGGAAGCCTATATGCGCCGCAAGATGGACGGCAGCGGCTACCGCGAAATCAAGACTCCGCAGCTGATGGACGTGCGCCAATGGACCCAGTCAGGCCACTGGGGAAAATACGCACAGAACATGTTCGCCGTGCCCGACATGGTGCCCGAGGTTGACGAGGACAGCGGCGCCGCGTCGCCCAAGGTCGCCGACGATGCCGAGTGGCTGGCGATCAAGCCGATGAACTGCCCGGCGCACGTGATGGTCTTCAAGCAGGGCATCACCTCCTACCGCGATCTGCCGATCCGTCTGGGCGAGATGGGCTGCTGCCACCGCAACGAACCCCACGGCGCGCTCCACGGGCTGATGCGCGTGCGCCAGTTCACGCAGGACGACGCGCACATCTTCTGCATGGAATCGCAGGTGGTGGCCGAGGTCCAGGACTTCCTTGCACTGGCCGATTCGGTCTACCGCGACTTCGGCTTCACCTATGATATCAAGCTCGCCCTGCGACCCGAGAAGCGCTTTGGCTCCGATGCGGACTGGGACAAGGCCGAACAGGAACTGCGCGATGCTTTGACGGCGAACGGCCTCGAGTGGGAAGAACTCCCCGGCGAAGGCGCGTTCTATGCGCCCAAGCTCGAATGGCACCTCACCGACGCGATCGGGCGCACCTGGCAGGTCGGCACGATCCAGTCGGACCGCGTGCTGCCTGAACGGCTTGATGCGAACTATATCGGCGAGGACGGCGACAAGCACCGTCCGGTGATGCTCCACCGCGCGATTTTCGGCAGCTACGAACGCTTCATCGGCATCCTGATCGAACACTTCGCAGGACGCCTGCCCGCATGGCTTGCCCCGGTGCAGGCGGTGGTCGCGACCATCGTGTCTGACGCGGATGGCTATGCGGAAGATGTGACCGCGCAGCTGAAAGCGGCGGGCATCCGGGTCGAAACCGACACCCGCAACGAGAAGATCAACTACAAGGTGCGCGAACACTCGCTCGCCAAGGTTCCGCACCTGCTGGTCGTCGGCAAGCGTGAGGCCGAGGAAGGCACTGTCGCTGTCCGTACGCTCGGCGCCGAGCACCAGAAGGTGATGAGCCTCGCTGATGCCATCGCCATGCTGAAGAGCGAAGGCACGCCGCCCGATCTTGCCGCCGGCTGACGCGGGCGCGGTGGAAATCCTCGGAGGCTTTACCGCGCTGCAAGTCGGCGTCGCGCTTGCAGCGGCGCTGGGGGCGAGCTTCGTGCGCGGGCTGACCGGCTTCGGCATGGCGATCCTGCTTGTGCCGGTACTCGCCCTCGCGCTGCCGCCGGTCGAGGCGGTGGTGCTCGCCAATGCGCTCTCGCTGATGATCGGCGCCACCGAACTGCGCACCCTTGTGCGCGAGGCGGAGCCGACCGCCTGGGCAATCGGCGGGCTTGTCGTGCTAACCACGCCGTTCGGGCTGTGGGCGCTGTCGGTGACCGGCAAGGACGTTGCCCGGCTCGCCATCGCGCTGATCGCCTTCAGCGCCTTTGTTGCGATCCTGTTGCCCAAGCGCGGTGCGGCTGTGCCCGGCAGCTGGGTGACGGGCGCGGTCGGCGTGATGAGCGGGCTGATGACAGGCTATGCCGGGATGCCCGGGCCGCCGGTGGTGCCCTATTACGCGGGGCGCGAGCTACCGCGCGCCAAGGTCAAGGCTTCGATGCAGCTGATCTTCACCATCGCCGCGAGCGCGGGCCTCGCAAGCGCGGCGTGGCTCGGCATCCTGCGGATCGAATTGCTGCTGTTCGCGGTGCTAGTCCTGCCGGTGATCATCGGCGGCAACCGCTTGGGCGCGATGGTGTCAGGCCGGATCGCGGATCCGCTGTGGCGCACGGTGGTGGGCGTGGTGCTGGGAGGCGCGGCTATCGCCGCCTTCGCGCGGCTGGTCTGATCAGAACGGGATGGCTTTGCCCGCCAGGATCAACGCTGCAGCGCAGCCGAGCACGATCACCCGACGCGCAATCTCCAGCGACTCGATGCGCGTGGCGGCGAGAAGGGGATGAGCGAGGGCAATAGCGCGGTTCATAAGCCGCACTCTCCGCCCAAATTCCTAACGAAGCGTTAATTTGCAGGCGCTGCGGGCATCTGCTGGCTGGCACAATGGAAGCCGCCGCCGCCGGCCAGCACCGCCTCGCCCGGCAGGCCGATGGTGTCACGGTCGGGGAACAGCGCGGCGATCGCGGAGACCCCGTCAGCATCGTGGGGCGAGCCGAAGGTCGGCACCACCACCAGATGCGAGGTGATCGCGAAGTTCACATAACTGGCAGGTTCGATGATCCCATTCCGCTCGATCCGGCCCGGCGAGGGGATGTGCACCACCTCGACCCCTGCGGCGACCGCGCGCGCAGTGGCATCGGCGTAGATCGCGGCGTTGGGATCGTCCTTGCCGGTGGCCTCGGGCACCACCAGCCGGTTCGGCGCGACAAAGCGCGCGAGGTTGTCGACATGGCCGTCAGTGTGGTCATTGATGAGGCCGTCACCCAACCACAGCACGCGGGTGAAGCCAAGTTGCTGGCCAAGTTCCGCTTCGATCTGCGCGCGGGTCATCTGCGGGTTGCGGTTGGGGTTGAGGAGGCACTGCTCGGTCGTCGCGACCAGCCCGGTGCCGTCGCCGTCGACCGCCCCGCCCTCGAGGATCATCGGCGAAGTTGCGATGGCGAGTCCTGCGTCGCGTGCCAGCTCGGCGCCGATCTCCTGATCGCCCGGCATCAGGTATTTGCCGCCCCAACCGTTGAAGCCGAAGCGGCGTGCGGAGCGGCCCTGCCCCTCATGCACCACCAGTGGCCCGGTATCGCGCAGCCAGACGTCACCGTAGACCCGCCGCTCGAGCGTCACCTTACCGCTGACGAGTTCACGCGCGCGGGCTTCGTTGGCCGCGTCGCGGACCAGCAGCCGCACGGCCTGCCCGCTTTCGGCCACGGCAGAGGCAAAGTCCGCCATCTGCTCCTGCGCCAGTTCAAGCCAGCCCGGCCACTCCTCGGCGAGGTGCGGGAAGCCGATCCAGACCCAGTCCTGCGGTGCCCACTCGGGCGGCATGATCATCGTCATGGCGGGGATCAGCAGCCCTTGTCGCTGCCTGCGCAGCTTGTGTCGCGGGTGGCGCGGAACTCGTCGCCCTCGATCCAGGTCGGCCAGCTCGTGCTGGTGCCCATCATCCGGCCGAGGCGGTAGTAAATCTCGAGGCTGGACATCACGCCTGACCAATCCCACGCCGGGTCATACTCGTCCTTCGGGCCGTGGTAGCGGTTCTCGGTGTAGTCTTTCTCGATCGCCGCGCCGGCAGCGCGCCCGCCGTTGACGAGGTGCTGTCCGGATTCGAGGTAGATCATCGGCACGCCGCGCTTGGCGAAAGCGAAGTGGTCCGAGCGGTAGTAATAGCCAGCCTCGGGCTTGGCATCGGGGGTGATCGTGCGCCCGTCGGCCTTGAGCGCGGCTTCGAGGAAGCGGTCGAGCTCAGACTTGCCGAGACCCACTACGGTGACGTCCTTGGCCGGGCCGCCCATCTGCAGCGCGTCCATGTTCACCCCGCCCACGGTCTGCGCGAGCGGGAAGACCGGGTTGGCCGCGTAGTAATCGGCGCCGAGCAGTCCGGATTCTTCCGCCGTCACCGCGAGGAACACCAGGCTGCGGGGCGCCGCGCCCGCCTTGGCATGGGCCTCGGCCAGAGCGACCAGCGCGGCGGTGCCGGTGGCGTTGTCGATCGCGCCGTTGCAGATGTCGTCGCCGTCAGGCGCCGGGGTGCAGCGGCCGAGGTGATCCCAGTGCGCGGTGTGGAGCACATATTCGCCGGGCTTCTCGGTGCCGGGCAGGATGCCGATGACGTTATGCGACTTGAAGCTGCGAACGTCGCTCTCGAAACTCGTCGAAAGCTTGAGGCCCAGCGGCACGGCCGTGAAGCCCTTGGTCTGTGCGGCTTTGCTCAATGCATCGAGATCCTGTCCCGACGCCTTGAGCAACTGGCGCGCCGAGCCCTCGGTCACCCAGCCGTTCATCTGGGTGAGCGGCGGAGCGTTCTTGCCGCGTTGGGCATAGGCCTGCGCGCCGCTCCACGAGCTTTCGACGACATTCCAGCCATAGGCCGCAGGCGCGGTCTGGTGGACGATCAGCGCGCCTGCCGCACCTTGCCGGCCGGCTTCCTCGAACTTGTAGGTCCAGCGGCCGTAATAGGTCATCGCCTTGCCGTTAAAGGTGCCCTTGAGCCCATCAGTCTGCCAGTCCGGGTCATTGACGAGGATCACCACCGTTTTGCCCTTCACGTCCACCCCGGCGTAGTCGTTCCACCCGCGCTCGGGGGCGTTGATGCCGTAGCCTACGAACACCAGCTCGCTGTCCTTGATCGCGGTCTTGGCTTCCTCGCGGTAGGTGATGCCGACCCAGTCCTTGGCAAAGTTGAAGCTCAGCGGCCCGCCGACCTTCGCGCCGGTCACGGTCAGGGGCGCGTAGTTCTTGCCGGTGATCTCGATCAGCGGCACTTCCTGCACCCACGAGTTGCCGTTGCCGGGCTTGAGGCCCGCGGCCTTGAAGCGTTCGGTGAGGAAGGCGATGGTCTTCTCTTCACCGGGGGTGCCGGGCGCGCGTCCTTCGAAATCGTCGCCGGAAAGGATGCGTGTCACATCCTTCATCGTTGTATCGGAAATCTGGCCTGCGGCGACATCGGGCACGTCGAGCGTGGCGCTGGCGCTGGCCACGTCCGGCAGGCTGTCGCAGCCAGCGAGCACAAGCGTTCCTGCCAACAATGCGCCGAGCGCGAAGTGAATGCGTGCCATGCGAAGTCTCTCCCGGATCGTGACGCCCAATCGGCGCTTTCCATCGCAGAGGCGTACCCTGCGCGCAAGCGTGCGCCCTTGCGGGTCGCCGCAAGCCTCGTAAGAGAGGCGGGCGATGGGAGAGAACCGGCAAGTCGATTGGCAAAGCGCGCTCCGCCGCGCCCGAAACCACGCGCCGTTTCTGGCGCGGGCGCTGGAGCGTAATCCGGAGCTGACCGCGCTGCTTGCCGCAGGCGACGGCGAGGTGGCGCTCGCCCGGGCGCGAGCGCTGGGCGACAACCCCGATGCTGAGGTGGCCGTGCGGCGCGAGCGGCTGGCGCTGGCGGCGGCGTTGGCGGTTGGCGATCTGGCGGGGGCCTTCCCGCTGACGCGCGTGGTGGGAGAACTCACGGCCTTTGCGGACCGGGCGCTGGACCGGGCGATCCGCACCGCGATCGCCGAACGCACCGGCAATGACACCGCCGACGGCTTCATCGCGCTGGCGCTCGGCAAGCAGGGTGCGGGCGAGCTCAACTATTCCTCGGACATCGACCCGATCCTGCTGTTCGACCGCGAGCGTCTGGCCCGCCGCTCATCCGACGATCCGGGGGAGGCGGCGCAGCGCTATGCCCGCCGCGTGGTCGCGCTCCTCGCAGGCAGCACGGCGGATGGCTATGCGCTGCGGGTCGACCTGCGGCTGCGCCCCGCAAGCGAGGTCAGCCCGCTTGCCGTTCCGGTCGGTTCGGCGCTTACCCATTATCAGGGCCAAGCGTTGGCGTGGGAGCGTGCCGCCTTCATCCGCGCCCGCGCCGCCGCTGGCGACATCCCGGCAGGCGAGGCTTTTCTCGCTGCAATCCGGCCTTTCGTATGGCGCAGCCAGCTCGATTTCGGCGCGATCGAGGAGATCAGCGCGCTCACCCACCGCATCCGCGACAGCCACGCAGGCCCGCCCGCCCCCGGCCCCGGCTTCGACGTCAAGCGCGGGCGCGGGGGCATCCGCGAGATCGAGTTCTACGCCCAGACCCACCAGCTGATCCACGGCGGCCGGGATGCCTCGCTGCGGCTCAGGGGCACGCGCGCGGCGCTCGACGCGCTGGCGGCGGCGGAGTGGATCACTGTCGAAAATGCGCGCGTGCTGGGCGAGGGTTACGACCGGCTGCGGCAGGTCGAGCACCGCTTGCAGATGGTGAACGATCGCCAGACCCACACCCTCCCCGAAGGCGATGCGCTGGACAATGTCGCGCAGCTTGACGGGCTGGCGGACGGCGCGGCGCTGGTCGCCGAACTGACCGACATCACCGCCCGAACCGGGCGCATCTACGAGGAACTGATCGGCCGGCCCAAGGCTGCGCCTGCGCCTGCCGCGATGCCGGCGAGCGCGCTGACGCCGCAGCTTGCGAAGCAGGGCTTCGCCGACCCCGACGTGCTGGCCGAGCGGATCGAAGGCTGGCGCGACGGGCGGCACGCCGCGATCCGCTCCCCGCAGGCGATTGCCGCATGGGATCGGCTCGCTCCGGCGCTGCTCGAGGCGATGGCGCGCAGCGACGACCCGCTGCGCGCGATCACCCGCTGGGAGCGCATCATCGAGAGCGTACCATCGGCGATTACCACCTTCCGCCTGCTCGACGCGCGCCCCGACCTGATCGAGCGTCTGGTGGCCGCCCTGACCCTCGCCCCCGTTCTGTCCGACGAGCTGGCGCGCAAGCCCGAGCTTCTCGATACCCTCATCGACCGGCACGCGCTCGATCTCCCCGGGGAAACGCAGGCGATAATGGCGCGGATGCGCGGCGCGGCGATTCGCCCGGACTACGAGGCGCTGCTCGACGCGATCCGCATCGTCACCGGCGAGATCCGCTTCGCGCTCGGCATCCAGCTCATCGAAGGGCTTGCCGATCCGCTCGACATCGCCCGCGCGCTGTCGCGCACCGCCGAAGCCGCGCTGAGGCTGGCGGCGGATGCGACGGTGGAGGAATTCGCCGCCAAGCACGGGCGTATTCCCGGCGGCGAACTGCTGATCCTCGGGCTCGGGCGATTGGGCGGCGGGGCGCTGACCCATGCCTCCGACCTCGACATCGTCTACCTCTTCACCGGTGATTTCGCCGCGCAGTCGGACGGCGAGCGGCCATTGGGCGCGACGATCTACTACAACCGCCTCGCCAGCCGGGTCAGCGCCGCGCTGTCGGTGCCGACCGCGCAAGGCGCGCTGTACGAGGTAGATACGCGGCTGCGGCCCCAAGGCAATCAAGGCCCGCTGGCGGTGAGCTGCGAGGCTTTCGGCAAATACCAGCGCGAAGCGGCGTGGACGTGGGAGCACATGGCGCTCGCCCGTGCGCGGGTGCTCTACGGCTCGCCCGCCGCGCGCACGGAGCTTGAAGCGGTGCTCGCCGAAGTGCTGCGCGCGCCTCGCGATAAGGAACTCTTGCGGGATGCGGTGCTGGAAATGCGCGCCGAGATGGCGAAGCACAAGCCGCAGAGCGGACCCATCGATGCCAAGCTGGCCCGCGGCGGCCTCGTCGATATCGAATTCATCGTCCACTACCTCCAGCTGCGCGGCAAGGCGGCGGACGGCACCGCGCTTGCCGAGGCTGCCCCGCAGGCGCTCGACCCGGATCTGGCGGCGGCGCTCGGCGGGCTTGCCAAGGCGGGGCTAATCCCGGACGAGCTGGCCCAGCCCCATGCGCTGATGAGCCGTATGCTGGTGGCGGGACGCCTGCTCGCCCCGGACGGACGCGAACCGCCGCCTTCGGGCGCGCGGGCACTGGCGCGGGCCTGCGGCTACAAAAGCTACGCCGATCTGCTCGAAGCCTTCGCGGCCGCACGGCAGAGCGTTTCACAAACGTGGAAACAAATCCTCGGCACCAACATTCTGCCATCGCAACAGGAGACCTGAGACATGACGACCTTCCCCGGCGTTGGCGACGCCATTCCCGATATCGCGATGGAAGCCCCCGAAGGCGGCAGCGTGAAGCCTTCGGACTTTGCCGGCTCCAAGCTGGTGATCTTCTTCTATCCCAAGGACGACACCCCCGGCTGCACCACCGAGAACAAGGATTTCTCCGCGCTGAAAGCTGACTTCGAGGCGGCAGGCACCAAGCTGCTCGGGGTCAGCAAGGACCCGGCCAAGAAGCACGCCAAGTTCATTACCAAGCACGGCCTCACCGCCCCCTTGGCGACGGATTCGGAAGTAGGCGGTCTCTCCGACGCGCTCGGCGTGTGGGCGGAAAAGCAGATGTACGGCAAGACCTACATGGGCATGGTCCGCGCCACCTATCTGGTCGGCACCGACGGGAAAATCGCGCGCATCTGGGACAAGGTGAAGGTCGCCGGGCACGCCGAAGACGTGCTCGCCGCAGCCAAAGCGCTCTGACGTCATCATGACCACCGTCGCCCATGCCATCCGCGCCGCGCTGCTCACGCCCGAACCGCGCGCCAAATGCTTCGCGACCCGCGAAGTGGCGCGCGCGTGGCGGCGGGGGGCGCTGGCGTTCGAGTTTGACGTCACCATGCCCGAGTATCCGGCATGGCCTGATGCGCCCGAGCTGCTCGCACCCGGCCAGATGCCCAAACGCCGCAAGGGCGGCTCCGAACGCGGGCGGATCGCGCTGTGGCACAGCCTTGCCCATATCGAGTTCGTCGCCATCGACCTGGCGCTCGACATGGCGGGGCGCTTCGGCGGCGAGATGGGCGAGGAATTCGTCACCGACTTCCTCGATGTGGCGGCGGACGAGGCGATGCATTTTGCGCTGTTGGCGCGCAAGCTCAAGAATCTTGGCAGCCACTACGGCGAACTGCCCGCCCATGCGGGGCTATGGGAGGCCGCGCACGCCACCCGCCACGATGTCACCGCGCGGCTTGCGGTGGTGCCGATGGTGCTGGAAGCGCGCGGGCTCGACGTGACGCCCGCGACGCTTGAGCGGGTCCGGGCAGCGGGCGACGAGAATGGTGCGAAAATCCTCACGCGCATACTTGACGACGAAATCCGGCACGTCGCGGCAGGCACCAAGCACTTTTTACGCTGTGCCGAATTGGCGCAATCGGAACCCGAATCTCTCTGGCAAAGCCTCGTAAAACAGCACTTCAGGGGGCACGTTAAGCCACCGTTCAACGACTCAGCGCGTCTTGCAGCCGGTTTGTCGCGTCGTTTTTATGAAGAGATTGCGCTTTAACGACTCACCCGGATAACTAACCCACATCAAAGGCGCGCATCAGACGTGCCGGGTTTTTCCAACGGCGCAAAGCCGCAATCGGGACCGGGTCGCATTATGAAATCTGCCTTTCGCACCGCGCTGAAGCTCGCTGAAACTGTCTGCTCAGCCGTGCTGGTTTCCGCTGCTGCTCCAGCCTTTGCCAACTCCGCCAACTCCGCTGCAACCACCAGCACTAGCGCCGACATGATCGCGCCGGTGCGTGACGCACAGGGTGAGGTGGTTGATATCGGCGATACGCGCTTCAAGTCGCTGTTCGCCAGCTGGACCGCGATCGAGCGCACGACCCCGGTAGCCGGCACCACCGACGCCGCCCCCGCCTATTCCTCGCCGATCCCGCAGCGCGGTATTTCCGTGCCATCGCGCATGCCGCTTGAAGGCGCTGCGCTGACCAGCGGCTTCGGGATGCGCACCCACCCGGTGCTCGGCGGCCGCCGCCAGCATCAGGGCATCGACCTCGCTGCGCCGACCGGAACCCCGGTCTTTGCCACCGGCGACGGCATTGTTGGCCGCGCCGACCTCTATTCGTCCTACGGGCTTTTCATCAGCATTGCGCACGGCGCTTCGATGGAAACCCGCTACGCTCACCTTTCGCGCCTCGCGGTCGCTGCGGGCGACACAGTGAAGAAGGGCGATCTGATCGGCTACGTCGGCTCGACCGGCCGTTCGACCGGTCCGCACCTCCACTATGAAGTTCGTGTTGAGGGTCTTGCGGTCAATCCGATTCCGTATATGGTTGAGAGCGAAGCACAGCTGGCTTACGCCCGCGACAGCCGCCTCACTGGCCAGGGCGGCGATTAAGCTTGGCGCTTAACGCTTCACGAGATTGCCCGCTTTAAGCGGGCCGGACATTGGAGAGGGTGTCCGATTATGGCGGCGGGTTATCCCGCCGCCTTTTTTTCGTCTCCGCAGCCCATTCAGGCTCACTCTGGTGATCGGTAGCATTTCCCATACCGTTTTTGCTTGCGAGGCTGCACGCCTCGCGTAATTTCCTCGCCAAGCCGCGCTCCCGCTTGAAGATGGGGCGGCAGGGAGAGAGAACACATGTCGATGCATCCGATCGCGCACGCCGCGACCCGCCCCGATCATCCCGCCGTCATCATGACCGGCTCGGGCAAGCAGATCACCTATGGCGAAATGGATGCGGAATCGAACCGCCTTGCCCATCTGCTGCGCGCCCACGGCATTGGTGCGGGCGATGCCTTTGCGGTGCTGCTCGAAAACCGGATCGAGTATTTCACCCTCATCTGGGGCTCGCAGCGCGCCGGGACCATGCTGGTGCCGATCTCCTCGCGCCTGACCGCGCCCGAGGCCGCCTACATCATCCGCGATGCACAGGCGAAGCTGCTGATCACCAGCGGTGCCTTCGCCGGGGTGCTGGAGGACATCCGCGCCGAGTGCCCGGGTCTTGCGGTTCTGATGATGGATGCGGGCGATGCGGAGGACTTTGCCGCAGCGCTGGCCGCCCAGCCCAGCGATCCGATCCCCGATCAGAGCGCCGGCTTCCTTATGCTCTATTCGAGCGGCACCACGGGCCGGCCGAAGGGCATCCGTCCCGCTCCGCCCGAAGATCCCGATCCCGCCGCGCCTGTCCCGCTGCTCGGCCTCGCCACGATGGGCATGGGCATGCCGGCCGATGGCTCGATGATCTATCTCTCACCCGCTCCGCTGTATCACGCGGCGCCGATCGGCTGGTGCTCGATCGTCCACCGTCTGGGCGGGACCGTGGTGATGATGGAGAAGTTCGACCCCGAGGAAGCCTTGCAGGCGATCGAACGCTACAAGGTGACCGACAGCCAGTGGGTGCCGACCCACTTCGTGCGCTTCCTCAAGCTCGATCCCGAGGTCCGCACCCGCTACGACCTGTCGAGCCACCAACGCGCGATCCACGCCGCCGCGCCCTGCCCGGTGCCGATCAAGCGCGAGATGATCGCATGGTGGGGGCCGATCGTGAATGAATACTACGCCGGCAGCGAGATGATCGGGATGACGATGGTGAAGTCCGAACATTGGCTCTCCAAGCCAGGTACCGTCGGCGTCGCGGTGCACGGCAAGGTCCACGTCTGCGGGCCTGATGGCGAGGAACTTGGCCCCGATCAGGACGGGCTGATCTTCTTCGAGAACGTCAATCTGCCGACCTATCACAATGATCCCGCCAAGACCGCCGAAGCGATGCATCCCAGCGGCTGGATGACGCTTGGCGACATCGGGCACCTCGACAAGGACGGCTTCCTGTTCCTGACCGACCGCAAAAGCCACATGATCATCAGCGGGGGCGTCAACATCTACCCGCAGGAGATCGAGAACCTGCTCGTTACCCACCCCAAGGTGATGGACGCCGCGGTGATCGGCGCGCCCTGCCCTGACTTGGGCGAAAAGGTCGTCGCGGTGGTGCAGCCGCAGGACATGGCAGATGCAGGCCCGGCGCTGGAGGCGGAATTGCGCGAGTTCCTCAGCGTGAGTCTCTCCAAGATCAAGATGCCCAAGCTGTTCGACTTCCGCCCCGATCTCCCGCGCGAGGCCAATGGCAAGCTCTACAAGCGCGAGCTGCGCGACGAGTATGCGGCCCGTGCGCAAGCAGGTGCTGCGTGAGCGGCGCTGAGGCCGTGCTGCCCGGCGACCTCGCGCGCCGGGTGATCGACCCGCACGCCTATGCCGAATGGGACGGACTGCTCGACACCTTCGACCACATCCGCGCGACCACTCCGGTGGCAAAGGTGCAGCCCGACACGCCCGGACTGTTCGATCCGTTCTGGCTCGTCACCGGCTATGATGATGTGATGCGGATTTCGAAGGACAATGCCGCCTTCCTCAACAACCCGCGCCCGGTGGTGTTCAGCTTCAACCAGGCCATCGAATTCAGCCGTGCAGCGACCGGATCGAACATGCTGGTGGATTCGCTGGTGGTATTCGATGCGCCGATCCACCCGAAGTATCGCAAGCTGACGCAGGAATGGTTCATGCCCCGCAACCTCGCGCGGCTGGAAGACGAACTGCGCACGCTGGCGGCGCAGACGGTCGACCGGATGCTGGCAAGCGGCACCGAGGAGGTCGATTTCGTCAAGGAGGTCTCCGGCCCCTATCCCTTGCGGGTGGTGATGCAGATCCTCGGCGTGCCGCCTTCGGACGAATTCCGGATGCAGATGCTCACCCAGCAATTGTTCGGCGGGCAGGACAAGGATCTGTCGGGCTCCGGCATGGACAAGATGACGCCGGAACAGGTGGTGCAGATTGTCGCGGGCGCGGTGAAGACCTTCGAGGATTACTTTGCAGGCATCGCCGAAGACCGCCGCCGCAGCCCCACCGACGATGTCGCCAGCGTCATCGCCAATGCGCTGGTCGACGGCGAGCCGCTGCCGCCGCGCGATATGGCGGGGTACTACATCATCGTCGCCACCGCCGGGCATGACACCACTAGCGCCAGCACCGCAGGCGCGATGCAGGCGCTCGCCCGCGACCCTGCGCAATATGCCCGGGTGCGCGCCGATCGCTCGCTGCTTCCCGGCATCGTCGAGGAAGCGATCCGCTGGACCTCTCCCGTGCAGCACTTCATGCGCACCGCGGCCGAAGACTGCGAGCTGGGCGGGCAGCAGATCAAGGCGGGCGACTGGCTGATGATCAACTACGTCGCCGCCAATCATGACCCCGCCCAATTCCCCGATCCGCGCCGCTTCGACGCGGCCCGATCGCCCAACCGCCACCTGGCCTTTGGGGCGGGCGCGCACCAGTGCCTCGGCCTGCATCTGGCGCGGTTGGAGATGAAAATCCTGTTCGAGGCGATCCTCGACCGGGTCGCGAGCGTCGAACCGGCGGGCGAGGCCAAACGCGCCAGCAGCACCTTTGTCGGCGGGTTGAAGACTCTGCCGCTGCGGGTGACGCCGGCCTAACGCTACTTCAGCAGATTCAGCGCAATCGCCCGCACTTGCGCACCCATGTCGGGGCGGGCGAGCGCGATCGCCAGCGTCGCCTCGACAAAGCCGACCTTGCTGCCGCAGTCATAGCGCGCACCGTCGAAAGTGACCGCGTGGAACGGCTGGGTGCCGATCATCTTGGCCATCGCGTCGGTCAGCTGGATCTCGCCGCCTGCGCCCTTGCCCTGGTTCTCGAGCACCCGCATCACCTCGGGCTGGAGGATGTAGCGGCCCGAGACGATCTTGTTCGACGGTGCTTCGGAAACCGGCGGTTTCTCGACCAGCCCCTTCACCTCGGTCAGATTCCCGCGCACCGCGCCCGGATCGATCACGCCGTAGCTGGATACCTGCTCCATCGGCACTTCCAGCACCGAGATGAGGTTGCCGCCGACCTCGTTATAGGCTTCCACCATCTGCTTCATGCAGCCGGTGCCGCCCTCGCGTGCGACCATCAGTTCGTCGGGGAGGAAGATCGCGAAAGGCTCGTCGCCGACAATCGCGCGGGCGCACCAGATCGCGTGGCCAAGCCCCAGTGGCACCTGCTGGCGCACCGCGATCACATCGCCCGGGGTAGCGCGGGTCGGTTCGAGCACGGACAGGTCCTTGCCGCGCTCGGTCATGGTCTGCTCAAGCTCGAACGCGATGTCGAAATGCTCGACGATCCCGGTCTTGCCGCGCCCCGTGACAAGGATCAGTTGTTCGATCCCCGCCTCGCGCGCCTCGTCGACAGCGTACTGGATCAGCGGGCGGTCGACCACCGGCAGCAGCTCCTTAGGGACGACCTTGGTGGCAGGCAGGAACCGCGTGCCGAGGCCGGCGACGGGGAACACGGCTTTACGGATCGGCTTGGGAGTCATCGATGGCGCTCGCTGCTGCAAAAAACGGAAGGCCCGCATCCGCCGCTCCCGTGCCTTGCGCCATAACGCAGGTCAATCACCGATCGCTCGCGTGTCTGCGAGTTGCACCAAAGGCACTTTTCGCTAAGGCGGAATCATGGACAAACTGATCATCAAGGGCGGCAACCGCCTTCAGGGCACGATCCCCATTTCCGGCGCGAAGAATGCGGCGCTCACGCTCATTCCCTGCGCGCTGTTGACCGAGGAGCCGTTGACGCTGCGCAACCTGCCGCGGCTGGCGGATATCGACGGGTTCCAGCACCTGATGAACCAGTTCGGCGTCACCACCGTGATCCAGGGCACCCGTCCGGAGGATTTCGGGCGGGTGATGAGCCTTGAGGCGACCCGCATCACCTCCAACGTCGCGCCCTACGACCTCGTGCGCAAGATGCGCGCGAGCATTCTCGTGCTCGGCCCGATGCTGGCGCGCAGCGGTGAAGCGACCGTCTCGATGCCCGGCGGATGCGCCATCGGCAACCGTCCGATCGACCTGCATCTGAAGGCGCTGGAAGCCTTCGGCGCAAAGATTGAGCTGGCCGCAGGCTATGTCCGCGCGTCCCAGCCGGATGGCGGAATGCGCGGCGGCGACTTTGATTTTCCTGTGGTTTCTGTCGGGGCAACCGAGAACGCGCTGATGGCCGCGGTGCTGGTGAACGGCACTTGCCGCCTGTTCAACGCGGCGCGCGAACCCGAGATCGTCGACCTGTGCAACATGCTGGTCGCTATGGGCGCGGAGATTGAAGGCATTGGCACCTCGACCCTCACGATCCACGGGGTCAAGCGGCTGCACGGTGCGACCTACCGAGTCATGCCCGACCGGATCGAGGCGGGCTCCTATGCTTGCGCCGCAGCGATCACCGGCGGCGAGGTGCGGCTTGAGGGCGCCAAGGCCGAGGACATGATGGCGACCATTCATGCACTCCAGGCCATCGGCTGCGAAGTGACGTGGGACGCCAAGAGCATCACCGTGAAGGCCGATGGCAAGCTCAAGGCGACCAACCTCACCACCGCGCCCTACCCCGGCCTTGCCACCGACATGCAGGCGCAGCTGATGGCGCTGCTCTGCAAGGCCGAAGGCGCGAGCGTGCTGAAGGAAACGATCTTCGAGAACCGCTTCATGCACGTGCCCGAACTGGCGCGCATGGGGGCGGACATCACCACCGAGGGCCGCACCGCTGTGGTCAAGGGCGTTGACCTGCTGACCGGCGCCGAAGTGATGGCGACCGACCTGCGCGCCTCGATGAGCCTGGTGATCGCAGCGCTGGCCGCCGAGGGTGAGACGACCGTGCGCCGCCTCTACCATCTCGACCGGGGTTACGAGCGGTTGGAGGAAAAACTCCAGCTGGTCGGCGCGGATATCCAGCGGGTCGACGACTAAACGCCTACGCACCCGATGTTTCACGTGAAACATCCGCGCAACCGTGTCGCTGGAGGGGGTCTAAACGCGTCTGGAGGGGGTCTAAAGGGGGTCTAGAGGCCACCTGAACCGATCAGGACGGGGTCTGAAATCACCAACATCGGGCCGCGCCAAGCGTTTTCCCGTGCTAGAGGTTCACCACCAGCCACACCCGGATCGCACTGGCGAGGCCCGGCGGGGTCGGCGACTTGATGCGCTCGGCGTCGATGCGGGCGACCAGAGCGGCCACCGCCACGCCCTCGCGCCCGGCGGCGTCCTTCAGCATATCCCAGAACAGCGGTTCCAGGCTGATCGAGGTCTTGTGACCCGCAATCGCAAGGCTGCGCTTCACGGGCGGGTGATAGGGGGAAGGCGTCTCCATTCCCCGACCTTAGCAGTGTTTGTTGTCGCATCGCTATTTGCAGAAAACCGGTTCCCACTTTTCTGCGCGATGCTCCGGATTACGCCGCCTCGAAGTCGTCCACATATTCGGGGAGGAACACCGGCTCGCGTTCCGACCAGCCGGGTGCGGTCGCGGCAGCTTCGCTCAAGCTTTGCAGCAGCAGCTTGCGGCGTTCAGGGCGGATCGAGGGCAGCGCGCTCGCGGCGCAGAAGGCGGCCGGCAGATAGGGCCGCGCCCGCGCGCCGAGCAGGCGTTCGTAAAGAAAGCGGAACGCCGAGAAGGTCTTCAGCCGCTCCTGTTCGAGATCGAAAGCGGCCACGCGCACCAGCTTGCCGAGGAAGCGTTCGACCTCGCCCGGGCTGTCGTCCTGCGGGATCAACGCGCGCAGCACCTTCAAATCCTGATAGGCCACATATTGCCGGCGGATCGCGGTGTTCTCCACCTCGCTGCGTCCCCAGCGCCGGAAGGCATCGGTGCGGGCAAGGCCGATGTCGATGCTCCGCTTGATGTAACGCTGCTCGCACGGGGCGAAGCCTGCAAATTCGCGCATTTCGGCAATCGGCATCATCATGGCGGCGGTCTCCTTCGGACAAGGAGAACAGTCGCAGGCTATGGTTAATTAAGCGTTAGGTAGAATCTTTGTTGTCCGCATCGCCTCCGCGATGCGAAATCCTCACTCATGCTGGCTGCGCCAGCGTCGCTGCGGGCGGCCGGTCGGCCTTGCGGCTGCTTCGCAGCCGATCCAGTGCATGCCGCCAGGTTGTTTCTAGATCAAGCCCGCCAGCGGCGAGCTTGGATCGGCATACATCCGCCGCGCCATGCGCCCGGCGAGATAGGCTTCGCGCCCGGCCTCGACCGCGAGTTTCATGGCGCGGGCCATGCGGATCGGGTCTTTCGCCTCGGCGATGGCGGTGTTCATCAGGATGCCGTCGCAGCCCAGCTCCATGCCGACCGCCGCGTCCGACGCGGTGCCGACGCCCGCATCGACCAGCACCGGTACCTTCGCGCCCTCGACGATCAGGCGGATCATCACGCGGTTCTGGATGCCGAGGCCTGAACCGATCGGCGCGCCCAGCGGCATGATCGCCACCGCGCCTGCGTCTTCCAGCTGCTTGGCCGCAATCGGATCGTCGGCGCAGTAGACCATCGGCAGGAAGCCTTCTTTGGCCAGCACTTCGGTCGCCTTCAAAGTCTCGCGCATGTCGGGGTACAGCGTGCGCGCCTCGCCCAGCACTTCGAGCTTCACGAGGTCCCAGCCCCCCGCCTCGCGCGCCAGCCGCAGCGTGCGCACCGCATCATCGCCGGTGAAGCAGCCTGCGGTATTGGGCAGGTAAGTGATCTTCTTGGGATCGATGAAGTCGGTGAGCATCGGCGCTTTGGGATCGCTGACGTTCACGCGGCGCACCGCGACCGTGACGATGTCCGCGCCCGAAGCCTCGACGGCGGCGGCGTTCTGCTCGAAGCTCTTGTACTTGCCGGTGCCGACAATCAGCCGCGAGGTGAAGGTGCGGCCCGCGACGGTCCACGTGTCGGCCTGATGATCGCCCCCGCCCACGAAGTGCACGATCTCCAGCGTGTCGCCTTCCGCGAGCGGTGCCTCGCCCAGCGTCGAGCGCGGAACGATTTCGCCATTGCGCTCGACCGCGACCTTCTCGGGTGCGAGGTCTAGCTCGCGCACGAGGTCGGCGATGGTGGCGGCGGCGGAGCGGTGGGGGGCGCCGTTCAAGGTGATGCTCTTCGTCATGGCGCGAGACATAGGCGCTCGGACAAAGGGTGCAACAGCGAGTTTGAGAGGCTCAGCGCGCGGCGCGCAGGTTCAGCAAGTGGCCGAGCGAGACCAGCGCCACGCCCGCCAGTGTCAGCAGAAACTCGTTGGCACCGTGCGGCACCAGCAGCGCGGTCGCCATCAGCGCCAAACCGCCAAGCGCAATGACGAACGGCACGACTCGCCCGTGGCGCAGCAGGCCCCAGCCGATCGCCACCGCCGCGACGGCGAGCGCCAGGGCCAGGCCGACGCGGTGGATGTTCTCGTTGAACAGAAAGTGCCCTCCGACGCCGAGCGCGGAGATCACCACCAGAGTCGCGAGGCAATGCACCGCGCACAATCCGGCCAGCCCGATCCCGATCTGGTCGAGCCGGCGGCGCAGCGCAGTCCGACTCGCGGAGGGAAGGGCATCGGGGTTCATGATCGCTGCGGTATATATGTTATGTTGTTACATTCCGCAAGGCGGTCTTGCGCGGGCCGCATCCGGCTTTGCGCCGAACGGGCTTGCACTGGGGGGCGCTCGGGGACAAAGAACAGCCCATCATGGCCACTTCCGCCTCCGTGTCGAACCTGTTCCGGCCCACTGCGCTTGGCCGTTCCCGGCCGCTCCCCATTGCCCGCTGGCTCGAGATCGTCGCGTGTCTGGTGGTGATGATCGTCGTCGTCGGCGGGATCACCCGGCTGACCGAGAGCGGGCTGTCGATCACCGAATGGAACGTGGTCAGCGGCATCCTCCCGCCGCTCAGCCAGTCCGCATGGCAGGCCGAGTTCGCCAAGTATCAGGCCACCAGCCAGTTCCGCAGCCTGAGCGGCCCGGCGGGCATGGACCTTGCCGCATTCAAGTTCATCTTCTTCTGGGAATGGTTCCACCGCATCCTCGGGCGCGTGATCGGCATGGCCTATCTGCTGCCGCTGCTGGCCTTTGCGGCGCGCCGGTCGATCCCACAAGGGTACGGATGGCGGCTGGCGGCGATGTTCGGCCTGATTTGCGGGCAGGGGGCGCTGGGCTGGTACATGGTGTCGTCGGGCGTGGGCACAGATCTGACCAGCGTGAGCCACTTCCGCTTGTCGGCGCACCTTTTGACCGCGCTGTTCCTGCTCGCTGGCCTCGTGTGGACGGCGCGCGATCTGCGGCGGCTGGCTGGCGATCCTGCGGCGCGGCCCTCGCGGATGACGCCCGGGGCTGCCGTGGTGGCGGGCGTGCTGTTTGTGCAATTGCTGCTCGGCGCGTGGGTGGCGGGGCTCGATGCGGGACTCGCCGCCTCCGACTGGCCGCTGATGAACGGGCGGCTGGTGCCCGAGATCGACTGGTCGGCCGGGGTGATGTGGACACTGACCCACGATCCCTTCCTGCTCCAGTTCCTCCACCGCTGGTGGGCCTTTGTCGCCGTCGCCGCGCTGGTGTGGCTGGCGCGCGATGTGCGCAAGACCGACCGGTTTTCGAGCATCGCCGTCAACGCCGCCTTCGGGACGATGGTGCTGCTCGGCATCGCCACCGTGATGAGCGGCGTCTCGCTATGGATCGCCGCTGCGCACCAGTTGGTCGGCGCGCTGACCGTTATCGCCACGGTGCGGGCGATGCACAGCGCGGGCTTGATGCGGCCCAACGGAGCCGTTTCCAGCTAGCGGTATTATTTTACCGTATCGCAAAACGGTGCTTTTGCTTGACTTTGGAGGCCCTCGGCGACATTTGCGCCCCACTTCTCCGCTTGGCCGCGCGTCTGGCGGGGGCGATTCTCCCGGATATCCTCTGGAAGACAGTTTCGAACCAAGGACACATGCCATGAAGGCACTCAGCAAGCAGACCCGGTCGATCAAACCGGCCGAGGTCGAGAAGAACTGGCACATCATCGACGCCGACGGCCTCGTTGTCGGTCGTCTCGCATCGATCGTCGCCAACATCCTGCGCGGCAAGACCAAGCCGACCTACACCCCGCACGTCGATTGCGGCGATCACGTCATCATCATCAATGTTGAGAAGGTGCAGTTCACCGGCAACAAGATGAAAGACAAGATCTACTACAAGCACACCGGCCACCCCGGCGGCATCAAGGAAACCACCCCGGCCAAGGTGCTCGGCGGTCGTTTCCCCGAGCGTGTGCTCGAAAAGGCGATCGAGCGGATGATTCCGCGCGGCCCGCTCGGCCGTGATCAGATGCGTGCGCTGCACCTCTATGTCGGCACCGAACACCCGCATGACGGCCAGAAGCCGCAGGTGCTCGACGTCGCTTCCATGAACCGCAAGAACAAGGTGGCCGCATAATGTCCGCTGAAAACACTGGCGAAACCACGACCGTCTCGGATCTCGCTGATCTTAAGGACATCGCTGCTGGCGTTCCGCAGGGCGACGCTGCCGAAATCGCCCGCGTTGCGATGCCGCTGCGCGACCGCGAAATCGACGCGCAGGGCCGTTCCTACGCCACCGGCCGCCGCAAGGACGCGGTTGCCCGCGTGTGGGTCAAGCCGGGCACCGGCAAGATCACCATCAACGGCCGCGATCAGGAAACCTACTTCGCGCGTCCGACCCTGCGTCTGGTGATCAACCAGCCCTTCACCATTACTGACCGCAACGGCCAGTACGACGTGATCTGCACCGTGCGCGGCGGCGGATTGTCGGGCCAGGCGGGCGCTGTGAAGCACGGCATCGCCCAGGCACTGACCAGGTACGAGCCGGAGCTGCGCTCCGCCGTGAAGGCCGAAGGCTTCCTGACCCGCGACAGCCGCGTGGTCGAGCGTAAGAAGTACGGCAAGGCCAAGGCCCGCCGCAGCTTCCAGTTCTCGAAGCGCTAATCGCGCTTCTGGGGGCAGTTCTCGAAGCGCTAATCGCGCTTCTGGGGGCAGTTCTCGAAGCGCTAAGGCTTACAGCATCAGAACAACGTCAAGGGCGGCCCCGCAAGGGTGCCGCCCTTTTCATTTGTCACATCAGCGCTGCATCAGCGCGAGCGCGAACGCCAGACCGCTGCCCGAGAAGAAAACCGGCCATGACCAGTACAGCTTGGCATCCGCGATACTGACCAGATGAACCGCGAGAAGACCTCCGCTGGATCCTTGCGACCCGATCACCAGGGCAAGCACGCCCGACAGGATCGCGCCAAGCGTCAAAGCCTTGATCACATCCATCGCCATGTCATTTATCGCCCCAAATGGCAGCGCGCCGGTTGCTCAGGACAGGGATGGAGGACGCGCGCCGCAATACGACTAAAGCGCCGACCGGCTCCCCCGGCCCTGCAGCGCCATTGCACCAACAAAACCTTAAGGTAGCAGATAGAGAAAAGGTTAAAGGCGCCCCCGGTAAAGTTACCAGGGCCGGCGCTTTGCGCCTCAATGGCCCCGCCTAACTGAACCGCCGCAGTGAACCGATTCAGTGAACCGCCTCAGTAAACCGGCGGGTCGACCTCCGGCACACAGTGGATCGGCGCGACCGGTTCGCCCTCGCTGCGGGGCGGCATCGCGTCCGGGGGGACGTCCTCGATCATCATGTCGTGGCTGGACACATGCTCCAGATTGCGGACAGTCACCGAGAGTTCGGCCCCGTCCCAGACCAGTTCGTTGAAGCTCGGCGGGGTCGAGCGGAGGCGGTGCGACAGCGTGCCTGCACCGATCATGCGCACCTCGCCCTCACCCGTCGGCTCGGCGATATCGAAGGGGTCGTGCACGTGGCCCGACAACACGCCGAGCACCTTGCGCTTGGCGAGCTGCGTCAGCGCCTGCTCGCCGTGGCGGGTCAACGCAGTGCCGTGAGTGCCGACCTCGCGCAGCGGATGGTGCACCGCGACCAGCGCGCGGGTGCCTGCGGGCAGCGCGTCGAGCGCGGCGAGGCATTCGTCGAGCGCCTCGGGCGTAACCCACCCCTTCGACCAGTTGAGCCGCGGCTGCCAGCGCCGCACGGTCTTCAATGGCACGATCGCAAGGCCGGGAAGAAGCAGCTCGCGTTCGACCAGCGCTTTCATCCCCTCGAACCGCTTGTAGGGCGTCAGGAACCGCTCGACCGGGTTGAAATAGGGCATGTCGTGATTGCCGATGCTGATCGTCACCGGCACGTCGAGCGCGGTGATCCAGCGCGTTGCGGCGTCCCATTCGTGGTGACGGGCGCGCATCGTATGGTCGCCGGTGATCGCGACTGCGTCAGGGCGTTTGGCGGCGATCTCATCGCGCACCCACGCCAGCGCCTTGCGGTCCTCAAGCCCGAAGTGAATGTCGGAGAGGTGGAAGAGGCGCAGGCGCTCAGAGGTCATGCGCGGTCGCCAGCAGGTCGACGCCGCAAGGCTCGGCAGTGAAGCGGAAGGGCGAGGGACATTCTGCTGGCTCCCCGTCGATGAGGCAGGCCAGCGCGCTGCCATCGATGCTGGCAAGCTCGATCGATTCGGACACACCCAGCCGGTCATGCGGGCCTTCGCGGAACCTGCGGCGCAGCACCGCCCAGGCCTGCCCCGCATAGTCGAGCGGGGCGTCGGCGTAATAGCCGTCGGCCTGGACGCCGTGCTCGCCGGGGGTCAGCTCGACGAGCGCATAGCCATCCTTGCGGGCAAGGCTGTTCTCGGGCGCGCGAACATAGGGGCCGGCGGCGCTGTGCTTGATCGCCTCGATCGCGGTTGCCGCGACTTCGACCACGGCAAGGTTGCGCATCGATTCGCGCACCCGGCTCCAACTGGTGCCCGGCCCGACCAGCAGTCCGGCCAGCGCCAACCCAGCGTCGCCGCGCACGCAGGTGACGCGGCTGCGGCGCGCACCGCCTCCGGCAAGAATGGCGATGATCTCCTCGGACCCGAGCGATCGGTGCAGGCGCTTGGCGAGCAGGTTCATCGTCCCGCCGGGCAGCACCAGCACCGCGCCGCTCCACCCGGAGAGCTGGTTTATAGCCGTGTTGACGGTGCCGTCGCCGGTATAGACGACCACCAGCGTGATCCCCGCGGCATCAAGCGCCGCGATGTCGGGCAGGGGATCGTCGGGAAAGGCGATGACGCGATCCACCCGGAAGCCGCGATCGGTCAACGCGGCGGCGACCGTCTCGGACGATGACGCCGTGTTGCTCCCGCTCGAGGGATTGACCACGAGCCAGCAGGCGGGGTTCGCGATAACGTTCATCGGTGCGTTCATGGGCGCGGCGATCCTTTGCGTGCTAGACCCGGCGGCTGAGGATGAGCCATGCAGCCCCGGCATTGAAGGCGGTGTAGGCGGCGTAGGCCCAGGCATATCCCGGCCAGCCCCGCACCGAGAGCAGCAGGGCGAAGAACAGCACCGCAAACTCGCTTCCCAGCGCAGCGCGGCGGCCGATCGTCTGGCTGACCTGCGGCAAGCGCACCAGCAGCGGGTGCCCGCTTGCGAACACCGCCCGGTTGATCGCGAAGTTCGCGATGCCGAGCACGAAGATGATGAAAGTCGCCCAGCTCACAAGCCGCAGTATGGGCGCGCGCTGGTCGATTGGAAACCGCCATTTGTCGCCTCTTTCGCGCCATTGGTCTCATCGCCGCCCCACCGGTCGAGTGGCGAGACAGGGTTGATCGAAGGTCGGATGCAGTCCCTTCCGGGGCGGCATATCAGGGATCCCAGCAGGGTGACTGGCCCCCCCGGATCGACCCCCCGCCGATCTCAGCCCCTGCGAGAGATGGAGACCTCAGTCATGAAAACCCTTGCGAAAACAGCCGTCCACGCCCTTTCGGTGCTCGGCCTTGCCGGCGCCGCTGTCACCCCCGCCTTGGCCGCCAATTCCGAGCCCAGGACCGCTTCGGTATCTTATGCCGATATCAATCTGGGTACTGCCAAAGGCCAGAAGCTCCTCGACCAGCGGATCGAAAAGGCGGTGCGCAACGTGTGCCGCACGACCAACCTCGACACCGGCACGCGCGTCATGAGCAACGAGGCGATCAACTGCCTCGCCAAGGCCCGCGCCGATGCCAAGCGGCAGGTCGCGGCCCTGATGACCAACGAGCAACGCGGCGGCTGAACCGCGCGCGCGCCTGCACCGCATCCCCGCGCGGTGCAGATTATACGGCCCGAACCCTTTCTAGTCCCTGGGGTTCGGGCCGTTTTTTGTTTGAGCCACCTGCCGGTGGCGCAGACCCCCCGCCCCGCCTCCCCACCCGGCCACCAATAGTACCACTATGTTATGGTGGCCGGGTGGGGAGGCGGGGTGGGTGGTCCGCCGGTTCGCGTCAGCGAAGCCGCAAATCAGCGCCCGGCCATAGCTTTCACGCGCGCCAGATAGGTGCGCCCGATCCGCAGCGCCTCGCCGTTGACGAGTTCTGCCGACCACACACCCAGCCCATCGTGCCGCAGCCCGCGGATGTGATCGCGGCGCAGGATCGTCGAGCGGTGGATGCGGATGAACTGTTCGGGATCGAGCCGGTCTTCTAGCCCCGCGATGGTCTGCAGCAGCAGGTACGATCGCCCCGCCTCCGGCCCGCCGACATGCAGGCGCACATAGTCGCGCTCGGCGTCGATCTGGTGCACTTCGCTCACCGCGATGCGCAGCAGTTCGGAACGGTGCGGCACCCACAGCTCGTCGAGGTAGCGGCTCGCCTTCTGGCGGCGCTGGCCGCGGCGGGCGACGGCGCGTTCGATCGCGCGCTCCAGCCGGTCGGCGGAGACGGGCTTCAGCACATAGTCGACCGCTTCCAGATCGAAGGCCTCGACCGCGAAATGGTCATGCGCGGTCACGAAGATCACCACCGGGGGCTGCGGGGCCTGCGCAAAATGGCGCGCCACGCCGAGGCCGTCCAGCTCGGGCATGGTCATGTCGAGCAGCACCAGATCGGGCTGAAGCTTTTCGGCAAGCCGCAGCGCCGCCGCGCCGTCGCTGGCGGTGCCGACCACGCGCACGGCGGGGATTTCGGCGCAGATGACCTGCACCCGCTCCACCGCAAGCGGCTCGTCGTCGACGATCAGGGTGCGCAAGGCTGCGGTTTCGGTGTCGGTGTCAGGCATGGCGGTTGCTCTGCTGGTTGACGGGCCGGGACAGGGGAATGCGGATCTCGGTGCAGTACCCGCCTGGCACCGGGCCTGAACTAAAGCCGATGTCAGGGCCGAAGCGCGCCTCCAATCGGTCGCGGACATTGGCAAGTCCGATGCCGAAGCCGTGGGTCATCCCCTGCGGGACGCCCGGACCATCATCGCCGACGGTGATCACCAGGCGGTCGAACTCCTCGCGCGCGGCCAGGGTGATGGTCACCGGACGCGACACGGGCGAGACTGCGTATTTGACCGAGTTTTCGACCAGCGGCTGGAGAATCATCCCCGGCACGCGCGCTTCCTCAAGATCGTCCGGCAGGTCATAGACCGTGACCAGCCGGGTCGGGAAGCGCACCGCCTCGATATCGAGGTAGAGCTTCTGGAGATCGAATTCGTCGCGCAGCCCCACATCGGCGGTCGGCTCGGTGGCGAGGCTGTGGCGGTAGAACCGGCTGATCGTCTGGATCATCATCTCGGCGCGGTCGGCCCGCCCGGTCATCACCAGCGCGGATAGCGAGTTCAGCGTGTTGAACAGGAAATGCGGGTTGACCTGATAACGCAAGGAACGCAGCTCGGCGGCCTTGGCGGCGGAGCGGAACTGGTCCTCCCGGCGCTGCGAGGCCCTTGCCTGCACGCCTGCCAACAGCGCGAAATAGGTGGAAGCCCAGGCGAGCAGCAGGAAATAGCGTCCCAGCGCCACGTCGAGCAGCTTTTGCCAGAAGTCGCCGTAAGTTTCGGCCGGCTCGATAATCACCGACCGGGTCTCTCCGCCAGCGCTCGGCCCGGCGGCATCGTCGGCACGCACCGGAACTTCGATCAGCAGGTTCCCGCTTTCATCGCGGCGCAGGTTGATGTTGTTCTTCTGGGCATAGGCCTGCTCCATCGCGGAGGACATGTCCTTGAACACCAGATAATTGACCTGCCCAATCGCGATCGCCACCGGCAGCGCCAGCGCGATCGCGGCAAAGATCTTGAGCCACAGCGCGCGATTGTCGAACAGGCGCAGCAGCAGCCACAGCACGATTGTCAGCAGCAGGCCGAAGCCCGTGACCACCAGCCGCCGCCAGCCAAGCTCGAACTGAAGACCGAAGTCCATCACCAGACTGCGCGCCGTGGTGAGGACGAAATAGGTCGCCCACAGCACGACCATCGAGAACAATACCGTGCGGAACGTCACGGTTGCTGCGGGTTCGCCGTGGGCGGCGGCGCTGTTTGGTATCATCGACATTGTGACGACAGGCGATAACGCCCCCGCCCGCCGAGCGCCACTGGCTATGGCGCTCATCGTCGGGCGGGGTCAGGCCTTGGTCGAGAAGATAATGGGGGCCGAGAAGATAATGGGGGCCGAGACGATACCTCGGTTCAATCCCGCGGGCGGATCATGTCGGCGGGCACCACCCAAGCTTCGAACTGCGCTTCGGTCAGCAGGCCCAGCGCCAGCGCCGCTTCCTTCAGCGTGGTGCCTTCGGCGTGCGCCTTCTTGGCGATCTTCGCGGCGTTGTCGTAGCCGATGTGCGGGTTGAGCGCGGTCACCAGCATCAGGCTTTCGTTCAAAAGCTGGGTGATGCGGGTGGTGTTGGCTTCGATCCCGACCACGCAATTGTCGGTGAAGGCGTGGCTGGCATCGCCGATCAGCTTCATCGACTGCAGCACGTTGTAGATGATCACCGGCTTGAAGACGTTGAGTTCAAGATGGCCGTGCGACCCCGCGACCGTCACGGTCACATTGTTGCCCATCACCTGCGCGCAGACCATCGTCATCGCCTCGCACTGGGTCGGATTGACCTTGCCCGGCATGATCGAGGAGCCCGGCTCGTTGGCGGGGAGCGAAAGCTCGCCAAGGCCGCTGCGAGGGCCGGAGCCGAGCAGGCGGATGTCGTTGGCGATCTTCATCAGGCTGACCGCGATGACATTCAGCGCGCCCGAAATCTCGACCATCGCGTCATGCGCGGCGAGCGCTTCGAACTTGTTGGGTGCGGTGACGAAGGCATGGCCGGTTTCGGCAGCCGCCTGCGCGGCGAATTCCTCCGCGAAGCCGACCTTGGCGTTGATCCCGGTGCCCACGGCAGTGCCGCCCTGCGCCAGCTCCAGCACGCGCGGCAGCGTCGCTTCAACGCGGGCGATCCCGTATTCGATCTGCTTGGCATACCCTGAGAACTCCTGCCCCAGCGTCATCGGGGTGGCGTCCTGCAAGTGGGTGCGGCCGATCTTGACGATGGCTGCGAATTCCTGCGCCTTGGCATCAAGCGCGCCGTGCAGCTTTTTCAGCGCGGGAATCAGGTGATCGAGCGCCTCGGTCGCCGCAGCGATGTGCATCGCGGTGGGGAAGGTGTCGTTCGACGACTGGCCCATGTTGCAGTGATCGTTGGGATGGACGGGGTCCTTGCCGCCCTTGTGGCCGGTCAGCATCTCGTTGGCGCGGCTGGCGATCACCTCGTTGGCGTTCATGTTCGACTGGGTGCCCGATCCCGTCTGCCACACCACCAGCGGGAACTGGTCGGCGAGCGTGCCGTCGATCACCTCGCGCGCGGCGGCGACGATCGCCTCGCCCAGCTTGGCATCGAGCACGCCCAATTTCATGTTGGCCTTGGCCGACGCCAGCTTCTGGATACCCAGCGCGCGCACCAGCGCCGGCGGCATTTTCTCGCCGCCGATCGGGAAGTTGACGATCGAACGCTGCGTCTGCGCGCCCCAGTGCATGTTGGCCGGAACCGCCACTTCGCCCAGCGAATCGGTCTCGATCCGCACTCCGCCGTCCGCTTTCGCCATGTCACTCATCGAAGCCATCCCTCACTAAGTCGAATTGCGCCCCACAGGGTCAGGCGCTCCCCTAAGCACCGGCACGTCTATTGGTCAAAGGCCGAAATCGCCAGCCATGCGGCGCGGATTTGCGATCCAAAGGCCTTGGAACGGGGCACCGGCGGGTTTAAGGAGAGGGTTGACGGACTGTATTGCACTCCTAATACAGTGTACCCGGAAGATATGAGCAACATGACCACAACCCAGCCCGGCACCCAGCCGAACTCTCAAATCGCCCGCCGCGCGATGATCGACAGCCAGCTGCGCACCAGCGGCGTCAACGAGGAATATGTGCTGGCCCGCATGATCGCCGTCCCGCGCGAGGACTTCCTGCCCGCCGACAAGGCGCCGTTCGCCTATATCGACCGTGCGGTGATGCTAGGCGCAAATGGCCACCTCGCCGCGCCGCTGTTCTACGGCAAGCTCATGCTGGAAGCTACGCCCGGCCCGGATGACCGGGTGCTGGTGGTGAGCGGCGGCACCGGCTACCTTACCGCGCTGATCGGGCCGCTGGTCGCCGACATCACCGAAATCACTCCCGCCGACGCGGTCACCCTTACCGGCGCTGGCGCCTATTCGCTAATCGTGATCGACGGCGCGATCGAGCAGCTGCCCGATGCGCTCGCCGGCCAGCTTGCCGATGGTGGCCGGATCGTCACCGGCCTCGTGCTGCGGCAGGTCACGCGCCTTGCCTCGGGGCGCAAGATCGCAGGCCATGTCAATCTGCAGCCCACCGAAGACCTCGGCATCCCCGTGCTGCCCGCCTTCGCGGTGCCCAAGAGCTGGACCTTCGCATGAGATCGCTCCGCTTGGCCGGATCGGCAAGCCTGCTGGCACTGGCCGCTGTCGCCGCCGTTCCGGCAAGCGCCGACGACCTGCGCGAGGCGCTTGTCAGTGCCTACAACACCAACCCGACGCTCGAATCCGACCGCGCCACCCAGCGCGCAGTGGACGAGAACGTGGCGATCCAACGTGCACAGGGTCTGCCTTCGGCAAACATCACCGCCACGGAGACAGAATTCCTCCGTCAGTCGGCCAACGCCTTCACCGCGCCGGAACGCAACCTCAACGTCGGGGCGCAAGTGCTGGTACCGGTCTATTCGGGCGGTGCGGTGCGCAACGGCATTGCCGCTGCCAAGGGCCGCGTCGAGGCCGGACAGGCGGACTTGCGCAACGCCGAGAGCGCGCTGTTCAGCCAAGTGGTCGCCGCCTACATGGACGTTCTGCGCACCGAAGCGCTGGTCGGGCTGGCGACCAACAATGTCGCGGTGCTGCGCACCAATCTCGAAGCGACCAGCGACCGCTTTCAGATCGGCGATCTGACCATCACCGACGTCGCCCAGTCGCGCTCGCGCCTCGCAGTGGCCGAGGGTGATCTGCAAGGCGCCGAGGCGAACCTCATCGCGGCGCGCGAAACCTATATCCGGCTGGTCGGCCACGAACCGGGCGAGCTCGCCGCACCGCCGCCGCTGCCGGGCCTGCCGGGTACCGTGGGTGAAGCGATCGTCAGCGCGTTGGAGAACAACCCCAATCTCGAAGCCGCCAAGCTGCGCGCCGGGGCTGCGGGCTATGACACCAAGGCGGCCGGAGCGGGCCGACTGCCCACCGTCGCCCTGTTCGTCAACGGCCAGTACAGCGACTTCTTCGGCACGCTCGGCGGCCCGGTCTCGGCGCAGTTCGTGCAGGCCGAAACCACCGCCAACGCCGGGGTGCGCGTCACCGTCCCGCTGTTCCAGGGCGGCCTTCCCGCCGCCCAGCAGCGTCAGGCAGGTGCACGCGAGAGCGCCGCGCTTGAAGACGTGATCGCGTCCGAACGCCAGATCATCGCCGAAACCCGTTCCACCTACGCCAACTGGCAGGCAGCCAATGGCGTCATCAAGAGCGCGCAGGCCGCGGTCGAAGCCGCCGAGCTCAGCCTTGAAGGCGTGCGCGCCGAAAACTCGATCGGCAACCGCCAGATCCTCGACGTGCTCAACGCCGAGCAGGAACTGGTCAACGCCCGCGCCCAGCTGGTGACCGCACGGCGCAACGCCTATGTGGCAGGCTTCAACATGCTGGCGCTGATGGGCAAGGCCGAAGCGCGCGATCTCAACCTCGACACCGGCGGGGTGCTCTACGACCCCGAAATCAACTATGAACGGGTGCGCGGCAAGATGAACGACTGGGACCGCGACCCCGATCCTGCCCCAAAATCGACCAGAACCGTTGACATTCCGCCTGCCACGGCAACAATCGGGCCGCAATTGCTGCCCGGCGAGTGATTCCGGTCCCGATTCGGGACGGGGCATAGCCCGGGCGAAGAATGGGGCACACAATGGCGCAGGACAACGAAGCTTCGGTCGAGGAAATCCTTGAATCGATCAAGAAGGTGATCGCACGCGACAACCGCGCGGGCGCGCTCGAAGCGCGGCGGCGGCGGATGCTGGTCTCCGAAGACGACGATGCCGAGCCTGCGCCGCTCGCCCGCACCCACCAGGTCCGCGATGCTGAAGAGGTGCTCGACCTTTCCGACATGGAATGCCCGCCCGAGCCGAGCGCGTTGCCGCTGAACGAGTCTCTTTTGGACGAATCCCCGCTGATCGCTGATACCGTGCGCGATGCGATGCAGGAGAACCTTGCCGCGCTCGCGATGCTGGCCGAGCCCGGTGCCAAGCCGCAGATCGTGCGTTCGGGCGAAACCTCGCTGGAAGGCCTGACCCGCGAGCTGCTGCGCCCGATGCTGGCTGAATGGCTCGAAGCAAACCTTCCGGCGATGGTCGAAAGCCTTGTGCAGGCGGAAATCGCCCGGATCGTCGGCAAGCGCCGCTGAGGGTAACCGCGGGGCTGGCGCAAGGGCTGCGGGAGGTCTAACGCCTCCGGCCATGCACCTCATGACCGCTTCCGGCGCACTGATCGCCGCTGCCGCCCTCAGCCTCACCGCCCCGCTGGCTGCCGAGGACACCGCTCCGCCGCCCGGCGTGACTACCACGCCGATGACCGCGCAGGACCTCGTCACCCTGCCACGCCTTGGCGCTCCGGTGGTCAATGCGGCGGGCACGCTGGCGGTCTATAGCGTCACCACCACCGATCCCGAGAAGTCTCAAGCGCACGCCGACGCAATACGTACTCGATCTGACGGTGCCAGGCACCCAGCCGGTCGCGCTGAACCTTCCCATGGAGGGTTCGGATTTAACCTTCGGCCCAGATGGCGCACTTTACTTCCTCAGCAGCAAAATTCCGGGGTCGTGGGTATCGCGCGGACCACTGCGCAGCAACGTTTGGCGCGTATCGCTCGCCAAAGACGGAACCGCAGGCGAACCGCGGCTCATCACCCCGAACATCGGGCCCGACATCGCCGGCTTCAAGGTCGCGCCGAACGGCACTGCGGTCGCCGTCTGGGGCGAAGTCCCGCGCGATTGTGCGACCTTCGGCTGCACCGACGCGGCGAAGCGCTACCTCCCCGGCCCCGGCACCGGCCGCCTCTACGACGGCAGCGACGGTTTTGTGCGCCACTGGGACCGCTGGGCGACGCCGGGCTTGCACAACCGCATCTTCGTCTTCCCACTCAAAGATGGCGTGGCGCAGGGCGAGGGCGCTCAGGTCGACGGCACCGACCCCGCCACCGGCATCACCGCCGACACGCCGACGCTGCCCTTCGGCGGGGGCGAGGAGATCGCCTTCGCACCGGATGGGACCAAGCTCTATTTCACCGCGCGCCTGTCTGACGCGAAGGAACCCGGCTCGACCAACCTCGATATCTACGCCTCCGACCTCTCGGGCGCGGCGCCGACGCTGATCACCAAGGGCAACGCAGCGACCGACAACACCCCCGCGCCATCGCCCGACGGGCGCTATCTGGCGTGGCTGGCGATGGACCGTCCGACCTACGAGGCCGACCGCCTCTCGGTGCGGCTGATGGACTTGAAGACCGGCAAGGTGCGCAACCTCACCGAAGGCACCGACCTCAGCTTCGGCAGCCTCGCATGGGCCGCCGATGGCAAAAGCCTGATCGCCACCGCGCAAAAGGTGCTCGACACCCCCGCCTTCCGCATCGACGTCGCCACCGGCAAGGTCACCGAGCTGAACCTGATGGCCGGCAACGAGGCGCATATCGCCAATCTCGTGCCGCTGCCCAAGGGCGGGGCGCTGTTCACCCGCGATTCGCTGGGCGCGCCTGCGGAGCTGTACCTCTCGGACGGCATGGGGCAGGCCCGCCCGCTCACCGATATCGCCACCACACAGATGGGCCAGATGGCGAGCATCGTCACCCGCCGCTTCAGCTTCACGGGCGCGAACGGCGACACGGTATGGGGCCAGATCACGCGCCTTGCCGATCAGACCGGGCCGATCCCGGCGCTGCTCTACATCCACGGCGGGCCGCAGGGCAGCTTCAACGATTCGTGGTCGAACCGCTGGAACCCGCGCGTTACCGCAAGCCAAGGCTACGCCGTCATATCGGTCGATTTCCACGGCAGCACCGGATACGGTCAGGCCTTCACCGACGCGATCAACAAGGACTGGGGCGGGGGGCCGCTGGAAGACCTGCAGAAAGGCCTCGACGCCGCGCTGAAACTCGACACCCAGATCGATGGCGATAACGCCTGCGCGATGGGCGCGAGCTACGGCGGCTACATGGTCAACTGGATCGCCGGGAACTGGCCCGACCGCTTCAAGTGCATCGTCCAGCACGATGGCATCTTCGACATGCGCTCGATGTACTATTCGACCGAGGAACTGTGGTTCCCACGCTGGGACTTCGGCGGCACCTATGAGGAAGCGCGGGGCGCCTACGAAAAGTGGAACCCCGCCAACCACGTCGACAAGTGGAAAACCCCGATGCTGGTCGTGACCGGCCAGAAAGATTACCGCGTGCCCTATTCGCAGGGCCTGATGAGCTTCACCGCCCTGCAGGAGCGCGGCATCCCCTCGCAACTGCTAGTCTTCCCTGACGAGAACCACTGGGTGCTGGGCGCGAAGAACTCGCTGCAATGGCATGGCACCGTGTTCGCCTGGCTGGATCGCTGGCTGAAGCAGGACGCCAAGTAGTGAGCCGGCAGGAACTGCTCTCGGCGCAGCATTCGCTCGCCAAGCATTATGGCGATCCTGCGACAGGGACTGCGATCCAGCGGCACATCATGATCTGCGCGGTGTCGGACAAGCAGAAGTGCTGTTCGCGCAAGGATGGCGAGGAGGCGTGGAGCTTCCTCAAGTCGCGCATGAAGGAACTCGGGCTGGTCGGCCCGCAGCGCGGTGAGGACAGCAATCGGGGGCCGGGCGGGGGCGTGCAGCGCACCAAAGCGGATTGCTTCCAGATCTGCGCCGCAGGGCCTATCGCGGTCGTGTGGCCGGACGGTGTCTGGTATCACTCCTGCGGGCCAGACGTGCTCGAACGGATCATCCAGGAGCACCTGATTGGCGGTGTTCCCGTGGAAGACTACCGACTTACGCCTGCTTGATTGGTCTCAGACCCCCCACCCCGCCTCCCCACCCGGCCACCAATAGTACCACTATGTTATGGTGGCCGGGTGGGGAGGCGGGGCGGGGGGTCTGCGTTTCGCCTAGCGAAACCGAAACCTAATCGTCCTTCGGGCTCCAGAACTCGTCGAGTCCCGGCAGCTGATTGTCGACCGATTCGTCATGGCCTGTTCCATTGGAGAGGAACACCAGCCCCATCAAGCCGCCGCCGAGCAGCATGGTGAGGCTGATCCCCAGCGCCACCGCAATGTAGAAGTGCACCGAGATCATGCCGTTATAGGCGAACAAAAGCACCATCGCGACGAACACGGTCAAGGTCGTCGCGGCCAGCAGCCACTTCATGATCTGGCGATAGCGCGCCCAAGCGTGCGCGGCGTTGATTGGATCGTCGAGGGGGGACTTGCGGGTCATCCGCTCGACATGGCGTTTGCGCGCGCGCTTGGCAACGCGCGAAAGCTGCAAGGGACGACACGTGCGGTGCAAGACCCCCTTGCCGATCATGCGGCGGACAGATTCGCCTTTTGCCGGGAATCATGGCACTTTCCCCACCTGAGAGAGGGAGCACGTCCATGACTATCGCTCGTATCATTGCCCAGCGCGGCTCATCCGACATCATCGGCTGCGATTGCACCACGCCCGTATCCGAGGTGGTCCGCATCCTCGCCACCCAGCGCATCGGCGCGCTGCCGGTGATGCGCGAGGGCAAGGTGGTCGGCATCGTCTCGGAACGCGATGTGATCTACCGCTTGGCCGACCACGGGGGCACCTGCCTCGATCTGCCCGTCGAAGCGATCATGACCTCGCCTGCGATCACGGTCGAACCCGCCACCACCATCGACGAGGCGCTGGGCATGATGACCCGCCGCCGCTTCCGACACTTCCCGGTGGTCGATAATGGCGCGCTGGTCGGCTTCATCTCGATCGGCGACCTCGTGAAACACAAGATGGGCGAGGTGCAGCACGAAGCCGAGGCGCTGCGCAATTACATTCAGGCGGGCTGACGGCTTGAGGAACGCCCGCACAAGGCTTAGATCAGGCTCATGAGCGCCGAGCCCCTGATCCTCACCCCATCTGCCGCCAAGCGCATCGCGCTAATCGCGAGCAAGCAATCGCGCCCGGCCATCCTGCGCCTTGCCGTCGAAGGCGGGGGGTGTTCGGGCTTCCAGTACAAGTTCGATCTTGCCGATACGCCCGATGCTGACGACAGCATCAGCGAGACCGACGGGGTGAAGCTGGTGGTGGATCCGATGAGCCTCGACCTGATTGCAGGCAGCACCGTGGACTTCGTGGAATCGCTGGGCGGCGCGGCCTTCAAGGTCGAAAACCCGCAAGCCGCCGCCGGCTGCGGATGTGGGGCGAGCTTCGGGATTTAGGTTAGACCCGGCGCACGCTTTGCGGCATCAGAGCGCGCATGAAAATCGCCACCTACAACATCAACGGCATCAAGGCGCGCCTGCCGCGCCTGCTCGAATGGCTGGATGAAACCCGCCCCGCGGTCGCGTGCCTGCAGGAAATCAAGTCGCAGGACGAGGGCTTCCCCGCCGCCGAGATCGAGGCACTGGGCTATTCCGCGATCTGGCACGGGCAGAAGAGCTTCAACGGCGTCGCGATCCTCGTCGATACCCGTGCAGGCTACACCCTCACTGAAGTGCGGCGCGGACTGGGGATCGCCGGGCCGAACGAGGGTGACGAGGAGCAGGCGCGCTATCTCGAGGCGGATGTCTCGGGCGTGCGGATCGCCTGCCTGTACCTGCCCAACGGCAACCCGCATCCGGGGCCGAAGTTCACCTACAAGCTGGCGTGGATGGAGCGGCTGCGCGAACGCATGGCCGAGTTGTGGGCCGAGGAAGTGCCCGCCGTGGTGCTCGGCGACTTCAACGTCATCCCGCATGACGATGACACCTGGTCGGTGAAAGCGATGCAAGACGACGCCCTGATGCAGCCCGAAAGCCGCGCCGCCTATGCGCGGCTCTTGGCAGATGGCTGGGTGGACGCGATCCGCACGCACAATCCGCGCGGCGGGGTGTGGACCTATTGGGACTATCAGGCAGGCGCATGGCAGCGCGACCACGGGTTCCGCATCGACCACATCCTGCTCTCGCCCGAATGCGCCGACCGGCTCGAGACTTGCGGCGTGGACAAGAGCCATCGCGGGCGCGAGAAGTCCAGCGACCACACGCCGGTCTGGGTGAGTCTTTCGCAGTAGTCCTCGCCGCGTTTCGCGCTCCGCGCGAGCGGCTGCGGGCGCCCGGTCGGGCTTGCGGCGCTAAGCGCCGACGGGCGCGAACCTACCCTCAAGCAGCGAAGCGGTAGGGCGACAAAGACCCGGCGAGGATCACCTGTAGAAAATGTGCGTGTCGATCTGCGCGAGCCGGGTCTTGCCCTGGCTCCAGCTGGGACGGACGTAGCGCGCGTGGAAGAACACCGCTTCGCCGGCCTTGGATTCCCACATGCCTTTGTCCGCGATCTGCGCGATGGCGACGGCGCGGGTCCAGGCGGGCGTGCCCTCGCGGACCTTCGGCATGGCCGTGCCGCGCATGAAGCTGAACTGCCCGCGCTGCGCGACAACGCCGCAATAGCTCCGGGGGAAACGCCCGTCTTCCGTGCGGTTGATGATGACCTGCGCGACCGCAAGCTGCCCGTCGAGCGCTTCGCCGCGGGCTTCGAAATAGACCGCGCCGGCAAGGCAACGCATCTGCTCGCTCATCGGCGCATCGGTGTCGACCATGCGGACCAGCTCGGCGAGCGATCCTGCTTCGGTGAGAGTGGGGGTGGTTTCGGGTGCCAGCGGCTGAACAACCGGCTCGGACACATACTGAACGGTCTCGGGGACCAGTTCATCCGCTGCTGCCGGGGCGGGAGCGGTAAGCTCTGCGGTGGCGGCCTGGGCGAGGGCAACGGCGTTGCTGCCGCTGGGAAACATCGTTGTTGCAACAGCCAGAGCGGCAATCGCGGAAATCGTGGTGGTCTTGGACCGCATGAAATCGACTTATTCGGCGGTGAGCGCGCACAGACGCAGGCGAAAACCTTGTTCCCAATCGGTGATGATAAGGGGGGTTTGGGTGCCTGCCGGCCGCTCCCCGTCTGCGTGCTGGTCGATACGGCCGAATTGCCGTTCTGCCAGCCTGCGCGAGGAATTCGACGCGCCCCTAAACGCCTTGCCGTTTACGTCAACGTGATTCGTCGAGGCGTGCGACGAACCGTTCTGCGTCCACGATGTCCACCTCGATTAACCACATATCTTGGTCTTGTTGGCGGCGGCGGGCCAGATATTCGGAAAAAGCATGAGGATTTTCAGGATCTTCGCGTTTTGACACAACAAAAGAACGCGATCCGTCAAGCTGGGGCATCCTTTCGTACAGCGCGCCGGCTTTACCACGACACAGAGTTACAAGCAGGATCGTCCCGGCATCGCGCTCGCCCTTGGCTAGCACCGTACCGAAGCCGCCGAGCGATTCGGCGAGGCGAATGATCGCGCTCGCTTCAATATGCGCAGGCAGGCGGTCGTTCACCGCTCAGAGACCCGAGGGGCCGTCGGCGGCGTATCCGGGGAGGCTGGAGAGCGCCATGCGTGACCGCATGAAGGTGCCGGTGCCGCGCCCGATCTCGTCGCCCTCGGCATCGACCAGCCGCGCCTCGGCGACGAATACGCGGCGGCGGCCGCTCACCCAATGGCCCTCGGCGGTGACGATCCCGGCCCGCACGGGCTTTGAGAAGAACAGGTTGAAGCTGGTGGTCAGCAGGAAGCGGTCGGTCACCAGCGAATTGGCAGCATAGAAGGCCGCATCGTCGAGCATCTTGAAATAGATCGTCCCGTGCGCCGCGCCCGCCGCGTGGTAATCCTCGGGCGTGATGGTGAAGGTCAGCTGCGACCGCCCATCGCCCGGGATGTGCAGCGACGACGCGAACTTGGCGTTGACCGGCGCCGAGGCATAGAGCCGCTCGAGCGCCCGGTAATGTTGCTCAGCCCCGCTGGCCAAAGGCAATTCGTCGCTGGCAGACATCACGGTTCGGTTAAGATCAGGCCGCGTCGAGCAGGAACTGGTTGGTGAGCAGCGCATAGACCGCGTCGGTGTCGGGCGCGTCGGCGAGCATCTGGAGCATCGTCTCGTCGCGTGTCAGGCGCGAGATCGCGGCGAGCGCGTGGAGGTGCGTCGCTCCGGCGTTCTCGGGCGAGACAAGCCCGCACACCAGCGTCACGGGCCGCGCATCGGCCGCGGCGAAGTCGATCGGCGCTTCGAGCCGGATCAGCGCCAGCGACGGGCGGCGGATGTCCTTGCTGCGGCAATGCGGGATCGCCACGCCGCGCCCGAAGCCGGTGCTTCCCAGCGCTTCGCGCGCTTCGAGGTTTTCCAGCACCTCGCTCTCATCAAGGCCATAGGCCGTGCTCAGCAGCTGCGCGGTGCGCGCCAGTACCTTGGACTTGGTATCGAGCCGCGCGAAGGCAATCGCCTGCGGAGAGAGAGCAAGATTGACGTCCATGATGTTACAGATCCCGGTTGAGTGCGCCACGTATCGGCGATGATCCGGTCCGGTCATGCTGTTGAGCACCGCCGGGCCGGGGCGGAGCCCCTCCTGCTACCGCCGCCTGAGCGTCGAATGGCGGCCCTTTACCCTAGGGCTTGGCCATGTGCACTCTATTTCGGCTCAACCCATCCGATCGAGCCATCGGCACGCCGATAGACCATATTATGCCGCTCCGTTCCAGCGTTTTTGAAGAACAGCGCATTGGTGTTGCGCAGGTCCATCATCATCACCGCGTCGGCGACAGACGCGGTCGGAATGTCGACGCGCGTCTCGGCGATCACCAGCGGCGCATCGGCGACGATTTCCTGCTCCTCGTCCTCCTCGACCGCAAAAATCGTGTAGGCGGCATCTTCCTCGCCGCGCGCGTGGCTCGCTTCCTGGTGGCGCGCCGTGAGCCGGCGCTTGTAACGGCGCAGCTGCTTTTCGATCTTGGCGACCGCATTGTCGAGCGCGAGGTGCGCGTCCTGCGCGGAGCCTTGCGCCTTCAGGATCAGGCCCTGCATCACATGGGTGATGATATCGCAGGTGAAGGCCCCGGCCGGTGCCTTGGCGAAGGTCACGTGGCTGGACAGCGCACGGTCGAAATACTTGTCGACGATCGCGCCGAGCCGGTCGGAAGCATGCTCCTGAAGCGCGCTGCCGGTTGCCATCTGATGGCCGGAAATTCGAATGTCCATGAATGTAGTCCTCCGCTTGTGATGAGGATCCCAGTATTGAGATAGTGCGGCGCAGGAGGGCTTCAACTGGCCCAGATCGCGCCTGAAATTCCGGCCATGAAGGCTTGGTGACGCTCCAGCTCCTCCGGGCTGGCGGCATGGGGGCGCGGTTCGCGCCGCGGTGTGTCCGTGGCGGGGCGGTACCAAGGAGCGGGCTGGCCAGTATCGGCCGCCGCCGTCTCGGCAGGCTCACCCATCAGGCCAAGCCCGATCTGGCGACCACCGGTCAGCTCGACATAGACCTGCGCGAGCAGCTCGGCATCGAGCAGCGCGCCGTGTTTCACGCGGTGGCTGCGATCTATGCCGTAGCGGGTGCACAATGCATCGAGCGAGAGTTTTGCGCCGGGGTGCTTGCGGCGTGCGATGGCGACGGTGTCAACCATCCGCTCCAGCGAAATCGGCGCGCGGCCTATCAGCGTCAGCTCGTTGTTGAGGAAGCCGAAATCGAACCCGGCATTGTGCGCGACCAGCGGCGCATCACCGAGAAAGTCGAGCAGATCGTCCGCGGTTTCGGCAAAGCGTGGTTTGGCAGCGAGAAAGGCGGCGCTGAGGCCGTGGACCCGCTCCGCCTCGACCGGCATGTCGCGATCAGGGTTGAAATAGGCGTGGTAGGTGCGGCCCGTTTCGACCCGCCCGATCATTTCGACGCAGCCGATTTCCACCATGCGGTCCCCGGTCTTGGGATCGAGTCCGGTGGTTTCGGTGTCGAAGATAACCTCACGCATTTGATGCACTATCTGCCCATGTCCGGGCACTTGCAAGATGTCGTTTGCGTCAAATTGACGCGATAAGCGCCGCGACCTGGGCGCGGGTTTCCTCAAGGCTGGTGCCGGTGTCGATGACATGATCGGCGCGGCTACGTTTGTGGGTGTCGTGGAGTTGCAGGCCGAAAATGTGTTCGAATTTCTGTGCGGTCATGCCGGGACGGGCAAGGACCCGGGCGCGCTGGACCGCCTCGGGCGCCGAGACCACAACGATGAAATCAACCGACTCGTGCCCGCCGCGCTCGAACAGCAGCGGAATGTCGAACACCACCGCGCGCTTGTCGTGATGGATTTCAAGGAAGGTGGCACGCCGGGCCGCGACTGCCGGGTGGACAATGGCTTCAAGCTGGGCGAGCGCTTCCTTGTCGGCGAAGACCTGATGCCCAAGCCGGTCACGGTCGACGCCCGCCTCGCTGGTTGATCCGGGGAAGGCTGCTTCGATGGCGGGCACCAACGCGCCGCCCGGCCCCTGCATCGCGCGCACCTCGGCATCGGCGTCGAACACCGGGATTCCGGCATCAGCAAACATCGCCGCGACGGTCGATTTGCCCATGCCGATGGAGCCTGTGAGGCCGATGATTGTGGGGCGGGTCATCGGGCCAGAAGTTCCCGCAGCTCGGCATCATGCTCGCGCGGGGCAGGGTGGCCGTAGAAATGCTCGAAGGCGACTGCTGCCTGCCCGATCAGCATCGATAGTCCGTCGATGGTGCGATGCCCCTTGGCCCGCGCATCCCGGAGGAAGGGCGTGTCGAGCGGAGCCGTGACGATATCGTAGGCAATCGCACCGGGCGGGGCGTGGCTCCAGTCGAAGGCGAGGGGGGGCTGGCCTGCCATGCCGAGGCTGGACGCGTTGACGATGAGGTCGATGCAGCCTTCCCGGTCATCGAAGACAAAGTCGGTGGGGTCGGCAAAGTGCGCCAGATCGATCGCGTGGTGCTCCCCCTTGGGCGCGAGCTCGTCGAGCAGCGCGCGCGCCTTGGCCGGATCGCGGCCGGCAACGACCAGCGTGAAGCCGTGGCCTGCCAGCGCGGTGATGATCGCCCGCGCCGCGCCGCCGGTGCCGATGATCCGGGCCATGCGGAAATAATGTGCCGCGTCCAGATCCCCCCTAAGCGGCTCCAGGAACCCTTTAGAGTCGGTGTTGATACCCTCCAGACCCCCGTTAGACCCCCTCTTGACCGTGTTCACCGCACCGATTTGGGCCGCGGCGGGGTCGATCTGGTCCAGCAAGGGCATGATCGCCTGCTTGTGCGGCATGGTGACATTGCACCCCCGCCACAGTGGATCGGCGCGGCGCTCGGCGAGGTAATCGGCAAGGCCTTCGGGTTTGACTTGGCAGGCGCGATAATCGGCCTCGATCCCCAGCTTCTCGAGCCAGAAATTGTGAATTTTCGGGGACTTGGACTGCGCGATCGGATCGCCGATCACTACTGCATAGGGTCTCACGGGAGCAACACCCCCGCCTCGCGCAGCGCAGCCAGCAGCGGCAGCAGCGGCATGCCGAGCACGGTGAACTGGTCGCCCTCGATGGCCTCGAACAGCTGCACCCCCGGCCCTTCGATCCGGAACGCACCTACGGTGTGGCTGATCGCAGGCCATTCAAGCGCCAGATAATGTTCAATAAATTCATCCGAAAGCTCGCGCACGTGTAGGCGGGCGGTGCTGGCGTGGCTCCATTCACACCCGCCGTCCCTGACCAAGGCTGCGGCAGAATGGAGCTCCATCACCTTGCCGGAAAAGAACCGCAGATGCTCGGCAGCTTCCTCGCGGGACTTCGGCTTGTCGAAGCGACGACCACCCGCGACCACAAGAGAATCCGAACCTAGAACAAGGGCTTGCGGGTGATGCTGTGCCACCGCCGCTGCCTTGGCAACGGCCAGCGCCTCGGCGATCTCGCCCGGTGCAGCGCCCTCCAGCCCGGCCTCGACTGCCCGCTCGTCAAGATCGGCCGGGATGCTCTCATAGGCCACCCCCGCAGCATCGAGCATCGCCCGGCGCGAGGCGGATTTACTGGCGAGAATCAGGGGGATAGTCATATCGGCGTCCCCACGCCGCCCTCGCTCGCGGGCTTGCGGCCACGCTCTTGCGCCAGCCGGATGATTGCCGCTGCGGTCTCCTCGATCGAGCGGCGGGTGACGTCGATCACCGGCCACCCGTTATCGCCGAACATCCGCCGGGCAAATTGCAGCTCGGCCTTGACCTTGTCGTTGTCCACATAGGCCGTCTCGGTCGCTTCGTTCAAGGAAAGCAGGCGGTTGCGGCGGATCTGGATCAGCCGCTCGGGGCTCGTCGTCAGCCCCACCACCAGCGGATGCCGCAGGCGGTAGAGCGTGGCGGGCGGGGGGCTTTCCACCACCAGCGGGATATTGGCGACCTTGTAGCCGCGGTTGGCGAGGTAGATCGACGTCGGCGTTTTGGATGAGCGCGATACGCCGACCAGCACGATGTCGGCCTGCTCCCACTCCTCGTGCCCGATGCCGTCATCGTGGGCGATGGTATACTGGATGGCATCGACGCGCTTGAAATAGCTCTCGTCCATCATGTGCTGGCGGCCCGGACGCCCATGCGCCGCCTGGCCGAGCTGCGCTTCCAAAGCGGCGGTCACCTGGTCAAGCACCGGCACGGCGGGAAGGCCAAGGATGCGGCAATGCTCCTCCAGCCGCTTGCGCGTATCGGGGTTCACCAGCGTGTAGAGCACGAGGCCGGGGTGCGCGGCGAGATCGGGGACGATCCGGTCGAGATGCTGGAGCGATCGCACCATCGGCCAGAAATGGCGGTTCACGGAAGGGTTATCGAACTGCGCGAGCGCCGCCTTGGCGATCATTTCCAGCGTCTCGCCGGTGGAATCGGATACAAGGTGGAGGTTGAGTCGCGTCATGGATGTTCGATTGCTCGCGGCCGGTCCGGCCCCTGTGGACAGACACGGGCATAAACCACGGGAGGGAGTGCCGGACAAGCTGGGGAGCAATTTTCATGCCCGCTCCCAGCCTTTTTCTCGGGGTATTTGCGCACACGGGATAAGACTTGTCGACAGGCTGGGAACTGTGGGGATAAAGTCCGCTTGACGTCCAATCCATGCGGATTCGATAGGGGCTGGGGCTAAGGGGCCAAACGGGGGTAACCCGGCAGAGACTGGTAATTCCCGCTTTCCACAGGGCCAACATACTCCATCAGCCTCTTTATAAATTGAATATAATTGTTCTAAGGAGTCCTATGCCCGGTCCGCTTCTCGATACGCTCAAAGGTGTCCGTCAGGACGTTGCCCCCGTCTGGCTGATGCGCCAAGCCGGGCGCTATCTGCCTGAATATCGCGAACTTCGTGCCGAGAAGGGCGGGTTCCTCGCGCTGGTATACGACAGCGAAGCTGCGGCCGAAATCACCGTACAGCCGATCCGCCGCTTCGGTTTCGACGGCGCGATCCTGTTCTCTGACATCCTGATCGTACCGCACGCGATGGGGCAGGGGCTGACCTTTGCGGCAGGCGAAGGACCGCACCTTGCGCCGACACTGCTGGAGGTGGGCCTAGACAGCTTCACCCCCGCTTTCGAGCGGTTCGAGCCGGTTTATGAAACCGTCCGCCGCACCCGCGCCATGATCGGCCCGGATGTGACGATGCTCGGCTTTGCGGGGAGCCCCTGGACGGTCGCGACCTACATGATCGCGGGCGAAGGCTCCAAGGATCAAGGCCCGGCGCGGCTGCTCGCCTACCGGGATCCGGCGCACATGCAGGCGATTATCGATGCTATCGTCGATGTTTCGGTGATCTATCTGCGCGGCCAGATCGATGCGGGAGCCGAGGCCGTGCAGCTGTTCGACTCATGGGCCGGAAGCCTCGCGCCCGACCAGTTCGAAAAATGGGTGATTGCGCCGAATGCTGCGATCACCGCAAAGCTTAAGGAAACGCACCCCGATACGCCGATCATCGGCTTCCCCAAGGGTGCAGGCGCAAAGCTCCCCGCCTATGCCCGCGAGACGGGTGTGGACGCGGTGGGCCTCGACGAGACGCTCGACCCCGCCTGGGCCCATGCCAGCCTGCCGCAGGGCATGCCGGTGCAAGGCAATTTCGATCCGTTATTGCTCGAAGCTGGCGGGCCTGCGGTTGCCGCGCGCGTCAAGACCATCATCGCCGCCTTCGAGGATCGTCCGCACGTCTTCAACCTTGGCCACGGGATCGGCCAGTTCACGCCGATTTCGCACGTCGAGGAACTCCTGACTGCGCTGAGGGGCTGAACCGATGCAGGACGTGCTCTCGTCGATCTACCTGTTCCTCAAGTCGGGGCATGTGATCTTCATGGTGTTCTGGCTGGCAGGGCTGTTCATGCTGCCGCGCCAGTGCATCTACATGCTCGACCACTTGCCGGGTTCGCCGGGTGAGGCCAAGTGGGCGACGCGGATGGGGAAGCTGCGCACAATCATCCTGACGCCGACGATGATCATTGTCTGGGTGCTGGGGCTGTCGATGGCCTATTCGGGCGGCTGGTTCAGCTCGGGCTGGCTCCATGCCAAGCTGACGCTGGTGCTTATCCTGACCGGCTATCACGGTTGGCTTGTCGCCCAGACCAAGAAGATGGCGCGCGGCGAGCGTCCGCTCACCGAAAAACAGCTCCGCATGATCGGCGAAGTGCCGGGGCTGCTGCTGGTGCTGATCGTGGTGCTGGTCTACATCAAGCCCTTCTGAGGCTCGCGGCTGACAGGGCCGGCAATCGCCGATTGACCTTGCCATCGCGCGCCCTTATCTCGGCTCCACCTATCCGGTAAGCGGCGCTTCAACACGTGCGCCGCGGTCTGCTTTCTCCAAGCCCAGCCCTGTTCCTTCGGGGCGCTGCCATACCTGGCGGTACTGACCATCCGGCCAACCTACGACTTTCGGAAAATATACTATGCATCTCAAAGACCTGAAGCGAAAGACGCCGGCCGAATTGGTCGCGATGGCGGAAGAACTTGGTGTCGAGGGCGCCTCGACCATGCGCCGGCAGGACCTGCTGTTCAGCATCCTGCGCGAGCTTGCCGAGGACGAGGAATATGAAGAGCCGATCATGGGTATCGGCACCATCGAGGTGCTCCAGGACGGCTTCGGCTTCCTGCGCAGCCCAGAGGCAAACTACCTCGCCGGCCCGGACGATATCTACCTCTCGCCCAACCAGGTCCGCCGCTGGGGCCTGCGCACCGGCGACACTGTTGAAGGCGAGATCCGCGCGCCGCGCGAAGGCGAACGCTATTTCGCGTTGACCACGCTGGCCAAGGTCAACTTCGACGATCCCGACGCGGTGCGTCTGCGCACCAACTTCGATAACCTCACGCCGCTTTATCCGGACCAGAAGCTGTCGCTCGACACGCTTGATCCGACGGTGAAGGACAAGAGCGCGCGGGTGATCGACATCATCGCGCCGCAGGGCAAGGGCCAGCGCGCGCTGATCGTCGCCCCGCCGCGCACCGGTAAAACCGTGCTGCTGCAAAACATCGCCAAGGCGATCACCGACAACCACCCCGAGGTGTTCCTGATCGTCCTGCTGGTCGACGAACGCCCCGAGGAAGTGACCGACATGCAGCGCAGCGTGAAGGGCGAGGTGATCTCGTCGACATTCGACGAGCCCGCCAACCGCCACGTCCAAGTTGCTGAAATGGTTATCGAAAAGGCCAAACGCCTGGTCGAGCACAAGCGTGATGTGGTGATCCTGCTCGACTCGATCACGCGCCTCGGCCGTGCTTACAACACCGTGGTGCCCTCGTCGGGTAAGGTGCTGACCGGCGGTGTCGATGCCAACGCATTGCAGCGTCCGAAGCGCTTCTTCGGCGCGGCGCGCAACATCGAGGAAGGCGGTTCGCTGTCGATTATCGCCACCGCACTGATCGATACCGGTAGCCGGATGGACGAAGTCATCTTCGAAGAGTTCAAGGGCACCGGTAACTCGGAAATCGTCCTTGATCGCAAGGTTTCTGACAAGCGCATCTTCCCCGCGCTCGATGTTGGCAAGTCCGGCACCCGCAAGGAAGAGCTGCTCGTCCAGAAGGACAACCTCTCCAAGATGTGGGTGCTGCGCCGCATCCTTATGCAGATGGGCACCGTAGACGCGATGGAGTTCCTGCTCGACAAGATGAAGGATTCCAAGACGAACGAAGACTTCTTCGCCACGATGAATCAATAGGTTACCTGCCACGCGGGCCATGGGGTCGGCACCGCGCGGATGGGCAAGAAGGACGGGACACGTGCTTAGCCAATACCTGTACATCAGCACCGCGCCGACCCTGCTGCGCGAGGAGGTCGAGGCCATCCTCGCTACCAGCGCGCGCAATAATCCGGCGCGCGGGATCACCGGCTTGCTGCTGTTCAACGGACGCAACTTCCTCCAGCTGCTTGAGGGCGAGCTGGACGAGGTCGCCGGCCTGATGGAGACGATCACCGCCGACCCGCGCCACGCCGGCGTCTCGGTGCTAGACCGGCGCACGATCGAAGCGCGCACCTGTCCGGACTGGGCAATGAAGCGCGTCCTGATCGCCGAGAGCATCGCCAACCGCCGCGAAATGCTCGAGCGCGACCTGCCGGACGGGCTCGACGTCGAGGTGCGCAAGATGATCGTCAATTTCGCCGTGCTCAACTAGCGCCTAGGGCTAAATCCCTAGGCATTGGCAAGGTGCTGGCAGGTGCTGTCGCCGTATGATCCCCCCGAACCAGCAGGGGATCGCGATGCGCAGGATCATCTATCGGAGTGTCGCGTCACCCGAACTCGACAAGGCCGAAATATTCAGGCTGGTCTTCCAGGCCCGCACGTCCAACGAAGAGCGCGGGCTGAGCGGTTTTCTGGTCCACATCGACAACCGCTTCTTTCAGGTGCTCGAAGGCAGTACGTGGAAGCTTGTCGCCGCTTTCGAGACGATCCGTCGCGATCTGCGGCACAGCCAAGTCGAGGTGATCGACGAGCGTTCGCTGCCCGTTGCAAGTTTCGAGAGCTGGCGGATGCGCTATTTCGACGGGCGCAACGTGCTGCGTATGATGGCGCAGATCGAGGAGAGGGCTGGCGGGCAGATTCCGCAGATCGTGTACGATTCGCTGATCGATTTCCTCGGTCGCGACTTGCTTAGCGGTGTGACCCCCGCCGCTAGGCCGATCAATATGGCCGCTGTTCTTGCGCCGCCTCAAGCTGGGCAGCCATCAACTCCCAGAGCTTGTTGATCGCCTTCAAAGGCCGCACCATCACCTTGAAATCGCAGATTTTACCTGAGTCATCGAAGCGAATGATGTCGACCCCATTGATGCTGATCCCGTCCAGCTCTGTGACGAATTCAAGCATCATCTCGTTACCGTCGACCAGTTCTCGGACATAGCGGAAGCTGTCGTTTCCCAAGACATGGCTGGCGGCGACGAGATAGGCCATCACTACGGGCTTACCCAGTTGCGGGGTATGAACCACCGGGGAGTGGAACACCGCGTCTTCCGCCAGCAGGTCGGCGAGCACGGCAGGGTCGCTGCCACCCATCATGTATTCGTGCCAGCGGGCGAGGCCGTGATGTGCGGTGGAGTATGCCTGGGTCATTGTTAGTCCACTTCCTCATTTACCGCCGGGCCATCCGAGCAGATCGTCCCCGCTTGGCGCGTCTTCAAGCCTTAGGGGCTTGCTGGGCCTCTTTTGGCGCTTCTCGCTAACACTGGCATAGGCCGCGTCGCCCGGCCCATTGTTGAGCTTCAGGGTGCGGGTGACGAGGGTGCCCGTCAGCAGGTTCCAGCTCGCCTCCTTGCCATCATGGGCATAGGTGCGGCTGTAGAGTGTTGCATCAAGCCCGATCAGCCGCATCGCACCCAGCTTTGCATCCCAGCGGAAGCGGTGGGTCGAGGCGACTGCGGTGGTGCCGCCAGTCAGGTCACTGAGCAGCAGGACCCGGTCCTTGACCGCAAGGGCTGCGTCACCAAGCGGGTAGGGATCAAGGGCGAGGGCCTGCACCGGATTTTCGCTGAAATCGGTCTCGCTGCGATAGCTTGTCACCACCCGCAGCTCGCGCATGTCCTCGCTGCGGGCGACATAGGCGAGATCGGGCAGGCCATCGCCGTTAAGGTCGGCCCGGGCCTCCACCTCCACTGTCTCGCCCTCGGCAAGAACCGACTGCGGCCCGTTCTGTGCCACGAGCGGCGAAGCGATCAGGGCGAGGGCGAGAACGGCGGCTCTCACCCCAGAGCTTCCGTAAAGAAGGCGGCGGTGCGGCTGTCGGCGAGGTTCGCGGCGTCCTCGTCGCGGCGTTTGCCGGTCTCGGTGGCGAAGCCGTGGTCCAGCCCCTCGTAATCGTGGAGCGTCACCTTGGGATGGTCGTCCAGCCCTTCGTGCATCGCCGCCTGTGTTTCACGTGGAACAAAGCCGTCGTTGGTCGGAATATGCAGCATCAGCGGATGCGCGATCGCGTGCTTCTCGCCCAGCAGGCCGTCGATACCGACGCCATAGTAGCCGACCGACGCGTCAATGTCGGTGCGCGCCGCCGTCATATAGGCGAGCCGCCCGCCGAGGCAGTATCCGACGCAGCCCACCTTGGCGACACCCAGCGTGCGGCGGATGTGGTGGATGGTCGCCTCGATATCGCGGATGCCGGCGTCCTGGTCGAACTCCCCGAACAGGCCGAGCGCGCGCTGGAACTCAGGATCCACATCCGGGTCGAGGACGATGCCCGGCTCGATCCGCCAGAACAGGTCCGGAGCCACCGCGAGGTAGCCTTCGGCGGCGAGCTTGTCGCATTTCTGGCGGATGCCGGGGTTCACTCCGAAGATCTCCTGAATGACGATGATCGCTGCGCGTGGGCTGCCCGTGGGCTGCGCAACATAGGCGCCGAAGCTTGCGTCGCCCTCGAGCGTGGGGATGGTTGCGTTGAGGCTCATGGGTCTCTCTCTCGTGATGACGGGGTCTGCGGGTGGTCTATCGCTTGCCTTGCCCGCCTGCCAAGCGCAAATGAGTGGGGGAGAGCGGGAGAGGAGCCAGGCGCTATGAAGATCAACATCGAAATTGAATGCACCCCCGAGGAGGCCCGCAACTTCATGGGCTTGCCCGATGTGAGCGCGGCCAACAACGTCTATGTCGAGAACATCGCCAAGGCGATGAGCGGCGTGTCGAACCCCGAACAGCTTCAGCAATACGCCTCCGCGCTGGCCCCGATGGGGCAGGTGGGGCTGAAGCTGTTCCAGAGCTTCGTCGAGAGCGGGATGAAGGCCGCGTCGGGAACGAAGAATCCGGATTAAACGCACGATGAGTGAGACGCCCACAATCTTCGCGCTGTCGAGCGGCGCGCCGCCGGCGGGCGTCGGTGTTGTGCGGGTTTCCGGGCCTCGGGCTGGGGCAGCGCTCGAGGCGCTTGCCGGAAGGTTGCCGCAGCCTCGCCGGGCCTCACTGGCAAAGCTTCGCGACGGCGCTGGCGCGCTGCTCGACGAAGCGCTGGTGCTGTGGTTCCCTGGGCCGAATACCGCGACCGGAGACGATCTGGCCGAGCTTCACTGCCACGGCGGCCGCGCGGTGATTGCAGCGGTGGAGGCGGCGCTGGCTGCGTTTCCGGGCCTGCGCCGCGCCGAACCTGGCGAATTCACCCGCCGCGCCTTTGCCAATGGTCGCATCGATCTTGCCGAGGCCGAGGGGCTGGGTGATCTCCTCGCCGCCGAGACCGAACTGCAACGCGCCGCCGCCATCGCCAACGCGGGCGGTGCCTTGTCGCGGCAGGTGGATGGGTGGCGCGAGCGCGTGCTGGTGCTGTCGGCCGAAGTGGAGGGGGTGCTCGACTTTTCGGACGATGAGGATTCTGCCGATCTGCCGGAATGTTTCACGTGGAACATTGGCGCGCTTGCAGCGGAATTGGGCGAATGGCTCGCGCGCCCGCGCTCCGAGCGATTGGGGGAGGGCTACCGCGTAGTCCTTGCTGGGCCGCCCAATGCTGGCAAATCGACGCTCTTCAACGCTCTTGTCGAGAGCGAGGCGGCCATTACCTCGCCGATCGCTGGTACTACCCGGGATGTGATTGAGCGATCGATTTCCATCGCCGGTGTGCCGTTCACTTTCGTGGATACGGCGGGCCTGCGGGACAATTCGTTCACCGATGAAATCGAGGCGATCGGCATTGCACGCGCTGAGGCGGAATTGGTCCGGGCCGACCTTGTGCTCTGGCTTGGGCCGGAGGGCGGGGGGCCTGCGCTTTCATGGGAGATCGCCGCTCAGGTTGATCGTGCGGACTTCGTCCCCAAACATGACGCGAGTTTCACGCTCTCGGCCACAACTGGCAACGGGGTGGAGGCGCTGAAGCAAGCGCTGGTCGCAACCGCGCGTATTGCGCTCCCGAAGCCCGGTGAGGCTGTGCTGAATGCGCGTCAGCACGCTAGGCTCTCCGAAGCCGCAGAGGCGCTGGGTGCGGCGCACAATTTGTCCGACCCGCTACTCGTCGCTGAAGAGTTGCGCCGCGCTCGCCTTGCATTCGATCGGTTGATCGGTCGCGCGACCACTGAGGATATGCTCGACACCCTGTTCGGACGCTTCTGCATCGGGAAGTGAGGCCCCGCCAAAATGTTTCACGTGAAACATTGGCTTCACGTGATGAAAATGTTTCACGTGAAACATTCCGTGAGAGATGGCGTCCCTCCTGAATCACCTTTGACGATTCGCCCCTTGCGGCCTACCTGTGCTGCCGTGCACCAGTATGAGGTCATCGTTATTGGCGGCGGTCACGCCGGGGTCGAGGCCGCTTGCGGCGCGGCACGGATGGGTGCGCGCACGGCTCTGGTCAGCTTCGACCTTAACGCGGTCGGCGCGATGAGCTGCAATCCTGCCATCGGGGGTCTCGGCAAGGGGCATCTGGTGCGCGAGGTTGATGCGCTCGATGGGGTGATCGGCCGCGCGGCCGACGCTGGCGCAATCCATTACCGGATGCTCAATCGCTCCAAAGGCAGCGCCGTCTGGGGACCGCGGGTACAGGCAGACCGGGTACGCTTCAAGGCTGCGGTGCAAGCGATTGTGCGTGCACAGGACAATCTCTCGCTGGTCGAGGGCGAAGCCGCCGCACTCCGTCTGGAGGGCGGACGCGTCGAAGGTCTCGAACTCGCTGATGGTACCTTGCTCGCAGGCAAGCGCGTAGTGCTTTGCACCGGCACCTTCCTCGGCGGCGTCCTGTTCCGCGGCGAGGAGCGTTTCGAGGGCGGGCGGATCGGCGAACATGCTGCCAAGCGTCTCGCCGGGCAGCTGCGTAGCGCGAACCTGCCGATGGCGCGCCTCAAGACCGGTACGCCTCCGCGGATCGATGGTCGGACGATCAACTGGGCGGTGCTCGAGGAGCAACGCTCGGACAGCGAGGCATGGACCATGTCCGCGCTCACACCGCGGCGGCTGAACCCGCAGGTGTTCTGCGCTATGACCCGCACCACGCAGGCGGGGCACGACGCGATCCGGTCCAACCTCCACCGCTCGCCGCTGTTTTCCGGTGCGATTGCAGCGGCGGGGCCGCGCTATTGTCCGTCGATCGAGGACAAGATCCACCGCTTCGGCGACCGCGAGGGGCACCAGGTGTTTCTGGAGCCCGAGGGCCTCGACACTCACATGGTCTATCCGAACGGCATCAGCACCTCGCTGCCGGTCGATGTGCAGGAGACCGTGGTCCGCACCATGCCGGGCTGCGAGCGGGTGCAGATTGTGCAGCCGGGCTATGCGGTCGAATATGACCACATCGATCCGCGCGCGTTGACCCCTGACTTGCAGGTGCGAGCGATCCCTGGTCTCTACTGTGCGGGTCAGATCAACGGCACGACCGGATACGAGGAAGCCGCTGCGCAGGGCCTCGTTGCCGGGTTGGAAGCTGCCGCTGCCGCGCTCGGCAAGCAGGCGCCCGGGCTGGACCGCGCCAATTCCTATATCGCGGTGATGGTCGACGACCTCACCTTGCAGGGCGTGTCGGAACCTTACCGCATGCTGACCGCGCGCGCCGAATACCGCCTGCGCCTGCGCGCCAACAATGCCGCAACGCGCCTTACGGGGCTTGGCATTGATTCTGGCTGCATCGGCGAGGAGCGCCACCTGTGGTGGAACCGGCGCCAAGAGGTGCGGGAAATGTTTCACGTGAAACATTCCGAGAAAGTCCACGCCCGCGAACTGGCCGATCTTGGCCTACCCGTTCGCCGCGATCATGGCGAAAAGCCCCTGAGTGAGTGGCTTCGGCATGATGGTGTCAGCCCCCAGGCGCTGGCGCCGTGGCTTGGTGAGATGACCGTGCTCGACCCGCTCCTTGCCGACGAAATGGCAGAGGATGCCGCTTATGCACCTTACCTCGCTCGGCAAGACGCCGAACTGCGCGACCTGCGCGCCAGCGAGGCGCTGCCGCTTGCAGCGGATTTTCCGTATGGTGAGGTGCCCGGGCTCTCCAACGAGATGATCGAGCGGCTCGGTAAGGCAGCCCCGGGCAGTCTGGCGGCTGCCGGGCGGGTCCCGGGTGTGACTCCGGCTGCGCTCTCTGCGCTGTTGGTTCACGCCCGCCGGCTTGTCTCCAACGGGCAGCGCGCCGCGTGATCGTCACCGAGGAAGAAGCGCGCGCCTATGTTGCGGGCCTGACTGACGCGGCAGGTATGGTGCGGCTTGAAGCGTTCGCGGCGTTGGTACTCGAGGAAAACCAGCAGCAGAACCTGATTGCCAAGGCGACAGAGCCGCATATCTGGCAGCGACACATCGCCGACTCCGCACAGCTGCTTGAAAATGTTTCACGTGAAACATTGGGAGCGAACGCGATCGGGCCGTGGCTCGATCTCGGCAGCGGCCCGGGCTTCCCCGGGCTGGTAATTGCCGCGCTGTGCCCGAACATGCCGGTGGTCCTGGTCGAGTCCCGCGCGCGTCGTGCGGAGTTCCTGAACCGCGCGATTGCCACGCTTGATCTGCCCAAATGCCGTGTCGAAGGGCAGCGGCTGGAGCGCATCACGCCTTTCGAGGCACGCGCCATTTCGGCACGCGCTTTTGCTCCACTCGACAAACTCCTCAGCTTGTCCGCACCCTTCTCCACAAGGGCTACCCGCTATGTCTTGCCCAAGGGCCGCTCAGCGGCGCAGGAGTTGGAGGCATTGAAGCCTTCGATTCGTGTAATGTTTCACGTGAAACATTCCTTGACCGATCCCGAGGCGGGGATCATCGTGAAGGCCTGACGCGAAAAGCGGCTGGATTTGTTCGAAATCCAGCCTCGGGAGGACGGGACACGCCATGCTGACCATCGCGATTGCCAATCAGAAGGGCGGAGTGGGCAAGACCACCACCGCAATCAACATCTCGACGGCGATGGCCGCGACGGGCTGGCGCACGCTACTGATTGACCTGGATCCACAAGGCAATGCTTCCACCGGGCTGGGCGTGCACGCGGCATCGCGAGAGGTTTCCAGCTATGATTTGCTGGTTGACGAGGTGGCGCTCGATACCGCGATCGTGCCGACATCCATCCCCCGTCTCGACATTATCCCGGCTACGGTTGATCTTTCCGGAGCTGAGATCGAGCTAGTGTCGGTCGAGGACCGCACCCACCGCCTTCAAAAGGCGCTGGCAGGTCACCAGGGCCACGAGATTTGCTTTATCGACTGCCCGCCCTCGCTCGGGCTGCTGACGCTCAACGCATTGTGCGCGGCTGATACGCTGCTTGTGCCTCTGCAGTGCGAGTTCTTCGCTCTGGAGGGCCTTAGTCAGCTGCTCCAGACGGTCGATCAGGTGCAACAGCGTTTCAACCCGCAGCTCGGCATCATCGGCGTCGCGCTCACCATGTATGACCGGCGAAACCGCTTGACCGACCAGGTGTCGGACGATGTGCGCGACTGCCTCGGCAAGCTGGTGTTCGAGACCGTGATCCCGCGCAACGTGCGCCTGTCCGAGGCGCCGAGCCACGGGCTCCCGGCGCTGATCTACGACCAACACTGCACCGGCAGCCGTGCCTATATGGCGTTGGCCCGCGAGCTGATCGGGCGATTTCCCGCAGAAAGACAAGCAGCATGAGCGATAATACGGTGCAACCGTTTGATATTGGTTCGCTTTCCACCGGCCCGGCAGAGAAGCCGCGGCGGCTTGGCAAGGGTCTTGGCGCGCTGCTTGGCGAGACCAGGCGCGAGGAGCCGCTGGTGCGCCGCGATGAACCGTCCGAGGCTCCGTCCGACGGCAGTTCGCCGCTGCGGATGCTGGCAATCGCATCGATCAAGCCGCTCCCGGGCAACCCGCGCAAGCATTTCGACGAAAGCGCGCTCGATGAGCTGGCCGCTTCGATCGCGACACGGGGCGTGATCCAGCCGATCATCGTCCGCCCTCATCCCAATGGCGAGGGTTATCAGCTTGTCGCGGGCGAGCGGCGCTGGCGGGCGGCGCAGAAAGCGCGGCTTCACGAGATTCCGGCGCTGGTGCGCAGCCTCTCCGACCGCGAAGTGATGGCGCTCGCGCTGATCGAAAACCTGCAGCGTGAGGACCTGACTCCGGTCGAGGAAGCGCGCGCCTATCACCGCCTCTCCGAGGGAGAGGGGATGATTCAGGTCGACATCGCCAAGATGGTCGAGAAGTCGCGCAGCCATGTCGCTAACATGATGCGGCTGATGACGCTGCCGGACATGGTGCTTGACCTGATCGAGCAGGGCAAGCTGACGATGGGCCATGCCCGGGCGTTGATCGGGCGGCCCGATGCGCGCGACATTGCCGAGGCTGCGGTGGCGCAGAACCTTTCGGTGCGGGATATCGAGAACCTTACCCGCAAGGCGGCAAAGAGCCCTTCGGCCACGCCGCAACCTGCGCTCTATCCTTCTGAAAACGCAGACATTCAGGCGGTGCAGCAGCACCTCGAGGAATTCCTCGGCCTGAGCGTCCGGATCAAGCCTGAAGTCGATCCACGCAAAGGCACGATCACGATCCGCTACACCACGCTCGATCAGCTCGATCTGGTTTGCCAGCGGCTCGCCGGCGGCGAATTCTGACCCTCTGACCGCACTCTGGACACATGCAAAAAGCCCCGCGCGGTCGCCTGACTGCGCGGGGCTTTCTGTTTAATCCCCCTTGCAAGGGGTCAAGCCGAAGCAGCTTAGCGGTTCTTGATCATCTTGGGCGAGGGCCGCGGCGCAGGGGCGGGGATGATGCGCTCGGCACCGGGGACGGTGTAGGTCTCGTAACGCTCGGTCTCGCGCACTACGACCTGTTGCTGCACTTCGGTGCGCACCGGCACCAGCACCACCTGCGGCGGAGGGGCATAGCTGTAGCCGTAGGAGTAGCCCCCCGGGTAGCCATAGCCATAAGCGCCCTGATCCGAGTAGGCAGGATAGGCGATCTGGCGGCTGGCGATCCGCTGTCCGGGCGCGCCGTAGGTTGACAGATAGCTGTCGAGCGCCGCTTCGCAGTTGTAGAGGTTCTTCTTCTTGTCGCCGTCGAACAGGCTGCCGAGCAGCCCACCGATCAACCCGCCGCCGCCGACGCCGAGCACCGTGCCCAGAACGCGGTCACCCACGCCGGCAATTTCGTAGCCCGCAAAGCCCCCGGCGATCGCGCCGAGCAACCCACCGATAATCAGGCCGGTGTCGTCCTTGTTGCGGCCGCTGGTGCGGCGCTGGCATTCGTCGACCCACTGGTCGCGCTCGAACACCGCAGGGGTGCTGGTGTAGTACGCGGTCGTCGGCATCGGCGCGTAACCCTGCGTGTAGCTTGGGGCATAGCTCTGCGCCGGAGCGGCAGCTGCAGGGCGGGGCGCTTCGATGTAACGCGTGCGGGTGATCGTCTCGACCCCGTCCACCATCGTCACCGTCTCATCGGTGCGGGCCATTGTCGGCGCGGTGCGCATGTCCGAGGGGAGGGCGCCCTGCTCGGCCGGGCTCATGGGAGTGAGCGGCGGCAGATCGCTATAGTTCTGCGCCTGCGCCAGAGCAGGAACGGCCAGCGCGAGCGCGGCGAGCGGCAGAATCGGTAGACGCTTGGACATGCAAATCCCTCTCGAGGCAGCCGGATGGGCTGATGGTTAGCAAAAGCTTACCACCGAGTGCGGGTGCCGCCCAAGCCGTGCTCTTGGCCTTGTCCCGTTTCGGGAAGGTCACCGGCCTCAGATGCGGTCGGACAGCATTGCCGCGAGCGCCTCGACCCCCGCCGCGTCCGCCGCGCTGAAGCGGGCGGGCGAGGGGCTGTCGAGATCGATCACCGCGATCACCGCGCCATTGCGCAGCACAGGGACCACCAGTTCACTCGCGCTGGCGGCGTCGCAGGCGATGTGGCCGGGGAAGGCGTGGACGTCGGCAATAAGTTGCGTGGCGCGACTTTCGGCCGCCGCCCCGCACACGCCCCGGCCGAAGGGGATACGGATGCAGGCGGGGCGGCCGACGAACGGCCCGAGCACCAGTTCGTCCGCGCCGCCATCCTTGGCGGGCGCAACACGGTAGAAGCCCGCCCAGTTGAGATCGGGCAGGAACTCCCACAACAGCGCTGCGACATTCGCCATATTTGCAACGCTGTCCGGCTCGCCATTGGTCAGCGCATCAGCGGCGCTAAGCAGCTCACGGTGCAGCTCCTCGGCGGCGAGGGGTTCGGCGGGCTTGAAATCGTACATGGGGCGGGCGGTCTTTCGTCTCTTGCCAGTTGCCGCAAGGGCGGCCCGGCTCTATCCCGCCCCACATGGCTATTTTCCGCAGAATCGCAATCGTCCTCGCCATCGGCATCGTCCTTGCGGGCGGCACCTTCTGGTTCCTCAGCCGCGGTGACACCGCCGATCTTTCGGTTGAGGCGGTCGCCGGGACCGATCCCGTGCTGCAGGAGGGGGATGCGCAGACGTTCCCGACGGTGCAGGTCGCCAAGCCGGTGGGCTGGAAGGCGGACGAAGCCCCGACCCCGGCCGACGGGCTGGAGGTAGTGCGTTTTGCCGAAGGTCTGGAACACCCGCGCACGCTGTTCACGCTCCCCAATGGCGATGTTCTGGTCGCGCTGACCCGCGCGCCGGTGGTGGAGAACGCCGACGGCGGGATCATGGACGCGATCAAGGGCTGGATCGCCGAAAAGCTGCTGAGCGAAGCGGGTGCGACCGGCGCTTCCCCCAACCAGATCGTGCTGCTGCGTGATGCCGATGGCAACGGAACGGCCGAAACGCGCAAGGTGATCCTCGAAAAGGGCCTCGATTCGCCATCGGGCATGGCGTGGAAGGATGGTACGCTCTACGTCGCCAACCACAACGCCTTGCAGGCCTTCCCCTACGCGCTCGGTAGCGACGCGGTGACGGGTAGCCCGCGCAAACTGATGGACCTCGCGCCCGGCGGCGGGCACTGGATGCGCAACCTCGAGATCTCGCCGGATGGCGCGAACCTCTATGTCGCGGTCGGCTCGACAAGCAATATCGGCGAGAACGGTATGGCAGTCGAGGAAGGCCGGGCGATGATCTGGGAGGTCGACCTCGCTTCGGGCCGCCCGCGCCAATACGGCGTTGGCCTGCGCAACCCCAATGGTCTCGATTTCAGCCCCTGGTCGGGCGAGCTGTGGACCACCGTGAACGAGCGCGACATGCTCGGCTCGGACCTCGTGCCCGATTACCTCACCAACGTGCCAATCGGCGCGCAATATGGCTGGCCGTGGATCTATTACCGCACCAATATCGACCGCCGGGTCGAAGCGCCGATGCCGCGCTTCCTGATGGAGTATGTCCGCAAGCCCGAATATGCGCTCGGCCCCCACGTGGCGGCGCTGGGCCTGGTGTTCAGCAAAGGCGGTGACCGTATGGGCAGCGGCTTTGCAGGCGGGGCCTTTATCGCGCGCCACGGCTCGTGGAACCGCAAGCCGCCTTCGGGCTATGACGTGGTGTTCGTCGACTTCGATGATCGCGGCAATCCGGTCGGCAAGCCCAAGCCGGTGCTGACCGCCTTCCTCAAGGAAGACGGGACAACGCGCGGCCGTCCGACCTGGGTCGAATGGGCGGGCGACGGGTCGCTGCTGGTGTCGGACGATACCGCCGGGATCATCTGGCGTGTGCGCTCGCCGTCTGCGACCCCCGCGCCGGCGATTGCGCGGCTGCAAGGCAAGTCGCTCCCCACGCCCCAGCTCAAGGACCCGCGTGAGCAGTTCGAGGCCGATTACCTGCGCAAGCAGGCGGGGCAGAAGCTCAACTAGAGCCTCATCCCAGCGCGTCCGGCGAGTTCGGTCGCGAATTGCAGCGCGGTGCGACCTGATCGGTTGCCGCGCTGGATGGCGAAGGCCATCGCCTCCTCTGCATCGAAGGCAAGGCCGAGCGGCGCGGTGTAGCCGGTGAGGATTGCGAGGTAGGTGTCCTTGTCCCCCGGGTGGAAGCCCAGCGTCAGCCCGAAGCGGTCGGCGAGCGCCAGCGCATCGTCCCGCTCGTCGCGCTCGTGGATCGCCGCGCTGGTGTCCTCGCGTTCGACGATGGAGCGGCGGTTGGCGGTCACCGCAAGGCGGATATGCGCGGGCCGCGGGGCAACGCCGCCGTCGAGCAGGCTTCGCAATGCCAGCATTTCCGCCCTCCCATCTGCGCCAAAGCCGAGATCGTCGATGAATAGCAGGAAGGCGCGCTTCTGCTCCGCCAACTCGGCGATCAGCGCGGGAAATGTCGGGAGCGAGCCTGGTGCGAGCTGCACCAGCGCCAGAGCGCCGGGATGCTCGCGCTGCACATCGGCGACAGCGGCGCGCACCAGCGCAGACTTGCCCATCCCGCGCGCGCCCCACAGCAGCACATCATGTGCCGCCGCTCCTGATGCGAGGCGGCCGCATACGTCGCGCAGCGCGCATTTCTGCGCCTCGATCCCGTGCAGCGCCTCCAGCGGCAGGGCGTCGAGCACCGGAACGGCGTTGGCGCGCTCGCCCTCCCACACATAAGCTGGGGCGCTCAGCCAGTCGGTCGGCGGCGGCGACGGGGGCGCGAGCCGTTCGAGCGCGGCAGCGATCCGCTCCAACTCGCCCCCTTGTGCCATGTCAGCCGGCCAGCGCTTCGGCGGGAAGGGCGTAAAGCAGCGCCGCGCCTGCGACCGCTCCGGCCTTCAGTCCTGCGGCCTCGGGCACGATCCGGTCGAGGAAGAACCGCGCCGTCACCGGCTTGCTCGCCGCGAGCGAGGGCGCCGCGCCAGCCTCGACGGCGGCGACTTGCTTCAGGAGCTGCCACCCCGCAACCGTCACCGCCGCCATCGTGCAGAAGGGCACGCTCCCGGCGAGGCGATCATCGAGGCTGGCTTCGTCGCGCATCCAGCGGGCGATGTGGGCGCAATCTTGCGCCAGCGCCGCGAGGGCAGGCTCGCCAGCGGCTTCGCGTGCGATGGTCTCGAACAGGGTCACCATTGCCTCGCCGCCGTCCAGCCCGAGCTTGCGGGTCACGAGGTCGGCGGCCTGAATGCCGTTGGTGCCTTCGTAGATCGGCGCGATCCGCGAATCCCGCCAATGCTGCGCCGCGCCGGTTTCCTCGACGAAACCCATCCCGCCGTGGATCTGGATGCCGAGCCCGGCGACTTCCACGCCGATGTCGGTGCCCCATGCCTTGAGCAGCGGCACGATGATTTCCGAACGGGTCTTGGCCGCTTCATCGCCGAGATTGCCGCGATCGACCTGCCCCGCGCAGTAATAGAGCAGCGCGCGGCTGCCCTCGGTCAGCGCCTTCATGCGCAGGATCATGCGGCGCACGTCGGGATGCTCGATGATCGCCACCGGGCTTTTGTCGGGCGAGCCCGCGCGCGCCGACTGCACCCGGTCGCGCGCATAGGCGAGCGCCTGCTGCGTCGCGCGCTCGGCGATCTGCGCGCCCTGGTTGCCGACATTGATCCGCGCGTTGTTCATCATCGTGAACATCGCCGCGAGGCCCTTGTTGGGGTGTCCGACCAGCTCGCCGATACACTCGCCATTGTCGCCGTAGCTCATCACGCAGGTCGGCGAGGCGTTGATGCCGAGCTTGTGTTCGAGGCTCACGCAGCGGAGATCGTTGTGCGGGCCGAGGCTGCCATCCGCGTTCACATGATACTTGGGCACAACGAACAGGCTGATCCCGCGCGATCCCTCGGGCGCGCCGGGCAGCCGCGCCAGCACGAGGTGGATGATGTTCTCGGCCAGATCATGCTCGCCCCAGGTGATGTAGATCTTCTGGCCGACGATCCGGTACTTGCCCGCGTGCGGCCCGCTTTCGATGGGTTCGGCGGTCGAACGCAATGCGCCCACATCGCTCCCGGCGGCGGGTTCGGTGAGGTTCATCGTGCCTGACCAAAGCCCGCTGACGAGATTGGGCAGATACATCGCCTGCTGATCCTTCGATCCGTGGTGCTCCAGCGCCTCGATCGCGCCCACCGACAGCATGGGCAGCAGCGTGAAGGCCATGTTCGCCGCGCCGAGGTTTTCGAGCACGTTGCAGGCGAGCGTGAAAGGCAGGCCCTGACCGCCGTGGGCCAAGGGGGAGGCGATGGCGTTCCAGCCCTGCTCGACATAGGCGCGGTAGGCCGCGTCGAACCCGTCCGGCAGGCGCACCACGCCGTTCTCGAGTTTCGCGCCTTCCAGGTCGCCCTTGCGGTTCAGCGGCGCGAATTCACCCGCCGCGAACTGACCGACGCCTTCGACGATGGCTTCGACCAGATCAGGTTCGGCATGGGCGAAACGCTCGGTCTGCGCGAGTTCCTCGATCCCCGCATTGACGCGGATGGCAAGGAGCTGGTCGGCGGTCGGCGGGATGAAGGGGGTCACTGTGAAACGGTCCTCGAAAAGCGGGAAATCGCCCGCGCACTTGGCAGGGCGGGCAAACGAATATAGCGCCGGAGCATGAGCGGCAAGAACGTTACGGAAGTGGTGCCGGCAGACGCCGCGGGGATCGCCAAAGCGGCGCGAATCCTCGAATCGGGCGGGCTGGTCGCGGTGCCGACCGAGACGGTCTACGGCCTTGCCGCAAGGGCTGACTCGCCCGAAGCCGTGGCGAAGATCTATGCCGCCAAGGGCCGCCCGGACTTCAATCCGCTGATCGTGCATGTGATGGGCTTAGAGCACGCGGAGCGCTATGCCGACTTCTCGCCCGAGGCCCGCGCGTTGGCCGACGCGCATTGGCCCGGACCGCTCACGCTGGTGCTGCCACGGCGGCATGACGCCCCCCTCGCGCCAGCGGTGACCGCTGGATTGCCCACCGTGGCACTCAGGGCTCCGGCGCATCCGGCGATTCGCGCGCTGCTCGAAGCGGCAGGCTTTCCGCTCGCCGCGCCTTCGGCCAATCGTTCGGGCTTCATCAGCCCGACCTGCGCCGCGCATGTGCTCGCCTCGCTCGACGGCCGGATCGACCTGGTGCTTGACGGCGGGGCGACCACCGCAGGGGTGGAATCGACCATCGTTGCAGTGCGCGCCGACGGGAGCGTCGAGGAATTGCGGCCCGGGCCGCTTCAGATCGGAACGCGGGGCGAGGGGGCGGGGATCGAAGCGCCGGGCCAGCTCGCCAGCCATTACGCGCCGGGCAAGCCGGTGCGCCTCGATGCAACTCAGGCCGAGGCGGACGAATTCCTGATCGGGTTCGGGGCCATCGGGGGCGATTGCACGCTTTCGGCTGGCGGTAACCTCGCCGAGGCCGCGGCACGCCTCTACGCCTGCCTGCACGAAGCCGCGCTCGCTCCGCAGCCGCGCATCGCGGTCGCTCCGGTGCCTGACGAGGGCGTGGGCCGCGCGATCAACGACCGGCTACGGCGGGCAGCAGCCTAGATCACCGCTCCGGCTCGCCGCCGATCAGCGCCTTCTGTTCGGCACGGATCGCCTGGGCATTTTCGCAAGCCTCGTCATCGCCATCGGCGCAGCGTTCCATCTGCTTGTCGTATTCGCGGTCGAGCTTGCCGAGCCGTTCCTCACGCTTGCGCAGTTCGCGGCCGCGCTTCTCGTCCGCTTCCGACTGGCTGGTGGTTGCGGCATCGACCCCGGCGCTCACCGCTCTAACCGGCAGGGTCACGATCCCGACCGCCGCCTTGGCGAGACAGCCTTGCAGTGCCAATGCGGTAAGGGCGAGGGCGAGGAGTCGGATAGCGTTCATGGCCCCCACAATGTCGCGCGGCGCTTGCGTTAAGGCAAATGCTATTCTGCGGGCTTGCCATCGGGTGCGGGGATTGCGGCGCTCGCGCCGCTCGTCCCGCCGCTGGTTGGCGAACAGGTCAGCGTGCCTGCGCCGAAGCCGTTCAGGGTGCACTTCGCAGTACCCGCGACGATCACGTCGCCCGCACCGCCGATGTTGGCTTCGACCGTGCCGTCCGACGCAAAATTGACATCGCCGCTGCCGCCGATCGAGACCTCGGCCTTGTCGGCCTTGAGCTGCGGCATGATGATCTCGCCACTGCCGCCGATCAGGATTTCCAGTTCCTTGGCGGTTCCGCCGCCGCCCCGCACCGTGCCACTGCCGCCGATGTTGATTTCGAGCGTATCGGCCGCGATCCGTCCGAATTCCACGGTGCCGCTGCCGCCGATGTTGATCGCGGCCGTGCTGGCGAGCGCCGGCGTCTTCACCGTCCCGCTGCCGCCGATCACGATTTCCTTGGGGGCGGGCATGGTGACGCGGATCACCGCGTCGCTCTTGCCTGACCAGCCCGTCTCGCGGGTCACGGCGATCACTTCATTGTCGCGCACAAAGCGCAGGCTGTCGGTGTTCGCGCCCTCGACCTTGAGCGAGAAGGTGTTGCCTTCGGTGACGATCAACGTGTCGCCCGAGCTCAGGATGATGTCCGTGGGCGGCGGACCGGCGATCTCCACCTCGGCGAGCGGCACGCCCTTTTTGCCGTTGATCTCGATATCTGCACCCTCACAGCCTGCGAGCATGGCGCCCATCGCAAGCAGTGTGGCCGGAGCGAGGCGATGATAGCGGGCGTGAGTCATGCGGAGTTTCTCCCTTGGCGTATTGCTAACGTAATACACCCCGCTTCGGGACGCAAACAAAAAGGGCCGCCCCGCAGGGCAGCCCTTGATGTTCGCGTCGTGCTAAGTGGAGCCGATCAGGCTTCCTCGGCCGTGTCGTAATATTGCGGCGCGTGTTCGCGCAGCACGTCGAGGATCTTGCCGAGCGCTGCCTGCTCGTCGGTTTCTTCCATCGCCGCGAGTTCGCGGGCGAGGCGGCTGGAGGCGGCTTCGAAGATCTGGCGTTCCGAATAGGACTGCTCGGGCTGGTCTTCCGGGCGGAACAGGTCGCGGGTCACTTCGGCGATCGACACGAGGTCGCCCGAGTTGATCTTCGCTTCGTATTCCTGGGCGCGGCGCGACCACATGGTGCGCTTCACCTTGGGCTTGCCCTTGAGCGTTTCCATAGCCTGCCTGAGCGTCTTGTCCGACGACAGCTTGCGCATCCCGATCGCTTCAACCTTGCCCACCGGCACGCGCAGGGTCATGCGCTCTTTTTCGAAACGAAGGACGTAGAGTTCGAGCTGCATCCCGGCGATTTCCTCGCTCTGGAGCTCGATCACCCGGCCCACGCCGTGCTTGGGGTAGACAACATAATCGCCGACGACGAATGCGTTCGCGGTGCTTGCCATGCAAGTTCCTTTCAATCGGCCGACCCAGCAAAGGGGGAGAGAGACAACCTGCCCGGCGGCGCGACCCAACCCCTCACGAGGCGAGCGCCGGGTGCGGAACGTCCGGTTAGGGGGTTGCTGGTGTCGGGCCTTCCTGGTTTTCAACGCCTGCGCGGGCTAAGCCCAGCGCGGTCGAGGCACGATATAGCACGCCTGCAATAAAATTGCGAGTCGCTCATTGCGCGCGCCTGCGGAGCTTTGCTTATCCGCAAGTTTGAAGCAAAATCAGTCGCCGTCGCCGGGTTCTTCGGTGAAGTACTTCTCGAACTTGCCCTTTTCGCCCTTGAAGGCGTCGGCATCTTCGGGCGGCGCCTTCTGGCTGGTGATGTTGGGCCAGGTCGCCGAAAACTTGGTGTTGAGTTCGAGCCACTTCTCGAGACCGTCCTCTGTATCGGGAAGGATCGCCTCGGCCGGGCACTCGGGTTCGCACACGCCGCAATCGATGCATTCGCTGGGATTGATCACCAGCATGTTCTCGCCTTCGTAGAAACAGTCGACCGGGCACACTTCCACGCAATCGGTGTACTTGCACTTGATGCAGTCTTCGGTGACGACGTAAGTCATTGAGGCTCTTTCACGAATGGTCTTCGGGATCGTCGGGCGGATGGCCCGCGCTGGGAGGGGAGTTTGCTATGGCGTTTTGCCCTTTACGGTCAAGCGCGTCTTCGTCAACCTCGCGATAGTGCGAACGCGCCTCCTCGGGCGAGCCGCGGCGCGAGGGGAGCGCCACCAGAGCGATCACCCGGATAGTCCCGCCAACTGCCAGCGTCAGCACATCGCCAACTTTCGCGCCGTCAGAACCACGCAGCACATGCTGGCGGTTGCGGCGCACGGCGCGGGTTTCGATCATCGCCTGCGCAGCGGAGCGGGTGCGGGCGAAGCGGAGATAGACCAGCAGCCGGTCAATCCGCAGCGTTCCGGCCGCACTCCCGCCGCTCATCCCTTGAGCAGGTCCGCCAGCTTGTCGAAAGCACCGCCCGCACGTGCCGGGCCGGTGTCTACGGGGGGTCTAGGGGGGGGCTGGACGGGTCTAACAGGCCTCTGAACGCCCTCACGAGGGGGTCTGGAGGGGGTCTGGGAGCCCTTGCTTTGCCGTTCCTTCGCGTCCCCAGCATTGTCAGGCCGATTGTTGCCGCGCGGCGCGCCTGACTTCTGGCCGCGATCCCTGCGGTTGTCGGGGCGGGCATCACGGCGCTCGTCCTTTTCGCCCGGGCGGCGCGGGCGCCAGTGCCAGCGGTCGGGGGCGGGCGGGCCGAACGCGCCTTCCGCCAGCGTGCGGGCGCGGTCGCAGCGGAATCCGGCGCTGCCGAGCAGGCGGCGTGCGTTCTCCGCCTCCAGCCCGACCGACACCGCCAGCGACAGGTCAAGCCGGAACGCGAGATTGCGCTCCTTCGGACGGGCAGCAGTGACCACCGCCCGCGCATCGAAGGCGGCGCGCAAGATCTTCTCGGCGAGATCGACGCGGATCGCCTGCGTTCCGGCATAGCGATAGCCTGCGGGCAGGCGTCCCTTGGCCCAGCTCCCCTCAGGCAGGACCGACAGCATCGACTCCTGCACCGGGCGCAGGTCAAGGCCGAGCGCGTGGAGCAAGCGGCGCGGGGCGGGCTTGAGCAGCGGCGCATCAAAGATGTCGAGCGCGCCGAAAGTCACGCCCAGCTTGCGCAGATAGGGGCGCATCTCCTTGGGCAGATTTTCGAGCCCCGCATCCTCGCGGCTGATCACGCCGCGCGCTTCGATCAGGGTGATGACCAGCGCGCGCGCCTGCGAGCCGGCTTCGGGATCGCGCGCGGCGTCAGCGAGCTTGCGCAGCGGGGCGAGCGGTTCGAGCTCCTTCTCCAGCCAGACGGCAAGGCCCGCTTCCAGCTTCGCCTTCGCGCTATCTGGCAGCAACACCATGTCGCGGGTCAGTGCGAGGCGCGGCGTGCCGAAATTGCCCGCGCCGGGATGGCCGGGGAAGCTGATGTCAGCCAAGGCACGTCCTTGCCACCTGATCGCACCGCCGGAAATCTCCAGCTCGGCAATCCCCTGCGTCAGCAGCCAGTCGGCGCGGCTTGCGAGTAGCGCGGGCAGCGCCTTTTCTCCGGCGGCGAGCAGCATCCGCCGGTCGGCGACGTTCGCCGAGGGGTCGACATGGAAACGGAAGCCTTCCAGCCGCCCGATGCTTTCGCCCTCCACGGTGAGGTGGCCATCGGGTTCGAGCGTAACGGGGAGCGCGCTTGCGTCCTGCCCCAGCGATTTCATCAAAAGTGTCGTCCTTCGGTTCACGAAGCGCTCGGTCAGCCGCGCGTGCAGCGCATCCGAAAGCTTCGCCTCGACCGCGCGTGCGCGTGCGGCCATTTCGTCTCGCGCCAGCACCCAGTCGGGTCGCTGGCAGATGTAAGCCCAGCTGCGAATCGCTGCGATCCGCCCCTGCAGCGTGTCGATGTCGCCCTGCATCCGGTCAAGCTCTGCGATGCGTGCCGCGACGAAATCCGCGCCGAGATAACCGCCGCTCAAGTCGTCCCACAGCCGCGCCACAAACCTTGCGTGCTGTTCGACCCCCAGGGAGCGGAAGTCGGGAAGCGAGCAGGCCTCCCAGAAACGCCGCACAGACCCCGCCCCGCGCACCGTCTCGGCAATCGGGTCGGAGGCGAGGCGGCGCAGCACCGCCATGTCGATCGCTTCGGGCGCAGCTTTCAGCACGGCGTGGTTAGGCCGCGCCTCGAGATCGGCGATCAGCATGTCGAGCCGGTCGAAGCGCGGATCGGCATCGCGCCAGAACATGTGGGTGAGGGGCGCGAACTTGTGCTCCTCGATCGCGTAGACTTCCTCGTCGGTGAAGGCGAGCGGCTCGCCCTGCTGCACGGCGCTCATGCCCGATAGCGTGCCGAAGGTCCCGTCGCGCTGGTGCCGCCCGGCGCGCCCGGCGATCTGCGCCATCTCGGACGGCGTGAGGCGGCGTTTGCGGTTGCCGTCGAACTTGGAGAGTGCGGCGAAGGCAACGTGGTCAAGATCGAGGTTCAGCCCCATGCCGATCGCGTCGGTGGCGACGATGTAATCGACCTCGCCCGCCTGGAACATCGCGACCTGCTTGTTGCGGGTTTCGGGCGAGAGCGCGCCCATCACCACCGCCGCGCCGCCCCTGAAACGGCGGAGCGCTTCGGCCATCGCGTAGACCTGCTCCACCGAGAAGGCGACCACGGCAGACCGGCGCGGCAGGCGCGACAGCTTGCAGATCCCGGCGTGGCTGAGCGTGGAGAAGCGTGGGCGGCTGGTGATCTCGGCCTTGGGGATCAGCGCCTTGACCATCGGTTCCAGTGTGGCGGAACCGAGGATCATCGTCTCCTCGCGTCCGCGCGCGTGGAGCAGGCGGTCAGTGAAAATATGGCCGCGTTCGGGGTCTGCGCCCAATTGCGCCTCGTCGATGGCAACGAAGGCGTGCTGGCCGGCGGTGCGCGGCATGGCTTCGGCGGTGCACAGGAAATAGCGCGCGTCGGGCGGTTCGATCCGTTCCTCGCCGGTGATCAACGCGACCTGCTTGTCACCCTTGATCGCGCGCACCCGGTCATAGACCTCGCGCGCCAGCAGGCGCAGCGGAAAGCCCATCATGCCGCTCGAATGCCCGCACATCCGCTCGATCGCCAAGTGGGTCTTGCCGGTGTTGGTCGGGCCGAGCACGGCGCGCACGCGCGCATCGTCGGTGGGGCGGGAAGATGGGGGCAAGGTCACGACCTGCAGGGTTCTGTCAGGCTTGCAGCGGGGGGGCAAGGCCGTGTGGTCAGGGCCATGCGCCCTACGCACATCATCTTACCGCACAACGGGTGCGGCTGAGCGCTGGTTAACGCGGGATTTACTTTGTTCTGGCATCAAAATGCGACATGGGGACCCGGGGTAGCGGCCGGAACGCCTCGCAGGGCACCGCTTCAAGGCAGCAATGTTGGATCACCAAGGCAAAGCAAACGACGCAGAGGAACCGGACGGCGTGCCGCATCCGGGCCGCGAACTCGTGCTTCTGCATCCGGGTAATATCCCGCCAGAGCCTGTCGATCCCGCATTCGCGCGCGGTCTTGCGCCCTATCTGCGCAATTCCCAGAAGCTCGCCCCGCCGACGCGGGCTGAGGAAGTGAAGCGCAACGTCGCCGCGCGGGCAAGCGGGCTGGGCGTTCGCTACGACGTGTGGCGTCTTGCCGCCTCGCGGTGGTTTGCGAAGCTCGACCTTGCCCCCGACTTGGCCGAGGATATCGGCAGCCGCCGCTGGATGCGCGGGCTCGGCACGATGGTCGGGATGGGCGCGGTGGCGCTGGCGCTGTGGCCCGACATGACCCCGCTCGAAGCGCGGCCCGCAATGCCGCAGGGCGACGAAATCCAGAGCGAGCTGCGCAGCCAGATGATCCTGCCGCTGGCTCTAGGCGCGGATAGCGGCCGGCGTATGGGTCCGACCCAGGCCGTAATCCCGCTCAAGAGCGCGCCCGAGCGTCCGCAGATCCAGATGGTGGTGACCCTTGCGCCCGGCGACAGCTTTGCCTCGATGCTGCGCCGCGCGGGTGTGGCAGCAGGCGACATCGACCGCGCCGCCGCGCTGGTGGGACAGGCCGTGGCGGTCGGCGATATCGCCTCGGGGACGCAGATGGACCTGATTCTTGGCAGGCGCCCTGCGCCCGGCGCGCCGCGTCCGCTCGACAGCCTCGCCTTCCGCGCGCGCTTCGACCTCGCGCTGGAACTCACGCGGCCGGGCGTGGGCGACATCATGGCCGATGGCACGCCGGTGATCCCGTCGGGGCCGCTCGCGCTCAACCGCAACATCATCCGCGTCGACGAAACCCCGCTGCGGGTGCGCGGCGTGGTCGGCAGCAGCCTCTACCGCTCGATGCGCGCCGCCGGCGTCCCGGCGAGCGCGGTGCAGGACTACCTCAAGACCCTCGACGCGCAGATCGACATGGAGCGCGAGGTGCGCCCGACCGACGAATTCGACGTCATCATCTCCTACCGCCGCGCCGCGACGGGCGAGCGGCAGGCGGGGCAACTGCTCTATGCCGGCGTTGACCGCTCAGGACAGCCGCGCACCCAGCTGATGCGTTGGGGCGGCGACGGGCGGTTCTTCGAAGCCTCGGGCGTCGGCGAACAGCGCCGCGGCTTGCTCGCGCCGGTTCCGGGGGCGCTGACCTCGGGCTACGGGATGCGCCGCCACCCGATCCTCGGCTATATGCGGATGCACGCTGGGATCGACTTCAAGGCGTCATACGGCACCCCGATCGTCGCGGTGAGCGATGCCAAGGTGACCAGCGCGGGCCGCGCGGGCGGCTGCGGGATCGCGGTGCGGCTGGAGCATGGCGGCGGGTTGTCGACCCGCTATTGCCACATGAGCCGCATGGCCGTCGCCGCGGGCATGACCGTGCGGCGCGGCCAGGTGATCGGCTATGTCGGCTCGACCGGCTTGTCGACCGGCCCGCACCTCCATTACGAAATGTATCGCCGCGGCGCGATGGTGAACCCGGCGAGCGTGCAATTCGTCACCCGCTCCGAACTGTCGGGCACCGAACTTATCGATTTCCGCCGCCAGCTCATCAAACTGAAGGGTGTCGAGGTGGGCGCGGCGCTCATGGACCTCGCCCCCGCCTCGGGCGAGCTGACGGCGCCGGTGCGCGAGATCGAGAAGGTCGGGCCTGTGGCGCCAAAGACCGGGCCCAAGCCGGCGATTGCCGCCCGGCCCAAACCTGCGCTGTAAGCAGCACTTGTCGCCGGGCCGGACTTGCGCCTAAACCTTGCGGCCATGACCGGAAGCTATCCCAACACCCGCCTGCGCCGCACCCGTGCCCACGGCTGGAGCCGCACCCTCCACCGCGAGACCGTGCTCACTCCTGCTGACCTGATCTGGCCGCTGTTCGTCACCGCCGGACAGGGCGTGGAGGAGCCGATCAAGACCCTGCCGGGCGTGTCGCGCTGGTCGGTCGACGGGATCGTGGCGCGCGCCAAGGAGGCTGTGGCGCTCGGCATTCCGGTGGTGGCGTTGTTCCCTAACACGCCTTCGCACCTGCGTTCCGACGACGGGGCCGAGGCGCATAATCCCGACAACCTGATGTGTCAGGCGATCAAGGCGATCAAGGACGCCTGCGGCAATGATCTGGGCGTGCTGACCGATGTGGCGCTCGACCCCTATACCTCGCACGGGCAGGACGGGCTGGTCGATGACACCGGCTATGTCGTCAATGATACGACCGTGGCGATGCTGGTCGATCAGGCGGTCAATCAGGCCAACGCAGGCGCCGATATCATTGCGCCGTCCGACATGATGGACGGCCGCATCCACGCGATCCGCATGGCGCTGGAGATGAACAGCCACCCCAACGTCCAGATCATGAGCTACGCCGCCAAGTATGCGAGCGCCTTCTACGGCCCGTTCCGCGACGCGGTGGGCAGCGGCGGCCTGCTCAAGGGCGACAAGAAGGGCTACCAGATGGACCCCGCCAACGCCGACGAGGCGATGCGCGAAGTCGCGCTCGACATCGCGGAAGGCGCGGATTCGGTGATGGTGAAGCCCGGCCTTGCCTATCTCGACATCATCTACCGCGTGAAGCAGCGTTTCGATGTGCCGGTCTTCGCCTATCAGGTGAGCGGCGAATATGCGCTGATCGAGGCCGCACAGGCCGCCGGGATCGGTGACCGCGATGCGCTGCTGATGGAAAAGCTGATCGCCTTCAAGCGCGCCGGCTGTTCGGGGGTGCTGACCTATCACGCCCCCCACGCCGCGCGCCTGCTCAATGGCTGACGGCGCTTCGGAATTCCGGCACGAGACCGCGCGGCTGGTGCTGCGCGACTGGCGCGAGGCGGATTGGGCGGAGTTCTGGCGTGTCACCAACACGCCTGCGGTGATGCGCTGGCTCGGCGGGGTGGCCGATGATGCCATGCGGGCAGCGGCGCGGGCGCGGGTGGAGCGCTACCAGGCCGACCACGGCCACACCTTCTGGGTGACTGAACGCAAGGAGGACGGCGCGCTGCTCGGGTTCTGCGGGCTCAAACGCTCCAATCAGATGGGCGGGCCGCAGGGCATGATGGAAGTGGGCTGGCGGCTGCGTGAGGACGCCTGGGGCAAGGGCTATGCGAAAGAGGCCGCCGCCGCCGCGCTTGATCTGGCCTTCGACCGGTTCGGGGCCGACGAGACGATTGCGCTCACCGTGGAGCGCAACACCGCCAGTTGGGGCCTGATGGTGCGCCTCGGGATGGAGCGCCGCGCGGATCTCGATTTCGCCAGCCCCGACTTCGATGCGGAGAACCCGGTCATCATCGCCTATTCCATCACTCCCGAGGGTTGGCGGGCGTCGTGACGGCAACCGTGCTGACCACGCAGCGATTGGTGCTGCGCCAGATCACCGAAGACGACCTCGACCCGCACATGGCGCTGCTCAACACGCCCGCCGTGATGCGGCATCTGGGCGGGGTGCAACCGCGCGAGGTGATCGCCGCCAAGCACGCCGCCTCGCAAGCAGGCTTCGCCGCCGAGGGATTCGGCTTCATGATCATGGAAGAGCGCGCGAGCGGCGAAATGGTCGGCCATTGCGGGCTGCGCCGCGTCGCCCATCCGCTCGCACCCAATCCGCATGACCACGAAATCGGCTGGCTGGTGCGCGAGGACCGCTGGCGGATGGGCTACGCCCACGAGTCGATGCGCGCAGTGGTGGACTGGGCGTTTGATGCGATTGGTGCCGAGCAGATCGTCGCCCTGACCTGCGAGCCCAATGTGGGCAGCTGGCGGCTGATGGAGAAACTGGGCATGGCGCGCCGCCGCGACCTTGATTTTATCGACCCCGCGATGCCACCGGAGCAGAACCCGACGATCCAGTACGCGCTCACCCGGGCGCATTGGGAGGCCTTGCGATGAACGACACCCCCGGAATGGGAGCCGCCGCCACGTCGCCGCGGCGCTGGCTGTTTGCCGTCACCATCCTCACCGGGAGCTTCCTGTTGTTCCTCGTCCAACCGCTGGTCGCGCGGATGGCACTGCCGCGATTGGGCGGGGCGCCCAACGTCTGGAACAGCGCGATGCTGGTCTATCAGGCGCTGCTCTTGGGCGGCTATGCCTATGCCCACGCGCTGTCGCGGCTGACGGTGACGCGGCAGGCAGCGATCCACCTCGCGCTGCTGCTGCTCGCCGCGCTGACCTTGCCGATCGCACTGCCGAGCATCGCCCCGCCGTCTGCCGGGAGCGAGGCGTGGTGGGTGCCGTGGCTGTTCCTGCTCACCATCGGCCCGCTGTTCTTCGTGGTATCGGCGCAGGCCCCGCTGATGCAGGGCTGGTTCGCCGCGCATCCCAAAGCGGGCGATCCCTATCCGCTGTATGCTGCCTCCAACCTCGGGAGCTTCGCCGGGCTACTCGCCTATCCGCTGCTCGCCGAGCCGCTGCTTCCGATCGGCGCGCAGAGCGGGGCCTGGGCGGTGGGTTACGGCCTGCTGGTGGTGCTCGTGGCGCTGACCGCACTGGCGCGGCGGGGCGTTGCTGCGCCTGCCGCACTTGCCACTGTGGAAGCAGGGGGCGATGACGCCGCGCCGTCGGCCAGGCAGATCGCGCTGTGGCTGGCGCTGTCCGCGGTCCCTTCGGGCCTGATGCTGTCGACCACGACGCACCTCACCACCGATATCTTCGCTATGCCGCTGCTGTGGGTGATCCCACTCGGCCTCTACCTCCTGTCCTTCTCGATTGCCTTTGCCGAGCGGCGCGGGCTCGCCGATGCGCTGACGCTGGCTGCGCCGGTGGTGCTGGCAGTGGGCGGCGGGTTGGCGATGCTCGGGGCGAAAGGCACCAGCATGATCGCGGTGGTGGCAAGCCTTGCGATGCTGTTCGTCGTGTCGGTCGCGCTCCACGCGCGGCTGTATGAAACCCGCCCGGCGCCTGCGCGGCTCACCCAGTTCTACCTTGTCATGTCGGCGGGCGGCGTGCTGGGCGGCGCATTCACCGCGCTGATTGCGCCGCTGGTGTTCGACTGGACGTGGGAGCACCCGCTGCTGATCGTCGCTGCCGCCGCGCTACTGCCCTTGGGCATGTGGTCGCGCGGGTTGGGGCGCCTCTTTGTCACCCCGCAAACCTTGCGCATCGCGGTGATCCTGCTGCTGTTCCTCGTCTTCGTGGGCAGCCTGCTGTTTCGGGTCGAGCTGCTGTCCGAGCCGGACTGGCGTTTACAAGACATCGCTGCTTTTGTGCTGCTGATCGGCGCGACTGCGTTGCTCGCGGCAAAGCGGTGGAGCTATGTCGCCGCCTGCGCTGCGCTGATCGCGGCGCTGGGCGCGCTGTCGCAAGCGCAGACGACGCTCGAAGGCGCGCGTAGCCGCAGCTATTTCGGCATCTACACCGTCATCGATACGCCCCAGCGCGAGCGGATGCTCCAGCACGGCACGACGCTCCACGGTGTCCAGCGCCTCACGCCGGGGGAGGAGACCGCGCCGACCAGCTATTACGGCCCAACCGCCGGCGTTGGCCTGACGCTGACCGCGGCAGAGCGGCTCTATGGCCCGCAGGCGCGGATCGGCGTGGTCGGCCTCGGTGTCGGCACGCTCGCCTGCTATCGCAAGCCCGGGCAGACCTGGACCTTCTTCGAGATCGACCCCGAGGTGCTGGCCTATTCGACGCGCCGCCAGTTCACCTTCCTCGAACGCTGCGCGGCCGACGCGCCGACGATCATCGGCGACGCGCGGCTGCGATTGGAGGCGCTGCCCAAGGATAGCTACGACATTCTGGTCGTCGACGCCTTCTCGTCCGACGCGATCCCGCTTCACCTGATGACCGAGGAGGCGGCCCGCGTCTATTTCCGGACGCTGGCGGATGATGGCCTGCTGGTGATCCACATCAGCAACCGCTTCATCAAGCTGGAGCCGGTGCTGTCCGCGCTCGCCAAGGAGGAAGGCCTGTCATCGGCGATCCGTTCCGATCGCCCCAGCGAATCCGCCCTTACCGCATCCGAATGGGTGGTGATGTCGCGCGATCCGGCCAAACTCGCCGCTCTCACCAAGGACGGCGAGTGGCGCAAGCTTGGCCCCCCGGCGCAAAGCGTGTGGCGCGACGACTACGCCTCGATCCTGCCCTATATCATCTGGTCCAATTTCTTCTGAGGAACACGCAAATGCACCGCCCGCCCGAGCGTCCAGGCGTGAATATCGTGCCGATCCACGGCAAGACCCCGCAGATCCATGAAAGCGCTTTCATCGCGCCGGGCTGCACGATCATCGGCGACGTGACGATCGGGGCGGGCTCCTCGATCTGGTACAATTGCGTGCTGCGCGCCGATGTGTCGCGGATCGTCATCGGCGAACGCAGCAATGTTCAGGACGGCAGCGTCCTCCACTGCGACCCGCCGCGTCCGGGCGACCCCGACGGCTCGCCGCTGATGATCGGCGATGACGTTCTGATCGGCCACATGGCGATGGTCCACGGCTGCGTCATCCATGACCGCGGCTTCGTCGGTCTCGGCGCGATCGTGATGAACAAAGCGGTGATCGGGAGCGACGCGATGCTGGCGGCGGGCGCGATGCTGACCGAGGGCAAGGTGATCGAGCCGCGCGAGCTGTGGGGCGGAAGGCCGGCGCGCAAGATGCGCGACCTCGACGAGGCGGCGATCATGGGGATGGCGCTAGGCACCGCGCATTATGCCGAGAACGCGAAGGCCCATGCAGAGGCTGTGGCGGCCGCGCTCTAGCGCAGAGGTTCGACAGCGTCGCCCCACGGCGTATCGGGGGTCACGATGCGCCATTCCTGCGGGTGCCGGCTGTCGATCACCACAACCCCGCCTTTCGGGCAGATGTCGAGGCACGGAACCTCGATCACGCCAACCTTTGCCTTGCGGCCTTTGCCCGCAGCAAGCTCGCGTTTGAGCGATGCGGCGAGGCGCTTGTCGTCAGGCCCGAAGCCCGAGCCCTTTTTGTCCAGCTTCTTCGAGCATTTGCGACACACCAGCACGGCGTGCGACCAATTGGCGCGGATTTTGGTTTTCATCCCGGGTTTAAGTCATTCCGGGTCGAAATTGATCCGTGATGCCAGCACCCAAAGAAGCAGCGCCAGTCCTGCGGCCACGCTTGCCGCCCAGAGCGGCGACTGCAACGAGATCGCCCCGCCGCTCGCCGCACCCAGTGCCAGCGCGCTCCACAACCAGCCATAGCCGCGCGCCGAGGCGAGCGGTCTGCCGCCGATCTTCGCTGCGACCCCCTGCCCGAAGCGCACCAGCGCGCCGGTCATATAGGTGACGCCCACCGTCACCTCGCCGTCGCGGGCAAAGACGTTGTTGGCGAGCCCCATCGCCATCGCCGAGCATATCAGGAACGCGGTCACCTGCCCGGCCGCGAGCAATCCTGCTCCGCCGCCCAGGACAGCGGCCACCAGCCCCAGCAGCACAGACTCGCGGTGTCCTGCGGCAAGACGCGGGGCGATGAGCGCGCCGCCGATCACCCCGGTCAGAAAGCACGCGATCAGCCCCAGCGGGGCGAGCGCCAGCACCGGGCGCTGGGCGAGCTCCACCCCCATCCGCGTGGTATTCCCCGACATGAAGGAGGTGAAATAGCCGCCCGCCACCACAAAGCCCGTCGCATCGACCAGCCCCGCCAGCCCGGCAAGGCCGAGCGCGAGGCGTTGCCGGGCGGGATCGTAGCGGTGCATTCCTGCTAAAGGCTAGGCTGCGGGCTGCTTGGCATATTGCACCATGTAGCCGACGTAATCGATCTTGCCGATCGGCACGCCTTCCATGCGGAGGATCGAATAGGCGCTCATCAGGTGGAAATAGGCCTGTGGCACCGTCCAGTCGCGGCAATATTCGTGCGCGTGCATCAGGAACGCCATGCCGTTGGGGAGCGTGAAGTCCACCGCCTCGGTCGAGCCCGGCCAATCGCCCGGATCGGTCGCCGCGACCCGCGCGCGGGTAGCGGTGATGCGGGCATGGGCGTCGTCGAAGCTGGTGATGGGGCTGTCGTCGCCGGTCCGCTCGAACTTGCCCATCCGGGCGAGCGCGGTGTCGATCTGGTCGATAGTGAAGCGGATCTGGGTGTGGAGCGGGAACATGTCCTCGGCCAGCCGCGCTTGGAGCAGCGCCTCGCCCTTCTCGTGGGCTTGTGCCTTGGTGACGATATGGTCGAGCGTGCCGAGGACATTGTTGAAGGTGGCAAGCGCGGCGGTGGCGTAGGACATTGTTTGCTCCCCTGAGGTAAGCGCGAGAGGTAGGCGGGGCTCAGTCCTTTATCAACGCCCGTAACCCCTCGATCCGGTCGGCTTCGTGTGCGGGCTTGTCCCAGCGGATGCGGTGGATGCGGGGGAAGCGCATCGCGAGGCCCGACTTGTGGCGCTTGGAGGTGTGGACAGAATCGAAGGCGACCTCGAAGACCAGCTTGCGCTCCACCTCGCGCACCGGGCCGAACCGATTGAGGGTGTTCTGCCGCACGAAGCGGTCGATCTTCTTCAGCTCCTCGTCGGTGAAGCCGGAATAGGCCTTGCCCACCGGAAGCAATTCGGCGCCCGCATCAGGATCGCCCGCCCAGCAGCCGAAGGTGTAGTCCGAATAGAAGCTCGAACGCTTGCCGCTGCCGCGCTGCGCATACATCATCACGCAGTCGATCAGCAGCGGATCGCGCTTCCACTTGTACCACAGGCTAACCTTGCGGCCCGCCACGTAGGGACTGTCGCGGTGCTTGAGCATCAGCCCCTCGATCGCCTCGTCGCGCGCGGTGTCGCGGATGGCGGCGAGTGCGGTGAAATCCTCGGCCTCGACCAGCTGCGAGATGTCGAAGTGGCTCGTGGGCAAGCGCGGCATCAGCCCCTCCAAAGTCGCGCGGCGCAACTTCCACGGCTGGTCGCGCCAGTCCTGCCCTTCAAGCAGCAGCACGTCGTAAAGCCGCACGAAGGCGGGGAAGTCCTTCAGCATCGCCTTGGAGACGGTCTTGCGCCCCAGCCGTTGCTGGAGCGCGTTGAAGCTGGCCGCGCCGCCCGCCTCACCACCTTGCGCGGAGCCTCGCACCAACAGTTCGCCATCAAGCACCGCGTCGATCGGCAGCACGCCAAGCAATTCGGGGAAGGTCGCGGAAATGTCGTCGCCCGATCGCGAATAGACCCGCGTTTCGCTCACCCCCTGGGTGTCGGTCGTGCGTACCAATTGCACCCGGATGCCGTCCCACTTCCACTCGGCGGCATAGTCGGCAAGGTCCACCGTACCGTCTTCGAGCGGATGGGCGAGCATGAAGGGGCGGAAGTGCGGGGTGTGCTCGAGATCGGGCGCAGGGCCGCCGGCCGCGCCCCATGCGAACAGCTCGGCATAGGGCGGGGCCAGCGCGTGCCAGAATTCCTCGACCTCCTCGACCGTGACCTCGAAAGCGAGCGCAAAGGCGGTCTTGGCGAGCCGCGCCGAAACGCCGACGCGCATCCCCCCGGTGGCCAGCTTGATCAGCGCGTAACGCCCCTTGGCATCGAGCCGGTCGAGCATGCCCGGAAGTTCGCGCGGGGCCGTCGCGCGGGTGAGCGCGGAGAGGTGTTCCACCACCTCGGCCAGCGACAGATCGGGCTGCGGGGCTGCATCCTCGGGTTCGGGCCACAGCAGGCTCGCGGTCTCGGCGGTGTCGCCGACGAAATCGCGGCTCAGCGCCCACAGCACCGGGTCGACCCGCTCCATCATCAGGCTGCGCACGGTGTTGGACTTCACCGCAGGGAAATCCAACCCGTCGGTCAGCGCGGCGAGCGCCCAGCCGCGGTCCGGGTCGGGCGCATCGCGCAGGTACGCGGCGATCAGCGCGAGCTTGCGGTTGCGGCTGGTGGTGTAGACCAGCGCGTCGAGCAGGGCGGCGAATTCCTCCATCAGCGCGCCGCAACCCATTCATTGCACGGCCATGCGAATCGGCTAGAGGGCGATTTCGGCGCGCAACCCGGGCGCCTTATCGAAAGGGAACCCGCTTCATGAAGTTTGCTCCGCTTGCCGCACTTGGCCTTGCCGTCGCCGCCGTTGCCGTGCCTGCTGTCGCCCAAACCGCGCCTGCTCCGGCCGCTGCCGCTGCCGCTGCTGCGTTCACGCTCGACACGCCGATCGAGATGCTGGTTGCCGACGCGCGCACCAAGGCCGTGCTCGACAAGTACCTGCCGGGCATCGATGGCCACCCCGCCTACGAACAGTTCAAGGCGCTGAGCCTGACCGCTCTCGCACCGTACTCGCAGGGCATGATTACCGACGACATGCTCGCCAAGGTCGCCGTCGACCTCGCCGCGATCAAGTAAGCCTTCAGGCGCGGGGACGGGGATCTCAATCATCCTCGTCCTCGTAGCCGACCAGTGCCAGCGCGCGGGCGCGGCGCTGATTGAGTTCGCACCAGCGCAGCAGCGCCTCCTCGCGGCCGTGGGTGATCCACGTCTCCTGCGGGTTCACCTCCCTGATGGTGCGCGTGAGTTCGTTCCAGTCGGCATGGTCGGAGATGACCAGCGGCAGTTCGACCCCGCGCTGCCGGGCGCGTCCCCGCACCCGCATCCAGCCTGATGCCATCGCCGTGATCGGTTCGGGCAAGCGGCGGCTCCAGCGATCATTGAGCGCCGACGGCGGAGCCATCACGATAGCTCCGCGCATCTGGTCCTTGCCCGCATCGCTGACGAGGCGCAAATCGCCCAGCATCACGCCGTGTTCCTCATACAGCCGGCACATCGCTTCCATCGCCCCGTGCAGCCAGATCGTGTCGTGGTGCCCGGCCGCGCGCAGTTCCGCGATCACCCGCTGTGCCTTGCCCAGCGCATAGGCACCGACGAGGATGCAGGCATCGGGGTTCTCTTCGCGCGCTTCGAGTAGCTTGCCGATTTCCTCGCCGATCGGCGGATGGGTGAAGACCGGAAGGCCGAAGGTCGCCTCGGTGATGAAGATGTCGCAGGGGGTGACGGCAAAGGGATCGCAGGTCGGATCGGGCGCGCGTTTGTAGTCACCGGTGATCACCACCCGCTCGCCCGCGTGTTCGAGCAGGATCTGCGCGCTCCCGAGCACGTGGCCGGCGGGCATGAAGGTCGCCGTGACCCCGCCGCCTATCGCAATGGTCTCGCCGTAGGCCACCGCCACCGTGCCTTCGCGGGCGTTGTAGCGCAGTTCCATGATCGCCAGCGTGGCATGCGTCGCGATCGTCTCCCCATGCCCGCCGCGCGCGTGGTCGGCATGGCCATGCGTGACCAGCGCACGCGGGACAGCGCGCGAGGGATCGACCCAGATGTCGGCGGGGACGACATGGATGCCGTGCGGTTCGGGCCGGATCCAGGAGAAGGGGGCGGTCATCACTGTGCTAAACAAAAAGGGCGCGAAAGAGGTTCCTCTCCCGCGCCCCGTTTGTTTTTTGGCCTGCCGTCAGCCTTCGTCGGTCTCGGTTTCGGGCTTCTTCGCAGACGCGGGCTTCTTCTTGGCCGCGACCTTCTTGACCGGCTTCACCTTGGGCGGGGCCGGGGTCATTTCGAAGGACGGCTTGTTGTCCTTGATGCTGACATGCACCTCGCCGCCATCCGACAGCTTGCCGAACAGCAACTCCTCGGCGAGCGGCTGCTTGATCTTGTCCTGGATCAGGCGGCTCATCGGGCGGGCGCCGTAGAGCTTGTCGTAGCCCTTGTCGCCCAGCCACGCGCGGGCGTCGCTGTCGAACTGGATGTGGACGTTCTGGTCGGCCAGCTGCAGTTCGAGCTGGAGGATGAACTTGTCGACCACGCGCGCGACGATGCTCTTGCCGAGATAGGCGAAGGGCACGATCGCATCGAGACGGTTGCGGAACTCCGGCGTGAACATCTTCTGCACCGCTTCGGTCCCGGCATCTTCCTTCGACACATCGCCAAAGCCGATCCCGCTGCGCGCCATGTCCGATGCGCCCGCATTGGTGGTCATGATCAGCACCACGTTGCGGAAGTCGACCGTCTTGCCGTGGTGATCGGTGAGACGCCCGTTGTCCATCACCTGCAACAGGATGTTGAACAGGTCGGGGTGGGCCTTTTCGATCTCGTCGAGCAGCAGCACGCAATGCGGGTTCTGGTCGATCGCATCGGTGAGAAGGCCGCCCTGATCATAGCCGACATAGCCCGGAGGCGCGCCGATCAACCGGCTGACCGAGTGGCGCTCCATGTATTCGGACATGTCGAAGCGCTTCAGTTCGATCCCCATGATGGTGGCGAGCTGGCGCGCGACTTCGGTCTTGCCGACGCCGGTTGGGCCCGAGAACAGGAACGAACCGATCGGCTTGTCCGGATCGCGCAGGCCCGCACGGCTGAGCTTCATGGCGGTCGCAAGACGCGTGATCGCCTCGTCCTGCCCGAATACCACGTGCTTCAGATCGCGTTCGAGGTTCTCGAGCGCGCGCTTGTCGTCCTTGCTCACCGACTTGGGCGGGATGCGCGCCATCGTCGCGATCACGAGTTCGATCTCGCGCGCGGTGATGGTCTTCTTGCGGCGGCTGGGCGGCACCAGCATCTGCATCGCGCCGACCTCGTCGATCACGTCGATCGCCTTGTCGGGCAGCTTGCGGTCGTTGATGTAACGCGCCGAAAGCTCGACCGCGCTCTTGATCGCATCGGGCGTGTACTTGACCTTGTGGTGATCCTCGAAGGCGGTGCGCAGGCCCTTGAGGATCTTGATGGTGTCCTCGATGGTCGGCTCGTTCACGTCGATCTTCTGGAACCGGCGCAGCAGCGCGCGGTCCTTTTCGAAGTGGTTGCGGAATTCCTTGTAGGTGGTCGAGCCGATGCAGCGGATCGCGCCGGACGACAGCGCGGGCTTCAACAGGTTCGAGGCGTCCATCGCCCCGCCGCTGGTCGCGCCTGCGCCGATCACGGTGTGGATCTCGTCGATGAACAGCACCGCGTGGGGCATGGCTTCAAGCTCGGTGACGACCTGCTTCAGGCGCTCCTCGAAATCGCCGCGGTAACGCGTGCCGGCCAGCAATGCGCCCATGTCGAGCGAGTAGATCACGGCTTCGGCCAGCACTTCGGGCACATCGCCTTCGACGATCTTGCGCGCCAGACCTTCGGCAATCGCGGTCTTCCCGACGCCGGGATCGCCGACATAGAGCGGGTTGTTCTTGGAGCGGCGGCACAGGATCTGGATCGTCCGGTCGACTTCCGGCCCGCGTCCGATCAGCGGGTCGATCTTGCCGTTCTGGGCCTTGATGTTGAGGTTGACGGTGAACTGGTCGAGCGCCGTTTCCTTCTTGTTGCCCGTATCCTTGGTCTGCGCAGGCTCATCGGGCTTGTCGGCGCCCTGCGGGCCTTTGTTGCCTTCGATCTGGCGGCCGCCCTTGCCGATGCCGTGGCTGATATAGCTCACCGCATCCAGGCGGCTCATGTCCTGCTGCTGGAGGAAATAGACCGCGTAGCTGTCACGCTCGGAAAACAGCGCGACCAGCACGTTGGCGCCGGTAACGGTGTCCTTGCCCGAGGACTGGACGTGCAGGATCGCGCGCTGGATCACCCGCTGGAACCCGGCGGTGGGCTGCGGATCGGCGCCGTCCTCAGTCTTAAGTGACTGATATTCCTGATCTAGATACTGTTTCACCACTTCGCCAAGTTCGGCAAGATCGACCCCGCAGGCGGCCATCACGGCGGCGGAGTCCTCGTCGTCGATCAGCGCGAGCAGCAGGTGTTCGAGCGTGGCATATTCGTGCCGCCGCTCGGACGCATTGCCGAGCGCGTTGTGCAGCGTGCGTTCGAGGTTCTGAGCAAAGCTGGGCATGGGAGAGGCCTTGTGCGCGGGTGGGTGCTCGGGGCTAGGGAGCGGGGAGAGGAGCCATGTTCGGGCAATATGGGTGGGGCCGCGCGGATTGCGACTCCTCCCTCGTGGCAATGCGGTAGAATGCGCAACGGGCCATCATGCGCCTCCGCCAAACAGGGCGTCGGCAGCGGCGCGGTGGGCGGCGGCCTTGTCGCGGTGGGTGGTCACGCGGGCGATCTCGGCTTTGAGAAGTTCGATCCGCTCATTGAGCTCGGCCTGCGAATAGGGGCCAAGGTCTTCGCCCGCGAGGCGACTCGCCGCGTCTCCGATGGGGCGTGGGCGATCGGGTTCTTCCATCTGCCAGCAGCATCCCCCCCAAGCGGCTTGCTGTCAATCGGCGACGCGGTTATTCGCGAGTCTGGGTTGGTTAACGGGTCGCGCCGGGGGAAATACGATAATGATCGCAGGCACCGGGGCGCAATTGCCCGATACCATGCAATCGATTGGCTTCGATGCGCCGGGCGGGCCGGAGGTGCTGCGGCCCCAGACGTCGGCCTTGCCGCGCCTGCGTCCTGACGACGTGCTGATCCGTGTTGCCTATGCCGGGGTCAACCGGCCCGATTGCCTGCAGCGCGCCGGAATGTATCCGGCGCCCAAGGGCGCTTCGCCGCTGCTGGGGCTGGAGGTTTCGGGCGAGATCGTCGCAGTCGGCACCGAAGTCCCGCGCGAGATGATCGGGCAGTTGGTCGCTGCGCTCACGCCCGGCGGGGGCTACGCCGAATTTTGCGCCGCGCATTGGCAGCACTGCCTGCCCATCCCCGAAGGAATGCTGCTGGCCGAGGCTGCCGCGCTGCCCGAAACGCTGTTCACCGTGTGGCACAACCTGTTCGAGCGCGGGCTCGCGCGCGACGGGGAAACCGTGCTGATCCACGGCGGCACAAGTGGCATCGGGACGATGGCGATCATGCTCGCCAAGGCGTTCGGGATGCAGGTGATCGTGACCTGCGGCGACAAGGCCAAGTGCGATGCGGCGACCCGCATCGGCGCGGACCTTGCGATCAACTACCGCGAGGCGGATTTCGCCGAGGCGGTGATGGCCCACACCGAAGGCAAGGGCGCCAACATCGTGCTCGACATGGTGTCGGGCGATTATGTCGCGCGCAACTTGCGGTGCCTTGCCGAGGATGGCCGTCACGTCACCATCGCGGTGCTGGGCGGGGCGAAGGCCGAGATCAACATGGCATTGGTGATGATGAAGCGCCTGACGCTGACCGGATCGACGCTGCGTCCGCGGTCCGACAGCTTCAAATCCGCGCTCGCCGACGAGATCGCCGACAATGCCTGGCCGCTGTTCGCCGATGGCGAGCTTTCGCCGGTGATGGACATGACCTTCCCGCTCGCCGCAGCCGCAGCCGCCCATGCGCGGATGGAAGCGGGCGCGCATGTCGGCAAGATCGTGCTGGAAGTAGCCGGTGGCTGAGGCGCTGACCCTCCACGAGGATCCCCGCAGCGGGAATTGCTACAAGATCCGCCTCACCGCCGCGCTGCTCGGCCTGCCGCTGGCGACGCGCAGCTATGACATCATGAAAGGCGAGACCCGGACGCCCGAGTTTCTGGCGACGGTCAACGCCAATGGGCGCATCCCGGTGCTGCAGATCGGGGAGGGTGCCGAGGCGCGTTTTCTCCCGGAAAGCAATGCAGCCTGCTGGTATCTTGGCCATGGCAGCGCGCTGATCCCGGAAGATCGCTTCGCGCAGGCCGATATGCTGCGCTGGATGTTCTTCGAACAGTACAATCACGAACCCAACGTGGCGACGCTGCGCTTTTGGCTCCGCTTCGTGGGCGAGGCGAAGCTTTCGGCCGAACAACGCGTGCAGATCATGCCCAAACGCCTCGCCGGCTGCGCGGCGCTGCGGCTGATGGACGGGCACCTTGCGACAAGCGCCTTCTTCTGCGGCGACGCGCCCACGCTCGCCGATATCGCGCTGTTTGCCTACTCTCATGTGGCGGAAGAGGGCGGCTTCGCCTTGCGCGATTACCCTCACGTGCAGGCGTGGATCGCGCGGGTGCAGGCGCTCCCCGGATATGTCCCTATGGATTCAATCGCATGAATTGACGCGAAACCGTCACGCGTCTGAGAGTCGGGTGTAACAATTGCCTGCCAAGGGGGAGCCCAGCGCCACACGACAGGCAAGGGCTTTCCCATGACGAGTGCTGACCTGACTGATCTGATCGGCGACAACATCGCCAGCTTCCCGCTCAGTGCGCCCCGTATTCCGGAGCCCGAGGGTAACGCGCGGCGCAGCTACCGCACGATCTGGATCAGCGACGTCCACTTGGGCACCAAGGGCTGCAATGCCGAGCTGCTCATCGACTTCCTCGACAATGTCGACAGCGAGACGATGTACCTCGTCGGCGACATCATCGACGGGTGGCGGCTGAAGAAGAAGTTCTACTGGCCCGCCGCGCACAACGACATCGTCTGGCGCATCATGAAGCGCGCGCGGCGCGGCACGCGGGTGGTGTACATTCCGGGCAACCATGACGAGATGTTCCGCCAGTTCACCGGCCTCAATTTCGGCGGCATCGAGATCCGCCGCGCCGCCTTCCACGACACCGCAGATGGCCGCCGCCTGATGGTGCTGCACGGCGACGAATTCGACGCGGTGATGCTCTCGCACCGCTGGCTCGCGTTTGTCGGTGACCATGCCTACCACCTGATGATGAAGATGAACATCGTCGTGAACCGCGTGCGCGGGTGGCTGGGCAAGCCCTATTGGTCGCTTTCCAAGGCGGCCAAGCACAAGGTCAAGAACGCGGTCGAGTTCATCGGCAAGTACGAGGAAGTCGTCGCCCGGGCGGCGGGTGAGCGCGGGGTCGACGGGGTGGTGTGCGGCCACATCCACACCGCCGAATTCCGGATGTTCGAACACCACGGCAAGCCGGTCGAATACTGGAACGACGGCGACTGGGTCGAAGGCTGCAACGCGCTGGTCGAGCATCATGACGGGCGGATGGAGATTCTCCACTGGCCCGAGGAAATGAAGCGGCGCCTCCAAGAGGACGCAGCGACCGCCCCGGCAGCGGGTGACAGCGAAGAGGCGCTCGAAGCGGCGTGAACCGGCTCACCTCGATCCCGATCGACACGGCGGCGGTCATCCCTGCCGGGCCACTTCCGGCATCCATAGCCATCGTCACCGACGCCTGGCACCCGCAGACCAACGGCGTGGTGCGCACGCTGTCGACCACTGCGGAGATGCTGCGGAGCTGGGGTCACGCGGTGACGGTGATCTCGCCCGAAGGCTACCCCTCGCTGCCCGCGCCGACCTATCCCGAGATCCGCCTCGCGCTGACCGCGCCGGGCGCAGTCGGTCGCCAGCTCGCACGGATCGCGCCGGACGCCGTGCATATCGCCACCGAAGGCCCGCTGGGCCTTGCCGCGCGGCGGTATTGCCTGCGCCGCAAGGTGCCCTTCACTACCGCCTACCACACCCAGTTTCCCGATTACCTCGCGCGCCGCACCGGGCTGCCCGCCAAGTTCTTCTGGCCCTATATCCGCTGGTTCCACCGTCCGGCCGAGCGGATCATGGTCGCCACCGAGACGATCCGCGCCCAGCTGCGCGAACAGGGCCTGACCAAGCTGACCCACTGGAGCCGCGGCGTCGACCTTGCGTGCTTCTCTCCCCAAGCGCCCCCGCCGCCCGAATATGCCGGCATCGAAGGCCCGATCCTGCTCTATGTCGGGCGCATCGCGGTCGAAAAGAACATCGAGGCCTTCCTCGCCTGTCCCTATCCCGGCACCAAGGTGGTGGTCGGCGACGGCCCGGCGCGCGCTGCACTGGAAGCGAAGTTCCCGGACGCGCTGTTCCTCGGCAAGCGGAGCGGCGCGGCGCTGGCGGGCTGCTATGCGGGCGCGGACGTGTTCGTCTTCCCCAGCCGCACCGACACCTTCGGCCTTGTCATGATCGAGGCGCTCGCCTGCGGCACGCCGGTCGCCGCCTACCCGGTCGCAGGGCCGGTCGACATCCTGACCGACGCGGTGGGCGCGATGTCGCCGGACCTCGCCCGCGCAATCGACGCGGCGCGGTATTGCGACCGCAAGGCCTGCGCGGCCTATGCGGCAAGCTTCAGCTGGGAAGCGGCGACACGCCAGTTCCTGTCCGGGCTGGTGGCACTTGAAGAGGATGAAGCCGTCTCGCTTGGGGCCGCTCTCGCCTACTGACTCAAGGTTTGCTTGCCGTTTCGCCCGTCTTCGCCTATCTGGGCCTCCAATGTGGCCGCTCCGAAAGGGGCGGCCCTTCTATTTTCAACGGAGATTTCCCCATGTCGACCAAGGATCAGCCCAAGCCGCTGATGCCGCATGCCACCGCGACCTGGCTGGTGGACAACACCGCGCTCGCCTTCGAGCAGATCGCCGAGTTCTGCGGCCTGCACATCCTCGAAGTGCAGGCGATGGCCGACGATCTGGCGGGCAGCAAGTACACCGGCCGCGACCCTGTCCACGCGGGCGAGCTGACGCAGGGCGAGATCGAGCTGGGTCAGGCCGATTCGACCTACTCGCTCAAGATGCACAAGGCGCCGGTCGAAGTGACCCGCACCAAGGGCCCGCGCTACACGCCGGTGTCCCGCCGTCAGGACAAGCCCGACGGCATCGCCTGGATCCTGCGCAACCACCCCGAAGTGTCGGATGCGCAGATCGGCAAGCTGATCGGCACCACCCGCAACACCATCGGCGCGCTGCGTGATCGCACGCACTGGAACATCTCGAACATCCAGGCCAAGGACCCGGTGACGCTCGGCCTGTGCTCGCAGCGCGAGCTTGACGCGATGGTCGCCAAGGCCGCCAAGCGCGCCGGGATCGTCGAGGATGTCGATGCGCCCGTGCGCTCCGACCGCGATGATCGCGAAAAGCTGATCGCGGAACTGCGCGCCGAGCGTGACGCCAACGTCATGGCCGCCGGCAAGGTCGCGCAGGAAGCCGAGGCCGAAGCCTGGCTCGCCGCACGCCGCGCTGCCGAAGCCGCCGAACAGAAGATCGATCCCGAGAGCGGATTTATCTAAGGCCACACGCCTTTAAAATGAGTGCGTCGCCCCGTGCCTGACACGGGGCTTGGCTAGCTTCGGATCTGGACGCCGAAGAAGAAGCCGAGCCCCGTGTCAAGCACGGGGCGACGATGTTTTGGGGCGGCGTGGAAACCTCTGCACTCGCCTGACTTTCGCTTGTGCGATGGACCAATGTCGGCCAGAATTATTGACATGACTGTCAATACGCTCGCCGCCTATAACCACCCCCTCCCGCTGGACACGCAGTTCGAGCCGATGAGCCTGACCGCGATGTTCGAGCGCACCTTGCGCCAGAACCCGGACGCGCCGTTCCTGCACTTCCTCGGGCGGACCTACACCTACAAGCACATTTACGCGCAGGCGCAGGCCTTTGCCCTCGGCCTCACCAATGCGGGCATCACCAAGGGCGACCGTGTCGGCCTGTTCCTCCCCAACGTGCCGATTTACGCCGCCGCCTATTACGGGGCGATGATGGCGGGCGCTGTGGTGGTGAACTTCTCGCCGCTCTATTCGGTCGAGGAATTGAGCTGGCAGGTGGGGGACAGCGGCACGCGGGTGCTGGTGACGCTGGACGTGCCCGAACTCTACAAGACCGCCGCCAAGGTGCTCGAAGGCTCCGCGCTTGAGACGCTGGTGGTGGGCTCGCTCGCTGACATGCTGCCGTGGTACAAGGGCATTGCGCTGAAGCTGCTGAAGCGCAGCCAGATCGCTGATGTGAGCTATGGCGCGGCCATTCGTAGCTGGGCCGACATGACGCCTGCTGCGGGCGCCTTCACCGGCCCCGAGGTGACTCCGCAGGACCTTGCTTTGCTGCAATATACCGGCGGCACCACCGGGCGGCCCAAGGGCGCGATGCTCGGGCATGACCAGCTTTCGGTGAACGCGCAGCAGGTCGCGGCCTTGAACCCCTTCGGCAATCCCGCAGGCGAAGTGTTCATGGGCGCGCTGCCGTTCTTCCACGTGTTCGCCAACACCGCGCTGCTCAATCACGCGATGAGCACCGGCGCGTCGATCGCGATGGTGCCGCGTTTCGAGACGAAGCAGGTGCTCGCCACGATCCAGAAGTACCGCTGCACCGGCTTTCCCGGCGTGCCGACCATGTTCCAGGCGATGCTCGACCACCCCGATCTGCCCAAGACCGACCTCAGCAGCCTCAAGGTCTGCATCTCGGGCGGCGCGCCGATGCCCGGCCCGGTGCATGTCCGCTTCGAGGAGACGACCGGCGTGCGGCTGGTCGAAGGCTATGGCCTTACGGAAAGTTCGGGTGTGGTTTCGGCCAATCCCTACGACGGCCACCGCAAGCGCGGCACGATCGGCCAGCTGGTGCCGGGGACGCAGGTGATCCTGCTCGACAAGGAGCACCCTGAAAGCCTTGCCCCCGAAGGCGAACCGGGCGAGCTTGCGGTATGCGGCCCGCAGGTGATGCGCGGATACTGGAACCGGCCCGAGAGCGATGCCGAGACGTTCGTCGAACGCGACGGCAAACGCTATCTGCGCACCGGCGATGTCGCGCGGATCGATGACGAGGGCTTCCTCGAGATCGTCGACCGCATCAAGGACATGATCGCGGTGAACGGCTTCAAGGTCTTCCCGAGCGTGGTCGAGGACGTGATCCTCGAAAACCCTGCCGTGAAAGAAGCGCTGGTGATCGGCGTCCCCGACGATGCGCGCGGGGAAGTGCCGCGCGCCTATGTGACGCTCAACGAAGGCGCGACGGCGACCGGCCAAGAACTGGCGACCTGGCTCAACGCCAAGGTCGGCAAGCACGAGCGGGTTGACGAGGTGGTGGTGCGCGAAAGCCTGCCCAAGACGATGATCGGCAAGCTCGACAGGAAGACGTTGCGGGCCGAGGTGCTCTAATCAAACACCCGTTCGCCCTGAGCTTGTCGAAGGGCCGCATTTCTTTGGGACGGCGGTCAAAGACAGAGGACGGTGCTTCGACAAGCTCAGCACGAACGGGTTTAGCCACCCTCCAGCGCGGTTTAGACCCCCGCTAGTCCTCTTCCAGACCCTCTGTAGACGCGTTTAGGCCCCCCGCAGCATCGTGCTGAGAGCCATGTTTCACGTGAAACATCGCATTTGGAGAGGTGTTACTCTGCCGCGGCGATTTGCGCGGTCGGCACGGCCTTGACCGCTTGGCGGGCATTGGGCGCGAACCGGCCATCGACCTGGGCACCCTGCTCGATGGTCAGCGCATCGTAATGCACATCGCCTTCGATATGGGCGGACTTGAGGATGATCAGCTCGCGGGCGGTGATCGATCCGGTCACCTTGCCCGCCAGCCGCGCGATCTCGGCCACCACGGCGCCCGAGATGCTGCTCTTCTCGCCCTGCACAAGGCTGGCGCAGGTGATGTCGCCCTCGATCGTGCCGTCGATATGCAGGTCGGCGGTGGCGCTGACATTGCCCTTGATCGTCACGTCGGCTCCGATCACGGAGAAGGTCGAACCCGAGGCCATCATGCTGCTCCTGTTAACGGGCCGAGCGATCGGCGCTGGACCCGGACGATTGGGTTGTTCCGGTTCGGCGGACTTCCTTGAGAACATCGGGGGCAGCCTCCAGAAACGGGCGCGGATTGACCGCGCGGTCATTGATGCGAACTTCGAAATGCAGGTGCGGACCGGTCGAGCGCCCGGTGCTGCCGAGCCCGCCGATGGTGGCCCCGGCGGCGATCTGCTGACCGACTGTGACGCCGATCCGCGACAAGTGCGCATAGCGGGTCAACATCCCGTTACCATGCGTGATCTCGATGGCGTTGCCATAGCCGGACTTCTGCCCGGCAAAGGTCACTCGGCCATCGGCAGCGGCATAGATCGGCGAGCCGATCGGCCCCTTGAAGTCGATCCCGGCATGCATCGCCCCGCGTCCATTGAAGGGGTCGCGGCGATAGCCGAAGCCAGAGGTGATGCTCTGAATGCTGGCCGGGACGACCTGCGGGATGCCGTCAAGCGCACGTTCCAGCACCGCCATCCGTGTGAGGCTGAGGCCGAGCCGCTCGAAACGCGGGTCGATGTCATCGGCGGCTGCCAGTGCCTCGAAGGGACCGCCCATCGCCTGCTGCGCAGCGCGGCTCATGGATTGGGGATCAAGGTTCAGCTTGCGCATCGCGGCCTCGGCGCGGCGGGCGCGGGCATCGGCAAAGCGGGTGAGGCGCTCGACATAGGCGAGCTGGCGGGCCTCCATTTCGGCAAGGCCGCGCGCCTGTGGGATGAGGGCGCTGACCTTGTTGACGGTCTTGCCGGCTTCGGCGGTGGAATCGGTCACGGTGCCGTTTTGGGCGCCTTCCTTGACCATATCCTCGGGCAGCATCCGTGCCATTTCGTCGAGGAAATCCTGGCGCTGCTGGAGATCGTCGACCACCTTGTCGAGGTTGCCGCCGTAAGCCTTCAGCCGCTCGCTGGCGGTGGCGACCCGCGCTTTTTCGCGGGTGAAGGCGGCAAGATCGGCTTCGGCGCGGTACTGGCCCCAGGCCATCACGGCGAGTGCGACCAGCCACAAGAACGCGATCCCCACGACGCCGGCGGCGACGCGGATCTGCAGTTTCGACGACACCTTGATGAAGCGCACCTGCCCATCGGCGCGCATGAAGAATTCGCGATCCGGGAACCACAGCCGCAGCCGCTCGCCCCACATCTCTGCGGTATTTCTTAACGACACTGGCGGCCCCGATTATTGTTTTAATGCCCCAAGACCGGCGGCTACCAGCGCGCTCACCTATGGTCGAATCCTATATGGGTAGCGCAGGTGAGTCGAAACGGAATCGCGACGAGGCGCACGCCTTTTGCAACATCCGGGCAAAGTGCGTGCACTCAGCGCGCGGGTCGGGTCATTCCATATCGATTCGGCAGGGGCGCAGGCGGGCCTGACAGGCGGGTACGGGGATGCTAGAGAAGTAGCGATGAACCAGAGCCCCGCGCCCCTCTCGCCACTCGATCCTGTCGCGCTGGTAACGGGCCTCGCCAAGGCTGCGAGGCTGGCCCAGCGTCAGCTTGCCGCGATGCCGAGCGAGAGCCGCGCCGCCGCGCTGCACCGCGCCGCCGATGCCCTGCGCGCGGCGGCTCCGGCGGTGCTCGCGGCCAATGCCAAGGACCTTGCTGCGGGCGAGGCGAGCGGGCTCAGCAAGGCAATGCTCGACCGGCTGGCGCTGGACGAGGGGCGGTTGGCCGGGATTGCCGATGCGGTGGCGGCGGTCGCCGATCTGCCCGATCCGGTCGGTCAGGTGATCGATTCGAGCCAGCAGCCCAACGGCCTGAAGTTCCAGCGCATCCGCGTGCCGATCGGCATCATCGGGATCATCTACGAAAGCCGCCCCAACGTGACCGCCGATGCCGCCGCGCTGTGCGTGCGGGCGGGCAATGCAACGTTGCTGCGCGGGGGGAGCGAGGCGGTGCATTCGAACCGCGCGATCCATGCTGCGCTGGTTGAAGGGCTTGTCGCAGGGGGCGTGCCTGCCGAGGCGGTGCAGCTCATTCCCTCGCAGGACCGCGCCTGTGTCGGCGCCATGCTCACCGCCAGCGGCCTGATCGACATGATCGTGCCGCGCGGAGGCAAGAGCCTTGTTGCGCGGGTCCAGGCCGATGCGCGGGTGCCGGTGCTCGCGCATCTCGACGGCATCTGTCACACCTATGTCCACGCCGCCGCCGACCCGGCGATGGCGACCGCAATCGCGCTCAACGCCAAGCTGCGCCGCACCGGCGTGTGCGGGGCGATGGAGACGCTGCTGATTGACGCGGCCTATCCGCAAGCCGCGGCGCTGGTCGCGGCGCTGATCGAAGGGGGAACCGAAGTGCGTGGCGATGGCCGGGCGCAGGCGCTAGACCCGCGCGTTGTCCCGGCAAGCGCCAACGATTGGGATACCGAATATCTCGATTCGATTCTCTCGGTCGCGATGGTTGATGGGCTCGAGTCGGCACTCGCGCACATTGCCCGCCATTCCTCGGCGCATACCGACGCGATCATCACCGATGATCACGCCGCTGCCGAGCGCTTCCTTACGCAAGTCGACAGCGCCATCGTCATGCACAACGCCTCCTCGCAATTCGCCGACGGGGGCGAATTCGGCCTCGGCGCGGAAATCGGCATCGCCACGGGCCGCCTGCATGCGCGCGGGCCGGTCGCGCTGGAGGGGCTGACGACCTACAAGTGGCAGGTGCGCGGGAGCGGCCAGACCCGTCCCTGAGCCCCGGATGAGCGCGCCACCCGTCCTCACTGGCCTCCTCGGTGGAAGCTTCAATCCCGCGCATGGCGGGCACCGGCGAATCACGCTGTTTGCCGCCGAAGCGCTGGGGCTGGACCAGACGTGGTGGCTGGTCTCGCCCGGCAACCCTCTGAAGCCGCAGGCTGGTATGGCACCGCTGTCTGCGCGGCTGCTTTCGGCGCGCAAGCAGGCCCGCCGGGCGCGGATCGTGCCCACCGCTATCGAGCAGCGACTCGGCACCCGCTACACGGTCGATACCCTCGTAAAGCTCGTCCGGCGCTACCCCAAACGGCAATTCGTGTGGCTGATGGGCGCCGATAATCTCGCCCAATTGCACCGCTGGAAAGACTGGCGGAGACTCGCCCGGACAATGCCGATTGCGGTGATCGCCCGGCCCGGCTATAATGATCGCGCAATGGCGAGCCCCGCCATGGCCTGGCTCAGGCGCTATCATGTGCCCGCCGCCAGCATTCGGAAACGGGGGCAATGGAGCGCACCGGCCCTGGTGTTAATGCGTTTCGATCCAGACCACCGCTCGGCCACGGCGATTCGCCGTGCGCATGCCGGGTGGGCCGAGGATTACCTTGGCGAAGGATCGGATTCGAAACATCGGACGCGGCCATCCGTGCGCGATCGGCTGACATTCCGCAGGATACGGTCTGGGGAGGAGGCATGAAGCGCTGTCGCAGCGTTTCGGCATCCTTGCTCGCCGACCTGCGTATTGTGCGCTTCCACCGCCCTGAAATCTGGAGATACGTGATTGTCGATGACCGAAGCCTTGATCGCATCCCTGCCGCAAGGCGCAGTGCAAGCCGCCGCCACGCTCGCCCAGTCGTTGAGCAAGCCTGATATGGGCACCGATGCGCTGCACCAGCTGGTGCTCTCGCAGCTTGACGATGATCAGGCGCAGGAGATCGTGACGATCCCGCTCGAAGGGAAAAGCTCGATCGCCGATCATATGGTGATCGCCAGCGGCCGTTCGACCCGCCAAGTCGCGTCGATGGCGCAAAAGCTGGCTGAAGAGATCAAGAAAGCCGGCTTCGGCCATGCGCGGATCGAAGGCCTTCCGGCTGCCGACTGGGTGCTGATCGACGCGGGCGACGTGGTGATCCACCTGTTCCGCCCCGAAGTGCGCACCTTCTACAACCTTGAGCGCATGTGGTCGTTCGAGGGCGGCGAGGCGACGCAGGGAAGGGCGTAAACTTCTTTTCGAACGCGCCTCCGCGCGTTCGTCCTCGGTGCGTTTCCGTCGCTGCGCGACGGAGCACCTGCGGCTCGGCCGCGTGGCCTCGCGGCCCGCTTCGCGTGCCGAGGTGATGTCTGATCGGGGGCCGTATTCTTTTACATGTAATCGCGCGTGGGAAGATTGGCCGGTCGCCCGAGGGTGATCTGGTCGATCGCTATGCCAAGCGCCTGACCTGGCCGGTGAAGCTTACCGAGTGGCTCGACACCGGCGCGGGCAAGGTGGCAGAGCCGCTATCCCCGCACCGCACCGTCCTCCTCGACGAGCGCGGGAAGGCCATGTCATCAGAGGATTTCGCCCATCTTCTTGGCCGCTGGCGTGACGAGGGCGTGCGCGAAACGCGGTTCATGCTCGGCGCGGCGGATGGCCATTCGGATGCCGAGCGGGCGTCCGCCGACCTGCTTCTCGCCTTCGGCCCGGCGACTTGGCCCCACCTTATGGCGCGCGCCATGTTGATGGAACAACTGTACCGCGCCACCACGATCCTTGCAGGCCATCCCTATCATCGGGCATGACGTCGCCATGCGGGCTGTTGCGATCATCACCTCACTGGCAATCTTTGGCGTTGGCGCGGCGATCGCCTTTGCCTTGCCCGAGACGCAGGCCGCTCCTGCGGCGGCGTTGGTTGATGCCGGCGATGCCCAGGCGGCGCTGACCCGCGCGACCCGCGAGAGCCGCCTTGCCGAGGCCCGCGCCGCGCGCCTTGGTAGCGAGGCCGAGGCTGCGACCGAGGCCGCCCAGAAGACCGCGAGCGAGGCCGCCGCCCTCGCTGCCCGCATCCAGCAGGCCGAGGCCGATATCGAAGTCGCCCGCGCCCGCTTTACCATCGCCAAGGGCCAGCGCGCCGCTGTCACCGCGCGTCTTGCCGCCAAGCAGGAGCCCACCGCGCGCCTTGCCGCCGCGCTCCAGACGGCTGCCCGCCGTCCGCTGGCGCTCTCGGCGCTGCAACCCGGCTCGCTTCAGGACGTGGTGCACCTGCGCGCTGTGCTTGCCAGCGCCGTGCCGCAGATCCGCCAGCGCACCGCTTCGCTGCGCAGCGAGCTGGATCAGGGCCGCGCCCTCGAAGCGAAAGCGGGCCGCGCGCTGAGTGAGTTGCGTGAAGGCGAGACGGCGCTGCGCCAGCGCCGCAGCGAGCTTGCCGCGCTCGAACAGCGGCAGCGCATCGCCTCGCGCAACGCCAAGGGCGCGGCCCTGCGCGAGGCCGAGCGCGCGCTTGCACTGGGCGAAGAGGCGCGCGATCTCGACGGGCTGGTCGACAAGCTCGGCGAGGTGGCGGACATACGCCGCGAACTGGCCGCGCTGCCCGGTCCGGTGCTGCGCCCGAAGGATCTGGCCCCCGCGCTCCCCTCCGAGCCCGCGCCCGCAGTAGCTTCTGCACCGGGGGCCAGCGCCTCGGCGCCGCGCGATTTCCAGCTCCCCGTGCAGGGGCGGACTCTGGTGGGCTTCGGAGCCAAGCGCGAGAGCGGGCTTGCGAGCACCGGGCTGACCCTGGCGCCGGTCAGAGGCGCGCAGGTTGTTGCGACCGCCCGCGGACGCGTTGCCTTCGCCGGGGCCTATCGCGGTTTCGGCCGAATCGTGATTATCGAACACGAGGGCGGCTGGACAAGTCTTGTCACCGGATTGCAGCGGGTCGACGTCGCGGTCGGCGACCTGGTGATCGGCGGCAGCCCGATGGGGCTGGCGAGCGGCGGCGCGCAAGCCCTGACGATCGAGCTGCGGCGCGACGGAACGCCCGTCAACCCTCTGCAATACCTCAGGTAACAACCCTGGCGCGTAGAAGATCACGCCCGGAATCGCCCCCAAGCGGCACAGCCTGCCGCATCCGTGTGCGTCTATCTGGCGTTAAGCTCGGCAAGCCTATACATTCGCGCTTCAAAGGAGCCTGTCCCGTCTCATGAAAATCGCAGCCCTCATGCGCAGCGCCGCGCTGGTTACCGCCGTCGCTTTGATCCCCGCCACCACCGCCACGATGGCGCAGGTGGACGGCCGCGCCGGACCGGAATTCGCCAAACTCTTCGCGGTGTTCCAGCGGGTCAAGGCGAGCTATGTTGAGCCGGTCGATGACGAGAAGCTGATCCGCGGCGCGATCGACGGCATGCTCGCTTCGCTCGACCCGCACTCGGCCTATCTCGACGGCAGCGATCTCCAGCGCCTGGAGACCATGATCGACGGACAATATTCGGGCCTCGGCCTGTCGGTCGTGATGGAAGACGGCGCGGTCAAGGTCGTCTCCCCGTTCCGCGGTAGCCCGGCGGAGACCGCCGGGATCAAGGCGGGCGACTTCATCACCCACCTTAACGGCAAGCTGATCGTCGACACCAAGCTCGACGATGCCGTGGCGCAGATGCGTGGGCCGACGGGCACTGCGATCCGGCTGACGATCTTCCGTCAGGGCCGGACCGAACCGCTCGAACTCGACGTCACGCGCGGGGTGATCCAGCTTGAGCCAGTGACGTCCGAGCTCCAGTCGGGCAATGTCGGGGTCATCACCGTCAACGAGTTTTCGGCCAATGTCGGCGCCGATGTTTATGCGGAATGGCAGGCGCTCAAGAAAAAGGCGCCGGGTGGACGGATCAGCGGGCTGGTGCTCGACCTGCGCAACAATCCGGGCGGCAGCCTCGACGAATCCGTCGCGCTGTCCGACCTGTTCCTGACCGACGGCCGGATCGTCAGCCAGCGCGGCCGGGCGCGGGGCGAGACGATGCTTTACGACGCCGAGACTGTTTACCGCGGCGACATGGCCGAAGGCGTGCCGGTGATCGTGCTGATCAACGCAGGCTCCGCCTCGGCCTCCGAAATCGTCGCGGGCGCACTTCAGGACCACCGCCGCGCGCTGATCATGGGCGAGCGCAGCTTCGGCAAGGGCTCGGTCCAGTCGCTGCTGCCGCTCGGCAAGGACGCCGCGCTGAAACTGACGACGGCGCGGTATTTCACGCCCTCGGGCCGTTCGGTGCAGGAAGGCGGGATCAAGCCCGACATCACCGTGCCGCAGATCTCCGACCCCGATTACGTGCTGCGCATGAAGTACCAGACCCGCGAAAGCGATCTGCGCGGCCACCTGATCAACGAGCTGGCGATCAAGGACGAAGCAATGGAGAGCGACAAGATCGCCGACCCGCGCTTCCAACTGACTGCGGCGCAGCTCGAAGAGCAGGGGATTAAGGACTTCCAGCTGAATTACGCGATCGACACCCTGCGTCGCACCACCAAGAGCAGCGTGGCGCTGCGACCGGCGACGGCGCGTCCGGCAAAGAAGTAGGGCGTCACCGATGGACAACTCGCGCATGGCCCGCGCGCTCGCCGTGGTGATCCCGGCTGCGCTGCTGGGTGGGGCTTACGTGTCGCAATATGGCTTCGGCCTGTTCCCCTGCGAGATGTGCTGGTGGCAACGCTACCCGCATTTCGCCGCGCTCGGCCTCGGTCTGGTCGCCTATGTGGCCAAGCCCCCGCAGGTTTGGACCGCGCTGGCGGGCCTTGCGATTATCACCTCGGGGCTGATCGGCGGCTTTCATGCGGGTGTCGAATATCACTGGTGGGAGGGGGTCACCGCCTGCTCCAAGCCGGGGATCGGGGTCGACATCACCGACTTCGCCGCCGCGCCGCTGATTCGCTGCGATGTCGCGCCGTGGACCCTTTTCGGCATCAGCCTAGCGGGGTTCAATTTTCTGATTTCGTGCGTGGGCGGTGCGGCCGTTGTGGTTCTGGCTGCGTATCGTAAGTAAAGGTCAGGCAAAGGAACCGATGATGGACAAGCAGGAACTCAATCGCATGATCCGGGTCGATCAGGCCGGCGAGTTCGGTGCGACCCGCATCTATGAGGGCCAGCTTGCCGTGATGGGCGACCGAGGGCCGCACTCTGCCGAGATCCGCCACATGGCCGCTCAGGAGGCCGAGCACCGCGCCAAGTTCGATGCGTTGCTGGTCAAGCGCGGGGTGCGGCCGACCGCGCTCCACCCGTTCTGGTCGGCGGCTGGCTATGCGCTTGGCGCTGGCACGGCGCTGCTCGGGCCGGAAGCCGCGATGGCCTGCACTGCGGCGGTCGAGACCGAGATCGACAAGCATTACAGCGATCAGCTCGACAAGCTCGAAGCGACCGGGGCCGACCCGGAGCTTGCGGAGATGATCGAGGCCTTCCGCGAGGAGGAGCGCGAGCATCTCGATTCAGCGCTTGCCAACGGCGCGGAGCGGGCTCCGGCCTATCCGCTGCTGTCGGGCGTCATCCGGCTGGGTTGCCGGATTGCCATCAGGCTGAGCGAGCGGGTCTAAAGGTCTCGCTTCACCGCGCGTTCAGTCCCAGCGCACTAGACAAGCGGTCCCGCGCGGGGGCATGGCTGAGGTCGCCACTTTCGCGCATCGCCAGAGGATTTCCAGCGCCATGAAGCACCTGATCGCCCCTGCAGCTCTTGCCCTTCTCGCCGCTGCCGCCGGTGCCAGCCCCGCTGCGGCGCAGAGCGCGAACGAGAAGATCAATATGGTGATCGCCTATGACGCCTCGGAATGCCCCACGGCGCAGCCAGGCGAAGTGGTGGTCTGCGAGATCCTGGTCGAGGCTGACCGGTACCGTATCCCGACGAACCTGCGCTACAGCGACTCGCCTGCCAACGTCGCGCGCGCGCAGCAGGTCGAGGAGATCAAGTACGTCGGCGATTTCGGCGCGATGAGCTGCAGCCCGGCAGGCGCGGGCGGCTTCACCGGCTGCACCCAGAAGTTCATCGAGGCTGCCTACAAGGATCGCTCTGAAGCTGACGGTGTGCGCTTTGGTCAGCTAATCGAGGAAGCGCGTCAGGAGCGCATGTCGACCATCGATGCCGATGCCGCCGCAGAGCAGAGCCGCGTCGAGATGATCGAGCGCGAATATATGGAGCGGCTCGAGCGTGAGCGAAGCGGCGAGTTGCCGAGTGAAAAGGCGTTGCCCCAGCCACCCAAGGATTCGCCCAAGGACGCGCCGAAGCCACAATAAAACCGGTCGCTAAACCCTGTAGTAGTCGCGATACCAAGCCACGAAGCGCGCGACACCTTCGCGGAACGGGGTCTGCGGCGCGTAGCCGGTCAGGGACTTCAGCAGCGTGGCATCGGCCCAGGTTGCGGGCACATCGCCTTGCTGCATTGGCATGAAATTCTTCACCGCCTCGCGCCCGCATTCTTCCTCGATGGCGGTTATGAAGTCCATCAGTCGCACTTTCTCGCCATTGCCGATATTGACCACCCGGTAGGGCGCCACCGGCGACAGACTGTCGCCCTCGGCGATGTCCTCAGGCGTCTCGGGCCGGACGGGTGCTGCGTCTATCAACAGGCGGATGCCGCGGACAAGGTCGGTCACGTAGGTAAAGTCGCGGTGCATGTCGCCGTCGTTGTAGATGTCGATCGGCGTGCCTTCGAGGATCCCGCGCGTGAACTTGAACAGCGCCATGTCGGGCCGTCCCCACGCGCCATAGACCGTAAAGAAGCGGAACATCGTGGTCGGCAGGTTCCAGAGATGCGCATAGGAATGCGCCATCGACTCGTTCGCCTTCTTGGTCGCGGCGTAGAGGGTGAGCGGCGTGTCGACCTTCTGATCCTCGCCGAAGGGCATTTCGATATTCGCGCCGTAGACCGAGCTGGTCGAGGCCATCAGCAGGTGGTCAACGCCCAGCTCGCGGGCGCATTCCATCACGTTGAATGTGCCGATCAGGTTGGCATTCACGTAAGCGCGCGGGTTTTCGAGGCTGTAGCGCACCCCCGCCTGCGCGGCGAGGTGGACGATCACGTCGGGCTTTTCTGCCATCGCCAGCGCGTGGAGCGTCTCGAAGTCCTCGAGCATCCCTTCGGTGCAGCTGAAATGCGGATGCTGGAGTAGCATCTGGTGCCGTCGCTGCTTGATGCGGACATCGTAGTAGTCGGTCATCCCGTCGAAGCCGACGACGCGGAAACCCTCCTCCAGCAGCAGCTGCGCAAGGTGAAAACCGATGAACCCGGCCGTGCCGGTAACAAGAACGGTGCGCATGATCCCTCGGCCTTACGTAAGTGCGATGTCGGGTGCGTCTTCCTGCTTCATGCCGACGACATGATAGCCTGCATCGACATGGTGCGTCTCGCCCGTCACGCCCGAAGCGAGCTCGGACAGCAGGTAGAGGCCTGCGCCGCCGACATCCTCGATCGTCACGTTGCGGCGCAGCGGCGCGTTGTATTCGTTCCATTTGAGGATGTAGCGGAAGTCACCGATCCCGCTCGCCGCGAGCGTCTTGATCGGTCCGGCGCTGATCGCGTTGACGCGGATATTGCGCGGGCCAAGATCGTTGGCGAGGTACTTCACGCTGGTCTCAAGCGCGGCCTTGGCAACGCCCATCACGTTGTAATGCGGTATGACTTTCTCGGCGCCGTAGTAGGAGAGCGTCAGGATCGATCCGCCAGTTTCCGGCATCATCGCCGCCGCGCGCTGGGTGATCGCGACCAGCGAATAGGCCGAGATGTTCATCGTGTTGAGGAAGTTTTCGAGACTGGTGTCGACATACTGGCCGCGCAGCTCGTTCTTGTCGGAATAGCCGATCGCGTGGACCACGAAGTCGAGCGTGTCCCAGCGTTCCTTCAGAGCGGCGAAGGCGGCGTCGAGCGAATCCATGCGCGACACGTCGCATTCAAAGGTGAAATCACTGCCCAGTTGGGCGGCGAGCGGGATCACCCGCTTGGCCAGCGCCTCGCCCTGGTACGAGAAGGCGAGCTCAGCCCCATGCTCGGCCAGTTTCTTCGCAATGCCCCAGGCCAGCGACTTGTCATTGGCGAGCCCCATGATCAGGCCGCGCTTTCCTGCTATCAAACCGTTCATTGTCGCCCTACTCCTTGGGTGGCTCGGCGGATGGCAACGATTCCAGTGCCAGCGCCGCATTCAGTTGCGCGCCAATAACGAGGCCGAGGCCCACGAGCCAGAAAAACAGCAATGTGACGATGCTTCCCGCCAAGCTACCGTAGGTGACGTCGTAGGAAAAAGCGCCGCGCAGCACCACCGGCAGCGCTGCCGCGACCACCAACCACCACACGGTCGTGAACACCGCGCCCGGCCATTTCGGCCACTTCTTGCCGCGATAGCGGGACGGGGTGAGCGAGATGAACAGCACCCACAGCGACAACGCGAGGCCCAGCCCCGGCACGATCCGCGACAGGCTCAGCAAGCCGATCCATTCGCCGAGTTGCGGCACCACGGCCATGATAACTTCTTGCGCGCCGCCGATCAGCACTTGCGCGAAAAGCGAAAGCATCAGCAATACCACAGCCCCAAGGATCAATCCGGCCGACAGCAGGCGGGTCCACCAGAAGGAGGCCGTGCTCTTGGTGCCATAGGCGCGGCGCAAGATGTCCCGGATCGTCTCGATCAGGCTTGATACGGTCCACAGGGCGACCGCGCCGCCAACCCACAGGAGCCAGCCGGAACGCGCGTAGATCACCTTCTCCGCAACGGGAACGATGACTGCGGCGACCGAGCTCGGCATTGCACGGGCGACCGTCAGGACGATCGTCTGCGCGTTCTCGCTCCCGCCGATAATGTCGAACAGTGCTGCGCCGAGGATGAAGAAGGGGAAGATCGCCAGCATCGACAGGTACGCAAGATTGCCAGCGTAGATGAAGCCGTCGGTGAAGGTGTGAACTGCCACGCGGCGGATCACCTTCCAGACATGCGCCTTTGCGCCGGGCTGCTGGGCCGCGATGGAAGGTTCGGGTGCGTTCATGGGTCAGCCCTCCGGCTGGTGTTCGGGCCTAAAGGCCGAACTTCTCGCGCGGCCGGGCGGGGTCGATCCACCCTTCGAGGCGCTCTTCGAGAGGGGCGAGATCGACAGGAAGCTGAATTTCGAGCGTGACCAGCTGGTCGCCGCGCTCGTGCTTGGCGTCGACCAGGTTGGCGTTCTTGCGCGTCCAGCCCTTACCGCCCAGCCGCAGAACTGTTCCGCCCGAGCTGCCAGGCTTGATGGTAAGCATCACCGCGCCGTCGACCGTGGGGCATTTGACCTTGGCACCGCGCACCGCCTCGTCGAGGGTGATCGGCAGGTCCATGCGGATATTGTCGCCCTCGCGCCGGAAGAAGGGGTGGGTGCCGACCTCGACCATCACGATCCCGTCGCCATTGCCGCCTGCGCCGGGGTGGCCCTTGTCCTTGAGGCGCATCATCGTGCCATCCTCGACGCCTGCGGGCAGTTTCAAGTTGATCGCTTTGCCATCCGCCAGCGTGATGCGCTGGTCGCGGCCTGCCGCTGCGTCGACGAAGGGCACCGCAAGGCGGTACTGGATATCGGCGCCGCGCCGCGGGGGAGGCGGAGGGGGTTGGCGCCCGAAGCCGCGCCGCGCGCCGGCCTGCTGCTGCTGGCTCTTGCGTCCGCCGAACAGTCCCTCGAACAGATCGCTGAGGTCGACGTCATCGCCGCCGGCGCCAAACTCGCTTTCGCGGTATCCGCCCGCGCCCGGCCCGGGCCCGTAGGCACCGCCCGGCCGATAGCTGCCCCGTGCGCCCATCCCGGCGAAGGGATTTGCGGGGTTGCCTTCCCCGTCGATCTCGCCGCGATCGAACTGCGCGCGCTTGTTCTTGTCGGAGAGCAGATCATAGGCGCGCGTGATATCGGAGAACTTCTCCGCCGCGTTGGGCTGATCCTTGTTGCGGTCGGGGTGCAGCTCCTTGGCGAGCTTGCGATAGGCGCTCTTGATGTCCGCCTCAGAAGCGGTGCGGGGTATGCCGAGAGTGCCGTAAGGATCGCGCATGGCGTATTAGCTAGGTGAGACAGTCGGCATACGCAAGCAGGGCAGGGTTAACGCCTCCCGAAATTGCACAAGATGCACTTTCAACGGCCTGACGCGCGCCCTATGTCCCGCTTCCAGCCGACAAGGACACCCCCGATGAGCGATACCACCCCCCTCGACGACGCCCAGCTTGCGGATTCCGTGCTTCCCGCAGGCGCCGATCCGTTCGTGCTGTTCGAGGAATGGTTCGCCGCCGCGCAGGTGGGCGAGATCAACGATCCGAATGCAATGGCGCTCGCCACCGCGACGGCGGACGCCGCGCCGTCGGTGCGGATGGTGCTGCTCAAGGGCCACGGCAGGAGCGAGAATCCCGAGGGCATGGGGGGCGGCGGCTTCACCTTCTTCACCAATTCCGAGAGCCGCAAAGGTCAGCACATCCGTGCCAACATGCAGGCCGCGCTGCTGTTCCACTGGAAAAGCCTGCGCCGCCAGATTCGCATCGAAGGCCCGCTGATCGAGGTCTCGCCCGAGCGCGCGGATGCCTATTTCCACTCGCGCCCCTACAAGAGCCAGGTCGGCAGCGCCGCCAGCGACCAATCGCGTCCCTTGCCCGAACGGCAGGAATACCTGACGCGCGTGCAGGAGCTGTGGGCCGCGCACGAGGCGGAAGGTCAGGTGCCGCGCCCGCCGCACTGGACCGGCTTCACCTTGAGCCCCCGCCGCATCGAATTCTGGATCGACCGCGACAACCGGCTCCACGACCGGCGCGAATTTATCCGCGAGGATGCGGACGCCCCGTGGTCCGACACGCTGCTTTACCCCTGAGGAATAATCCGATGCCCCAGAAAATCCCGTACTGGCACGTCGATGCCTTCGCCGCCTCGCCATTCGGCGGGAATCAGGCGGCGGTCATGGTGCTCGAGGAATGGCTTCCGGATGACGTGCTGGTCGCGATCGGCGCGGAGAACCTGTTCGCCGAAACCGCCTTCGTGGTGCGTGACGCGACCGGTGAGGCCGACTGGGAGCTGCGCTGGTGCACGCCGACCTACGAAATTGCGCTGTGCGGCCATGCGACGCTGGCCAGCGGGCATGTCCTGCTGACGCGTCATGGCAGCGAGCGGATTACCTTCCGCACCCGCAAGTCGGGCGTGCTCGAGGTCGTGAAGGTGGGCGAGGGCTACGAGCTTGCGCTCCCGGCCATCGCTACCCAAGCTGATACCGCCACCAATCAGGCCGAAGCGATCCGCCTGCTCGGGGCCGAGCCGCTGGAAGCCTATCGCTCGGAACTTGGTTACAACATCTATCTCTACGCAAACGAAGCGGCAGTGCGCGGCCTTGCGCCCGACATTCGCGGGCTGGAGACCCTCGGGAACGACCAGTTCATCGTCACCGCCCCCGGCGAGGCGACCGACATCGTCAGCCGCGTCTTCGTGCCGGGCGGCGGGGTGGACGAGGACAGCGTTACCGGATCGGCCCATGCGGTGCTGACGCCCTATTGGGCCAAGCGCCTCGGCCGCGACAGCTTCACCGCACATCAGGCGAGCCAGCGCGGCGGGGATCTGACGTTGCGTCTTGATGGCGACAGGGCTTGGCTCGGCGGGCCTTGCGTCACCGTGGTCGAGGGTAGCTTCTACCTCTGAGGGTAAAGCTCCAATACGTCCGCTGCCTGCTGCAACATCGGCGGGCGTTCCTCGCTGTCCGAGTGACCGAGGCGCACCAGTGTCACCCGCTGACTGGGTGAGACGAGCACATATTGCCCCATGTGCCCGATCAGCGAAAACAAGGTCTTGGGCGCGCGGTCTGGGAAGAGCGACGATTCCTCGCCCTTGCCCACCGGGCGGTTGAGCCAGATCTGGAAGCCATACTGCTGGGTGCGCGGGCTCGGCGTCACCATCGCCTCGACCCAGCGGCTTGGCACGAGCTGTTCGCCCGCGGGTGCACGGCCCTTGAGCCGCAGGAACTCGCCAAGCTTAGCCCAGTCGCGCGCGGTGGCGTGCATCAGGCTGCCGCCGATCAGCGTGCCCGACGCGTCGAATTCGGGCACCATGCTGGTCATGCCGAGCGGGCCAAACAACCGCTGCTGGAGGTAGTCCGCCACCGCCTTGCGCCGCGCCTCGGGCTTGTCGCTGGTGGTCAGCGCGCGGGCGGCGATGTCGGCGAGGATCACGCTGGTGTTCGACGAATACTCGAACTTTTTGCCCGGTTCCGCCTCAAGCGGCTGCTCCTGCGCCCACTTGGCCATGTTGTCGCGCCCGTCGAGGAACAACATCCTGACTTCGCTCGATTCGTAGGGCGGATCGCCGGCCTCGGTATGCCGCAGGCCGCTGCGCATCTGGAGCAGGTGGCGCAAGGTGATCTCGGCGCGCGGGTCGCCGGGGCGCTGCCAGAGCGGCACCGGGGCAGGCTCGTCCAAGGCCAGCAACCCGTCTGAAACCAGCATTCCGATCAGCACGCCGGTGACGGTTTTGGCCATCGACCAACTGATAAACCTCGTGTTTCTGTCGTAGCCCGGTCCGTAGCGTTCGGCGGCGAGCTCGCCGCCTGCCATCACCACCACTGCGCGGGTTTCGCCCAGACCGGGCTTGGTGAACAGGTCGTCGATTTCGCGGGCCAATTGGTCTTTGGGCGCGCCTGCGTCCTTGGTCACGGCGGCCAGCGCCTCGGGCGACAGGGGCTTGTCGGCCTCCGGCGCTGTGCCGCAACTGGCGAGCATCAGCAGGGCTGGCGCGAGGGCAATCGCGCGATTATGGACGGGGCCAGGCAGGGTCATCGCGCCCTCATTTCCCCAACCGCAAGGGCTTGGCAATGGCGAAATCACCCGCTTCTGTAGGAAGGCCGCCCCGCAGGCGCTGGGGGTTGTGGCTGCTCGCCTTCATCGCGATTGCGATAGGCGGCGCGGCGTGGGCGTTCCGCGAGCCGATCCGCGGATATGGCAGCATCGCGTCGGCCTATTCGGCGCGGGTCGCGTGCTCGTGCCGCTATGTCGCGGGCCGCCCCTTGAAGGACTGCGCCAAGGACAAGCTGGCGGGCATGGAAGCGGTGACTTTGGTCGATGATGACGAGGCCAAAAGCGTTACCGCGCGCTTCCCGCTGGTCGCGAGTGCGACGGCTACCTACCGCAAAGGCTATGGCTGCGTGATGGAGCCCTGGGAGGGGTGAATCCGCAATGTTTCACGTGAAACATTGCCGCAAAGGGGGGGTCTAAACCGCGCTGGAGGGGCTCTGGAAGGGGTCTAGCGGGGGTCTAAACCGATCTAGCGGGGGTCTAAACGGGGTCTAAACCGCGACCTTTTGCGTGGAATCGATCCAGCCGCCGCCGATCACCCGTTCGCCAGCGTAGATCACCGCCGCCTGACCCGGCGCGACGCCGAACTCCGGAGCGGCGAAGCGGATCGTGACAGCCGCGCCGTCACCCAGCGAGCCTTCCAGCACCACCGGCACCGGCTTGGCGAGGCTGCGCACCTTGGCGGTCAGCGGTTCATCGGGAGCCAAGCCGATGCGGTTCGTCTCGGTGAGGCGCGCCGCATTCACCGCCAGCATCCGCTTCGGCCCGACCCGCACTTCGCGCATCCCTGCATCGAGGCCGACGACATAGAGAGGCTCGGGCTGGCCGCCGATTTCGAGGCCTTTGCGCTGCCCCACCGTGAAGTGGACGATGCCCTTGTGCGTCCCCAGCGTTGCGCCCGTCGCCGCGTGGACGATCGCGCCGGGGGCCGCGCCCTCGGGGCGGACCTTGGTGACGATCTTGGCGTAATCGCCATCGGGCACAAAACAGATGTCCTGCGAATCCGGCTTGGCCGCGTTGCGCAAGCCCGCCGCCTCGGCCAGATCGCGCACTTCGGTCTTGGGCATGCCGCCCAGCGGGAAGCGCAGGTAGTCGAGCTGCGCTTCGGTGGTGCCATAGAGGAAATAGGACTGGTCGCGCGCAGGATCAGCGGCGCGGTACAGATGCGCGGTGCCACCTTCGCTCATCACACGGCGCACATAGTGGCCGGTCGCAAGGCAATCCGCGCCCAGCTCGCGCGCCATGCGGAACAGGTCGGTGAATTTCGGCCCCATGTTGCAGCGAATGCAGGGCACCGGCGTGCGGCCCGCAAGATATTCGTCGGCGAACTGCTCGACCACGTCTTCTCGGAAGGCACTTTCGTGGTCGAAGACATAATGCGCGATGCCCAGCCGGTCGGCCACGGCCTGCGCATCGCGGATGTCGTCGCCCGCGCAGCACGCGCCCTTGCGGCCGGTCGCTGCGCCATAATCATAAAGCTGGAGCGTGATGCCGATCACTTCTGCGCCGCTTGCGGCAGCCAGCGCGGCGACCACCGAGGAATCGACCCCGCCGCTCATCGCCACGACGATCCGGCACTGGCTCGCAGGACGCGGCAGATCGAACAGCGCGGCGGCGCCGGGATTGATGGGGGCTGCGGCCATCAGGCCGGGGGCAAGGCCGGGTGCGAGAGGAGCGGAGGGTTCCATGAGAGCGCCGCCCTATAACGCCGCCCGCCCGGTTTCGCCAGAGGGCCGCTCGCTAGCTGCCGCGCCTTGCCCCATTCGCCCGGACTATTCCTAAGTTGGAGTAAATGGCGGCTTTACCGGATTTTGACGCCCTCGCGTTAAACGACCCGATGATGTTTGAGAAAGCCAAGTCTTTGCAGGCGCCCCACGGCGCAAACCGCGCATCGGGCGGTGCCTTTGGCACCGATCAGCGCTTCGCCAAAGGCGCACCGCGCCGTGCCGGTGATGCGCTGCGGGCGGTCGAATGGAGCGAGATCACCGCCCGGCTCAATGCCGCGCGCGACCTCAGGCTTTTGCTGCGCACCGAATCGGTCGCCCCGATCGAGGCGGTGGCGGCCAGCTTCGGCGACGCAGCGGCAAGTTACTTTGCGCTTCTCGATGATGGAGAACCCGACGTTAACTGTGATGCTTTAGGGCAATCTAAAGGTCTTGGTGCCAAGAATGCTCAGAATGATGCAAACCGCCCTCACGATGCGGAAGGACAAACCTCCGATGCGCCAAGCGGCGATGCGAGAGACATGCGATGATTGAGAACCAGGATATCCGCCCTGCACAGGTGATCGGCCCGCTCGGCGAGCCGCTGACCATTGCCGACCTGCCCGCGCCCGAAACCAAGCGGTGGGTGGTGCGGCGCAAGGCCGAAGTCGTGGCCGCCGTCAGCGGCGGGTTGCTGACGCTCGACGAGGCGCTGGCCCGCTATGGCCTCACGCTCGAAGAATTCGCCTCGTGGCAGCGCGCGGTTGACCGTTCGGGCATGCACGGGCTGCGCGTCACCAAGATCCAGCACTACCGCGACCTTTACGAGCGCCAGCTGAAGTACTGAGCCTCCGGCTCCGACAAAACACTGCTAAGCCCGCGGCGCCAATACGGCGCCTGCGGGCTTTCGCTTTTTGGCGCCGATTTCCGCGCCGATCGGCCCGCACCCTTCGTCTAGGCCCAAAGTCATCGGTCGATGCACGCATTGCGGCCTTGCGGCCGACAATCTAAGAACCGTTGCACTTGGTGCCTTATGCGAATAATACACTCTCCGGTCGTGTCGTGCTTTGTGCGCTCGCGGCCCGAGTGAGGGAATGGCGATGAATTACGAAACGACGATCACGGCCGAAGCTGCCGACGGGGTGACCACCGAATTTGCCGGTGGGCGCACTGTGCCCGGTCCCGCGATCCCGCGCTGGCTGATCGTCGGCGGCGGCGGGCTGTTCGTGCTGCTGCTGCTGATCGGCGGCTATTTCGCGCTCGCTGGCGGCCAGCCGGCTCCGGCTGACGACAACAATTCGCAGGCCGCTTCGGTCACGGTGGTAACGCCGGGCAAGACGATGGTGGCGGGCGAGATCGACGCGCCCGGCACGCTTGCCGCGCGCCGCCCCATGCCGGTTGGCGTTGTGGGCGAGGGCGGTCAGGTGCTGCGCGTTACCGTCGATGCCGGTGACTGGGTGAGCCAAGGCCAGGTGCTGGCGGTGATCGACCGTTCGGTGCAGGTCCAGCAGGCCGCCGCGCAGTCCGCGCAGATCCAGGTCGCCAAGGCCGATGCCAATCTTGCGCAAGCCAACCTCGACCGCTCGCTGCAGCTGGTCGCCCGCGGCTTTGTTTCCAAGGCCGATGTCGACCGCCTGACCGCGACCCGCGATGCCGCCGTCGCCCGCGTCCGCGTCGCCGAAGCGCAGCTGGCTGAGCAACGCGCGCGCAACCAACGGCTCAACATTATCGCGCCTGCCACAGGCTATGTCCTGACCCGTGCGGTCGAGCCCGGCCAGACGGTTGGTGCAGGCTCGCAGCCGTTGTTCACCATCGCCAGCGGCGGCGAGATGGAAATGCTCGCGCAGGTTTCCGAAGAACAGCTCGCCAAGCTTGCGGTCGGCACGCAGGCGACGATCATCCCGACCGGTTCGGACCAGCGCTTCACCGGCCAGGTGTGGCAGGTGTCGCCGGTGATCGATCAGGCGACCCGGCAGGGCACGGTGCGCATCGCGCTGCCCTTCTCGACCGAACTGCGCCCCGGCGGTTTTGCCTCGGCCAAGATCAACAGCGGCAGCTTTACGGCAACCGTGCTCCCCGAAAGCGCCGTGTTGGCCGACGCCAAGGGCAGCTTCGTCTACGTCGTGGGCGGCGACAAGAAGGTGGAGCGCCGCGCGGTCAAGACCGGCGCGGTCACGCAGAGCGGCCTTGCGATCACCGAAGGATTGAACGGTACGGAACGCGTGGTGCTGCGCGCCGGCGGGTTCCTCAACCCCGGCGAAACCGTCAACCCGCAGCCCCTCAAGAAGTAAGGCGTCCATCCCCGCCAGCCGCAATCGCGTAGCTGAAGGGACGGGCGCCCACACCGGCGACAACATACCGGCGACACAACAGGCAGGACTTTCATGGCACTTCGCGACATCTCGGCCTGGTCGATCCGCAATCCGGTAATCCCCTTGGTGTTCTTCACCGGCCTTTTGTTCGCCGGGATCGTCAGCTTCCTGCGGATGGATGTGACGAACAACCCCGACGTCGACTTCCCGGCGGTGATCGTGAACATCTCGCAGCCCGGCGCGTCGCCCACCGAGATCGAGAACCAGATCACCCAGCGCGTGGAAAGTGCGCTGCGGGCGATCAACGGGGTCAACTCGATCCAGTCGACCGCGCGCGAGGGGTCTTCGCAGACCTTCGTCGAGTTCCAGATCGGCACCGACCTGATCGAAGCCGTGAACGAGGTCGAGACCGCGATCGATTCGGTGCGCGGGTCCTTGCCCGACGGCATCCTCGAACCGCGCGTTTCCAAGGTCAACGTGGTGGGCGAGGCGATCGGCGTGGTCGCGGTCGAGGCCGACGACATGACGCTCGAGCAGTTGAGCTGGTTCATCGACGATACCGTCGCCAAGCGGCTGCTCAAGATCGACGGCATGGCCGAAGTTGGCCGCTATGGCGGCGTGGACCGCCAGATCGAGGTGATCCTCGACCCTGCAAAGATGCAGTCCTTCGGGGTCAGCGCCTCGCAGATCAACAGCGCGCTGCGCCAGAACAATCTCGACGCGGCGGGCGGCCTCGCCGAAGTCGGCGGCACCCGCCAGTCGCTGCGCGTGCTCGGCAATTCCGACACCGCCTTTGCCCTGTCGCAGTCCCAGATCCAAATCGGCGGCGGTCGCACCGTGCGCCTCGCCGACGTAGCCAAGGTGCGCGATGGCTTTTCCGAGCGCAACTCGATCAGCGAGGTCGCCGGCAAGGAAGTCGTCAACTTCTACATGAACCGCGCGCGCGGCGCGTCGGACCTTGCGGTGTACGACGCGGCGCTTGCGGAAATGGACAAGATCGAGGCCGAAAACCCCGGCATCACCTTCATCAAGCTGTCGACCACCACCACCTACACGCGCGGCCAGTACGACAGCTCGATGTGGGCGCTGGTCGAAGGCGCGGTGCTGGCCGTGGTCGTGGTGTTCGTGTTCCTGCGCGATTGGCGCGCGACCTTCATCAGCGCGGTCGCCATCCCGCTGTCGGCGATCCCGACCTTCTGGTTCATGGATCTGCTCGGCTTCAACTTGAACTTCCTCTCGCTGCTGGCGCTGGCGCTGGTCGCAGGCGTGCTGGTCGACGATGCGATCGTGGAGATCGAGAACATCGTCAGACACATGCGCATGGGCAAAACCGCCTACCAGGCCTCGATCGACGCGGCGGACGAGATCGGCCTGCCGGTGGTGGCGACCAGTTTCTGCATCGTTGCGGTGTTCCTGCCGGTGGGCCTGATGCCGGGCGTGTCGGGCCAGTTCTTCCAGAACTTCGGGATCACCGTGGTGATCGCGGTGCTGATGTCGCTGGCCGTGGCGCGCATGGTCACGCCGCTGATGGCGGCCTATTTCCTCAAGTCCCAGGGCCACGCCGAACATGGCGGCAGCCGGTGGATCGAGCGCTACATGGACGTGCTCGCCTGGACGCTCGACACCGGGCGCATGGCCGCGCGCCGCGCCGGGCTCACCGGCCCGCGCCGCCGATACTTCTACGTCCCTGCGCTGCTGCTGACTGTGATCGTGCTGCTGGCGGTGCCGGCACTGGCGATGTTCACCAGCTTCAACGCGCTGAACGGCCTCAACCTGCCCAAGACCATCGCCGCCGCGGTATCCAGCGATAGCAACACCTTCGCGTTCTTCCTCGTCTCCAAGATTTTCGAGGTCACGCAGCTGCTGCTGGTGTCGCTGCTTGCGCTCGCGGCGCTGCTGCTCACCTTCAAACTGATCGAAATGACCGGGCGCGGCTCGAGCAACTTTGCCCACGGACAGCGCTGGCTGACCTCGCGCTTCTACGATCACCGCCTGTGGATGCTTGGCATCGGCTGGTTCTCGTTCCTCGTCACGATCCTGCTGTTCGGCCAGATTCCCGGCCAGTTCCAGCCGACCATCGATGACGAGAACAGCCAGGTGTCGATCGAGGTCGTGCCCGGCACCACCCTTGCGCAGACCAAGCGGGTGGTGAATGCCGTCGCTGCCGAGCTTCGCAAGGAGCCCGAGGTCGAGCGCCTGCTGGAACGGATCCGGCTGGGCGAAGCCTCGACGATTTTCGTCAAGCTCAAGGATGACCGGGCGCGCAGTTCGATCGAGTTCGAACGCGAGCTGGCGCCGAAACTCGCGCAGTTCCCCGATGCGCGCGCGCGCTTCCAGTCGCAGTCGGGCGGGTTCGGCTCGGGCCGCGACATGACCGTGATGCTGGCAGGCTCGGACCCGGTGCAGCTCGAACAGACCGCGCTCAAGCTGGTCGAAGAGATGAAGGGCATCAAATCGCTGGTCGCCCCGCGCATCAGCGCCGACCTGAACCGCCCCGAGATCATCATCACCCCGCGCACCCAGATCGCCGCCGAACTGGGCGTCACGACGGCGGCGTTGTCGCAGACGATCCGTATCGCAACGCTGGGAGAGATCGAGCAGAACGCGGCGCGATTCTCGCTGTCGGATCGCCAGATCCCGATCATGGTGCGTCTCTCGGACGAGGCGCGCACAGACTTCACCACCATCCAGAACCTGCCCGTGCCGCTCACCGCTGGCGGTTCGGTGCCCTTGAGCCGCGTCGCCGACATCACCTTCGGTTCCGGCCCGACCGCCATCCAGCGCTATAACCAGAACCGCCGCGTGCTGGTCGGCGCGGACTTGGCTGCGGGCGTGCTCAAGGGCGACGCGCAGACGCAGATCGATGCGCTGCCGGTGCTCAAGACCCTGCCAAGCGGGGTGATCCGCGACACCGTGGGCGAAGACAAGTGGCAGGAGGAGCTCAAGGTCAACCTTGTGATCGCGATCATCGCCGGGTTCCTGCTGGTCTTCGCGGTGCTGGTGCTGCTCTACAAGCGGTTGATGAGCCCGCTGGTCAACATGACCTCGCTGCTGCTCGCGCCGCTGGGCGGCATCCTGCTGATCTGGCTGCTGGGCCAGCCGCAGTCGATGCCGGTCTATATCGGCATCCTGCTGCTGCTCGGCATCGTCTCGAAGAACTCGATCCTGCTGATCGACTTCGCGATCGAGGAGATGAACAAGGGCGTGGGCAAGCTCGAGGCGATTCTTGATGCCGGGCACAAGCGCGCGCAGCCGATCGTGATGACCACCGTGGCGATGACCGCAGGGATGGTGCCGGTGGCGCTATCGCTCTCGGGCGACGGGGCGTGGCGCCAGCCGATGGGCATTGTGGTGATCGGGGGCCTGATCCTCTCGACCCTGCTGACGCTGCTGATCGTCCCTGCGGGCTTCAGCCTTGCCGACAGCTTCGAAAAGCGCGTTGGGCCGTGGCTGCGGGCGCGGATGCTGACCTACAAGCCGGGCGACGACAGTCGCGGCATCGTCGATGTGGAGCCCGATCGGCCGTTCCCGGGCGGTATCCCGGCACGGCGCCTGCCGCCGGGCGCTGAACCGGCGGAGTGACGGGTTAGGGCGTGACCGGTTATAAGGTGACTGGCACGCCCCACCCGCGCTAAGGCAGGTCATGGCAACGCGCTCCTTGAGGCCCCTTACCCTTGGCGGACAGCCGCTCACGGTAGACCGCGCCCGGCGGATGCGCTGGACGGCGACAGGCATGCTCGCCGCGATGGCGGTGATCTTCATCGCCACCCACGCACTTGCGGCGACCGGCCATCCGGCGTGGGGCTACGTCAACGCTTTTGCCGAGGCCGCAATGGTGGGCGGGCTGGCCGACTGGTTCGCGGTCACCGCGCTGTTCCGCCACCCGCTCGGCCTGCCGATCCCGCACACTGCGATCATCCCTGAAAACAAGGACCGCATCGCCGATACGATGGCGGCCTTCCTGCGCGAGAATTTCCTCACCCCGGCGGTGGTCGCGCGCCGCATGTCGGTGATGAACATCGCCAAAGCGGCGGGCGAATTCCTTTCCGCCTCACCCGACCGCGGCGGCGACGCGCGTTCGCGCATCACCTCTGGCGCGGCGGGGATGCTTGCCGAGGTGCTCGAAAGCCTCGACCCGGATCGGCTCGGCACGCAGGTGCGCTCGGGCCTTGCTGGGCAGCTTGCCAAGCTCGACGTTGCGCCATTGGCAGGTCGCATGATCGAGAGCGCGATGGTCGACAAGCGCCACCAGCCGCTGATCGACGGCTTCGTGCGCTGGGCCGGGTTGACGCTGGAGGACAACGAGGAAACCATCCGCGAGGTCATCCACCAGCGTGTCGCGGGTGTGCTGCGCTGGGCGGGGATCGACAAGACCATCTCCTCCAGCGTGCTCGACGGGCTCTACAAGCTCCTCGCCGAAGTGCTGGTGAACCCCGACCACCCCTTGCGCGGCAAGATCGAGGAAGGGCTGGCGAAGCTCGGGCAGGACTTGCAGCACGATCCCGAAACCCGCCTCAAGGTCGAGGACATGAAGCGCGAGCTGCTCGCCAACCCTGCCGTCGCGGTGTGGTGGACAGGGGTGTGGGAGCGCATCCGCCAGTCGCTGATCCGCCGCGCACGCGATCCCGAAAGCGGGATGGGCTGGGAAATGCGCACCATGCTCGCCGAGCTGGGCGAGGCGCTGCAAGCGGACGCGCGGCTGCAGCACCAGATCAACCGCTTCGCGCGCCGCACGATGGTCGGCATCGCGACCCGCTACGGCGACCAGATCGTCCGGCTGGTATCGGAAACGGTCAAGCGCTGGGACGCCCGCACCATCACCGACCGCGTCGAGGGCGCGGTAGGCCGCGACCTGCAGTTCATCCGCATCAACGGCACGCTGGTGGGCGGGCTGGTGGGGATGACGCTGCACGCGCTCAATGGGGTGTTGTGAGGCGGCCTGTGCGCTGCAGCCTCAACCCCCTATTTTGTAGGTGATCGTGGTCGCATAAAGCGAGCGGAAGGGCTTCCCTTCAGCGTCCAGCGCGGGCGCGAATTGCGCGTGCTCCATCACTTTACAGGCAGGCGATTCGAGACGCTCGGTGATGGTCGCCTTGAGAATCCTGCAGTTCTCGACTCCGCCATCGGTGTTGATGATCACGCGCATCCGCATGATCCCCTGCTCGCCGTTGGCCTGTGCTTGGTTCGGGTAGTCGGCGACGATCCGGCGCACCAGCGCGTCGCGATTGAGCCAGCGCGCCTCGCTTTGCATCGTTAAATGCTTGTCGGCATTGAGGCCTATGACGCGCAGCAGCTGAAGCGTGCATTGGTTGAGCACCTCGAAGGGCGCATTGAGTGCCCCCGTCTCGAAGCGCACTTTCTGACCGCCTTGCCGCACTTCGACGAAGCGCGCCTTCTTGCCGAGCTCGAGGTCCATCTGTTCGAAAGGCTTGTCCGAGATCACTTCCCTCGTTTCCAGCGGTTCGGGCTGGTCAAGCCTGATGTTTGGAAAGATCAGCGCCTCGCCGATGTCGCCGAAGGTGCCGGTGAACGGTGTAGCCCGCAGCGGCTCCTGCTCCTCGTAGAACCTGACATCGGTCCGCGCGAGGCTGCGGAACTTGGCAAAGGCAGACCCGGCGAGCGTCAGGCCGGCCCGATCGGAAGGCCAATATTGCTGGAAGACCAGCACCTGCTTGTCATCGGCGCTGCCGAACAACCGCTGAAGGCGGCATAGATCGTCGCCGAAATCCACGTTCCACGGGCCATAGGGCTTGAGCACGCGCGGCTCGGCCCCGAGCGGCGCGGCGGTGAGGGTGGTCGCCACAGCGGCAAGGGCGAGAAGAGTGCGACGCATAAAAAACCTCCGGCAGTCATGGGAGACTGCCGGAGGTTTTTTGCAATTTCAAGTCCTTAAGCGAACCGCTTACAGTGCCGCCGTCAGGTCCGGCACGACCGTGAACAGGTCGCCCACCAGGCCGATGTCCGCGACCTGGAAGATCGGCGCGTCGTCGTCCTTGTTGATGGCGATGATGACCTTGGAGTCCTTCATGCCGGCGAGGTGCTGGATCGCGCCCGAGATGCCGATTGCGAAGTACACTTGCGGGGCGACGATCTTGCCGGTCTGGCCGACCTGATAGTCGTTGGGGACGTAGCCCGCATCGACCGCCGCGCGGCTCGCGCCGATCGCGGCGTGGAGCTTGTCGGCCAGCGGCGTGATCACGGCTTCGAAGGTTTCCGCGTCCTTCAAGGCGCGGCCGCCCGAGACGATGATCTTGGCGCTGGTCAGTTCCGGACGCTCGCTCTTGGCGATTTCCGAGCTGACGAAGCTGGAGGTGCCGCTATCGCCCGCGCCGCCGACGGCTTCGATCGTGCCCGAACCGCCTTCGGTCGCGGCCTTCTCGAACGCGGTGCCGCGAACGGTGATGACCAGTTTGGCATCGGTCGATTCGACAGTGGCGATGGCGTTGCCGGCATAGATCGGACGGGTGAAGGTCTTGGGGCCTTCCACCGACAGGATCTCCGAGACCTGCATCACGTCGAGATGTGCGGCAACGCGCGGGGCGACGTTCTTGCCCTGCGTGGTGGCGGCGGCGAGGAAGGCGTCGTGATGGCCCATCAGCTCGGCCGCGAGCGGGGCGACGTTTTCGGCAAGCCCGTTGGCATAGGCCGCGTCATCGGCAACGTGGACCTTGCCCACGCCGGCGATCTTGGCAGCCGCTTCGGCAACCGAGCCGCAGTTGTGGCCGGCGACCAGCAGGTGCACTTCGCCCAGCTTGCTGGCGGCAGTGACCACCGCAAGCGTCGCATCGTGCACATTGGTGTTGTCATGTTCGACGAGAACCAGAGTCTTCATGTCTGTCGTTCCTTATCCTGATGGCGCGGCGCGCTTACGCGATGCCGAGCGCCTTGACCTTCTCGACCAGCGCGGCGACGTCGGCGACCTTTTCGCCTGCTTGACGCACCGGCGGTTCGGCGACCTTGAGGGTCTTGAGACGCGGGGCCAGATCGACGCCGTAATCGGCAGCGGTCTTGACCACGAGCGGCTTTTGCTTGGCCTTCATGATATTCGGCAGCGAGGCGTAGCGCGGCTCGTTCAGGCGCAGGTCGGTGGTAACAATCGCGGGCATCGCGAGCCTGACAGTCTGCAAGCCGCCATCGACTTCGCGCTTGACGTTCACGTGATCGCCATCGACTTCGACGGTGTTGGCGCCGGTACCTTGCGGACGGCCCATCAGGGCTGCGAGCATCTGGCCGGTCTGGTTCGAATCGTCCGAGATCGACTGCTTGCCGAGGATGACGAGGCCGGGGGCCTCTTCATCGGCGATAGCTTTGAGGATCTTGGCGACGGCCAGCGGCTCGACGTCTTCATCGGTTTCGATCAGGATCGCACGGTCGGCGCCCATCGCCAGCGCGGTGCGCAGCGTTTCGGCCGCCTTGGCCGGACCGACGCTGACAGCGACGATCTCGGTAGCCGCGCCCTTTTCCTTGAGGCGGATGGCTTCCTCGACCGCGATCTCGTCAAACGGGTTCATGCTCATCTTGACGTTGGCGAGGTCCACGCCGGTGCCGTCGGCCTTGACCCGCGGCTTGACGTTGTAATCGATCACCCGCTTGACGGGGACGAGGATCTTCATGGGGCGTTCCTTCCTCTCAAAGAATCACTTGGGGCCTGACGACCCCGTTGGCCGCCCGCCTAGCTTGCGTTTACGTAAACGTCAAGCAAGGCGGGCCGCAGTAGGATCGGGCAAGGGTGATACGCGACCACCCCCGCCCGGGATGTATTCGGTGAACCAGTCCGCTGCGATCAGGCGGCCTTCTTCACCTCGGCAACGATCTTCTGCGCCGCATCACCAAGGTTGTCGGCAGCCACGATCGCGAGGCCGGAATTGGCGAGGATCGCCTTGCCTTCGGCCACGTTGGTGCCTTCCAGACGGACCACCAGCGGAACCTGCAGGTTCACGTCCTTGGCCGCCTGCACAATGCCGTTGGCGATCACGTCGCACTTCATGATCCCGCCGAAGATGTTGACCAGAATGCCCTCGACCGCCGGGTCCTTGAGGATGATCTTGAAGGCCGCGGTGACCTTCTCGGTGGTGGCGCCGCCGCCCACGTCGAGGAAGTTGGCCGGGAAGGCGCCGTTGAGCTTGATGATGTCCATCGTCGCCATCGCGAGGCCCGCGCCGTTGACCATGCAGCCGATGTTCCCATCGAGTTTGATGTAGGCGAGGTCGTATTCGCTGGCCTCGACTTCCGCCGGGTCTTCCTCGGTCTCGTCGCGCAGGGCTTCGATATCGGGGTGGCGGTAGAGCGCGTTGCCGTCGAAGCTCATCTTGGCGTCGAGCACCAGCAGCCGGTCGTCAACGGTCTGGCACAGCGGGTTGATTTCGAGCATTTCGCAATCGGTGGCGAGGAAGGCCTCGTAGAGCTGCTTCGACAGCTTCTGCGCCTGCTTGTTGAGATCGCCCGTCAGCCCGAGCGCAAAGGCGACAGCGCGGCCGTGGTGCGGCTGGAAGCCCTGCGCCGGGTCGACGTTGAAGCTGGTGATCAACTCGGGCGTGTCATGCGCCACGGTTTCGATGTCCATGCCGCCCTCGGTCGAAACCACGAAGGCGACGCGGCCGCTTGCGCGGTCGACCAGCAGCGAGAGGTAGTATTCCTTGGCGATGTCGACGCCGTCGGTGATGTAGAGGCGGTTGACCTGCTTACCCGCATCGCCCGTCTGGATCGTCACCAGCGTGTTGCCGAGCATTTCCTTGGCGTGGGCTTCCACTTCCTCAAGGCTTTTGGCGAGGCGCACCCCGCCCTTGGCGTCCGCGCCCAGTTCCTTGAACTTGCCCTTGCCGCGTCCGCCGGCATGGATCTGCGCTTTCACGACATAAAGCGGCCCGGGAAGCTTCTTGGCGGCATCGACCGCTTCAGCGACGGTCAGAGCCGCGTGGCCGGCCGGGATGGCAAGCCCGTGCTGGGCGAGCAGTTCCTTGGCCTGATATTCATGGACGTTCATGGCGTGGTGATCCCTTCTTGCAAATCCTGGGGAGAGGTTTGTCTGCGGCGGGCCTAAGCACGGATCGACAGGCTTGAAAAGTGCCTGCAGCAAGGCCAACACAGCGCCTCTCATGATTGACAGGGCACACCTTCAGGCCATCGTCCGCGAGGCGGGCAGGATCGCGCATTCGCGTTGGCCGGGGGCGGGGTATGCCCTCGACAGCTGGGACAAGACGCCCGGCAATCCGGTGAGCGAGGCCGACCTCGAGGTTGACCGCTTCCTGAAGCGCGAACTGGGCCGCTTGTTGCCATCCGCCGCGTGGCTTTCCGAGGAGACTGCCGACGACAAGGCGCGCACCGCCAGCGGGCTTATCTGGCTGGTCGACCCGATTGACGGCACCCGCGATTTCGTGGCCGGGCGCAGCGGCTGGGCAGTCTCGGTCGCGTTGGTGAGCGGCGGAAGGCCGCTGATCGGAATGCTTGCAGCGCCCGCGCGCGGTGAGGAGTGGGTGGCGGTCGCAGGGCAAGGTGCCACGCTCAACGACGCGCCAATCCGGGCGAGCACGCGTGACCAGTTTTCCGGCGCGCGGGTGCCAACGCACGCTCTGCCCAAGGAGGACAGCGATCTTGTCGCCGTGGAACAGCCCAATTCGATTGCGCTCAGGATCGCGATGGTCGCAGACAACCGTGCCGATCTGGTGGCGACACTGCGCTGGGGCTTCGAATGGGACATCGCCGCTGCGACCCTGATCGCGCGCGAGGCAGGGGCCGAGGTCACCGATGCGTTCGGCGGTCCGCTCGCTTACAACAAGCACGACCCGCGCGATTTCGGCCTGCTGGTGTGCTCGCCTGCAATCCACGCCGCCGCGGTCGAGCGGCTGGCGGAGCGGGCAGCGGCGCTGCGCTAGAACACAAGACGGGTCCAAGTTCGCGTCCGGAGAACGATAACGGGCCGCCTCGAAGGGCGGCCCGCAAGGTCGCCAGATTGTTTTGGCGCCCGCCCGCAGCGGAAGCGAAGCTGAACCGCCGGAGGCGGGACACCTGGCCTTCAGGCCGCGTGAGCGAGGATGTGGGGGCGCGGAAGCGCCCCCACACAGTTAGCGATTGGCGCGCGCGGCGTTCACGTCGTCCTGGCTGACCGGGATGATCTTGATCTCGACGCGGCGGTTAAGCGACTCGTTGACGTTGTCGCCGGTCTTGACGCGCAGGTAGTCGTACTGCTCGCCGTAGCCGCGCGTCGCGATGCGCGCCCGGGCGATGCCGCGCGCTGCAAGATAGTCGGACACGGCCTGTGCACGCTGTTCGGACAGGCGCTGGTTGGTCGCAGGGGCACCGGTGGTGTCGGTGAAGCCGTAGACGTCGATCAGGCTGTTCGGGTACCGCACCAGCGTCTCGGCGACGCTGTCGAGCGTCTGGTAGAAGCCGGGGTTGATCGCTGCCGAGCCGGTGGCGAAGGTCACGCCGTCGGGCAGGCGGACGAGGATCGCGTCCTGATCGCCCACTTCTTCAACGTCCACGCCGCTGCCGGCGGTCTGTTCCTTCAGTTCCTTGATCTGGTCATCATACTGCTTGCCGAGCACCGCGCCGGCCGAGCCGCCGATGCCGGCACCGATGATGCGGCCGGTGTTGCCACCGATCGCGCCGCCCAGCAGGTAGCCCAGCGTGCCGCCGAGGCCCGTGCCGATTGCGGTGCGGGAAATTTTCTTCTGGCCGGTGTTGGGGTCGGTCACACAGGCGGTGGTGGTGCCCAGCAGGGCAAGCGCAGCGGTGCCCGAGAGCAGGATACGAGAGATAGTCATGAGTAATGCCTCCATCTTTTTATCTTTGCTGGCGTCAGCGCGCAGCCCTTCTGGCCGCAATTCACCGGACGCCGGTCGTTCGTCCTTAGAGCCTTTGTAAGCCATTTCATTGACCCATGTTGAACAAACAGGGCGCTGCGTGCCCCATTAGTGCGGGCGCCATGTTGCATGGCTGGCAACGCTGGCAGATTGTGCTAGCGCGGTGGCGTGACCCCTTTCCCCTGGATAGACCTCGCTATTATTCTCGCGCTTGTCGTGATCAACGGCGTCTTCGCCATGTCGGAGCTCGCCATCGTCTCGGCCAAGACAAGCGCGCTCGAGGCGCGGGCCGAGGGCGGATCGGCGAGCGCGCGGATCGCCATTCAACTCGCTGCCAACCCCGGCAAATTCCTGTCGACCGTGCAGATCGGCATCACGCTGATCGGGATCATCGCGGGTGCCTATTCGGGCGCGAGCCTTGGCGGGCCGGTGGGTGAGCGGCTGGAGGCGCTGGGCTTGCCGGCGGAATATGCCGACGAGACCGGCTTTGCGGTGGTGATTGCCTTTACGACCTATCTCAGCCTCATCATCGGCGAATTGGTGCCCAAGCAGCTCGCGCTGCGCGCTGCGGTGCCTGTCTCGCTGGTGATGGCCCGCCCGATGGCATGGGTCGCCACGGCCGCCGCGCCGCTGGTGTGGCTGCTCGATTCGAGCTCGGCCGGCCTGATCCGGCTGATGGGCCTGCGCAAAAGCGATCAGGATACGGTCACAGCCGAAGAATTGCAGATGATCTTCGCCGAAGCGACCCGCTCGGGCGTGATCGAGCACGAACAGCGGCAACTGCTGACCGGCGTGGTTCGCCTCGCCGAGCGCCCGGTGCGCGAAATGATGACCCCGCGCACCGAGGTCGACTGGATCGCTGCCGATGCCGACATCGCCGCGATCCGCGAGACCATCGACGACAGCACGCATTCGCTGCTGCCGGTCGCTGACGGGACGCCCGACATCATCATCGGCGTGGTGAAGGTGCGCGACGTGCTCGCAGCACTGGTTGCCGGGCGCCCCGTTGCCTTGCGCGACATGATGCGCAAGGTCGAAGTGGTGCCCGACCAGCTCGACGCAATGGACGCGCTGCGCGTGCTGCAATCGGCCGAAGTGGCGATGGCGGTGGTGCACGACGAATACGGCCATTTCGAAGGGATCGTGACCCCGGTCGACCTGCTCACCGCGATCGTCGGCAACTTTGCCAGCGATAGCGACGATGGCGATCTGCCTTCGGTCGTGGAGCGCGAGGACGGCTCGTTGCTGGTATCGGGTTCGCTATCCGCCGATGCGCTCGCTGACCGGCTGGGGCTCGACTACGGCGAGGACCGCGAGTTCGGCACGGCGGCGGGCTACGCGCTGTCGGTGATGAAGAAGCTGCCTGCCGAGGGCGAGCACTTCAACGATCAGGGCTGGCGCTTCGAGGTCGTCGACATGGACGGCCGCCGCATCGACAAGCTGCTGGTCAGCCGCGAGCAAGAGTGATTTTCTTGGACCCTCAAGCGCCGGGCGGCGGACATCCGTCCGCCTTGGCTTTCGCGGCATAGGCCGCGGCGGCCGTTCGGCCTTGCGGTCGCTGCGCGACCGATTTCAGCTCTCAAAGGCCAACGGCGTAAGGTTTTAGGCGCTCGGGATTACCGTAGTTGCCGACTGCCCATCACCCTCAGGCGCGGCGATGATGTCGCGGGTCACGCGGCCCTTGGCGACGGTGTTGGTGCCGGTGTCGCCCACCTGGCTGCGAATGCTCGGCGCAGCGGCGCCGGCGCGGTCGATCACGCTGGCTTCCACGCGGCTGCGCGGCGCAGGGCCGCCGAACAGGGCGTCGAGCGCCTGCTCGGCCGCAGTGCCTTCGGTCGGACGCGGGGCGCCGGGGGCGGGCGGGGTGAGCGTGAAGTCGGGCGGCACCACCAGCGGGGCCTGCCGCTGCACCGCGAATTCATCGGGACGAGCGCGGTTGAACACGCCGTTGCCGCCGCCGCCACAGGCGGTCAGCATGACAGAGGCGCCAGCCAGCAGGATCAGGGGTGCAAACTTACGCATCTTGTTGCTCTCCGCGGGGCACGTCCCCGGTTTGGGTGTCGGCCTTGTCGCGCACCAGCAGGCTGCGGGCAAGGATAATGACGACGCCAAGGGTGATGGCGGCGTCGGCGATGTTGAAGATCAGGAAAGGGCGGAAGGTCCCGATGTGGAAATCCGCATAGTCGATAACATAGCCGAGATCGAAGCGGTCGCGGATATTGCCCAGCGCCCCGCCGAGGATCAGCGCGAGGCCTGCGATATCACCCAGCTTGCGCTCGCGCATCATCCACACCAGCACGACCACCGCGATGCCTGCGGTGAGCGCCACCAGCGCCCAGCGCGTCTCCATGTTGTTGGCCTGGAACATGCCGAGCGAGACGCCCTTGTTCTCCATATAGGTGAGATCGAAGAAGGGCAGGAGGTCGATATGCCGGACCTGCCGCAGTGCGAGCGGGCCGATGACATAGAGCTTCACCGCCTGATCAAGGATGGCAACGATCGCGGCGATGGCGAGGCCGATCAGCCGGTTGCGGGTGAACAGCGCGCTCATGCCGCAGTGCTCGCGTCGATATGGGCCACGGTGTCCTCGCACCGGCCGCACAGCGATGCATCCTCTGCCACGTCGGGCAGATGGCGCCAGCAGCGGCCGCATTTGTGGTGGGAGGTCTTCGCAACGATCACATCGTCGCCCTGCCCGCGGGTGACTGTCGCGGTGATGAACAGCTCGGCAAGGTCCGCGTCGGTGACCCCTTCGGGCACGGCGCTGGCCGGCACGACCACTTCGGCCTCGAGGCTGGAGCGGATCGTCTTGTCGCGCCGCAGCGGCTCGATCGCTTCGTTGACGGCATCGCGAAGGCTGCGCAACTGCACCCACTTGGCGGTTTCAATGACGACGCCCGGCACGCTCGGCCATTCGAGCAGGTGGACAGATCCGCGCTGGCCGTCCTCATCCTCCTCGCCGTCCTCGGGATAGCGGGTGAGCCACACTTCCTCGGCGGTGAACACCAGCACCGGCGCGGCGTAGCGCACCAGCGCGTGGAACAGCAGGTCGAGCACGGTGCGATAGGCGTTGCGCGTGGTCGAATCCGGCCCGTCGCAATAGAGCACGTCCTTGCGGATATCGAAGAAGAACGCCGAGAGGTCCTCGTTGCAGAAATCGACCAGCAGGCGGGTGTAGCTGTTGAAGTCGTAGGCCTGCGCCGCCGCTTTCAGCTTGCCGTCAAGCTCGGCCAGCAGCGCGAGGATGTAGACCTCGAGCTCGGGCAGCGGGCCGGCATCGCTCATGTCGCCGACAAACCCGTCGAGCGCGCCGAGCAGATAGCGGAACGTGTTGCGCAGCTTGCGGTACTGGTCGCCGACGCCCTTGAGGATCTCGTCGCCGATGCGGTGATCTTCGGTGAAGTCGACCGAAAGCGCCCACAACCGGACGATGTCCGCGCCGTAGGTCTCCATGACTTTGAGCGGATCGACCGTGTTGCCGAGGCTCTTGGACATCTTCTTGCCTTTGGCGTCCATCGTGAAGCCGTGGGTGAGCACCTGATCGTAAGGCGCGCGGCCGCGGGTCACGCAGCTTTCGAGCAGCGAGGACTGGAACCAGCCGCGGTGCTGGTCCGATCCTTCGAGGTAGAGGTTGGCGGGCCACTGGAGGTCCGGCCAGCGCCCCGACTCCAGCACGAAGGCGTGGGTGCAGCCAGAATCGAACCACACGTCGAGAATGTCGGTGACCATCTCGTAGTCGGCGGGATCGTGTTCCGGGCCGAGGAAGGCGGCCTTGTTGGCGCTGTTCCACGCGTCCATGCCGTCCGCGTTCACGGCGGCAACGATACGGGCGTTGACGGCGGGGTCTTGCAGATACGAACCGTCAGGCCGCACGAACAGCGTGATCGGCACGCCCCACGCGCGCTGGCGGGAGAGCACCCAGTCAGGCCGCCCCTCGACCATCGCGCCGATGCGGTTGCGGCCCTTTTCGGGGATGAACTGGACGCGCGCGATTTCGGCGAGGGCGGTGTCTCTCAAAGTCCGTTCGCCCTGAGCCTGTCGAAGGGCTGCACTTTCTTCGGCGCTGTCGGTTGAAGAGAAGGACAGTGCTTCGACAGGCTCAGCACGAACGGTGCTGGGGTCGAGCGCCCGGTCCATCGGCACGAACCACTGAGGGGTGCAGCGGAAGATCACCTTGGCCTTGGAGCGCCACGAATGCGGGTAGGAGTGCGCGTAATCCGCGCTCGCCGCGAGCAGTGCACCCACTTCGCGCAGGTCGGTGCAGATCGGGCCGTCGGGCGCGTTGAACTTGGGGTTGATGACACTCATGCGCCGCTCATCCGCGCCGCCCAGCCATTGCCAGTCGTCACGGTAGCGCCCGTCATCCATCACCGCGAAGACGGGGCCCAAGCCGTTCGCCTTGCACAGGTAGAAGTCGTCCTCGCCGTGATCGGGCGACATGTGGACGAGGCCGGTGCCGCTATCGGTGGTGACGAAGTCGCCCGGGAGCAGCGGGCGCGGGGCCGCGTAGAAGCCGCCGAGGTGGTGCATCGGGTGGCGGGCGAGGGTGCCGGCGAGGTCTGCGCCTTTGAAGCGCCTACCGATATACGTGTCGTCCAGCCGGAGATTCTCGAGCCCAAGCTGTGCGCCGATCAATGTCAGTTGATGAGCCGCGCGGGCTAAAAACGTTTCAAGCAAATCAGCAGCGACAACGAAACTCGCGTTGTGTGTCTCGGTGGAAACGAACCGCTTGATGAAACGCTGCGCTTCATCCGAAAGCGTCTCAGCCCCATCCCAATCAAGGCTAAGGTTGATTTGGGCATACTCAACCTCCGGCCCATAAGCCAAAGCCTGGTTCACCGGGATCGTCCACGGCGTCGTCGTCCAGATCACCGCATGCGCGCCGACCAGTTCGGGGATCGGCGACTCCACAATCTCGAACGCCACGTCGATCTGGGTCGAGGTGATGTCCTCGTATTCGACCTCAGCCTCGGCCAGCGCGGTCTGTTCGACCGGGGACCACATCACCGGCTTCGATCCGCGATAGACATTCCCCGCCTCGGCCAGCTTCAGAAGCTCGGCGACGATCACCGCCTCGCTCTCCTTCTGCATGGTGAGGTAGGGGTGGTCCCAATCGCCCATGATGCCGAGGCGCTTCAGCTGCCCGCGCTGCGCATCGACCCAGCGCTGCGCATAGGCGCGGCATTCGTCGCGGAACGCCTTGACCGCCGCCTCGTCGCGGCCTGCGCCGGTGAGGACGGGCTTGGCCTTCTTCTCCTTGCGGTACTGCTCCTCGACCTTCCATTCGATGGGGAGGCCGTGGCAATCCCAGCCCGGCACGTAAGGCGCATCGCGGCCCAAGAGGTTCTGGGTGCGGCACACCATGTCCTTGAGGATGTGGTTGAGCGCGTGGCCCACATGGATGTCGCCATTGGCATAGGGCGGGCCATCGTGGAGGATGAACTTCTCGCGGCCCCGGCGTGCGGTGCGGAGCGCATCATACAGACCGATCTGCTCCCAACGCGCGGCAATGCCCGGCTCCTTCTGCGGAAGGCCGGCCTTCATGGGGAATTCGGTCTTCGGAAGGAAGACGGTGTCCCTGAAGTCCCTTGTCTCTTTGGCGCGCGGTGCGATATCGTCAGTCATCGGACGAGGCGCTTAGAAGCCGCCGCGCCTCGGCGCAATCCTTGTCCATCTGTTCGATCAGCGCCTCGAGGCTGTCGAACTTCGCCTCGCCGCGCAGGAAGTGGTGGAAGGCCACCTCGATCTCCTGCCCGTAGAGGTCGCCGGTGAAGTCGAAGAAGAAGGGTTCGAGCAGCTCCTTGGGCGGTTCGAACTGCGGGCGGATGCCGATATTGGCCGCGCCGTGCAGCACCTCGCCGGTGGCAAGGATGCGGCCTGTCACGGCGTAGATGCCGTATTTGGGGCGCAGGTAGGTCTCGACCCCGAGATTGGCGGTCGGATAGCCGATGGTGCGCCCGCGCTTGTCGCCGTGCTCGACGATGCCGCGGATCGCGAAGGGCCGGGTGAGCAGGTGCGCGGCAAGCTGCGGCTGGCCCTCGCGCAGGGCCGTGCGGATGCGGCTGGAGGAGACCACCTCGCCGTCGTCCGCCACGGCTTCCACCACGCGCGATCGCAGACCGAGCTCGCCGCCCAGCGTGCGCAGCAGCTCGACATTGCCCTTGGCGCCCTTGCCGAAGGTGAAGTCGCCCCCCGTCACCACGCCGTGCGCGCCGAAGCGGTCGATGAGGATGTCGCGGATGAAGTCCTCGGCGCTCGTCCCCGCCAACTCGGCATCGAAGTGCAACACCAGCATCGCGGTCGCGCCAGCGGCGAGGTAAAGCTCTTGCCGCTGTTCGAGCGTGGTCAGCCGGAAGGGCGGCACCTCGGGGCGGAAGAAGCACACCGGGTGCGGATCGAATGTGGCGATGATCGAGGGGCGGCCTTCCGCCTGCGCCCAGCGAATCGCCTCACCCGCGACGGCCTGGTGGCCGCGGTGGAACCCGTCGAAATTGCCGAGCGCGATGATCGCGCCGCGCAAGGGATCGGGAACAGGATCGCGGTGATCGAGCCAGCGCATCAGATAGCGTCCCGGCGATAGGTGAGGAACGAGAAGGCGGGATGGCCGCCGTCTGCCGCGTGATCCTCACGCGCGCGCTCGTGCCACTCGGGGCCGAGCGGCGGCATGAACGTGTCGCCTTCGTAGTCGGCGTGGATCTGCGTGAGTTCGACGCGGGCGGCGAGCGGCAGGAACAGCTCGAACACTGCCGCGCCGCCGATGATCGCAACCGTTCCGTCGCCGGCCAGATCCAGCGCCTGCTCGGGCGTATCGGCAACTTCTGCCCCCACGGCGGCCCAGGCGGCGTCGCGGGTGAGAACAATGTGGCGGCGGCCGGGGAGCAGCCCCGGCAGGCTCTCGAAGGTCTTGCGGCCCATGATCATCGGCTTGCCCAAGGTCAGGGCCTTGAAATGCTTGAGATCGGCGGGCAGCCGCCACGGCAGGTCGCCGTCGAGGCCAATCGCGCCATTGGCGGCGCGCGCGTAGATCAGCGCGATGTCACCAGTCACTTCAGGCGTCATTTCCCCGTTCACTTCAACGCGTGCCCGACGCGGGTGACGTGGCCCATCTTGCGCCCCTCGCGCGCCTCACGTTTGCCGTAGAGGTGCAGGTGCGGCTCGCCGGGTTCAGCGAGGATCGTGTGGGCGGCGAGCGCTTCCTCGCCGACGATGTTGCGCATTTCGATCGCCCCGAAGCGGGTCTTGGTCCCGCCCAGCGGCAGGCCGGCAATGGCACGGATGTGGTTCTCGAACTGGCTGGTGGCGGCGCCCTCGATCGTCCAGTGGCCCGAATTGTGGACGCGCGGCGCCATTTCGTTGAACACCGGGCCGTCTCGCGTGGCGAAGAATTCCAGCGTCAGCACACCGACATAGCCGAGCTCTGCGGCAACCTTGGCAGCCAGCTCGCGCGCGGCGGGAACCTGCGCCTCGACCAGCGCGCCGGCAGGCAGGATCGAGCGGGCGAGCATCCCGCCCTCGTGGTGGTTGGCGGTGGAGTCCCAGAACTTCACGCTGCCATCCTGCGCGCGGACTAGGATCACCGAGAACTCGGTCTCGTAGGTGACAAAGCCCTCATAAACGCACGGCACGCCGGGGAAGCGGATGCCGCTCGCCTCGAGATCGGAACGCACCCGCCACTGGCCCTTGCCGTCATAGCCCTCGCGCGCGGTCTTGAGGATGCCCGGCGTGCCGATCCGCGCAATCGCGGCGGCGAAGTCCTCGTCGGTCTCGACCCGGGCGTAGGGCGCAGGCACGCCGCCCAGAGAAGCGGCGAATTGTTTCTCGTGAAGCCGGTCCTGCGCGACCTCAAGAGCGCGCAAAGGGCAAGCTAGCAGCGGGCCGGGGAGGGCCGAAACTGTGCTCAGCGGCACATTCTCGAACTCCCACGTCACCACATCGCAGGCCGCCGCGAATTCGGCGAGCGCGTGCCGGTCGTCCCAATCGGCAGTGATGAACCGCGAACACGCATCGGCGGCGATATTGTCACCCTCGGGCGCGAAGCCGATCACCTTGTAGCCGAGCTGCAATGCGGCGACGGCCATCATCCGGCCAAGCTGCCCGCCGCCGAGAATGCCGATGGTGGAGCCGGGCGCGAGCATCAGTCTTCCGGCGTTTCGGCTACGGCAGCGCTCTTGGCTGCGCGCCAGTCCTGCAGGCGTTCAGAAAGGCTCTCGTCGCCCAGCGCAAGGATCGCTGCGGCCAGCAGGCCTGCGTTCTTCGCCCCGGCTTCGCCGATCGCGAGCGTGCCGACGGGAATGCCGCCCGGCATCTGCACGATCGAGAGCAGGCTATCCATGCCGCTCAGCGCCTTGGACTGCACCGGCACGCCGAGCACCGGCAGATGCGTCATGCTGGCGATCATGCCGGGAAGGTGCGCCGCGCCGCCTGCGCCCGCGACGATCACGCTGAACCCCTCGCCCTCGGCCCCTTTGGCAAAGGCGGTCATACGGTCGGGCGTGCGGTGCGCAGAGACGATCCGCGCCTCGTAAGGCACCTCAAGCTCGTCCAGCACCTCGGCAGCGGCCTTCATGGTCGGCCAGTCCGACTGGCTGCCCATCACGATCGCGACTTTGCTTGCGGCCATGCCCCCCGTGGCTTCCATCATGCGTCCTTCAGATAGTACCGCTCGCCGGGCACCATATCGGCGCCGAAGTCATAGATGATCGGCTGGCCGGTGGGAATCTCGAGGTCGGTGATGTCCGCATCCGAAATGCCCGACAGGTGCTTGACCAGTGCGCGCAAGGAGTTGCCGTGCGCGGCGATGATCACCGTCTCGCCGCGGGTGAGCACCGGAAGGATGGCGCTTTGCCAATAGGGCAGCACGCGCTCGATGGTGAGCTTGAGGCTTTCGGTGCTCGGAATGGCGATCCCGGCATATCGCGGGTCGGCGGCGAGATCGAATTCGCTCCCCGCTTCCAGAACGGGGGGCGGAATGTCGAAGCTGCGGCGCCAGATATGCACCTGCTCGTCGCCGTGCCGCTCGCGGGTCTCCTGCTTGTCGAGCCCGGTCAGCCCGCCATAGTGCCGCTCGTTAAGGCGCCAGTCCTTGGTCTCGGGGATCCATAAGCGGCCCGCCGCTTCGAGCGCGAGATGCAGCGTCAGAATCGCGCGGGTCTGCAAGCTCGTGAAGGCATAGGAGGGCAGCACGCCCTTCTCGCGCAGCAACACGCCCGCCGCGGTCGCCTCGGCCACGCCCTTCTCGGTGAGGTTCACATCCCACCAACCGGTGAAGCGGTTTTCGAGGTTCCACTGGCTCTGGCCGTGGCGGACGAGGATGAGCTTGGGCATTTTCGCTTTCCGTCTGTGCGGTGAGCGCGCGGGGTTAGCTTTCCGGCGAGGGATTGGGAAGGGGCTGCGTTCCGTCCGATTCGCCGAGCGCCCCTGACATCTGGCGTGCTTGTGCCTTTCGCCGCCGCAGGTTCTCGCGCAGCTTGGCCGCGAGACGCTCCTCACGGCTGGCTTGTGCGGACATATTCTTGCGGGGGCCTTCACTCATGCGAAACGCCTTGCAGATTAGAGGCGCTGCCATCAAGCCCGCGCTCATGCAGCGAAGCGATAGGGCAACAAGAACGTTGACATAGCGAGGCCGCGCGACAATAGGGCGCGCCTTATCCGGCGCTGCTGTAGCTCAGTGGTAGAGCGCACCCTTGGTAAGGGTGAGGTCGGGAGTTCAATCCTCCCCAGCAGCACCATCTTCGCCCCAGCGGGGGCGAAGATGAGTCTTTGGCGTTTCGTCGACGCCTCCGCGCCGACGTCCTCGGCGCTATTCCTCCACTTCGCTACGCTTCGTTCCGGGCACCTGCGGGCGCGCAGTCGCGCTTGCGGTCGCTATGCGACCGGCGGGAGCAAACAGTCCGGTTCAGCCAAAGTCAGCATAACAGCTGCCGTTCGGCTATCGACCCCGTAGCGGTCATCAGTATATTATCGACGATCCCACGCCCGCATCGGCGGCTTGGTTGCGAGGGCGCGTGTCGCGTCGTCGGCTAACTCGATGTCGATGACGTGTCGCGCCGAAAAAGGCAGTTCGATGCCACTCCAGAACTCGTCATTTTCCTCGATCGCGTGAGGGTCGTTATCGAGGATGCCGAGGTAGTGCTCTCCAACTCGGCCTCGAACAAGAACCCACATTCGCTCAACGGCGACAGGCTCTTCATCATTGTCCACCGCGATGTGAAAGACCAGTTTCGCCAGATCTCCGGGTTTAAGAGTCTCCCGCTGCTCCCGCGTCGGGATCCAGAACGTTTCTGAGGCCTCTCGGTGTCTGGCTTCACTATCCTCTAAACACCAACCGTCGAGATCAATGTCAGGCTCTCTCATCACAACAGCTTAAGCAACGTCATGGCAGGAATCCACCCGGTACCGGTCATAAAGACCACAGCACCATTCGCCCGAAAGCACACAGCTTTAGCAGTGCTCATCGGTCGCGCAGCGACCGCAAGGCCGACTGGCCGCCCGCAGCGACGCGCCCGCAGGGCGTGTGAGCGAGGATTTCGCGCTCGCGGACGCGAGTGCGGAAAACAAACAATCCTCCCCCCAACCCCCCAAAATTGACGATACGCCCCGCCTCCTCGCTGGGCTATCCCCTCGATCCACAATGTAATGCCGGGGAGAGGCGCTATGGATCTGGGACTCAAGGGCAAGAAGGTCATCATGAACGGCGGGGCGCATGGCCTCGGGCTTCAGGCGCTCAAGCTGTTCGCGGCCGAGGGCGCGGACGTCGCCTTCTTCAGCCGCAAGGAAGACAAGATCGCCGCCGCCGTTGCCGAGATCGACGCGGCTGGCCCGGGCAAGGTGTTCGCCGAGGTCTTCGACATGGCGACCGGCACCGAGCCCTATCAGGCGTGGCTGGAAAAGGCGGCGCAGGAACTCGGCGGCTGCGATATCTTCGTCCACACCGCCAGCGCCTCGGGCACGGGCGGGGCGGGGGACTGGCAGGCCTGCCTCGACATGGACATCAAGGGCGCGGCCTATGCGGTCGAGACCCTGACGCCTTACCTCGAAGCCTCGGAAACCGGCTCGATCGTGATGCTGTCGAGCACCGCCGCGCTCGAGACCTTCATCGCGCCCAACCCGTTCAACGCGCTCAAGGCCGCGCTGATCACCTATGCCTCGCAGCTCAGCCAGGCCTATGCTGCCAAGGGCATCCGTGTGAACACCGTGTCGCCGGGCGCGGTCTACTACAAGGGCGGCAATTGGGAGATCATCGAGGAGCACATGAAGCCGCTCTACGACGGCACCCTCGCCAAGATGCCGATGGGCCGCTTCGGCGAGCCGGTGGAGGTGGCGAAAGCGATCGTCTTCGTCGCCAGCCCGGCCGTGCCCTACATGACCGGCGCGAACATCGTGGTGGACGGCGGGTTCACCCAGCGCGTCCAGTTCTGATCCCTCGCATCCCCTAATAAGGTGACACACATGGCCGAAATCGACCGCGACAAGCTGCTCGACATCTACACCCGCACGATGAAGGTGAACCGCACCGACGAGAAGTTCCGCGCACTGCTGATGGGCGGCAAGGTTGCGGTGATGTATTACTGCGTGCGCGGGCAGGAGCTTGTCTCGGCAGCGGCGATGGCGGCGCTCGAGAAGGAGGATTACGTCGTCTGCACCTACCGCGGGCAGGGCGAGCAGACCGCCAAGGGCATCCCGATGGAGAAGTGGTGGGGCGAATGCCTCGGCAAGGCGACCGGCACCTGCAAGGGCAAGGGCGGAACCATGCACATCACCGATCCCGAGACGGGGATCATGGTCACCACCGGCGTCGTCGGCTCGGGCCTTCCCATCGCCAACGGCCTTGCAATGGCGAGCCAGAACAACGGCGATGGCCGCGTGACGCTGGTCAGCTTCGGTGACGGCGCGGCCAATATCGGCGGCTTCCACGAAGCGATGAACATGGCCCAGCTCTACAAGCTGCCCGTGATCTTCCTTTGCCAGAACAACCGCTACGGCGAGCACACGTCTTACGCCGATCACACCGACAGCCCGAACATCGCCAGCCGCGCGGCGGGCTACGGGATGCCCGGGGTGACCGTCGACGGCAACGACGTCCACCAGATCTACCCGGCGATGGTCGAAGCCGTTGCGCGCGCCCGCGCCGGTGAAGGCCCGACGCTGGTCGAGGCCATGTGCTACCGCATGATGGGCCACTTCTTCGGCGCCGACTTCAGCTACATGCCGCCCGAACACATCGCCGAGATGAAGGCCGAAGATCCGCTGCCCAAGCTGCGCAAGGTGATGCTGGAGCACCAGTTCACCGAAGAGGAACTGGACGCCATCGTCGCCGATATCAACGCGCAGATCGATGCCGCGGTCCAGCACGCGCTCGATGCGCCGCTGCCGGATACCGACGAAATCTACAAAGACGTGCTGGAGGAGACCGCCTGATGGCCCAGATCACCATGACCCAGGCGCTGAACCTCGCAATCGACGAGGCGATGGCCGACGATCCGGGCGTGTTCTGCCTCGGCGAAGATGTCGCCGCCAAGCAGGGCGGCGGGGTGTTTAAGATCACCTCGGGTCTGACCGAGAAATACGGTCCGAACCGCATCCGCGCGACGCCGATTTCGGAAACCGCGATCATCGGTGCGGCGGTCGGCGCGGCTCTGGCGGGTCAGCGGCCGATTGCCGAGATCATGCTGATGAACTTCGTCGGCGTGTGCATGGACCAGATCGTCAACCACGCCGCCAAGCTGCGCTTCATGTCGGGCGGGCAGACGCCGTGCCCTATCGTGATCCGCACCACCACCGGCGTCGGCGTCGGCTTCGGCGGGCAGCACTCGGACATGCTGGAGGCGTGGTTCGCCCACGTCGCGGGCATCCATGTCGTCACCCCCAGCAACGCCGCCGATGCGCGGGGGCTGATGCGGGCGAGCATCGACGCCAATGACCCGGTGATCTTCATCGAGAACATCCTGTGCTACGGCCTCAAGTCGGAGGATCCCGGCCCGGGCTACCGCGTGCCGCTCGGCAAGGCGGCGATCGCGCGCGAGGGCACCGACATCAGCCTCATCACCTATGGGCGCACCGTACTGGATGCGCTGGCCGTGGCCAATGACCTCGCCAAGGAAGGCATCAGCATCGAGGTCATCGACCTGCGCACTATCGCCCCCTACGACGAGGCGACCGTGCTCGCATCGGTGCGCAAGACGGGCCGCGCGATCACGCTGCACGAAGCGGTGCGCCCGTTCGGCACCGGCGCGGAACTTGCCGCCAACATCCAGGAAAAGTGCTGGGACAGCCTGAAGGGCCCGGTGCGGCGGATCGGCGGAACGTTCTCTGCGGTGCCCTTCGCCTCGCATCTCGAACAGGCATGGATCCCGCAGAAGTCGGACATCGTCGCACAGATCAAAGCAAGCGTGGGCAAGGTCTAAGATGGCTAGTGAAATCCGCATCCCCAAGCTCGGCATGAGCGCTGTCGAAATGACCCTCGTCGAATGGATGTTCGGCGCTGGCGAGCGGGTGGAGAAGGGCGACATCATCTACACCGTCGAAACCGACAAGAGCACCACCGAGATCGAAGCGCAGGCCAGTGGGGTGATCCATCCCACCGGCGAGGAAGGCGCGGTCTACAAGGTCGGCGATCTGATCGGGACGATCGAGGAGTAATGCCCTCAAGTAGCGAAGCGGTATGGCAACAATGATGCCCTCAAGTAGCGCAGCGGTAGGGCAGCAAGGACGCACCCCGCGCGAGATGCTGGCGATGGTCTATGCCACCGCCGGCACCCGCGACTGGGACGCGGTCGGGGCGCTGATCCACCCTGACTTCGTGCTCTACGAGGCCAATTCGCTCCCCTTCGCGGGCGAATGGCGGGGCAAGGACGCACTGCAACGCTGCGCGGCAGCGATGTATGGCACGTGGAGCGACACCCAGCTCGAAATCCTCGATTGCACCGGGGGCGATACCCATGCGGTGATGGTGATCCGCCTCACCATGCATCCCAAGGACGGCTCCGCGCCCTTCACGCAGACGATCTGCGAGGCAGGGACCTTCGAGGACGGGCTGCTGCGGACCTTGCGCATCCACTACTTCGACGCCGCCGAGGTTGCTGCACGGGCGTAAAGACAGCGCCGCGCGCTGCCGTTAAGGATAGGCGCATGGCCCGGCTGCTGCTCTTCAACAAACCCTTCGGCGTGCTCACGCAGTTCACCGACAGGAATTCGCCGACCGAGCGTGCAACGCTTTCGGAGTTCATCGACGTGAAGGGTGTTTACCCCGCCGGACGGCTCGACCGCGATAGCGAGGGGCTGTTGCTGCTGACCGACGACGGGCGGCTGCAGGCGCGGATTGCCGAGCCGAAGTTCAAGATGCCCAAGACCTACCTCGTGCAGGTCGAGGGCGATCCGCAGGACACCGACCTCGAACCCCTGCGCAACGGCGTGCGCCTCAAGGACGGCCTGACCCTGCCCGCCGAGGTCACGCGAGTCGACGCGCCCGATCTGTGGCTGCGCGATCCGCCGATCCGGGTGCGCAAGGCGATCCCGGACAGCTGGCTCAGCATAACGATCCGCGAAGGACGCAACCGGCAGGTGCGGCGGATGACCGCGGCAGTCGGCCTGCCCACCTTGCGGCTGGTGCGCTGGACGATCGGCGATTGGACGGTCGAGGGCATCGCCCCCGGCACGTTCCGCGAGGTTTCCGCCTAGCCTTCGTCCTCGCCGTCGTCCTCGATGTCGAATGCGACGCTTCCGGCGTTGTAGAGCGCGGCGATCAATTCCAGCGTATCGGGCGCACGATCGGGGGCGAGAACAAGCTGCGTCTCGGCGCAAATCGCCATCGCGAAATCAGCCGCATCGCCGGAGCAGGCATAGGCGGCCCCGTCGGCGAACAGCATCACGCCGTCCTGCGCCTCGCGGACAAAGGCGAAGCGGCCCGCAGGGTTGCGGACGATGGGGGTGCCATGCGCCAATTGTTCGGCGACATCATCGGCGTCCGCAGCTTCCTCGGGCCGCCAGTCGATCTCGGGGTTCTTGGGCGCGGTGTTGAACTGGCCGAACCAGCGGGTGAAGCGGGCCTTGTCGTGGAGAGTCTCCGCGATCATGGCTTGCAGCGCCGCGATGGCGCCCGTGTCGATCTCGCCGGAGTTGTCCTGTTGCACGAGATGCGGGTCCGCGTAGCGGTCGCTGTCGGACAGATCGGGCACCATCTCGTCGGCCCAGGCCTCGATCAGCTCGGCGCGCGAAGGGGCGCGGAAGCCGATCGAATAGGTCATGCAATCGTCGCCGACCGCCGTGCCGCGGTGTGCGACACGCGGGGGGACGTAGAGGATGTCGCCGGGCTCGAGGATCCACTCCTCGGTGGCCTTGAAGTCCGCCAGCAGGCGCAGCCCGTCATGCGGCAGCAGCGGCGTGTCGTCATCGCACAGCGCGCCAAGCTCCCAGCGCCGGCGGCCGAGGCCCTGTACCAGAAACACGTCGTAATGATCGAAATGCGCGCCGACCCCGCCGCCGTCCACGGCATAGCTGACCATCACGTCATCGATTCGCCAGCCCGGCACGAAGCGAAACGGATCGAGCAGCGCGGCGACATCCGCAAAGTGGTGGTCGACCGATTGCACCAGCAGCGTCCACGGATCGCGGCCCGCCTTGGCGAAGCGGTCTTCGGGAACGGGGCCGTGTTCCAGCTCCAATTCCGACTCGCGCAGCGTGATGAGGCGGGATTCGACCAGCGGCTCGCAGGCGAGGCCGGCCAGCTCGTCAGGCTCGACGGGGTTGGACCAGCTGTCCCACGGGTTGCGGATCAGCAGCGGCTTTTGCTGCCAGTGATCGCGCAGGAACGCGGCGACGTCGAAGTCCCGAAAGTTCATCGGATGCGTGTCACTTGCGCTTCTTGCGTGCGGCGTAACGCGCGTCGCGGGCCGCCTTCAGCTCTTCCTCGGTCTTCGGGGGCGGCGGCGCGTTGGCTTCTTCGATCCGGGCGGCTTCGGCCTTGGCCGCCTCGCGCTCTTCCTCGGCGAGGCGCTGTTTTTCCTCGCGGGCAGCCTTCGCGGCGGCGGCCTTGGCTTCGGCGGCAGCCTCGCGCTCGATGCGGCGGGCGGCGCGTTCGGCCAATTCGGCTTCAGAAAGCTGCGGCGCGGCCTTCATCTTGGCCAGAGCCTTCTCCTTGGCCGATGCCGATGCCGCTGCACGGTCCTGAAAACTCGGTGCCTTGTAGCCCTTCATGTGAATTTGCTCCTGCCGGGGTGCTGGTCGCAGCGCGGCTCAATTGGGTGACTGTGGAAGCCCCGCCCCGGCGAGGCCCTCGCGGCCCGGTGGGGCCATTGTGCCCGCGTCTGCACCGGTCGCGGGTCTGGTTGGGATGGCCCCTAGTGGATTGTTGCGCGAATCAACAGGCCCGATTTTCAAGCCGTGTGCCATCGCCCGGCGACCTTCAGCCTCGGCCCCTCGACGCAGTGCGCATAATGGCGTATTTTCTATGCGCTTTAAGCGGTCCTAGTGGGAGGATTGCCAAGGCACCGGGGATCCATTTGTGAGACAGTCGCTCGTCAATCTGCTGCCGCCCGCCACGCTGGCGGCGATTCTCGCCTTCTGGGCCTATGCGCCCGCCGCCTGGATCGAAGGGCCGTGGGCGATCATGGCGGTCGGCCTTGGCACGCTGGCCTTCGTGCAACTGCTCGAACTGGTGTTCGAACGGCACGAGGGCTGGCGGATCAACGGGCGCGAGCTTGCCACCGATGTCTTCTACGTCGCGTTCGGCTACGGCGTGATCGGCTGGCTTTCGGACACGCTGGTCAACGGTCCGCTCGGCGAACTGAAGGAGGCCTGGGGCATCGGCACGCCGTGGCTGGCGGAATGGCCGTTCCTTGCGCAGGTCATGGTGCTGTTGTTCACCTTCGAGTTCGGCCAGTACTGGATGCACCGCGCGATGCACAACTGGACGCCGCTGTGGCTGACCCACGCACCGCACCACCACATCACGCAGCTGAACGCGATGAAGGGCTTCATCGGCAATCCGATCGAGCTGTTCCTGATCAGCCTCGGGGTGATCGCGCTGTTCGACGTGGACCTCAACGCGCTGTTCGCCAGCTTCACCGTCGGCGGGGCGATCGCGATCTATGCCCACGCCAACGTGCGCGCCGATCCGCCGATCTGGTACGGCTTCTTCTTCACCACCATCCGCAACCACTCGCTGCACCACACCGCGACCAGCTACGAGGACACGCGCTGCAACTACGGCAACAGCGTGATCTTCTGGGACCGCCTGTTCGGCACCTACAAGGACGGCGAATTATCGCTGGTCGGGCAGGATGATCGCAAGCGCCTGTCGATCTGGGAGCAGTGGACCTTCCCGCTGCGCCTGTGGCTGGAGAAGCGCGGGAGCGTGGAGGGGTAGGGAGAGACCTGCTCCCGAGGAGCGGATCTTCATGCTCACCGTCACCCCAGCGAAAGCTGGGGCCTAAGGCCGCAAAGTGCCGCGTTTGCCGCTTAAGGCCCCAGCTTGCGCTAAACTTTCGGGGCTTGGCCGGCCTTGGGTGGATTCCTGCCGTCAGTCAGGCTCCAACGGAGCGCCCCGCGCTTCTTGTCCCATTCGTTCTCGGAGTGCCCTATCGATACGCTTGTCGGTGGCCGACTTGTTGGCGAGCACAATAATGCAGGTCGCTAAACAGATAGCGGCAAACAGCAGCGGCACCCACGCCCAGAAGAAATAATCTGACGGGTCATAGCGGTGAGATCTTCCTCGGCGCACTGCCATCAGAAAGACCTGAAGGATCGGCTCGAAGAAGGTGCGGTAGTTGTGCATGGCGGCGCTGAGTAGGGCAAACGCCCCTGCTCCAAAGACGCCAAACGCAGCTATGCCGGTGCGGGTATCACGTAACCTAGCGATAAACAGGGGCGCATAACGCAGAGGACGTTTGTTTTTCACGGACTATTTATAGCCGAAGGCAATTTGGCAGCAATGGGGTCGCTAGCCGAACGGCAGCTTTCGTCCTCAGCGAGTCCGAAAGCCGCCGTCCGATAGTGTGCCTACTTCATCTTCCGGCTAGCAGCCGCCGCCTTCACCGCGCCCGCGTCCCACGTCACGCGGGTCTGGGTCTGCGGGTTGAAGCGGTCGTTCTCGTACTTTGCGCCTTCCGCAGCGGCGATTTCGGCCTTGGTGAGGTGCTGCGTCGGCTTCAGGGTGAAGACGTCGATCCCGCGGCTGATTTCGGTGCCGTAGAGGTGGCCCTTGTACCAGTAGATCGACCAGTAGCCGCCCAGCACCATCTGCTTGGCGTCGATCGGGCCGCGGTCGAAATACGCGATCTCTTTGGGGTTGGCGCTATCGGTGAAGTCCATCACCGACAGGCCGCCCTGATACCACGCCTGCGCGAACAGATCGCGGCCCGGCACGGGGATGATCGAACCGTTGTGCGCGACGCAGTTTTCCTTGTCGGTCTGCGGCGCGGGCATCTTGTAGTGCGCGCGGAACACCAGCTTGCCATCCTTGATGTCATACACCGCGTTGGCGCCCCAGGTCTTGGGATCGGACGCCTTGCAGCGCGGACGCCCGCCGCCGCCCCACTCGTCGGTGAAGATCACCTTGGTGCCGTCATTGTTGAAGGTCGCCGAGTGCCAGTAGGCAAAGCCGTCATCGCTGACGACGTCGATGCGCTTGGGGTTCAGGGGATCGGCGATGTCGAACAGGATGCCGTTGCCCGAGCATGCGCCGGCCGCCATCTTCAGCGCCGGGAAGACGGTGATGTCGTGGCATTGGTCGGTGCGCGCGGTGGTCTGCGTCTCGTCGCCGTGATCGCCGCCCTTCCACAGGCCCGCGATCTCGCCGGTGGTCTCGTCCGCAAAGACGCGCGGGCTCTTGACGATGCGCGCCTTGGACGGATCGGCGACCGGGATCTCGATCACGTCGATCGAGAACAGCGCGGTGCGGCTGTCACCCGGCGTGCTGCCGATGCAGCCCGTCAGTTCCTTCTCGTCGCGGATGCCCGCTGTGCCCGAGTTGTAGACGATCAACCGCGTGTCATCGGCGCTGACGACCGAGTGCGTGTGGCTGCCGCGGCAGGTCTGCACCGCACCGACCTGCATGGGGGCGGCAAGGTTCGAGATGTCGAAGATGCGCAGGCCGCGGAAGCGTTCCGCGTTGATCTTGCCCGGCGCCCCGTCGAGGCCGCAGTCGAGGCGGCCGCGGGTCTGTTCGACGCTCATCACGAGGAGGTTGCCGACTACCGAGACATCGCCCTGCCCGCCGGGGCAGACGACCGAGCTCTTGAGCGTCGGCACGCCGTCCGCGCCGAGCTTGTAGATGTTGAAGCCGTGGTAGGAGCCAGCGACCATGACGTCGCCGAAGAAGGCGAGGTCGGTATTGGCAAAGTCGAGCAGCGGCGAACGCTCGGCAAACTGGGTGAGGCTGTCGTCCTCCTCCTCGTCGCGCGCCGGGATTGCGGCGGCGGCAGCAGGCGGCGTGGCGGTGTCGGCGACGGCGACCGCAGGCGCTGCGCCGTCAGCCGGAACCGGAGCATCTTCGGCCTTGGCGTCCTCGTCCTTCTTCTTGTCCTTCTTGGGCGCCGCCAGCGGACGCAGGTCGGCGGGGTTGGCGGGATCGAAGAAGCCCGCAGGCTTGGACAGGGTCGCGATCTTGGTCATGCCCATGATCGCCTCACCCGCATTGTCGAAACCTGCCGCAAGGCCGGTGCGCGGGTCCTTCGACAGGGCGGCGAGCACCTTGTCCATGCGCTTGATCTCGCCGGTCTGCTCGCTGTCGATGTCACTGGCGAACTGGAACAGCAGCGGATCGGCGGCGGTGCCGTCCTCGTCGAACAACTCATGGACCATGTCGACCGCGCCTTCGTGGTGGGCGATCATCAGGGTCAGGAACATCCGGTCGAAATCCGCCCCCTTGGCAGCAGCCAGCGCCTTCATGTCCTCAGGGCTCGCCATGCCCTTCATCATCATGTGCATGTGCTCGCCATGCCCTGCCATCTTGGGGTCTTCCAGCGGCTCGCCGCGTTCGCCCAGCCAGGTGTTCATGAAGGTGATTTCGTCGGCCTGGCTGGCCTCGATCCGCCCCGCGACCGTGATGATGTCGGCGTTGTTGGTGCGGTCCTTGACCAGCTTCGCCATCTCCAGCGCCTGACCGTGGTGGACGATCATGTGCTGCATGAAGGCGGTGTCTTCGGGGGTGTAACTGGCCTGCGCAAGCTTGGTCGCCTGCTCGGCGGTCAGCGTCTTGCTCGCCTGGCCGGGCGCTCCGGGCTGGACGATCTGCGCGCTTTGAGCATGGGCAATGCCCGATGCGGACAGCAGCAATGCAGCGGCAAGAGCGGCGCGCGAGGTGCGCGCAGCGTGGTTATTGGTCATGGACAGTCCCCTATTCTCGAAAGCGTATCGGTATTGACCGCCAAACTGCCTGCCCGCGCGCGCCAGTCAAGCCCGTCGGCGCGTCTGCAAGTGGTCTTTCGACGAACTCCCTACCGCAGCCGAGCAGCCGCATGAACACATGCGAACGCGCACCGCAGTTCTCCGGTCGCGGCCAGCGCTCCGTTCACCGCAAGCGGCGGGCAGAGTGGTTGCCGCGATCAAACGAGCGTGGTCATTGTTGGCGTTAAGCCCGCCGCAACCCTGTTGGAGTAGATTTGCGACTATGGCATTTTCCCGCTTCCTCGCCTCGCTGACCGGTATCGCCGCGGTGCTTGCCGCGATCGCCTCTCCGGCGGCCGCGCAGGGGGACGACCTTCAGGCCACCTTCGACAGCACCTTCGGGACGCAGGCCCGCGCGCCGCAAAGCTTCGACGCGGTCTACGCCTCGACCTTTGAACAGCGCATCGCGATGCTTGCCGATCCGGCACAGGGCCGCATCGGCGTTGCCGCGATCGACCTTGCCACGGGTGAGGAAGTGATGGTGCTGGGCGACCAGCTTTTCCCCTTGGCCTCGACCAGCAAGGTCGCGATTGCTGCAACCTTCCTCGAGATGGTCGAGAAGGGGAAGTATTCGCTCACCAGCGAATTTCCGCTGATGATGCCGGTCTCCTCGGCCAAGTATTCCTCGACCAAGGCGCCGGTGCGCCCCGGGCAATACATGCCGGCGATCGACCTGATCGAGCTGATGATCACCCGCTCTTCCAACCCGGCAACCGATGCGTTGCTGGCGGCTGTCGGCGGGCCTGCGGTGGTCAACGACTGGATGCGTCGACAGAGCATCACCCAGTTTTCTATCAACCGCGACATCGCCACGCTGGTGCGCGATGACGGCCAGTACAATCCGGCGACCTATGTCGACAGCCGCGACGCGGCGACCCCGCGTGCGATGGTGCGCCTGCTGTCCGGCCTCTATCGCGGCGAATTCCTGTCCGATCAGAGCCGCCAGGTCCTGCTCGGCGCGATGAGCCGCACCGTCACCGGCAAGCGCCGCATTCCGGCAAACATCCCCCTGGAAGCGCGGGTCAGCCACAAGACCGGTTCGCTCAGCAACACGTCGAGCGACGTCGGCATCATCGAATGCCCTGATGGCCGCACCATCGCGGTGGCGATCTACGTCACCGGGCAGGTCACCAAGCAGGCCCGCGAAGAGCGTATCGCTGCCATCGCCCGCGCATTGTATGATGGCTTTGCCGTCCGCGCGCAGCAGAGCCCCGTCAAGAACTGGGCGACCGCGCCTTACGGCTCTGGCGGCTAAGCCCCACCAGTCAACTTGCCTGACGGGAGGCAGCAAAAAGGGCGGCCCCGCAAGGAGCCGCCCTTTCTGTTTGTGCAAGGCTGAGCGCCGCTTATTCGGCCGCCGCTTCCGCTTCGTCAGCCACGCTGGCAGCGGCATTGCCGATGTCGTCGGTGGTCTTCACGGCTTCGTCGGCGGCATTGTCGGCGGCAGCTTCGATGTCGTCAGCCGTAGCGGTGGCGGCGGTTTCGATGTCTTGGCTGACCGAATCCTCGGCGGCTGCGGCGTCGGTCGCCATCGCGTCCACGGCTTCATCGGTTTCGGCTTCGGTATTCTCGCTGCACGCGGCGAGGCCGAGCGCGGAGGTGGCGATGGCGGCGGCGAGGATGATCTTGCGCATGAGTTGATTCCCTTTTCCTGCAGAATGACCGGGTTCTGTGGACCGGCTCTCCATCAAAACTAGGGGCCGCGAGGCGGTTGGACAAGGCGCAAGCGACACATTCACCGCATTTTCGCCACAATTGCGGCCCGCCCGCCCCAGTGCATCAGCGCGAGCCATTACCCGCACAGGCCCCTACCCGCAGGCCCCTGTGCCTGCTAGCAGGCAGCATGGCCGACACTTCAAATCATTCTGGCAAGCACCTCTACCTCGTCGATGGCTCGTCCTACATCTTCCGCGCCTATCACCGGCTGCCGCCGCTGACGAACCCGGAGGGCACGCCGGTCGGCGCGGTCTATGGCTACACCACGATGCTGTGGAAGCTCGCCGCCGATCTCGACGAGGCGGACGGGCCGACCCACCTTGCGGTGATCCTCGATGCCAGCGGGGTGTCGTTCCGCAACGATCTCTATGCGCTCTACAAGGCCAACCGGCCCGAGCCGCCCGAGGATCTTGTCCCGCAATTCCCGCTGATCCGCGACGCGACCCGCGCCTTCAGCCTGCCGTGCATCGAGGTGCAGGGGCTGGAGGCGGACGACCTGATCGCCACCTATGCGCGCCGCGCGCAGGAACGTGGCTGGGATGTGACCATTGTCAGTTCCGACAAGGACCTGATGCAGCTGATCGGCGAGGTGAACGGTGCCCGCATCGACATGCTCGACACGATGAAGAACCAGCGCATCTGGCTTCCCGAAGTCGAGGAAAAGTTCGGCGTCACCCCCGATCTGGTCGGCGACGTGTTGGCGCTGATGGGCGACAGCGTGGACAATGTGCCGGGGATCTACGGCATCGGCCCCAAGACCGCCTCCAAGCTGATCGCCGAGCATGGCTCGCTCACCGCCGCGCTCGACAGCGCCCCGGCGATGAAGCCCTCCAAATTGAAGGACCGCCTGATCGAAGGGCGCGGCGATGCCGAGCTGTCCAAGATCCTCGTGACGCTCAAGGAAGATTGCGACCTGCCCCAGCCGCTCGACGAAATGGTGCTCGGCCCGGTGCCGCCCGAACCGCTGGCGGCGTTCCTCGAACACCACGGCTTCACCTCGCTGCTGCGCCGCTTGGATGCCGGGCGCGGCAGCCCCTCGCGTACCACCGAGCTCAATCCGGCCAAGCCGACCACGCCCGGCGCGAACGCTGCCCCGGCGGGCGAAGCGAACCGCCAGCCTTTGCCCGATTTTCCGGCGGTCGATCACGCGGCCTACGAGACGGTGCAGACGATGGAGCGGCTCGAAGCATGGATCGCGCGCGCATCTGCCGCGCAGGTGGTGGCGGTCGATACCGAGACCACCGCATTGGACCCGATGCGCGCCGATCTGGTCGGGGTCAGCCTCGCGCTTGGCCCCAATGATGCCTGCTACATCCCGCTCGGCCACGGGGGCAGCGACATGTTCGCGCAGAAGCCCGAACAGGTGGCCATGAACGATGCGCTCGCCGCGCTGAAGCCGCTGCTGGAGGACGAGTCGGTCCTCAAGGTCTTCCAGAACGGCAAGTACGACCTCAACGTGCTGGCCCGCGTGGGCATTGCCGTCGCGCCCATCGACGACACGATGGTCATCAGCTTCGATCTTGACGCCGGGCGCGGTGAGGAAGGTATCGGGGGCGGGCATGGGATGGACGAGTTGAGCCAGCGCCACCTCGGCCATACTCCGATCCCCTTCAAGGACGTGTGCGGCACCGGCAAGAAGGCCATCGGCTTCAACGAAGTCCCCTTGGACCGCGCCACCGCCTACGCCGCCGAGGATGCCGACATCACCTGGCGGCTGCACGCGCACCTGAAGCCGCGCCTCGCCATCGAAGGCGGCAGCAAGGTTTACGAGCGCGTTGACCGCCCGCTGATCCCGGTGGTTGCCCGCATGGAGCGCGAAGGCATCCGCATCGACCGTGCACGATTGGCCAAGCTGTCGGAAGAATTCGCCATAGAAATCAACCGGCTGGAAGGCGAGATCCATGTGGTCGCCGGTCAGGAATTCACCGTCGGCAGCCCCAAGCAATTGGGCGACATCCTGTTCGACAAGCTCGGCTACAAAGGCGGCAAGAAGGGCAAGTCGGGGCAATATTCGACCGACGTTTCGGTGCTGGAGAAGCTCGCGGGCGAAGGCGCGCCGATTGCGCGGATTGTGCTCGAATGGCGCCAGCTCTCCAAACTGAAGTCGACCTATACCGATGCGCTGCAGGCCGCGATCAACCCCGATACGGGCCGGGTGCACACCAGCTATTCTCTGGTGGGCGCGCAGACCGGGCGGCTCTCCTCGACCGACCCGAATTTGCAGAACATTCCGATCCGCACGGCCATCGGCCGCCAGATCCGCGAGGCTTTCGTCTCCGAACCGGGCAACGTGCTGCTCGCCGCCGACTATTCGCAGATCGAACTCAGGCTCGCCGCCCACATGGCCGATGTGCCTGCCTTGAAGGATGCCTTCGCCGCCGGAGAGGACATCCACGCCCGCACCGCGCGCGAGATGTTCGGCGAGGTCAACCGCGACACGCGCGGGCGCGCCAAGACGATCAACTTCGCGATCCTCTACGGCATCAGCCGTTGGGGTCTGGCGGGCCGGTTGGAGGTCTCTGCCGAAGAGGCGCAAGGCATGATCGATACCTATTTCCTGCGTTTCCCGGGCATCCAGCGGTATATCCACGAAACGCTCGAAAGCGTGCGGGCGCGGGGTTATTCCGAGACATTGTTCGGCCGCAAGACGTGGTTCCCGCGCATCAATTCCAAGAACCAGGCCGAGCGGCAGGGTTCTGAGCGCGCCGCGATCAACGCGCCGATCCAGGGCACCAGCGCCGACATCATCAAGCGCGCGATGGCGCGGATGCTTCCGGCGCTGGCGGATGCAGGGCTGCACGATGTGCGGATGCTGCTGCAGGTGCACGACGAACTGGTGTTCGAACTGCCCGAAGGGCGCGTCGAGGCCGCAACCCCGATCATCCGCCGCGTGATGGCCGAAGCGGCGCTGCCTGCGGTGGAGCTGACCGTGCCGCTCGGCATCGACATCGGCACCGGACTGAGCTGGGACGCGGCGCATTGATTTCAGAGGGGGTCCAGAACGGTTTAGAGGCCTTCCAGACCCGCTCTAGACCCCTCTTAGACCCCCTTTAGACGCGTTTAGAGGCCGCCTTGCGCACGCATTTTGCCAATGTTTCACGTGAAACATTGGCCGGCCATCAATCGTGCTTTTTCTCGCGGGTGGGTTTCAGCATATCCGGCGAGAAGAACCCCATCGGCTGGACGGACGCCGCGCGCTTCTTCAACTCGCCGCGCATCTTGAGGTATTCGTCCTCCATCTCGACCGTGACCGTGGCACGCGATTCCTTCAGAGCCGCCTCGAAGTCCTCCGCCGCGACCGTGCTGACATCGCCGCCCACCCGGCGCAGCGCGGCAAGGCCGGCGCGGCGCACCAGATCCTCGAGATCCGCGCCGGTAAACCGCTCGGTCCGCGCCGCAAGCCCAGCAAGATCAACGCCTTCTGTCAGCGGCATCTTGGCGGTGTGAATGCCGAGAATTCGCTCGCGGCCCGCCGCATCGGGGGTGCCAACATACACCAGTTCGTCAAAGCGGCCCGGGCGCAGCAGCGCGGGATCGACCAGTGTCGGGCGGTTCGTGGCCCCGATCACCACGACCGATTGCAGCTCCTCCAGCCCGTCCATCTCGGCAAGGATGGTGTTGACCACGCGCCCTGTCACCTGCGGCTCCCCCTGTCCCGAACCTCGGGCGGGAACCAGCGAATCGATCTCGTCGATGAAGATGATGCAAGGCGCCACCGCACGGGCGCGGGCGAACATCTTGGCGATCTGCTGCTCGCTCTCGCCGTACCATTTGGAGAGCAAGTCGCTGCTTTTCATGGAGATAAAATTGGCTTCCGCTTCCTTGGCGACAGCCTTGGCAAGCAGTGTCTTGCCGGTGCCCGGCGGGCCGTAGAGCAGGAAGCCCTTGGCCGGCCGGATGCCGAGGCGGCGGAAGGCGTCGGGGTTCTTGAGCGGTAGCTCGACCCCCTCCTTGAGCTTGTCGATCGCCTCGCCCATGCCGCCGATGTCGTCCCAGCCGACATTCGGCACCTGCACCATCACCTCGCGCATCGCCGAGGGCTGGACGCGCTTCAGCGCGCTAAGGAAGTCGTCGCGGCTGACGCAGAGATCTTCGAGCACCTCGGGGGGAATGGTGCGCTCGTCGAGGTCGAGGCGCGGCATGATCCGGCGGACGGCTTCGATCGCCGCCTCGCGGGTCAGCGCGGCAATATCCGCGCCGACAAAGCCGTGGGTGACGCGGGCTAGTTCGTCGAGATCGACCGCGCTTTCGAGCGGCATTCCGCGGGTATGGATGCCGATGATCTCGCGGCGACCGCGCTGGTCGGGCACGCCGATCACGATCTCGCGGTCGAACCGGCCCGGCCGGCGCAGCGCCTCGTCGATCGCATCGGGGCGATTGGTGGCGGCGATCACCACGAGGTTGGCGCGCTTCTCCAGCCCATCCATCAGCGTAAGGAGCTGGGCGACAAGCCGCTTTTCGGCCTCACCCGGGACCTGGGTGCGCTTGGGAGCGATCGAATCGATCTCGTCGATGAAGATGATCGCGGGCGCGGCGCGGGACGCTTCCTCGAACACCTCCCTGAGGCGCTTTTCGGATTCGCCATAGCCGGAACCCATGATCTCGGGGCCGTTGATGATGAAGAACTCGGCGTCACTTTCGTTGGCGACCGCCTGCGCGAGGCGGGTTTTGCCGGTCCCCGGCGGGCCGTGGAGCAGCACGCCCTTGGGCGGCTCGACTCCGAGGCGGATGAACAGTTCGGGGTAGCGCAGCGGCAGCTCGACCATTTCGCGCAAGGCCCGGATGGTTTCCTCCATCCCGCCGACGTCGTCGTAGTTGACCACAGCGCGGCCATCGCGCGGCTCTTCGAACTCGGCGCGCAGCTCGACCTCGGTGTTCTCGTCGATATGGACGATGCCTTTGGGGCTGGTCGAGGCGACCGTGAGGCGGATCTGGGTCAGCGCATAGGCTGGCGCGCGAAGGAGCTGGCGCACGTCGGCAGGCATGTTCTGAACCGGCTGCTGGCCGGTGGTCGCGACCGCATCGCCGGCGACCAGCGGGCGGCGGAAGAAATTGCGCTTCAACGCTTGGGTCGGGCCCTGCAGGCGCATCTCGCGCTGGGCAGGGGCGAAGACCACGCGGGTCGCGGGGCGGGATTCGCCGCGGGCGATCTCGACATGTTCGCCTGATCCGGACTCGGCATTGGCGCGCTGGAGCCCGTCGAGACGCACCACGTCGAGCGCGTCGTCCTCCGGATAGGCCGCCATCGCGATCGCGGCGGTGGTGCGCTTGCCGCGGATCTCGACCACGTCGCCTTCGGTAATGCCGAGCTTCTGGAAGGCCGAGCGCGGGATGCGGGCGATGCCGGCCCCCGATTCTTCCTGACGGGCAGGGGCGACCTGTAGCCTGGCAGTGCGGGTCGGGATGTCGGTTTCGGCATCTGCCATCGGGCGGCTCCTGTTCTCGGGTCGGGCTCGTCTATCAGACCGGAAGCTAGGAACGGCGGTTGGCGAATGCAATCCGCAAGGCGCCGCTTCGGGCGACGTACGCGCCGGCGCGGCGAAATCGGGAAAAGCCCGCCGCATCAGGAGCTGTGCGCAGGACAAAAAAGCCCGGCACGAGGGCCGGGCTTGGAAAGTTTGGGAGAGGATGCCTGAAAGGCACCCGTGAAATGCCCCAGACGAAGCCATTGTGCAAGTGCGAAAGACGCCCAGAAGGATGCAAAATGCGCAATTATCTGCCGATTTACGTCTTTGGAGTGCGCTTTCTCGCAATTAACTGCCTAAACTGAAGGCAATCGCTCAAAGCTTGAGCAGATTTTGCCCTTGTGACTCTTTTGCGACGCAACATGAAAGATGATTCGACTTGGCGATTCGCGTGTACGTGACAGCGCCGTCGTAACGCACTAGTCAGGATCCGGGTCCCGCAGGAGGGAACTGTCGCGCTGCGGCATGAAAAGAGGCAGGAAGGCCCGATGACCAAGCTTTACCCTGACGCCGCCAGCGCGCTTGCCGGCGTGATCCGCGATGACATGCTGATTGCCGCCGGAGGCTTCGGCCTTTGCGGCCTGCCCGAGAGGCTGCTCGACGCGATCCGCGATTCGGGCGCAAGAGGCCTCACCTTCGCCAGCAACAATGCCGGAATCGACAACGAAGGCATCGGCAAGCTGCTGCGCACGCGGCAGGTGAAGAAGATGATCAGCTCCTACGTCGGCGAGAACAAGGAGTTCGAACGGCAATACCTCGCTGGTGAGCTCGAAGTCGAGTTCTGCCCGCAAGGCACCCTTGCCGAGCGGATGCGGGCAGGGGGGGCGGGTATCCCCGGCTTCTACACCCGCACCGGAGTCGGCACCGAAGTCGCCGAGGGCAAGGAGCACAAGGACTTCGCCGACCGCGACGGCGTGATGCAGACCTATATCCTCGAGCACGGGATTTTCGCCGACCTTGCGATCGTCAAGGCGTGGAAGGCCGACGAGACCGGCAACCTCGTGTTCCGCAAGACCGCGCGCAATTTCAACCTGCCGGCCGCGACCTGCGGCAAGGTCTGCGTGGTAGAGGTCGAGGAAATGGTGCCCGCAGGGTCCCTCGACCCCGACCAGATCCACCTGCCGGGCGTGTTCGTTAACCGCATCGTGCTTGGTGCGCCGTACGATAAGAAGATTGAATTCCGCACTGTGCGTGAAAAGGTGGCGGCATGACGAAACGGACAATTGCACTACTGCCGCTGCTGGCGCTGGTCGGCACCGCGCTTCCGGGCTGCGTGGCGATCGCGATCCCGGCGCTGGCCGGATCGGCCTTGGCGGGCTCGCAGGCTATGGGCTCCAAGAAGGACGACGAAGCCGCAGCGCAGGCGGCGCCCATTCCCAGACCAGCCCCAACGACTGCCCCCACACCAGCGCCTCTAGCGACACCGATGCCGAAACCGGCACCGATAGCCAAGCCGGCACCGGCACCGAGCCCGGCACCGCCCCCGGCACCCGTCCCGAAGCCCGCGCCGATCGCCGTACCGCCCCCGGCCGCGACGCCCAAGCCCATGCCCGTGGTGACGCCCGCGCCAAGGCCCGCGCCGCCTCCCGCTTCTGCTTCCGTAGCTGCGCCTGCCGTTCCGGCGCGCGCGGCCTCTACCGCGCTGGCGCCAGGCACCTCATATCCCGATCCGGCGCGGCCGTTGACGCCCGAGCAAGGCAATTTCGCCCGCTTCGTGCGCTACACTCAGGCTTCGGCGCGGCAGGCTGAGGGCGGGGCCGAACTGCCCTCGGCGATGCTCGTCGATCCGGTGGCGCTCGACGGTAAGCGCCGGCGCTGCGCGGTGGGCGAGCAGCTGGTGGCGGTGATCGACCTCGATCCGGCCGGCGGGTTCTTCGCTCCCCCGGCGAGCCCGGCGAAAGAGCCCGGCCTTGTGCTCGGCCTTGCGGTGCTGCGCGAGGCCGGGGTGGAGATCGCCTGGCTTTCAGACCTTTCCACCGACCAATCCGGCAACGTGCGCACCGCGCTCGAGCAGTCCGGGCTCGACCCGCGCGGGCAGGACATCATCTCGTTGCGCCGCGACGAGGCTGACAACAAGGAGCAGCGCAAGGCCAGCCTTGGCGCGATCACCTGCATTGTCGCCATTGCCGGCGACGAGCGGCCCGATTTCGACATGCGCTTCAAATACCTGCGCAATCCGGAGGCCGGTGCGGCGATCGAGAACCTGATTGGCGATGGGTGGTTCCTGATCGCTCCGCTGATCGGCAAGTAAGGACCAGGCTCGCTCATGACCACGCTTCCCACGGGCTGGACCCGCGACCAGATGGCCGCCCGCGCCGCGCGCGAACTGAAGGACGGCTACTACGTCAACCTCGGCATCGGCATCCCGACGCTGGTTGCCAACCACATTCCCGAAGGGATGCTGGTGACGCTCCAGAGCGAGAACGGGATGCTCGGCATCGGCCCGTTCCCCTTTGACGACGAGGTCGATCCTGACCTCATAAACGCCGGCAAGCAGACCATCAGCGAGCTGCCGCACAGCGCCTATTTCGACAGCGCGACCAGCTTTGCGATGATCCGCGGCGGGCATATCGACCTCACCGTGCTGGGCGCGATGGAGGTCGCCGAGAACGGCGACATCGCCAACTGGATGATCCCGGGCAAGATGATCAAGGGCATGGGCGGAGCGATGGACCTTGTCGCCGGGGTCAAGAAGATCATCGTGGTGATGGACCATACCTCGAAGGACGGGACGCCGAAGTTCATTCCTGCCTGCACTCTTCCGCTGACCGGCGCGGGCGTGGTCGACATGGTGATAACCAATCTCGCGGTGTTTGCACGGCCCGACCACGCCTCGCCTTTCCGGTTGATCGAGATGGCGCCGGGCGTAACCACGGCTGACATCGCCGCGACCACCACGGCGCATTACGCAGCGTGATGCGGCGTGGGATTGCAATTGCCGTTGCCGGCGTGGTCGTCGTGATCGCGGGCCTTCTCGCCTTTACCTCGCCGCCGAGGCTGCTCTCGGTCTACGACCGGGTGTCCGGAGGCACTTCGGGCGCAAAGCAAGTCGCAGAGGGCATTGCTTTCGGCACCCACGGGCAGACGCTCGACATTTGGGCGCCTGATACTTCGCCGGACAAGCGCCTGCCCGTCGTGATCTTCTGGTACGGCGGCGGCTGGGCCAAGGGCGACCGCGCGTCCTATGCCTTTGCCGGACGGGCGCTGGCGCGCGAGGGCTTCCTCGTGGTGATCCCCGATTATCGCAAGGTGCCGCAGGTGCGCTTCCCTGCCTTCCTCGACGACGGTGCCGAGGCGGTCGCATGGGTGCAAAGCAACGTCGCCAAGCACGGCGGCGATCCTGAACGGGTGGCGGTGATGGGCCATTCGGCGGGGGCCTATCAGGCAGTGATGCTGGCGCTCGACGCGAAGCGACTCGTAGCTGCGGGGACCGATCCGGGGATCATCAAGGCGGGCGTCGGCCTGTCGGGACCTTATGACTTCTATCCCTTCGACAAGCCGCGTTCGATTGCGGCCTTCAGTCAGTGGCCCCGCCCGTTGGAGACACAGCCGATCACCTTCGCCCGAAAGGACGCACCGCCGCTTCTGCTGGTGACGTCGGAAGGCGATGAGACGGTGCGCCCGAAGAACGCCAACAATCTCGCCGCGAAGCTGCGCGAGCTTGGCGCGCCGGTTGGGGTCAAAAATTACGGCCCGCTGAGCCACGAGGAGGTGGTAATGGCGCTCTCCGTCCCGTTCCGCGCCAAAGGCCCCGTGTTGGCCGACTCTGTCGCCTTCCTGCGCACGCATCTGGGCCAATGACCATGTGGCTCGCCGAGCCACGAAATTCCAATGCTCCGCTCGCCGGGCTCAAGGTGGTCGAGCTTGCGCGGGTTTTGGCCGGGCCGTTCTGCGGCCAGATCCTCGCCGATTTGGGCGCGGACGTGATCAAGGTTGAAAGCCCCGAGGGCGACGGCACCCGCCTGTGGGGACCGCCCTGGGTCGAGCGCACCGACGCTGCGGGGAACGTCCACCGCGAGGCGGCCTATTACCACGCCTGCAATCGGGGGAAGCGATCGATCATCGCTGATTTCGGGGATGCGGATGATCTGGCGCGGGTGCGCACACTGTGTGCTGAAGCGGACGTGGTGATCGAGAACTTCAAAACTGGGAGCCTCGCCAAGTTCGGGCTCGATTACGCCAGCTTGTCAGCGGCGAACCCCGGCTTGGTCTACTGCTCGATTACCGGCTTTGGCCAGACCGGCCCGCGCGCGCATGAGGCGGGGTACGACTTCGTGGCGCAGGGCATGAGCGGGCTGATGTCGCTGACTGGCGAGCCCGAGGGGCATCCGGTCAAGATGGGCGTCTCGATCTCTGACCTTTCGACCGGTGTCTGGGCCGCCAACGGCGTGCAGGCGGCGCTGCTGATGCGGGCGCGCACGGGCAGGGGTCAGCAGGTCGATATGAGCCTGCTCGATTGCTCGGTCGGCCTGCTCGCCAATCAGGCGAGCTACTACTTCACCACCGGTGAGAACCCGCCCCGCATGGGCAACGCCCACGCGCAGGTCGCGCCCTATGGCGTCTTCGCGGTGAGCGACGGCCACGTGATTCTTGCGCCTGCCAACGATGGGCTGTTCCACAAGCTGATGGCGGTGCTGGGGCGTAGTGAATTGTGCGACGATCCGCGCTTCCGCAGCAACGGTGACCGAACTGCGAACGCCAAGGCGTTGGATGCTGAAATCGCAGCTGCAACAGCCACTTGGACCAAGCAAGGCTTGCTCGATGCCTGCCATGCGGCGGGCGTTCCTGCGGGCCCGATCAACCGCCTGGACGAGGTGTTCGCCGATCCGCAAGTGCTTGCGCGCGGGCTTAGGGTTGAGCTTGGCGGGATGGCGGGGGTGCGCAGCCCGTTCACCTTCTCCGACGCCGAACTGGCGCTCGACCGGCCTTCGCCGATCCACGGGGAAGACGGTTAGGCCAACACGATCAAGAGAGCGCCCGCGCTGCGGCGCGCCACAACCGTTCAAAGGGCCCTTGCCCGAACCGCGCGAGCCACCACGGCGACCACAGCAGCATTCCCGCCACCGGTACCAGGCTCAGTGCGAAGGCCTGCCAGCGGGTGACTTCGCCGAACAATCCGAGGCCCCAAGAGGCGAAGATCGCGGCGAGGATCACGCTGGTCATCAGGTAGTTGCTCAGCGACATCCGACCCACCATCGCCAGCCTTAGCGTCAAGCCGCTGTCCTTGCTCAGGAAAGCCATCGCCAGCGCGGCGTAGCTCAGCGCCAGCAGCATGTTGAAGGGCGCAGACAGCACCAGCGCCACAGGCCCTACCAGCGCGGCGGGGAAACCTTCGGCGACCAGCCACACCGCCAGCAACAGCAGCCCCGGCAGCGCCACCAGCGCCGAAAGCCCCGCAATCCGTTGCAGGCGGAAGATGCGCCATTCGCCCTTGAGCATGCCGCTGCGCCAGAGGCCCATGCCGAGCGCGATCGCCGCAAGGTTGAGGGGGAGGGAGGCCACCAGATTTCGCCATTGCCCCGGTATCCCCAGCACCCGGCGCACCACCCGCTCGCCCAGTCCCTCGCGGCCCTGTTCCAGCAGCACGGTGATCGCCGCAGCATCGTGGCCGAACTGCCGCTCGGCCCATAACAGCGCATCCGAGCCGAAATGTTTCACGTGAAACGCCACCAAAGGGGGGCCTAGAGCCGTCATGCCGAGGGCTAGGTGCATGCAAAGCAGGCCTAGAGCCACGCTAACCAGCCCCTGCGAAGAGAGCCCTGCGAGCAATGGCAGCGCCAGCCCGGCCAGCGCATAGGCGCGCAGCACGTCGTTGTTCGCCAGCAGCACCGCATGGACAAGGCCGATGCCGAACAGCACGATCATGCGCGCATAATGCGCCCGCCACGGCGAGCCGCCTGCTTGGGGCCGATCGCGCTCGATCAGGATCAGGCAGCCCACGCCGAACAGCATCGCGAACAGCGTGCGGAACTTGTCTTCGATGAAGACGAAGCTCGTCAGCCACACCCAGTAATCCGCCGGGCCGGTGCTGCCATAGGCGAGCGGGTTGTAATAGGCTGGCCCCGGCAGCGCGAAGGCGAGGACGTTCATCCCCGCGATCCCGATGACCGCCACGCCCCGCAGCGCGTCGAGCGCGAGGATGCGGTCGGGTGCAGGGGAGGAAAGGGCGGGTGCCGTCACGGACAGCACCCTATGCCCAAAATCAGGCCAAGGCAGCTTTCAGATCGCCCACCAGGTCGAGCCGCTCCCAGGGGAACAGGTCGCCGGTCGGCTTGCGGCCGAAGTGGCCGTAGGCGGCGGTCGGCTGGTAGATCGGCTTGTTGAGGCCGAGGTGCGTGCGGATGCTGCGCGGGGTCAGGCCGCCCAGCTTGGCAATGCCGAGGATCGCCTGCTCGATCGCGTCGTCGCCCACAGTACCGGTGTCATGCGTGTCGACGTACAGCGACAGCGGCTTCGAGACGCCGATCGCATAGGCGATCTGGATGGTGCAGCGCGTGGCGAGGCCGGCGGCGACCACATTCTTGGCGAGATAGCGGGTGATGTAGGCGGCCGAACGGTCGACCTTGGTCGGGTCCTTGCCGCTGAACGCGCCGCCGCCATGCGGGGCCGCGCCGCCATAGGTATCGACGATGATCTTGCGCCCCGTCAGGCCCGCGTCACCGTCCGGCCCGCCGATTTCGAAGCTGCCGGTCGGGTTGATGAAATACTCGGTCTCGCGCAGCAGCACCGGCGGAATGACGTCGGCGACGACCTTCTTCACATAGGCGACCAGTTCGGCCTGCTTGGCAGGGTCGTTCTCGTCATAGCCTTTCTTGTGCTGGGTCGAGACGACGACGGCAGTCGCAGCGACCGGCAGCGAGCCTTCGTAACGCAGCGTCACCTGGCTCTTGGCATCAGGCTCGAGGAAGGGCGCCGCGCCCGAGTGGCGGTCTGCCGCCATGCGCTCGAGGATCTTGTGGCTGTAATACAGCGTCGCGGGCATCAGGTCGGGGGTTTCGTCGGTCGCGTAGCCGAACATGATGCCCTGATCGCCCGCACCCTCGTCCTTGTTCTCGCCCGCATCGACGCCTTGCGCGATGTGCGCGGACTGGGCGTGGAGGTTGTTCTCGAAGCGGAAGGTCTCCCAGTGGAAGCCGTCCTGCTCGTAACCGATGCGCTTCACGGTGGCGCGCACGGTCGCTTCGATCTCTTCCTTGGCGCCCGGTGCCCACTGGTCGTTCTCGAACACGCCCTTGCAGCGGATCTCGCCCGCCAGGACCACCAGCTGGGTGGTCGTCAGGGTTTCGCAGGCGATGCGCGCTTCGGCATCCTTCGAGAGGAACAGGTCCACAATCGCGTCCGAGATCTGGTCGGCGACCTTGTCGGGGTGGCCTTCGGAGACGCTTTCGGAGGTGAAGAGATAGTTGGTGCGCATGAATACCCCGGGGGTGAGAGTGCGATTGGGCATGGACTGCTAGGTCACCTTATAGAGATATAAGGAAACCTTTATGTCCTCTTGTTTCCTGCTTCGCCCTAGCCGCGTGCGCGGCGCAGCGCAAGCAATCTCGGCAGGCTGAGGCCGAGCAGAACAAGCAGTGCAGCCCAGCCGAGCGTGAGCGCATGGCCGAGGCGGCTGAATAGGGTCGGTGGCTTGGCGGCGGGCACAAAGCCATCGACCATCCCCGCTTTGCCCGTGGCGATCGACTGGCGCACGACGCCGTTCGCATCGATCACCGCGCTGATCCCGGTGGTGGTCGAGCGGATCACGGGCAGGCCCTCTTCAACCGCGCGCATCCGTGCCTGTCCGACGAATTGTGGCGAGCCCCATGCACCGAACCAGCCATCGTTCGAGGGGTTGAACAGGAAGTCGGGGCGGTTTGTGGGATCGACGACCTCGCCCGAGAAGACGATCTCGTAGCAGATCTGCACGCCCACCTTGCCATGCTCGCCCAGATCGAGCGTGCGCGGGCCGGGGCCGGGGAGATAGTCGATGCTGCCCGCGACCAGCCGCTGCAGGCCGATCGGCTCCAGCAGGGTGCGAAGCGGCAGGTATTCGCCATAGGGCACCAAATGCGCCTTGTCGTAGCCGGCGATGATCCGTCCCGCGCCGTCGAGGCCCATGACCGAGTTGCGCGCGCTGACTGCGGCCGGGACGCCCGAGGCGTTCCTTCCGATGTTGAGATTGACCACGCCGGTGAGCAGCGTCGATCGTGGCCCGATTGCCGCGCCAATCCGCCGCCGTGCGAAGACCGGATCAGCCGATGCGGTCATCTGGTAGTAGTAGCGCTCGGGATAGCCTTCCTCGAGATAGTCGGGAACGGCGCTCTCGGGCCACAGCACGATGCGCGACTTATCGCGATCCTTTGCGGTGAGACGGACGAGGCGCGCGAATTGCTCCTCGAACTTGGCGGGATCGTTGAGTTCGGCCTGCGGGAGATAGGGCTGGACGAGGGTGTAGCGCAGGCCTTTTTCGGGCGGTGACACTTCGAGCGCGGGGAAATGCATGACAGTTGCCAGCGCCAGCGAACCGACAGCGGCAATCATCCAGCGGCGTTGGACAAGCAGCCACAACAGCAGCCCCGCCAGCACGAACGCCGCACCGGACAAGGCATAGGTGCCAAGCCACGGCAGGATCGAAGCCAGACCGGGCGAATTCCACGCCCCCAGCACCATCAGCCCGACCGGAGGCCACGGATAGCCGGTGAACACCCAGCCGCGCAGCCACTCGGTGACGATCCACGCGCCTGCCAGCACCAGACCGAAGGCCCACAGCGGACGCTTGCGGGCAATCAGATGCGCGGCGAGCACCGCGAGCATCGGATAGATCGCAAGGTAGATGCACAATAGCGGCACCGCGGCCCAGCCGAGAACCTCGGGCATCTTCGCCTGATGGGTGAAGGCGGTCGCGATCCAGTTGTTGGCGAGGGTCAGGTGCGCCCAGCCGAACCACCATCCGCGCCACAACGCGCCGCGCCAATTGGGGGCGGTGTAGGCGAGCCACACAAAGCCCGCCAAACCGGCGAGCCCCAGCGGCCACAGGTGCAGCGGCGGATAGGCGCAGGCGGCGATCAGCCCCAGCGCAACTGCGGCCAGCGCGGGCCGGCGCTGCGCAAGCGCCGCAAGCAACACCAGCCGCTCAAGCATCGCGATCAGCCGACGGTTTCGAGCGCGCCGTCGCTGGAGCCGCTATCGTCGCCGCGGATCGAGGGGGGGAGGATCGAGGGCGGGAGGATCGAGCTGTCGATGCCGCCCTGATTGCCGCCGCGGTCGTCATCGGCGACCTTGCGCGGCTTGCGGACACGCGCGGGCTTTTCGCCGCGCTCTGCGGGGCGCTCTGCTGCGCGTTCAGGACGCTCCGCGCGCTCGACGCGTTCCGGACGTTCGGCACGTTCCGGACGTTCGGCCGCGCGTTCCGGGCGCTCGGTGCGCTCAGGACGCTCGCTGCGCTTTTCGCCGCGATTATCGTCGCGCCCTTGCTCTCGCGGCTTGCGTTGCGGCTGCTGCTGGCGGCGCGGCCCGCGCGGGCGGTTGTCGTCGCGATCATCCCGGTCGTTGCTGCGGTCGTTGCTCCGGTCGTCGGCGAGGAAGGGTTCGCCCTCCTGCCCCGGCTCGCCTTCGAGCGTTTCGCCGCGCGTGTCGTTGTCGGGTTGTTCGTAGGGCGAGCGGGTCGGCTGCTCGCTGCGACGGCCGCGATCGAAATCGAAATCGTCGTCGTTGTAGTCTTCGGCCTCGTTGCGATCATCGGGGCGACGGACGCCGCCGCGCTGTTCGTCCACACGCGCCTTGTTGTCGGCGATCACGCGGAAATAGTGGTCGGCGAACTGCAGGTAGTATTCCATCTGCACGCGGTCGCCATTGTGCTGGGCGTCCTGCGCGAGCTTCTTGAACTTGTCGAGCATCTGCGGGGCATTGCCGCGCGCCCGGCTGTCGATCCGGTTGAGCTGGCTGCCGCTGCCGCCGGTCTGGTTGCGGTTGCCGCGTCCACGCCGACGGTTGTTCCGGTTGTTATTATTGTTATTGTTATTCAAGGAAGTATTTCCTTATCAGCGACCTGCCGCGTCATATCGATGAACGCGCGGTCAACAGACCCCTTGCCCTTGCGTCACGCATGGTCCCGGCGATGGCCTTGCCAAAGCGTGCCGCGCGCTCCGCGCTGCCGCAGTCTGGGTCCTGCCCTGACGGCCGTATCAGCTAAGTTTAGGAGCTTGGCCTAGCGATTTGCGCCCTTCGCAGATCGTCTGGCCTGACAATGACGTAGCGATGCAAAATCGGTTTGCCAACCCCTATGGCGCTTTTCTGTCATGCGAGGACCAGCGCGCGGGGACGACCGGCTAGGTCGCGGCGCAAGCTCACAGTGAAGCCCGCTGCCGCTGCGAGGGCGCTGACCGCCTCGGCCTGCTCCGCTCCGATCTCGAGAATCGCGACGCCACCCGGTGTCATCAGAGCGCGCAGTTGGGGGATGAGGACGCGGTAATCGTCCAGCCCCTCTGGCCCGGCAAACAGCGCGCTTGCGGGTTCGAAGTTGCGAACATCGAGGTCGAGCGCAGCGCCATCCTCGACATAGGGCGGGTTGCAAAGGACGAGGTCGAAGGCGCCCAGATCGTCCGCCCAGCCGGGGGTGCGCCAGCTCCTGAGATGCCACGCGCTCCGCCCCGCAAGCGAAAGCGTTTCGGCGTTGCCCTCCGCCACCGCCAGCGCGCCCGCCGAGGCATCGATGCCGACACCCTGCCAGGCGTCACGGTTCGCCAGCACGGCAAGCAGCAGCGCCCCCGTCCCCGTTCCCAGATCGATCGCATGACCCTGTTCGCCCGCGTATTCAAGCGCGGCCTCGACCAGCGTTTCGCTATCCCCGCGCGGGATCAGGGTGTCGGGGGTGACGGCCAGCGTGAGGCCATAGAACTCGGTCCAGCCGGTGGTGTAGGCGACCGGCTCGTGCGCGGCGCGGCGCTCTACCAGCGCGGCGAAGGCTTCCGGCGCGGCATCGCGCATGGCCCGCAGCAACATGTCCGAGCGGCTCATCCCCAGCGCGTGGGCCATCAGCAATTCGGCATCGAGCCGCGCGGTGTCGCTGGTGGCTGCAAGGCGCTCGGCAGCGGCGCGGATGGCTTCGCCGACGGTCATTATTCGCTCAAGGCCGCCAGCCGCTTGCCCTCGTCCTCAGCGATCAGCGCGTCGATCATTTCGCCAAGCCCCGCCCCGGCGAGCACTTCCTCAAGCTTGTGCAGCGTCAGCCCGATGCGGTGATCGGTCACGCGGCCTTGCGGGAAGTTATAGGTGCGGATGCGTTCGGAGCGATCCCCGCTGCCGACCATCGCCTTGCGGGCCTCGGCCTCGGCGCCTTGGGTCGCTTCGCGCTGGGCGTCGTAGAGCCGCGTGCGCAGCACCTGCATCGCCTTTTCCTTGTTCTTGTGCTGGCTTCGCCCGTCCTGGCAGGTGACGACTGTGTTGGTCGGCAGGTGGGTGATGCGCACGGCGCTGTCTGTGGTGTTGACGTGCTGGCCGCCTGCGCCGGACGCGCGGTAGACGTCGATCTTGAGGTCTTTGTCCTCGACGGAGATATCCACCTCGTCCGGCTCGGGTAGTACCGCGACCGTCGCCGCCGAGGTGTGGATGCGCCCGCCGCTCTCGGTGACGGGGACGCGCTGGACGCGGTGGACGCCGCTTTCGAACTTCAATTTGGCGAACACGCCGGTGCCGGTGACGTTGGCGATCACTTCCTTGAAGCCGCCGATGTCCGAGGCAGCGATGCTGACCGCTTCGACCTTCCAGCCCTGTTCGGCGGCGTAGCGTTCGTACATGCGGTAGAGATCGGCGGCGAACAGCGCGGCCTCGTCGCCGCCTGTGCCAGCGCGGATTTCGAGCATCGCGGGTTTCGCGTCGGCGCTGTCACGCGGCAGCAGCGCGATGGCAAGGCGGCGTTCGAGCTCGGGGAGGGTCGCCCTGATCTGGGCGAGCTCGTCCTCGGCCATAGCCTTCATTTCCGGGTCGGCGAGCATGTCGGAGAGCCCCGCCATCTCCTCGCGCGCGGATTTCACCTCGGCGGCGATTTTGGCGACGGGTTCCAGCTCGGCATAGTCGCGGCTGGCGCGCACGAAGGCCTCGCCCTCCAGCGTGCCGGACGCCATGCGCGCTTCCAGCTCCGCAAAGCGATGCGCGATCTGGTCAAGGCGTTCGGGGGGGATTTGCATTGCTGTTTTCTAACTCACCGTCCCGGCCACCGAGCCGGGACCCCGCTTCTATTGGAGCGGTGGAAAAAGGGAAGCGGGGCCCCGGGTCAAGCCCGGGGCGGGGGGCTAAAGGCTAGGTGCGGGCCATCAGTATAGCCGACAGATTGGGGCTAAGCTCGCCGGAGAATGTATCATAACCTTTTGCGCCAACACGCAAGATCGCGCGCGGCTGCTGCTTGACGGCCTTATCGTAACGCTTCTTTGGCGAACCGGTCGCGATCATGTCGGCAACGACGCCGCCATTCCGAAGATCTGAAAGCAAAGCAACGGCTGCGCCAAGCCCGGCATCATCCTCGACCAAAACCATTGCTTCAAGAGGCTCCTCCTCCCGCGCCCCCACCAGCATCGCCAGCCGCTCGATCCCCGCAGCCCATCCCACCGCAGGTGTCGGCGCGCCGCCGAGGCTTTCCATCAGCCCGTCATAGCGACCGCCGCCTAGCACCGTGCTCTGCGAACCCAGGGCGGCGGCCGACGCGCTACCCTCATCAGGGATGAACTCGAACGCGGTGTGGCGGTAATAATCGAGGCCGCGCACCAAGCTCTCCGCCCGCACCCACTTCACGCCCGCCGCGTCCAGCCCGCTGGTGACCGCCGCGAAGAAGGCGCTCGCCTCCTCTGACAAAAACGCGTCGATCTTCGGCGCATCGGCTAGAAACGGCTTGTCGCGCGGGTCCTTGGAATCCAGAATCCGCAGCGGGTTCTTCTCCAGCCGCTCCTGCGATTCCTCGGAGAGCTGATCCTTCACGCCAAGAAAATACGCGATCAACGCCGCACGCCACGCCTCACGGCTCTCCGCATCGCCCAAAGTGTTGAGGTGCAGGGTGACATCATGGATGCCCAGCTCCTTCAGCAACTGGTCGGCCATCGCCAGCAGTTCCACATCCGCCTGCGGCTCGGCAGCGCCGATCACCTCGGCGTCGATCTGGTGGAACTGGCGGTAGCGGCCTTTTTGCGGGCGCTCGTAACGAAACAATGGCCCGTGCGTGGCAACCTTCAGCGGCGCATATTGCTGCCAGCCATTGGTGAGGAATGCGCGCGCGATCCCGGCGGTGAACTCGGGCCGCAGAGTCAGCGATTCGCCGCCGCGGTCGTCGAAGGAATACATCTCCTTGGACACCACGTCGGTTGTCTCGCCCAGCGAGCGCGCGAACACCTCGGTCTTTTCGAACACCGGCATTTCGACCCGGCGGAAGCGGTACAGGCGGCGGACGCGCTCGAAGGTTTCGACCACGAAGGCGAAAGCCTCGGCCTCGGCGCCGAAGATGTCCTGGGTGCCGCGGATGGCTTGCGGTGTCTTCTTGCTCATGGCCGCGCGATTAGGCTCACACAGGCTCTTTCGCAATCCTGCGACACCGATTAAGGCGCCCGCCATACCATCGCACACAGCAAGTCATAAAAAGAGACAATCATGCGCATCGACAAGATCCCCACCGGCGTGAACCCGCCCGACGATCTCAACGTCATCATCGAAGTGCCGACCGGCGGCGAGCCGGTGAAGTACGAGTTCGACAAGGAAAGCGGCGCGCTGTTCGTCGACCGCATCCTGCACACGCCGATGCGCTATCCGGCGAACTATGGCTTCGTGCCGCACACGCTGTCGCCCGACGGCGACCCGCTGGATGCGCTGGTGATCGCGCGCTCGCCCTTCATTCCGGGCTGCGTGGTGCGCGCTCGGCCGATCGGCGTGCTGAACCTCGAGGACGAGCAAGGCGGCGACGAGAAGCTGATCTGCGTGCCGGTCAACGAGACGTTCCCGTATTACGCCGACGTGATCGAGACGAGCGACCTTCCGTCGATCATCTTCCAGCAGATCGAGCACTTCTTCACGCACTACAAGGACTTGGAAGCCGAAAAGTGGGTGCGCGTGGGTAAGTGGGGCGATGCTGCCGAGGCGCGCCAGATTACCATCGAGGCGATCGAGAGGTATAACGCCAACAAGTAGGCGGGCCGACGCGCGACTTCGGCCGCGCTGGTCTCAGCGAGAACGGGCGGCCGGTGCGCCGCCCGGGCTCAGAAAATTGCCAAGACGGCCTTTAACAGCACCGTCAGCGCGATGGGCAGGCCGATGGCTACCGACCACAACAGTATCGTGTCGCGGCGGAAGGCCGGGCCCAGTTCAGGGTCGAACGCGCTCGCGTCGTCAAGGTCGACCCAGCGCTTTTCGAACCAGCGGCACACCGGGATGATTCCGGCAACGAGCACGATCAGCGCCAGATAGGGCAGCGCGCTGGAAGTGCCTTCGGAGAGGGCCTTGATGGTCATGAAGATCTGCAAGGCCGTGTAGACCAGCAGGCTGTAAGCGACATGATCGCTCATCGCCTTGCGCCAGTCGCGGGCCTGGACGGCCTGCATGGCCGCGGCGCGCTTGTCTGAATCCACCATATCTGCCGCTCCCCAACGGTTGATCGTTAGGCACCCAGTATTGCGCAGCCGACACAGAGTTGCAACCTACCGTTCATAATCGCCATTATGTTGCGCCGCGTGCGCCATTGACACCGCAAGCCGCTCGAATCCCACGCGCTTCTCATCGGGGGTGCACGTCAGCCGCACCACTAAGCAAAAATCCTGCCAAACGCGCGCCAACCCTTTTCTGGCGCTCGAAGGGTGCTAAAGACGATCCGTCATGAGCACCGCCACCCTTTCCGACGCGCCCGGCGCAAAGAACATGCAGCCGACCGGCAGCGGGCTCGAGGTCATCTCGATTGCCAAGAGCTACGACAAGCGTTCGGTGCTTTCTGACATCTCGCTGACCGTAGCGAAGGGCGAAGTGCTCGGGCTGCTCGGCCCCAATGGCGCGGGCAAGACCACCTGCTTCTATTCGATCATGGGGCTGGTGAAGCCGGATTCGGGCCGTATCCTGATGGACGGTGAGGATGTCACCAAGCTGCCGATGTATCGCCGCGCGATCCTGGGCCTTGGTTACCTGCCACAGGAAACCAGCATCTTCCGCGGCATGACTGTGGAGCAGAACATCGCCTGTGTGCTCGAACTGGTCGAGCCCGACAAGGCGACGCGGGCGAGCGAACTTGAGCGCCTGCTCGGTGAATTCGGCCTTACCCGGCTGCGCGAATCGCCCGCGATGGCACTTTCGGGCGGCGAGCGGCGGCGCTGCGAGATTGCCCGCGCGCTGGCGGCCAAGCCTTCGATCATGCTGCTCGACGAGCCCTTCGCGGGGATCGACCCGCTCTCGATCAGCGACATCCGCGATCTGGTGATAGACCTGAAAGAGCGCGGCATCGGTGTGCTGATCACCGACCACAACGTGCGCGAGACGCTCGACATCGTCGACCGTGCCTGCATCATCTACGGCGGGCAGGTGCTGTTCGCCGGCTCCCCGCAGGAACTCGTCGCCGACGAGAACGTACGGCGGCTCTACCTCGGCGAGAGCTTCACGCTCTAGCGCTGACAGGCATGGCATTAGGCCCCCGCCTCGATCTACGGCAGACCCAATCGCTGGTGATGACGCCGCAGTTGCAGCAGGCTATCAAGCTGCTGGCGGCCTCCAATCTCGAGATCGAGACCTTCATTGCCGAGGCGATGGAGGCCAATCCGTTGCTCGACACCGGCGGGCCGGCCGATCCCGGTGCCGAGCCCGATCGGATCGAGATCGCTCCCCCTCCCGGCGAAGATGCGCCTGCCGATCAACTGATGCTGGCAGGCGGCGGTGAGGGTGATGCGCCGCTCGACCTTGCTTCGGTGGACCGCGACTGGGACACCGGCGACGGCGATGCGCGCGGAGCCCGCGATGCCGAGTGGGGCGCTGCGCCAAGCTCCGGCGCGGACTTTGCCGACATGCCCGATTGGGAGCAGCTGCGCGCTGCCGAAGTGACGCTCGCCGAGCACCTCGAAGGGCAGGTCGGCGCGCTCACCAATGACCCGCGCACCGGCTTCATCGCGCGTCACATCATCGGGCTGCTCGACGATGCGGGCTACCTTGCGAGCACGCTCGACGAGGTCGCCGAAGATCTCGGGGGCGAACTGTTCGAGGCCGAGGCCGGCCTGGCGCTGGTGCAATCGCTCGACCCATCGGGCGTCGGCGCGCGCAGTCTGGCCGAATGCATCGCCATCCAGGCGCGCGAGGCCGACCGATACGACCCCTGCATGGCGGCGCTGATCAGCAATCTCGACCTTGTCGCGCGCGGTGAGATCGACCGGTTGAAGCGCCTGTGCCGGGTCGACGACGAGGACTTTGCCGACATGCTGCGCGAATTGCGCAGCTACAACCCGCGCCCCGGCCTTGCCTTTGCGCCCTCGGACAGCAGCACGGTGGTGCCCGACATTCTGGTCGGCACCAACGCCAGCGGTGGCTGGGACATCGCGATCAACGAGGAGACGCTGCCCAAGCTGATCGTCAACCGCGGCTATTTCCTCGAATTGTCGAACGGTGCGCCCGACGCATCGTCGCAAGGCTGGCTCAAGGAAAAGCTGGCCGACGCGCACTGGCTGATCCGCGCGCTGGACCAGCGGCAAAAGACGATTCTCAAGACCGCGGCCGAGATCGTGAAGCGGCAGGACGGTTTCTTCCGTCGCGGGGTCGCTGAACTGCGCCCGCTCACCTTGCGCGAGGTGGCCGAGCAGATCGGGATGCACGAGAGCACGGTCAGCCGGGTGACGAGCAACAAGTATCTCGCTTGCGCGCGCGGGACCTTCGAGCTGAAATACTTCTTCACCAGCGGGGTCGGGAGGATCGGCGAAGGCGCCGACGGCGAGGGCGCGTCGAGCGCGGCGATCAAGGCGCGCATCCGGGCGCTGATCGACGCCGAGACGGCGAAGAACATCCTGTCTGACCAGCAGCTTGCCGAGATGCTTCAGAAGGAAGGCTTCGACCTCGCCCGGCGCACCGTGGCGAAGTACCGAGAGGCGATCGGGCTGGGGTCCAGTGCCGAGCGGCGGCGGGCCAAGAAGCTCGCCAGCGCGTCCTAGCGCTTTCCCCTAGGCGACGGGCCAATCGTAAACGCCTATCGTGATTAAGATTTTCGAGATCACGAGGTGTGGTTCGAAAGACTCACTCCAAAAAGTTAACGACCTAAACTTCTTATTAACCTTTTTTGGTGAGAAGTGGCGTGGTTAACAGACGGCAACCTCTCCTAAGCAGGGGTTACCAGGGGTAAGACAGGGGACTAAGATGCGTGTTCTGCTGATCGAAGACGAACCGACCACTGCCAAGGCGATCGAGCTGATGCTCACGACCGAGGGTTTCAACGTCTATTCGACCGATCTCGGCGAAGAGGGTTTGGACCTCGGCAAGCTGTATGATTACGATATCATCCTGCTCGATTTGAACCTGCCTGACATGCATGGCTACGACGTGCTGAAAAAGCTGCGTGTCGCCAAGGTGCAGACCCCGGTGCTGATCCTTTCGGGCATTTCCGAGATGGATTCCAAGATCCGCAGCTTTGGCTTCGGCGCTGACGATTACGTAACCAAGCCGTTCCACCGCGAAGAGCTGGTCGCCCGCATCTATGCCGTGGTGCGCCGCTCGAAGGGCCACTCGCAGTCGGTCATCCGCACCGGCAAGCTGGCCGTAAACCTCGACGCCAAGACGGTCGAAGTCGACGGCAGCCGCGTGCACCTCACCGGCAAGGAATATGCGATGCTCGAGCTGCTTTCGCTGCGCAAGGGCACGACGCTGACCAAGGAAATGTTCCTCAACCACCTCTATGGCGGGATGGACGAGCCGGAACTCAAGATCATCGACGTGTTCATTTGCAAGCTGCGCAAGAAGCTGAGCCTGGCGTGCGGCGGCGAGAACTACATCGAGACCGTATGGGGCCGCGGCTACGTGCTGCGCGACGACGAAACGGTGACCGAAGCGGCGTGATTGGTTTTGCGAGCGCCCCTCCGGGCGCTCGTCCTCGGCGAGCTTCCGTCGCTGCGCGACGGATCGCCTGCGGGCGGCCAGTCGGCCTTGCGGCCCTGACGGGCCGTATCATCGCTCTCAAGATATGGAACGCCCGGGGCCTTGGCTCCGGGCGTTCTGCTTTTCAGCTCATCCGGTTGAAGACGACGGCTCGGGGCTCGGGCATCTCGCCGTTCGCCCAGACGATCGTTTCGGTCATCGAGCGACCGTCCTTTGCCACGGTGTAGACGCGGGTCGAGACGCGCTGGCCTTCCTTGGCGAGCGTCATCACCAGCGTATCGGGCTCGGGTTGGCGCAGCGCAACCGAATCGATCTCCGCCATCGAGCCGCCCACCGGCACCGCCACCCCGTCGAGCGCCGCAGTCGATTCGGCTTTGATTTTCGCGCCGTCGCGGTTCTCGACCCATACCAGCGTATGCAACCGCCCGTCGGCTTGCGGCGTGAAGGTGATCGTCACCGCGAGCGGACGCTCATTCGCGGGGAGCCGCGCCACATCGAGCGACCAGCGCCCGGCCAGCGGTGTGGCAGCGGCTGAGGGGGCGGCGGCTTGTGCGGTCTCGGCAGCCTCGGGCGTGGTGGTGGTGCCTGCAACCAGAGCGAGGCCCAGAGCAGCGGCGGGGAGCATGAAAGCCATAGCAATTGTTCCTTTCGTCCATTCGAACCCCTTCGAGCGGGGCACGAGAGGATGCTCGGCCAAAGGTGCGCCGGGCGACAGATCACTTTTCCTGTCCCAGATTTTTTGTGCCGCGAGCCGGCGGGCGAGCTCCCTGCTGCTACCCACCCCCGTCTTGCGCCGCGCCTCGCGCAGCCGCTCGTTGATCGACGCTTCCGACCGCCCGAGCCCCGCCGCGATCGACTTCACCGTATGCCCGGCTGCGAGCAGGCGCAGGATCTCGAGCTCCTTGTCGGACAGCGCCTCGGCACAGATGGGGGACGGGGTCGTCATCGGCTCTGATCACCACAGGGCGCAGCCTTTCGTCCAGCACGAATTTCTTGTGCCGCGCCTGGCTGCGTGCCAAGCGCCCGCCCCATGACAGCGTTCAAGGAAGGCGATCCGACCACCATCGCGCGGCTCTACGGGCGCAGCGTCGGCAAGAAGCTTCGGCACAAGCAGCAGGGGCTGGTCGACAACCTCCTGCCCAAGATCGCTGTGCCCGCGGAAGGTCCGGTGACGAGCGAGATCCTGTTCGGCGACGCCCCCGGTCATGGGCGCCCCCTGCATTTCGAGATCGGCTTCGGCGGGGGCGAGCACCTTGCCTACCGCGCCGACCTGCTTCCCGACCATGGCTTCATCGGCGCAGAACCCTTCGTCAACGGCGTCGCGCAGGCCTTGAACCATGTAGAGGACCAGCGCCTCCCCAACATCCGCCTGCACCACGGCGATGCGCTGGAGGTGCTGGAGCGCATGCCAGATGGCGCGCTGACGATGGCCTATCTGCTCCACCCCGATCCCTGGCCCAAGGCGCGCCATGCCAAGCGGCGGATGATGAATGACGGCCCGGTGAAGCTGATCGCGAGCAAATTGAAGCCCGGCGGCGAGTTCCGGTTCGGCACCGACCACGATGTCTACCTGCGCCACGCGCTGATGGTGATGCAGCGTCATACCGACCTGTTCGAGTGGGTGGTGGAGAAGCCCGCCGACTGGCAGGTGCGCCCGTCAGGCTGGCCCGAGACCCGTTATGAACACAAGGCCCGCACGGTTTACGGGCATGAGGTCTGGTATTTCCGGTTCCGGCGCCGTTAGACCCCGCGCGTCGGAATGTTTCACGTGAAACATCGCGGCAAAGCCTGCGCAAAAACGCTCTGGAGGGGGTCTAAAAGGGGTCTAACGGGGGTCTAAACCTGTCTGGAGCCCCGCGAAAACACCCCTAAACGCGCAGCCTCGCCCGCCGCCACGGCATCAGTGCGAACACCACCTGCCCCGCCAGCCCCAACAGCGCATGCGGCTGGCGCAAGCCCGCGAGCCAATCGGCGGGCGATTGGCCGTTCAGCACCGAAGCCAGCGCGCATTCGGCCACCATCAGGATCACAAAGGCGAGCGCGCCCACAGTGAGCGCCTCGCCGGGGCTGGCAAGGACGAAGCGCCGTACCAGCCATCCGGCCGCAAACCAGCTCGCCGCCAGTATCAGCGGCAGTTCCATGAGAGTGGCAGGCACCAGCCCCACGCGCGGGATCACCCACAGCACGCGCACGGTCCCGAGCACAAACCCCAGCGCGAACACCATCGCCCAATAGACGATGGCCGCGCTGGCGATCCTCACCCCACCACGCCCGCGCTCGCCAGCACGGCCAGCGTCAGCACATCGGGCACGCTCGCGGTCATCGGCACGATCTGCACCGGCTTTTCCATCCCGATCATCATCGGGCCGATCGTCGCATCGCCGCCCAATTCGCGCAGCAGCTTGGCCGACAGGTTGGCCGATTGCAGCCCCGGCATGATCAGCACATTGGCAGGCCCCGACAGGCGGCTGAACGGATAGAGCGCCATCACCTTGGGATTGAGCGCCGCGTCAGGGGCCATTTCGCCTTCATATTCGAAGCCCGGATCCTCGCGGTCGAGGATCGCCACGGCCGCGCGGATGCTATCGAGCCACTGGCCCGAAGGGTTACCGAAGGTCGAATAGGACAGGAACGCCACGCGCGGTTCATGCCCCATGCGCCGGGCGACCGCAGCGGTCTCCTTGGCGATGTGGGCCAGCGCCTCGGCATCGGGCCGTTCGTTGATGGTGGTGTCGGCAAGGAAGGTGGTGTGGTTCTTGCCGATCATCATGTGGATGCCGAACGGCAGTGCGCCCTGCTTGGCATCAAGCACGAGGTTCACTTCGCGCACCGTCTGGGCGAAGGTGCGGGTCATGCCGGTGATCATCCCGTCGCCGTGGCCGAGCGCGACCAGCAGCGAGGCGAACACGTTGCGATCCTGATTGACCATCCGCCGCACATCGCGCTGCGTGAAGCCGCGCCGCTGGAGGCGCTTGTACAGGTAATCGACCATCGCGGGTACGTGTTCGCTATCGGCGGAATTCTGGATCTCGAAACTGCCCGGATCGCCGACCGAAAGCTGGTGCAGCTTGTCGAGCACCGCCTTGGTGCGGCCCACCAGAATGGGCGTGCCATAGCCGAAATCGCGGTATTGGATCGCGGCGCGCAGCACCACTTCCTCTTCCGCTTCGGCAAACACCATCCGCTTGGGGTTGGCCTTGGCGACTTCGTAGACGCCGCTGAGCACCGAGGTGGTGGGGTTGAGCCGTGAGCGCAGCGCCACACGGTAGGCGTCGAAATCCTCGATCTTTGCGCGCGCGACGCCTGAGTCCATCGCCGCTTTCGCCACGGCGGAAGATACCACCTCAATCAGGCGCGGATCGAACGGGGCAGGGATGATGTAGTCGGTGCCGAACCTGTGGTTCTTGCCGTAAGCGGACGCGACTTCCTCGGGCACCTGCTGGCGCGCCAGCTCGGCGATGGCCTGCGCGGCGGCGACCTTCATCTCTTCGTTGATGGTGGTCGCCTGCACATCCAGCGCGCCGCGGAAGATGAACGGGAAGCCCAGCACATTGTTGACCTGATTGGGGAAGTCGCTGCGCCCGGTGGCGATGATCGCATCGGGACGCACGGCCTTGGCCTCGTCGGGCATGATCTCGGGCACGGGGTTGGCCATCGCAAAGATGATCGGCTTGTCGGCCATCTTCTTCACCCACTCGGGCTTCAAGGCGCCCGCTGCTGAAAGTCCGAGGAAGATGTCGGCGCCCACTAGCGCTTCTTCGAGGCTGGTGGCGGTGGTGGCGACCGCGTGCGCGCTCTTCCACTGGTCCACGCCGTCGCGGCCCGGGGTGATCGGGCCGGAACGGTCGCACATGATCACGTTTTCGTGGCGCACGCCCATCGCCTTGATCAGCGCGGTGCAGGCGATGGCGGCAGCGCCCGCGCCGTTGACGACCACCTTCACTTCGCTGAACTTGCGGCCGGTGATGTGGCAGGCGTTGAGCAGGCCCGCCGCGGTGATGATCGCGGTGCCGTGCTGGTCATCATGCATCACCGGGATCTTCATGCGCTCGCGCAGCGCGGCCTCGATGATGAAGCACTCGGGCGCCTTGATGTCTTCAAGGTTGATGCCGCCGAAGGTCGGCTCCATCAGCGCGACCGCATTGATGAAGGCTTCGGGGTCTTCGGTGTCGAGTTCGATGTCGATGGAATCGACGTCGGCGAAGCGCTTGAACAGCACGGCCTTGCCTTCCATCACCGGCTTGGCCGCAAGCGCGCCAAGATTGCCCAGCCCGAGGATCGCGGTGCCGTTGGTAATCACCGCCACCAGATTGCCTTTGACGGTGTAGCGCGCGGCGAGCGACGGGTCGGCGGCGATCGCTTCGACCGGCACCGCAACACCCGGCGAATAGGCGAGGCTGAGGTCGCGCTGCGAGGTCATCGGCTTGGTGGCGACGATCTCCAGCTTACCCGGACGGATCGTCTCGTGATAGAACAACGCCTCGCGCGCCGTGAAGCCGCCCAAATTCGGTGTGCCGTTCTCGTCCGCCATAGTGCCCGAACCTTCCTGCTGTCCCCAAGCTCAATCGCGCCCCGCTTAGCGCCGCGTGAGCAGGAGCGATAGGCGCATTATCGCACCACGTTCGGGGAAAGCTGCCGATGGCGACATTCCCGAATCGGTGCAGGGGAGGCTAGGCGAGGGGATGGCCGCAGCCGATCAGCCCAAACTCACGCCGATGATGGCGCAATACCTCGCGCTTCGCGAGGAGGCGGGCGATGCGCTGCTGTTCTACCGGATGGGCGATTTCTTCGAGCTGTTCTTCGAGGATGCGCGCCGTGCGGCGGCGATCCTCGATATCGCGCTGACCACGCGGGGCGAGCATGGCGGCGCGCCGATCCCGATGTGCGGGGTGCCGGTGCACGCGGCGGAAGGCTACCTTGCGCGGCTGATCAAGGCAGGCTGCCGCGTCGCGATTGCCGAGCAGGTCGAAACGCCGGACGAGGCCAAGGCGCGGGCCAAGCGGGAGGGTACGCCGTCATCGAAGGTGCTGGTCGGGCGGGCCATCGTGCGGCTGGTGACGGCAGGCACGCTCACCGAGGAAGCCTTGCTGGAGCCGCGCCGCGCCAATGTGCTGGCGGCGCTGGCGGAATTGCGCGGCACGGTGGGGATTGCCGCCATCGACGTTTCGACCGGCGCGATGGTGCTGGAGGAGTGTCCTGCGGAGATGCTCGGCGCGGCGCTGGCGCGGCTCTCGCCCAGCGAGGTTGTGGTGCCGGAGGATTGGGGGCACGGCCCGGATGACGCGATCCACCGCCCGCGCTCGACCTTCGCGAGCGATACGGGAGCCGAGCGGCTGAAGGGTGTGCACGGCGTCGCCACGCTCGATGCCTACGGCGCGTTCAGCCGCGCGATGCTCGGCGCGGCGGGGGGGCTGGTCGCCTATCTAGACCATGTCGGGCGCGGTAATCTGCCGCTGCTGCTCCCCCCTGTGCTGCGCGAGAGTGCGTCGGGGATGGCGATGGACGCCGCGACCCGGGCGAGCCTCGAAATTCTGGAGAGCACCAACGGCGGTGGGCGCGTGGGCAGCCTGATCGGCGCGGTGGATCGCTGTGTCACCGGCGCAGGCTCGCGATTGCTGGCGGAGGATCTCTCCGCCCCGCTGCTGGATGTCGCCGCCATCGAGGCGCGGCTGGCGCTGGTGCAATTCTGGCGCGACCGCCCGATCGAACGCGCGCAATTGCGCGATGCCTTGCGGAGCATTTCCGACCTCGGCCGCGCGCTCGGGCGGGTGGTGGCGGGCAGGGGCAGCCCGCGCGATCTCGGCCAGCTGCGCGATGGGCTCGGCGAAGCGGCGCGGCTGCATCATTGGCTCAGCGGCGCGCCTGACAAGCCGGTGTTGCTCGACTCTATCCTTGCCCGGCTGACCGGCCACGGCGCGCTCACAGATCACCTTTCCCGCGCGCTGGTGCCCACGCCCCCCACCGAGCGGTCGAGCGGCGGCTTCATCGCTGACGGCTATGACGCCAGCCTCGACGAGCTGCGCGCCACCTCGGGCGATGCGCGCCGCGCGATTGCCGCGATGGAGGCGCGCTACCGCGAGGAAACCGGCATCGCCGCACTCAAGATCCGCCACAACGGCGTGCTGGGCTATTTCATCGAGGTCGCCGCGCGCCATGCCGACCGGTTGATGGCGCCCGAAAGCGGCTTCACCCACCGCCAGACGATGAAGGACGTGGTGCGCTTCAATTCGCTGAAGTTGCACGAGGAAGCCGCGCGCATTGCCGAGGCTGGCGGCCATGCGCTCGCCTGCGAGGAAGCGCATTTCGAGACGCTGGTGGCAGAGGTCGTCGCAGCGCGCGAGGCCATCGCCGCCACCGCCGCCTCGCTCGCTCGGATCGATGTCACCGCGGGCAATGCCGAACGCGCCAGCGAGGCCGACTGGTGCCGCCCCGCCATCGCCGAAGACACAGGCCTGGCCATCACCGGCGGGCGGCATCCGGTGGTCGAGGCCGCGCTCGCCAAGACGGGCGAGCGGTTCGTCGCCAATGACTGCGCGCTCGGCGCCGACGACCGGCTGTGGCTGATCGGCGGGCCGAACATGGGCGGCAAATCGACCTTCCTTCGCCAGAATGCGCTGATCGTCTTGCTCGCGCAGGCCGGGTGCTTCGTCCCTGCGAGCGCGGCGCGCATCGGCCTTGTCGACCGCCTGTTCAGCCGGGTCGGCGCTGCGGACAATCTGGCGCGCGGGCGCTCCACTTTCATGGTCGAGATGGTCGAGACCGCCGCGATTCTCGCGCAGGCCACGCCCCGAAGCTTCGTGATCCTCGACGAGGTCGGGCGCGGCACGTCGACCTATGACGGGCTCGCGCTCGCCTGGGCGGTGGCCGAGGCGGTGCACAGCCAAATCCGCTGCCGCTGCCTTTTCGCAACGCATTACCACGAGCTCGCGCGGCTGACCGAGACTTGCGAGGCGCTGAGCCTCCACCACGTCCGAGCGCGCGAATGGCAGGGTGATCTGGTGCTGCTGCACGAGCTCGCCGAAGGCCCGGCGGATCGTTCCTACGGCCTTGCCGTGGCGCGGCTTGCCGGCGTGCCCGCGCCGGTCGTGGCGCGCGCCAAGGCGGTGCTCGCCAAGCTGGAGGCGACCCGCGCGGCGACTGGCGGGATTGCGGCGGGGCTGGGCGATCTGCCGCTGTTCGCCAATCTGCGCGCCGAACCGGAGCCTGACAGCCCCGAACAGGAGCTTGCCGAAGCCCTGCGCACCGCCGATCTCGACGCGCTGACCCCGCGCGAGGCGCTCGACCTGCTGTATGAATGGAAGCGCGCGCTGCCCCGCACGCCGCGTTGACGGCTTCAACCAAGCCTTAACCACGCCCGGTTAAACTCGGTCCATGTCCAGAACCCTGTTCGAGAACAGCAAGGCCGCGCTCGCCTTCGCCGCTATTACCATCTTCGGCGCAGCGTCGATGGTCGGCACTTCCGATAATGGCGGCGTGCTCAGCGCCTTGGTCGAGCGATTCGGCACCATGCCCGAAGACCAGGCGAGCGCAGAGCAGGTCAGTTCCGAGACCCCGTCCAAGGACGCCAAGCCTGCCGGCGAGGGTTGGGGTTCAAGCAGCCCGACATCCGTATTCGGCGACTTTTCGGGCAAGCCGCCTGCGAGCGAGGAATCTGGGGAATCCGGCGAGCAAGGCGGCAACCCCATGACCGCGCCATTGGCGCCGACAGCAATCGTGAACAATAGCCCGCCGAGCGGCTTCTTTGCGTCCGGCAGCGAAGAGCCTCCTCCAGCCGAGTAGCGGGAGGGAGGCGCTATTCCTCCTCTTCCCCGTCGGTATCGAGCATAATCCGCTCTATATCTTCGCCGTCATCGTCTTCGAGCGAATGTTCGTCGGCCAGACCTTCTTCAGTATGTTCGGCCAGCGTCTCGCCGTCGGCAACCACCCATTCCTCGTCATTGTCGTCGGTGGTCACGCCGCCATAGGTGTCCGGCTCGTCGTCGTGATTGGGCTCGCCCGCAAAGGCCGACATGTCGATCCGGCCTTCGCCCTCCATGCGGCGCATCTCGTCGACCAGATCGCCCGTGCTGTCAGGCGCGACGTCGTAGTCGCTCGCATCGGGCTTGGTGCTTTCGAGCGGGCTGGTCGTGTGACTGCTCTCGCGCATTGCGTCTTCGGCGACGTCCTGCGCCTGCTGACCAACCGGGTCCTGCTCGTCGTTATGGGCCTCGGGCGGGAGGTCTGCGGGGCGGACGGGGGTTGTGTCGTCGTGTGCGATCATGGCGTGTCTCCTTCGCGGGAATAACCCGGAAGGAGCGCCCGATGTTGCACCGAGTCCCGCGCAAAGCGACAGGCTGCGCGGCGATTGCGTCCGATCAGCCCGCTAGCGGCTTAACGGGTCGGGACGGGAGCCTCGCCCGTGTAGTCGTAGAAGCCGCGCCCGGTCTTGCGGCCCAGCCAGCCGGCTTCGACATATTTCACCAGCAGCGGGGCGGCGCGGTACTTGCTGTCGCGGGTGGTGGTGTAGAGCACGTTCATGATGTCGAGGCAGGTGTCGAGCCCGACGAAATCGGCCAGTTGCAGCGGCCCCATCGGGTGATTGAGGCCGAGCCGGCAGCCCTTGTCGATATCCTCGATCCCTGCGGTCGACTGGCCGAGCACGAACACCGCCTCGTTGATCATCGGCAGCAGGATGCGGTTGACGACGAAGCCGGGTTCGTCCTGGCTCAGCACCACTTCCTTGCCGAGACTGCGCGCAAAGGCGGTCACGCGGTCGGTGGTCGCAGGCGCGGTGGCGAGGCCGGGGATCACCTCGATCAGGCCCATCACCGGCACCGGGTTGAAGAAGTGCAGCCCGATGAACCGCGCCGGATCAGGCGAATGGTTTGCCATGCGGGTGATCGGGATCGACGAGGTGTTGGACGCCATGATCGCGTCCGCGTGGAGCACCTTGCCCGCCTTTTCGAAGATCGTGTTCTTGATCTCCTCGCGCTCGGTCGCGGCTTCGATGATGAGGTCGGCGTCGGCGAAGGGGGAGTAATCGGCGACCGGCGTGATGCGGGCGAGCAGGGCCTCGGCCTCGTGCGCCTCGATCTTGCCGCGGCCCATCAGCTTGACCAGCGCCTTTTCGATCGCCGCCTTGCCGGCCTCGGCACGGGGCAGGTCGACGTCGGTGAGCATGACCTTGAGGCCTTGCCCGGCGACGGTCTGGGCGATGCCCGTTCCCATCTGTCCGGCTCCGATGACGGCGATGTTGCGCATGAGTGCTTGTCCTTCGCAAGTGCAGCAAAGACGCCGCACTAGCGGGGGAAATCGGCGCTGGCTAGCGGCCTGATTGGCTAGCGGCCAAGTGCTAGCGGCCAAGTGCTAGCGGCTCGCCCCCGGCACCCACTTCACGTCGCGCCTGCCATTATCGTTCACCACCCGCGCAAGGACGAACAGATAGTCCGACAGGCGGTTGATATAGGCCAGCGCGGCCGGATTGACGGGGAGTTCGGCTGCAAGCGCGACCATCGCGCGCTCGGCAGCGCGGGTCGCGGCGCGGGCGATGTGCAGCCGCGCGGCGAGCTCGGTGCCGCCGGGCAGGATGAAGCTGGTGAGCGGCTGGAGCTTCTCGTTGCAGGCGTCGATCCGCGCTTCGAGCCATTCGGCTTGCGAGGGGACCATGCGCAGCACCATTTCGGACGGCGCGAAGTCCTCGCCCGGTGTCGCCAGATCGGCGCCGAGGTCGAACAGGTCGTTCTGGATACGGGTGATCTCGGCCCCCGGCTCGCCGGACATCTGCACGGCGGCGAGACCGATCGCGGAGTTTGCCTCGTCCACCAGGCCCATCGCGTTGATACGGGCGGAGTGTTTGGGGCAGCGCGAGCCATCGACGAGGCCGGTTGTGCCGTCATCCCCGGTGCGGGTGTAGATCCTGTTGAGCTTGACCATTGGGTGAGGGCTTAGCGCGCGGCGGCCATAATGATCGCCACCACTGCGATCGCCGCCGCCTGATACTTGATACGCGCGAACATCGCCTTGTTCTGGGCGAGCTGCATATCGGTCGCGGTCGAGCCCTCGCCGGTTTCAAGGTCGATCTTGGTCGTCCTGAGGAACGCGATGATCCCCTTGATCAGCGAGAAGGCCACCAGTCCCATCAGGACGAGCAGTACGGGCACGAGGACGTAGTTCATGGGTGCTAAATGGACCTTTGCCGTTCAGGTTCCAAGCCTCAATCGCTGCAACCTGAGTTGTGCGGCGATCATGCGCCCGTCCTCGCCCGCCTCGCGCCGTTCCGCTAGGGCAGGCGAGCCGCGGCGCTTGGCGAGCTTTTCGCCCTTCGCGTCGGTGAGCAGGGGGTGGTGGTGCCAGCGCGGCACGTTGAGGCCGAGCAGGGCTTGCAAGGTGCGGTGGACGTGGCTCGCCGCGAACAGGTCCGCGCCGCGCGTCACCAGCGTCACGCCGTCCGCTGCATCGTCGAGCGTGACGGCAAGGTGGTAGCTGGCGGGCAGGTCTTTCCTCACCAGCACAACATCGCCGAGGCCCGATAGGGCGGCGGTTTGCGGCCCGGCAAGGTCGTCCTCCCACACCAGCGGGCCGGTCTGCGCCAGCGCGCGCGCGGCATCGAGTCGCCATGCAGCGGGCCGCGTCGGGTCAGGCGGGGTGTGTTTGCAGGTGCCGGGGTAGATGAGGCCATCCGAGCCTTCGATGGCCCCGGCCTCCTCGATATCCTTGCGGGTGCAGGTGCAAGGGTAAAGCAACCCGCGCGCCTTGAGGTCTTCCGCCGCCGCTGTGTAGCTTTCAAGCCGGGCCGATTGCGCGGGCACCTCGTCCCATTCCAGGCCCAGCCACGCAAGGTCACGGCGGAATTCGTCCGCGAGGTAGGGCTGCGAGCGTGGCCCGTCGATATCCTCGATCCTGAGCAGGAAGCGCCCGCCGCTCTCCCGCGCCAGATCATGCGCAACGATGGCCGACAGCGCATGGCCCAGATGCAGCCGCCCGTTGGGGCTCGGCGCGAAACGGGTCACGAGAGGCGCGGCGGAATCCATCGCGGTGCCCATGCCACACGACACATTGTTACGCTATCCACAGGCCATCAACAGGATGTCCCTGTGGATAGCCACGCTGTAACGGGTTTGACTCTTTGCCGTGCCACGTCAGGATGCAGGTCTGTCAGGGAGAAAGGCGCGACGTGTTCAACGCCGAACTGATCGAGAAAGTGGCCAAGTTCCGCGGGGTCGACGAGGATCCGACGCGCAACCTTTCGGCTTGCCCCGCGCTGGTGCTCAACGCCGATTACACGCCGCTGTCCTATTACCCGCTGAGCCTGTGGCCGTGGCAGACCGCGATCAAGGCGGTGTTCCTCGACCGGGTGGACATCGTCGCCAGCTACGACCGCGAGGTCCACTCGCCCAACTTCGACATGAAGATCCCGAGCGTGATCGCGCTCAGGCAATATGTGAAGCATTCCGAGTTTCCGGCCTTCACCCGCTTCAACGTGTTCCTGCGTGACCGCTTCCAGTGCCAGTATTGCGGCAGCCACCAGCACCTGACCTTCGATCACGTGATGCCGCGCCGGCTCGGCGGGCGGACCACGTGGGAGAACATCATCACCGCCTGCGCGCCGTGCAACATGAAGAAGGGCGGGCGCACCCCCAAGCAGGCCGGCATGCCCCTGCACCAGGCGCCGATCCGCCCGACCAGCTGGCAGTTGCAGCAGCACGGCAAGCTTTTCCCGCCGGGCTATCTCCACACCACGTGGCGCGACTGGCTGTATTGGGACGTCGAGCTGGAGGCCTGATCCCGGCGAGCGTCCGCTTTCGCACCGGTCGCCGACGAAAGCTGCCGTTCTGTAAGCGACCCCGAAGCGGTCATTACCTCCCTCGTCGCCCCGTGCTTGACACGGGGCTTGGCTAACTTGCCAATGGATCGGCTGCGAACGACTGCTCCCATAAATCGTCCCAATCGGGATTGGCCGCTTCAAACAGCGCGAACTTCCGTGCGCCGAGTATCGCGGCAATGCGCGAGAAAGAAAAGCCAAGCCCCGTGTCAAGCACGGGGCGACGTTGAGGGGTGTTGGCAACTTCCCACCCACAAACGGTCGTTCTCGGTGAACTGGCACCTGCCTGAAAGTGGACGCTGGTGTGCTACACAACCCACCGCGCTCCCCGAATAGCTGACGACAATCCCGCCCCCATGCGTTGCAATTCCATGACGCGGCGTTAGGCGAAGGCGTCACGCGTCAACGGGGATTCGCGAAGTCATGAAGATCATGTCCGGCAATTCGAACCTGCCGCTTGCCCGGGCCATTGCGGCCTATCTCGAAATCCCGCTCACCGACGCCAGCGTCCGGCGCTTCTCGGACGAGGAGGTGTTCGTCGAGATCCACGAGAACGTGCGCGGGGAGGACGTGTTCGTTGTCCAGCCGACCAGCTTCCCGGCAAATGACAACCTCATGGAATTGCTGATCTGCATCGACGCGCTGCGCCGCGCGTCTGCCAAGCGGATCACTGCGGTGGTGCCCTATTTCGGCTATGCCCGGCAGGACCGCAAGCCCGGCCCGCGCACGCCGATCTCGGCCAAGCTGGTCGCCAATCTCATTACCCAGGCCGGCGCTGACCGGATGCTGGCGGTGGATCTTCACGCCGGGCAGATCCAGGGCTTCTTCGATATCCCGACCGACAACCTGTATGCCGCGCCTGTCATGGCCGCCGACATTCAGGCGCGTTATGGCGACCAGAGCCTGATGGTCGTCTCGCCCGACGTCGGCGGCGTGGTGCGCGCCCGCGCACTGGCCAAGCGCCTCGACAATGCCCCGCTGGCGATCGTCGACAAGCGCCGCGACCGTCCGGGTGAGAGCGAGGTGATGAACATCATCGGTGAGGTCGAAGGGCGCCACTGCATCCTGATCGACGACATCGTCGATTCGGGCGGCACGCTGTGCAACGCTGCCGAAGCGCTGCTCGAGAATGGCGCGAAGTCGGTAGCGGCCTATATCACGCACGGCGTGCTGTCGGGCGGCGCGGTGGCGCGCATCGACGGATCGCGCCTCAAGGAATTGGTGATCACGGATTCGATCCGGCCCACCGAAGCCGCCGAAGCATCGAGCCGCATCCGCATCCTCCCCATCGCCCCGCTTGTGGGCGAGGCGATCCGGCGGATTGCCGATGAAAGTTCGGTCAGCTCGCTGTTTGATTGAGCCAACGCCGTTCGTGTCGAGCGAAGTCGAGACACCACAGCACGGCCTCTCGACTACGCTCGAGGCGAACGGCCTATGAGCTTCAACCCCGCCGAAGTGCGCGCTCTGCTGATCGACACGGCCCGCGCGCGCTCGACCTTCACCTACGGCGCGTTGCTCAATCTGCTCGGCCACACCTTCACGCGCCCGCTGATGCGGCAGCTGTGCAAGGTGCTCGACCGGATCGACGAGGATGGGCGTGCAGGCGGTGAGCCGGGGCTCGCGGTGCTGGTCGTGCGCCAGTCGGACGGGCTGCCCGGGCAGGGCTGGTTCGTCAGCCGAACGCAGGTTTACGACGACCTGCCGCTGGAATGGGAGGGGCCGGAGGCGCGCCGCTACACCGAGGCTCGACAGGCCGCAGCCTTCGATTATTGGGAATTCCCATGACCGATAATGATCTCGCCCTCGCCCTGCGCCTCGCCGATGTGGCCGGGGCCGCGATTCGCCCGCTGTTCCGGGGCCAATGGTCCGAGGAGCGCAAGGCCGACCGCAGCTTCGTGACCGAAGCCGACCGCGCCGCCGAGGCCGCGATGCGCCGCCTGATCGAGGCCGAGTTCCCGCGCGACGGGATCATCGGCGAGGAATACGGCACCCGCAACGAAGGCGCGGGCCGCCAGTGGGTGCTCGATCCGATCGACGGCACCACCAGCTTCATCGCCGGCCGCCCGATTTTCGGCACGCTGATCGCGCTGCTGCAGGACGGGTGGCCCGTGCTCGGGATCATCGACCAGGCGGTCAGCGGAGAGCGCTGGGTGGGCCGCATCGGACAACCAACGCTGTTCAACGGCAAGCCCGCCACCACCAAGCCGCTGAAGGACCTCGCCGACGCGGTCCTCGCCACCACCAGCCCGCACCTTTTCACCACCGAAGAGGCCGACGCCTTCATGGCGGTGGCCAAGGGCGTGGCGGAGAAGAAGATCATCTACGGCGGCGACTGCTACAATTACGGCCTCGTCGCCAGCGGGCACGTCGATGTGGTGATCGAAGCGGGCCTCAAGCTTTACGATTACGCCGCGCTGGTGCCGGTGGTCGAAGGCGCGGGCGGGATGATGGCCGACTGGCAGGGCAACCCGCTCGACGCCGGGAGCGACGGCACGGTGATCGCGCTGGGCGATCCGGCGCGGCTTGAGGATGTGCTAGAGGCGATGGGCTAAAGCCCCGGCAGGGCTACTCCGCCGCCTCGCGTGCGCCGAGGGGCTCCTCGTGCTTCCAGCCCCATGCCAGCACGCAGGGCGGCACGTTGAACAGGGCGAGGCCCTTGTCCGTCCGGTCGAAGCGCGCCTCGGTCAGATCGCGCGCGGTGGGGCGGAACTGGTAGGTCATGAACGCGCCGCCATCGCGCAGCACCGCGTAGGTCGCCGCGACGATCCCCTTGGCGACATCATCCGGCAGGGACGAAAACGGCAGCCCGGAAATGACGTAGTCGGCGTGCTTGTGGCCGCTCGCCCGCACGATGCTTTCGACATCGGAGGCCGAGCCCAGCACCACTTCGAGGCGCGGATCGTCGATCGTCTTGCGCAGAAACTCGACAAAGCGCGGGTTGGTGTCGATCGCCAGCAGCCGGCCATCTTCCGGCAAGCAATCGAGGATGCGGGTGGTGAAGGTGCCGACGCCGGGGCCGTACTCGACGAACAGCCGGCAACGGTCCCAGTCGACCTTCGCGAGCATGGCGTCGATCGTGGCCTGCGAGGAGGGAACGACCGAAGCAACCATCCCGGGATTCTCGACGAATCCGCGGAAGAAGATTGCGGCAGAGCGGACGAACCGCACGAACCCGCTGCTGGATGAGCGGGGGGGCGCTAGGCTGGGTGTCTTTGTGGTCATGCGCTGTCTCTACTAGGCGATTTGCGCGGGCCTGCAATGCAGGCATTACAGTTGTGTCATCAACCCACCGGTGCGGCAGCACCGTCCAACCCCTTGCCTTTCGCGCATCTCCCGCCTATCCGCGCGCACTTCACTGACACGAATCAATCAGCCAGCCTGGCGACAAGGGCTGCCATGGCCGGTTCCGACGTGTCTCTAATAGGAGATCAAAATGCCCAAGCTGAAGACCAAGAGCGGCGTGAAGAAGCGCTTCAAGCTCACCGCCACCGGCAAGGTCAAGCACGGCGTCGCTGGCAAGCGGCACCGTTTGATGAGCCACAACGCCAAGTATATCCGCACCAACCGCGGCACCTCGGTCCTGTCGTCGCATGATACGCCGACGATCAAGAAGTGGGCGCCCTACGGGCTCGATTGATGCGAGCGGCCTGACGGCCCACGCGTCCTCAAGATAAGGATATACTGATATGACTCGCATCAAACGCGGTGTTACCACCCGCGCCAAGCACAAGCGGATCCTCGAGCAGGCCAAGGGCTTCCGTGGCCGCCGCAAGAACACCATCCGCGTCGCCCGTCAGGCGGTCGAAAAGGCCGGCCAGTACGCTTACCGCGACCGCAAGGTGAAAAAGCGCACGTTCCGCGCCCTGTGGATCCAGCGCATCAACGCCGCCGTCCGCCTGGAAGGCCTGACCTATTCGCAGTTCATGCACGGCATCAAGCTTGCCGGCATCGAACTCGACCGCAAGGCGATGGCCGATCTGGCGATGAACGAAGGCGGCGCGTTCACCGCTGTGATCGCTCAGGCGAAGGCTGCTTTGCCTGCCTAAGCAGGCGGGGGCTCCGGCCCGGCACGACATTCAAGGGGCGGGTTCCTTCGCGGGAGCCCGCCCCTTTGCTTGTGCGCCTTGTAGAATGCCGCCAACGGCCTTGTAGAACCGCGTCACTTGCGCTTTATTGCACTGATGGGGGATCGAACTAATCAGCAGGCTGCGCGCGGGCCCGTTCCGCCGCCGGGCCAACGGCTTGTGGCCGAATTCCGCGAACCGCCCGCGCTGTTCGACGGCTGCTTCACGACGTTCTACCACCTCACGCTCGAGCTGCCCGAAGGCGGCGGGCCGGTCACCGATTACCTCCAACCCGAATGGGCCAACATCCGCTTCTTCTGCGGTGCCGCGCCCGAGGCTGCGATCGGTGCAAACCGGGTCAGCGGCGCGCCGTTCATCGGCACCGGGCCGAGCGCGCTGCCCTGTCGCTTCACGCTCGGCACGGTGCGGATGTGGGGCGTCGGGTTCCTGCCACTGGGCTGGTCGCGGTTCTTCGATGCCGATGCGGGGAGCTGCGCCAACATGATCTGCAACGGCGCGGCGCACCCGGCCTTCGCCCATTTTGCAGACCTGACCGAAGCGCTCTGCGACCCCGAGGCGAACCTTGAGGAGCAGTACGATGCGCTGGTCGCAGGCATGACGGCGGCGATGCGTCCCAACCGCGACGAGCCGCGCATCGCCCGCGTCCATGCCGCGCTGGTCAGCGGCGACCATGCCTCGGTCCACGATCTCGCCAGCGCCTGCGCGATGAGCATCCGCACGCTCGAGCGCATCTGCGTGCGCTATTTCGGGTTCTCGCCCAAGCTCTTGATGCGCCGCCAGCGCTTCATGCGCAGCCTCACGACCCACATGCTCCAGCGCGGCACCCGCTGGACCGAGGCGATGGACGATCATTACCACGACCAGGCGCAGTTCACCCGCGAGTTCCGCGAGTTCATGACCATGAACCCGACCGAGTATGCCGCGCTCGATCACCCGATCCTGACCTCGTTCATGGAAGCCCGGGCCAAGGTCTGGGGCAGCGCGGCGCAGACGCTCGATCCGCCTGCGCCGCACCGGTGAAGCGTCGGCGCGCTACTTGAGGTCTTCGACCGAAACCCAGCCGGAGGTCCCGAAATTGTCCTTCACCTCGATGAACAAGCCGGAACGGTTGCCGGTCGGATCAAGCTGGGTCCCGGCGCGCAAGCTGCGGACCGCAGCGGCATTGGCGCTGGCGGCGGCGCGCAGCACGGTATCAACCGCGACCACCGCTCCGGGCGCGGCCGAATCGGCTGCACCCGCAGGCGCAGTGCTCAGCAATTCGCGCTGCGCGACCAGTTGGTTGAAGGCGAGCACGAAGGCCTCGGTCAGCATCTCGCCGTTCTTGCTGCCCTGATAGCCCGAGGCATTGGCCGCAGCTCCCGCCCAGCCATAGGAGGCGTTGCCGAAGTTGATGGTCGATTTCTTGACCGTGCCTTGCCCGGCCGCGACGGTGAGCCCATTGGCCGGGCTGACCACGCGCAGACCGGCAGCGACGGTCTTTTTCTTGCCGCCCAGCCCGCCAAACATGCCCAGCACCGCGCCCGCGCCCGGCACCGAACCCAGCAACGAACTTGCCGCGCCTGAGCGGATCAGCGCTTCGGCCGCCGCGCCCTTGGCCATTTCCATGCCCTTGTCGACTTCCTCGGCCGAGCCGGCGATCGCGGTCACCAGAAAGCGGGCCGGGACGGTGTCATTGGGATTGTCGATGGTGAAGCAGCCGCTTTCGGTCACCATCGCATTGAGCAGTGCGCGCGGCGAGCCGAGGCCCCATTCTGTCCATCCGGCCTGATCGCCTTCGACCAGCGCGATCGAACCGATGCTGGCCTCGCAGCGCACCAGCTCGGCGGTTTGCGGCTTTTCCTTTGCCTGAAGCGGTGCTGCCACCAGAGCAAAACCCGCCGCAACTGCGGCAATCCGTGCGGTATGTATCATGATATTCTCCCCCCGATCATAAAGCGAGGGGTTGTAAGCCCTGTGGTTTAGTGCACGTTGTACGGACACGACGCGCTCACCGGGGGGATTGATGCACGCGCTAGCCGAGAATGGAGTGCAATTGCGCTTTGCCTTGCCGGCAGAGGCGTTGCGGCCGTTTGTGACCACCTATTACCGCACCGACGTGATCTGCTCGCCGCGCGCGCCGTGGATGGAGGACTGGCTGCATCCCGAATGGGCCAACCTCAGGTTCCTCAGCGAAGGCGAGGTGCAAGCGGTGGTTGGCGTGGGCGAGCTGCGGCCGTGCCCGGACTTTGCTGTGACCGGGCCGACCAGTCAGGCGATGCGGTTCCGGCTGCATTCGGGACGCAATTGGGGGATCGGCCTGCTCCCCTTGGGCTGGGAGCGATTGTTCGCAGGCGCCGCGTGTGACTATGCCGACCGGTTTGTCGATGGCGCAGCGGACCCGGTGTTTGCAGCCTTCGCGCCGCTGGCCGAGGCGCTTGCCGCAAGCGATGGCGATTACGCGGCCGAACTCGCCCTGATCGAGGCGCATATGGAGCGGGTTTTTGCCGCAACCGGCCCGGCCGATCCGGCGGTGCTGGCGCTGCATGCCGCGCTGGTCGATCCCGATCTGCTGACGGTCGCGGATCTGGCCTCGCGGGTGTGCATGACGGTGCGCACGGTCGAGCGGTTGTCGCGCCGCGCCTTCGGCTTTCCGCCCAAGCTGCTGCTGCGCCGTCAGCGGTTCCTGCGCAGCCTTGGCCGGTTCATGCTCGACCCTTCGCTCAAGTGGATCGGCGCGCTGGATTGCCACTATCATGACCAGTCGCATTTCGTGCGCGATTTCCGGCGGTTCATGGGGATGAGCCCGTCGGACTATGCGAAGGCCGAAAAGCCGCTGCTGGCAGCCGCGGCACACGGGCGTGCGGCGGTGACGGGCGCGGCGATGCAGGGGCTGCACTCCCCCACAAGGCGCGAATCCGCCTGACCTGACAGGCGCTTTGCAATCAACGCGATTTGCCGCTAGCGCGCGGCGGCGAAATCCCGCGTGCAGAACAGCAAGATCATGACCGATATCACATCCCAGACACAGGCCGCGCTGGCCGCGATCACCGCCGCGGCGAGCCTCGATGCGCTCGAGGCCGAGCGGCTTGAAGCGCTCGGCAAGAAGGGCTGGGTGAGCCTTGCCCTCAAGACCCTTGGCGGCATGAGCCCCGATGAACGTACCGCCGCCGCGCCTGCGATCCAGTCGGCCCGCGCCGCGATTGCCGATGCGATTGAGGCCAAGAAGGCCGCGCTCGAAGCCGCCGCGCTGGAAGAGCAGCTGGCGCGCGAGACGATCGACCTCAGCCTTCCCGCCAGCCTCGCGCCCAAGGGTTCGGTGCACCCTGTCTCGCAGGTTATGGACGAGCTGGCGGAAATCTTCGCCGACCTGGGCTTCGCGGTCGCCACCGGGCCGGAGATCGAGGACGACTGGCACAACTTCACCGCGCTGAACATGGACGAGACCCACCCGGCGCGGGCGATGCACGACACGTTCTACTTCCCCGACAAGACCGGGGGAGGCCCGGCCTCAAGTAGCGAAGCGGTAGGCCAACAAGAACGCGATGTGCTGCTGCGCACCCACACCTCGCCGGTGCAGATCCGCTCGATGCTGGCCCAAGGCGCGCCGATCCGCATCATCGCCCCGGGCCGCGTCTATCGCTCCGACAGCGATGCCACGCACACGCCGATGTTCCATCAGGTCGAAGGGCTGGTGATCGACAAGGGCATCCACCTCGGCCACCTCAAGTGGACGCTGGAGACCTTCTTCAAGGCCTTCTTCGAGCGCGAGGACATCGTCCTGCGCCTGCGCCCCAGCTACTTCCCCTTCACCGAGCCGAGTGTCGAGGTCGATGTCGGCTACTCCAATGAAGGCGGCCGCCGCGTGGTCGGCGGGCACGGCGATGCGCCGGGTCATGCGTGGATGGAAATTGGCGGCAGCGGGATGGTCAATGCCCGCGTGCTTGAGTTCGCCGGGGTTGATCCTGCCGAATATCAGGGCTTCGCCTTCGGCCTCGGGATCGACCGCATCGCCATGCTGAAATACGGAATGAACGACCTGCGCGCCTTCTTCGACGGCGATGGCCGCTGGCTGGCGCATTACGGCTTCTCGCCCTTCGACCAACCGACCCTGTCTGCCGGTGTGGGAGCGCGCGCATGAAGTTCTCGCTGACCTGGCTCAAGGATTACCTTGAAACCGACGCCACCGTTGCGGAGATCTGCGACGCGCTCAACGCCATCGGCCTTGAGGTCGAGGGCGTGGAAGACCCGGCCGAGAAGCTCGCAGGCTTCCGCATCGCGCATGTGCTGACCGCCGTGCGTCACCCCGACGCCGACAAGCTGCAAGTGCTCACGGTCGACACCGGAGAGGGCGATCCGCTGCAAGTCGTATGCGGCGCGCCCAATGCGCGTGCGGGCATGAAGGGCGTGCTGGGTCTTCCCGGCGCGGTCGTGCCCGCCAACGGCATGATGCTGCGCAAAAGCGCGATCCGCGGGGTCGAGAGCAACGGCATGATGTGCTCGGTGCGCGAGCTGGAGCTGGGCGAGGATCACGACGGCATCATCGAACTGCCGAACGACGCGCCGGTGGGGACGAGCTTTGCCGACTACCACGGCGCCGATCCGGTGATCGAGGTCGCGGTGACCCCCAACCGTCCCGACTGCATGGGCGTTTATGGCATCGCCCGCGATCTCGCCGCCAAGGGGCTGGGGACGCTGAAGCCGGTCGCCATGCCCGCGTTCAGCGCGTCAGGTGCGTGCTCGGTCGAAATCCGCACCGACGATCCCGAAGGCTGCCCCGCTTTCTATGGCCGCGTGGTGAAGGGCGTCACCAACGGCGCCTCGCCCGATTGGCTGCAGGCGCGGCTCAAGAGCGCGGGCCAGCGCCCGATTTCACTGCTGGTCGACCTCACCAACTACCTGATGCTCGGCTTCGGCCGCCCAGCGCACGCGTATGATCTCGCCAAGCTGTCGGGCGCGGTGGTCGCGCGGCGCGCCAAGGACGGTGAGCAGGTGCTGGCGCTCAACGAGAAGACCTACACGCTCGATGCCGAGATGACCGTGATCGCGGACGACATACAGGTCCACGACATCGCCGGAATCATGGGCGGCGAGCATTCGGGCGTCTCCGAGAGCACCACCGATGTGCTGCTCGAAATTGCCTATTTCGACCCCGCCCGCATCGGCGCGACCGGTCGCAAGCTCGGCCTGTCGAGCGACGCGCGCACCCGCTTCGAGCGCGGAGTCGATCCTGAGTTTCTGGATGACGGCCTCGATCTGCTGACCGGGTTGATCATCGAGATGGCGGGCGGAAGCGCGAGCGAGGTCGTGCGCGCGGGTTCGCCGCCGTCTGACGCCAAGGTCATCGCTTTCGACCCCGGCCTGACCACCCGCCTCGGCGGTGTGGAAGTTGCCGAGGCCGAACAGAAGCGCATCCTCGAAAGCCTCGGCTTCGGCGTCAGCGGCGATTGGCAGGTCACCTGCCCGCTGCGCCGCAACGACATCGAAGGCCCCGCCGACATTGTCGAGGAAGTCGTGCGCATCCACGGCCTCGACAAGGTCGCGAGCGTCGCGCTTCCCCGCGTGGAAGGCGTCGCCCGTCCGACTGCGACACCGCAACAAAAGCTCGAGCGCGGGCTGCGCCGTGCTGCTGCCGCGACCGGGCTCAATGAGGCGATCACGTGGAGCTTCCTGCCCGAATGGGCGGCGGAGCATTTCGCCTCCGACCAGCCGCTGTGGGTGCTCGCCAATCCGATCAGCGAGGACATGAAGGCGATGCGCCCCGCGCTGCTGCCCGGCCTGCTGATGGCGGCCAAGCGCAATGCCGATCGCGGCGCGCCCGCATCTCGCCTGTTCGAGATCGGGCGACGCTATTTCCGCGCGGGCAATGGCCTCAGCGACGAGAAGCCGACGCTCGGTATCGTGCTGGCGGGCGAGAAGACCCCGCGCGGCTGGCAGTCAGGCAAGGCCAAGAGCTTCGACGCCTTCGACGCCAAGGCGGTGGCGCTTCAGCTGCTCGAGGCGGCGGGCGCTCCAGTCGCCAATCTGATGGTGATGGGGGAGGCGGGGCCGCAGTTCCATCCCGGCCAATCGGCAACCCTGCGGCTCGGCCCCAAGATGGTGCTCGCGCGCTTCGGGATGGTGCATCCGGCGACATTGAAAGCCTTCGATGTCGATGGGCCCATCGCCGCCGTAGAGATGTTCCTTGATGCCATTCCGGCGAAGAAGGGCACGGCCTTTGCCCGCCCGGGCTTCACCCCGCCGGCGCTGCAAGCCGTGACGCGCGACTTTGCTTTCCTCGTCCCCGCCAGCCTCGCGGCGGGCGATCTGGTGCGCAGCGTTCAGGGCGCGGACAAGGCGAGCATCACCGCCGTGCGCGTGTTCGACGTCTTTGCCGGACAGGGCGTGCCGGAGGGCCACAAGTCGCTCGCCGTCGAAGTCACGCTCCAGCCGGGCGAGGCGAGTTTCAAGGATGCTGAATTGAAGGCGATTGCCGAAAAGGTGGTGGCCGCCGCCACCAAGCTGGGCGGGGAGCTGCGCGGATGAAAACTGCTTTCGTAACCGGTGCCACTGCCGGGATCGGCCTTGCGACGGTGCGCACGCTGGTCGCTGCTGGATGGCGCTGCGTTGCCACCGGGCGGCGGCAGGAGCGCCTTGACGCCTTGGTCGCGGAACTGGGGGCCGAGAAGGTCCATACCGCCTGCTTCGACGTGCGCGACACGCCTGCGCTCGATGCCGCGCTCGCGGCGCTGCCCGAGGGTTTCCGCGATATCGACCTGCTGGTGAACAACGCCGGCCTCGCCCAGGGGCTATCGGCGGCGCAGGATGCCGATCTGGCAAACTGGCAGACGATGATCGACACCAACGTTACCGCGATGGTGGTGCTGACCCGCAAGCTGTTGCCACTGCTGATTGAGCGCAAAGGCGCGATCATCGCCATCGGATCGGTGGCGGGCAGCTACCTCTATCCGGGCGGCAACGTGTATGCGGGCTCGAAGGCCTTCGTGAACCACTTCACGCTCGCGCTCCGCGCCGATCTTCACGGCACCGGCGTGCGGGTGACGAGCATCGAGCCGGGGATGGTCGAGACCGAGTTCACCGTGGTGCGCACCGGCAGCCAGCAGGCGTCCGATGACCTTTATCGCGGGGTCAACCCGATGACTGGGCAGGACATCGCCGACACGATCCTGTGGATCGCCACGCTGCCGCCGCACCTCAACATCAACCGGCTTGAGCTTATGCCGGTGAACCAGGACTTCGCGGGTTTCCGCGTCGCGCGCGACTGATTCCATGACCTCCGACACCAAAAGCTCCAGGCGCACCTTCGCGATCATTTCGCACCCTGACGCAGGGAAAACGACGCTGACCGAAAAGCTGCTGCTGCAAGGCGGCGCGATCCACTTGGCCGGCGAGGTCAAGGCGCGCGGACAGGCGCGGCGGGCGCGGTCAGACTGGATGAAGATCGAGCAGCAGCGCGGAATCTCCGTCACGTCGTCAGTGATGACCTTTGCGCGCGACGGGATCACGTTCAACCTGCTCGACACGCCGGGCCACGAGGATTTCTCGGAAGATACCTATCGCACGCTGACCGCTGTCGATTCGGCGGTGATGGTAATCGACGCCGCGAAAGGCATCGAGCCGCAGACGCGCAAGCTGTTCGAGGTGTGCCGCTTGCGCAACTTGCCGATCATCACCTTCGTCAACAAGGTCGACCGCGAGGGCCGCGATCCCTTCGAGACGCTGGATGAGGTCGCCGATATGCTGGCGCTCGATGTCAGCCCGCAGATGTGGCCGATCGGCATGGGCGGCGAATTCGAAGGCATCCTCGACTTCGCCACGGGCACTGTCAGCCGCCCGGAAGGCCCCAGCCGCGAATTCCTTGGCACGCGCGATACGGCAGCTATCCCTGATCGCTTCGCCGACGAGATCGAACTGGCGCGCGGCGGCTATCCCGAGTTTGACCTCGAGACGTTTCTCCACGGCGACCTGACGCCGGTCTATTTCGGCTCGGCGCTCAAGAATTTCGGCGTGACCGAGCTGATCGACGCGATTGCCCGCCACGCCCCGCCGCCGCGGCCGCAGCCTGCGGGCGAGGAGCAGATCAGCCCTGACCGCGACGAGGTCACCGGCTTCATCTTCAAGGTGCAGGCCAACATGGACCCCAACCACCGCGACCGCATCGCCTTCATGCGGCAGGTGTCGGGCACCTTCAAACGCGGCATGAAGCTGACGCCGTCAGGGCTGGGCAAGCCGATCGCGGTGCATTCGCCGATCCTGTTCTTCGCGCAGGATCGCGAGCTGGCCGATACGGCGGAAGCGGGCGACATCATCGGCATCCCCAACCACGGCACCTTGCGGGTGGGTGACACGCTGTCCGAGCGCAATCAGGTGCGCTTCACGGGCCTGCCGAACTTCGCGCCGGAAATCCTGCGCCGTGTGCAACTGCGCGATCCGACCAAGACGAAGCAGCTGCGCAAGGCGCTGGACGACCTCTCCGAAGAGGGCGTGATCCAGGTGTTCTACCCCGAAATCGGCTCGGCCCACATCGTCGGCGTGGTCGGCCAGCTGCAGCTCGAAGTGCTGATTTCGCGGCTGGAGGCGGAATACAAGGTCGAAGCCGTGCTCGAACCGTCGCCCTTCGCGACCGCGCGCTGGATCAAGGGCGACGACAAGGCGCTTGAGGAATTCGCGAGCTTCAACCGCGCCAACGTCGCCCGTGACCGCGACGGGGACATGGTGTTCATGGCCAAGAGCCCGTGGGACGTCAGCTACCAGGTCGAGAAGAACCCCGAGCTGACCTTCTCGGCCACGAAAGAGCGCTAAGGGGGGGAACGGTAGTCTTGCGGGACCGGCAGGTTCGCGGCATGGCAGGCCTCATGCACACCTCCGGCCCGACTTCGCAGACCTTCATCTCGCAGCGCCTTCGGCTCCATTACCTCGACTGGGGCGGTAGGGGTAAACCGCCGCTGGTGCTGGTGCATGGCGGGCGCGATCATGCGCGCAGCTGGGACTGGACCGCCGAGGCGCTGAGCGCGGATTACCACGTCATCGCGATGGATCACCGCGGGCATGGTGACAGTGACTGGGTCTCCGACGGGGTCTATTCCGCCGCCGACATGGTGTATGATCTGGCGCAGCTGGTGCACCAGCTCGGCGTCGGCCCGGTGCGGATGGTGGCGCATTCGATGGGCGGCAACGTGGCGCTGCGCTATGCGGGCGCGTTCCCCGATATGATCACCAAGCTGGTGGCGATCGAAGGGCTCGGCCCATCGCCCGAAATGCGCGCCAAGCAGCGCAGCGTGCCTTACCCCGAGCGCCTTGCCGAATTCATCGAGAAGAAGCGCAAGGCCGCCGGGCGGTCCCCGCGCAAATATGACAGCATCGAAGCCGCGTTTGCCCGGATGATCGAGGAGAACGCCTACCTCACCGAGGAACAGGCGCGGCATCTGACCGTCCACGGCGTCAACCGCAACGAGGACGGCACCTATAGCTGGAAGTTCGATCCGCACCTCAATGTCTGGCCGGTCGAGGACATCGGCGACGAGTTCGTCGAGGCGCTGTGGGGTGCGATCACCTGCCCGACGCTGCTGCTCTACGGCGCGGACAGCTGGGCCTCGAACCCGGCCAAGGACGGCCGGATCGCGCAATTCAAGACGGCCGAGGTGATCGAGTTCGAGAAAGCGGGGCATTGGCTCCACCACGACCAGTTCGACCGCTTCATGGCCACCTTGCGCGATTTCCTCTGACCCGAAGGAGCCGGCTATGGCGGATTTCACCGATGCGCTGACCCAAAAGCACATTGCGTTGATTGCCGCCCAGCCGGTGTTCTTCGTCGCGACCGCTGCGGCCGAGGGACGGATCAACCTCAGCCCCAAGGGCTATGACGCCTTCCGGGTCCTGTCGCCTAGCCGCGTCGCCTATCTCGATCTGGGGGGATCGGGCAACGAAACCCACGCACATCTTACAGAGGATGGCCGGGTCACGGTGATGTTCTGCAATTTCCAGCAGCCCGCGCTGATCCTCAGGATTTACGGGCGCGGCCGCGCCGTGCTGCCGCAGGATGCCGAATGGGAGAGCCTTGCAGGCCATTTCACGCTGATGCCCGGCTCGCGGCAAATCTTCGATATCGCCGTTGAAAGCGTGCAATCCTCCTGCGGTTGGGGCGTACCGTTCATGACGCTTGAGGGCGAGCGCGAGACGCTGAAGAAAGCGCATCGCCAGTCCGACCCGGCGCAATGGGAGGCCAAGATGGCCAAACGCACGCGCAGCATTGATGGCCTGCCGACCCGCGCGACAGACCGCTTCATATCGGGTGAATGACGCACATTTCGCCCCAATCCTTGCCCAAGTGTTAATCACCTGATTAAAATTTAGGCAGGTATTATCCCGCAGGTGCGAAGAAACTCGCGGATTCCGCTGCGTCACCCCTGTTACACAATTATGGCACGCTTGTTGCTGTGTATCCGTTGGCCGGAACAAATCCGGCGCAACAGGGGCCACAGATGAAGTTCATCATCGCCATCATTAAACCGTTCAAGCTCGACACCGTGCGTGATGCCTTGAGCGGCATCGGCATCGCCGGGATGACCGTGACCGAGGTCAAGGGTTTCGGACGCCAGAAGGGGCAGACCGAGATTTATCGCGGGGCCGAATACTCCACCAACATGCTTCCCAAAGTGAAGCTCGAGATTGCCGCCAGCGATGAAATCGCTGCGCAGGTGGTCGAAACAATCCAGCAGACCGCCAACACCGGAGCCATCGGCGACGGCAAGATCTTCGTACTCGATCTTGCGTCTGCCACCCGCATCCGCACCGGCGAGTCCGGCGAAACCGCGCTTTAAGGGGGCCTAATCGATGAAGCGTATTCTCTGCAAAGCGGCGATGTTGACGGCCGGGGCGGGCTTGCTCGCCGCGCCAGCCTTCGCCGCGCCGGTCGCCGATGCTGCGGCAGCAGCCGCACCGGCTGTGTTCACTCCCACCGCCGAGATGGTCAACAAGGGCGACGTCGCCTGGATGATGGTTTCGACCGCGCTCGTGTTGATGATGAGCGTGCCGGCCCTCGCGCTGTTCTATGGCGGCCTGGTGCGCGCCAAGAACATGCTGAGCGTGCTGATGCAGGTCCTCACCATCGTCTGCGTCGCAGCGCTGGTGTGGTTCGGTTGGGGCTACTCGATGGCCTTCACCTCCACCGGCTCGCCGTTCCCGACGATCGTCGGCGGGCTCGACAAGGCCTTCCTCGCCGGGGTCAACCCGGGCACGTTCGCTGCGACCTTCTCGAACGGGGTTTACCTGCCCGAGCTGGTCTTCGTGATGTTCCAGATGACCTTCGCCTGCATCACGCCGGCGCTGATTGTCGGGGCCTTTGCCGAGCGCGTGAAGTTCACCTCGTTGATCATCTTCGTGGTCGCCTGGATGACGCTCGCCTATTTCCCGATCGCACACATGGTGTGGTACTGGGCCGGCCCGGACTTCCTGCCCACCGCGCCGACCGACATGGGTCTGCTGTGGGGCTGGGGCGCGCTCGACTTCGCTGGTGGCACTGTGGTGCACATCAATGCAGGCATTGCCGGTCTGATCGGCTGCATCATCATCGGCCCGCGCATCGGCTACAAGAAAGAGCCCATGCCCCCGCACAACCTGGTGATGACCATGATCGGCGCCAGCCTGCTGTGGATCGGCTGGTTCGGGTTCAACGCCGGCTCTGCGCTTGAATCCAACGCCTTTGCTGCGCTGGCCTTCATCAACACCTTCGTCGCCACCGCGGCAGCGGGTGCAGCCTGGGCGATCATCGAACAGATCACCCACAAGAAGCCTTCGCTGCTTGGCGCGGTTTCGGGTGTGGTGGCTGGCCTTGTGGCGATCACGCCTGCGGCGGGCTTTGCCCACCCCGGCACCGCGATCATCCTCGGCGCTGTGGCCTCGGTCATCTGCTACTTCTTCGTCACCACGGTGAAGAACAAGCTGAACTACGACGACAGCCTCGATGTCTTCGGCATCCACGCTGTCGGCGGGATTGTCGGCGCGATCGGCACCGGCATCGTCGCCGACCCGGCGCTCGGCGGTCAGGGCTGGATCGACTACACCGCACCTGTGGCCAAGGCTGGCGCGTTCGACATGGTCGGACAGGTGACCACCCAGGTCTATGCGGTCGGTGTGACCGTCGCGTGGACCGGCGTCGTCTCTGCGGTGCTGTTCCTCGCTCTCAAGTACACCTTGGGCCTGCGCCCCGACGCCGAAGCCGAAACCAACGGCCTCGACATCTCCGAACACGGGGAGCGCGCTTACAACTAAGCGCGCACCCACCAAGCTTGGCGGGGGGGGACCTCTCTCTCCCTCTCCTCTCCCCCCGCCTCACCTTGTTCCTCCTGCGAACGAACAGACTGATTACGGCCGGAGATGCGCAAGCTCTCCGGCCTTTTTTTGTGCTTGGCGCCTCCCCCGTCTCGGCGTCGGCGTGGCGAGGATTTTTCTGGCGGCTTTTGCGCGGGTCCAGAGGGGCGCTTGCGGGGTTTAGACCCCGGTTAGGCCCTCTTTAGACCCCTTTCAGACCCCCTCCAGAATGGCGCCAAAACGATGTTTCACGTGGAACATCGCCAATGCCGGCGCCCGTCGTTTGGGGACCAGACAAATCAGGCTTTTTCGGCGGCCATCACGAACTCCGCGCAGCGTTCGCCAATCATGATGCTCGGCGCATTAGTGTTGCCGCTGACAAGCTTGGGCATGATGCTGGCGTCCGCCACCCACAATCCCTCGAGCCCATTGAGCTTGAGCGTCGGATCGACCACCGCGCCGACGTCCGAACCCATCCGGCAGGTGCCGACGGGGTGATAGACCGAGTCCGAACGGTTGCGGATCATCGCATCGAGCGCCGCATCGTCGTTGAGATCGACCGGGTGCCGATCTTTCGGCCCGAACGCCTGCATCGGCGGCGCTTCGGCAATGCGGTGCGACAGTCGCACGCCTGCGCGAAGCACCGCCATGTCGCGATCGTCATCAAGGAAGTTGGGGTCGATCACCGGCGCGGCCGCCGCATCCGCGCTGCCCAACCGCACGGTCCCGCGGCTCTCCGGCCGCAGCACGCAGGCGTGCAGCGAAAAGCCGTGCGCCTTGACCTTTTCGCGGCCGTGATCCTCAAGCACCGCAGGGACGAAGTGCCATTGCACGTCGGGCGCGGGGCTATCCGGCATCACCGTCCAGAACCCGCCCGCCTCGGCATAGGGCGTGGTCATCACGCCGGTACGCTTGCGGCGGTGCTCGACCATCGCGGCGGCCATCCGCAGCGTGCCCTTGAGGGTGCTGCCGATGGGCACGTCGCTCTCCGTTTCCCAGCCGGAAACGTAGTCGATGTGGTCTTGGAGATTGCCGCCAACCGCAGGGCGATCCAGCACCACATCGATGCCGTGCGCCTTGAGGTGATCGGCTGGGCCGATACCCGACAGCATCAGGATCTGGGGGGAGTTGAAGGCTCCTGCTGAAAGCACCACGCCGCGCCGCGCCAGCAGCGTCTCGCGCTTGCCGCCGCGCTTGATCTGGACGCCGGTGACCCGGCCGCCCTCAATCACCAGCTTCTCGACCAGTGTATCGGTGCGCACCGCGAAATTGCCGGAATCGCGGATCGGCTCGACATAAGCGCGGGCCGCCGACCAGCGTTCGCCCTTGTGTTGGGTGACCTGATAGAGCCCGAAGCCGTCCTGCCGCTCGCCGTTGAAATCCGTGTTGGTGCGCAGCTGCAACGCTGCCGCCGCATCGACGAAGGCGTGGCTCGCCGGATTCGCGTGCTTCTGGTCCTCGACGAACAGCGGGCCGCCGCCGCCATGAAAGTCATCGCCGCCGCGCTCGTTCGCCTCGGCGCGCTTGAAGTAGGGGAGCACGTCGTCATAGGCCCAGCCGGTGCAGCCCTGCGCCGCCCAGTTGTCGTAATCCCAGCGGTTGCCGCGGATATAGACCATCGCGTTGATCGCCGAGGAGCCGCCAAGCCCGCGCCCGCGCGGCTGGTAGCCGGTGCGGCCGTTCAGGCCTTTTTGGGGCACCGTCTCGTAGCGGTAGTTCGAGGCTTGGGGAATGAATGGCATGAAGCCCGGCGTCTTGATGAAGACGTTGTTGTTCCGCCCGCCGGCCTCAAGCAGACACACGCGGCGGGTGCCATCTACTGCGAGCCGTCCGGCGACGGCGCTACCGGCACTGCCACCGCCGATGACGATGTAGTCGAAGCTTTCCATGATCTCTCCCTTTGGCGGAGAGATTAAGCCGCTTCGCGGCTGCCTGCAATCGGGTTTCGAGTCGCAACTGATGCTGCTTCGCGTGCAACGGTCTCGTCTAGGCGGCTGCGCCAACGCTCGCGGATCATGTCGCTGGTCTCGCGGCTGCCGTCATGGCTCCAGCCGGGTTCACGCAGCAGGTAGGACAGCTTGTGCCGCCACGGTGCGCGGACGATGTCTTCCAGCATCCCGATCCATTCGTGGAACACCGCCCACAAGAGGTTGAAGCTGCCGAGCTGCTTGACGATGCCATAGCGGATCGGTTCGGCCTCGACCTCAGGCTCGAAAGTGCCGAACATCCGGTCCCAGATGATGAAGACGCCCGCGTAATTCTTGTCGAGATAGCGCGGGTTGGTCGCGTGGTGGACCCGGTGGTGCGACGGTGTGTTCATCACCGCCTCGAACCAGCGAGGCATGCGCTTGATGGCCTCGGTATGGATCCAGAACTGGTAGATGAGGTTGAAGCCCCCGCAAATGGCGATCATCAGGGGGTGAAAGCCGAGCAAGACGAGCGGCACCGCGAACAGGAACCCGAAGGTGAGCGCCCCCGTCCAGCTCTGCCGCAAGGCGGTCGAGAGGTTGTAGTGCTGGCTGGAGTGATGGTTCACGTGGCTCGCCCACATCCAGCGGATGCGGTGCCCGGCGCGGTGGACCCAGTAGTATTTCAGGTCATCGAGCACGAAGCACAGCGGCCATGCCCACCAGACCGCCCACCACTGAGGGCCAAAGTCGTAGATGCGGTATTCGTAGGTTTTGATGAAGACGGTGAGCGCTAAGCCCCCGAGCAGGGCGCCTGCTACCGTCGATCCGAGGCCGAACGCGAGACTGACCAAGGTGTCCTTGGGCTCATAAGCCTCTGGTGAGCGCAGCTTCGCCCAGATCATCTCGGCCAGCACCGCGACGACGAACAGCGGTACGGCGAATTGGGTAGGGTTGAAGTCAGGCATGTTGCGGCCTGCTTACCCGATTGATGGCGTCGGCCCAAGTCCCGGGGTCTGGCAGGTCCAGGATGACCTTGCCGAATCGCACTTCGCCCGGATCGACTTCCAGCGCCGCCTTACCGAGATCGTCCCGCAAACGCGCCCGTGCGCCGGGGCCTAGCACCCGTCCGGCAAAGCGATTGCCGTGGCGCTTGATCAGCATGAATTGCCCATCGGCATCGCGGACGAGAGCGGCGTGCCCCTGTGCATCGCAAGCGATTGCGACCGCTTCGAAGCCGTCATCTACCTCCTGCGCCGCGCGGCGCACGGACTCCTGACTGTCGAGCAGGGGTGTGCCGCCGAGCTTCATCCAACGCGCAAGCCCCGCCAAAGCGAGAATCGCGATCAGCGACCCGGCGGTTTGGAGGATGAGCGGCGGGAAATGCACGGTCCAGCGCCTCAGCGCGCGGCGAGCATGTCGATCATCGTGCGGATCGGGCTGACGTCATATCCCGCCTGCGCCGCAGTGCGCGCAATCGAATCGGGCGCCTCACCCTGCTTCGCGGCGGCGAGCGCCCACAACAGGGTCGATCGGGTTCCCGACCGGCAATAGGCGAGAATCGGTCCCTCGGCCTGCTCAAGCGCAGCGATCATGGCGTCGACCTGCGGCTCGCTGAAGCCGGCGTGGCCGACCGGAATAGTGACATAGTTGATCCCTGCGGCTGCTGCTGCCGCGGCAATTTCGTCGCCTTGCGGTGCCGAGGGCTCCTCGCCATCGGGGCGGTTGTTGACGATTGTGCTAACACCCAGCTCGGCAGCGGCGGCGATATCCTCGATCGCAAGCTGCGGACTGACCAAGACATTTTCCGTGAGGCGGCGAAACTCGCTCATGATCCGTGCTGCTTTCACCAGAGTTCGTTGGGTTGTTGGCGCTCCTCATGCCCAAAGCCGCAAGGCCACACAAGCTTTCCGCAAATGCCCGCCGCGGGCAGCCGCCGGGCCGGACCGGAAGGCGCTGTAATTTCGTTCGCAAAGCACGCTTTTGTGCGCTATAACTGCGACTACGTGCGCTCCGGACCATAACCTGGCGCGTCTGTGTCCGATGCGGCTCACTGTCCACGACATCGGCACTTAGTAGGGCGGGCAGTGTGGCAAGGTACGTACTGATCTATGGGTTACGATAGGGGACGCCGGCGCGGCCGCGACAAGCGCGACGGTTTCGGCGAAGAAGGTTTTGATCCGTTTGGCGGCGGGAACGACGGGTTCTCGCCTCCGCGTGATTTTGGCGGCGGCGGCGATCGCTTCGGCGGTGGTGGCGGTGGTGACCGCTACAGCGGCGGTGGCGGCGGTGCTCCGCGCAGCGGCGGCGGCTTCAGCGGTGCCCCTCGTGGTCCTGGTGGCCCCGGTGGCGGCGGAGCAGGCGCGGGCGGTTTCAGCCGCATGCCGGCCCAGATCGTCGGCACCGGCAAGGGTATGGTGAAGTTCTTCAACACCCAGAAGGGCTTCGGCTTCATCCAGCAGGAAGGTGGCGGCGAAGACGTCTTCGTTCACATCAGCGCTGTCGAACGTGCTGGACTTGAAGGCCTCGCCGAAGGGCAGGAGCTCCAGTACAATCTAGTGGATCGCGGCGGCAAGGTGTCGGCGCAGGATCTTCAGGTCGTCGGTGATGTGATTGCGGTGGCGGCGAAACCCGCTGCGCCACAGCGCGAGCTGACCGGTGAGCGCGCCAAGGGAGTGGTCAAGTTCTTCAACGCGATGAAGGGCTTCGGCTTCCTCGTCCGCGATGACGGGCAGCCCGATGCCTTCGTGCACATCAGCGCCGTCGAGCGTTCGGGGCTGACCGCCTTGAACGAAGGCGAGCGTTATGAATTCGATCTTGAAGTTGATCGACGCGGAAAGCACTCCGCCGTCAATCTGACACCGATCGAAGGCTGATCCCAGCCGCCTTCCGCCCCCTCGGCGGTTTGACGAGGGACCGGCGGAAGATTACGGATTGCAGGTGGCGGCTCTGATCAAGGGCCGCCATTTGCGTTTCCAGTCCCCTTTGCTTTCACATTCAGGAACTTTGCCGATGTCTACACCTGCGCTCATGCCCGTTTATCCGCGTTGCGGTGTCCGGCCGGTGCGCGGGGAGCACTGCCACCTGATCGACGAGGACGGCACCCGCTACCTCGACTTCGCCAGCGGCATTGCGGTCAATCTGCTGGGCCATTCGCACGAGGGGCTGATCGGCGCGATCCAGCAGCAGGCAGCGACCTTGATGCACGTCTCCAACCTTTACGGCAGCCCGCAGGGCGAGCGTCTGGCGCAGATGTTGGTCGACACGACCTTCGGCGACACGGTGTTCTTCACCAACTCGGGCGCGGAAGCGGTCGAGGCGGCGATCAAGGCCGCGCGCGCCTACCATCAGAATGCGGGCGAGGCCGGCGACGCCGGGCGCTTTGAACTGATCACTTTCCACAACGCCTTTCATGGTCGGACGATGGCGACCATCAGCGCATCGAACCAGACCAAGATGCACCACGGCTTTGCGCCGCTGCTCGACGGATTCAAGTACGCGCCATTCGACGATCTCGAGGCTGCCAAAGCTCTGATCGGCCCGAAGACGGCAGGCTTCCTGGTCGAGCCGATTCAGGGCGAGGGCGGTATCCGCCCGGCCTCGATGGAGTTCATGCAGGGCTTGCGTAAGCTCGCCGACGAGCATGACCTGATGCTGGTGCTCGATGAGGTGCAGTGCGGCGTGGCGCGTACCGGCACGCTCTATGCCTACGAGCAATACGGGATTAAGCCCGATATCCTCGCCACCGCCAAGGGCATCGGCGGCGGTTTCCCGCTGGGTGCCTGCATCGCCACCGAAAAGGCCGCGCGCGGGATGACTTTCGGCACCCACGGATCGACCTATGGCGGCAACCCGCTGGCGATGGCGGCGGGGACGGCGGTGATGGAAGCGGTCGCCAACGACGAATTCCTCGCGTCAGTTCGCGAGAAGGGCGAGCGCCTGCGCAAGGGGCTCGAGCAGTTCATCGGCAACTACCCTGAACTCTTCGAGCTGGTGCGCGGCAAGGGCTTGATGCTGGGTCTCAAGATGAAGATGGAGAGCCGCCCCTTCTACGTGCACCTGCGCGATCATCACCAGCTGCTGACGGTGGCGGCGGGAGATAACACGATCCGCATCATCCCGCCGCTGGTGATTGGCGATGACGAGATCGACGAGTTCTTCGACAAGCTTTCGGCAGGCGCGGCGAGCTTCAAGGTGCCCGAGGCCACATGAGCGGCGGCGTCATCCGCCATTTCATCGACCTTGGCGATGCCGGGGGCGACGCGATTGCGGCGATGATTAATGATGCGATCGACCGCAAAGCGGCGCGCGCCGGCCTGCGCAAAGGCGCGCCCGATGCCGATGCGCCGCTCGCGGGTCGCGTGTTGGCGCTGGTGTTCGAGAAGAACTCTACCCGCACGCGCGTCAGCTTCGATATTGCGATGCGCCAGCTTGGTGGGACGGTGCTGCTGCTGGATTCGGCGTCAAGCCAGCTTGGGCGCGGCGAGACTATCGCCGATACGGCGCGGGTGCTGAGCCGAATGGTCGACGGCATCATGCTGCGCACGGACGATCACGCCAAGATAGAGGAAATGGCGCGCCATGCGACGGTGCCGGTGATCAACGGCCTCACCGACATGTCGCACCCGTGCCAGATCGTCGCGGACCTGCTCACTGTGATCGAGCATGGAAAGGCGCTGCCGGGCCTTGAAGTCGCGTGGTTCGGGGATGGGAACAACGTGCTGCACTCGATCCTCGAGGCGGCCGGATTGTTCAAGTTCAACGTCCGGGTGGCGACCCCTGCGGGGTATGAGCCTGATCCCGCCTTTGTCACGCTTGCCCGCGCGGGCGGGGCGCAGGTGACGCTGACGCAGGATGCCCGCGCAGCAGCGCGCGGGGCTGATGTGCTCGTCACTGATACGTGGATTTCGATGGGGCAGGCGGACGCCGCGGAGAAGAAAGCCGCGATGGCGCCCTATCAGGTCGATGCGGCGCTGATGGCGCAGGCGAAGCCCGATGCCGTCTTCCTCCACTGCCTGCCCGCGCATGTTGGCGACGAGGTCACCGAGGAGGTGTTCGAAGGCCCGCAATCGGTGGTGTTCGACGAGGCCGAGAACCGCATCCACGCGCAGAAGTCGGTGCTGCTATGGGCCTTCGGCCTGCTCGGCGACTGACGAGCGTTACGGAGGGGCTTCCGTCTGAGGCGATCGATCCCCATATGCGCCGAATGGCTGACACGACCGACATTATCGAGACCTATTCCGACGCCCTGATGGGCTTCACCCTGCCGGGGCGCAGCGCGCGTGGGCGCATGGTGCGTCTTCAGGGCGTGCTCGAAGAGGTGCTTGCGGCGCACGACTATCCGGCGCCGATAACCCACCTGCTTGGCGAAGCGCTGGTGCTGGTGGCGCTGATGGGCGGGTTGCTCAAAGGCGAGCAGGCACAGATGACCATGCAGGCACAGACCAACGGGGGGATCGTGAGCCTGCTGGTGTGCGACTATCGCGATGGCGCGGTTCGCGGCTATGCCGATTTCGATGGCGAGCGGCTGGCGACGCTTGGCGCGAACCCATCACTCACGGCGCTATTCGGTGAGGGCTATCTAGGGATCACCTTTGAAACCGAGGGTCGTCAGCGCTATCAGGGGATCGTCCCGCTCGAAGGCGACAGCCTCGCGGCCGCGTGCGAATCCTATTTCAGCCAGTCCGAGCAGATCCCGACGCTGATCCGCATCGCCAGCCGCGCCGGTGGCGGTGGGCGCACCGCGGCGGGTGTGATTATCCAGCATCTTCCCGAAGGGGAGGAAGGGCGCGAGCGGCTGCATGTCCGCATGGATCACCCCGATTGGGAGCACGTCTTGGCCCTAGCCGGCACGACTAGTCATAACGAATTGCTCGACCCTGCGCTTTCGCTCGAAGCGATCGCGTGGAGGCTGTTCCACGAGGAGGAGGAAGTGCGCGTGCAGGCTGGCGCAACGGTTTCGCGCGGGTGCCGCTGCAGCTCGGCGCATTATGAGGCGGTGATTGCCCGCTTTCCGCTCGAAGAACAGACCGGCATGCGCGGACCTGACGGGATCATCGCCGTCGATTGCGCGTTCTGCTCCCGCACATTCTCGCTCGCAATCTGAGCCTACGTCCGAAAATCGCCCGACCGGGCAAAATCGACCAATTTGTGCAAGCCACTCCAGCCCGATTTTGGCATGAGGAAAAGGATGACCGACGGAACCGACAGGACAAAGTCTGCGCTTGCGCTAAGCGGCCTCGCGGCCGTGGCGGCGCTGTGCGTGTCCTTGCCGGTACTGGCACAAGGCCAGGGGCTTGCCATGCTGGGGATGCTCACGAAGGGCGAGTGGACTGTCAAGCAGCGCGGTGTGGCCACCGATCGCAAGATCTGCGTGAAATCGGGCGTGGAGCTGATCCAGTTGATGCACCGCGAGGGCGGGTGCAGCCAGTTCGTCGTGGAGGATGGCGCCGCGCGGGTTACGGTGCAGTACACCTGCCCCGGCAATGGCTACGGCCGCACCAGCATTCGCCGTGAGACAAGCGCATTGGTCCAACTCGAAAGTCAGGGCATTCACAACGGTATGCCATTCCAGATGACAGCTGAAGCGCGTCGCACGGGTCCCTGCTGATCCGAGCTGATTGCCTTTGCCCGCGCGCGTGTTAGGGCCGCGCCATGAGCGCAACTGACATCAACTCTGCAAAGCCGATCGCTGTGGTGCTGCTTTCAGGCGGTCTCGACTCGATGGTGACAGCGGCGTTGGCGCTGGAAGCGGGCTTCGATGTCCATGCTCTGACGGTCGACTATGGTCAGCGCCATAAGCTCGAGCTCCAGTCTGCCGCGCGGATCGCTGGTCAGCTTGGCCTAGCGCGGCACACGCAGATTGCGCTCGACCTGCGCGCTTTCGGCGGCTCTGCGCTGACCGATGCGATCGACGTGCCCAAAGGCGGAGTCGGCAACGACATTCCGGTCACCTATGTGCCGGCGCGCAATTTGGTGTTCCTTGCGCTGACCACCGCCTGCGCTGAGGCTGCGGGCGCGCGCGATGTGTTCATTGGGGTCAATGCGCTCGACTATTCGGGCTATCCCGACTGCCGGCCGGAGTTCATCGCCAGCTTCGCCGAGACCGCGCGGCTCGGGACCAAGGCTGGGGTGGAAGGCGCGCCGTTTACAATTCACGCGCCGCTTCAGCACATGACCAAGGCCAATATCGCCCGCGAATGTGCCAGGCTCGGCCTCGATCCGGCATGGAGTTGGTCGTGTTACGATCCTGCGCCCGAGGGGATCGCCTGCGGCCTGTGCGATTCCTGCCGTTTGCGGAAAAAGGGTTTTGCCGAGGCCGGGATTGTCGATAGCACTCCATACAAAGTGTGATCGGCCCCTAAGCTGGCCGCCAAGCACAGCTTTCTGAGAGGATTAGTATTGAGCGACGATAGCACCGCACGCGAGGCGGAGAGCGAGGCGCCGGCGTCAGCCTACAGCTGGTATGTGCTGGGCGTGTTGGTGGTCGTCTACATTCTTAATTTTATCGACCGGCAGATCCTCTCGATCCTCGCGGTCGACATCAAGCGCGACCTTGCCTTGACCGATGGGCAGCTGGGTTTTCTGGGAGGAGCCGCCTTTGCGGTCTTCTACGCCCTGTTTGGTGTGCCACTTGGCCGTCTTGCGGATCGCTGGCACCGGGTTCGGCTGCTGTCGATCGGTCTCGTCCTGTGGTCGACAATGACGGCGCTGTCCGGGTTCGCGCGCAATTACCTCACCCTCTCGCTGGCGCGCATGGGCGTGGGCGTGGGTGAGGCGACCGCCAGCCCGACCGCCTATTCGCTGATCTCGGACTATTTCCCTTCCCGCCAACGCGCAACGGCGCTCGCGATCTATTCCTCGGGGCTTTACCTCGGGGGAGGGGTGTCATTGCTGATCGGGGCCAAGATCTCGAAAGTGTGGGACGCCGCTTATCCTGGCGGCGGCATGTTGGGGTTGGTGGGATGGCAGGCTGCATTCCTTGCGGTTGGCCTGCCGGGCCTGCTGCTCGCCTTGTGGGTCGCCTCACTGCGCGAACCGTCGCGGCCGCCCGCGCAAACGACTGGCACTCGGCACCCGCTGGTCGATTTTGTAGTCGACTTGTCGATGCTGCTGCCGCCTTTCACACTCTGGCATGCCATGCGGCGCGGGCCGATGGCTGTTCTCGTTAACCTCGTGATGGCGGTGGCGATGATCGGGCTGGCGGTGTTGATGATCAAGCTGACCGGCAACTTGCCGCAGTGGACCGCGATGGCCTTCGGATATTACGCTGTGTTCTCGTGGGCTGCGACGCTGCGCCGACACGATCCTGCGACCTTCAGCTTGATCTGGGGAACCCCCGCCTTTATTTGCACGGCCCTTGGATACGGGCTGGTTTCGCTTGTCGCCTATGCGTTGGCGTTCTGGTCGGCGCCCTATGCCGAGACGGTGCTTGAGCTGCCCAAGGCGCAGCTGGCCTTCGTGCTTGGGGGGAGTGGGGCGCTATCCGGCTTTCTCGGGGTGATTCTCGGGGGCCGCATGTCCGACTGGCTGCGCGGGCGCAATCCGGCGGGTCGGATTCTCGTTGTGATGTTCGGCGTCGTTGCGCCGATGGTGCCGATCTGGGTCGGGTTCACGACAGGGAATGCGGCGTTGTTCTACGTGATGAACTTCTTGGCAGTGATGTTTGCGGCGACCGCTCTAGGCGCGGCAGCGGCGACTACGCAGGACCTCGTTCTCCCGCGGATGCGCGGCACCGCTACCGCTTCGTTCTTCCTCGCAACGACGCTGGTGGGGCTGGCGATTGGGCCCTACATGGTGGGGCAGATCTCTGAGATTAGTGGGAGCATGCGCATCGGAGTTCTGTCGCTCATCGGCGTTGCCCCAATTTCGCTGGTGCTGCTGATCTACGCCTATCGCGCCCTGCCCGAGGCTGAAGCGACGATCGCGCAGCGTGCTCAAGCGGCCGGGGAGCGATAGGTTCTAGCCTCTCAGTTACTTGAGGCCAGACAACGGGAGCCGCGCTTGCGTCAACGGCCGTTTCACGAGTGCGATCCGGTGCCCTTCCGCAGGAGGGGACAAGTCGCCGTAACCTTCCAGCGCTGAGACGTAAGGCCCAGAGGCCACCGCGCCGCGCGCCTTACTATCAACTCGAGAGTGGCGGGGCGCGCATCGACTGCACACCATCCACCTTGCGGGCAACAAAAAAGGGGGCCGGATCGCTCCGGCCCCCTCTCATGTTCGTTTCTAAGCCGAAGCTTACATGCCCGAGCCCGGACCGTAAGTGACTTCGACGCGACGGTTCTGCGCTTCGCGCACACCGTCAGCGGTTGGCACGCGCGGAGCCGATTCGCCGAAGGCCTGCGTGGTCATGCGACCATCCGGAATTCCGCGGCCAGTGAGGTAGGCGCGAACGGCATCAGAACGACGCTGGGCGAGGCCCAGGTTGTACTTGGGGCTGCCGGCACGGTCAGTGTGACCGGCAAGCATGACGTTCGCGGTGCCGCAATTGGCATAGGCACTTGCAGCGCTATCCAGGATGCGGGCAGCCTCGGCTGTGATATCCGACTTATCGAAGTCGAAGAACACAATGTACGGGCCGGTGTTGCATGCAACCTTGGGCGGCGGCGGCGGCGGAGCCGGACGCGGCGGAGGCGGCGGGGTCGGCATCGGGACCGGAGTCACGGCCGGCGGCGGCGGGGGAGCTTCCTCGCCACCGAAGTTGTAGGTGATCGAACCCAGCAGCGAGTGGCTGTTGAAATCTGTGTTCAGAGCGCGACCAAGCGGATCGACGATCGCAACGTCCGGCACGTTGAAGTAGCGATACTTCAGGCCCACGTCCCAAGAGTCGCTAAGCGGAGCGCGAACGCCCGCAAGCAGTTGCCAAGCAAAGCCAGTGTCCGAATCGCTCCAGACGCCGGGGCCGTTCGTGTTGACGCGACCATCCATGTCGACGCGCGCCACACCGACGCCGCCGCCGGCAAAGCCCTGTAGGCCGTCATCCGATCCAAAGTCGAACAGACCGTTGACCATGAAGCTCAGTGCGCTGGCTTCGCCGAGCGCGGGAAGGGTGTTGGTGAAACGGGAAAAACCGCCCGCGATCGGGTTCAGTACGAGACCCTGGCTGCCGGCCGCAACATCTTCCAGTTCCGCAGAGCGATAGCTGGCTTCCGCTTCGAGCCGGAAGGCACCGAAGTCATGGCCGACAATCCCGCCGAAATCGTAGCCGGTGTCGTAATTGGCCTTCGCGTTGTCCGCGAAAGTGGTGACATCGATGTTCTGGTCTTCGACGAGCATTACCCCGCCATCACCCTCGATATACCACTGGCCATCTCGGGCCATGGCGGGTGTGGCGAGCGCGGACGAAGCCATCGCCATCCCAATGACGAGTTTGCGCATATCCAAAATTCCCCTTTGTATTAGACTTGAGGCACTGGCTGTCTCTATCTTTTCCCCATCCGCGAGGCAAGTCGTCAATGCCCATCTCGTGTTGCAAGAATGTCGCTATCCGGTGCCTGTGGACAAAAAATGCGACCTCAAAACGCACGGAATTCAGCCATTCTTGAGTTCACGGTGTAGTTGTCGTCAGTATCCCGAGTGCCTTTAGGGACTGAATCAGAGCACCGATCGCTGCTCGCGCCTCGGTATCCACTATCGTTCCGCCGGTCGGCAGCGTCGGTGCCTGGGCCAGCTTCCACCCTGACCGGAACACCAGCATGTTATCGGCTGCCCGGTCATAGAGCGTCATCCCATGGGCCGGGACGATGAAGTGCCAATCCCCCGCGATGAATACCGCGACCTGATCCTCGCGGCCTGCCCAAGCGCCAGCGGCAGGTGCCTTGACCCGAAAACAGTCGGACTCGATGGCAATAGCGGGCGGTGCGGACTGCGAGGCCTTAACCGTGCGCATGTGCAGTGCATCGAGCAGGCACAGCGCCTGATTGACGAAAAACTCTTTCTGCGCCTGACCGGCAATCAGGAGCGGCAGACCGAGCGCGGGAGTAGAACTAGGGAAGGGGGTCGGATCGGACATGCAAGCCTCCGGTTTCTCAGGATAATGATGCGAGCCACAGGGGCTGCGAATGGTCGAAGGTGCCGGTCTGCCTGACCCATAGGATTGCCGGCCCGTAGGTCCCGACAAGAGTGGTCCGCTCGGCGAGGGTCAGTCGCAGCGATGCTGCATCGAGCAGCCATGAGGCGAACGGTGCATCCACCGGACCAAAGCCTACAAGGTAGGCCTCGCGCTCCTCAACGAGCGGCACTTCGACGCTGTCCTGCCAGCGCCACTGGCCCCGCGCACGCCGGGTCCAGCGGTAAACGATCGCGCCGTCGGCTTCGGATTTGATGCGCGCATGGACCGGGCATGGCGGGCGGCGTGAAAGGCCAGGGTTGGCGAGGTCCGCCAGCACGGCATCCAGGTCGCTGGTCCCGATCGCGGCAATCCGCGAACTGCCAAGCGGCGGCACTAGCAGTGGATCGAGCGCCACGAGCGTGTCATCGACCAGCACTGCGGGCGTGAGCGCCGGGTGGCCCGCGAATGCGGCTGGCTCGGTGCCTCCCCGCCCGCGCAACAGTCCGGAAAGAAGCCAGCGTCCGGCACCGAGCGGATGCACTTGCAGAAACTGGATGAGCTCGCCGCCGATCAGCATGCGATTGGCACCGGCGGTGAGCCCCGCGACATCGGTGTCCGAGAGGTCGAGATCGTCGGCGACAAGATCGATGATCGTTTCGCTATGCGGCTCAAGCAGAAGGGCAGGCGAAGGTGCCAGTGGTTCGGCGAGCGCACCCATGACAGCCCGTCGCTTACCAGTCGTTGCAAGGTCGACCAGCGCCGACCCTTGCACCGCGAACAATGCCGCGCCCCGCCACGCACTGTTCGCGGCCGAAGCTGCCGCAAAGATCAGCGGGGCCGCAGGATTTGCGTTGGCGTCGGAAGGTAGCTCGATGGCTGCAAGCCGGGTCGCGGGGACGACAAGATCGGGTGGGGCGAGGTTCTCGCCGGGGTCGGTCGTCCGCGGCGTTGCGGAAGTGGGGGCAAGGCGCTCCAACTCCAGCGCCACACCGCGGTCGAACCATTCCCAGCTCCTCAACAGCCACTGGCCCGGCATATCGGGCAGCCGGACAATCGTGCCGGGGATGATGCGCGGGTCGAGCTCACCGATCCGCCATGTGATCGTCTCGTGCTGCCAGCGCGTCCGGTTGGCGCTGTCGTTGGCAAGTTGTCGCGCGCCAGTGGCAGTGAGGGTGGCGGGCAGGTCGATCATTAGCTCCCGCCCGGCAGCCCGCGCACCGGAGGAGCGCTGCACGCCGGTCTGGTAGTCCCGTCCCTCGTCGTAATAGCGCAATGCGGAAGGTGTCCGGGCGGGGATGCCGGCCCGCTGCTTCTGACCGGGCTCATCCTGACCGCGATCGTCAGTCGCCAGCTGGTCCGGGAGGGTCAGGACCTCGTCTTCGGCCGATTTGCGCGGCGCGATCGCAAGACCCTCGCTTCCGGAGGTGCACACCAAGGGGATTACTTGGTCGATCGTCGCCAGGGTTGAGGCCAACGATCCGCCCTCGTCGGCGAACCCTCGTGCATAGGCGAGCGGCTCCATCCCAGAAGGCAGCGCTGCGGTAGGCACGAGCTGCGCGAGTGAGACGGTCTCGTCACCGCCTTCCGCGAAGATCTCGAAACTCAGTGCCGGGATGCGATTGCCGAAATCGCCAAGCGCAAGGTCCTCGAACACAACGTAGGCGCAATCGCGAAAGGCGGGGGCTTCGGTTCCCTTGGCAGCTGCGATCAGGGGGTCGACAGGATCGTTGCCGAAGCCGCGATAGACCCGCATGGTTCCGCCGACTTTCAGGTCATCCTGCACGCCGCGCAGCAGATTGCCATCCGCCCAGATCTTCCCGACCCGGGCGATCGGTGTGCTCGAAATCGCGACCGCGAAGGAGGCCGAATAGGAATAGACCGTGGTGGAAGGCTGACCTTTGCGGCTTTTCTGCTTTTGTTTGCTTTCGATCAGATCGGTCGACCAGATGATGGTTCCCGGCACGCGCATCCGCCCGAATTGGCGCGGGATCGGCTGGCCGTAGCTCGAGGTGCTAACAGCGAGATCGCGCAGCCGCAGTCCTTCGCGCCCGCCGGGTCCGAAGATTCGCGAGTCGATCTGCTGGCCGATCAGCGAGCCGATCGCACCGCCAATCGGTCCGCCGATCGCCGAGCCGACGGCGGTAAGCACCAAAGTCGCCATGCAACTATCCTTCTGAAATAGGCGCGGCGCGCCACTGAGCGCAGATCTGCCAGCCCGGATCGATCGGCTGCCGGACCACGCACCGCAGTCCCGCATGGGCATGCACGACGCTCTCGGCGTCGGCGGCAATTGCGAGATGGTGCTGACAGTGCGGCAGCGCGATGAGCAGAATGTCACCTGCGCGGACCCTTCCGCATGCAGGCGTCAGCCCCGAAGCACCAGCCATCGGGAGCCAATGATCGACGTCGAGATTGCGCAATCCGTAACCTGTCGGCAGGATCGGCCGCGCGCCGGTCGCGGTGAGCGCGGCGAAGACCAAACCGACGCAATCTAGCCCCGTCGCCGGCTCGCGGCCATGCAGTCTGAATGGCCTGCCCAACAGCTCAAGAGCTGCATCGGCCAGCGGATGCGCGGGGTCGCTCATGACTGACCGTAGCGGGCCAGCAAATCGTTCCCCGGAAGGAAGGGTTCGCCCCGGAAATTGGCGGCGTTTCCGAAGCGCCCCGCGCAGGTGGCAATGGTATGGTCGCAGCCTTCGCGCAGCTCCGTCATTGCCCCGAGCGGCGTGCCCGGCGCCAACGGCCGGTCGAGCACCAGCCAGTCGCTGGTCACGTCTATGATCCCGAACGCAACGCCGGTCTGCGGTCCCGCCATGAAGCGGAGCCGGCCATCGACATGCGCCTCCCCGCCGGCAGCCGCGAGTCGCACCCGGTTGCCCTCCAGATCGACGGCCGCCAACGGGTGCACGGAGGTGTAGCGCACTGCCGAAAGGCCACACCCGCGTCCGCAGAACTCGGCGCGGCAGGTCGGGCTGGTGCGTGGCACGAAATCCTTCTCGAGCAGGCTCTTGCTCGATCGCAGCTCGGCAGAGAACTGCGTCCGGTCATCCTCGATCCGGCCGATCTGCCCGGTGTAGAGCGTATGATTATCAAGACTTGCCCAATCGACCGCCCCGATTTCGATCGCCGCCTCGTCGAACAGGCCAGCGGCAAGCTCCGCCTCGCGGATCGAATCGTGGTTGAGCGCGCCTCTGACCTCGGCGCTGTCGTTGGCGAGCTCGGATGTCAGGCGGATTGCGGCCGGGATCATTCCTGGCGCTGCCAAATGCCGCATCCCGCCGAAGGTGAGGTCGCGGTCGTGACTGGTGAAGGCAAGCGCGGCTCCGTCGCGGCGGTAGATGCGCCAGAACGTCGCCACGGTGTCGAGCTCGCGGTCGAAGAACACGCGCATCAGGCGGTCTCCCTGATCTCGATCAGCGGCACAGAGGGGGCCTCGCCAGCAGCGAAGTTCACTGCCGAGACGTCGAGCCTGTCTTCGGCGAACCGTACCGGCACGTCGAATCGGAAGCCCGCGCGCACCTCTGCCGCTAAAGGCGGAGCGACGTTAAACCGGAGAGTGCCTCCCGGTGCGACTGTCCATGCGGTGCTGGCCGCGCCGCCCACGCTGACAACCAGCGTGCCTGTGCGCGGTCGGGTGATGGGCCGCACCTGCGGCTGCGCCCCGCCATAGGACTTGATCAGCTGGAAGTCGGCCCGCGCGCCGTCGCCTGTGCCGATCAGCTGGTCTAGCATCGTCGGCGTGCCAGTCATCCCGTTCGAGCTATTGTCGAAGGGATCGGTGATGCGGAAGCCGCGAGCCGGGCCCCGGCGCGCGCGGAAGAAGGCGATGAGGTCGGAAAGTTCGGTTTCGGACCGGATGCCAGGGCCGACATCGAAATGCAGCCGCGCATCAGACCATAGCGAATTGCGCCGCTCGTGTCCGGAGGCCGTGACCGCGATCGAGGTCGAGAATTCGGGCGCTACCGAGGCGCTTCGCCCGAGAGCGAAGGGGTAGAGCACATCGTCGAAAGGATCCATGGTTTGCTCCGGTGGAGGGGCGAGGCGGGTGTAGCCGTCGCGATTGACCTGCGGCAGCGCCCAGACGTATCGGCGCTCGATGCCGCGCGCGGCGGCCTCGTCGATCCCGCCGTCGATACGCTGCCAGAAGAGCGCCGCATCTGCCGGGTCGAGCACGAAGCCGGCAAGGTAATCCTGATCCGCCAGTGGATAGCCGAGCCGGGTATCGACAAAGGCGTAGGCCTCTCTCCGTGCCGCATCGGCGCCGGCGGTGATCCAGTCGTAATCTTCGAGCTGCAGCCGGTCGAAGGCGGGCCAAGCCCATCCGGCAGGGAGGTTGGCCCGGTAGAGCTCGGGGGTTTTCGAATTGAGGATGGTCGGCGTGAAGACGAGGATCAACAACTCGGTCGGCCCTTGCGCCGCAGCCCGCACGGCGGCCGCAAGCGAGGCGGTCGATTGCGCAAGGAGCATGCCTGCGGTATCCAGCAAGGCCTTGGCTGCCGCGTCGAGCGGAGCGGAAACACTGGAGATAACCGGTGGATTGCCGCCGAACGCGGCCTTGGCAGCGTCATCGTACAGACAGATCTGGCGTGTGGGCGTGACCCACCACCACGGCTCCCCGATCTGAAAGCGGACCGGCTGCCCAGCACTTTCGAGCAGCACGACGAAGCCACGGGCGACGTCGGCGAGCCACCCCATCGCGGTCGTGTTGGCGGGCGAGAGCAGGGTAGAAGGCGGCACCCAGCCAGTCAGCGCGGGGGCGCCGCTGGCCGTCCGCTGCTTCCAACTTTCGGGACAATAGGCGTCGAACAGCTCGTAGGAGAGCGAGGCAATGACCTCGAACCCGTCCATCTTCGCGCGTTCGAACAGATTGCGGTGCCAGGCCGAGGCGGGAGCGCACAGGTCACCGGCGGGGGCAACCTTGAGCGATCCATCCGTCTGCCGCGTGAGCCGCATGAAGTGGCTCATCCCAACATAATGGACGATGTCCCCGCGGTACCCGAGCCCCGTCACGGCACGCAGCAACCGAGCAGGAGTTCTGATTATAGGCATCGTCATAGGCGGTCGCCATCCGCTCGCCATGCGGCGGAACGAGCACGTCGCCGAGCTCGAGCATCGCCCGGGAGCCGTCGGCGCGGATCTCCGACATGACCACCGATCCGTCGAACCGCGCGGGCAGGGGAGCGGTGCTCCCCGCCTCGAAGCCAGGTGCGACCAGCGAGATGAACATGCGGTCGATATCGCCAGAAAAGACTGTCTCGCCGGGAAGAGCGAAGCCGCTTTGCAGCGACGAAAAAGGCAGGGTGATGCGCGCATCAGCCGGCGTGCCTTGGGCATAGTTCCAGAGCCGAATATACCAGGTGCGCGGCTGACCCGCGGCATCGCGTCCTTCGATCGTCAGGGTTGGGCCGTTGGGCTGGTCGAGTGCGGTCACGCCCGACGATTGCCAGCGGAAGCTGAGCGTCGTGTAGCGGTAATCTCGGTCGGTCACATAGGCCAGCAACGGGTGGTCGAGTGTGTCGGCGCTATCCCAAATCAGCCCCACCAACTCGCCAGCGGTGTACAGTTCAAGATCCACCCGCAGCGAATCCGGACCGGTGGTGACCACCGATGCCATCGCGGGCCGCGGAAAATTGACCGTCCAGAAGCGCGGATCGAAGCGTTGCATGAACGTGCTTTCCTGCGCGCGGCGTTCGCGGGCGAGCCAGAATGCCATCGCTATCTTCCTTGCTTAGGACTGTTGCAGTGCACGGCGCACGGCGCTTGCGATCTGGCGCGAGGAGCGCTGCATCGCGGTCGGCGCCGCCTGCCCGCGTGGCACTGCGACCTGGATCGCTACCCGCACATCGCGCGCCGACGCCCCTTGGCCGGTCTCGATCCGGCCTGACGACGTCGGCACGAACACCTCGGGGCCGCGCTCGCCCACCAGATAGGCTTGACCGCCCGTAACCGGCCCTCCGGTGGCGCGCCCGGGCAGGCCGAACAGCGCGCCGACCGATTGCCCCAGAATGTTGCCAAGGCCGCTGCTGCCGCCGCCGCCGCTTGCACCGCCGAACAACGAGGAAATGCCCGATTGAAGCGAATAGCTGGCAATCTCCGACAGCGCATTGAAGGCGACCCGTTTGAGGTCGTCGAAGCCGAGGCTTCCGCGCCGCACCGCGCCGAGCAAGCCGTTTTCGAGCACATTGCCGGCGCGCCCGAAGCCGTCGACCAGCGATGTGTCGAGCGAGCGGCGCATCGTCTCGACATCGCTGGCGAAGCCGTCGGTGCGGGCGCGCACGTCGATCACGAGAGAATCGAAATTATCATCCATAGGAATCGCGCTCCATCATGCGGGCAATCGTGTCGCGGGACGGTGGGGGAGGGGCGGCAACGTCGTCGGGGGACGCCAATGCCATCGCAAGTTCGGCGGGCGTGGCGGCCCAGAACTCGGCAGGGCGCCAGCCAAGAAACCGGGCGGCAATCGCGCAGCAGCGGGCTGCACCGTCACCAAAGCAATCGGTCATGCCTCGCCCTGGAGCACCTGTGCGAGCACGGAGCGTACCGGTGCGGTGGCGCCGACCAGCCCCATCGTCAGCACCGCCTGACCTACCGCGACCCGCTCCGGCCGGCCCTCGCTCGGTAGGCAATGCCATAGCAGCGCGGTCATCTCGGTCAGCGTAAGCGAGCCAAGCGCGGCCCGCTCGACCAGCGCGAACAGCGATCCCAGCTCAGCCTCGGCCAGCACCAGGTTCTCGAAGCTGGGGCGCAGCACGTAGGTCACGCCGCCGACAACCAGCGCCGCCTCTCCGCGCAAGTGGTTGGGGGCAGGCATCACGCTGCTACCACCGGCCCAGAGCTCTCGAGCTGGAGGGTGTAGCTGCGCTCGCCGTTGAAATCCCCGGCATAGTCGAGCCGCTGGACGAGAAACCGCCCGCGCAGCTTCGCCCCGTCTTCGAAGGACAGCTCGTAATCGTCGAGCGTCCCGTTGAGGGCGCGGGTTCGCACGGAGTTTTCGGCCGTGCTGCCAAGGAAGATCCCGGCCGCACTAACCGACACCGAGCGGGTGCCGGCGCCGGACAGCAGGTCGCGCCAGCCGCCGGACTCCTTGTGGGTGATCACGACCGTGTCGCCGTTGATCGACATCTGAGTGGTTCTGAGGCCCGCGATCGTCTGATAGACGGAGGGCGTTGCCCCGTTGGAGATCTTGAGCAGAAAGGCGGCGCCGGATTGTGCGGGCATGGGGCTACTCCGTCAGAGGGATGCAAGAATGCGGAAGCGGTATTCGAGCAGCGCGGCCCGCCGATTGTCGGCGCGGGCCTCGCTGCGCGAGCGCAGGAAGCGGATCGAGGCGAGCTCGAAGCCCGGCTGGAACGGCGGCAGGTCAAGCACGCGCCGCTCGATCGCCGACAGCAGCGCGGAATCGCCAGTCGTCGCATCGGTGTAGCTTTCGAGCTCGAGCGCGATGCGGATTTCCCGGCCCGCGCGGTCCTTGGTGCCCCAGTCGATGCCCGCACTGGCGGCGATGCCGAGCCACGGCGGGGTGACGGAAAGCGGGGTCTCCTCCTCGATCGCATTGATCGCGGCGAGCGCCGGATCGGCGCGCAGCCAGGCGATCAGCGCGGCGCGCAGGTCATTTTCCATCGCGGTTCTCCCCGAAGATGTCGGGCCAAAGGGTTTTTGCAGAGCGCCACTCGTGGCTCACAGATGCGCGCCCGCCGCGCTCGGCGAGGACGGAGGCAGCGATCTTTGCAGCGCGCTCGCGCAAGCGCCGGACCAGATCCTGTGTACTTGCCGAGGCCTTCATCATCAGAGCCGGACCTCGCGCCACGGCCGCCACAGGGCGGTGACGGTGGCGGGCGGTATCGCGGCCGCCTTGTCGTCGCGACTGCGGAAATGGTGCGCGGCAAGGCGGATCACGCCGTGTCGCAGCGGAGGCGGCAGACTGGCCCAGTCATTCGCGATCCCGACCACCAGCCGCAGCGCGAGGCCGCTTCCCTCAAGGGGCTGTAACAGCTGGACGCAGGCGCTCCCGGCGATGCGCCATTCGAGCACGTTGGTCAGCGTGGCGATGGTCTGGCGGCTCCCGTCGGCGGCGATGAGCGCTGCGCTGGTCAGCTCGATCACCGGGCGGGAGACAAGCTCCTGCCACCCTGCGAGCAGCGGGACGATCTCCTCGACGGTCTGGCGCAGAGGGGTCTTGCCGGTAAAGGCCTCGCAAACGGTAAGGCTGGTCTGGAGCAGTCCAGACAGCGTCTCGTCTTCGTTGGGGCGGGTGATCCCCAGCCATTGCTTGAGCTCCGCCAGCGCAGCGTCGCCGGGCACCGGGGGCTGCACGATTATCCGCTGCATTGCGGTTTCTCCAAGATTGAAATCCAAACGAAAGGCGCCCGCATCGCACAGTCAGGCAGGGGAAACGGCCTGAGGCGATGCGGGCGCGAGAACCGGCGAGGCGCGCGAAGGGGACACACGCGCCTCGCCGGGGAACGAAGCCGGGAGGGGTGCCTCAGGCTTCGATCTTGAGCAGCTTGATCGCGTTCGAATCCAGCACCTTCCCGCCGATCCGCTTGGTCGCGTAGAAGTGGACGAAGGGCTTGTTGGTGAAGGGATCGCGTAGCACGCGCGTGGCGCTGCGTTCGGCGATCAGATAGCCGTCGCGGAAGTTGCCGAAGGCGATCGGGAAGGCGCCGCCGGCCACATCGGGCATGTCCTCGGCCTCAATCACAGGGTAGCCGAGCAGGCGGTTGGGCTGGCCCTCGGTCAAGCCCGGCTGCCAGACGAAGGCACCGTCGGTGGTCTTGAGCTTGCGCACGGCGGCCAGCGTCGTTGCATTCATCACGAAGCAGGCGCCCTGGCGGTGGCCCGACTTCATCGCATGGATGAGGTCGATCAGCTTGGTGTCGAGCGCGCTGCCAAGACCCGTCGCGCTGCCGGTGCCGATGTACTGCACCGCGCCGAAAGCACGCGAATTGTCGGCGGCGGTCGCCTTGACCGTGTTGAGGAAGCCTTCGGGCTGGTTGACACCCGTGCCCCTGACGAAGGCGGCACCTTCGGCGCGGGCGAACTCGGTCGCGATCTCGTTCGCGAGCCAGGTTTCCAGATCGAAAGCCGCATCGTCGAGCATCACCTGGCTGGCCGCCGGATTGGCGTAGAGGTCGCCGGTCGGCGGGGCGATTTCGGCGAACTGCGGCGTTCCGGTTTCAGGACGTGCAGCTGCCTCGCTGACCCAGCCCGAGGCGATCCCGCTGGTCGAGACGAGCTTGCGATAGCCCGAAGATCCGGTCTGGACGACCTGAGCGATCGAACGGATCGGGCTGATCTTGGCCAGCCGCGAGGCGATTTGCGCATCGATCTGACGCGGTACGGCAAAGCCGCCATCAGCCGGGTTGATGCCGTTGATCGACTTCAGCTCGGTTTCGCGGCCGAGCCGCAGGTAGCCGTCGATGAAGCTTTTCACCTCGGGCGCATTGCTCGCCGGGGCTGCGCCGCCCATCGCCGGACGGGTGGCGGAACGGGCAACCTTGTCGAGGCGCGACTTCACCTCGTCGACGTCGCTGCGCAAGCTCGCAATGTCGGCTTCGGCCTGATCCTGCCGGGCAACGATATCGAAGCTGGCATCCATCGCGTCGGTGGTGTCGGTGGCGGGGGTGGGGGTAGTGTCCATGGGCAGTGGCCTTTCGGTTGGGGATGGGGGCAGAGGGGGTGGGTTAGGCAAGGAAGTGCACCCGCGCGCCGCGCTGAAGCGGGTGGGTGACGAGACTGACCTCGAAGAGCTCGATCTCGATCAGTTCGCGCCCCGCCTCGGACTGGCGTGCCTGACGGGTGCGGAAGCCGAAGCTGAGGCCGTTGACCTTGCCCTCGGCGAGCAGGTGGGCGGCGCGGCTATCCGGACGATCAATCCGCGCGATCACCCTGAGGCCGCGCGCATCCTCCCTGGCCTGCTCGATGAAGCCGATCGGCTGGTCGGGACGATGCTGCCAGTAGAGCGGGAGCGGTGCGGTCCTCGCGGCGAGCGTTCGGGCGAAGGCGCCGCGGCGGATCGTGTCGCGCCCGGCATCGGCGATGTCGAACAGTGCCGCATAGCCGGCGAAGCGGATCGGCCGCACGGCGAGAGCGGTGACGGCGCTCACCACAGCTTCCACACGCCGAGCCGCACCGCGATCCCGACCAAGAGCAGCGCGAGCACACCGCGGATGACCCAGTCGATTAAGGCCTTCCACGCGCTGGTCTTGGCGTCGCGCCAGGCCTGCAGCAGCTCGCGCAGATCGCTAAGGTCGCTCTGCGCGCTGGAATCGCTGAGCCCGAGCCGCTCGAGCGCCCGGTCGGTGGCGAGCGCGGTCGCTTCTTCAACGATGGCGCGCAAGGTGACCAGTTCGGCCCCTTCCTCGCGCGCTTGCAACATCAGGCTGGCGAGTATCTCTTCTCGGCTCATTCGGCGTTCTCCTCGGGCGGCAGGCCCAGCATCTGGCGCTTTTCGGCGCGGCTCAGGAATTCGGCATCGGACACCTGCGACCACAGACGCTCACGATCCTCGGAAAGCGCCGGAACCCGATCGAGATCGATGCCCAGCTGTGCGTCCGGAAACCACGGCGCGAGGCCCTCGCGCAGCGCGGCGAAGAGCTTCTCGGCGAGCGGCAGCAGGGTCAGCCGCCACAGCGCGCGGCTTGCCTCGCGGTAGTTGGCGTAAGTGTTGTCGCCCGGCAGCCCGAGCAGCATCGGCGGCACCCCAAAGGCGAGCGCAATGTCGCGTGCGGCCGCGCTTTTGAGCGTCGCGAAGTCCATGTCTGCGGGCGAGAGCGCCATGCTCTGCCACTTGAGCCCGCCATCAAGCAGCATCGGACGGCCCGCATTGGCCGGGCCGGAGAAGGCGATATCAAGCTCGCGCTTCAGCCGCTCGAACTGTTCATGCGCCAGCGTCGTGCCATCACCTGCCTCGTAGACCAGCGCGCCCGAGGGCCGCGCCGCGTTCTCAAGCAGCGCGCGGTTCCAGTGGGTCGCGGCATTGTGGATCAGAACCGCCTGCCACGCCGCCTGAAGCGCGCCCGCGCCGCAGTGGTCGTCCAGCGGATGCATCGCGCGGATCGCGATCAAGCCAGGCCACCCATCCTCGTCCTCGATCGGCAGCCGGGTATTTTCGCCCGCCACGCCGTATTCGTAGGCGCACGGCCAGCCTCTGGAGTCGAGCACGACGCGCACCCGGTCGGGTCGCAGCGCGAACAGCTCGACCGGCACACCTGCGGCGTCCTTGATGATCTGGACGTAGCCATTGCCGTGCAGCAGCAGGTTCGCTGCCAGCGTCTCGACCAGCGATTGGCCCGCGCTCGTCGCGGTCACCAGCGCAGCAAGGCGCGGGTCGGAGCAGGCCAGCGGTGCCTGCCCGATCCCCTCGGCAAGCAAGCGCACCGAGCGCTGCGCGATCGGGTTGGCGAGGAAGCCTTCGGTGATGCCGCGTGAATATTCGTAGCCGGATGATGCGGGGCCACACTCATAGGTCGGCAGCCAGCCCTGCATCAGCCCGTTGGCAAGAGGCACGCGGGTCTGCGTCCCGCCCTTGAAGGCGGAACGGAAAATGTCGAGCAAGGCCATTGGATTTCCTTTGTTTGACTGGACTGCAAGAGCCGCCATCCCGCGGCGAGGCGCTACAAAGCGGTGACGCTCGGCCGCATCGTCTTCCCCAGCAGCAATTCAGTAAGCGCCCAGACCAGGGCATCCGCGCGGTCGGGGCTGCGGCCGGGACCGGCATAGGTGCCGCCGACGAGCAGCCCGCAAAGCTGATCCTCCAGCCGCGCGAACATCCCGGCATGGCGCACCCGGCCGGCTTCGTAGAGCGCGGCGACCGGTTCGGCGCGGGCAGCCTTGCCGCGGCTTGCATGAACCAGTTTGACGGGCAGCGTCTGGTCTGCGGCGCGCAGCACGCTGGCGACCATGTCCCCGCCCTGGTTGGCTTCGGCCACCACCCGGTCGGCGTCCCACTCTCGCGCGGCCTCCGCAACGCGCTGTGCCCAAAGCGCAGGGGTCGCCCCGCCGATCGAGCAGTCCGCCAGCACCCGGCCGATCCCGTCGGCACCGAGCGCGGCGACGATGATCCCGCATTCGTCACCCCCGGCGCTTGCCGGCGGGTCGACCGCGACCACCACCCGCACGTACTCGGGCGCCGGGCCGTGGTCGCGCACCTGTTCGAGCAGCGAGCGAGTCCACAGCGCCCCCTCGATATCCTCGAGCAGTTCGCCCTCGATCTCCTGCCGCGCGAGCTGCGTCCCGCCGAACTCGCTGGCGATCGCCTCGATGAAGCGGTTCGCGAGGTGTTCGGCATTGTCCTTGGTCGAACCGCGGCTGATGACCACGTCCTTGCTCGCCGCGGTCTGCGCGACGATCCGCTGCACCAGCGGCACCGCACGCGGCGTCGTGGTGACCACGATGCGCGGGTCCTGGCCAAGCCGCAGGCCAAGCTGCAGGTTTTCCCAGCAGCGCATTGCCCGCTCGTGGGCCAGCGGCCACTTGCCGATTTCATCGCACCAGGCATGGCTGTGCTGCGGCCCGCGCAAGCCTTCCGGCTCGGCGGCGGAGAACAGCTGCGCTTGCGCACCGTTCGGGAAGCGGATGCGGTGCAGCGAGGGCTCGTACTGCGGGCGGCCGTCCGGTCGGCTGATCGCGAGCAGCCCGCTCTCTCCCTCGACCATCACCGCCCGCGCCTCGGCGAGCGTGGACGATACGAGCGCGATGCGCGCGTCCGGGTTGCCGTCGGCAATCATGGACACCCACTCGGCGCCCGAGCGGGTCTTGCCGAAGCCGCGACCCGCCATGATCATCCAGATACGCCAGTCGCCGCTAGGCGGAAGCTGCGCCTCGCGGGCCTGAAATTCCCAAATGTGGTCGAAACGGTTCTTCTCGGTCTGGTCCAATTTCTTGGTGACAGAGCGGCGCCACTTGACGCCAAAATCCGTCTCGTCCGCCATCATTCGGTCGTAGGGTTCGTTCATGCGGCGCTGTCCTGAGCCGCCCTCTGCCGTTCCATGCGCCGCCGGATGTCCTCGATCTTGCGGTTGATCGAGGCGCGCACCTCGGCGGTGCTGACATCGCGGACCTCGCTGGCCGCACCCGATTGGCTGCCGCGGTTTGCGCCCAGCAGGCGGATGGCGTTGGCGAAGTCGAACTTGTCGCCGTTCGCCGTCATCAGGTCGCCATCGCGCAGGCGGCGGATCATCTCCATCTCGAGGTTGAGGTAACCGTCGGCGATGGCGGCCTGCCAGGCGCGTGCGAAAGTGGGTTCGGCCCGCCGCGCGTCATATGCTCTGCCGAGGCTGACTTTGGCGACCTCAGCCGCCCGCGTGACATTCGAGGTGATGGCGAGAGTTTCGAGGAAACGCTTGCGCCAGTGGCGGCCCGGCTTCTGATCGCAAGGCTTGCCGCCGGATCGGGCAGGCACGCTAGGGGCCATTGGCACCTCCGTTGGCAGACAGCAAAAAGGCGGCACTCCGCTGGGGAGGCCGCCTTCTGGCGAATCGCAGTTTTTCGACTATGCCTATCTCTAACCAGAGAGCGTCACGATGTCAAGTATAAATAACCAATCTGGTTATTCAGCCGTCGTCAGATAATCCCGATCGCCTTGCCCGCCCGCTCGAACATGCCGAGGATGGTCTGTACCTGCTCGGCCGTGTGCTCCGCGCACAGCGAGCACCGCAGCAGGGTCATGCCCGCAGGCGTCGCCGGGGGACGGGCGAGGTTGACGTAAAGGCCTTCCTTGAGAAGCGCCTCCCACATCATCGCGCCCTTTTCGAGATCGGGCATGATCACCGCGATGATCGCACTCTGCGGTGTTTCGGTGCCGAGCTGGAAGCCCAGCGCCTTAAGGCCGCCGTGCAGCGTGCGGCTGTTCTCCCACAGATGCTGGCGCTTGTTGCCGCCGTGCATCAGCTTTCGGATGGAAGTGGCCGAGCTCGCCATCACCGCAGGGGGCAGCGCGGCGGTAAACACGTAGGGCCGGCATACCAGGCGCATCACTTCAAACTTCGGGTGGTTCGAGACGCAGAAACCGCCGACCGTACCGACGCTTTTCGAGAAGGTGCCGATGATGAAATCGACATCGTCGAGCACGCCCTGTTCCTCGGCAACACCGCGGCCGTGTTCGCCGATGAAGCCCATCGAATGCGCTTCGTCGACCAGCACCATCGCGCCGTTTTCCTTGCAGACGCGCACCATCTCCTTAAGCGGCGCGACATCGCCCATCATCGAGTAAACGCCTTCGAGCACCACCAGCTTGCCGGCGCCTTCGGGGATGCGCTTGAGGCGCTTTTCCAGCGCTTCGACGTCATTGTGCTTGAACGGCACGACCTCGGCGTTGCCCATCGCGCAGCCATCCCAGATCGACGCGTGGCTGTCGATGTCGAGGATGATGTAGTCACCCTTGCCCGCCAGCGTGGAGATGATCCCGAGATTGGCCTGATAGCCGGTCGAGAAGACCATCGCGTGGTCCATCCCATAGAACTCGCGCAGGGCGGTTTCGACATCGCGGTGGTCGCGGAAGGTGCCGTTGAGCACGCGGCTGCCCGTGGTCCCGGCGCCGAACTCGTCCATCGCCCGCTTGCCTGCTTCGATCACGTCCGGATCGAAGGTCATGCCCATGTAGTTGTAGGTGCCCAGCAGGATCGTGTCGCGGCCGTTGCAGATCGCGCGGGTCGGCGAGAGGACCTGATCCATGACGAGGTTGAACGGATCTTCCACCCCGGCGGCAAGCAGCGTTTCGCGCGTCTGGATGATCGGATCGAACTTCGACAGCAGGTCGACAGGTGCAGCGGCTGTCACGGTTTCGCTCATGGAAGTCGCCATTATCAGCTATCCTGCAGCTTGTGGACGGCCGCGACGAGCTGGCCCCAGTTTTCGATCTCGGCCTGCTGGTTCATGCTGATGATGATGTCGAACTCGTCCTCGATCGCGGCGACGAAATCCATCACGGTCAGGCTGTCGAACTCGAAGTCGCCCGCAAAGGTGGTTGCGTCCTCGACGGCGACGCCCTTCTTGTTGAAGGGTTCGACGAGGGTGCGGATCCGGTCATCGACGTCTGCGGGAGTCATGGCGCGGGGTGCTTTCTGAGGATCGGTTGTCGGGCGGGCTTTCGCCAGTTACTACGGTTGCAAAACGGCGAATGATGCAGCTTGTCAAGTTTTCGCCGTGCCGCAAGCATCCGGGGGGATATCATGGCCGACAATGCGACGCAGCCTGCGCACAGGGTCGATCCGGCAGGGGCCGCGCCTTCGATGCCTTCGCCCTCTGGCTATTCGAACCACGCGATCCACCTCGTGCGCACCAGCCAGCAGATCAACCTGTCGCTGAGCCAGATGGCCGATGCGAAGGCCTCGATCCTGATGGGGGCGACCTTCCTCGTCTTCACAATCGCGGTGGGGCAGGCGCGAAACGGTGCGCTGCCGTGGTCGCTTGGCGTGCTGGCGTTGTTCGCCTTCGTCTCGGCAATGTGTGCGGTGTTTGCGGTGCTGCCCTCGGTCAGCAACCCGAACTCGGCAAAGATCAATGACGGCAAGCCGAACAAGCTGTTCTTCGGCCATTTCACCTTCATGGACGAGGCAGAGTGGACCGACAGCATCCTCGCCGAGCTGCGCACGGACGAGACGGTGTTCCGCACCATGCTTCACGACATCTATCAGAGCGGGCAGGTGCTCCAGCGCAAGAAGTACAAGTACCTCGCCTACGCCTACAAGAGCTTTATGGCAGGCCTCACCCTGACGGCGATCACCTTCGCGATCGAGGCCACCATGAGCCTCGGCTAAAGCCCGGCGCCGCTCATACCAGAGCGTTCACCGCGCTCATGAACGGCCCGATCGAGACCGGTTTCGACAGATAGCCCTCCGCCCCTGCCGCGCGGATGCGTTCTTCGTCGCCTTTGGCGGCAAAAGCGGTCACCGCGAGCACCGGAATTCCGGCCAGCCGGTGGTCGCGCTTGGCCGCTTCGATCAGGTCGACGCCCGAGATGCCGCCCAGCTGGATATCCATGATGATGAGATCGGGCGAGCAGAGGCGCGCTGTGTCCAGGACCTTGTCGCCGTCGGCAACCGGCTCCACCTCGAAGCCATTGGCCCGAAGCACGTCGCAGAACAATTTCCTGTTGAGGTCATTGTCCTCGACAACCATGATCCGCTTTGTCACTGATCGCCCCGCTTGCCGCCCCTCCCGTTGCACTAGACCCCCACGAAGGACAGGACAATCCCGCTTCGCCCCTCATCGCAAAGCCCAAACCCGCAGGTTCTCGCGCTCGCGGCGCTCGGCTGGGTGCTGGAGAGCGAAGATCGTGCGCAGCGCTACCTTGAACTCACCGGTCTCGATGCCGATTCTCTGCGGGAAGGCCTTGATGATCCCATGATCCTCGCCTCGGCGCTCGAATTCCTCGCCAATCACGAACCAGACCTGATCCGCGCGGCAGAAGCGCTTGCCGTCACCCCGGAGGAACTGGTCGCCGCCAAGGACGCTCTGAACCCATGAACCGCCCCCTCATCATCAGCGATTGCGACGAAGTGCTGCTGCACATGGTCGCGCCCTTCAAGGACTGGCTGGAAGGCTCGCAGGGCGTAAACTTCCACCTCGAAGGCCACAATTTTGCCGAGGCGCTGCGCTGGCAGGCAAGCGGAGAACTGCTCGCGCCGCCCGATATCTGGAAAATGCTGGGCCGCTTCTTCGACAACGAGATGGACTCGCAGATGCCGATTGCAGGTGCGGTCGAGGGGATCAACACGCTGGCCGAAAAGGCCGATGTGGTGATACTCACCAACCTCGTCGATGCCCACCGCGATGCCCGCGCCGAGCAGCTCGCCAAGGTCGGCATCAACGCCCGCGTGTTCACGAACCAAGGCCCCAAAGGCCCGGCGCTGAAGGCGATCATCGACGAATATGCGCCGACCCGCGCGGTGTTCATCGACGATCTCGCCCAGCACCATGCCTCGGTCGCCGACATCACCCCGCAGGTCACGCGCCTGCACCTGTGCGGCGAACCGATGATCGCCCACGCCATTGATTGTGCTCACAAGGCAGGCCACGCCGAAGCCCGGATCGACCGCTGGGACGAAGCTTTGCCGTGGCTGCTTGAACGGTTGGAGAATTGAACATGACGATCGCTGCGAAACTCGCCGAACTCGGCATCACCCTGCCCAAGGCTGCCGCGCCTGTGGCGAGCTATGTGCCGATCGTCGTGCATGGCGGCTTTGCCCATGTCTCGGGCCAGCTGCCCTTCGTTGACGGCGCGGTGGTCAAGGGCCGGCTGGGCGATGACGTGAGTGTCGAGGCCGGACAGGCCGCCGCGCGCGCCTGCGCGCTGATGATCGTTGCCCAGCTTGAAGCGGCGGGCCTGCTTGAGCGGGTGGAGCGGATCGTCAAGCTCGGCGCCTTCATCAACTGCACCGCCGATTTCACCGATCAGCCCGAGGTTGCCAATGGCGCGTCCGATCTGATGGAGCAGGTGTTCGGCGATGCTGGCAAACACGCCCGCGCTGCGGTCGGCGTGCCCGCCCTGCCGCGCGGCGCGGCGGTCGAGGTTGATGCGGTGGTCGCGCTCAAGGCATGACGCTGCGCCCGGCTCCCGACTGGCTGACCGGGTGGGAGTTCGCCCACCGCGGGCTGCACAAAGAGGGCGTGCCGGAAAACTCCCTGGCGGGTGCCGAGGGCGCCATCGCGGCGGGTATGGGGATCGAATGCGATATCCAGCGCAGCCGCGACGATCACCCGATGGTGTTTCACGACTGGGAGCTTGAACGGCTGACGGGCGAGAAGGGCGAGACCGAAGAATGGACCGCCGAGGCGCTGGAGGCATTGACCCTGCGCGGGACCGATCAGCGTCCGGTCAGGCTCGCGACCTTCCTTGCAAAGGTGGCGGGCCGGGTGCCGCTGCTGATCGAGATCAAGTCTATGCCGGGCTATGATGTCGAGTGGACCTGCTCCTCTGTCGCATGGCTGCTTGATACCTATTCCGGTGCTGTTGCGGTTATGAGTTTTGACCCTCGCGTGCCAATCTGGTTCGCTGATAATGCGCCGGCCACTCTGCGCGGGCTGGTTGGCACCGATTCCTTCGAGAACGGCTTCGAGGGCGTATGGCGTGATGCCGCTGCGCTTGCCGCAGTGCGGCCTGATTTCCTCGCTATCGACGTGCGCGACCTTGTGCGGCCCGAGGCGGCGGCTTGGCGTGCCCAAAGCCGTCCGCTGCTGACATGGACGGTCCGCTCGCCCGAAACCCGCGCTGTCGGCCTCGCCCATGCCGATGCATTGATCGCCGAAGGAGCGGGTCTCGCGTGAGCGAGCCGGAGCTCACCGTGCGCATCGCCTCATCGGTCGGCAGTTTCGACCGCGAGGAATGGAACGCGCTCGGCGGGAACGACAACCCCTTTGTCAGCCACGAATTCCTGACCGCGATGGAGGACTCCGGCAGCGTCGGCCCCGGCACCGGCTGGGAGCCTGCGCCGATCGCCGTAACCGACGAAGCGGGCAGGCTGCTTGCGGCGATGCCGTCTTACGCCAAGGGGCATTCGCAGGGCGAATATGTGTTCGACCATGCGTGGGCGGATGCATGGCACCGCGCTGGCGGGCGCTATTATCCCAAGCTCCAGATCGCGGCGCCCTTCACCCCGGCAACCGGCCCGCGACTGTTGCTCAGCGACCCCAGCCTCGCCCCGCATCTGCTGAAGGGCGCCGAGGCGGTGTGTCTGCAAAACAAAATGTCCTCGGCCCACGCGACCTTCCTCGACCCTGCGCAATTGCCATTGTTCGAAGAAGCCGGCTGGGTGCCGCGCTCCGATATCCAGTTCCACTGGATCAACCGCGGCTATCAGACCTTCGAGGATTTCCTCGCCGCGCTGTCATCACGCAAGCGCAAGGACCTGCGCAAGGAGCGCGCGGCGGCGGTCGACGGCCTCACCATTCGGCATTTCACTGGCGCCGAGATCCGCGAGGAGCACTGGGACGCCTTCTGGGTGTTCTATCAGGACACCGGCGCACGCAAATGGGGGAGCCCCTATCTCACCCGCGAAGCCTTCAGCCTGCTGGGTGAGCGGATGGGCGACCGGATCGTGCTGATCCTCGCCTATGACGGGCCCCATGAAAGCGATCGGCCGATTGCAGGGGCGCTGAATTTCGTGGGCAAGGACGCGCTCTACGGGCGCTACTGGGGCTGCACGCGCGAGGTGCGGTTCCTGCACTTCGAGCTGTGCTATTATCAGGCGATCGACATTGCGATCGCGCGGGGTCTCGCCACGGTCGAGGCGGGCGCGCAGGGCGGGCACAAGCTCGCCCGGGGCTATGAGCCGGTGCAGACGTGGTCGGCGCACTGGATCGCCGATCCGGGTTTTCGCGCGGCGGTGGCCGACTTTCTCGAACGCGAGCGCGAAGGCGTGGCGAGCGACCAGCTCTACCTCGGTTCGCGCACGCCCTTCAAAAAGGGCGATTAGGCGGCGCGCAGGCGGCCCTCGGCAAGCCACTGGCGCGCGCGGCGCTGGGCTTCGGCGATCTCGCGGGCGGTCATCTCGTCGGAGATGTCGGCGCGGCAGTGGGCAGCTTCCTCGTGGCCGCGGGCAGCGGCGAGGTTGAACCACTTGTGCGCTTCGATCAGATCGCAGGGCGCGTCGTTGCTACCCGTCGAATAGGCCACGCCCAGATCGAAGCAGGCCCCTGCCTGACCCTGTCCAGCCTGCGCCAGCCATGCTCCAAGCAGGCTGTTGATCAATGTTTCGCGTGAAACATCGCCGTGTTTTGCGGCAATCGCGATAATGGCCATGATGAAGTCCCCTCAGTCACCAGGTCGCCCCCCAGGCAACCTTCCGTGAACAGAGAAGTGCGGTGTTTATGGTCAAAAATTAGTTAACGCCGGTTGCAGTTTATCAGGGCAAGGCTTTTGCTCCGCCTCCTTGCCAAAGCCGCTTGTGCGCCCTTGGGGCCAGCCCTATAGGCGGCGCATTGCTTCAGCTTGCTGGGACCAAGTGAGCCAATGAAAAAATTCAGGTGTCAGGACGCGATGGCCTTCCCAGCGGCTCACTGGATGAGAGAGCTTGATGCCAACCACCGCGTCTGACGACATTGATATCCTCGAAAAAGCCAAGCGCCTGCTCGCCCCGGACTATGTGCCGAGCGAGGACGAGGAATACATGAACGAGCGCCAGCAGGCCTATTTCCGGATGCTGCTGATCGAATGGAAGCGCTCGATCCATTCCGCCGCCGGGCAAACCCTGCAATCATTGCAGGATGGTCCGATCCGCGAAGCCGACCTCACCGACCGCGCCTCGAGCGAGACCGACTGGGGCATCGAGTTGCGCACCCGCGACCGTCAGCGCAAACTGGTCTCCAAGATCGACGCGGCGCTGCGCCGGATCGACTCGGGCGAATATGGCTATTGCGAGGTGACCGGTGATCCGATCGGCTTGCGCCGCCTTATCGCCCGTCCGGTCGCGACGATGACGGTCGAGGCGCAGGAAGCCCACGAACGCCGCGAGAAGGTCTCGCGCGACGATTGAGCGGTAACCCCCGCTCGGTAGGCTGTGCCGCGCTGGGACACCGAGGCAAGAAGCGCCCCGTCTCGCGTGCTTGCTTTACCGCCCGTTTACTCAGAACCGGGCAAGGCTGACCGGGCGCAGTGGCCGTATGGTCGCTGTGACAGAGCAAATCTGCACTAGACTTCGAACGAGGAGGCGATCGGCGCATGACAGGGGTTGAGACACGCAGCGTCGCGCGCGACAGCCTGTTTTTGCTGGCTGATATCCGCATCGAGCAAGGTGCCGACGTTCATCGCGTCAGGGTTCGCAATCTCTCAGATGGCGGCATGATGGGCGAGGGTCACCTTCGCGTTCAGCGCGGGCACCGCGTCTCGGTCGAGCTTCGCAACATCGGATCGGTGGGCGGCACTGTTGCCTGGGTGCAGGATAGTCGGTTCGGTGTCGCGTTCGACGAGGAGATCGATTCGCAGAAGGCCCGCCGTCCGCTCCAGACGGAAGAAGGTCCGGATGCCGCCTCCGTGCAGCCCTCGTGGGCTCACCGCGCGCCCCCTCCGCCCCAGACGACCCGGCTGCGCAAGATCTGAACCTTTACCCCGAAACAGCCTGACTTTCTGGTCTGCAATACGCTGACCGCCGCGTTTTGACCTGCTAGGTCTCAAAGCCGATGCGAATCTGGCTGCCCCTCATTGCCATGCTGGCACTAAGCTCTTGCGGCCCCTCGGGCGGCAGCGGGCCGGTCGAGGTGGCGATCATCGGGGCGCCCGAAAGCCTTTTCCAGCGTGGCGTGCGCCTCCCTGCCTCTGCCCAGCAAATCCACGCCGCCACCTCCGAGGGGCTGGTCGCTCTTGACCAAGCGGGACAAGTCGTGCCTGCCATTGCTGAACGCTGGATCATCACCGACGATGGCCTCAGCTACATCTTCCGCCTCCGCGAGAGCAATTGGCCCCGTGGGGGGGAGATCACAGCTACCGATGTGCGCCAGCAGCTGCGCGACGCGATCGCGCGGGCGCGCGGGACCTCGCTCGGGCTCGATCTGGCTGCAGTGCGCGATATCCGCGCAATGACCGGGCGGGTTGTCGAAGTGCGGCTTACTGCGCCCATGCCTGATTTCCTGCGACTTCTTGCGCAGCCCGAACTCGGCTTCGCCAAGAGCGGCAGGGGTGCCGGTCCGATGACGATGTCGCGCAGCAAGAAGGAAGTAAGCGCCCTCCTCGCGGCGCTTCCGCCCGAACTCCGGGGTTTCCCTGCGCGTGAGGACTGGGAGGAAGTCGCCCGCCCTGTCGTGGTGCAGGCGCTCCCGTCGCAGAGTGCGGTCGCGGCCTTTTCGCGCGGGGATGTCGACCTTGTACTGGGCGGGACCATCGTCGATTTCCCTGAGGCCGAGGCGGGACCACTGTCGCGCGGCACCATCCAGGTCGATCCGTCGATCGGGCTGCTTGGTCTATCCGTGCGCAGCGAGACCGGTTTGCTCGCCGACCCCAGACGGCGCGAGGCGTTGTCGATGGCGATCGACCGGGCCGCGCTGATCCAGAGCTTCGGCATCGGCGGCTGGCGCGAGAGCAGCTGGGTCGCCCCTCCCGAATCTTATACCCAACCTCCCTACGAGGCCGATCGCTGGAATGGCGCCTCGCTCGGCGACCGCCGCGAAGTTGCCGCCGCACGTATTCGCGCGTGGGCGGCGTCGGGCCGCGAGGCGGTGGTACGGGTAGCCCTCCCTGCCGGACCAGGCAGCGACCTGATACTGAGCCGGCTGGCCGACGACTGGGGCACGATCGGGGTAGGCGTGAGGCGGGCTGCGCCTGGCGAGGCCGTTGATCTCGAGCTGCGCGACACGCTCGCCCGCTATGGCTCGCCTCGCTGGTACCTCAATCAGTTCAACTGCAGCCTCGGTCTGGGCCTGTGCGCCCCACGCGCAGATGTACTGGTGCGCCAATCGCTTACCGTGCGTGATGCCGCAGTGCGCGAGCGGCTGCTCGTCGAGGCCCATGCCGCACTCGTCGAGAGAGAAGTCTACATCCCGCTCGGCGCCCCAGTGCGCTGGTCGCTGGTGCGGGCCTCAATGCGCAACTACCTCGCCAACCCTTGGGGGTTCCACCCCTTGTTCCCGCTCTCGCAGCCCACCACATGAAGGTTATGAACACGACCGACCGCCGCCGGCCCCAGGCCATGAAATTCTCCCTGCCGACCGGCACCGACGCCGCCTCGGTACGTGCGAGGGTGGTCGCGATGGAGAAGCTCCTGGAGAGAAGCCTCGTCATTCCTGGAACGAACATGCCTGTCGGGCTCGATGCGTTAGTCGGTCTCGTCCCGGTGCTGGGCGAGGTCGTGACTGCGGCAATGGGCGCTTATATCGTGTGGGAGGCGCGCAATCTCGGCCTGCCCAAGTGGAAGCTCGCCAGGATGGGCGCCAATGTGCTGTTCGACACGGCGATCGGTGCAATCCCGCTGATCGGGGATGCCGCCGACTTTCTGTTCCGCTCGAACACCAAGAACCTCAAGATCCTGCTCAAGCACCTCGACACGCACCACCCCGAGAGCCGCGTTATCGAGGGCTAGTTTCCTCAGGAGCCTATGCGCGCTAGGAGCGGGGCATGAGCGCTGACGTTACCTATGCAACCTACCTTGATCTCGGACGCATCCTTGAGGCCCAGCACCCGGCCTCGGAGGCGCATGACGAGCTGCTGTTCATTATCGTCCATCAGGCGAGCGAGCTGTGGCTCAAGCTGTGCCTGCACGAGCTGACCGCCGCGCGCGAGTGCATTGAGGCTGACAACCTTCGTCCCGCCTTCAAGATGCTCGCACGGGTGGCACGGGCGCAGCAGCAGCTGATCCAGAGCTGGGACGTGTTGTCGACCATGACTCCGCATGACTATTCGGCGATCCGCCCACATCTGGGCGCGTCGAGCGGGTTCCAGTCTGCGCAGTACCGGATGATGGAGTTCATGCTTGGCGGGCGCGACGGCAAGCATGTGCGGCTCCAAAAATCGAACGGAGACTGGGCCCAACGTCTCGAGGCGGAGCGTGGACGGGCGAGCCTCTATGACGCGGCGATTCGGCTGCTGGCGCGGCGCGGTTTTGCGATCAATGTAGCGGCGGCAGAGCGCGATCCTGCGACGTCTTACGTCCACAACGCCAGCGTCGAGGCGGCATGGGCGGCGATCTACCGCGACCCGCAGAGCCATTGGGATCTTTATGAGCTCGCCGAGAAGCTGGTCGATCTCGAATACCACTTCCAGCGCTGGCGCTTCGGGCACTTGAAGACCGTCGAGCGGATTATCGGCTTTAAGCGCGGTACCGGCGGCACGCCGGGCGTGCCTTATCTGGAAGGTGTGCTGAAACAGGCCTTCTTCCCCGAGTTGCTGAGCGTGAGAACTGCGATATGACCCCCGAAAGCCGCGCCGCCGAGTTCGATGCCGCTGATCCGCTTGCGCCTTATCGCGACCGGTTCACATTGCCCGAAGGCGTGATCTATCTCGACGGTAACTCGCTGGGAGCGCTGCCCAAGGCGACCCCCGAAGCGGTGCGAAGGGTGGTTGAGCACGAGTGGGGCGAGGGCCTGATCCGGTCTTGGAACAGCGCTGGATGGTTCGAGGCTGCACGCAGGGTTGGGGCAAAGATCGCACCGCTAATCGGCGCCGCGCCGCACGAAGTCATCGCGTGCGATTCGACCAGCGTAAACCTCTTCAAGCTGATCGCTGCCGCGCTTCAGATGCGTCCGGGCCGAAGGGTGGTGCTGTCCGAACCGGGCAATTTCCCGACTGATCTCTACATGATCGCCGGCCTTCAGGCGCAGGGCCTCGCCGAGCGCCGACTGGCGGAGCGTGGCAGGCTGGCCGAGGCTCTCGACGCAGATGTGGCGCTGCTGCTGCTCACCCATGTCCACTACAAGACCGGCGCGATGCACGACATGGCCGCTCTGACCCGCGCCGCGCACGAAGCCGGCGCGCTGGTACTGTGGGACCTGTCGCATTCGACTGGGGCGCTGCCGGTCGATCTTAACGCGGTGGATGCCGACTTCGCAGTCGGCTGCGGCTATAAGTACCTCTGCGGCGGACCGGGGGCGCCAGCCTTCGCCTATGTCGCAGAACGACATCATGCGAACCTCGCGCAGCCGCTGACTGGCTGGTTCGGCCATGCGGCGCCCTTCGCCTTTGCCGACGACTATCAGGGCGCACCCGGCATAGAGCGGCTGCTGTGCGGCACCTCGCCGGTGCTCGGGCTGGCGGCACTGGAAGTCGGGGTTGAACTGATCGCGGAGATCGGTGTGGAGCGCCTCTACGGCAAGTCGCAGGCGCTCTCGGAGTTCTTCCTCGAATGCTTGACGGCTCTGGACGTTAATCTGGAACTGGTCAGCCCGCCGGGGAGCGATGACCGGGGTAGCCAGCTCTCCTTCCGCCACAGCAACGCCTACGCGATCTGCCAAGCGCTGATTGCGCGCGGAGTTATCGGCGACTTTCGCGATCCGGACGTTTTGCGGCTTGGTTTCGCCCCCGCCTATCTAAGTTTTGCCGATATCGCTGTCGCTGCGCGCCATCTCGCTGAGGTACTGGCGAGCAGCGCGTGGCAGCGTACGGAATTCAGCCAGCGCGCAGCCGTCACCTGAGCGGTCAGCCAACGGTGCGTTCGGCTTTGTCCTTATCGTTGGTGCCTTTGATCATCGTGCGCATCTGATCCCACTCGGCATCGCCCAGCGCATGCAGCATGGGGTAGAAGGTGCCGCCGGTCGCCTGGAAGCCCGCGCCGTCGATGGCGATAGTTTGGCCGTTCACATATTCCGCGCCCGATCCCATCAGAAACACCGCGAGGTTGGCGAGTTCGTGCATCTCGCCCGCGCGTCCCAGCGGGTTCATCGAATTGTTCGAATTGCCGCCCGACCCGCCCGGACTAAGCCGCGCGCTCATGCCCTTGGTTGGGAAGAGGCCCGGGGCGATGGCGTTAAAGCGCAGGCCGTAGCGGCCCCACTCGGTTGCAAGGCTCTGCGTCATGGCGTTGATTGCGGTCTTGCTCATGGCCGAGGGGACCACGAAGGCGCTTCCCGACCACACCCAAGTGGTGAGGATCGAAAGGAAGCTCGCGCGTTTCTTTTCCGCGATCAGGCGCTTGCCGATATCGAGCGTGACATAGAAGGTGCCGCGCATCACGATATCGGCGATGGCGTTGAAGCCGTTGACCGAGAGATCCTCGGTGCGGCTGATGAAGTTGCCCGCCGCATTGTTGACCACGCCGGTCAGCGCGCCGCCATCCGCCCAGATCGCATCGACCATCGTATGGATCGCGTCCGCATCGCGGATGTCACAAGCCATGCCAACAATTTTGCCGCCATGCAGTGCGGTCAGTTCCTCTGCGGTCTCGTCGAGCTTGTTCTGCCGCCGCCCGCAGATGTAAACCGTCGCGCCGAGCTTGAGGAAGGCCTCGGCCATTTCCCGGCCTAGCCCTGTTCCGCCGCCGGTGACGAGAATGCGCTCGCCCGCCATCAGGCCTTCGCGGAACATCAGCTTCGATACGTCCATGGGTCGGTCCTTTCAGAGACCGAGCACGGTCTTAGCGATGATATTCTTCTGCACCTCGTCCGACCCGCCGAAGATCGTCGAGGCGCGGTTGTTGAGATACTTGCCCATCGCGGTCTGGGCGTATTCGCTCCCGACCGGCTCAGGCGCTTCGTTGCCATAGAGCGGGCGTTCTAATGGCAATTGCAGCGCGTCCGGTCCGAGCAGTTCGAGCCTGAGCACATCGACTTGCTGGCCGATGTTGGAACCGAGCAGCTTGACCAGCGAGGTCTGCGGCCCGGGCGCTCTGCCCTTGGCGAGTTCGGCAAGGATGCGCAGCTCGGTCACCTCCAGCGCCTCGGCCTCCAGCCGGACGCGGGCGAGCTTGTCGCGGAAGCGCGCGTCATGCGCGATCGCGCCGTTGACGCCCGAAGGCTGGGTCTGGGCGAGGGTTTCGAGCCGACCGATCGATTGCAGCAGACGCGGAGCATAGCAAGATCCGCCGCGCTCGTTCTCGAGCAGGAACTTGGCGATGGTCCAGCCCTGGCCTTCGTCGCCGATGCGGTTCTCCGCAGGCGTGCGGGCGTCGGTGAAGAACACCGCGTTGACCTCGTGGTCGCCGGACATCGAATGGATCGGGGTCACGGCCACACCTGGCTGATCCATCGGTACGAGCAGGAAGCTGATCCCGGCCTGCTTCTTCACGGTCGCATCAGTGCGGACCAGCGCGAAGATCCAGTCGGCGTGGTGGGCGTGGGTGGTCCAGATCTTTGAGCCGTTGATGACGTATTCGTCGTCGTCCAGACGGGCGCTGGTCTTGAGACTCGCAAGGTCGGAGCCGGACCCGGGTTCCGAATAGCCCTGGCACCAGTAATCCTCGCCCGAAAGGATGCGCGGCAGGAAGCGCGCCTTTTGCTCAGGCGTGCCGAATGCACAGATTACCGGTCCGACGAGGCGCAGACCGAGGATCGCGAGCGAGGGCGCGCCGGCCAGCGCACATTCCTTCTCGAAGATGAACTTCTGCGTCGGAGACCAGCCCGTGCCGCCATCGGCCTTGGGCCAGTGCGGGGCAACCCAACCCTGGCGGTAGAGGATGCGGTGCCACTCCATCCCGATGTCGGGCTCAACGAACACGCCGGGCGTGCGGCGCGCTCCGTCGCGGAGCCGTTCGGGGAGGTTGTCCTTGAGGAATGCGTGCACTTCCTCGCGGAAGGCGAGATCCTCAGTGGAGAAGTCCATATCCATCGCAGTTGATCCCGTCGTGCTATTCTTTCAGGCCCCGTCCCGCATCGCCCAGGCAATCGTGCGCCGCAGCAGGTCGTAGTAGACGTCGTAGTTCCACGCGCACATTTCCTTGTGCGGGTAGAAATCGGCCATACCCGGTAGGTCGTAGTGTCCGCGGCAATGGCCCAGAGCATTGTATACGATCTGGCCTGCGCCGATATCCCTCGTATAAACGATAGGGACCGTGGTCTTGCCCCATACGCTGTGGGTGAAGCCGGTCGCCTCGCCTTCGAATGTGGTCTGCATCAGTGTGTCGATCAGTGCGGTGGTCTTGGAGAGGTAAAGCTCGTCTACCACCTCGAAATCCTCGATTCCGCGGGTGAGCTCGTGGGTCTTGTTGACCACCTCGACTGGGAACTTGCCGATCGGCGGGTGGGCCACGAATTGCGTGCCTAGCATTTCCATAATGTCCGGGCGATCATCGGGTGCATCGACCAAGCCCTCGGCGGTGAAGACGAGGATCGAGTTGGTGCCGTGGAGCGCCATCCACTTGCCGCCCTTCTCCATCCACGCCCTCAATTGCGCGGTCTGCTCCTCGGTCGGCATCAGATCACAGGTATATGTGATCAGGAAGCGGCACTGGTCGAGCCGCTCCAGCCCCGAATAATCCGCGGCCACAGTGGTGCGGATTTGGGGATGCTCGGCGAGCAGCTTGAGGATCTCGAGGCGCGGGTAGTCGATATCGTGATACTTGCCAGCGGCGATGAAATGCGCATCGATGCGGGTGGCGGGTTGTTCTGCCATAATCAGCTCCTGATGCTGCCGCCGCCGTCGACCGTGAGATCGCAGCCCGTAGTGAAGCTCGACTCATCGCTGGCGAGGAAGACCACCGCGAGGGCGACTTCCTCGGGCTCGCCGATGCGGTTCATCGGGTGGGTGGCGGCGAAGTTCGTCTCGATGTTCTCAGGGGTGTCGGCACCGGAAAACTTGTAACGGTTGTACATCGGTGTGCGGATTGCGCCGGGGTGGACCATATTGGCGCGGATCGGCAGGCCGCGCTCGGCAAGGTCGAGCGCGACGGACTGGGTGAGCCCGCGCAGGCCCGTCTTCGACGCGCTGTAGGCCGCAACGAAGGAAGCGGGCCTGAGCGCGATCATCGAGCCGATATTGACGATCGCGCAAGGCTCACCGCTCGCCTCCATCGCCGGGATTGCCGCGCGCATGCCGAAGAAGGGGCCATGCAGGTTGATGTCGATGGTGCGCTGCCATACGTCGAGCGCGCCGTCGGGGACATTGCCCGGCTCGGAGATGCCGGCGATGTTGCAGAGCACGGTCAGCTTGCCGAACCGCGACCGTGTCGCGGTGACGGCAGCCTCCCATTGCGCAAGGTCGCGCACGTCGAGCTGGCAGGCCGCAGCCCGGTCGCCCAGTTCGGCAGCGAGCGCCTCGGCCTTCTCCAGCTGTATATCGCCGAGCATCACGCTGCCGCCCTCGGCCACGATCAGCCGGGCGACCGCTGCACCGATCCCTTCCGCGCCGCCCGAGACCAGCGCAACCTTGCTCTGCATCCGGCTCATTCGCGCTCCAGAATGGCGACCGCGGAAAGCCCCGGCGCGCCGTAAACATGGGAATAGCCGAAGCGGGGCCCCTTGCCATTTTGGCCCGGCACCTGGCGCTCCCCGCCGCGCTGGCGCAGCTGTTGGACGTTCTCGTAGACCTGCCGCAGGCCCGAGGCGCCGACCGGCTCCCCGCAGGCCAGACACCCGCCATCTGTGTTGACCGGCAGCTTCCCGCCGATTTCGGACCAGCCATTGGCGAGCCATTGCTCCTGCTCGCCGTCCTTGCAAAAGCCGTTTTCGGCCATGTGCATGATTTCGGCGCCGCTCTCGGTGTCCTGCAGCTGGGCCACGCTGATGTCCTCGGGCCCGACCCCGGCCTTCTCGAAGGCGGCCTGCGAAGCCAGAACGGTCGGCTTGCCGCCTTCCTCGATGCTGATGCCGGCCTGGAATACCTCGAAGGAATTGGGCGGGCGGGTCTTGACCGCCACGCTGCGGATCTTGACCCCGTCCGCGCCGAGCTCGCGCATCTTCTTCTCGCTGGCGAGGATCAACGCCACTGCGCCCTCGGCCGGTGAGCAGAACATGTATTTGGTCAGCGGATCATTGATCATAGGAGCGTTCATGATTGTGTCGAGATCGACCGGGCTACGCCGCCACGCATGGGGCGTTATGGTACCGTTGCGAAACGCCTTTTCCGCCACGCGGCCCAGCGTGGTGCGGCTGATCCCGTGGAGCTGCATGTAACGCTGAATTTTGAGCGCGAAGAACTGTGTCGTAAGCATCATGCCAGTCTGACCATACCATTCGGGCAGGCCATAGTCGGCGGGCTTGGCGTTGAAGGCACCGCGCGGATGCTTGTCGAAACCCACCGCCAGCGCGAGATCATACATGCCGCTCGCAATCGCCTGCTGCGACGCGGCGAGCGCGCTGCCGCCGGTGGCGCAGCCGTTGGCGACGTTGGTGAAGGGGAGGCTGGTCAGCCCCAGCTCGTTGACCATGATGTCAGCATTGCCCGCCGCAGCGCTACCACCATAGGCGCACTCGACATCGGGCCAATCCAGCCCTGCATCGGCCAACGCCTCGCGCACGGCATAGACCCCTTGTTCGCGGCCGGAACGGCTGTCGGTGCGGCCAAACGGGTGGATCCCGGCGCCGATGATATAGACGTTCTCGCTCATGCGGCTTTGCTTTCACTGGAAGCCAAGGGACGGAAGGCGAAGGTGTCGTAGCGCGCGTTGAATGGCACAATGCAGAACTCGAGCTCCATGCCGAGGTGCAGATCCTCGAGCCGTGCGCCGACAATGCGGCTCTCTACGATCACTTCTCCGGGAAGCTCGACATAGCCGATCAGGTAGCCCTGAAAGTCGGGCGGCCCTTCGCCGGGGCCGGAGCCAGGGCCTTCATATGGCTCCTTCGGAAGGAAGCCCTGGCTGGTCCACGACCACAGCTTGCCGCGGCGGGAGAGTTTGTAGGGCTCGACGTCCCTAGCCGCATCGCCGACCGGCATCGGGAATACAATTGTGCCTGAAGGCAGGCGCCCGCCCATCAGGTGCGGCTCGGCGCCGTTGCTCCACAGGTTCGGGTCGATCTTTTCGCCCATGTTCAGTCCTCTCCAGTGCTCGCCGGTCAGGCCGCGAGCGCGTATTCGGCCAGCACGGTATCGACGTCGCCGAACAACCGGGCGAGCACCAGCACGCGCTTCATCGCGTGGCCGATCGCGAGTTCGTCGGTGATCCCCATGCCGCCATGCATCTGCACCGCTTCACGCGCGATGGCGTCCACATTGTCGCCAATATACGCCTTGGCTCCGGCGGCGGCGCGCTGCGACTTTGCGGCGTCGGCGCGGTCGATGAGTGCGGCACGATACAGCATCGAGCGCGCCTGCTCCTCCTTGGCGTAGCAATCGACAAGGCGGTGCTGGAGCGCCTGAAAGCTACCGATCGCAACGCCGAACTGCTCGCGCTCCTTCACGTAGCTAAGTGTGTCGTCGAGCAGGCGCTGGCCGAGGCCGACCATTTCGGCGGCGGCATAGAGGCGCAGGTCCGAGGCGATGGCGGCAAGGGCGTCAGCATCGAGTGTCAGCCTGGACGAGGCAGGTGTGCGGGTCAGCTTGATTTCGCCCGCAATGCTCCCGTCGGCGAGGCGATAGGCGCGGACCTCAAACCCTGGCGCGCCCTTCGGTACGAGGAAGCACGCTGTCTCGCCGGCGAGGTCGGCGGTGACGATGAACAGGTCTGCAAGCAGCGCGCCCATCACCATCGTCTTTTCGCCGGTGAGGACGAAATCGTCGCCTGCGCTTTCGGCCTTCATCCCCTTGGCCTTGAGGCTGTAGCGCTGGCCGCGCTCGGTCCACGCCAGAGTGGCGATGGTCTCGCCGGAGATCACGCCTTCGAGCGCCTCGCTCGCGCCGCCGCGCTCCAGAAGCATTGCGGGCAGGATGCCGTGCTCGAGCAGCGGATCGGGCGCATTGGCCTTGCCTATCGCCTCGGCCACCAGCGTCAGATCGACCGCCGATCCGCCCATGCCGCCCGCATCCTCGCCAGCCGCGAGCGCGATCAGGCCCATCTCCGCGAGTTGCTTCCAGCGCCCACGGTCATAACCGGTGGGCGAAAGGCGCAAGCGGCGACGCGCTTCGACATCGACCGGAGCGGCGAAGCGCTCGACCGAGGTCACGAACATCTGCTGTTCTTCGGAAAGGTCGAAATTCATGCGCGTCAGGCTTTCCGCGTGAAGGTGATCGGCAGGTGCGTTACCCCCCGCAGCAGGATGTTGGGCATGATGCGGATCGCGTTTTCGTCGGTCACCGCGAAGTTATCGAGCCGCTCGAGCAACTCGTCGAAGGCGACGACCATTTCCTTGCGACTAAGCATGTTGCCCACGCACATATGCGGCCCCTTGCCGAAGCTGAGGTGGGTCCGCGCATTGGTCCGCTCGATGTCAAACTTGTCAGGATCTGGGAACCGCTTGGGATCGCGATTGGCCGCCGCATAGCGCAGTTGCAACACGGCGCCCGCCGGAATGGAAACGCCGCCCAATTCGGTGTCCGCCTTGACGATCCGCCACATCCCCGCGGTCGGTGTTTCATAGCGCAATGCTTCCTCGACCAGGTTGCCGAGCAGCTTGGGATCGCGCCCGCCGGCAGCCGCTTTGGCCTTGGCCATCTGGTCGGGGTTGCGGATCAACTGGAGCAGGCCGCCCGCCAGCGTCGAGGTGGTGGTCTCGTTCCCGGCCACCATGAACTGCTGCATCAGCGACATGATCTCGGGGTCGATAAGCGGGGTCTCGCCTTCGACCCGCGCTTCGACGAGGTCGGTCAGGAGGTCATTGCCGCCGTTCGCCCGCCGGTCGTCGATCAAGCCTTTCATGTAGTGCTGGAACTCGACAAGGCTACGCGCGCATTCGAGCTTGCGCTGGTGATCGACCATCTGGCTGAAGCGGTCGACCGCAGCGTCAGACCACATTTTGACCTGTTTGGGATTGTCGTCGAGACCAATTTGGCCGGCGATCATCGCGACCGGCAGCGGCACGCCGAATTCCTCGACGAACTCGCATTCTCCCTTGTCGGCGAAGGCCTCGATCAGCTCGACCGACTTGGTGCGCATGTCGGCCTCGATCGCGTTCACGCGCGGGGCCGAGAAGGCGAGGTTGACGAGCTTGCGGTTACGGGTGTGGACCGGATGGTCGGCGGTCAGCAGCGTGGGGAGGTCCGGCCAGCCCTCGGCGAGGATCGCCTGAATGTCCTCATCCGCTTCGCGCCCCATCAGCGCGGTAAAATCATTCGAGAAGACCTCGGGCTTGGCCGCCGCCTCACTGCACAGGTCGTAGGAATAGACGACCCAGGTGTTCATCCCTTCGAGATGTTCGATGGCGATGCCTGCCTCGTGTACCGCGCGGTAGTAGTCGAACGGATCGATCAACGTTTCAGGCGCGAACACATTGCCTTCGGGCTTGTTCATGTCAGGCGGCTCCAGACCCTTGGATATTATGCGGCAAGCCTAGCCACGACCTCGCCTCCGATGCGATGCACGTTTCTGTTAGGGTTGCAGACAAAGCATCGTCAGCCGGAAAATTCACGCTGGAATTCAAGCATGTCGAAATAGTCGCGCCATGCGGTGATGAGGCCGTCCGCACCGATTTCGAAGGTGCCCATCACGCGGATCGCGGCATGGCGGCCGTCCTTGAAAGTGAACCCGTCAGTCCGTTCGGTGAGGACAGTGCGGCCGTTGGCCGCGATCGCATGGGTCTGCCAGTCGCATCCGGCGAGATTGACGAAGAAGCCTTCGACCATCGCGCGCATTTCCGTGGTGCCGTGAACCGGCTCCATCGGGATGTTGTGGTAGACGATATCCTCGGCGCACAGCGTCAGCATCGCGTCGATGTCGCTGGCGTTCCAGTGGCCGATGAAGGCTTCGACGATTTGCTCCGGGGTCATGCGAGTCCTCCTGAAGTATAGTCGAGCGCCTGCCGCAGGATCCGGCGGACATGCGGATTGGCGTAGGTCGCGGGGCCATCGCCGAATTGCAGGTAGACGAGCGGCGCGGAGCATCTGCGGCTTTCCCAGGCGACGCAGTTGCTGCCAGGCGGGTGTTCCCAGTCTGCGTTGCTGAACATTTCGCCCGCGACGGCTTGCGCGGCGGAATAGAAATTGTCCCGCGTGAAGGCAAAGCCCTCGGCCCGGATGAGGGGCGTGAAGGCGCTTTCGTCGACGGGGCAGAGGTAGAGTTCGTCGGTGACGGAGAAGCTTTCCGGCAGTCCGCGCGTGACGGGGTGATCGGCGACGATCCGCGCCTCGTAGGTGATGTCGTGACGGTATCCGGAATCGAGACCGTGCGGGCCCGGCTGGTAGTGGAACTGCCCGCCGAGCCACTGGTGCCACTCCGGCCACTCCGCCCACCCGGCGATCGCATGGTGCATCGCTACCGCGCCCTTGCCCGCGGCAAAGCGCGCGGCGATGGCCTCGCGGAAGGCGGTTGAGGGCGCGCGGGTGGTCACCTTGCCCTCGCCGAAGGTGTAGCCTGCCATGTCGTAGAACAGCAGCGCATCGGCGGCGGCGATGGCTGCTGCCGCGTCGGCCTCGCCGCTTTCGGGGTGGATGAGGTGGGTGATGTCCCACGCACCCAGCGCCGCCAGAAGCTCACCGAATGGCCCCGCCTCGTAGGGGTGGCCCCCTGTCAGGACGAGCAAGGAGCGCATCAGGCGATCTTGAGGATCATCTTGCCGTCGTTCGTGCCCGCGAACAGCCGCATGAAGCTGTCGAAGGCGTGCTCCAGGCCCTCGTCGATGTGCTCGTCGATGGTGAGTTTGCCCTGCGCTGCCCAGACGCCCATCTGTTGCGCGCCCTCGCCGAAACGCGGGACATAGTCGGCGACGAGCAGCCCGCGAATATGCGCGCGCTTGACGATCAGCTGCCACAGATTGCGGATGCCGCGCGGCTCGGTGTTGTACTCGCTGATGAGCCCGCACAGCCCGACGCGTGAATGCAGGTTGAGGTTCATCAAACCGGCATCAAGGATGATCCCGCCAACGTTCTCGAAGATCACGTCGACCCCGTCAGGGCAGGCCTCGGCGATGGCGGCGGTGAGCGCCGCCTCGTCCTTGCCGCGGTAGTCGATGGCAGCATCAAAGCCGTATTTCTCGATAAGGCGCGCACATTTGGCCGGGCCGCCGGCGATCCCGACCGCGCGGCAGCCGTGGATTTTGGCGAGCTGGCCGACAAGGCTTCCCACAGCCCCCGCAGCGCCGGTTACCAGCACGGTTTCGCCAGCCTTTGGCTCGCACACTTCGAGGAAGCCGAAATAGGCTGTCATCCCGACCGCGCCGAAGATCGATAGGTAGTTCGTCACGCTCGGCACGAGGCTCGGATCGATCGGCTGGGTGAAGCCACCGATGGCACTGACGGAATAATCCTCCAGTGCATTCAGCCCCATCACCCACTGGCCCGGCGGAAAGCCTTCCGCGCGGCTTTCCTCGACAACGCCGATGGTGCTGGCGCGCACAGGGTCGCCCAAGGGGATCGGCGGCATGTAATTGCCCTCGGCATCCATCCAGCCGCGCATCGCCGGATCGAGCGAGGCGTAGTGGTTGCGGATCAGGAACTGCCCCTCGGCAAGCTCCGGCGTCGGCTCGCTAACGAGTTCGAAGTCTTCCTTGACGGGGGTGCCATCGGGGCGGCGCTGGAGGAGAAAGCGGCGGTTGGTGGGCATGGTATTCCTTGGGTTCGAGAGGATCAGGCCGGTTCCAGCTTCACCGGGATGGCGCTTTGCAGGGATTGCCCGGTGATCGGATCGTAATCGACCACCTCGCTGACCAGCCGGTTGGTCGAGGAACCGCGTTCCCGCACGTCCTCCTTGGTTGCGTCGGCATCGCCGTAAGCGTGCGCCATCGAGACGATCCCGCGCCGCACCTTGTCGCTCGCCTTGACCACGCCGTGGATGGTGGCGTGGGGGCTGGTGATCGCGACGAGGCCGCCTTCTTCAAGACCGAGCGCAGCAATGTCGTCTGGGTGAATATAGGCCGGGTTTGTGGTCGTTTTGGCCTGCAACTTCTTGAGTGGGTGGCCTATCGAGTTGAACCGCGTCTTTGAGCGCCGCGAGATCAGGCGGAAGTCGAAGCCTTCGCGCGCTTGCCGGTTATCAGCATACTTGAGGATCTCCGACGGCATCGCGCCGACTGCCAGATCAAAGCGGTGGAACTCGTTTTCGTCGACAGCTTCCACCGTGGGGTGCTGCTCGGGATAGAACACCGCCGACCCGCCATTGGCGCGGCAATTCTCGCGCACCTGGCTGGGCGGAACGAGGCAACCGGTCACGGCGAGATCGAGGAATTCCTGCTTGGTGGGCCTCCTGTCCATTGGCAGCGGGCCGCCGTTGAGGATCATCTGGATCCCGAGGTGATGCGCGAGCGTCCAGAACATCTCGTATTCGTCGATCACGTCACCCGGCGCCTCGACCACCGCTTCGGTGTAACGCGCATAGGGCTCCTCGTGCCACCATTCCGAAAGGCTGGTGATGTCCTCGCGCTCAAGACATTGCGAGGGCGCGAGCACCACATCGGCGCGCCGCGCGCTGGCGCTCATCCACGGGTCGATCTGCACGAACAGCTCAAGATCATCGAGCGCGCGGGCCATCTTGGTCTGATCGGGGAAACCCACCACCGGGTTGCCGCCGACCGAGATCAGTGCACGCACTTGGCCTTCTCCAGGGGTGAGGATCTCGTCGGCGAGAACGTTGCAAGGCATTTCCCAACCAAGGTGGCCGAGCCCGCGGAAGCGCGACTTCGGCATGCCTTCCGCGCCGAACATCGGCACTAGCGGCCCGACCTGCGCACGGCGCGCGGTCTGATAGGGGCTGAACACGCCCGGGATCGCGGCCTTCTCGCCTTCCTGCTTGAAGCGCGCGCAGATCGTGTTGAGGCACACTACCAGATATTCGGTGAGCGTCCCGTTGCCCGCCATCTCGGGGCCGGTACCGGTGACCGCGCAGCCTTTCGACCCGGTGGCGAACATTCTGGCGGCGGCGACGAGCTGGTCTGTGTCGAGCCCCGCACGTTCTGCTGCGACTTCGGGCGGGAAGGCTTTCACGGCCTCTGCCAGCTCATCGAAGCCATCGACATGAGCGGCGACGAAATTGCGATCATACAGGCCTTCGGAAATGATCACGTTGAGCATCCCGGCCAGCATCGCCGGATCCTCGCCCGGCTTAACTGGCAGATAGATATCCGCCAACCGTGCGACGTCGCTTTCACGCGGGTCGGCGACGATCAGTTTAAGGCCCTTGGCCTGCTGGTCACGGATGCGGCGCGAGGGGCTGAAGGGCGGCACACCGCCCACCGGCGAGTAATGCGAGACGATCGGGTTGTTCCCGATGAACATGGCAACGTCGCTCTCGCTGAACGTATTCGGCCCTGCCATCCACTTGCCGTAACGCTGCGTGGTGAACACCTTGGCAGGCTGATCAAGCGTCACCGAGGTGTAGAAATTGCGGCTCCCCACCGCGTTTGCAAAGCTCAATGAGGCGGACATGGCGGCGCTGTTCTGGAACCCGCCCGATCCCATGAACACAGCCACCGAATGCGGGCCATACTGGTCAATGATGCGGCGCAGTTCGGACGCCACATGGGCGAGCGCTTCGGGCATCGGGGTCGAGACGAATTCGCCCTCGGCGTTCCTAACCAGCGAATGGTGCAGGCGGTTGTCCGAATTGTGCGAATCCGGCAGCTCGCGGCCCTTCATGCAGGTGTAACCGCCATAGGCCAGATCGTCGGGATCGCCGCGCACCTCGATTACCTTCCCATCGGCGACGTCCACCTCCATCGCGCAATTGGCGTGGCAGAAGCGGCAGAAGGTCTTGTGAGTCTCGACGCCCATCGTGGTTCTCCCTTTATCTGTGCAAACTACCACAGGGGGCGAACCACTCGACTGACACTTTTGTCCGTGGAGAGGTGGGTTTCGCACCTGCATTAGCCTCTTCGTCACCCTGAACTTGTTTCAGGGTCCATTTCTCCTCACGCACCGGCGGAATGGATGGCAGGATGGATGCTGAAACAAGTTCAGCATGACAGAAAATTCAAATTCGGAGAGTGACTTATGCCGACCACCACCCGCCAATGGCTCTTGAACGGACACCCGCGCGGCCGCGGGATCGAGATCGAGAACGACTTCAAGCTGGTCACCACCGAACTTGGCGATCCTGCGCCCGGTGAGATGCTGCTGAAGCTGCATTACCTCGGCTTCGATCCGGCGCAGAAGGGCTGGATGGAGAACATCGCGGACTACGTTGCGCCCATGAACATTGGCGACGTGATGCGCGGCAGCGGGATTGCCGAAGTGGTGGCGTCCAACGGCGGGCGCTTTGCTGTGGGCGATATGCTGTTCGGCACGACCGGCTGGACCGAATACCTCGTCACGGACGGCAAGGAGCTGACCAAGGTCGAAACCGAAATCTCGCCCACTGCGGTACTCTCGGTGCTCGGCACCACGGGCCTCACCGCCTATTGCGGGCTGTTCAAGGTCGGCAAGCCCGTGGCGGGCGATACCGTGTTGGTCAGCGGCGCGGCAGGCGCGACGGGGAGCATCGTCGGCCAGCTCGCCAAACTCGCCGGGTGCCGCGTGGTCGGCATCGCGGGCGGGCAGGACAAGTGCGACTGGCTGGTGCGCGAAGCGGGCTATGACGCCGCGATCGATTACAAGGCGGACAATGTGAAGGCGCAAATCAAGGAGCATTGCCCGCGCGGCGTGGACGTGATTTACGACAATGTCGGCGGCAAGATTTTGAACGACATGCTCGCCTGCATCGCTACCAATGCGCGCGTGGTGATCTGCGGCGGGATCAGCCGGTATGAGACCGGCTCGCTCCCCGCTGGCCCCGAGAACTACTTCAACCTTGTGTTCCGGCGCGGCACAATGGCGGGCTTCATTGTGCTCGACTGGGCGAGCGAATTCCCAGCCATTCGCAAGCGACTGGAGGGCTTCGTCAAGGACGGCAGCCTGAAATATCAGGAAGATATCCAGCACGGCTTCGAGAACGCGCCGCAGACCCTCCAGCGCCTGTTCAGCGGCCTGAACCGCGGGAAGCAGATGCTGAAGCTCTGACGCCTCAGGCCGGGGGCAAGTCCTCCGGCCGGTTGACGTTCATGAGGGGACGAGGGAGGTCGATCCGCCGTGCGCCGATATGATCGGCAAAGCGGTAGAGCGACCTCCCGCCCTCGGAGAGAAACGCTTCGAGCGCGCCGCCAGCCGCGACTGGCCACAGCCCGACGACCGGCTGGCTTTCGACGATCGCCGCGCCCTCTCCCGACAATGTCATGGCAAGATCGTGTGGCAAATCAGGCACATCGACCCCGGCGGACAGCACATGGCCAAAGCCTGCCTCACCTGCATGGCGCAACGCCGCAGCCAATCCGCCCAGCGGCCCGATCCCCGCGTCGGGCCAATCGGGGATGCAGGTAAACCCCGCCTCCTCGCGCCCGCACACCACCACGCTTTCGCACTGGGCGGACAGCGCCGCCGCGACCCGGTCAATCAGTCGCACGCTTGCGTAGAGCGCCTGCGCCTTGTCGCTGCCGAACCGCCGCGCTTGTCCGCCCGCGAGGATCGCGCCGAGGGTTTTCAGTCGAATGCCTCGGTTGCGACGCCTTGATCGTTGTAGACCGGGCCTTCCGCGTCCACCCGGTACTTGGCACTCACCGCCCCGGTGATGCCGAACTGGCCGATGTGATCGCGCATCCCCGTGTAGGCAGGGTCGAGGAAATGCGCAGCGAGCGCCTCCTCGCTTTCCCACTCCTCGAACACGTTCACGCGGGCGGGGTTCATCGAGCAGGCGCTCCAGTCGTAGTGGATGCAGCCCTTTTCCGCGAGCGCTGCCGCGATATGCGGGCGGGCGGAGCGCAGGGCTTCTTCGCGCTGGGCGGGATCGAGGTCGATCTGTGCGGAAATCAGGATTTTTGCCATTATAATCAGCCCTCCGCGCCGAATTCGGCGATGATCTTGAACTTGCGCGATGTGAACAGCCAGCGGCCGTCGATTTTGGCGAGCTCATCCTCGTAAAGCCCGCCGACATGGCGCGCCTTGCCCTCCTTGGGCTTGAGGATTTCCTGCGTCTGGACGCGGGATTTCGCCGTGTTTCCGGTGACTTCGATCATGCAGGGCACGCAGTGGAAGCTCACCGCCTCAAGCCCCCCCATCGCGCCGTTCCAGAAGGCCACGATCGCCTCCTTGCCCTTGGTCTGGTGGCCCATCAGGTCCCAGTCGGCGTCATCCGCCCAGACTGTCGCCCATGTTGCCGCGTCGATCCGCACCACGCCGTCGGCATAGGTGCCGTTCAACTCCTGGATCGCCACGCGATCTTCGAGGGGTCCTGTAAACATCCTGTCGCTCTCCCTTTGTTGGCATCGGCTATCGGCCCCGAGGGCGGCAAGCGACAATGCCCACTTTTGGCAAGGGTCGGGGAGGGCCGCCCCGTGTTACCCAGCTAGCGGAGAGGAGACTTCTGATGGGACAATTGCAAGGCAAGACCGCGGTCATTCTGGGGGCGGCGTCGGAGGGCAACATGGGCCAGACTGTCGCCCGGCTGTTCGCGAAAGAGGGCGCAAAGGTGATGGTGGCAGGCCGCAAGGAAGCCCCGCTGGCTGCGCTAGCGTCTGAAATCGCTGGCGAATATGCGCTGTGCGACATCACCTCGAAGGCCGAGGTCAATGCGATGGCCGACAAGGCGGCGGGCACTTTCGGGCGGGTCGATATCGCCATCAACACCACCGGCTGGGGCCTGCTCGCCAGCATGGAGGAGATCACCGAGGAGCAGCTCGACCAGATTGTTGCCTTGCAATTCAAGGGGGTACACCACTTCCTGCAAGCCTTCGTCCGCGTGATGAGCACCCAGCAACCGACGGGCGGATCGCTGATTTCGCTGTCGTCTGCCACCACTAAGGCGATCATCACCAATCACGCGGCCTATATCGGAACCAAGCGCGGCAGCGAGGCGCTGATCGAGTGTGTTGCCAATGATTACGGGCACTTGGGCATCAAGGCCAACACCGTCTCGCCCGCCTTCACCGACAGCCCGATGACGCATGACAGCTTCCAGGTGCCGGGCCTGACTGACGCATTTCTCCCGCGTTATCCGATGGGTAGGCTCAATACGGTCGAGGATGTCGCCCATGCCTGCCTGTGGCTCAGCACCGATCAGGCCTTTGTCACCGGCGCCAATATCCAGCCCAACGGGGGTCTCATCATGCGCGGCAATCCGCAAGCCGGCGATGTTGCCGCAGCGGTCGGGGCGGCGATGGCGAAGTTGCAGGGCTGAAACACCAAGCGGCGATGTTTCTGCTGCGCAGACTATTGTTCCACGTGAAACATCGCCGCAAAGCCTGCGCAACAGGGGGTCTAAACGCGTCTAACGGGGGTCTAAAAGGGGTCTAGAGGGGGTCTAGAACGATCTGGAACCCCTCTAAAACCGCGTCAGTATTGCGCCGTCCCGCCATCCACACTGATCTGCGCGCCGGTGATCCCGGCTCCGGCCTTGCTCGCCAGCAGCACCGCCACGGCCGCGATTTCCTCGACCGTGTTCGGCCGCTTGATCGCCGCTTCCGAGGCGAACAGCGCGATCATCTCGTCCAGTTCCATGCCCATCGCCTTGGCGGTGGCGGGGCCGTTGTTCTTGATGATGTCGGTGATGACGATGCCGGGGCAGATCGCGTTCACCGTCACCCCTTGCGCGCCCACTTCGCGCGCGAGGCTTTTGGTCATGCCGTTCACCGCGTGCTTGGCGGTGCTGTAAGCGGTCAGCACCGGCTTGCCGTGCTTGCCCTCCATCGACGAGATGTTGATGATCCGCCCGTCGCCCTTTTCGAGCATCACAGGCAGCGCGCGGCGGCTGGCCCAGAAGGTCGAATAGACGTTCCACTTCATCGCCTCGTCAAAGGCGTGGTCGGAGAGGTTGACGAGCGGCTGCAGATCGCCCGCGCCGCCCGCGTTGTTCACGAGGATGTCGAGCGTGCCGAAATGGGCGATGACCTTGTCGATGAAGCCTTCGAGGTCCGACTGGCTCATCACGTCGCCCGCGATGAAGATCGCGTTGTCGCCTGCTCCCAATTCCTTGAGAACCTGCGCGCCTTTCTCGGCATTGCGCGCAAACAGCGCGACCTTGCCGCCTTCCTCAAGGAACGCCTCGGCAATGCCGCGCCCCATGCCCGCTGTGCCGCCGGTGATCGCGGCGATTTTTCCGGCCAGTTTCATGTCGTTTCCTCTCTCTCGTTTCCCTCCGTTCGTGCTGAGCTTGTCGAAGCACCGTCCTTCTATTCGGAAGAAAGTGCGGCCCTTCGACAGGCTCAGGGCGAACGGGGAATTGGTTTCACAATGACGAGTAGGGGAGGGACGAGGCCAGCGCACCTTGCCAAAATGACGGGTTGCCGCAGATGCCGCGCACAGCGTCTAACCGCAACATGGAACCAGTAGACGTCATCATCCTCGGCTCTGGCGCGGCCGGTATGACCGCTGCCCTCGCCGCCCACGAAGCTGGCGCGAGCGTTGCCCTGATCGAGCGGGGCGAGCGCGTCGGCGGCACCTCGGCGATTTCGGGCGGGGTGATCTGGGTCGCGGACAATCCCCGGATGCGAGAAGCCGGGATGGCGGACAGCCGCGAGGATGCACTCGCCTATTTCCGCAGCTTGGATCACGGCGATCTGGTGGACGAGACGCTGGAGGCCTTTGTCGACAAGGGGCCTGAAGCGCTGGCGTTTCTGGAGGATGCAGGCGCGCTCAGCGTGTCGGTGCTGCCGGGTTATCCCGACTATTACACCGACCGCCCCGGCGCGAAGCCGGAAGGGTCGCGGGCGCTCGACCATGACCTGTTCGCGCTGGGCGAGCTTGGGGATTGGGCGGCGAAAATCTACGCCATCGAGGAGCCCAAGCCGCTGATGCTGCGCGAAACCCCGATCGGCGGGGCGACCGCGATGCCGCCGATGGAGGTGCTCGGCCAGCGCATGGCGGCGCGGCAATGCGGCTTTGGTCAGGCGATGGTGGCGCGATTGCTCAAGGCCTGTCTGTCGCGGGGGATCGAGCCCGTGCTGGGCGTGGAGACGCACCGGCTGGTGCGAGACGGCGACCGGATCAATGGCATCGAAGGCACCCGCGACGGCCAGCCCTTCGCGATGACCGCAAGGCGCGGCGTCGTCATCACCACCGGCGGGTTCGAATGGGACGCGGAGCTGCGCCAGACCTTCCTGCGCGGCCCCGTCACCGCCCCGGCCAGCCCGCCGACGGGCAGGGGCGATGGCTTGCGCCTCGCGATGCAGGCGGGCGCGAAGCTCGGCAACATGACCAGCGCGTGGTGGGCGCCGACGCTCGTCACCCCCGACGCGCCGTGGGCCAGCGGCGAGCAGCGCGCGCAGATCATCCTCATAGAGCGCACCGTGCCGCACGGGATCATGGTCAACCGCGCCGCGCAGCGCTTCTGCAACGAGGCCGCGAATTACTCGGCGCTCGGCGGCGTGTTCCACCAGTTCGACCCAGCGAGTTATGACTACCGCAACCTGCCGGCCTACCTGATCTTCGACGCGCAATATGCGGAGCGTTACCCGCTGGGCACGCGCCAGCCGGGGCAGCCGATCCCCGACTGGGTGATGCGCGCGGACACTCTGGACGGCTTGGCGGAGCAGATCGGTATCGACGGCGCGGCGCTCACCGAAACCGTTGCGCGGTTCAACGTCCATGCGGATGAGGGCCACGATCCCGACTTCGGGCGGGGGACCAGCGCCTATGACCACTTCTACGGCGACCGCTCGCGGGAGGGCACTGCCGTCACGCTGGGCGCAATCCGCGAAGCGCCGTTCTATGCGGTCGAGATCGCTTCGGGCCTGCTCGGCACCAATGGCGGCCCGCGCACCGACGGACAGGCGCGCATCCTCGGCCACGACGGCGCGCCGATCCCCGGCCTGCTCGGCGCGGGCAATGCCATCGCCTGCCCGACCGGCGGGATTTATGCGGGGGCAGGGGGGACTTTGGGGCCTGCGCTGACCTTTGGTTACATCGCAGGGCGGACGGCGGCTTTGGCGAACCTTTAGCCCCGTTCGTGCTGAGCCTGTCGAAGCGCCGCACTTCTTCTCCCGCATCGCGTCCGAAGAAAAGTGCAGCCCTTCGACAAGCTCAGGGCGAACGGAGAGAGGCTACTTCCTCACCTCGAACTCGATGTGGAGCTGTTTCAGCGAGCGCAGCAGGAAGTGCGGGTGATATTCGAAGTCGTTCTTCCCTTCGGCGAACCACATGTCCTCGAACCGGTCGACCACTGCTTGAAAGCCCCAGGTCAGCTCGCGCCGGGCGAGCGGCGCGCCGAGGCAGTGGTGCGTGCCTGATCCGAAGGCCATGTGCGCGCCCGCCTTGGGACGGTCGAGATCGAGCTTCTCGGGACATTCGAAGAACCGCTCGTCCCGGTTGGCCGCGCCGTAGCGCACGTTGATCACCGAGCCTGCGGGGATGGTCACGCCGTCCAGCTCCACATCCTTGTGCGTGAAGCGCATCAGGCTTTGCACCGGGCTTTCCAGCCTGAGCACCTCCTCGACGAAGGTGCGCATGTGTTTCTCGGGATCGGCCTTCAATTTAGCCCAGACGTCCTTGTTCTCGATCAGCAGCTTCATCCCTGCCGCCAGCGCATTGGTGGTGGTCTCGCTGCCACCCACGAAGGTGTCGGCCATCATCTCGGCGTGGAGTTCGTTATCGTTGAGCGGCCGGCCCCAGCCCTCGATGACGGTGTTGACCAGCACAGAGATCAGCGAGCCATCGGGATGCTCGCGCAACCGTTCGAAGATCGGCTGGAAATAGTGCTGCGCCTCGATCTCGCGGTCGACCATTTCGAGGTGCCGGTCTTCGGGCAGCATCAGCGAAATCCGGTGAAAGAAGGCGTCGGTCCAGCCCTTGATGCGCCACATATCCTCGCGCGCCGCGCCCATTTGCTCGCCGATGATGAACAGCGGCAGGGGGACGCAGAACTGGCGCACCCAGTCGCACCTGCCGTCGGCGGCGAAGGTGTCGATCAGCTCGTAGGCGAGCGTTTCGACGCGCGGGTCGATGGCCTTGATGCGCGACGGCTTGAACGCCTCGTTGAACATGCTGCGCATCTGCTTGTGGTTCGGATCGTCGCGCGCGGCGAGGGCGGGGGCGGGGAGCCAGCCTTTTTCCTTGAACCGCTCGGCCACCTTGCGCCCGCGTTCGAGATCGGTGGGGCTGGCGCGCATCGACTCGTTGGCGGTGGTCGAGGGGAAGCGCAGCGGATCCATCAGCACCTCGCGCACGTGGTCATAGCGACTGACGACGAAAATCTGCGTACCGGGGATGTTGTAGACCGGCGCCTCGTCGCGCAGCTGCTTGTAAGCGTCGTAGGGGCACTGCTGGAGCTGCGGGTCGAAGAGGTTGATCTGCGGCTGCTGGTTCATCACCGCACCTCGATCTTGTCGGCGCCCCACGGCGCGATGGTCTCGGCGGTCTTGAAGGCCTCGGGCAGCTCCTCGACCATGTGCCAGGTCGCAGCCAGCCTGCCGAAGCCGACGAAGAACGCCACCGTCATGCCCAGCTCGACGATCTGCGCCTCGGAGAAATGGGCGCGCAGGTCGGCGTACATGGCATCGTCGATGGCGAGGTGATCGGTCGCCATCAACTCGCCGTAGCGGATCGCCACCTTCTCGGCGGCGGTCAGGTTCTCGGCCTCCTGCGGGCGTTCGAGTGAGCACACCAGCCCCTCGGTCACCCCGTCCGCCACGGCATCGGAATAGCGGATCGCCATGCAGGACCGGCACTGGTTGAAGAAGGCGACCCGCAGCCGCACCAGCTCCACCAGCCGGTCGGGCAGGGTGCGACCCCGCTTCAGCGCCCCGCCAAAGCCCATCAGTCCCAACGCCTGTTCGGGACAATGCGCGAAGTAACGGGTGAGGCCCTGCTCCAGATCGGTCAGGTTGTCCGGCTGGATCGCAGCGACAAGGCGCGCGTCCCATTGCTCGGCCGGCAGTTTGGCGATGCGGCTCACGGCACTCTCTCCCCATGTCGGAACTGGCAAATTAGCCCGTTTCCGTAAGGGCGAGGCTGGGGGACAACCCGTGCCACAGCAATTGGCGGATTCGCTAAGCGGACCGCCCCGCATGGGGAGAGGCGGACTTGCAGGCGGACGCACCGCGCACCCTGGCCGATGTCGACCTGTTCGCCCCCGGCGCGCAGGAGCACTGGTACGAGGCCTACGCCATCCTCCATGCCGAGGCCCCGGTGCAGCACCTCCCCGGCGAGGGGCTGACACCCGGCACAGACGCCTTCGTCCTCACCAAATATGCGGACATTTCGCGCGTGGTGAAGGACTGGGACCGCTTCCCGCCGACGCTGTCGCTGCTGGTCGCGCACATCCAGCAATCGGGCGAGATGCCCACGCACATCCCCGATCTCGACGCGATGATTGCGTCCATCGTCACGCTGCGGCCCGACCCCGAGCTATGGCGCGCGCACCGCAAGGAGCTGACCGATCCGTGGGTGGGGCCGGGCTGCACGCGGCATGCGGGGATGATCGCGGGCCATGTTGAGGCTCTGGTCGCGGGGATGCTGGAGAAAGCCCGCGCGGGAGAGGTGGTGGACTTCGTCGCCGACTTCGCCCGCACCCTGCCGCAACGGACGATGGCGAGCGTGCTCGGCTTCCCGCTCGAGGACATCCCTCGGCTTGAGCAATGGGGCAATGCGCAGGTCATGTCCTACGTGATCGGGACGACTCACAAGAACATCCTCACCCCCGAACAGACCGCCGAGAAGTTCCGGCTGCTCGGCGGAATGAAGGACTATGTCGCCGAGAAAACCCGCGAGAAGCGCGCGGCCCCGCAGGACGACATGATCAGCTTCCTGACGCAGGTCGAATACGCGCCGCTGGGCCGCAAGCTGACCGACGACGAGATCAATGGCGTGGTCTACGCGATGGTGATCGGCGGGCTGGAAACGACGCAATATGCGCTCGCCGAGCAGGCGCAGCTGTTGTGCGAGCGGCCCGGGATGTTCGCGACCCTGCGGGGTGATCGGGCCGCGATCCGCACCTTCATCGAGGAGGGGATGCGGCTGCGCTCGCCGACCCAAGGCCTCTCGACGCGCATCTGCGCCCATGACGAGGTGTTTCAGGGTATCGCGGTGCCCGCCGGATCGATGCTCCACCTGCGCTGGGCGGCCGCGAATATCGACGCGGACGAATTCGATGACCCGCTCGATCTGAAGCTGACCCGCAAGGCCGCCACCCGCCACCTCGCCTTCAGTCAGGGGCCGCGCTCGTGCCCGGGATCGAACATCTCGCGGCTCGAACAGATGATCGCGTGGGAGCGCCTGTGCGACGCCTTCGCCGACATGGCCACCGCGCCGGGCAACGATTTCCGCCATCAGGGCGGGATCATGCTCGGCATACACCGGCTGCTTCTGAACCTCACACCTGCCTGACAGGAGGCCCCCGCGATGACCACACTGCTCGCCCATATCCAGATCAAGCCCGGAAAGGAGGCCAAGTGGGAGGCGATCATGCACGACATGGTCACCGAGACGCATCGCACCGAGGAGGGCGTGCTGCGCTACGAATACTGGAAGGGGCAGGAGCCGCTCAGCTACTACTGCCTGCTCAGTTTCAGGGACAAGTGGGCCTTCTATCACCACCAGATGTCCGACCATCACGAGGGCCACGATTTTGGTGATGTGCTGGCGGGCATAAGGCTCGAATATGTCGGGCCGGTGGACGGCGCGGGCGGGGGGCTGCCGCCGACCGAAGACCCGGCGCTGCCATCCGATGCCACCGACAACATGAAGACCGCGCAGGAGCGTTTCCCGCTGGCGATCCCCGCATGGTGGGGTGGCCGCGCATGAGCCCAGAAATCGAAAAGCTTCCGGCGCAGGTGCAGGAACTGCTCGACCGGCAGGCCATCGCCGATGTCCTGCAACGCTATTCGCGCACGCTCGATTGGCTGGACGATGCGGGGCAGGCGGGCTGCTTCTGGCCCGATGGGCACATCGACTACGGCTTCTTCGCCGGCAGCGCGGCGGACTTCGTGCCGGTGGTGATGGCGATCGAACGCAGCAGCCAGCGGCGCTGGCACTTCCTCTCCGTCCCGGCGATCCGGTTCCATTCTGCCGATCGTGCCAGCACCGAATGCTACGGCATGGCGACCGGCATCCGGCAACAGGAGGACGGAAGCTGGTCGGGCGGATTGTACGGCGGGCGCTATCTCGACGAATTCGAGCGGCGCGGGCAGGAATGGCGGATCGCGCGGCGGCAATACATCATGGACTGGAAAACGCCGCTCGACGATCAGCCGGGCAACGAACCCAACCCCGATTTCCCGCTGCCGGTATTGCAGATTATCGCCAGTGGGCACCCGGCATACCGGGCGATGTAGGCTACTCCGCCGCCGGGTCCATGTAGTCGCGGTAGTAGGTCAGCTTGCCGCCGCTCACCTTGTAGATACCGACCCCGCCGCGCGAGGGGGCGCCTTCCATGTGCAGCGTCCAGCGTGCCCACGCCGCGTGATCGTCGCCGCAGATTTCGTCGACGGTGAACTTGATCTTCCGTGTCCCCATCTCCGCGACCATCGTGGTCATGAAGCCGAGGATCGCCTCGCGCCCCTCGTAGCGGCCCCAGATCGGGTCCTCGAGCAGCGCATCCTCGGCAAACAGGGGCGCGAGCCGAGTGTAGTCGCCTGCGTCTTGAATGCGCCAGAATTCTGCGATCACGCGCTGTGCTTCGCCGGACATGGTGTGTCTCCCTCATCGTTTCCGCCGTTTTGCCACGCTGGAGCCCCGCGCGGCCCCTGCGAAAATGGCGAGGGTAACGTAACCACGCCCCCTGTTATCCTGCCGCGCAAAGGAGAGGCTTCATGTCGACCACCCCCCGCGTATCATCCGCGATCCCCGGAGAGCCTGCGCATTTCGGCTCGGTGCTCGCCCACCAACCGGAGATCGCGGAGAGCTTCTTTGCGCTCTACGGCCGCTTCTGGGGCAGCGACGTGCTGGCGGCGCGGATCAAGGAGGTCGCGCGGATGCGCAATGCGCGGGTCACCGAATGCGGGTTCTGCCGCAACGTGCGCTTCGACAAGGCGGTGGCGCAGGGGCTGGGCGAGGAAGTTCTGGACGACATCACTGATGGCTACGAGACCTCCGGCAAGCTGACCGATACCGAGAAGGCGGTGCTGAAGTTCACCGACGCGCTGATCCACGATCCCGATTTGCTGAACGGCGATGCCCGCGCCGCGCTCCGGCGACACCTCACCCCGGCGCAGATCGCGGAACTCGGGCTGGGCGTGACGCTGTTCCTCGCGCTTGCCAAGGCGCTGATCACGATGGGGCTGGAGCCGGAAGTGATGGACCGCACCGTGCTGCCCACGCCCGCCGTGCTGGAGGCGGCAGAATGAGCGCCCCGGCAGGGGGTGGGCCGGTTCACGCAGCCCTCGCCGGCGATCCGGTGCTGGCCGAGCACTACGCCAACTTCCGCGCCAAGGCCGAAGGCGCGCTTGATCGCAACCTCGTGGCGCTGGTCCGGCAGGCCATCGCGCTGGTGCATGGCATCGACGCCGCGCCCATCGACGACAGCAGCCTCGACGAGCGCACGCGGCTCGCCGTCGCCTATGCGCGGCGCATCCCCTTTGAACATACCGCGATCACCGATCCCGAGGCTGCGGCGCTGGTCGCGCATCTTGGCGAGCCGCGCTTCGTCGCTTTCTCGGTGGTCGCCGCGCTGGCGGATGCCGAGTGCCGCGCGGCACTGGTCGATCTGCCGGGGCTGACGGCGGCCTGATCGCCCGGACGCGCTTGTCGCAGGCGCCGCTTTGCGCCAGACGGGCAGCAGACACGTCCCCCGATCGGAGGCCCCCATGCGCATCCTCTACGCCGCGCTTCTTGCCGCCAGCACTCTTGCGCTTGCCGCCTGCGCCGGGGGCGGTGGGCAGCCCAAGCTGAACAAGCGCCAGACCGCTATCGTCGACCGCGCGCTGGCCCGCGCGCCCGGGGCTGCGCAGCCGAGCACCATCGTCGCCGCCGAACTCGCCTTTTCGCGCGCGGCGCGTGAGCGCGGGCAGTGGACGGCGTTCCGCGAATTCGCCGCGCCCGGCGCGCTGCTCCACGGGGCGAACGGACCTTTCGCGATTGCGCCGTGGCTCGCTACCCAGACCGATCCTCCCGCCGCCGTGCAATGGGCGCCGAAGGTGGTGGTGATGAGCTGCGACGGCGCGGTCGCGGTCAGCAAGGGGCGGTTCCGCAACCCCGACGGCACGGTCGGCAATTTCGTCACCGTGTGGGAGCGGCAGGCTGACGGCGCGTATCGCTACATCTTCGACGCCGGCGGCGACGATGTGCCGCAGCCGCCGCCCAAGCAGCAGCAGGAGGAGGGCGACATCATCGTCACCGCGCTCGATCTGGTGCAGGGCCTGATCGCCAGCTGCCCGCGTCCCGGTGCGCCGATCCCGCCGCCACCCGCGCTGGCAGTGGGCGCCGAGGGCAAGGAGGGCGCCACCCTCTCGCGCGACGGCACCTTGCGCTGGCGCTGGATGCACAAACCCGATGGCACGCGCAGAATCGCGGCGGACTATTTCTACGAGGGCCGCTGGGTCACCGCGATCGAACAAAGCCTTGTGCCGGCCATCAATTGATGTGAGGGGCCGCGCGGTATGGCTCTGACCGAACTCTTCCTTTCCGCCTTCGTCACGCTGTTCGTGGTGATCGACCCGCCGGGGTGCGCGCCGATCTATGCCGGGCTGACCAAGGGCGCGACCAACGCGCAGGCGCGCAGCATGGCGCTGCGGGCGACGATGATCGCCGGCGCGATCCTGCTGGTCTTCGCATTGTTCGGGCAGGAATTGCTGGGCGCGCTGCATATCGAACTCGACAGCTTCCGCATCGCGGGCGGGCTGATGCTGTTCTTCATCGCCTTCGACATGGTCTTCGAAAAACGCACCCAGCGCCGCGAGGAGCGTGCGGAGAAGATCGTCGCACAAAATGATTTGAGCCCGGAGATCGAGGATGTCTCCGTCTTCCCGATGGCGATGCCGATGCTGGCAGGTCCGGGCGCGATTGCGGCGGTGATGCTGCTGATGAACGAGGCCAATGGCTGGGCCGAGATGAGCCAGGTGCTCGCCGCGCTCGTCGCCGTGCTGGCGATCACCGCGGCTTCGCTGGTCGCGGCAGGCCCGCTGATCCGGCTGCTCGGCGACAAGGTCGAAGCGGTCATCACCCGGCTTTTGGGCGTGCTGCTGGCCGCGCTTGCGGCGCAATATGTGATCGACGGGCTGAAGGGCAGCTTCGGCATCTAGCCAGGGTCTAGATTGCCGCGCCAAGCCGCACTAAGACCGCCCCGACACACAGACAGGAATATCGATGTTCAAGCACTTCGGCGGATCGCTGCTTTTCACTCTGGCCGGGCTCGCTGTCGGCGGCTGGTATGGCTGGGAACTGACCGGCACCATGAACGGTGTCCTGTCGATCGTGTGGATCTGCGCCGTGCTCGCGGTGCTCGAAATATCGCTGTCCTTCGACAATGCGGCGGTCAACGCCTCGATCCTCAAGGACATGGACCCGGTCTGGCAGCACCGCTTCCTCACCTGGGGCATCGCCATCGCGGTGTTCGGGATGCGGATCGTCTTCCCGCTGCTGATCGTGATGGTGGCAGCCTCGCTCGGCCCGGTCGAGGCGCTGCAGCTCGCACTGAACGAGCCGGTCAAGTACCAGGCCATCGTCAGCGATGCCCATATCGGCTTGATGGGCTTTGGCGGCGCGTTCCTCGGGATGGTGGGCCTCAAGTACTTCTTCGATGCCGAGAAGGACGTGAACTGGATCGAGGCGATCGAGCGTCCGCTCGCCAAGGTCGCCGATATCGAAGCGATCGCGATCGGCGTCGTGCTGGCGGGCACCTGGGCGACCTCGACGATGCTTGCGCCGGCCGATGCCCACACCTTCCTGATCGCCGCCATCGCGGGACTGCTGACCTATCTCGCGGTCGAGATCGTCAACCACCTGCTCGAACCGCCCACGCCCAACGCGGGCGATGTCGCCAAGGCCGGCTTTGGCGCGTTCCTGTATCTCGAAGTGCTCGACGCGAGCTTCAGCTTCGACGGGGTGATCGGGGCCTTCGCGCTGACCAACAACCTCATCGTCATCGCCATCGGCCTCGGCATCGGGGCGATGTTCGTGCGGTCGATGACGATCTTCCTCGTCAACAAGGGCACGATGTCGGAATACCGCTATCTCGAACACGGCGCCTTCTATGCGATCATCGCGCTGGCGGTGATCATGTACCTGAACACCTTCGCGCATATTTCCGAGGTGATCACCGGGCTGATCGGCGCAGTGCTGATCGGGCTGTCCTTCTGGTCATCGGTGCGCTGGAACAAGAAGCACGCGGCCGAGAACCCCGAGGATGCGCTCGCCTGAGGTTTGGGGTTTAAGCCCAGTCGCCCAGCAACGGGGTGAACTCGTCGACCCGGATCAGCTGCCATACCCCGCCGGTGAGGTAGGGATCGCCTGCGAGGACATCGCGCGCGGCGGCCTCGTTGGCGGCCTTCACGATCAGCAGTGATCCGATGATGAGGCCGTCGGCGCGTTTCAGCGGCCCGGCGATCACGAAATGCTCGGCATTGGCGTGGATGAAGGCGAGGTGCGCGGGGCGGTGGATCGCACGCAGCCGCCCGCCGTCCTCTCCGTCGCGGCAGTGGAAGCAGAACATCCGCATGATCGTGAGGCCCCTGATACTTGGCCTGCGAGGCTAACCGCGTGGGCCGGACCGATCAAGCCCGGGTGACGAAGGCCAACCGTTGCAAAACCCGCGCTTGAAGCGCAGCCTTGCCGCGTTCAGAGGGCCGGAAACCTTCCGCGAATTGTTTCAGGTGAAACCAGATGGCCGACTTCTCCTCCCCTCCGCCAATCGACCGCGCCGACCTGCGCCGCGCCTATCGGCAGGAAGAGGAAGCCTGCATCGCCGAGCGATTGGAGCAAGCCGCCCCCGTAGCGCGGGTGCACGACGGCGCAGCCCGCCTCGCCATCGACCTGATCGAAGGCGCGCGCGGCAAGAAGGCCAGCGGGATCGACGCGTTCCTGCAGCAATACGGCCTCGATACCGAGGAAGGCATCGCGCTGATGTGCTTGGCCGAAGCGTTGCTGCGCGTGCCAGACGCGGCGACAGCCGACGCGCTGATCAAGGACAAGATCGGTCAAATCGACTGGGGCGAGCATCTGGGCGAGAGTTCCTCGACCTTCGTCAACGCGGCGACCTTCTCGCTGATGCTGACGGGCGAAGTGCTCGATCCGCCAGATGCGCGGCAGAAGGGGCTCGGCAGCGCTTTCAAGCGGGCGATGAACCGGCTGGGCGAACCGGTGATCCGCACCGCGACCGGGCAGGCGATGAAAATCCTCGGCGGCCAGTTCGTGTTCGGCCGCACCATCGACGAAGCGCTGAAGCGCGCCGCGCCTGAACGCGCGCGCGGGATCACGCACAGCTTCGACATGCTGGGCGAGGCGGCGATGACCTTCGCCGATGCCGAGAAGTATCGCCTCAGCTACGAGGGCGCGCTGGCAAGGCTGGCGCGTGAGGCCGGGGCCGGGGTTGCCGGATCGCCGGGTATTTCGGTGAAGCTTTCGGCGCTCCATCCCAAATACACCTTCTTCAACGCCGCGCAGGCGCGCGCGGCGATGGTGCCGATGGTCAAGGCGCTGGCGGTAAAGGCGCGCGATGCCGACATCCACTTCACCATCGACGCCGAGGAGGCCGAACGCCTCGAACTCAGCATGGACATCATCGAGGATCTGGTCGCCGACGACGACCTGTTCCGCCGCCCGGACGGCAGCCGGTGGGAGGGCTTCGGCCTCGCCATTCAGGCCTACCAGAAGCGCGGCGTCGCGGTGTGCGACTGGGCGGGCAAGGTGGCGCGGCGGCACGGGCGCAAGCTGTTCGTGCGGCTCGTGAAGGGCGCCTATTGGGACAGCGAAGTGAAGCTGGCGCAGGTCGGCGGCTATGCCGATTACCCGGTCTTCACCCGCAAGGTTGCCACGGACGTGAGCTACCTCGCCTGCGCCGCGCGGTTGTTTGAACACAGCGATGTGATCCGGCCTGCGTTTGCCACGCACAACGCGTACACGATCGGCGCGATCAAGGAGCTGAGCGCGGGCCGTCCCTTCGAGTTCCAACGCCTCCACGGCATGGGCGAGGAGGTTTATGACGCGCTCCACGCGCTCGAGGGCAACCAGCGCACCCCGGTGCGCATCTATGCGCCGGTCGGCGGGCACAAGGAGCTGCTCGCCTATCTGGTGCGCCGCCTGCTCGAGAACGGGGCCAACACCAGCTTCGTCAACCGCATGGGCGATGCCGACATTCCTGCCGAAGAGCTGGTCGGCGATCCGGTGGCGGAGCTCGCCGCGCTCAGCCCGCGCCGCAATCCGGCAATCCCGCTGCCCAAGGATATTTTTGGCGCGAGGAAGAATAGCGCCGGGATCGACCTCAGCGATCCGCTGGTGCGCGAGCCGTTGCTTGAGCAACTGAAGGCGCTCGAAAGCCGTCAGTGGACTGCCAAGCCGACTTTCCCGGCGGCGAACTCGGGCGAGGTCGTCAATGTCACCGCCCCGCATGACCCTGCGCACGTCGTCGGCACTCGCTGCGATGCCACCGCTGCGGAAGTCGACGCCGCCTTCGCCCGCGCCGCCGCGATCCAGCCCGGCTGGGACGCGCTGGGCGGCGAGGCGCGCGCGCTGCTGCTCGAAGAAGCCGCCGATCTGTTCGAGGCGAACACGCCCGAGTTTCTCAGCCTGTGCCAGCGCGAGGCGGGCAAGACCCTGCTCGATAGCGTGCTGGAGCTGCGCGAAGCGGTCGACTTCCTGCGCTTCTACGCCGCCGAAGCGCGCCGCCAGTTCGCCGCGCCCACGATCCTCCCCGGCCCGACCGGCGAGGAGAACAGCCTGATGCTCCACGGGCGCGGCGTCTTCGCGACGATCAGCCCGTGGAATTTCCCGCTGGCGATCTTCATCGGCATGGCCTCCGCCGCGCTGGCCGCCGGCAATTCCGTCGTCGCCAAGCCCGCCGAACAGACCCCGCTGATCGCCGCGCTGGCGGTGAAGCTGTGCCATCAGGCCGGCATCCCGCCCGAGGCGCTGCAACTGCTCCCTGGCGCAGGCGAGGTCGGCCAGATGATCACCGCCGACCCGCGCCTCGCAGGCGTCGCCTTCACCGGATCGACCGACACCGCCCGCGCGATCAATCGCGCGCTGGCGAACCGCGACGGGCCGATTGCCACCCTGATCGCCGAAACCGGCGGGCAGAATGCGATGATCGTCGACAGCTCGGCCCTCCCCGAACAGGTGGTGCGCGACGTGCTCGGCAGCGCCTTTCAGAGCGCGGGGCAGCGCTGCTCGGCACTGCGGGTGCTGTACGTGCAGGAGGATATTGCAGACGGCGTGCTGACAATGATCCGCGGCGGCTTCGCGGCGCTCAAGGTCGGTGATCCGACGGACCTCGCCACCGATGTCGGCCCGGTCATCGACGAAGACGCCAAGGCACTGCTCGAAGCGCACATCGCCGATTGCATGGCGCGCGGCTTGCACGTCGAGCGCCTGTCCGGCACCCCCGCCAACGGCCACTTCGTCGCCCCGACAATCATCGAAATCGGAAGCATCTCGGATCTCGCCAAGGAGAACTTCGGCCCCGTCCTCCACGTGGTGCGCTTCAAGGCGGGCGAGCTCGGCAAGGTCGTCGCGGACATCAACGCCACCGGTTTCGGACTTACGCTCGGCCTCCACAGCCGCATCGCCGAGACGCGGCGCTTCGTGCAGGCGCACGCCAAGGTCGGCAACTTCTACGTCAACCGCAACCAGATCGGCGCGGTGGTCGAAAGCCAGCCCTTCGGCGGCGAGGGCCTGTCGGGGACCGGGCCCAAGGCCGGCGGCCCGCACTACCTCGCGCGCTTCGCGACCGAGCGGGTAACGACCATCGACACCACCGCAGCAGGCGGCAACGCGACCCTGCTGGCGGCGGGCTAGGCCAAAGGATGCAGCGCAGCTTCAAGGTCGCCAGTTACAACATCCACAAGGGTGTCGGCACCGACCGCAAGCGCGATCCGGCGCGGATCCTCAAAGTGCTCAGCGAGGTGGATGCCGACATCGTGTGTCTGCAGGAGGCGGACCTGCGCTTCGGCACCCGCGCTTCGGTGCTGCCGCGCTTTCTGATCGAGAGCCACACTGACTACGTCCCCGTGCCGCTCGACGTGCAGCACGATTCGATGGGCTGGCACGGCAACGCGATCCTCGTGCGTGCCGGGATTGCGGTGGAGAGCCACGACATCATCCACATCCCCTTCCTCGAACCGCGCGGGGTGGTGACAGCGACCTTGGGGCTGGGCGGGGTGAGCGTGAGCGTGTTCGGCATGCACTTGGACCTGTCTGGCCTGTGGCGCGTGCGGCAAGCCCGCGCCATCGCCGCGCTGGCCGATGCGGCGCGGGGGCAGCGGGCGACGGTGCTGATGGGCGACCTCAACGAATGGCGGGCCAATTCTGGCTGCTTTCGCGAGTTCGGAAAGCACTTCAGCCTGCTCGACCCCGGCCCCAGCTTCCCGAGCCGCCGCCCGCTCGGCAGGCTCGACCGGATCATGCATTGCGGCAGGTTGACGCTCACGGATTGCGGTGTGCACCGGACCGCGCTGGCGGCGTCGGCGTCGGATCACCTACCGGTGTGGGCTAAGTTCACGGTGGTGTAATCTGCGCTGCCCGACATTGGCGCGTTGTTTGAGGAGAGCGTTGATGAGCAAGTTTACTGCCGGCTTTCTGCTTTCGAGCCTGATGATTGCCGCAAGCGCCCATGCCGGGCAGCCGGTCCTGCGCGGCCAGCCTGCCGCAACCCCGACACCTGCGCCCGCGCCTTCACCGCTTCCCACCTATGGCTTCCCCGGTGCGCCCAGCGAGCGTGCCCTGCGCGCCCGCGCCAACCTTGAGGCGCTGCTGCAGGAGCGGATCTACACCAGCGACCTTTCGCCGCAGGATTTGCAGGACGTGATCGACTTTGATCGCATGGCGCGCGGCGTCGCTCCGGACAATCGCTCGTTCAAGCAGCAATGCATTGATGACGAGGTCGCCCGCAACGGTGGCAATCCGACGCGGCTTGCGTGGGAAGTGATCCGGCTGAAATGCCAATGAGGGGATAGAATCGCCTGCGCCCTTGCCCTGCACCCGCGCATCGGGAATCCCTCGCACATGGCGATTCTCTCCGACAAATGGATCCGTACCCAGGCGCTCGAACACGGCATGATCGAGCCTTTCGTCGAGGCGCAGCGGCGTGACGGGGTGATCTCCTATGGCCTGTCGTCCTACGGATACGACGCCCGCGTCGCGCCCGAGTTCAAGATCTTCACCAACGTCAATTCGTCGGTGGTTGATCCCAAAGCGTTCGATCCGGGCAGTTTTGTCGACCGCGAGACCGATTGCTGCATCATCCCGCCCAACTCCTTCGCGCTCGCCCGCACGGTCGAATATTTCCGCGTGCCGGAGGATGTGCTGGTGATCTGTCTGGGCAAGAGCACCTATGCGCGCTGCGGGATCATCGTGAACGTCACCCCGCTCGAGCCGGGCTGGGAAGGGCACGTGACGCTGGAGTTCTCGAACACCACGCCTCTGCCTGCGAAAATCTACGCCAACGAAGGCGCGTGCCAGTTCCTGTTCCTGCAGGGTAACGAGCGCTGCGAAACCAGCTACAAGGACCGCGCGGGCAAATATATGGGCCAGCGCGGGGTGACCCTTCCCAGACTCTAAGGCCGTGGCTCTAGACTTGCCCCTCTCCCTCGCGCATCAACCAGCGCAAAGGAGACCGAGCATGACCACCCGCGAATTCGACATCATCATCTATGGCGCCACCGGTTACACCGGGCGGCTGGTGGCGGAATACCTCTCCCACCATTACGCGGGTCGCGCGGACGCTCCCAAGTGGGCGATGGCCGGGCGCAGCCTTGCCAAGCTGGAGGAAGTGCGCGACCTGATCGGCGCGCCTGCCTCCACGCCGCTGGTGGTCGCCGATGCCGACGTCGCTGTCGATCTCGAAGCGATGTGTGCGCGCACCCGCGTGGTGCTCACCACCGTCGGCCCGTACCAGCTCTATGGCGACGGCCTTGTCGCGGCCTGCGTGAAGACCGGCACCGACTATGCCGACCTGTGCGGCGAACCTGCGTGGATGGCGGAAAAGATCGCCGAGCATCAGGCCGCAGCCGAAGCCTCCGGCGCGCGCATCTGCTTCTCGTCGGGCTTCGATTCGATCCCCTTCGATCTGGGCGTGATGATGACCCAGAAGGCCTGCGTGGCAAAGTTCGGCAAGCCCGCTCCGCGTATCCGTGGGCGTGTCCGCGCCATGCAGGGCACCTTCTCGGGCGGCACCGCGGCGAGCCTCGGCGCGACGATGAAAGCTGCGGCGAAGAGTGTTTCGATCATCAATGTGCTGCGCAATCCCTTCGCGCTCACCCCCGGGTTCGACGGGCCGGATCAGCCCTCAGGCATGATCCCGGGCTATGAGGAGGATCTCGGCAAGTGGTCCGCGCCGTTCGTGATGGCGCCGATCAACACCAAGAACGTGCACCGCACCAACTTCCTGCTCGGCCACCCTTACGGCGCCGATTTCCAGTATGACGAGATGATGCTGACCAGCCCCGGCGAAGCGGGCAAGGCGGCGGCCAATGCGGCGCTGGAGTTCATGAAGAACCCGTTCGGCGCCAAGCCCCCCAAGCCCGGCGAAGGCCCCACCAAGGAGGAGCGCGAGAACGGCTTCTACGATGTCGTCTTCGTGGCCGATATGGCCGATGGCCAGCGCCTGCAGTTCGGCGTGAAGGGCCGCTTCGATCCGGGCTACGGATCGACCTGCCGGATGCTGTCAGAGACCGGGATCGCGCTGCTCGCCTGCACCAAGCCGGGCGGGATCGGCACGCCGGGAAGCTTCCTCGGCGAGGATCTGGTCACGCGGCTGGAAGAGCACGCCGAGCTGACCTTCGCGGTTGAGGCCTGACGCGAAAAGGGGCAGCCGGAACGCGTCCGGCTGCCCCAATTGCGACCCTCCCTGAAGGCAGGCTCAGAAACTCAGACGCACGCTCGCCCGGAAATTGCGCCCAATCAGCGGCACGAAGTCCTTGGTGAAGCTGGCGTGGCGGCGGCCGTTGACGTCGAAGATGTTGTCGGCCGCGATCTGCACCGTGACGTTGCGGTTATCCGCAAGCGGGCGCCACGCGATCAGCGCGTTGACCAGTGTGAAGCTGTCGGTTTGCGTCTCGAAGCTGGTAATGCGGTCCTGCTTGGCAAACCACTGCACTTCGCCGCGCACGTCGAAGGCTTCGGTCTGCGCTTCGAGCGCGCCGAGCAGGCTCAGCGGCGGGATGCGCGGCACGGCGGTGCCGTCGGCGAGCTCGGCCTCTACATAGGAGGCGTTGAGGTCGGTCAGCAGCGTAAAGGCCTCGCCCTTCACCAGCGGATAGCTGATGTCCGCTTCGATACCCCAGAAGTCGGCATCCTGCTGGAGATACTGGAACACCGGCAGACCGTCTTCCTCAAGGCCCGTGTCCTCGACGAAGATGTAGTTGTCGAACCACTGGCGGTAGGCCGCGACATTGAAGGTGCCCGCGCCGATATTGCCGCGCGCATAGGCCTCAAGGCCCCAGGCGCGCTCGGTGCTGAGGTCGGGGTTACCGATCTCGAACGCTTGGGTGGCAATGTGCGGGCCATTGGAGAACAGTTCCTCCGCGCTCGGCGCACGTTCGGCGCGCGATCCGTTGATACCCATGCGGATGCCGGGGACGCCCTCGTAGACGAAACCCAGCGCGCCCGAGAACGTGTCGTAGTCGTTCTCGATCCCGAGCGTCTGTGCCTTGACCGTGGTGAATTCCCCGCGCGCGGCGGCCTCGATCTGGAATGGGCCGGTGCCGTATTCCTGAAGCGTGAAGACCGCCAACTGGTCGGTGAGGTTGGGCGGAATATAGGCCTCGGCGCCAGCGGCGAAGAAGTCGCGGTGCTGGTACTGCACCCCGGTCGAGCCGCGCAGGCTACCGTCGGTGTTCTGCACCAGCTCGGCGCGCGCTTCGAGGCTGGTCGAATCGAACACCGTGCCGACTTCGGCGCCCTCGAACTCGGTGTGGGTGTAGTCGGAATAGCCCGCGCGCAGCTTCAGCCGCTCGAACGCGCCTTCGCCGAGATAGACGTCGCCCTTGAAGTCGGCGCGGAACTGCTGGAGGCCGATGCGCACGTCGTCCGCCGGGAGGCCGGGCCGCGCAATCACGCCGTAGTTGGTGTCATACCAGCCGACCGAGGCGCCCAGCATGCTTTCGCCGAGGATCATGCCCAGCCCGCCATTGATCGTCCAGCTTTCGGTGTCGCTATTGGGGATGAATCCGCGTTGGTCGGCCGCCTCGCGCAGTGCGGCTGCTTCGACAGTTTCGCCCGCAGCCTGCCTCGCTGCGGCCTCGGCAAACAGCTCCTCGCGTAGCACCGGCGCGACCTGGTAGCCGCCGATCTCGGCATCGCCAGACTTGCGGTACGAGCCGTCGACATGGGCGACGAGGATGCTGCTCAGACCCACGTCAAGCGAAGCCGCGCCGCTGCGCATGTTGGTCGCGGTGTCGGCGCTGCCGAACGCGTCGAGGTGGAAGGCCTCGTCCGGCACGCGGGTCGGGATGCGCTTGTCGATGACGTTGACCGCGCCGCCGATCGCCTGGCTGCCATAGAGCAGCACCGCCGGACCGCGCAGCACCTCGATCCGCTCGACTGTGATCGGCTCGATGGTGGTGGCGTGGTCGACCGACGTGTTGGAGACGTCCGAGGTGCCGATCCCGTCGACCAGCACGCGCACGCGCTCGCCCTGCTGGCCGCGCAGCACGGGGCGCGAGGAGCCGGGGGCAAAGCTGGTCGCCGAGACGCCGGGGATCTTGGTGAGCAGATCGCCGATCTGGCCGGTGACCGCGTTGCGCTGGATATCCTTGATGTCGACCACGCTGGTGCCGGCGAGCAGGTCGAGTTCCTTGAGGCCGTTAGCGCTGACGATGATGGTGCCGACCGGCTGATCGTCATTGTTGTGGAGGTCGTCCTCCACGCGCGGCTGGGCGGTGCCGCTGGCGGGCTGCTGCTGGTCTTCGGCGTATGCGGGTGCGGCGACACTGGCAGCGCCGAGCACTGCGGCGAGGGCCAAGCGCGAGGTTGCGAGGCGGATCGTGCGATCGATCATGACGAAGTTCCATTGCGTTGATGTGATAACATATCGCGCACCTAAGGCCGCGCACGCCGATTGCAAGCGCAAATCGGGAATAAGGGTTGCGGGGGCGTTCGGGAGAGAAGAAGGGCGGCCTGATCGCGGCCAAGCACGCGGATAGGCAAGTCGCTGCTGCGACATGTCCCAAAAGCCGATCATGGCAATGGACAATGGAGCGGGCGAAGGGATTCGAACCCTCGACCCCAACCTTGGCAAGGTTGTGCTCTACCCCTGAGCTACGCCCGCTCGTTGACGCGTACAGAAACCGGCTAAAGCGCAGTATCTGTCGGAGAGGCGGCGCGATTAGCAGCGCCTCCCCAAGCCTGCAAGCGCAAAATTACGCCGATTGGGGCTTGATCGGACGGGGCCGAGCCGCCAGCACAAACCAGCGCTTCACATTGGCGCAGACCGTCCCACATTGGGGTCAGACCAGCGCGACGCGCGCGAGAGGCACAACAGGAGCAACTATCTTGGCCAGCATGGGACTGAGCATTGACGAACAGAAAGCCGTGGACCGCTTCCGCACCGCGGTGGTGGAGCCTTCACAGGGCAAGCTCGTCATCCTCGACTTCTGGGCCGAGTGGTGCGGGCCGTGCAAGGCGCTGACCCCGCTGCTCGAGAAGGTCGCGGCGGAATATGCCGACAAGGGCGTTGTACTGGCCAAGCTCAATGTCGACGAGGAACAGTTCATCGCCGCGCAGTTCCAGGTGCGCTCGATCCCGACGGTCTATGCCATGTTCCAGGGCCAGCCGGTCGCCGACCTGACCAGTGCGCGCACCGAATCGCAGCTTAAGGCGGTGCTCGACCAGCTGCTCGCCCAGCTTCCCATCGAAGCAGGCGCAGCGGGCGCCGAGCCGGGCGCACCGCAGGGCCCTACGGCCGAGGAAATCGCGCAATTCGCGAAGTTGGGTGAAGAGGCGCTGGCCGCCGCCGATCCGCAGCGCGCCGCCAGCATTTTTGCCCAGATCACCGAATTCGCGCCCGAGAACGCCCCGGCCCACGCAGGCCTCGTGCGCGCGTTGGTGCAGATGGGTGAGGTCGAGCAGGCGGCGCAGGTCATGCAAGTGATCGACGCCGATCCCCGCCTCGCGACCGACGCTTGCATTGCACCTGCCCGCAGCGCGCTCGAACTTGCCGGCACCCGCGTCGATGACGGCGAACTCGCCGCGCTGAAGGCCGCCGCCGAGGGCAGCCCTGCCGACATGGACGCCCAGTTCGCCTATGCCGAGGCCGCCTTTGCCGCCGGCCAGCGCGATGCCGCGGCCGACACGCTGCTGACCATGATTGCCGCCGACCGCGAATGGAACGAGGGCGCAGCAAGGGCGAAGTTGCTCAAGATCTTCGAGGCTACGGGTCTTGAGGACGAATGGGTGGTCGGCGTCCGCCGGCGCCTGTCGCGCGTATTGTTTGGATGACCGCAAACACCATGACCCGCCGCCTATCGATCTTCCCGCTGACGGGAGCCGTGCTGTTCCCCGGCATGCAACTGCCGCTCCACATCTTCGAGCCGCGCTACCGCGCGCTGGTCGGCGATGCGCTGATCCGTGACCGCCAGATCGCGATGATCCAGCCGCAGCGATCCACCGATGGCGCGCCGCTGTTCACCGTTGGCTGCATCGGGAAGATCGGCGAGGTTCAGGCGATGGAGGACGGGCGCTACAACCTCGTGCTCGAAGGCACTGCGCGCTTCCGGCTGGTGCGCGAGCTCGATGTCAGCACCGCTTTCCGGCAGGTCGAGGCAGAGATATTCGTCGAGAACGCGGATGAGACGCTCTCCCACGCCCAGCGCGGCGGGTTCGAACGCGAGGCGCGCGTCTTCGCCGATACGCTCGGCTACTCAGTCGACTGGGACTCGGTGTCGCGGCTCGATGATCGCTCTCTGATCAACGGCGTCTCGCAGATTGCGCCGTTCGATCCGGCGTCAAAACAGGCGCTGCTTGAGGCCGATACGCTGAACGACCGCTGCGAATTGCTGGTCCAGCTGATGCAGTTCTACGGCCGCCGCGACGGCGGCGAGGAAATCGTCACTCTGCAATAGGCGTCAGGCCTCGCAGCGGATCGCCGATCGCGGTGCGCAGCGCTTCGGCCAGTTCGTGCAGATCGACCGGCTTGGTGAGCATCGGCGCGAGCAGGTCTTGCTCGATTTGTAGTGCCGGCTCGGCATAACCGGTGCAATAGACAAATGGCACCCCGCGCGAGCGCAGCGCCTGCGCCACCGGAGCGCTGCTCGACCCGCCCAGGTTCACGTCGAGGATGGCGATGTCGGGCGTCACCTGCTCCAGCAGGTGCAGCGCCGCAGGCGTGGAGTAGGCTGGCCCGACAATCATGCAGCCGAGCTCCCGCAGCGTTTCCGTCAGCGTCAGCGCGATCAGCGCCTCGTCTTCGAGCACCAGAACACGCTTGCCGACAAGCTCGGTGCCCGGCGCGGCTGCGGCAGCGGGGGCGGCGGATGTGTCGGCTGGCTGGGGTGCGGCTGGGTACGTGGCCGTGGCCGTGTTGCGGGCGAGCGGGAAGGTGATCCGGCAGGTGACACCGGTCGGCGCCCAGACAAGATCGAATTCACCGCCAAGCTGGTGCTCGATCGCCCCGCGGATCGCGGTCGAACCGAACCCGGGCTCGGTGGGCGGGGCGACCTCAGGGCCGCCGGTTTCGGTCCAATAGAGTTCGAGAATGCTGTCGGTCCCGCGTTCGGCGAGCTCCCAGGAGACAGCGAGCCGTCCTTCCTCGACCGACAGCGCCCCGTACCTGGCCGCGTTGATGGCCAGTTCGTGCAACGCCATCGCGAGCGCCTGCGCGGCGTTCGGTTCGAGCATCAGCGAAGGTCCCGAAAGGCAAATCCGCTCTGCCCCGGCGCGCCTGAAGGGTTCGAGTTCCTCATGGACGAGGGCGGCGATGTTCACTCCCTGCCACCGGTTGGCAGCCAGCAGCGTATGCGCGCGGGCCAGCGCCTCGATCCGGCCGCTCACGGCGGCCTTGAACGCCGCGACATCGTCGACCTTGGTGAGCCGCACCAGCGACAGCACCACGCCCAGCAGGTTTTTGGCGCGGTGATCGACCTCGTCGGCAAGGAAGCGCAGGCGCTCCTCCGCCTTGCGCCTGTCGGTCACGTCGAGCGAAATGCACATGATGCCCTGAGGCTCTCCCGCCGCATCCGAGAACGGCGCTTTCACCGATAGCCAGTGCGACATTTCGCCGTTGGGCAACAGGAGTTCTTCCTCCAGCTTACGCGGCGTTCCGCCCTCCAGGACGGCCCTGTCATTGGCCATGATGGTACGCGCCTGATCCTTGTCGATGAGCAATTCCAGATCGTGTCTGCCAAGGAACGTTTCCGGGGTGCGGCCGATCGCTTCTCCGAAGATTGGATTACCCAAGAGGTAGCGACCGTTGACATCCTTGGCGAAAGCGGCGCCCGGCAGGGTCTCGAAGAATGTCCGCAGCAAGGAATTGGCCTGGTCGCGCTCGCTCTCGGCGATGCGGATCGGGGTTGCGTCGAAATTGATCCCCAGCAGCCGCGCGGGCTTGCCCTGCGCATCGCGGAACAGCTCGGCCCGGCCCGCCAGCCAGAGAGTTTGGCCATCGTCGCGGTTGAAGCGGAATTCGATTTCGAGCCGTTCGAGGCCTTGCCGTGCGCGCTCGAAGGCGTGCGTCGCCCGGTCGCGGTCCTGGTCGTCGATGCGCCCGATAAAGGCGGCAATCGAAGGTGAATGGTCGGGACTGATGCCGGCCACCTCGTAGAAGGAGGGCGACCACCACAGCGTCTGTGTCTTGAGATCGTAGTCCCAGATGCCGATCCTGCCGACTTCCTGCGACAGGCTCAGCCGGGCCTCGCTTTCGCGTAGACCGCCGAGCGCGGTGCGCAGGCGATCTGCAACGAAAATGTTCACCAGGTTGGTGAGCAGAAACAGGGTTGAGCTGACAACCTGCGGCCCGGACATCGCCAGCACGCCTTGCGGTTCGAGCCAAAGATAAAGCGCCGCGACGCTGCCGATGGCCAGCGACAGGAAGCCGGGACCGATACCGCCAAACAGCGTGCAGACCAGCACCACCGGGTAGAACAGGGCAAACGGAGCAATGCCCTCGCCAAAAACGTCAAGGGAACGGCGAATGGTGGCCAACCCTACGGTCAGGGTGATAGCAGCCGGATAGGTGATCCAAGGGGAGCGATCGCGCAGAAACCCGCCCGCCTCGGTGATGCCGCGATAGGCCGACTTGCTTTGCGCGCTCGATGCCCCTTCGGGCTGATCGCTCACATCGGATGGAGGAGGCGTAGCGTCGAACGCGGGGGGCGTTGCATCATCTCTCAACACTATTCCTCACCCGGCGCCAATCACCAGACGTGCCGCGCCGGTCCGAGCATGTTCCAGAGCCCCGTCGTGATTTAGTCTCATTTGTTAAATCGCCGCGAGGCTCCTTAAACTATGTTGCCATCAGGCCGCACCCAAAGTCCGGAATGCGGTTTTTGACAACGCGGAGCCTTTAGCCGACATGTCTTTTGCCATTTACACGGCAATATAGATTGTTGATGTGGATCAGGCGAAGGCAGGGGGCGGGCCTGACGATCTGACTGGCCGGACCAGTTTCGCGACTACGGCTCCGCTCAGCCGGAACGACAATAAAAAACACACGTGATGCGCGCAAAGCTTGGGGCCGCGCAGCCCGGACCATCACCCCGCTCGGCAAAGGCCGTCACTAAGGAGTGATACGCATGGAAGAACACGTGGTGGCTTACGGAGAATACATGCCGCACGGCATGTGCCTCCTCTGGAAACCCTGGCTGGTGTTGCTGTGGGCCGGATCGGACTTCCTGATCTTCCTGTCCTATACCGCGATCCCGGTTGCGTTGTTCATAGTCCTGCGCAAGCGCACCGAGGTGCCCCAAGCCCCGCTCGTCGCCTTGTTCGGCGCTTTCATCCTGCTGTGCGGCATCACCCACCTGTTCATGATCGTGACCCTGTGGGTACCGATCTATCCCTTGGTGGCATGGGTGAAGCTTGCCACCGGGCTGGTGTCGACGGCAACCGCAGTCATGCTGTTCCGGCTGATCCCCGACATCATCCGCCTGCCGTCTCCGGCCGCGCTCGAGCTTTCGAACCGCGAGCTGCAGGGTGAGGTCACCGCCCACCAGGCAACGCTCGCCTCGCTCGACCGGCAGGTGCGCGAGCGCACCGCCGAGCTCGAGGCCGCGACGACGGCGCTCGCGGTGCAGGCGCGTGAGACGGTGCACCGCAGCAGCAATCTCCTGACCGTGGTGCACACTCTTGCGGTTCAGTCGGCCAAGGGGACCGAGAACACCGCCGCGTTTCTCCCGCCCTTCCTCGGCCGCTTGCGAGCGCTGGCCGATGCCACGCGGGCGATCGCCACGGGCGATCAGGTCGCGGCCCCGCTCGCAAAGCTGGTTGAGGCGGGCATGGCGGTGCTGCAGGCCACTTACGGCGCGCGCATCAGCGCGTCGGGCCCCACGCTGCTCGTCAATCCGGTCCCTGCCCAGTACATCAGTCTCGCGCTGCATGAACTCGCCACCAACACGCTCAAATACGGGTTGGGCGCGTCCGACAATGTGCGGCTGAGCGTGACGTGGACGGTGAGCGACGAGACCTTCACCTTCGTCTGGCACGAGACGCACGTGCCCACGGGTGAGGCCGCGGCCGAGGCCCCCGAGGGGTTCGGTACGATGTTGCTCACCACCATCGTGCCAGCCACGTTGCAAGGAACGGCCGAGCGCAGCTTCGAGCGCGCAGAGCTGGTCTACCGACTCACAGTGCCCCTCGCCGCGATAACCCACCGCGACGCGGCAAGCGGCGACCCGCTGCTTGCCGAGCGGATCATCGAGAGCAACTTCAGCGGCTGAAGGATAGCGGTAACGGGGAGAGCGTGGAGCGGGTAGCGGGAGATTGCCCTGAGGCTCGATTGGATTCCCGATCTGGGTGACGGTTTTCTGCCGTTTCTGGGTGGTCTGAGTGTGACGACGGTAGCGGGAAGCCAAATTTTGGGTTAATTAATTGATATTAAAGGCAAAATTCTGACTATCAAATCTCTCTGGCCCCCAACCGGCACCCCAAATTTGCTGGATGCATGTGGAAAACTTGGGACAGTCCGGTTCGGATTCGAAGCTGGGAATCGTCAATCAGATTCGGATAGCCAACATTGATGGAGTTGTGACGCTTTTTCAGCGATGTAGCGTCCAGTTTATCGGATCCGATTGGCAAGTCGGATTTGATTGAGAAGCTGCCACATCCAATTTTCGCCGTTTTCAGGTTTTAAATCAGAGTGATATAATTGCGACCTGTCGCGTACGGTGTGCCTATGTTTCGAGCTTATCAGTACGTGTCCGGTCACTAGGCTCAACGAGGAAATCGTTTCTTGCCTGAACTGTGGCTCGGATCGCACCGCGCAGGTGTTGTCGGAAGTTTTCAGATGTCCGTTTTGAGCCACTATGTCGGTTGGTGGGTAGCATGTCGATCGCCAGAAAGCGGACAAGGTTACCAGTCAGCCTGGATGGCTGAATTTGGGACGAAGCCGTCATTCCCTTGCGACATGTCGAACGACTGGCTTCACCGGAAGACGACATCAAGAGTTCAAATGCCACCCTTGCTTAATGGCGCCTCAGACGGCGCGGGGTGGGTGCAGCTTATGCCCATAGATTGGATTTTTCCCATGATCGCATGAGTTTGACGATCAAGAGTAATGAGGTAAAACGCCAGAACTTAACCTTCACAAAAAGAAAAGGCGGACACAAAATGTGACCGCCCTGAGTTTTCAGTCCCCCGCTCATCGGGAAAACGCGGCGGAACGGGCTACAAGTTCTTTATTCGCTCGTAGCGTCGGTGGCCGGAGCAGGCTGAGCGCCTTCGGCAACAGCACTGCCGCTGGCGTTGCCAGCCACCAGCGCGTTCCCCGAGGCGCTGAACATGCCAGCTGGCAGCGTGCGGGTAACCTTGCCCTGTTTGACCACGACCTGCTCGATTTCACCCCGACCGTTGGCGACAACCTGGCGCACCTTGCCAAGCGAGGCGCCTTCCGGCGTCATCACCGGCATGCCGGAAGCGACGGTGGCCGCGCCCTCGCCAGCGGCAGCGGCCGAACCGGCCACGGCAAGCAGCGGGTTAGTGAGCGAAGCCGAGCCATTGCCTTCAGCAGAACCGTTCCCGTTGCCGCTGATCATGCCCGCACCCGGCAGGGTGGGCATGCCGGGCATGGGCGCAGCGGCGATGGCACCGCGTGCCGTGCCGGTGGCGGTTCCCGCTGCATTGGTGGCAAGACCGCGCGCCTCGCCAGCGGCAGGTGCCAGCGTGCCCGTCACTGCATCAGTGCCGATCAACTGGGCATTGGCAGAGCCCTGGCCGCTCGCCGAACCTGTTCCGTTCGCGCTCGCCATGCCGCCCATCGGCGGGACCACGAGGTCGGCGAGACTGGCAGTGGAGCCGGTCAGGGATCCGCTCGCGCTGCGATCGGTCGAGACGGTGCCGCGACGCGCATCGACCGACTGGTTGCCCTGCGTCGATGCTGTGCCATTGACGGTGCTGCCCACCGTTCCCCGCACGGTGCGTGTGGTGCGATCGATGGTGCCGCGAGTGGAGGTGTCAAGGGTGCCACCGACGGTGCCGCCAATGGTGCCGCCGAGCCCGCCGCCTAGGCCGCCGCCGCCCAGCAGCTGCGCATGGGCGGCGCCGGGGATGAGTGCGAGTGCGCTTGCTGCGAGAATAAGTGCTTTCATGTCCATATCCTTTCGTCAGTTTCAGCGAGCCGGTGTGTTCGCTCGCTCGAAAGGAAAACGGGTGGGCTTCTTGATTTAATTCATGCCCAATCGAAAAATCTCATTTTTTCTTGCCGCAGCTGCCACACAGCAGCCCACGGCCGAAGGTCTCGTCCGCGCCCTTCGGACCGAGATCGCGCGCTTCTGCGTCGAGCGTCGCGCGCCAGCGCTGCCCGGTAGGGAGCGCCGCTGCAACGTGGGCGGCCGCCAGAGGTGTCGCAAAGCTGGTGCCCCGCCACAGTTGGCTACGCCCCTTCACGTCCAACGCGTACACGTCCGCCCCTGGCGCAGCATAGTCGACATGCAGAGCCCGTCCGGCCTCGATCAGCGCGCGACCCTTGCGGTCAGCGCCGGTGATCGCAAGCACGCCGTCGTAGGATGCGGGATAGGCAGGCGGCGCGGCGGGACCGTCATTGCCGACAGCTGCGACGACGATGATACCGCGCGCGCGGGCCGACTTGATCGCGCGCTCCACCAGGGAGTTGCGCGGCCCGACAAGACTGATCGTTACCACCTTGCAGCCGCTGGCCGAAAGCCATCCCAAAGCCTTTGAAATGGCTAGCGCGTTACCACCCGCAGGATCCTCGCCATAAACGTCTGCGACCCACAGTTTCTGCACTCCAGCCCCGCGCAGCAGGCTCGCCACGGCGCTGCCGTGGTCCGAGGCAAGCGGCGCACCCTTGGCGAAACCTTTGGTCGCCGAGACGGGAAGGACCTTCCCTGGCGCGCTGTCTATGATGCCTACCGGCGTATTGATCGGCGGGCCCTGCAAGGCGGCGAGCGACAGGGCCATGGCTGCGGATCCCGGAAAAGTGACGGACTTCCCGGCTGTGAAGTGAAGGTTGTCGGCACTCAGTTCCAGCTCGGGCACCCGCTGTGCAGCGCGTGCCTGTGCTTCTGCCAACGATAAGCCGGTGGGGACCCCAAGCCGGACAACCGCGATGTCCAACCCGTCGATCCGCTCGCTGCCGAGTAGACGAAAGCCAAGCGCTTCAAGCTGAGCGATCTGGGCAGCGCTGGCTTCTATCGCCAGCAACTCACCCCGGCGGGCGAGATCCCCCCGCACATCGCGCTCGATCACGTCGCCGTTCTGGCGCAACAGTCGGGCCAGCGTCTGATCACGCACCCGCAGCAGGCGCCGCGCCTCGCGTGCGGTGAGGCTGTCGGCGCTCTCCAGCGTATCGTCCAGCGTTCCCGTGACATTACCAACCACCCCGCCAACATCTGGCAAGCGCGGCAATTGCAGCTGTGCCGAGACTGGCATCGCCAACATAGCGGCCAGCGCCAGCACGGCAAGAATGGTGGGCAGATGCGGACGCATGGCTATTTCCTTCGGCTATTTCGTCTTAAGCATGGATGAAACGAACGCCGCCATCCGTTTCATCCAACAGAAAGGCACATTAGGCTGTCCAAAAGTTTCGAACAGCAAGCGCTTGAGCTGCTGCCGCGATTGCGGCGGTTTGCGATCGGTCTTGCCGGTTCGCCTGCTGATGGCGACGATCTGTGCCAGATGACAATAGAGCGCGCTCTTTCCCGCCGCGACCAGTGGCAGGAGGGAACCCGGCTCGATAGCTGGATGTACCGGATCATGCGCAATATCTTCATCGACGAACGCCGTGCCAGTTCGCGTCGGAGCGAAACCTTCGTGGGCGAGGACGCAGGGCTTTCGGTCGGATCGGATGGCGGCCAAGAAGCGCGAGTAGAACTATCGATGGTCGATCGCGCGATGGCCCGGCTCCCCGAAGACCAGCGCGAAGCGGTGCTGCTGGTGATGGTCGAGGGCTATTCCTACAAGGAGGCTGCCGCCATCGTCGATTGCCCGGTCGGCACGCTCAACTCACGGCTGGTGCGCGGACGCGATGCGCTAATGGCGATGCTGGAGGTGGTTCAATGAACATCACCGATGAAACCCTTGCTGCCTATGCCGATGGTGAGCTCGAGAGGGTCGAGGCAGCGCAGGTAGCGGCAGCGGTAGCAGCCGATCCGGCGCTGACTGCCAAAATCGAGGCGCACCGCACGCTCAAGGCGCGCCTTGCAGCGCATTATGCGCCCTTGGCCGAACAGGCGGTGCCGCCGGATCTCGCCGCGCTGCTCTCCGGCGCGCAGGACAAGGACGAACACAACAGCGGCGAAGTGATCAGCTTTGCCGCCGCACGTCAGAAGCGCGGGCTGGTGTCGGTGTTGCGACGCTGGGGGCCGATTGCGGGGCCTGCGCTGGCCGCATCGCTGGTGCTTGCTGTGCTGCAACCGTGGAACGGCGCGAGGCCCGCTGGCTACGCCGGCCCGGCGCTGGCCGCCGCGCTCGACAGCCAGCTGGTTGCCACCCAGCCTGCCGACGCGAAGACCCGCATTCTGCTGAGCTTCGAGCGAGCAGGTGGCGGGCTGTGCCGGGCGTGGCGGGGCGGCACCGAAGGCGGGATCGCCTGCCGCGACGACACCGGCTGGAAGATCGAACAGCAATTCGCGCTGGGCGAGAGTGCCGGGGGTGAGTTCCGGCAGGCCGGAAGTGAGACCGATCTGCTAGCAGCTGCGCAGGACTTGGCGGCAGGCGGCGCGCTCGATGCCGATGCCGAAAAGGCGGCAAAGGATCGCGGGTGGAAGCCCTGATGACACGAAAAAGGGGCCGGCATCCCTGCCGGCCCCTTCGCCCCGTATGCCTCATCAACGGAGCGAACTGGTCTGCTCTACCGTCACCGTGCCCGCGCGATAGCCGCGCTCGGCCATTTCCTCGATGTAGTGGACGCGCTCCTTGCGCAGTTCGCGGGCATATTCTTCCCATGCGTCGCGCAGGTCTTCGACGTCGCTGGCGCGGTTGAGATCCGAACGCAGTTCCTTCTGCGCTTCAGTGATGTCGATGCGGTAGTTGAACCAAAGCTTGTTCTCGATCCCAGCGATCGGCGCGTTGAAGATAAGCTGTTCCTCTTCGCGGGCCACCTTCTCTTCGATCAGACCCGAAATCGCGGCATCGCCGGCCGTGGCGAGCAGGCCGAGGGTGATCGCAGCGGCAATCTTGAAAGACTTCATGGCGTTTCTCCGTTCCTGTTTCTCCCGGCGTTTGTCAGACCGGTTGAAGGGGAAACGGATGCGGATGCGAATTTAATTCACGACAACACGCTCACGCCGCAAAATCTGGCAGTTGGGCCAGCGGAATCGTGTTTTGCGCTGGCGGCGCATCGCGGAGAGAGTGCGACAAAGGTTGCTGAACGTGCGTAGCGCTCTTCACCCCAGCCTGCGCTGCTCGGTGCATATTGCCTTCAGCCGGATGCAGACCCGGTCATGGCACTAATCAAAATAGAATGGATGGAATCTGAAGGTCCACCCGTTTCAGAGATGAAGCAGCCCCAGCTGCGACCGTTCAATCCTGGAGCGACATTATGCGCAATTCGAAATTCATTCTCGTCCTTACTGTTGTTGGTAGTCCTGCTTTTGCTCAGGATGCCGCCCCAGCCTCTTCCGAAGATCCGAGGCCGGAGACCGCGATCACCTTTTTCGCAGGTTCAGATTACGTCACGGGCGAACTTGCTGACCGCGAGTATGAAACGGTAAGCGTTTCCGCGGGCGCCCGGGTGACTTCAGGCAGATTGTCCTTTGCCGCTTCAGTCCCTTACATCGTTACATCAGCTCCTGAAGATCTGATTGTGAGCGGTGGCGGACTGCTGGGCACGGCCCTCCTGTCGCGCCCTTCCACTGAGCGCAGGAACGTCACCCGCGAAGGGATCGGCGACCTTACCTTGCAGGCCGATTATCAGCTTCCGCTGGGCAATCTGAATGCGGTAATCGGCGGCACCGTCAAGGTGCCCACTGCTTCGCGAAAGGCCGCCCTTGGGACAGGCGAGGTCGATTTCGGTATCAATGGCCTGATCTCGCAGCGTTTCGGCAACGTGATCCCTTTCGTCACCGCTGGCTACACTATCATCGGCGAACCCGCTGGCTTTGATGTTCGCAACACCTTTTCCGGCGCTGTCGGCAGCCAATTTGTCGTGAGCAATTTGAGTTCAGTTACACTGTCCTATAGTTACGACCAGGCTGCGACCGAGCTGGTCGGCGACAATCAGTCTTTGAGCTTGGGGTTCGCCACCAGCCTCAATAACCGGATGCAGCTCGGCGTTGATGCAAGGGCCGGTCTGTCCACAGATGCCCCCGATGCACGTATCGGCATAAGGCTGGGCGCGGGTTTTTGAGGAAGAAGGTGCGCGCGCACGCGGTGATCGACGCCTCTGCAGCGTCGAACGGTTCGGGACTATTTGGTTCTTTGTCCCGAACCACGCTGCCGATGGATAGGCACGACTTTCCCTCGTGAAGGTCTTTATCGATATTCGATGTTTACCGGTAGATCAACTCGGTTATTGGGCGAGGGGTTTGAACAACCATCTGTAAGCCGCGAAGCCGCGCACGGAAAAAATCTGGTCGAAAGAAGGGTCAATCTGTCGAAAGGTCGAACGCACACGAGCCACATAAACTGCAATCGACTGATCAAATACCTCTCCGTCGAGCCAATCGGCGAGATGCGCGCGTGTCAAAGCCCTGCCCTTTGCTACCACCAAAGCTTGCACGATCTGGTGCTGGACTCTCGGCAGCGCCATTTGCGCTCCTTCAAAAACGAGCACGCCCTTGTCTTCGAGAGTGACATTGCCGAAACTGATCGGATGATCTTCAGACGACAAGATACCACAATGCGGGCACTTTTGAACTATCATCGCATCTTCTCCTCAGAGCAGCAGATGTCATCAATTGCCGAACATCAACGCATCTTCCTGCCGCGGCACTTCGAGCCCTTTTGCACGATCTAGCTAGCATCAGAGGTACAGGAACGTCCTGGCGCTTGAGCGTGAGAGGCGCAAAGCAGCATGACCAAAGTCGCTCGCGTGTGCTTACGTCACCGGCGCAAGCTGTGCAGCGCCGAGAATGCGTTCCGTTGTTGGTTGCGCGCTCGGCACCGGCGCCGGTTTTTCAAGCGAGATTGCGATCACGCTCCCGGCGGCAATGTCTTTGCGCATCTGGTCGGTAATCTCGACCACGAAGACCGAGCCACCGGTGCCTTGCCCCAGCGAGCGCGGCTTGCCGTCGGGCCCGATCACCCACAATTCAGGCACGAGGTTCTGATCAGAAATGTCTGCGATCCGCGCGGTCAGTTTGCCGCCTTGCCCTTCGTAGATCACACTGAGTAAGGGCGCGCCGTCCGCTTGGCTTACCTGCGCCACGCGAATGGTCGACGTGGCCACCTCGCCTTGCGCTTCGGCAAGAGCAAGCTTCTCGCTAAATTTCTGCACCCGGTCGCGCTCGCCCAGATAGAGCCCACCAAGCAAGAACGCCGCGAATGATGCCGCGATCGACGCCAGCCGCCACCCGGACGCCGAACGTGCAATGGTTGTCGACGCGCCGGGGTCATTGGCAGGCCGAGGCAGGATGCGCGCTTCGCGCCCGGCCGGAAAGGTGGCTTCCATCCGCTGCCACAGGTCTTCCGGCGACCAGTTCCTGTCCGGAGGCGCCGACCGGGCCCAGTCATGCCCCACCGCCTCCCACCGCGCCACGCGTGCCGCAAAATCGCCATCGGTAGCCATGCGCGCTTGGGCGGCGGCGTGCGCGTCGGCGTCCAGCATGCCGAGAGCATATTCGGCCGCCAGCATCTCCGGATCGCCCGGGGCGTCGGGGTCATCAGTCATGGGTCATTCTTTCACGCATGATGCGAAGCCCCCTGCGGATCCGCGTCTTGACCGTTCCGAGCGGCAAGCCCGTTTCATGTGCCACCTCCGAATAGGTCATGCCACGCAAATAAGCGCTGCGGATCAGATTGGCATCGGCTGACGCCAAATTCTCGACCTGCTGCCTTGCATTGTCCGACAGTTCTACCCGGATGAGCATTTCTTCTGCAGTCTCGCTTTGGTCGGCAACGAAGACAAGTTCCTCGTCACCGGTTGTCGGCCGACGCTTCTGGGCTCTGATCCAGTCGAGCGCGCTGTTGCGCGCAATTCGGGACAGCCACGCCATCGGCGTACCTTTGGTATGATCGTAAGTGGAAGCCCGGTTCCACACTTTCAAATATACCTCATGCAATACGTCTTCGCTGGCCTCGCGGTTTTGAATGAAGCTAAAACATAGCGAATATAGTTCACGGGACGTCCTCAGGTAGAGGCCGTGCATGGCTCTCTTGTCACCTTCTGCCATAGCAAGAAGGATCTGAAGTAGCTCACTATTGTGTGTGTCGCTGGCCATGCCCGCCGCCATTCTCCCACTTCAGCACACCGCGATCTATGAGGGCGGCGACGCTAGAGGCAAGTTCTAAAAAAATATTTCGACCCGCTCCAAACCGGATGCTGATCACAGGCGTAGGGCCTTGGCGCAGTAACGTGCGCGGCCAGTCGATTGATGCATTGCGCGAGGAGAAACCGGGTGAAAATGAGACACGCACTGCCCCTGACTGCAGGGGTCATGATGGCGCTGGCAGGTGGGGCGTTCTATGTGACCGGCGCTGGTCTTGGCGCCGCCGACCACCTTGATCCGCCGGGCCGTACGAACCCGGCTAACGACACCACGCCCGACAAGGCGGCCGATATCGCCGACGTTTTCGCCTGGCATACTGCCACGGACGTCAATCTGGTGCTGACTTTTGCCGGCCCCCAGGCGACGAATCTGCCAGCCACCTATGACCCGAACGTGCTCTACACGATCAACGTGTCGAACGCGGCGCCGCGCACCACGCCCAACATTCCGATCGAAGTCCGCTTCGGACAGGGCTCGGGCAGCAACATCTTCGGGGTTCAGGTCAAGGGCCTGCCCGGCGTGACTGGGACAATCGAAGGCGCGGTGGAAACCGACCTCATGAAGGATGGCGTGCGCGTGCGGGCCGGATTGTTCGACGATCCATTCTTCTTCGATCTCCAGGGCTTCCGCGACACGCTTGCGACCGGAACGTTGAGTTTCAACAACCAGCGCGATTTCTTCGCCGGTCAGAACCTGACGGCAATCGTGATCTCGATCCCGCGCGACCGGATCGAGAATGGGACAAATTTGGTGGACGTGTGGGCCACCACCGCGCGTTTTGGAGGCCAATTGTAATGACTGCGAACAATTCAAGATCTTTGCGTGGGGCGCTGGCGACCACTCCGCTTATCATGACGCTCGCCCTGCTGGCGGCTTGCGGGGATGACGAGATCGCTCCGCCGCCCGTCGTTGTCGCACCAACTCCGACCCCAACGCCAAGCCCGTCGCCTTCTCCGGTCAGCTTTGATGTTGGCCCCTGCCTCAACCAGGTCGTGCCTGGCACAGGCGGCGTCACAGTTGCCGGTGCAGTGGTTCCCGATACCTTGACGCTCAATCTTGGTGCCAATGCCGGGTTCCCCAACGGGCGTCTGCTGGCCGATCCGGTGATCGATGTGACCTTGGCTGTGATTTTCCTTGATCTCAGCCGCAACGGGCCCGGGACATTGGCAGGACTGCCGCTGAATCCACCGCGCAATGACGTCCCGCTACCGACAGGCTTTCCGTTCCTCGCACCCGCACAAGGAACGCAGGTCATGACCTCGCCGGGATCGGGCTTCACGTTCCGCGCCGATGCGGCCACCGCTTACACGCGCGTTGATCGGATGGGGATGCCAGCGGTTTCGACCGCGTTGATCGGTTCGAGCCAGAAGAACGCTTACAACGACGCCAATCCCGTAGACGATGCCGATGGCGACTTTGTGCCGGAACTGAGCGCGCAGCTGACTAGCCTGACCAACGCACTTGCGGACGATCTGATCGGAGCGGGCCTCACCCCCTGCGCCCGCCCCCGCTGAGACCGTCGCCGGAACGACTGCCTTCGTTCCGACAGCCGGGCAGGTCCTATCTCATCGGGCCTGCCCGGTTCACACTAATGCTGCAAGGACGCCATGACCCGAATGCTTCGTTGGCCGTTGATGGCAATGGTCGCTTTCTTGAGCGTTGCGTTGCTGCAATGGACGGTCCAGCGCGGCACGGGTCTTCAGGCGCCCGTTTTCGCCATGGAACGACCGTCATACGGACCGGCGACCTATACTGATCTCCTCGCCGTCTCGAACGATCGCCTCGCCCTGGCGCAAGCACGGATCGAACGCACCCCTGATGAATGGCTTCCTCACGCCGGCGCGGGTGCAGCGGCGCTTTCGCTGTTCCGCCTGACGGGCCGGATTGCCCATCTCGACATGGCAGCGCAAGAGATCACGGCGGTTCGGGCGCTCGCTCCGATGCCATCGGGCGTACCCGAATTGCGGGCCGAACTGGCCTTGGCGCGCCACGACCTCGCAGGGGCTGCGCGCGAACTCGACATTCTTTCGAGAGCCAGCGTTCCACATGAAAAGCCAACCCTGTCGGAAGCCGCGGCAATGCGCGGCGATCTGGCACTTTACACCGGCAACCATGCCCGAGCCGCCAGCCTCTACCGCGAGGCAGCGCAAATCGACCCGCATGTCAGCGTAGCGTTGCGTATCTCCAATCTCCAGCGCGTCTCGGGCGAATTCGATGCCGCCATCGCGACCCTGGCCAAGGCGACCCGCGCCGAAAAGCACACCCCTGTCGTCCTGTCCGCCATCGCGCTCCAGACCGGCATGATTGCCAGCGCGCGCGGCGATTATAACACGGCAAAAGACTGGTACGACCGAGCCGAGACGCTGTTTCCGGGACACTGGCTGACCGCACTCTACCGCGCCGAGGCGCGCCTCGCCAATGGCCAGACGGACCGCGCCATAGCCGATCTTGAAATTCTCGCCCGCGATCATGACCGGCCCGAAGCGATGGACATGCTGGCACTGGTGTGGCGCGTGCGCGGTGACACCATCCGCAGCCGCAACTGGGCGCAGAAGGCAGGCGCGATCTGGGAGGAATGGACGGGCAAATACCCGACTGCCTTCGCCGCCCATGCCGCCGAACACGCGCTCGTTTTCGGAGATCCTGCCGAGGCGCTGCGACTGGCGAGGATCAATGCGCATGCGCGCCCCTATGGCGAGGCCCGGCTGCTGCTCGCGCGGGCGCTCATGGCGAATGATCAGGCCCGCGCGGCCTTGAGGGAAACCAGCCTTGCCGAGCGGTCCGGCTGGCGATCCGCGCAGCTCTTCGCGATCAAGGCGCAGGCGCTCACCATCCTTGGCGATACCGCCGCGGCGGAAATCGCCGGTGAGCAGGCGCTCGCGATCAACCTCAAGATCAATGATCCGGCAACGAGGTTGATATGGCTTGCACACGGCTGATCCTAATCCTTGCGGCATGGCTGCTCGCGGCGGCCTCGCTGACCGGCCCGGTCAGCGCGCATCAGGCCCCGAACAGCGAGGCCTATCTCGATTTTCAGGCCGACCGCGTCGAACTGGAAGTGGTGATCCCCGCGGCCGAATATGCCTATGCCAGCGGCAACCGCATCGCCGGGGATAACGCCTCCCGCATGCAGGCGCGGCGCTATCTCGCCGATACCATCTCGGCCAGCAGCGGCGCCGGCGGGTGGCAGACGCGGGTGGAGAGCCTCGCATTAGTCACTCGCGATGGCACCGCCGACCTTGTCGCAACGCTTTCCCTTGTTCCGCGAGACCCAGCGGACCTCAGCGACTTCACGCTCCGTTGGCGCGCGGTCATCGCTGCGGTGCCCGACCATTTCGTGCTGGTTATGCTGCGGCGCGATCCGGTGAGCAAACTGGGTGACGAGCCCGACGTCATCGGCACCTTGCGCGCAAGCCGTAACGCGCTGGAGATCAAGCGCGGCGCGGCGCACAGCTGGATGCCCTTTGCCAATGCGGTCAGTCTTGGTGCCGGACATATTCTTGGCGGGATCGATCATCTGGCATTCTTGCTGGCGCTGCTGCTGCCGCTGCCGCTAATGGCGCGCGGCGGACGCTGGCGTGAAGCGCGCGGTTCAAAGCCGACGGTCCATTCTGCGGCAATCCTGATTTCGGGCTTCACGCTGGGACACAGCGCCACTCTGGTCGCGGCATCGCTGGGCGGACTCACCTTGCCTGGCACGCTGGTCGAAACGCTGATTGCGGTATCGGTGTTGATTGCGGCAATCCATGCAATCCGCCCGATCTTCCCCCGCCGAGAGGCTATGTTCGCGACGCTCTTCGGGCTTGTCCACGGCTTAGGGTTTGCCGGATTTCTGAACTCGACCGATCTGTCCGTGGCGCGCAACATCGTCACGCTCGTTGGCTTCAATATCGGGATCGAGCTGGTCCAGATCGCCATCGCTCTCTTGATCGTCCCGGCGCTCGTCACCATCGCCTCCACGCCCGCCTATCAGCGGCTGCGTGCCTGTTTGGCGCTATTCTGTTGCGTTATCGCTGCGGTGTGGGTGGCGGATCGTTATATCGGCCTCGACGAGAACTTTGTCGCGCCATTCGAAGCGGTGGTCGAGACGAGCATGGTGCTAGTGTTTTTCTCCGTGCTGTTCACCGGATTGGTCCTGTTCGCGGGACGCTCCCCTGCGGCGAAGCGCCGAACGGCCTGACCCTCCTTGTCCCCTAGCAAAGGATTTTTCATGTCTGCAAACACCGCATCGGCGCACGCGCGTAGGCTGGCGATTGGACTGGCCGGGACAGCACTTTGCACCTTCGCCACCGCTGCAGCAGCGCAATCCACGCCCGCGCCCGAACCAGCCGAAAGGGACAGCGCCGAGCCGCAACAGATCGTCGTTTACGGCCGCGGGCTGGAAGAAATCGGCATTGCCCGGTCCGCATCGCAAGGCACGGTCGGTTATGCCGATTTCGACGCGATTCCGATTTCCCGGATCGGCGAATTGGTGGAGAACGTGCCGGGCCTGATCGCCACGCAGCATTCGGGTAGCGGCAAGGCCAACCAGTTCTTCCTGCGCGGGTTCAACCTCGATCACGGCACGGATTTTGCCGGATTTGTCGATGGCGTGCCGATCAACATGCGCTCACATGGCCACGGGCAGGGCTATCTCGATTTCAATTTCCTGATTCCCGAGGCGGTCGAACGGATCGACTTCCGTAAAGGGCCATATTTCGCCGATGTCGGCGATTTCAGCGCAGCCGGAACCGCCGCCTTCAAGACCGCCGACAGCTTGCGCCCTTTTGCCGAGGCGCAAGTCGGCGAATTCGGTTTCGTGCGGGGAGTTGCGGGGGGAAGCTCCAGCCTTGGTGGGGGCGACTTGCTGATCGTGGGCGAAGCGCAATTCTATGATGGTCCCTGGCTGCTTGAGGAGGATCTGGAGCGTTTCTCGGGGCTGGTAAAATACTCCTTCGGCGGCGAGACGAACCGCTTTTCACTTCAGATAAACGCCTATGACGCGCGCTGGACATCGACCGATCAGGTACCAGAACGCGCGGTGGCCAGCGGCCTAATCGACCGCTTCGGCAATATTGACGATGATCTTGGCGGAAGCACGACCCGCCTCGGCTTTGTGTTCGGTGGGGCGGTCGGCGACACCACCTTTTCTGCGTATGCCACCCGGTATGACTTCGAGCTGGTGTCCAACTTCACCTACTTCCTCGAAGACCCGGTGCGGGGTGACGAGTTCGTTCAGCGCGATAAACGCTGGGTGCTCGGCGGCGCGGTATCGCACCGGTTGGAGCGCGGGCCGGTCGCCGTCAACGTCGGGGCTGATCTGCGGCACGACGCGATCGACGAGGTCGGTCTGTTTCGTAGCATCGATGCTGTCCCAGTGGATACCGTGCGGCTCGATGCGATCGACCAGACCGGGGTGGGGCTCTACGTCGATACCCAGATAACGATTACGCCAGGTTTGCGCGGCTTTGCCGCGCTCAGGTTCGATTACCAGACGGTCGACGTGCGCTCCGACCTCGCCGCCAATTCTGGCAACGCCGGTGATGACCTGTTTGCTCCGAAATTCGGCCTGGCATGGCAGGCATCGCAGGGCCTCGAATTTTACGGCAATTATGGCCAGTCATTCCATTCCAATGACGCGCGCGGGGCGACCATCGCGGTCGATCCGGTCAGCGGCGATCCAGCAGACCGGGTGCCTCTGTTGGTTCGGGCGGAGGGGGCCGAACTCGGCGCTCGGCTGGAGACGGCGACGTTCGATGCTTCGGTGGCCGGGTTCTGGCTCGAACTTGATTCCGAGCTGGTCTTCATCGGCGATGGCGGCGCAACAGAACCCAATGACGGATCGCGGCGCTACGGGGTCGAGGCCAATCTGTTCTGGCGCCCGGTGTCTGGCGTGGTGATTGACGCCGCCTATTCCTATACCGATGCCCGGTTCGTCGGACTGGGTGTTGGCGCCGACGCCATTCCGGGCGCTGTTCCGGAGGTGATTGCCGCAGGTGTGGCGGTGACCCCGGTGCCCGATCTGACCATCATCGCCCGTGTGCGCCATTTCGGCAGTGCCCCGCTGATAGAGGATCGCTCTGTCCGCTCTGACGCGACCACGCTGGTCAATCTGGCGGGCTATTACGATATCGGCGCGATGCGATTGGGGGTCGAAGTTTTCAACCTGTTCGATTGCCGAGACGCCGACATCACCTATTTCTATGAATCCCGCCTCCCCGGCGAAGAAAACGGCGTTGAAGATCGCCATTTCCACCCGGTAGAACCGCGTCAGGTCCGGGCAAGCCTGAGATACACTTTTTGATTAGGCTTGCCGAAATCTCTCCAAGCTTCAGATTGTTATCACCAAGCGGAATATGTAGGTGCCTGAAAGCCCTAATGACCCTCAGGGCCTCCGATCCGTTGAACCCGCTTGACGGTTGTCGACCGAGAGGGGGCAGGTCTTAGGAAAAGCGGCCATTTGCGTCCCTTCGGATGAACGGCGAATTGTGGGTCGATAGACGACAGGGGCCAACTCGGGTTGCGAATGGCGGCTATTGCGGGTTCTATTCCTAAGAGCCGCCATTCTGAAATCGACCCCATAGCTGCCTGAGCTGCCTGGCTCGAAAACTTCAGTTCGGCTAACGATATCGGGATAGGCGCAGGGTTTAGGCGATGCCGTTCAGTCGGAATTTGTCATGCCAAACCTGCCGGTGTGAGGTAATGCCCTCACGAAGGTAAGCCTCGGCTTGCTCGGTTCAAAACAGGAAAAGGCTAATGACGCCTCATCCGGAAGTGACACAGTTCAAGGTGGGAGTAATCGGTGCTTCGGGGCGTCTCGGCACATTGATGATCGAGAAGGCCAAAGAGCTGGGTCTTGATGTGTCAGCAATTGCTTCGAGGCCCTGCGATGGCTGGCCATCAGGCATTGGATACTTGCACCATGCCGACCCGGCCAATTGGTCGGCGCTGATCCCTGAGCTTCAGAAACTCGATGCTCTGGTCATCGCAGCCCCGCTCGCCTCGAACGAGCTGCATCGCATTGCTCTGGATAGCGGCTGCCATGTCGTTGACGTAGGGATTTCAGAAACAGTCATTCGCGGCTCATTAGCATTCGACGATCTTGCAAGGCAGCGTGGGCTGAGCATCGTCCTCATGGCCGGGCTGGCACCGGGCTTGTCGGGCCTGCTCGCGCGGGACATGGCACTGCGCTTTCCGGCAGCGCAATTTGTCGACGTCACGCTGCTGCAAAGCGCGCGCGGCACTGCTGGCAAGCGCGGCGTGCGCGACATGCTGGATATGCTCACTGATACCACGCTTTCCCAGATCACGCAGGTGCACGCTTGCCATTCCGAGACGCAGCCAGAGGCTCAATGGTCAGCCTTTTCGCTTCCTACGCCCGAGACGGCATTTGTAGCGCATGAAGCTCCTTTGCCGAAAATCCGCTACCATACCTTGTTCGATGCGGCATTTATGAACCGGGCGATCCGTGTCCTGCGCAAAGTCCGGCGTGTTTCCTTTCCCGCATATCAATCGATCCGCAACTCGGCCGCCGCAGCAAAATCGAAACAGAAGATGCCCCGCGATGAGCAAGCATGCCTTGCGGCGGTCGCGACCTCGGTCGATGGCTCATGCCTTGGCCGCGTCGATCATGTGATCGCCTCGGATTATGAGGCAACCGCAGAGGTTGCAGCTGTTTTCGCCAAGCTGGCCTGTTCGGGAGAACTCCCCGCAGGTGCTGGCCATCCAGCGGACTTTACCGATTGGTCCACCTTCATTCCGCGCTTGGCTTTGAATTTCGGGCGTTCAACGGCACAGGCGGTCCCTCGCTAAACTCAAGACCCAAAAGATTTGCTCATGGGAATCATGACCGCAAACCACCCTTAGCGGTCTTTCGCTGAGATCAGCCGCGACCCTGAAAGCGGACGGACAGCTATCACCTCGCCAGCGACAAAAGCAGACCTTCTGCAAACGACCCCCTTGCTGCCGGGACACCGCGACAAATCTTTACAAGAGTGGAAGCGATCTGGTTGCCCGAACCGTTATGGAGTCCGCCTTTTGAGGTGTATTGATGAAAAAGGGTGGCGGTCGGCCGGAAAGGGTCTGACAATCTGGGGGGGAAAGATAATGGCGCTGAAGGACTTTGCAGGAAAAATCGCGGTCATCACCGGAGGCGGGACGGGCATGGGGCGCGAACTGGCGCTGGCGTTAGCTGCGGAAGGCTGTTCGGTCGCGATGTGCGATGTGTCGGAGGCGAACATGGCTGAGACGGAGCGGCTTTGCCGCGCCGCCGCGCCGCAGGGGACGATGGTCCATTGCACCCGCGCCGATGTCGCGATCGAAGCGGAGATGAATGGATGGGCCGACGAGGTGCGCACCGCGTTTGATACCGACAAGATCCACTTATTGTTCAACAATGCCGGGATCGGCGGCGGCGGCAGCTTTGTCGCAGGCGAGCGCGCGGCTTGGGAGCGGACGTTCAATATCTGCTTTTACGGTGTCATTCACGGCGTCCGCGCGTTTCTGCCCCTGCTGAAAAACGCGGAGGCGGGCCATATCGTCAACACCTCAAGCATCAACGGCTTCTGGGCCACGCTTGGGCCGCAGCGTCCGCATACCGCCTATTCAGCTGCGAAATTTGCAGTGAAGGGCTTTACCGAGGCGTTGATCGTCGATCTGGCCAACAACGCGCCGCACATCACCTGCTCAGTCGTTATGCCGGGCCACATTGGCACCGAGATTGCGGGCAATTCGATGCGGATCCAGGGCGGGGTCGAAAAGGAGCTCAACTTTATTCTGGAAACGCAGGGTATCGATCCGTCAACGCTGAGCGAGGATCAGATCATCGAACTCGCCAATGCCGGGTTCCGCGATACCGCGCCGATGTCGTCGGCTGAGGCGGCCAAGGTGATATTGGACGGGGTGCGGGCCGGACAATGGCGCATTCTGGTCGGAAAGGACGCTGAGGCGCTCGACCAAGCGGTCCGGGAGCGTCCGGAACAGGCTTATACTCAGGGCTTTTTGGACAGCTTGAAAGGCGAAGGCCATTTTACAGCGATTTAAAGCGGCGCGTTCGTAGCAGCGGCCCTCTAATTCATAGAGCGATGATCATGACCGCTTTGCAGGCGCAACGCCGACTCCACGCGTCCGGCAAGCCAAATCCTTCCTTTCCTCTATCCACCCACATCTGGTCATGAGCGGGGCCGCGTCGCAATGCCGAAAGCAGAACGTTCACCCCTGCTGGAAGATTCCTGCCATTCTGAAAGCGACCCCGGATCGGACATCAGTAAGGGGCGGTGCGACCCGACTATGGTCAGCCCCCAGGTGGAGGTTCAGGAATAGCCGTAGGCCCGTTTTCGCGAAGGCGCGCGAGCAGCAGATAGCCCGCCGAAAGACCGGCAACCAGCACCAGTCCGAGCAGCGAATAAAACGGGTCCTGCGCCACGAACACTGCAAGCAGGAGCAGGTCGAAAGCCAGCACCAAATAGCCCGTCAGGGGGAAGAACGGCATGGCAAAGGGGCGCGGCATGTCGGGCTCGGACTTGCGGAGCTTGATCGCGGAAAGTGCCACCAGCACGAACACGCCCTGCGCCAGAGCGACCGACGTAGCAATCAGCGCGATATATGCGTCCGACCAAAGGAACGTCATTGAGGCGACGGTTGCCAGACCCAAGGCCCGCAGCGGCGTGCCACGCTCAGAGACATGAGCAAACCACTGCGGCAATATTCCCTCGCGGGCGGTGGCGAATACCACGCGGCTCGAGGTCATCAGGCCCAGGTTGGTGATGGCCCCGACCGAGAAAACTCCGAAGAGCGTGAACACCATGTCTCCGTTCGCGCCAAGCAAGCCGCGCGCCGCATCGGCTGCGGCGAAGTCCGAGCGCGCGAGATCTGCAGGGGAGAGCGCATAAAGCAGCGCGAGATTGACCGCCAAGTAAAGCGCGGCAATTCCGAGGATGCCGCCGAACAGCGCGCGCGGGATGGCCCGTCCGGGATCGGCAATATCCTCGCCGTAATTCACCACGTCGCCCCAGCCCGAGTAAGCGGAGAAGATAACCAGCAGCGCCGCGCCAAAGCCGTACCATCCGGCGTTTATGGCTGGCAGCGAAGTGTCGGAAGGGGGAGCCCCGGGCTGCGCAAACAGCGCAATGACAAGCGCGATCAGCACTAGTCCTTTGAGACTGCTCAGCGCCACCTGGATCGCGCCGCTTACGCGGGTGCCGATGGCGTTGGAGACAAAGAATAGGACCATCAGAAGGGTGGCGACAGGCCCGGCCCCGAGTCCGGTGCCCACCCCTAGCCGCGCGAGAAACTCTGCGGTGACGTAGGCCAGAAGCGCGACTGAAGAGAGGTTCATCAGGACGAGCGTGAACGCGGTCACCACCACCATGCGACGGCCGAATGCGCGTTCGGCGAAGGCGATCGGTCCACCCGCTTTCGGGATCGCTGCGCCGAGTTCGGCATAGGGGAGCGCCGCCAGCATCGCGAGCGCGGCACCTACTACCCAGAGTCCGATCAAAACTGGCGGAGAACCACTGGACTGAGCGACGACCCCGGGCGAACGCAGAATGCCTTGCCCGACTACGCTGCCCACGACCGCGGCAAGCCCGAACGCAAGCCCGAGTACGCGCACCAAGTGGTCTGTTCGAGATTTCATGATTGCTTCCCCCCGGAGCGCCGCGAATAGGAAGTGTGCGCGGTCGTCAATTCAATGGCAAGCGATTGCTTGGCACGCGCCCGGAAGCCCACCGGCACTGCTTCAGCTCTTCACAGTTAGCTCGCCAGAGCCGCCATTCCGAAATCCACCCACTAGCGGCCGTCCGGCGCGACCACGCGCAATCCTGAAACCAGCCGGGCAGCTTACGCTGGGTTTTCGCCAAGAGCGGAAATTCAGCAAGCGACCCCGAAGCGGAAATGGGCGCCAGCTATCTAGAGACCCAAATCCGCCAAGCTCTTTTCGATCACCTCGCGCGCCGAATTGTGGGCGAAGGGGAAGGCATGGAAGAAGGTCTCGGCCTTGAGGCCGGGATCGGCGGCTGTGCCCTTGGCGAGCCAGAGACGTGCTTCGCTGGAATTTCCCGCAAGGTGCGCCGTGAATGCGGCGATCAGGGCGATATGCTTGTGCGCACCGGGCATCCGCGCCGCACGCGATCCGAGTTCGGCGGCTTTCTCATAGTCGCCAAGTTGCACATGCGCCATCGCCCGGCTCGCGACCATCGCATAGGCGAGGGGGTCGAGCGGGCTCAGCGCCAGCGCCAATGTCAGATCGGCATCGGCTTCCTTCGGTTTGCCAGCCATGGTGCTGACGAGGCCACGATTATAGATCCCCTGTGCGTAGCTTGGACTGAGGCTGGTGGCTCTATCGAACCATGCGATCGAGTCTTCCAACTGACCGTCGAGCCAGAAACTGCGTCCCACATTGAAGTGGGCAAACGGATCATATTGATCCGCCTCGAGCGCGCGGTGAGCGAAATTGCGTGCCGCCTCCATCTCCGCTTCGGGGCTGCCCCCGAAGTTCAGGAATGCATTCTGGAAATGCGTGAACGAGAGGCCGCCCAGCGCGCGCGAGAAATAGGGATCGCGCGCAAGCGACTGGGCAAACAGCTCGGCGGCTCTCGCGTTGTCGGTCTGCCGGAAACGATACATGTGATCAAGCCCAAGGTGAAAGCTTGCCCAGGCGTCGAGCTCTGTGGCGGGGCGCCTGCGCGCATTGCGCACCTCGTTGCGCGGTATCTGCACTTCAAGCGCAGCGACAACCTGCGCTTCGATTTCAGACCGCATCATCTGTAGTTCGGCTAGCGCACCGCGATAATTATCCGCCCAGATCGTCTCGCCATGTTCCGTGTCGGCCAGCATGATTGTGACGGTGACCTCCGCGCCCGACACCTCGATTGCGCCTGTAAGACAATAGCGAACGGCCAGCGCATGTCCGACCGCGAGCGGATCAGCCTCTGGCCCTCTGAACCGGAAGCTGGATCCGCGGGCAATCACGAAAAGCCAGTGGAGACGCGACAGGTCCATGATGATATCGGCAGGCAGGGCATCGGCAATGATGTCAAGCGGTCCGGCTTCCCCTGCAAGCTCGAAGGGCAGCACGGCAATGGACGGGCGCCCGTCGCGCGCGGTCCGCGATGGTGGTCTGGTCGCGGCGCTGAATAAAGTTTCGGTCTGGCGCAGAACCGGCGGGACGGGTTCGGCAGCGGCAGGTTCGGCCAATTTTCCAACGAACCGGAATCCCTTGCCGTGAATCGTGCGGATCAGGCGCTGGCTCTTGCCATCGTCGCCGATCGCCTTGCGCGCGGCCTTGATCCGGGCGGCGACGGCGGATTCCGAAACGATCCGTCCGTCCCATATCTTCTCGATCAGCTCATTCTTGCCGACCATCCTAGCATCGTTTTCCGCGAGCAGGATCAGGAGCGAGAGCACCTGCGGCTCGACGTGGACCGGCGTGCCGCCGCACCGCAATTCGAACCGCGCCGTGTCAAGCTCGAAGCCGTCAAAACGGAAGACACTTGGATGGACTCCCGCCAATCGAGGCTCCCGTGGTTCAAATCTTCACGCGAAGGTCAGGCATATTCACGCCTGCGTCAAGCTTCACCCGAAACTTGCGGCTATCTCTACGGCATTGGCAAGCACCGCCCCAACACTGCTCAAGGAGAACCGAAATGCCGCTCGTAACCATCGATGTCATCAAGGACGTTTTCACCCCGGACCAGAAGCGTCAGCTGATCGATAACGTCACCGAGGCGATGATCGCGGTTGAAGGCGAGGCAATGCGCCAGGTGACATGGGTTCGCATCAACGAGTTGGAACAGGGTGACTGGGCGATTGGCGGGCAGCGTCTCCATGCGGCGGATGTCCATGCGATGGCTGCCAACAAGGCGGCCTGATCCGCGGCGCCAGCAACTGCGTGAATGGAGATAGATATGACCGACGCGATCGAAAAACGCCGCTTCGACACACCCGATGATGTGCTGGATATGAAGGATGCCGGCGCGATCAGGATCATCGGGATGACGAGCACGGGGGCGACAGGCATGCACGCGGTGTTCAAGCCCGGTTGGGTTTGGGAGAAGGACGAGAAGCCGCTGCTGGGACACCCCGAAACATGCCCGATGCATCACACCGGCTACTCGCTGTCGGGCAGGCTGGTTGTGCGGATGCTCGCAAGCGGCGTCGAGACAGTCATCGAGCCTGGCGACTTTTTCGAAATCCCGCCCGGACATGATGCCTTCGTCGAAGGTGACGAGCAGGTCGAGCTTATCCTGTTTGCACCGCCTGAGCATTCCCATTGAGTGGATGGCCCCTGGACACGTCAGGTCAGCTTACCACCCATTTCAGGTCATGAGCGGGGCCGATGCGCGATCTCGAAACCTGCCTGGCAGCTTTGCCCCGTTCGCAAAAAATTCCCGCCGTTCAGGAAGCGACCCCAAACCAGTCGTGGGACATGTAGCAGCGTTACGGCAAAAGCGGATACTCAAGCCTTCCACGCCGGCTAAGCGAGGTTCTGTCGGAACCGGCGGCTGCCGCTAATCACCGCCCCTGAACGCAAGGTAATGTCGAAGTCCCCGCTCTGCCGTGTTTGCGTGGTTGCGATCGCTGTCCGCCGCACGAGGCGTGAACGATGGACGCGCACGAAGCCATGAGGTGCCAGCTCTGATTCGATATCCGCCATCGTCCGCCGCGCCAGCTCGCTACCGAACTTGCCATGCAGCTCAACGTAGTTTCCGGCCGCGCTCACCCAGTCGATCTCAACGGGGCGCAGCATCACAACCCGATTGCCGTCGCGCACCTCGATCAGCGCCGTCTCTTCGGATCGCGGTGGGGTAAATAGAGGTGGGGCCACCAGCCGCCGGGCGAGCAGGAAAACCCCAAGTATCGAGACATAGGTGATGATGTCCTTGCGCGCCTCGAACAGCAGACGGTCGGACCAAGACTCAGTCGGCGTATAGTCTTCGCCTGCTAGCGCGAAGGCTGCGATCCGCAATCCCGCTATCAGTGCGGTGTGCGTCAGTGAAACCGCAATGCAGCCAGCTGCATGGCCGAGCGCCATCAACCGCAGCGGGCGCGATGATAGCCTTATGGCAATAATCAGAACCATCGGCAGCAGCGCCAGCCAGGCGACAAAGCTGGTGCCTTCGAGCACCCACGCCTGCCACGGCGCAATCGGCTGCCCGAGCGCGCGGCGCTGGTCGATCAGGCTGGCAGCATTGACCAACATGTAGAGCAATCCGAATCCGGCAAATGCCAGCGCGGCAATCGCCCGCGGATCGCGCAACAGGCCAGTATTTTGCTGCTCACCGCTCAGCCCTTGATCTCCACCATTCGTCACAACCCGCCCCGCATTCCGTCACGCCGGTCCCGCCGCCCATCATCCGCGCCGCGACACCGCGGTCAGGGGCAGCACATCTGCGCTCAGATTAGATGCGATGGAGACGCGACATGCAACCCACCACGATAATGGCTGGCCGCCAATACGGCCTAGACTGGCTCAGGATTAGCGCATTTGCGCTGCTCATTCTCTATCATATCGGCATGTTCTTCGTGCCTTGGGGCTGGCACGTCAAAGCCGCCGTGCCGGTCGAGTGGGCGATCTGGCCTATGATGGTGGTCAATCCGTGGCGCCTGATGCTGTTGTTCGTGATTTCGGGTGTGGTGTCGCGCGCGCTGTTGACCAAGCTTGCTACGCCACGCGGGTTCGCTGCCAGCCGTTCGGTGCGCCTGGCGGTGCCCCTACTGGCGGGAATGGTCCTGTTCGTCGCCCCGCAGCCATGGTTCGAGTTGCGTGACCGCGGAACCTATGACGCGGGCTTCGTACATTTCTGGCTCAACGATTACTTCGAGTTTGGCGGCAGCCGCGGCACGCCTCTGCCGACATGGAACCACCTGTGGTTCGTCGCCTACCTATGGGCCTATTCGCTGGTCCTTGCAGGGCTGGCGGCGCTACCAGCCACGACGCGAGCGCGATTGCAGCACGGTTTCGACGCGCTTCTTTCCGGCTGGCGGCTGGTGCTTCTGCCCATCGCCTGGCTTGCGCTGGCACGTCTGGCGTTGCACCCTATGTTTGGCGAGACCCATGCGCTCCTCGATGATCCCTATGCACATGCGATCTATGGCTTCGCCTTCTTCTTCGGCGTGGCGCTCGCGGGCTCGCAGGCGGCATGGGCGACCATCCTTCGCTACTGGCGCGAGCTGCTGAGCCTTGCCGCAATCGCCTGTGCTGCGCTGTTCATGGTGCATGGCCTGAGCGACGGGACGCTTGTGTGGGATATCGTTCGGGCGTGTGCCCGCTCGGTGCTGGCGTGGAGTGCGATCATCGGACTGCTAGGCTTTGCTCAGACCCGCCTGCACCACGATGGCCCGGTGCGGCGTTATCTGACCGAGGCGATCTTTCCCTACTACATCGCGCATCAGACCATCATCATCGGCGCAGGCTTCTGGCTCAAGCAGGCCGGCGCGCAGCCTGAACTCGCTTTCGCCGTCATTCTGCTCACGACCATCTTCGGCTGCGCGCTGACCTACGAGATCGCGCGTCGGGTGCACTGGCTGCGGCCGCTGCTCGGGCTGAAGCCGTTGCGCGTTACAACGCAGCCCGCAGGCTGGATTACGAAAGTCCAGCGCAACTAGTTGACGATCGGCTGGTGGAGAGTGGCACGTCGCCCCGCTGGAGATTCAACGCTGGCGGAGGCATCATCTTACCTTGGCAGAGCGCACTTAGGGAACCGGGATCTAAGTCAAGTTGTATGAAAGCTGCCGTTCCGTTTTCCACCCAGCTGCGGTCATCAGCAGGGTCCGTGCTCGATCCCGAAAGCCGCATGGCTGCTTCGGGCGGAAGCAGACGTTCAATTTGAAGGGCGCGAACGACCGGCTCTGGGTCGAGAACTGCCGCTTTCGACTGGCTGATCGAGCTGCTGTTGTCTGCCCCGTCCAAGCATTCCATTCGGCAAGTGGCGAATCGCCGACATGTTGCGTGCCGTTCAACCGCCAGAACTCGATCCCGGCTTTTCAGCACAACCTGCCGGAGGCTCCGTTCTGGGCGAATGTCTGAGAGTTCCGAGATCAAGGCGTCAGAGGCATTGAATCCGAACCGCGCAATTGGGGAACAGTGAGCACACCCTACCCCGCGAATTCGGGTTACATATCTCTGATGTTTCGATGGAAACACGGTTTGTGCACAAATGATCCGCCTGCGAGTTATGCGGGTTTGCGGCGAGTTGCGGGCAACTCGCTTAGCCATAACAATCTGAATCGAAGTCGAAATTCTTCGATTTCATGCGGATCGTAGACGAGTTGCGGTTTTCTTTGCCGATCACCGCTTCCCCGCCTTGATCGGCACGACCTCGGCACCCTTGCGCAGTTGGTCGAGGTGGTCGCTCCACCATTGCGCCATGGCCACGCGCTCCTTCCAGTGGGCTCCGCGGTGGTAAGCGGCACGGACCCTGTCGCTGTCCCCGTGGGCAAGGGCCCGCTCGATTGCATCGGGGTGCCATTTGCCGCTTTCGTTGAGCAAGGTTGAGGCCATGGCCCGGAAGCCATGGGCGGTCATTTCATCGGTGGAGTAGCCGAGGCGGCGTAGGCCTGCGTTGATCGTGTTGTCGCTCATCGGACGCTTGCGGGAACGGATCGAAGGGAAGACGTAGCCATCGGGTCCGGTCAGCGTGCGGAGGTCTTCGAGGATCTCAATGGACTGGCGTGAGAGCGGAACGAGGTGATCCTTGCGCATCTTGGTCTTGCCCGCCGCGATGGTCCACAGCGCCCCTTCGAGATCGAATTCGCTCCATTCAGCGTGGCGCAGTTCGCCGGGGCGGACGAAAACATGCGGGGCCAATTGCATCGCTAGCTTGGTGATCGGTTGGCCTTCGTATCCGTCGATGGCGCGCAGCAACTCGCCCACGCGCGCCGGGTCGATGATCGCGCCATAGTGGGTAACGGTGGGCGCGGTCAGTGCGCCGCGCAGGTCGCGGGTCGGATCCGAGGCGAGGCGGGCGGTGGCGACCGCATAGCGGAACACCGCACCGGCCAGTTGAAGTGTGCGGCGGGCACTTTCCAACTGACCCTTACGCTCGATCTTCCGGACAGCAATCAACACGTCGGCAGGCTCGATATCGGTGATGGGAAGCTTGCCGATCGATCCCTTGAGCAGCGACAATAGATACTCGCTCCGCGTGGCTGTGCTGACAGCCCAGGCCTTCTGGCCATCGCGCCGCCGCTTCTGGCAGAATTCAGCCGCAATAGCGTCGAAGGTCGTTTCGGCCTGAATGCGCGACCGTACCTTCTCGCGTTGTTTCTCGCGGCCGGGATCCTTGCCAGCAGCGACCAACTCGCGGGCGGCATCACGCCTGCGCCGCGCCTCCGCGAGACCAACCTGAGGGTAGATGCCGATTGCCAGCTTCTTCTCTTTGCCGTCGATGCGATATTTGACCCGCCACAGCTTGCCGCCCGACGGCTGCACCAAGAGGAACAGCCCTAGAGTGTCGCCCACCTTATAGGGCTTCTCTCGCGGCTTGGCGTTCCGGATCGCAACATCTGTCAGCGGCATGGCCCTCGGTCCTTTCCCAGCTCGTGGCCCCCACGTGGGGGCCAGTCCAATTGCCCGAAATGCCCTGGCCCCGTGATGTGGCCCCCAAGGGGCCCGGATGCAGCGGGAAGAATAGGGACATTCTCGGACGACCGAAGGCCCAAATCCCTCGGATTTCCAAGGGTTTTATAGACTTTCTGGGGCTGTTTGGGAAGGGAGAGCTTGGAGCGGGTAGCGGGAATCGAACCCGCATAGCCAGCTTGGAAGGCTGGTGCTTTACCACTAAGCTATACCCGCTCAGGCTCAGTCGGCGCCAATGCCACCGATTGCTTGGAGAGGTCAACGCTGTTTTGGCGGGGTCACCTTCGCGCTGGCCCGACTGCCATGTTGTCGATCAGCCGCGTGCCGCCGATGCGGGCGGCCACCAGCAACCGCGCAGGGTCGGGTCCAAGCATCGCCAGTGGCGCGAGGGAGCGGCTGTCGGCGAGCGCTGCATAATCGACACTCGCGAAGCCTGCAGCGACAAGCTCGGCCTGCAATGCCGCGAGCGTCCCAGCCACCTCGTCCCCGCCCTCGATCCTCGCGATTGCGGCTTGCATCGCGTGCGGCAGGGCTGCGGAAGCGCCGCGCTGATCGGGCGAGAGATAACGGTTGCGGCTGCTCATCGCGAGCCCGTCCGCCTCGCGCACGGTCGGCACGCCAATGATCGCGTCCACATGCGGCCGGGTAAGGTCGAGATCGCGGGCCATCGCGCGGATCACGGCGAGCTGCTGGAAGTCCTTCTCGCCGAAGAACGCCATGTCGGGGGCGACCTGATTGAACAGTTTGCACACCACCGTCGCCACGCCGTCGAAATGGCCTGGGCGGGCCGCGCCGCATAGGCCCTCGCTGACGCCGGCGACGCTGATGTTGGTGGCAAAGCCCGCAGGATACATTGCTTCGACCGTGGGCGCCCACAGCAGGGCCACGCCTTCGGCCTCAAGCATCGCGGCATCGGCGGCAAGCTGGCGGGGATAGGCGTCCAAGTCCTCGCCCGCGCCGAACTGCTTGGGATTGACGAAGATCGAGGCGACCACGTGATCGGCCTCCGCAGCCGCGCAGCGCACCAGTGTCATGTGGCCCTCGTGCAGCGCGCCCATCGTCGGGACCAGCGCAATCCGTGCGCCGTCTGCCCGCAGCTTTGCCACGGCGGTTCTCAACATATCGAGAGTGGTAACCGTTTGCACCGTCAGGCCTCCGCAGATAAACGCAAGGTCACGCCCTAGCGGCGCTCGCTGTCCCATTACAAGCCGCCGGGGTGCCGGCCAGCTTTGCACCCACCGAGTCCAACCGAGAGACCTGCCATGTCGCCCGCCGAGCGCGCTCCACTTTCCGAACCCCTGCTGGCCGGCCGCCGGCTGCGCAAGGGGCAGGCGCACCGGATCGTCTTCGCCAACGAGAAGGGCGGCACCGGCAAGTCGACCACCGCGGTCCACGTTGCCGTGGCGCTGTCCTATCTCGGCGCGCGCGTCGCTTCGATCGACCTCGATCCGCGCCAGCGCACGATGCACCGCTATATCGAGAACCGGCTGGGGACGCTCGAAAAGCGCGGTCTGACCCTGCCGACGCCCGATTGCGAAGTGTTCCGGGGCGAGCGAACCGGCGACCTGCTCGGCATGATCCGGCGGCTCGAGGCGACCTGCGATTATCTGATCATCGACAATCCGGGGCGCGACGATCCCTTCGCGCGCATCGCGGTTGAACATGCCGACACGCTGGTGACGCCGATGAACGACAGCTTCGTTGATTTCGACCTCATCGGCCAGGTTGATGCCGAGACCTTCAAGGTGCGCAAACTGTCGTTCTTCGCTGAGCTGATCTGGGAGGCGCGGATGAAGCGCAGCCGCGTCACGCTCGAGCAACAGCGCCCGGAGATGGACTGGATCGTCGTGCGCAACCGCACCGGCCATGTCGAGGCGCGCAACCAGGCACGGCTTCACAAAGCTTTGGGTGAGATGGCCAAGCGAGTCGGCTTCCGGGTCACGCAGGGCCTTTCCGAGCGCGTCATCTATCGCGAGCTGTTCCCCTCGGGCCTGACGCTGCTCGACAAGGGCCATCTGGGCGAGCTTGGCACCAGCCATCTCGTCGCGCGGCAGGAATTGCGCGCGCTGATCAAGGCGCTGAGCCTGCCGGAGTTCAGCCGCGAGGGTGAGCTGGAGCTGACATGAAGTATATCCTGCTCATTGCCGTCGCCTGCCTGTTTTGCCGCTGGGCTGTCAGCAAGTGGCCGTGGGAATTTCTGAAAGCAACGCCGACCCGCAAACAGGCTGAGTTCCGCGCACGCAAGCTGCTCGGTGTCGAAGCGGGGGCCGGGCGTGACGAGATCATCGCCGCGCACCGCCGCCTGACCACGCTTGTGCATCCCGACAAGGGCGGCACGAACGCAGCCATGCAGGAGGCCAATGCCGCGCGCGACCTGCTGCTCGGCGAGCTGCCTTCGGCACGGGACGGGATCGGCAACTAGGCTCTGCGCGGCTTAACCGTGGCATTGACAGAGGCGCGCGCGGCGGGTTTCTCGCACATCGTGGCAGGATGGCGCACACGCCCGGCAGATGCACCGCTTGGCGGGCACCATCCCGGGCCGACTTCGTAACCAGATCGTCACCTGAAACCGCCACGCGAAGCGGCAAGGAGTACCTCTCGAAATGCAATATCAGTTCAACCCCACCGTGCTGCGCGAATACGACATCCGCGGGATCATCGGCGAAACGCTCGGCGCGGAAGACGCGCGCGCGATCGGCCGCGGCTTCGGCACGCTGCTGCGCGAGGCGGGCGGCAAGACCGTGGCGGTGGGGTATGACGGGCGAGTGAGCTCGCCCATGCTAGAACACGCGCTGATCGAGGGGATTACTGCGAGCGGGTGCGACGTGGTGCGGATCGGCCTTAGCGCGACCCCGATGCTCTATTACGCCGAAGCGTCAGCCGAACAGGTGGACGGCGGCATTCAGATAACTGGCAGCCACAATCCCCCCAATTACAATGGCTTCAAGATGGTATTTCTGGGGCGTCCGTTCTTTGGCGCTGATATCCAGAAGCTCGGGAAACTGGCAGCAGACGGGGCGTTCGCTACCGGCGCCGGCCAAGTGACCTCGCGCGACATCATGGGCGAGTACGTCGAGCGCTTGCTCGAAGGACTGGCCGGTATCGAACCCGCCATGCTCGAAGGACTGCGCATCGGCTGGGATGCCGGCAATGGTTCTGCTGGCCCCGCGCTCGAAGCGCTGGCCGCCCGGCTGCCGGGGGAACACCATCTGCTCTTTACCGAAGTTGACGGCCATTTTCCCAACCACCACCCTGATCCGACTGTGGAGGCCAATCTGGCCGATCTGCGGGCGCTCGTCGCGGACAAGAACCTCGATTTCGGAGTGGCTTTCGACGGCGATGGCGACCGCATCGGCGCGATCGATGGCGAGGGCCGCATCATCTGGGGCGACCAGCTGCTGATGATTTACGCCGAAGATGTGCTGAAAACCCGCAAGGGTGCGACGGTGATCGCCGATGTGAAGGCGAGCCGCGCGCTGTTCGACCGGGTCTCCGAACTGGGCGGCGTGCCGCTGATGTGGAAGACCGGCCATTCGCTGATCAAGTCCAAAATGAAGGAAACTGCCGCACCGCTGGCGGGTGAAATGAGCGGCCACGTGTTCTTCGCCGACGATTACTATGGCTTTGACGACGCGCTTTACGCCGGAATCCGCCTGATCGCTGCCTCGGCGCGTCTGGGCAAATCGGTGACCGAGCTGCGTGGGAGCATGGCGCCGATGCTCAACACGCCAGAGATGCGCTTCCAGGTCGACGAGAGCCGCAAGTTCGCCGCGATGGAGGAGATCGCCGGACGGCTCTCCGACAATCCCGGCCCGGAAGTCGAAAGCGTCAACACCACCGACGGCGTGCGAGTGAATACCGCCGACGGCTGGTGGCTGCTGCGCGCTTCGAACACGCAGGACGTGCTGGTCGCCCGCGCCGAGAGCGAAAGCGAGGATGGTCTTGTGCGCCTGCTCGCCCAGATCGACGCGCAATTGGCCGCTTCGGGCCTGGAGCGCGGCGAGAGCGTCGGGCACTGATCCTGCCGCAAATCCAATTGCCTGAGCGGCGACGCACGTTATGAATGCTTCATGCTCGTCGGTATTGATCTTGGCACCACCAACAGCGCCGTGGCGTTGTGGCGGGACGGTGCCCCGCAGCTTGTGCCCAATGCGCTGGGCAAAGAGCTGACCCCTTCCGCCGTCTCGGTCGCCAAGGGCGGCCAGACCTGGGTGGGGGAGGCCGCGCTCGACCGGATGGCGACCCATCCGCGCGACACCGCTACCAGCTTCAAGCGGATGATCGGCACCGCCTCCACCGTCACGCTGGCGGGCACCACGCTGACGCCCGAGGACCTCTCGGCGATGGTGCTGCGCAGCCTTGCCGATGATGTCGAGGCGGCGACCGGTGAGCGTCCCACCGAGGCGGTAATCACCGTCCCGGCCTATTTCAACGAACGCCAGCGCCGCGCCACCCGCCGCGCGGGCGAGATCGCCGGGCTGGACGTGCGGCGCCTGATCAACGAACCGACCGCCGCCGCGCTTGCCTTCGGCCTCGCCGACCGCGGCGACCGCGAACCGTTCCTCGTCTTCGACCTCGGCGGCGGGACCTTCGACGTCTCGATCGTCGAAATGTTCGATGGCATCGTCGAGGTTCGCGCCTCGGCCGGCGACAACCGGCTGGGCGGCGATGATTTCGACGAGGTGCTGGTCAAGCTGGTCGAGCCGATCCTGGAGGGCCGGGAGCTGCTGGACAGACTCCCCGCCGACCAGCGCCGCGCGCTCCTGAACCTCGCCGCCGAACGCACCCGCCGCGCGCTCTCCAGCGCCGAACAGGCCGAGTTCCGCATCGCGGTCGGCGATACGCCGGTCACCGCCACCGTTACCACCGAAGCGTTCGAGGAGGCCGCAGCGGGCCTCGTGAAGCGGCTGCGCGATCCGGTGATCCGCGCGCTGCGCGATTGTCATATCGACGTGAAGACCCTGTCGGACATCGTGCTGGTCGGCGGGGCGACGCGGATGCCGGTGGTGAGGAAGGCGCTCACCCGGATGTTCGGGCGCTTCCCCAATGCGACCGTTCACCCCGATCACGCCGTGGCGCTGGGCGCGGCGATCCAGGCGGGGCTGCTGTCGGGCGGAGAGGGGCTTGAGGAGATCCGCATCACCGATGTTGCGCCCTTCACGCTGGGCGTGGGCACCGCGACCCGCGATGCGCACGGGCGCTTCCACGAGGACATCTTTGCGCCGATTATCGAGCGCAACACGCCCGTACCGGTCAGCCGGATGGAGCAGTTCTGCACCCTTGCCGACAATCAGAAGCAGGTCACTTTCGCCATCTATCAGGGCGAGGCGCGCGACGTGAAGAAGAACGTCAAGCTTGGCGAGTTGACCGTGCCGGTACCGGCGCGCCCGGCCGGCGAGGTCGCGGTCGACGTGCGCTTCACCTATGACACCAGCGGGCTGCTCGATGTCGATGTGTCGGTCCCGGCGAACGGGACAAGCCGCAACCTCGTGATCGTCGACGAGGATGACAGGCGCAGCCAGAAGGACGTCACCGAGAGCCGCAAGCGGCTGGAGAAGCTCAAGGTCCACCCGCGTGACGAGGCCGAGAACGTCGCCATGATGGCGCGGGCCGAGCGGGCCTATGAAGGCTTCACCGGGGCTACGCGCGAGATGATCGGGCAGGGGCTGACCGACTTCAAGGGTGCGCTCGAAAAGCAGGACCCGCGGATCATCGCCGATGCGCGCGAGGGGTTGGGGCGGCTGATCGACGAGATCGACGCCTACTCCCCGCTATGATGGCGCCGCTGTAATGGCCCCGCTGTGAGCCGCCGCCGCTTTCCCTGGGACCGCCTCGGGATCGACGAAACCGGCGACACCGGCGCGATCCGCAAGGCCTATGCCGATGCCTTGCGCGCCACCAATGTCGACGAGGACATCGCAGGCTATGCCGATCTGCGCCGTGCGCGTGACCACGCGCTGTGGCTCGTCGCACAGTGCCAGCGTGCCGAGGAGGATGACGGCGATCTGGGGCTCGGCGACCTTGGCGAGGATCAGGACGACGACACCGACTGGCTCGACGACGATTATGACGACGATCTGTGGGATGACGGGCCGTCCAATTACCACCCCGATCCCTTCGCCCCCGCTCCCGACCCCGCGCTGAGCGAGGGGCAGGAGCGCGCGCGGGCCGCGTGGCAGCAGCTGACGGGTATCCTCTACCCTGAGGGCGCAGCGAGCGATGATGCGGTGACTCTCGCCGAGATGGAGGAGGGCCTTACTGCGCTCGATGCCCTGATCGCGCGGGCGGACGAGGCCGACATCGCCGAGCACGATGCGCTCGACGGGGCGCTTGCCGACCTGTTCGCGCGCACCTGGCCGCGGTCTGCGCCCTTCGTCGAGCCCGCCAATGCCGCGTTCCACTGGATGGGCGAAGACGGCTCCATTGAAGAGCGGCCCGCGCTGATGTTCCTCAACCAGCGGCTCAAGGGCATGCGCTTCCACGACAAGGTGCAGCAGCCCGGCCATCCGCTCCACAAGGCATGGGTGGAGCTGTCGCGCCCCGGGCGGGCGGGGATTGTCGACCGGCTGAAGGTCAAGCGGCTCGACGTCCACAAGCTCATCACCGGTGTCCGCGAACGCTACCCCGAGCTTGAAAGCCACCTCGATCCCGAGCGCATCGCTTCGTGGGACCCCAAGCCTGATGCGGGCGCGGGCAGTCTAGGCCCGCGGGTGGTGCGCGGCATCGTCATCATGCTGGTGATCTTCGCTATGCCCAGGATGCTGTCGCAATGCACCGACCGGAGCGACGATGGCGCGCTGCCCATTTCGGTCGCCGAGAGCCAGCTCAAGCGGGCTGAAATCGACGCACAGGTGATCAACATCTTCGGGCCGGGCACCGACATGAAGGTGGTGCTGGCGGAAGATCCCAAGCTGGCCCGCGAGCTACTGATGGCGATCAACAATCCTGACATCGTGGTCCCGCTCCACTATGTACGGATGCAGGCACTCGCTTCGGCGGAGGTGGCCGACAGGGCCGGCTTGGAGGCACGGGCTGAGCTGAAGGCGATCTGGCTCACCGCCGCCAAGGCCGAGTCCGAGCAGACCTGCCAGATGGCGATCAATGGCGACCTGCGCGCGCTGACACTCGACCTCGAAAAGAAGGACCGCGCCCGCGAACAGGTGCTGCTGCGCCAGCTACTCGCGGCCAAGGTGCTCAGTCATATGCCGAAAGGTGGCGAGACGCGCTACAGCGTCCCGGGCTGGCTGGTGGGCGAGACGCTGGAGCGCAGCGGGCTTTCCAAGGAGCGGCTGACGGCCGCCCTCACCGATCCTGACAGCGCCGACCGCTGCAAGGCGGAGACAGCTCTCGTCCAGGCGGTCGTCGCCGCACGGAAGAAGGTACCGGACGATGTGCTGAAGGGACTTTGAACTGCGCGCGGTTCGGGGCAGACAAACGCGATCACTCACGGGGAGCAAACGCATGATTCGTCGCATTTTCGCTGGGCTGGCAGGAATGGCCGCGCTGTCTCTGGTGCCCCAGCCGATCGCTGCGCAGGCCGGAGCCGACTCCCATTCCGCGACTGGGCATTCCGCATCCGCTCATTCCGAATCCGGGGATGCTGCGATGGACCAGACGATGGCCATGCTCGGCAAGATGTTCCCGGCCGAACCGCTCACCCCCGAGCAGGAGGCGCGGCTGCCGCAGGCGCAGCGCATCATTAACCGCATGATCCCCGATGGTACGCTGGGCGAGATGATGGGGGGGATGATGGATCAACTGCTCGGCCCGATGATGGACGCGGCCGGCGGCCCAGCGATCGCTGCCGTGACCAAGGGCACCGGCCTCCAAGCCGACACGCTTGGGCTTTCGCCCGAACAGACCGAGGAGCTCGCCGCCCTGTTCGACCCCGCCTATGCCGAACGCCACAAGCGCGAAACGGCGCTGATGCCGGCCTTCATGCGCGACATGATGGCGAAGATGGAGCCTTCGATGCGCAAGGCCATGTCCGAGCTTTACGCGGTCCATTTCTCGCAGACCGAACTCGATGACATCGAGGCCTTCTTCAAGACCGACAGTGGCACCGCCTACGCGCGCAAGAGCTTCACCATGTCGAGCGATCCGCGCATCGTCGCCGCGTCGATGGAAGCTCTGCCGGAGATGATGGGGGCCATTGCAGGGCTGGAAGAGAAGATGGCCGCCGCCAGCGCGGGCCTCCCCGTCAAACGCGACTTCAACGCCCTTTCTAAGGCCGAACAGGCGCGGGTCGCTGCGCTGACCGGCTACAGCATTGCCGAGATCAAGGACCAGATCTCCGCGGGCATGGAGCCGTAACACCGCCGAGGCTTGTGGGGGGCGGGCAGAGTGTCCACATGGCGGGGGTGACCGCGCCGGACCCCGCCACTTTCATTCCTCCCGAGATCGGCGACTGGTTCACCGGCCGCGGCTGGCGGGTGCGGCGGCATCAGCTGGAAATGCTGGCGATGGCGCGCGAAGGGCGCGATGCGCTGCTGGTCGCGGACACCGGCGCGGGCAAGACGCTGGCGGGTTTCCTGCCGACGCTGTGCGACTTTGCGCCCTCGGCTGGAGCCCTGCCACCTGATGGCCTCCACACACTTTACGTCTCGCCGCTGAAGGCGCTGGCGCAGGATGTGAAGCGCAACCTCCTCACCCCTATCGAGGAGATCGGCCTGCCCATCCGGGTCGAGACCCGCAGCGGCGATACCCCGTCTGACCGCAAGAAGCGCCAGCGCGAACGCCCCCCGCACATCCTGCTGACCACGCCCGAGAGCCTCTCGCTGCTGCTCTCTTATCCCGAGAGCCTCGATCTGTTCGCTGGGCTGAAGCGGATTGTCATCGACGAGGTGCACGCCTTTGCGACCGACAAGCGCGGCGACCTCCTCGCGCTCAGCCTTGCACGGCTGCACACCATCGCCCCTGGAGCGCAGCGGGTCGCGCTCTCGGCAACGCTCGCTAATCCGCGCGACTTTCAGGAATGGCTCGCCCCGCAGGTCGATGATGGCTCGGGCGAGATCGCGGCTGCCGCGCTGGTGCTGGGCGAGGAGGGCGCTGCGCCCGAGGTCGAGATCCTCCTGCCCATCGAGGAGCGCGTCCCGTGGGGCGGCCACGCCGGGCGCTGGGCTGTCCCGCAGCTTTACGAAGCGATCAAGGCCAACCGCACCACGCTGGTCTTCACCAACACGCGGTTTCTCGCCGAGTTCATCTTCCAGTGCCTGTGGGAGGTGAACGAGGACCACCTCCCCATCGGCATCCACCACGGCAGCCTTTCGACAGAGGCGCGGCGCAAGGTCGAGGAGGCGATGGCGCGCGGTGAATTGCGCGCGCTGGTGTGTACCGCCAGCCTCGACCTCGGCGTCGATTGGGGGGACATCGACCTTGTCGTGCAGATGGGGGCGCCCAAGGGGTCCTCGCGGCTGCTCCAGCGGATCGGGCGGGCAGGGCACAGGCTCGATACCCCGAGCCGCGCGGTGCTGGTGCCGGGCAACCGTTTCGAATTCCTCGAAGCGATGGCCGCCAAGGAAGCCGTGGATGAGGGCCAGCGTGATGGCGACCCGTTCCGCCCCGGCAGTCTCGATGTGCTTGCCCAGCACGTGATGGCCTGCGCCTGCGCGGGGCCGTTCCACGAGGAGGCCTTGCTCGCCGAGGTCCGCAACAGCCTCGCCTATAGCTGGGTCGACGCCCAGACCTTTGCACGCGTGCTGAGCTTTGTGTCGAACGGGGGATATGCGCTCAAGGCCTATGACCGGTTCCAGCGGATTGTCCGGGACAAATCAGGGATCTGGCGGCTTTCGCACCCCAATCAGGCACAGCGCCACCGGATGAACGCGGGGATCATCGTCGATTCCGAAATGCTGGTGGTCCGCTTCAAGAACGGCCGCAGCCTCGGCAAGGTCGAGGAGCGGTTCGCCGCGCAGCTTTCACCGGGCGATACCTTCTTCTTCGCCGGCATGAGCCTTGAGGTCGAGGGCGTGAAGGACATGGACGTGGTGGTTCGCGCGGCCAAGAAATCCGCCACGATCCCCTCCTATGGTGGGCTGCGGCTGCCGCTGACGACGCACCTTTCGACCCGCGTGCAGGCGCTGCTGGCGGACAGGGCGGGGTGGGGGCGCTTCCCCGATGACGTGCGCGAATGGCTGGAGATGCAGGATTACCGCTCGCGGCTTCCTGCACCCGGCGAGCTGCTGGTGGAGAGCTTCCCGCATGGCGGCAAGCACTACACCGCCTATTACACCTTCGATGGCTGGAACGCGAACCAGTCGCTGGGGATGCTCATCACCCGGCGGATGGAGGACCGCGGACTTCTGCCCGGCGGGTTTGTCGCCAATGATTACTGCCTGGCGGTGTGGGGGTTGAAGCCGGTGACCGATCCTGCGCCGCTGTTATCGCCCGATATTCTGACCGACGAGTTCGCCGAGTGGGTGACCGAAAGTCACCTGCTACGCCGCGCCTTCAGGGAGGTGGCGGTCATCAGCGGGCTGGTGGAGCGCCAGCATCCGGGGCAGAAGAAGACCGGCAAACAGGTCACCTTCTCGACCGATCTGATCTACGACGTACTGCGGAAATACGAGCCAGATCACATACTTATCGAGGCTGCGTGGGCTGATGCGCGGGCGCGGATGACGGATGTGGGCCGGCTTGGCGACCTGCTCGAACGGGCCGGGACCGAGCTGGTGCATGTGACCCTCGACCGGGTCTCGCCGCTGGCCGTCCCCGTCATGACAATGATCGGGCGGGAGGCGGTGCCGCAGGGGGCGGTGGACGACGAGCTGCTGCTCGAAGCCGAAGGCCTGATCGCGGCTGCGATGCGGCCTGACGAGCCGCCCGAGGGGGATTAGCGCCCCTCATTGTTCCACGTGAAACATCAGGTCCCACAAGCAAAAGGGGCGCCGCGAAACCTCGCAGCGCCCCCTCTAAACCGGTCTAACCGGGGTCTAGAGGTACCCTAAGGAACCCCTGGACGCCGCTAGACGCAGGCTATCACTTGCCGAAATTGCGATACTTGTCGTTGCCGACGAAGCCGAATTTCGTGACGCCCGATCCCTTGATGTCGCGCAGCACATTGGCGGACAGCTCGTAGCTGGCCAGCGGCTCGGGCTCGAACTGAAGCTCGGGCTCGGGGACCAGCTTGGTCGTTTCCTGCAGCGTCGTCACCAACTGGGCTTCGCTGATCGGGGTGCCGTTCCACAAGATCTGATCATTGCCGGTCAAAACCACCTTGTTCTTGATCGGATCAATGTCCTGTGGCGGCGTCTTCGAGGGCGTCGGCAAATCGATGTCGACCGAGTTGTTGGCGACCGGGATGGTGATGATGAACATGATCAGCAGAACGAGCAAAACGTCGATCAGCGGCGTCATGTTCATTTCCATCATCGGCTCGCCGTCGAGTTTTCCTCCGGCCATACCCATGTCAGTTACTCCTTAAGTTCGCTTGGACGTCAGCCATTCGGATCGACGGGGTTCGAGATGAACCCGACGATCGGATAGCCCGCGCGCTGGATGTTGTAGATCGCGCCCGCCACGCACTGCCACGGAGCGTTGACGTCGCCGCGGATGTGCACCTGCGGGATCTTCTCGGGATCCGCCATCAGGGCCGCAGCGCCGCCCTCACGCTGGACGATGGCATCGAGTTTCCTGAACGCCTGTTCCTGAAGCTCGTCCGAGGTCACGGGCGTGATGTTGTTGATGTAGATCCGGCACTGGCCGTTACGCGATGCACCGGCAAAGCCTGCGTCACCCGCGCTGAGCCCGGCATCATCGGTGGTGCTGACGGTGAGGAGCAGGTTTTCGGCCTTTTCCTTCGCCTCGTCCGACTGGAACACCGGGATCTTGAGCTTCTCGATCGTCTGGATCGCCACCGGAACCGCGATGAGGAAGATGATCAGGAGCACCAGCATCACGTCCACCAACGGCGTGGTGTTGATGTCGGACATTGGGGTATCGACCCCACCTCCCGTAGAAATCGCCATTGAGAATTCCTAGCCTGTCAAAACTGTTGTGCCTGCCCGGTGGGCAGCGGCGGGGACGACCCTTACGGTCGCCCCCGCCGTCTTGCGGCAATGGCGATCAGGCCTTGGTGGCCGGAGCCGCAGCCGGCTTGGCAGCAGGCTTGGCCGCCGGCGCTGCCATCACGGCCGGCTTGACCGCGCCGTTCGAGTTCATGTGGGCCAGCAGATCGGTCGAGAAGCTGTTGAGCATCGCGGCGATCTTGCGGTTGCGCGACTGCAGCCAGTTGAACGCGAACACCGCAGGCACAGCGACGAGCAGACCGATCGCGGTCATGATCAGCGCTTCACCAACCGGGCCGGCGACCTTGTCGATCGAGGCGTTACCGGCGATGCCGATGTTGATCAGCGCGCGGTAGATCCCGATCACGGTGCCGAGCAGACCAACGAACGGCGCGGTCGCGCCGACGGTGGCGAGGAACGGCAGGCCGCCCGCGAGCACCGCGTTGATCGTGTCTTCCGAACGCTGGAGCGAACCGTGCATGTAATCATGCGATTCGAGGCTGTCGGTCATCTTGCCGTGGTCTTCCTGAGCCTTCACCGCATCATCGGCGAGCTGGCGCCAGGCGCTGTCCTTCTCGAGCTTGGTCGCGCCTTCGCGCAGGCTCGGCGCGCGCCAGAACTGGTTCTGCACGGCCTGATACTGCTTCATCACCTTGTTCTGCTCGAACATTTTGGTGAACAGGATGTAGAACGATCCGACCGACATGATGACCATGACGGTGAGGATCGACCAGGCAACCGGGCCGCCTTCCCTCATGGCTTCGACAAAGCCGAACTTGCTCTGCGGTGCTTCACCAGCTGCGGCGGCGAGAAGATAAAGGTTCATTGCGAAAGTCCTCTTGAAAGAATTGTCGTTGACGACCGGCGGGCCAGAAGATGGTTGGGCCGCCGGCCCGAATGGATCAGTTCAGCTTGTAGACGATGCGGGTCGAGAAGGTACCGGTGGTCGGATTGCCGTCAAAGTCGAGCGCAGGTTCGAACCGAGCATAACGCTCCATGTTCTTGCAAGCCGCGCCATCGAGTTCCTTCGAACCGCTAGACGAGGTTACCTGGCACGCAGTTGCCTTGCCGTCGGTGGTCACGGTGACGCGGACGCCCACGGTGCCTTCGGTCTCTTCCTGCGCAGCGCGGCGCGGGTAATCATCCGAAATCCGCTGCGCCCACTGCTTCTGACCCTTTGCGGTTGCACCGCGAGCCTGCGACTTTTTCGCCGGCGGGGTTGGTGGGCCGGGGTCGGCGATAACCGGGCGGCTCGGCTCACGGATAACTTCGCGCGGCGTTTCCTGCTGCGTGGTCTCGAACTTCGCCGGAGGCGACAATTCGAGCGGCGGAGCTGGCATGTTGGGCGGCGGAGGCGAAGTCTCGCGCGGCTCTTCAGGCGGCGGCGGTTCGTCCGGCGGCGGCGGTGGCGGTGGCTCTTCGACGTTGATGGTCGTCACGCGCTCGACTGCCTCTTTGATGGCGTCGACTGCCAGATAAACGACCATGCCGGTCCCGACGAGACCGACAATTGCAAGCGCAATAATCATTGCGACAAGCTTGGGGCCGGTCAAACCTTGTTGTTGGCTAGCGTAGGACATCCAGCGCTTTCTCTCCAATTACTCGCCGATCGCAAGGATCGGCACACTCCCCACCCGCCAGCCGATTACAGCTGGTGAGTGGATCCCGGTCATTTCGGTCCTCCCACGCCGGCAACGAGCAAATGGGAGCGGCGCTTCGGCTCGTCCCGTCTGCTCCCCGGCTGGCACGCTCTGGACACTCCATTCCAGCACGCCACCTGAACTGCTCCCGCGGTAATGTCCCCAGTCCCGCGCAATCAGCACTAGGGGCTTTAACGGGCAACCCCTAGCCGATCAAACCCTTTTGCGGTTCAGCACGGATTCACGGCGCGCCTTGTGCAATAGGGCCTGATAAAGCGATGCAACAATCGCATGCCCGGACGCATCGCGCCCCCACACAGGTTAAAGGTGAATTAATGGCGTTTTTCAATCCTCTGACAGCTAGTGCGGCGGCGCTGGGCGCCCTGTTTCTGGCACCTATGGCGGCCATCGCGCAGACCGCGCCGGCGCCTGCTGCAATCGTTGCCAGCGGGCCGACATATGCCGATCTCGCTAGTCTTTCAGATAGCGCGCCGCTGGTAATCCGGGCGCAGATTCGCCGCCAGACCACGCTGAAGCCGGACCGAGCGCCTGGCCTCGCACCGGGATTCGCGCGGCTGTACATAGAAGCGCAAACGGTCGCGCTGATCGCCGGGCAGAGCGCGGTTCCGGCCACGTTCGCCTATCTCCTCGACGTGCCGCTTGATGCCAAGGGCAAGGTTCCGGCCCTGAAAAAGCGCGAGTTTCTGCTGTTCGCGCGCGGCGTGCCGGGGCGCGCTGCCGAAATCCAGCTGGTCGCGCCTGCCGCGCATCTGGCGTACACGCCGGCGCTTGAAGCGCGGCTGCGACCGGTCCTCACCGAGCTCTATGCTAATGATGTTCCGCCGCGGATCACCGGGGTGAGCGAGGCGCTGGCGGTGCCGGGGACCTTGACGGGCGAATCGGAGACGCAGATTTTCTTGGCAACCGAAAACCGCGAGCCAGTGTCGATCACCGTGCTGCGCCGCCCCGGACAGCGCCCGCAATGGGGCGTTTCGTGGGGCGAGATCATCGATTCGGCGGCGACCCCTCCGGCCCGCGAAACCCTGCGCTGGTACCGCCTCGCCTGCGCGCTGCCCGCGCAGCTGCCGAGCAATGCCAACCTCTCGCGCGATCCGGCCGAGCGGCGGCTGGCAGCGGGTGACTATGCCTTCGTGCGCGAGGCGCTTGGCCCGTGCGAGCGGCGCATCACGCTTTAGTGTTCGAGGGGGTAGCGGCGCGCATCCGCGCTTGACCGCGAAGTTTGCACGGTTAAGCGCCGGGACTTCATCACGGATGGAGCACCGCGTGGCCGACATTGCCCCCAAACCCTTGCGTATCGCTATCGCCGGCCTCGGCACTGTCGGCGCGGGCGTCATCCGCCTGCTTGACACCAACGGCGCGCTGATCGCGGCGCGGGCCGGGCGTGCGATCGAGGTGGTGGCCGTCAGCGCGCGCGACCGCGGCAAGAACCGCGGCGTCGATATCGCGCGTTTTGCCTGGGAAGACGACATGACCGCGCTGGCGAGGCGCGACGACGTTGACGTGGTGGTGGAGCTGGTCGGCGGATCGGATGGCCCGGCGCTCGCCCTCAGCCGCGCGGCGCTGTCGGGCGGCAAGGGCCTCGTCACCGCCAACAAGGCGATGATCGCCCACCACGGCATGGAACTCGCCGAAATCGCCGAGGCGCATCATGCCGCCCTGAAGTTCGAGGCGGCGGTGGCGGGCGGCATCCCGGTCATCAAGGGGCTTCGTGAAGGCACCTCGGCCAACGTGCTCACCAAGGTTTACGGCATCCTCAACGGCACCTGCAATTACATCCTCTCCGAGATGGAGGCGACCGGCGCCGACTTCGCCGCCGTGCTGGCCGAGGCGCAGCGGCTGGGTTTCGCCGAGGCTGACCCCGCCTTCGATATCGAGGGAGTCGACGCCGGGCAGAAGCTCGCGATCCTCGCCGCCATCGGGTTCGGGACGCGGATCGATTTTGCGGGCGTGCGCATCAGCGGCATCACCGGCGTGCGCGCGGCCGACATCGCGCAGGCCGACGCGCTGGGCTTCGTGATCCGCCTGATCGGTGAGGCCGACGTCGAGCAGAGCCCCACCGGCCCCCGCCTGCTCCAGCGCGTGCGCCCGTGTCTGGTCGCCAAGGGGCACCCACTCAGCGCCGTCGATGGCCCGACCAACGCGGTGGTCGCCGAAGGCAATTTCTCCGGTCGCCTGCTGTTTCAGGGCGCGGGCGCGGGCGATGGGCCGACGGCCAGTGCGGTCGCCGCCGACCTCATCGACATTGCGCGGGACGAAGTGGGCGCGCCCTTCTCGGTTCCCGTGGCGCAGCTCGCCGCGCTCCCGCCTGCCGAGCCCGGCCACCGTACCGAGCGCACTTACTTGCGCTTCATGGTCAAGGACCGTCCCGGCGTGCTCGCCGAGATCACCGCAGCGATGCGCGACGGCGATGTCTCGATCGAAAGCCTCATCCAGCAGGGCCGCAGCAGCACCGGCGGTGAGGTTATGGTGGCGATGGTCACGCATGAAGGCCCGGAGCACTGCGTGCGCAAGGCGCTGGCGCTGCTCGAAGGCTCGGAAAGCCTGTCGGGCGAGCCGCTGGTGCTGCCGATCCTGCCGCGTTAGGCGCTAGCCCTTGGGCGGCGGCGCTTCCGGCAAGCCCAGTTCCGCTTCGACCCGGCGGCGGTCTTCTTCCGAAAGCGGCGCATTGTCAGCCTCGCGCGCGGCGAGGCCCTTGCCTGCGCGGTCCGCGTCCGAGCCCGTCGGCGCAGGCGGGATTGCCGCGAGGTCGATAATCAGCGCCGCGTCCTTGGGGCAGGGGCCGATCACGCACAGCCCGCTCACCGTCGCCGGACCGCGGAAGATGCCTGCCCCCGCCACATCGGGCGGCGGCAGGGTGCCTGCGTTCTGTGTGCGCTCGGCATAGGCCTTCTCCCACGCCTCGCGGCTGCCGCTGTAGAGCTGCGAGGTATCGTGTACGAGCTCGGCGCAGACCACGATCTCGCCTGCGACGACCCCCGTCTCGATCTGATCCTCGCATTCCTTGAGCACGGCGGGCGTCGCCTTTTCGGGCGCGGGCGGGGGTGCGAGGATGTCGATGCTCTGCGGCGGATCGGCGGCTTGCGTATCGGGGCCGAGATCGATCGGCACGCGCGGGCGTTCAGGGGCTGGCGCAGTCTGCGCGGGAGGCAGGGGCGGCAGGCGGGCGGGCCCGCGCGCCGGCTGGGCCTGCGCGCTGGCAGCCAGCAGCACCAGCGCCGCGATGAGGGCGTGGCGGAGCATCGGGCGGAGCATCGGCCCTGCGCCCTCAGCCGCCCTTCTTCTTCGCGCGGGGCGGGGCGGTGGTCCTGATCCCCGCCGCCTCGCGCCGCGCACGTTCCTGCTCTTCGGTGAGCTGCTCCTCCTGACCGATCGGCGGAAGTCCGCGCGCGATACGGTCGGCGTCAGAGCCGGCGGGCGCGGTCGGCAGCGCTGCGAAATCGACGATATAGGCCGTGGCCGGAACCTTGCCGATCCCGACGCAGCCGAACGGATTGCCCTGCTCCTTGCAGTCCTTGATGAAATCGGGCGCACGCGCGGCACCCTTCAGCATGGTTTCCTGCGCGTAACGCTTCTGCGTCTCCTTGCGCGAGCCGCTCAGCGCGCTGGTGTCGTTCGTGGTTTGACCGCACACCACGATTTCGCCGCTGAGCGTTCCTGCATCGGCATCATCTACGCATTGCTTCACCTGCGCCTGATTGACCTCGCCGCGCGGCACGGTGACCATCAGGTTGATGCGCGGCCCGGGTGCGATTGGGGGTTCTACCTCAGGAACAGGAGTGGGCGCAGGCGTCGGCTCTGTCGCAGGCGGCGGCGCGTTGCCGTCGCTGGACTGCGCAGCCAGCGGTGACGCGAGGCCGATGGCAAGGGCGGGCACCAATGTAGTCAGGGCGACACGAAAACCGGTCAGGGCAGGCATGGCATTGCTCGACAAACCCGTCTCCATCCGCTTAAGCGCCGGGGGTATTTCCCAATCCGGCCCGCGCCGGAGCCGGCACCAGACCAACAGAGGGCTGAATTTCCCATGAACTCCTCGACCGATACCGACCTTACGGCAGCCGAGCAAGCGGCTGACAACGCCATGCAGCGTGTGCTGGTGCTCGAAATGGTGCGCGTCACAGAAGCGGCGGCGATCGCGGCGGCGCAATTGATCGGGCGCGGCGACGAGAAGGCAGCGGATGCAGCGGCGGTGGAAGCCATGCGCCGCGCCTTCGACAACCTCTACATGGACGGCACCGTCGTGATCGGCGAGGGCGAGCGCGACGAAGCCCCGATGCTGTTCATCGGCGAAAAGGTCGGAATCGGCAAAGGCCCCAGGATCGACATCGCCTTGGACCCGCTGGAAGGCACCACGATCACCGCCAAGGCCGGGCCGAATGCGCTCGCCGTGCTGGCGGCGGCGGAAGAAGGCTGCCTGCTCAACGCGCCCGACGTCTATATGGACAAGCTGGCGGTCGGCCCCGGCTATCCCGAAGGCATCATCGACCTCGCCAAGTCTGCGACCGAGAATGTCACCGCCGTGGCGAATGCCAAGGGCGTCAAGCCGTCCGACATCAACGTCTGCGTGCTCGACCGTCCGCGCCATTCCGATCTGATCGCCGAGCTGCGCGCACTGGGCTGCGGCGTGGTGCTGATCGGCGACGGCGATGTGGCGGGCGTGATCGCGGTGACCGACGAGGAAACCACCATCGACATGTACATGGGCCAGGGCGGCGCACCTGAAGGCGTGCTCGCGGCGGCGGCTTTGCGCTGCGTCGGCGGACAGTTCAACGGCCGGTTGGTGTTCCGCAACGACGATGAAAAGGCCCGCGCCCGCAAGTGGGGCATCGAGGACCTGAACCGCATCTACAAGCTCGAAGACCTCGCCAAGGGGGACTGCATCTTCGCCGCGACCGGCGTGACCGACGGCTCGCTGCTGCGCGGCGTGAAGCGCCGCCGCAAGGCGACGGGCGAGATGATCCTCACCACCGAAAGCGTGGTGATGCGCGCGTCTTCGGGGACGGTGCGGTGGATCCGGGGCGAGCACCGGATCGGGTGACGTGTTGAGGAGGACGTCGGTCGCTTCAAGCGCGGCGGTCCTCCGCACCTTTTACAAAGACTTGCGGTGGATCCGGGGCGAGCACCGGAGCAGGTGAGCGGTCAGGCCGCCACTTTTGCCCCGCCTGCCTCAGCAAACAAAGCGGCAATCCCGTCGGCATCCAACGGTTCGCTGAACATGTAACCCTGCATATGCGAACAGCCCTGCTCGGCGATGAAGCTGCGCTGCTGCTCCGTCTCGATCCCCTCGGCCGCGATATTGATGCGCAGGCTTGTGCCCAGCTGGCAGATCGCCCGAACGATCGACGCGCTGCCGGGATCATGCGGCAAACGGGCGACAAAGCTGCGGTCGATCTTGATGCAGTCTATCGGGAAGCGGTGCAGGTAGCTGAGCGAGGAATAGCCCGTTCCGAAGTCGTCGAGCGCGATGCGCAGCCCGGTCGAACGCAGCGCCTCCAGCGTCTGCGAAACGAGCGCGTCGTCGGCGAGCAAGGCGCTTTCGGTGATTTCTATTTCAAGGCGGTGCGGGGCAAGGCGGGTGCGCTCTAGGGTGTGCGCAATCGAGCCGATCAGCGTTCCGCCGACCAGCTGCAAGGGCGAGACATTGATCGAAACGCGCAAGTGATCCGGCCAGTCCATCGCTGCCCCGCATGCGCGCGCCAGCACCATTTCACCGATGGCACCGATCAGGCCGATCTCTTCGGCCACCGGAATGAACACGCCGGGCGGCACTTCGCCGCGGCTCTCGCAGTGCCAGCGCAAAAGCGCCTCGGCGCCAGTGAAGCGGCCATCGCGGGCGTCCAGGATCGGTTGATAGACCACCCGGATCGCGTGGTTTGCCCAAGCCCGTCTGAGATCGGTTTCCAGCGCGATCCGGTCGAGCACCTTTTGGGCTAGCGACGGGTCAAAAAGGCAGGTGCGCCCGCGGCCCTCGTGCTTGGCCCGATATAGCGCGAGGTCGGCTTGCTGGGTCAGCACTTCGGCGTCGTCGCTGAACCGGGGGGCTAGCGTTGCCCCGACGCTCGCGCCGATTTCCGCCGTGTGGCAATCCAGCACAAACGGCTCTGCCAGCACCGCGACGATGCGTTCGGCCATGACCAGCGTGGTAGCTTCGTCCGTCGCGCTGCGGGCAATGATGGCGAATTCGTCTCCCCCGATCCGTGCGACCACGTCCTTGTCCCGAACGGCCCTGAGCAGGCGTTCGGCCACGGCCTTCAGCAACAGGTCGCCCACCGGATGTCCCAGCGTGTCGTTGATCGCCTTGAAGCGATCAAGATCGACCAGCAGCAGGGCAAAGGGTTCGCCGCGGGTGCGCAACTGGCCGCAGCATCTGGCCAGCTTCGTGACGAAGCTCAGGCGATTGCCAAGACTGGTGAGTGTGTCGCTCATCGCTATCTTTTGCAGATGCTCCTGCGTCTGCGCCCGGCTTTCCTCGAACAGGTGCGTGGAAATGCCGGTACCGATGATGAGCACTGCGGCCATTGCAATGGAGCCTGCCATTGCGGTGAATACACTGCTGTCTGCGCCCTTCGATACGCCCGGGATCGGCGTGATCTGAAACGCCGCCATGCCGACGAAGTGCAGCAGCACAATGGCGATGGCTAGCAGCAGGGCAGGTTGCCAGCCCTTGGCGGCGGAGGGATTGGCGCGCACCCTGTCGATCGCTGCGGTCGTCAGCATCGCCGCGCACAATATCGAGACGGCGACATAGTGCGGCAGCCACGTCACAATGCCATCGGGGCGATAGGCGAACATCCCGACGTAGTGCATCGCGGCGATTGTCAGCCCAATCGTGCCACCGCCGCAGATTGCTGCCAGAGCGCGGCTGCGCAGGCGGGCAAACATCAGACCAATCGCCGTGCCGCCCATAGCAATCAGCGCGGATATGATCGTGAGTGTCGCGTCGAATTCCACCGGGACGCCGGGGCGGTATCCCAGCATCGCGATAAAGTGCGTCGCCCAGATCGACGATCCGGCAGAAACCGATCCCAGGAACCACCAGTGCAGCCATGTCCGTCCGCGAGAATGGATCGTGCGGTGGGCGAGCTGGGCGGTTACGAAAGACCCCAGCACGCACATCAGTGCCGCAAGGCCAACCAGCATCGGGTCATGATCATAAGCCAAGCATGTCAGGACGCGCACAGAAGACCCCTCAGCGATGAGCTATGCCGCTGAGGCCCTGTTATGCGCTTAAGGCTTATGAATAATTTTCTATGTGCTCTTGCTGACTACGTATGATTTCTTCGGGAAATATTGAGCCTTGAGCGGGCCATGCGAGATGAAGAAAAACCCCGGCGGAGCGATCCGCCGGGGTTTTCTGGTTTTTGGCTTTGGCTGGGCCGCCTCGGGCAAAGCCCGAGTCGTCAGACGGGGCGCGGGGCGCCCCGCTGGCCGGCCTTGGGCGAGGCGGAACCAGCTAGCGCTGGCTCCAGCCCGCCCTACCGGCTTAGAAGCCCATGCCGCCCATGTCGGGCATCCCGGGGCCGGCCGGCTTGTCGTCCGGACGTTCCACGATCGCCGCTTCGGTGGTGATCAGCAGGCCGGCAACCGAAGCTGCATCCTGCAGCGCGGTGCGCACAACCTTGGTCGGGTCGATCACGCCGGCCTTGACCAGGTTTTCGTACACGTCGGTCGCCGCGTTGAAGCCCTGCGTCTCGTCATCTTCGCGCAGCAGGTTGCCCGCAACCACCGCGCCATCATGGCCGGCGTTCTGAGCGATCTGCTTGAGCGGCGTGGTGATCGCCTTGCGGATGATGTCGATGCCGCGGGTCTGGTCTTCGTTCGCGCCCTTCAGGCCTTCGAGAGCCTTGGTGGCGTAAAGCAGCGCCGTACCGCCGCCGGGGACGATGCCTTCTTCCACCGCAGCGCGGGTTGCGTGGAGAGCGTCGTCGACGCGGTCCTTGCGCTCCTTCACTTCGACTTCGGTCGCACCGCCAACCTTGATCACGGCCACGCCGCCAGCAAGCTTGGCAAGACGTTCCTGCAGCTTCTCACGGTCGTAATCGCTCGAGGTGTTGTCGATCTGCGTGCGGATTTCCGCCACGCGCGCCTTGATGTCGTCGGCAGCGCCGGCGCCATCGACGATGGTGGTGTTGTCCTTGTCGATCGAGACCTTCTTGGCCTGACCGAGCATGCCCACAGTGACGTTCTCGAGCTTGATGCCGAGATCTTCGCTGATCATCTCGCCCTTGGTCAGGATCGCGATGTCCTGCAGCATCGCCTTGCGACGATCACCGAAGCCCGGAGCCTTCACGGCTGCGACCTTGAGGCCGCCGCGCAGCTTGTTGACCACGAGGGTCGCCAGCGCTTCGCCTTCGATATCTTCGGCAATGATCAGCAGCGGACGGCCCGACTGCACCACGGCTTCGAGGATCGGCAGCATCGCCTGCAGGTTCGACAGCTTCTTCTCGTGGATCAGGATATAGGGGTTATCCAGTTCCACGGTCATCTTGTCGGGGTTGGTGATGAAGTAGGGCGACAGGTAACCGCGGTCGAACTGCATGCCCTCGACGACATCGAGCTCGAACTCGAGGCCCTTGGCTTCCTCGACGGTGATCACGCCTTCCTTGCCGACCTTTTCCATGGCTTCGGCGATCTTTTCGCCGACTTCACGGTCGCCATTGGCCGAGATGATCCCGACCTGTGCGATTTCAGAGCTGTCCGAGACGTCCTTCGAACGGCTCTTGAGGTTTGCGACCACGGCGAGCACGGCCTGATCGATCCCGCGCTTGAGATCCATCGGGTTCATGCCGGCGGCAACCGACTTCATGCCTTCGGTGACGATCGCCTGGGCGAGCACGGTCGCGGTGGTGGTGCCGTCACCGGCGCTGTCGTTCGCCTTGCTGGCGACTTCGCGCAGCATCTGGGCGCCCATGTTCTCGAACTTGTCCTTAAGCTCGATTTCCTTGGCGACGGTGACGCCGTCCTTGGTGATGCGGGGGGCGCCGAAGCTCTTGTCAATGACGACATTACGTCCCTTGGGACCAAGCGTCACCTTGACGGCGTTGGCGAGGATGTCGACGCCGCGCAGAATGCCTTCGCGGGCTTCGCGGCCGAACTTTACGTCCTTGGCTGCCATGATTGTTTCTCCTGAAATTGAGTTATGGATTGAAAGAAGCGAACAGGATCAGGCGATCAGCCCATGATCCCCATGATGTCGCTTTCCTTCATGATCAGCAGGTCTTCGCCGCCGATCTTGACTTCGGTGCCCGACCACTTGCCGAACAGAACGCGGTCGCCGACCTTGACGTCGAGAGCGATGCGAGCGCCGGCGTCGTCACGGTTGCCTTCGCCGACGGCGATGATTTCGCCTTCGCTCGGCTTTTCCTGGGCACTGTCGGGGATGATGATGCCGCCAGCGGTCTTCTGGTCGGCTTCGATGCGACGGACCACAACGCGGTCGTGCAGCGGACGAAATGCCATGATGATGACCTTTCCTTGAATGGGTGAGGTTGCTTGGCACTCTCCCTCTGAGAGTGCCAACGGGGAGGCATTTGGTGGCGGGGCGGGGTGGAGTCAAGGCGCGGGTGCGAGAAAAATTTGGGCTTATTACTAACCTCTGTTAGAAGCGCGTCGGGATCGGCAATAATGGGCTCCTGATCGGAGCTAGGGAGGTCGATATGTCGAATGCAGCCGCAGCCACCGACTGGGCGGTTGACGTTAAGCGTTATGTCCCGGCTGCCGACAACGGCGCGATCGCCGGGCTCGTGCGTCATTGTCTTGTATCGCTAAAGACCCGCGAGGCGCCGCTGGTGTCGTTCGCCAAACCGGCTGAAACGCACAGCGTGCGCGAGAATTTCTGCAAGAAGACGCTCGGCCTGACCGATTCTGATGGTGCGCTTGATGCCGCCATCGACTCGGTCGGCACGCGGATGAGCGATACCACTTCCCGCCACCGGGTGACGGCCTACTATCTGCTCGCCGAACATTTCGGCAAGCTGGAGCAGTTCGCCGCAGCTGCGGCGGCGACGCCATTGGCCGCAGCGGCCCGGCCCCTGGCGCCGTGGGCGGCGACCATGTTTGACGGCCCCCCTCCGGGCACGGCCCTCGGCGGCCCCAGCACCGATCTCAGGTTTGCGACCTTGGTTGGTCTGAGCGGCGCGGCGCTGGCGCTGTTTGCAGCGATTGCCGGTACTGCTGGTGGCGGAGGCTTCGACACCAATCCGTCGGCGCCTGTCGCAGCGGCGCCCGCGCAGGTCGCGGAACCGACCGCACCGGCCATTCCCGAAGGCGCGGGCATCGTGTCCGAGGTGGTCGAGGGCCGGCCCAAGGTCTCGGTCTATTTCGCCGTCGGCACATCCGACGTCGCGCCTGATTTCGTCGCGGCGGTCGCGCCGATCAAGGCGTGGCTCGATGCCAATCCGGCCGACCGGGTGCAGCTGAGCGGCTTTTCCGACCCGACCGGCAATGCGGCGGCCAATGCCGAACTGGCGAAGAACCGCGCACAAGGGGTCGCCAAGGCGTTGTCCGACCAGGGCGTAGCCGCCGAGCGGATCGATCTGGTCAAGCCCGCAGACAGCGCCGATGCGGCGACCGATCTGGCAGGGGCCCGGCGGGTGGAAATCACGGTCACTCCCGGCTAAGCACAGCTTGCAAGAAACCCGCTGGCCTTCCGGGTTGACCCAGTGTCACCCCGGAAGGCCACATTTGTGCGAGCAACCGTGACAGCTTCCCCATCCAGGCTTCCCCCGAAGCTCGCCGGCCTGAACGACCAGATCAACGTCGCGCAAGAGGCGTGGCTGTGGCTCAAGATCAACCTTGCCTACCTGACCGGCGCGGTGGCGGTGACGGTGATCGGGGTGATCCTCGCGCGCCTGCTGTCGCGCTGGGCAGACCGCGCGCTGACCGGCAACACCCGGATCGAGCCGACGGTCGCCAAGTTCCTCAGCAACATCATCCGGTATGCGCTGTGGGTGATTGTCGCGATCACCGTGCTCACCCAGTTCGGGGTGCAGACCACCAGCATCATCGCCGCGCTGGGCGGCCTCGCGCTGGCCGTCGGCCTCGCGCTGCAGGGCACGCTCAGCAATGTCGCGGCCGGCGTGATGATCCTCATCCAGCGGCCCTTCCGGGTGGGCGAATACATCACCGCCGGTCCGGTCGGGGGCACGGTGCAGGCGATCGGGTTATTCACCACCGAGATGCACCAGCTCGACGGGCTGTATGTGATGGTCCCCAACAACGAGCTCTGGAACAAGGCCGTCGTGAACCATTCGCGGATGCCCACCCGGCGGTTCGAGCTGGTCGTCACGATCGGCTACGATGACGACCTGCGCGCCGCGCGCGCGGCGATGCTGGAACTGGCCAGCAATGATCCCCGCGCGCTGGCCGAGCCCGCACCGGTGGCATTCGTCGCAGGGCTCGCGGACAATGCGGTGCGCGTCGGTGTGCGGGTATGGTGCAAGACCGGCGATCACCTCGCGCTGTCCTGGGCCATGCACGAAGGGGTCAAACTCAGGTTCGATGAACTGGGCATCACCATCCCAGTCGCGGCTGCCGTGCCGGCCGCTCCCGCCGCCGCGCCCTAAGCGGCAGCGTCGTATCGCGTCAACCCCAGGGCATCGCGCCGTGTCCAGCGCCACAGCAAGAGCGCGGCAGCGAAGAACAGTCCGGTGGCAAGCCCGATCCACACCCCCGTCCCTTCGAGCGGGGTGTAGAAACCCAGCCAGATCGCCATGCCGAAGCCGGGCACCCAGTAGCTGAAGATCGCGATCCACATCGGCACGCGGGTGTCCTGTAGCCCGCGCAACGCCCCCGCTCCGACCGCCTGCACGCCGTCGGCGAGCTGGAAGATCGCCGCCAGCACGAGGTATTGCAGCGCGAAAGCGATCAGCGCGGCGTTGGTGGGCGCGGCGGTGTCGACGTAAATCTGCAGCAGCAAGGTCGGCACCAGCACCATCGCCAGCGCCGTCATGCACATGAACCCGGTGCCGATCGCAATCGCCACCCAGCCCGCGCGCCCCGCTGCCACGCGGTCGCCCGCGCCGTGGTGGAAGCCGACCCGGATCGTCGCGGCCTGCGCGGTGCCGAACGGGATCTGGAACGCCAGCGCCGCAAGGTTGAGCGCGAGCGTGTGTGCGGCCAGCTCGGTCTCGCCGATCCGTCCCATCAGCAGCGCCGCTCCACTGAACAGCCCCGCCTCGGCCAGCACCGTGAGCGCAATGGGCGTGCCGATCACCAGTATCTGCTTCAGCCGCGACCATTCGGGCCGCCACCAGCGCCCGAAGATGCGATAGCGGCGCAAGGTGCGGTCGCGCGTGATCACCACGACATAGGCGACCAGCATCGCCAGCGCGGTGAAGACGCTCGACAGCGCCGAGCCCGTCAGGCCGAGCGCGGGCATGCCAAGATTGCCGAACACCAGCGCCCAGTTGCCGAGCAGGTTGGCACCCAGCGCCAGCAGGGTGATCGCGGTCGCGTAGCCGGGCTTGCCCAGCGCCGCGACGAAGGTGCGGAACACCCCGGCAAGGACCATCGGGATCATCGCCCAGCCGATCAGCGCGAGGAAATCGCCCGCCATTGCGGCGATGCGCGGGTCTTGCCCACTCGCCAGCAGCAGCGTCTCGCCGGAATAGCCGATGCCCATGCCGACGATGCCGAAGGCTACTGCCACCCACATCCCCATTCGCACCGTGCGGCGGATCTCGCGCACCGAATGGAGCCGCCGCCCGCGCTCGGCCGCGATCAGCGGGGCGCAGGCGCCTACGAGGCCGGTCATCGCCCACACGGTCAGGCCGAAGATGGCGATGGCTAGGCTCGAGGCGGCGAGCGGCTGGTCGCCGAGCCGGGCGATGAAGATCACGTCGACCGCATGGATCAGCATCTGCAACAGGTTCGTCGCCGCCAGCGGCACGGCAAGGCCCAGCGTCGCGCGCAGTTCCTGCCCCCAGCTGGGCGTATCGAGTGTGCTTGCCTGTGTCATGTCGGTGCTTGGGTTGCCTTAAGGCCCGCCGGCAGGCGAGCCGGTCCCGATAGGCGCAGGCGCGATTCGGGGGAAGGGGGCTTGGCCTAGGCATCTGAGTCAATTCCGCTTTCCCGAATCGGGATGCTGCGACATACTTCGGGTGATGGGGGCTAACGCAGTGCAACAAGCAGGTTCATTCCGGGCGGACGTGGGTGCGAAGCGCGCCGATTTCGCGCGCCCCATCCTTGCCGCATCGATGAGCGGAGCGAGCGCGACCTCGCTCTCGCGGATGCTGTGGACGCGGGCGCTGCCCGGCTCGGTGGCGGTGATCGCCGCGCTGAGCGTGCCGGGCCTGTCACTCGGCGCGGATTTTCTGACTCAAGGGCAAGCGACGGGTGCCGCGCAGGGGGGGACGGACGCGAAAGCTGCGGCGCTGCAACCTTCGCCGGTCTTGGGTTCCGCCCCGGCGGACGACGAGGGCGCCGCGCCCCATAACCTGCGCGCCATGCCCGCGCCGTGGGCTGCGCCAGCGCCGGGTGCTCTCCAGATCCAGGCGACAGAGCAGGTCGGTCTGATCGCGCCGCTTGCCGCGCCGCTGCGTCCTGCCGAGCTTTCGGCGCAAGTCCCGCAGGCCGCTGCTCCTCCGGCTGCACTGGCGGTCGCTGCCAAGCCTGCCTCGGCGGGGAGCATTTCGGCAGCACCGGCAGCGCTAGTGGCTGCCGTGCCCGAAGCGCAGCCTGTGCAGCCCGCACGCCTCGCCGATGCCGAGGCCGTCAAGCCCGCCGTTCCGGTTTCCGCAACGTCTGCCGCGCGCGCCATTGGCGGGACGAACAGCGCGCTGGCCGCACCCGCGCTTCCGGCATCGTCATCGCCCGAGGATGCATTGTTGGCGCGGGACGGGATGGCGGCGGCGGGCCTTGCGCCTGCCGCGCGCGCCTATGTGCCCGGCCGCCGCGACGCTCTTGCGCCGATCACGCCTGCTCCGCTCACGACGGCCGATCCGGCGGCTGCCCCGGCGCCGTCTCCCGTGTCAGCCACGCCGCTTGCCCCTGTTGCTGCAGCGGTGCCTGCGGCGGCGATGGTGGTCCCGAAGGTTGCCGAAAAGCGTCCCGCGCCAAGCGGCCATGCAGCGCGCCCTCGCGTCGCAGCGCCCCCGGCACAGGCACAGTCACAGGCCGTTCGCGCGCCGACCGCTCCCGCCGCTGCGCTGGCACCGCTCCCGCAGGCCAAGCTCAAGGCACCGGCCCCCTCGGGGATAGCCCGACCTGAGGCGTTGCGGGTCGATGTGAAATCGCAGCTGCTCACCCGGATCGACGGCAAGACCGCCGGCAAGGTCGATTTCCGGCAGACCGACACAGGCTTGCAGGTTCGGCTGGGATCGATCGTCGAGGTGCTCGGCGACCGTTACGATCCCGCGCAGATCGCCCGGATCCGCGCGTCTTCGGCAAGCAACGTGTATCTGTCGCTCGCTCAATTGCAGTCGCAGGGCATCCCGATCAGTTACGATCCGGTCTATGACGAGTTCAATGTCGGCACCGTCGATGCGCGGCCCAAGGCGGGGCGCAAGGTGCATATGGACCAGATCAGCACGCCCGAGCGCGGGCTGGGCAGCACCGCGATGGAGCAGGTTCGCCGCTGACGCCTGGCCCTTAAGCGGGGCAGTTGCCTTCTTTGATCTCGTAAGGCTCGCCGCCGTCTTCCTCGGCCGTCAGCCGCACGCACCAGTCCTCTCCGGCGGTGACCCGGATCGTCGAAAGCACGGTGCGGCTGTTACCGGGGATCGTCGTCTTGCCGTGGTGGCGCGAGGTCGATTTGCCGCTGACGTCCAGCGTATAGCTGACCTGCCGGGCCTGCGGCGACTGGCCGATCAACTGCACCTCGATCGCGTCGCCAAGGCGCTGGATATCGAGCGCAAGGGCGTGCGGAGCATTATCGTTCATGTTGGGTACCGTGCTGGAGGCAAGGGAAAGCAACAGCACGGCGAGCGGGCCGGGCAGCATCAACGTCCGCCACCACGCGGCGGAACCGCGCCCGGCTGTCCGCCAAGCTGCTGGACGATCGCATTGATCACCGCGTCGGTGCCGGCGCTCAAGCCGCTCGTGTCATCATTATTGCCGGACGGCGCACCCGTGGATTGCGGCGTCAGGGCGACCGAGGCGATGGCCTGATTGCTCATGTCGTCGGAGGAGGACGCGCTGCTGGACCGCGACAGGCGTGCGATCACGGCTTCGACCGCGGGCATGCCGTTGCTCTCGAGCCCGCCGCGCAGCAAACGCTCCTCGGCGGTCAGCGGCTTGTCGCTGCGCGTGTCGACTTCGCCCGAACGGGTTTCGAGGCGGGTCTTGCACAGCGTGACGATTGCGGCGACCGCAGGCGGGTTGTCGCAGATGTCGGTGCCTTCGACCGCCTGCAGCAGCACGCTCCGCTCGGCAGGGGTGAGCTGGGCGAGGGTCGCATCAAGCTCGGCCCGGGAGAGCTGCGGCACCTGCCGGGAAACATCGCCCGTGGCGGAAATCTGGGTGGAACCGGTGGTCCCGCGATCGCGGCGCACGATCTGGCTGGCTTCGGCCTGCACCGGGCTTGGCCGGGTCGGCGCAGGCCGGGCCTCGTCGAGGAACACCCTGCGGTCGGGCTTGTCGGCTTCGGTGGCCGTGCCGCGCGACGTAACCTGGCTTGCGCCGGTCTTGCTGGAGGCGCTGCCTGCGTCCTGTGCGATGCCCGCTGCAGGGACGAGCAACGCCGCGCTTGCGAGCAGGAGCATCCGGCACGAGGGCAGGGCGAAGGTCACGCGCGGCGCTCTCAGCCGCCCGAACCTGGCGGCGGGGCGAACTGGGCGCTGGTCGTGCTCTGCGTGATCTGCATCGCGCCGCCGCCGGTCTGCACGATCTCGAGATCGGACAGGCCGTTGCCGTTCTGTGCCCATTGCAGCCGGTTGCCGTCGCCCATCTGGGTCGCGGTCATGGCGTTATCGTCGCCCACCTGGCTGAGCTCGGCCTGATTGTCGCTGCCGTCCTGCACCAGCGTCAGGCGGTTGCCGTTGCCGAGCTGCTGGACCGCAGCGCCGGTGGTCATGCCGTTCACGGTTTCGCGCTGGAGCAGGATCGCGGAATTGTCGTCGCCTTCCTGGCTCAGCGCCAGTTCGGTCGTCCCATCGCCGCCTTGGCGGGCGAAGGCTTCGTTACCGTCGCCGTTCTGGGCAATGTTGGCTTTGTGCGGGGCCGCGCCCTTCTGCAGCAGTTCGACATTGTTGTCGGCGCCGCTCTGCGTGATCTGCGCGAGACTGTCGGGATTCTGTTGGGTCACGCTCGCCCGGCCGCCATTGCCAATCTGGGTGACGAATACGCCGCGTTCGGGAACGGCCTGCGCGTGAACAAACGCAGGGGCGATCAGCGCTGCATTGATGGCCAAGCCGTAAGCGATGCGGCTGGAAAGAGCGGCGGTCATCATAATCTGACTTTCTACGCTACAAAAAAGCCCCGGGCGAGACCAAAGTCTCGCCCGGGGTGCATTCTTTAATTCGGAACCGGGGCGGTGCCCTGGACCACGGTTGCGGTGTTGAAGCTGCCGCCCTGAGTCACGTTCGATGTGTTGAAGTCGGTGTTCTGGGTGACATTGGCGGTGTTGTTGTTGCCAGTCTGCGTGATCATGCTGGTGTTGAACACGCCTTCCTGCACCAGGTCGATCGTCTGGGTATTGCCGCTCTGGTCGATCGTAGAGGTGTTGTCATCACCATCTTGGAGAACATCGATGTCGTTGTCATCATTGAATTCGATCAGCGACTGATCGATGGTGCTTACGTTGCGGTCACCAATCTGGTCGAGCTCGATAGTGTTCAAGAAGGCTACGTTGCTGCCCTGCTGGATATCGCTTTCGTTGAGATCGCCATCCTGGCTGACATTGACCGAATTCGAACCGTCGGCGTTCTGATTAAGGACAAAGGAGTCGTTAAAGTCGCCGATCTGGGTCACGAAGACATCGTTAACTCCGCCCGTGTTGATGGTGCTTCCAGTCTGGGCAATCTCCGACTCATTGTCGTCGCCGGTCTGCGCCACTTCGGCATTGTTGGACGCGTTGCTCTGAGTGAGAAGCGAGCTATTACGGTTACCGTCTTGCGTGACGTCGCCGTTCTGGCCGGTTCCCGATTGGGTGGTGGTCGCGGTGTTCAATTCACCGCCGCCCTGGGTGATGGTCGCAACGTTGCCGTTGGACGCGCCGCCCGATGCACCATCACCGTTCTGGTTGATGGTCGCCGCGTTGCTTACCGCGGTAGCCAGCTGGTTGATCGTTGCAGTCTCACCATTGGCATTGTTGAGCTGGTTGACAGTTGCGGTGCTGGTCTGACCAGCCTGGTCTACGTCGGCTTCGTTGTTACCGTCACCAGACTGGGTGACAGTCGAAGTGTTGCCATCGCCTGACTGGCCCACGTCGGCATCCTGAAAGGCGCCAGTCTGGTTGATTTCGCTGTTGTTGTTATCGCCCGACTGGCCCACGAGGGCCGTATTCTCTTCGCCATCCTGAGTCACGTCACTGGTATTGAGAGCGCCGGTCTGGCTTAAATCGGCAAAGTTGTAATCGCCGGTTCTCTGCGTGATCGTCGAGGTGTTGCCGAAGGTTTCGTCAGTGCCCATCTGTAGTACGCCCTGGGTAACCTCGGCTGTGTTAAAGTTCGAGCCAAGGTCCTGATTGACGGTCGAGGTCTGCTCATCGTCGAATTGGGTGATGGTGGCGATGTTGGTGTCGCCCCGCTGGTTGACCGTCGAGGTGTTCGGATTGAACTGGGTCTGGGTGGTCTGGTCGATAATCGCTACATTGGCATCGCCGGTCTGAAGCACGGTCGAAATCGAACTCGGCGGCACGCTGTTGCCGAACAGGGGGGCGCCATCATCGGTCTGCGTGACCGTGGCGGTGTTACCTGCGCCGGTCTGATCGATTTCGGAGTCGCCGCCAAGAACGCCGGACTGATTTACAGTCGCGGTGTTGTTGGTATTTCTCTGATCGACGTCCGAACGGTCGTTGCTGCCGCTTTGCGTGACAGTGGCTGTCTGGATCGTGCCATCTTGGAATACGACCGATTCGTTACTTTGCGCTAAAGCGGGAGCTGCGATGGAAAGCGCCAAGATCGAAGCGCTGGCAAGAATAATCTTCTTCATCTCAAGTTCCTTAAAAAGGTTGGGTTTCGTGCGACTAAAGGGTTGTTCTTACGTCCCAGGATCTAACGTCTTGGTGGAGGCAATTTCCGGGCAGGGCCGTAGCCCGGCCCGGAAAAAACGTGGGATCAGTTAATGAGCGCTGCGCCCTGAAGCACGGTCGCGGTATTGCCGTTGCCGGACTGCAAGACGGTCGAGGTGTTTGCGTCGCTCGTCTGGGTCACCGTGGCGATGTTGCCATTGCCGCTCTGGATGATGTCCGACTCGTTGTCGGTACCTTCCTGGGTGACCTTGGCAAAGTTGTCGGCGCCGCTCTGATCGATGAACGAGTCGGCTCCGATCGAACCGGCCCTTTGCAGCAGATCGGCTTCGTTGCCGGCGCCGCCGTTTTGCAGGACAGTCGACACGCCATCTGTACCAAGCTGTTGCACTTCAACCGCGTAGATCGCCTCGTTCCCGGGCACGGCATTGGCAGCCAGCTGCGAGATGGTCGACGAGTTACCTTGGCCGATCTGCTCCACAAACGCACTGGTATCCGCACCCTGCGTGATGGACGAGGTGTTGCGATCCAATTCTTCGCCGCCGACCAGATTAGTCTGCCTGACAATCGCTTCTGCGCCGATAGCGCCGGCGTTCTGGGTAATCAGCGAATCGTTCTGCTGACCGGTCTGCGTTACAGTCGCATCAGCTTCGGCGTTCTGGCTGATTGCCGAGGCGTTGGTCGGATATCGCGTCGGACCATTGTCATCAGCGGTCTGGGTCACAGTGGCTGAAGCACCCGAAGCGGTCTGGCTGACAAACGAGCCGTTGTCGCCATACGCGCCGCCCTGGGTCACGCTGGCGAAGCTGTCAGCGCTCTGTTCGACCTGCGAGTTGTTGAAAATGCCGTCCTGCGAAACGATTGCATCGGCGCCACCAGTGCCGTTCTGGATGACTTCCGAACGGTTGAGATCGCCTGTCTGGGTCACCTCCGCCGAGACACCATCGGCGGTCTGCTCGATGTTTGAGAAGTTGCTGCGGATGATGTCGCCGGCGGGATTGTCTAAGCCATCACTATCGCGGGTGCGGGTGCCGTTCCCGGATTCGTCGGTGGTCTGGGTCACGGTCGCGCTCGATCCGTTACCCGACTGAGTGATGGTCGAGTCATTCTCGTCGCCGTTTTGGTTGACCAAGGCAAAACCGTTCATTCCGGTCTGCGCGATCGAAGAGGCGTTGTCATCGCCAATCTGGTCGCTGCTGGCCGTATTGCCCTGCACAACGACGTCGAGACCGGTTTGGGTGATCGAGGCGTTATTGCCTGCGCCGTCCTGTGTGATGCTGGCATCTGCATCCTGCGCGAACTGGGGCGGATTAACGCCGAAACCGAACGAGGTCTGCGAGATCGACGCGGTGTTCACGGCTCCCCCTACGGTGTTGGTCTGTGTTACTGATGCAATCGCGGGCGCACCCTTTTGGTTGTCCTGGATGACGGTAGAGTCGTTGTTCACGCCCGTCTGGGTGATGAACGCATCATTATTATCCGAAGAACCCGATGAGTAGACCGAGGTGTTGTCACCGCCGGTCTGCGAGACGACGACTTCGCCGTCGCTGGCATTACGGCCCTGCATGACCGACGAGAAGTTCTGGCCAGCGCCAGCGGCGTTATGGACCTGAGTCACCGATACGCTGCTACCGAGGTTGACGTTTTCCGTAGTGACGGTTGAAAAGTTGGCTTCGCCCGTTGCTGCGCTGCTGCTGCCGTCGTCGCTCTGGGTAACGTTGACAGTGTTCTCACCAATCACATCGTTGCCTTCGGTCGTTCTCACGATCGACGTCGAGCCGGTCACACCGGTCTGATCAACGGTAACTGTGCCATCGGAAGTCTGGGTGACGGTCGAAATGTCATTCGCGCCGTCCTGCGTGACGGTGACGGCGGCGCCGCTGCCGGTCTGCGTGACGGTCGAGGTGTTGCCGCCGGCTGGCGGAGCGGCAGCAAGTGCCGGAGCGGTGATGGCAAGCGCGAGAATCGAGGCGCCGGCTAGGATTTTGTTCTTCATCTAGAATTCCCCCTGAAAATTAATCGAATCACGAATTTTCTGGCGCCTTCGGGACGCGAGGTCCCCACATGCCGGCGCCTTGTTTATGGACGGAAGAAAAATGTCCCGGGTTGGTCACCCCGGTGCAAAGGCGCTCCGTGACAGGCACGGGGCAGTTGCTGGATCCAATCGCTCGGCATTCATCGTTGCATCCCCCCTCTTTAATCAGTGACACCAACGTGTGGCCCTGGCGCGTTCTGGCGCCGGCCAAAATTGGCGACGGCATATTTTCCGTCTAGCGCATCTGAGTTGCAGCTTTTCAGCGTGCTCTCTTTTGCGACTTAGCCACGCTTTTCGCGCTCTGTGTTTCCCCCCGATCCGCTGGTGAGCAGGCCAGACATTCATGCAAGATCACGAACCGTCGCGATCCTTCTCGTCCCGTTCCTTATCGACGATAGTCATGGCAGTGAGCGAACCAGCGCGTTTGATCGCCTTCTGGATGTCGCTGGCATCGTAGACCCCGTCGCGTTCGGCGCGGTAGGCGGCGAGCAGCGGTTGAGCCGCCGCCATGTCGTTGAACCGCCACAGGTCGAGATCGACCCCTTCGAGCACCAAGCCGTAAACCGCCTTCTCGATTGCCTGCTGAAGCGCGACCTGATCCGGCTCGTTCGAGGTGATCCCGGCTTCGGCTTCGAGCAGTTCGCGGAAAGCCACAAACTTGAAGGCGCTTGCACCGATCGCCTGACTGGCGATGGTCTTAGAAGTGGTCACGTTGGCGAGCACTTCGCCGGTCCGTACCGATACCGCGCGCAGATAAACGGTCACCGTATCCTGGCGGTATTCGGTGCGTGCGCCGATCCCCAGGAAGGCCGCTCCAGCTCCGCCGGTGACAGTGTTGGTGTCGTACCCGACAATCCCGCCTTCGAGCAAAACGCCTGCAAACAACAGCGAAGGCAGCGCGTTGGGATCAATTTCCTGCTCGCCTAGATAGCGCTTGCGCATCTCGCCGATGATTTGGCGTTCGCGCAGCAGATTATCAAGTCGTTCGCGCTCGACCACGGTAAACCAGCCGCGGTTGCTCGCGTCCTGCAGCGCCTTGACCAGCATCGAGCCGGCACCTTGCGAGACCGCGCGCGACAGCGTCTGGCCCTGCTCGCTCGGCTTGAACTGGCCAGTCTGGTCGGTGAAGCCATAGACCGCGATCGGCACCGGCCGCTGCGGCGCGGGCAGCTGGTTGAGCAGCATCTGGGTCTGCGTTTTCTTGGGGAAATGCGCGAGGCTGGTGGTGGTCGCAATGGAGTTGCGCCCGTCTTGCGGCATGCTCATGCAGCCGCCGAGCGCAAGCGTGGCCAGTGTGGCGAGGGCGAGTGACAATACTTTGCGCATGATCTCGCTCAGTTCACGTCGATGAACAGCGGCACGACGATGCGGGTTTCCTCGCCCGTGGTGTCGTTGCGGATGATGATCGTGACTTCATCAAGCGAGCGGAAGAACTCGATCGTCTGGCCACCGAAGCTAATGGTTCCGGATTCCTGCGGATTGTCGCCGAAGATCGCGTCGACGATCTGCGATGATAGCGACGACAGCAGCCGCGACTGCAATTGGCGCGCGAAGATATCTGCCTGCGTGCCGGAGGTGCTGGCGCGCGGATCGCGGAAATCATTGTTAGCGTTGGCAACGCCAAGCACGTGGTTCGAATTGAACGGATTGCCGCCGAACGTCGGACTGACGGGCTCGTAAACAACGTCCTGTGCCGCCAGCGGGCTGGCGCAAAGCACGGCGAATGCTGCAAAGCATGCCTTAACTAACATCGTTCCCCCTACACTCCGCAGCGTAGCCGCAGGGACATGCTTGTCCCCATCAACCGCCGGAGTTCTCAACTCGCGTCCGTGGCGGCGATCTTAGGTTTTATTACTGAGGTGTAAAGCAACTTTCGGCATCGCTGCGTTACGGTCGTCCCGTCCACGCACAGTTGCAAAACATTAATTCAAAGGGATTTAAGGGGAGTGCCAAGGGGTGGAGACGCTTTGGGTTCGTTAGGGACATGTTAAGCATTGCGGCCGCCAGCCGTCCATTTTGCGGACGCAAAAAGGCGGCACCAGTGCTGGCGCGGCCTTTTCATATGCCTCGCCGCCGCTGCGCCTGATTCATGCGCTTGTCGCGGGCAGAAGTATGAGAGTTTTACTCTGACTTCGGTTTAGATTTCACTTCCACCGGGACAGTGGGCGCAGCAAGCTGCAAAGGTGCGAGCAAGGTGTCAGCGATCGCCAACTGAACGTCCTCGTCAATCAATGCGCCGACCGCCCCACCCTTGGGAAAAACCGCGCTTGTGCCCGTGACGAAGAAGCCTATGTCGGGCACCCGATGCCAGTCACGCCCATATCGTCGAATGAGTCTGTGAGCCGGATCTGGCGCCCATTGACCCTCATATAGAGCAGGCGTGCATTCAGCTTTCCCGACTTGCCCCACAGCGCCCAGGCACAAAGCATTGCCAAATATCGCGCTCTGAGTCCAACGTATTAGCGTGTCTCGTGGATAATTGCACCATCAGCTGAAATGGCGTCCAATGTACGAAAAAGGCGGCCGCATCGCAGGCCCCCTCCCGTTATCCGAAGGCAACCGCAACGATGCGAGAGGTCCTCTGTGCCTGCCACCAATTTGTTGGACGGTTCTGATCGCCCTATTGCGCACCTTAGACCCCCTTTAGACCCCCCTTAAACCCCTTCCAAGGGGGGGCAGGCCCAATTTGCGTGGGGCTCGCACAGCCTTAGCAGACGGTTGGATCGCAATCTGGCAGTGCACGACCCTCCTCGCCGCCAGAAGCGCGGCGGCCTATAGGGCTTCAAGGCTTGGCTACTGAAGAAAAATCGGAATTCAGCGGCAGGCGCGGGGAAGGAAAGCGACAAATTACGCCATGATCCGACACGGCGAGGCAATCCGGCGCACCAGAAGCCGTCTGGCGCACACAAATGTTTCACATAAAACATTTCGTGAACGCTAACAGTGGTCGCGGCCAAAGCTCTCGAGACAACGGAAAAGGGCGACACCATTGCTGGCGCCGCCCTTCCATCTGCGAGTGCTTCAAGACACCCGCAAAACTTTATAAGGCTTACTTGATTTCGACGGTGCCGCCGGCAGCTTCGATCTTGGCCTTGATCTCTTCGGCTTCAGCCTTGTTGACGCCTTCCTTGATCGCCTTCGGGGCGCTCTCGACGAGGGTCTTGGCTTCGGTCAGGCCGAGCGCGGTGATCGCACGGACTTCCTTGATGACCTGGATCTTCTTCCCGCCGTCGCCGGTCAGGATGACGTCGAATTCGGTCTGCTCTTCGACAGCTTCGACAGCAGCGGCCGGGCCGGCAGCAACCGCGACAGCAGCAGCGGCGCTGACGCCCCATGCTTCTTCGAGGGCCTTGGCAAGGTCAGCTGCTTCGAGAACGGTCAGCTTCGAAAGTTCTTCAACAAGCTTGGCAATATCAGCCATGATGGTTCACTCCAAATTGTGGCGAGGCGAAATTTGCCCCAACAGATTGTTTCGTCTGGCGAAAAACGTCTCTTACGCTGCCTTGTCCGCATAGGCGGCGAACACACGGGCGACCTTGGCGGCCGGGGCGGTGACGACCTGAGCGATCTTCGTCGCCGGGGCGTTGACCAACCCGATAAGCTTGGCGCGCAGCTCGTCGAGGCTCGGCATCGAGGCAAGCGCCCTGATCCCGGCTTCATCAAGCACGACCGAACCCATCGACCCGCCGACGATTTCGAGCTTGTCGTTCGTTTTCGCGAATTCGACAGTGGCCTTGGCAGCCGCGACCGGATCCTTCGACCAGGCCAGCCCGACCGGACCGGTGAGCATGTCACCGAGCCCGACATAGTCGGTGTTCTCAACAGCGAGCTTGGCGAGACTGTTCTTCGCAACCTTGAAGGTCGCACCAGCATCACGCATCTTCCCGCGCAGGGCGGTGGACTGACCCACCGTCATGCCGAGGTTGCGGGTGACGACCACCACGGAAACCTCGTTGAAGACCGCATTGAGCTGGGCAACCGCGTCGGCTTTCTGCGAACGATCCATGCCATACTCCTTCACAAATGGCCGCGACCGGGAATGGCTCCCCGCACCGCAGCCGGCTACGTTTTGTCCATAGCAAAGCCGAGGCTCCGACATGGGCGAGTCCGTCGATAGGGAAGGAGGGTGTGTGCCGGCATCATGGCCCGCACGCTGACGACCGCTTGCGCTGGCCGCCGGAATCTCGTTTCCCCGTCTGGGCTGGAAATTAAGAAGGCCCAATTGCCTTCACCAACTGTCTTGGACGGATGACCGGTTCGGCCCGAAGGCCTGATCGGTCGGCGGGCGCTCTAGCCGTGCAGGGCGCTGAGTCAAGGCATTTGTCCCTCGCGCGCAGGTTGCACCGGTTCGGAGACATCACCGTCGGTTGGCCTCGGCAAGGCCTTGGAGCTGCGCGGCTTGTGCCCTATGCAGGCGGGCGATGGATACGCCCCAACCGAACGAACCGCACCCCCATACCAATCCCGCAGCCCGGGCGCTCCGCTTCATCGAGCAGGGGCTGCTGATGGTCGCGGCGCTGATGACGCTGGGCGCTGCGGGGGCCGAGGTTGCGGCGGTCTATCAGCGCGGCGCGATCGTGCTCGCCGATATCCTGCTGATGTTCCTCTACACCGAAGTGATCGCGATGATCGCGGTGTTCTATACGGGCAAGAAGTCGTCCTTCGTGTTCCCGATCTTCATCGCGATCACCGCGATCGCCCGGCTGATTGTGCTGCAGGGCAAGGACATGCAGGCAGAGAATGTCGTCTATGAGGCAAGCGCGGTCCTGCTGCTGGCCTTTGCCGCGCTGGTGATGGCGCGGATCCGCTCCGACTGAGCAACGAAAAAGGGCGGGCCGGGGCTGCCCCCGACCCGCATGTCACGTCATTCCGTCTGGTAGGCGAGCAGGTCGCCCGGCTGGCACTCCAACTCGCGGCAGATCGCAGCGAGGGTGGAGAAGCGGATCGCCTTGGCCTTGCCGGTCTTGAGGATCGACAGGTTGGCAAGGGTCAACCCGACCCGCTCGGCCAGTTCGGTGAGCGTCATGCGGCGGGCGTAAAGCAGGTCGTCGAGCTTGACCATGATACGGGTTCCTTCGAGGTCGTCATTGATGGGCGGCATCACACGGTCCCCTCGAGGTCTTCGCGCATCGCGGCGCCGTGGCGGAACACGCGGGCAAGGATGAAGAGCACCAGGATGAGCATGATCGCCCCAAGGTCGAAATCGAACCCGAAGTCACTGCCTTGATTGGCTTTCTCCAGATAGGGAGCAAACCATTCAGCAAGCCCCATGAGAGGCAGGATCACCGCCTGCCCGCCCAGCGCCAGCCAGCCCATCTGAGCTAGGCGGTCAGCGTTTGCAGGGTCGAAGGGGTCACCCTTTCCTACGGAATTGATCACGGCTAGCAGGCGCATGAAGAACACGCCCCCCAACGCCATCAATGCGAAAATCAGCAACATTGCGGCGATGATCAGCCACAGGCCGTCTGCCGGTGCGCCTACGGCCTGAAGCTCGGCAAGAATTCGGCCGCGCTCGACAGTGGCGACGGCTCCCAAACCAATGGTAACCATTGCAGCGGCGAAGATGCACAGGGCTAGCATAAGGGCGGCAATGATCTTGGCCGCGCTTAGCAGGGGATCGCGAAGCTTGTTAGACATGGAATGTCTCCTCAGTGGGTTCGTCGAAGCGATCAGGCGACTACAGGAAGTGCGAAGGGCGGTGACGTTTCAGCCTGCGCCGGGGGCACAGTGACGATCGCACCGATCGAGCCGAGGGTGAGGATGAAGGCAGCGGAGGCAGCAAGAGCGGTGTGAGCGAAGCGGGACATATCGTTCTCCTTTCAAGGACACATTGTTATTCGATAAACTCGCTCTAATCCGATTCGCTACATATCGTCAATCAATAATATTGAAAAACGATATATGGGGGGTCGTTTTGCGGTAAAGCCACCGGATCGGGCACCTCGGCGGCGCTCCCTGCATTGACAGGGCAAGGGGCCAATCCTACATGCGCCCCTCGCGTTGACTTCGAGCAAGACTGATTCATGCGCGGTGGATCGGTCCGGGAAGGAAGCAACGCTCACCAGTTTCGCGACGCACAAACAGAATGCTGCTGCCAAAACCAGCCGAACAGGCGGGGTTGGCCATGCGGCTTTTGCGCGTTGGTGGACGGTGAATTTCGCGCTGTACGAACAAAGTTTCCCTGTCCGCGCGAGGCCGTTGCCCCGCGTGGCCCAATCAAGAGGCCCACTCCTCCATGGCAACCAAGGCGAAGTCGCCCGTCACCCGCAGCCGCAAGGCCCAAGGGACCGCCAAGAAGCGCATCCGCAAGATCTTCGGTGACATCCACGAAGTCGTGCAGATGCCGAACCTGATCGAGGTTCAGCGCGAAAGCTACGAGCAGTTCCTGCGTTCGGACAAGGCGACGGGCTATATTTCCGGCCTTGAAAAGACCCTGCGTTCGGTCTTCCCGATCCGCGATTTCGCTGGCAGCGCCGAGCTTGATTTCGTGCACTACGAACTCGAAGATCCCAAGTACGACACCACCGAGTGCCGTCAGCGCGGCATCACCTATGCCGCCCCGATGAAGGTGACGCTGCGCCTCATTGTCTTCGAGGTCGACGCCGAGACCGAGACCCGCTCCGTCCTCGATATCAAGGAGCAGGATGTCTACATGGGCGACATGCCGCTCATGACGGACAACGGCACCTTCATCATCAACGGCACCGAGCGTGTGATCGTTTCGCAGATGCACCGTTCGCCGGGCGTATTGTTCGACCATGACCGCGGCAAGACCCACTCCTCGGGCAAGCTGCTGTTCGCCGCGCGGGTGATCCCGTACCGCGGCTCGTGGCTCGACTTCGAGTTCGACGCCAAGGACATCGTCAACGTCCGCATCGACCGCAAGCGCAAGCTTCCGGTCACCGCGCTGCTCTATTCGCTCGGCCTCGATGCCGAGGACATCCTGCACCACTTCTACAACACCGTGGTGTGGGAACGCGCCAAGGACGGCTGGAAGATCCCGTTCGTGGCCGAGCAATGGCGCGGTTCCAAGCCGACCTTTGCACTGATCGATGCCGCCACCGGAGAAGAAGTTTTCCCCGCCGGAACCAAGATCAGCCCGCGTGCTGCCAACAAGGCTGCCAAGGATGGCCTCGCCAACCTGCTGCTGCCGGTCGAGGAAGTCGTCAGCCGCTATGCTGCCGCCGACATGATCGACGAGAGCACGGGCCGCATCTACATCGAAGCCGGTGATGAAGTGACGCTCGAGCATGTCGAGGCCTTCGACAAGGCCGGGATCGACATCTTCCCGCTGCTCGACATCGACGAAATCAACACCGGTCCGTGGATCCGCAACACGCTCAAGGCCGACAAGGCCGAGAACCGCGACGAAGGTCTGGAAGCGATCTACAAGGTCATGCGTCCGGGCGAGCCGCCGACGAAGGAAACCGCCGAAGCGCTGTTCGAAGGCCTGTTCTTCGACGCCGAGCGCTACGACCTGTCGGCCGTGGGCCGCGTCAAGCTCAACATGCGTCTCAGCCTCGAGTGCGAAGACACCGTCACCACGCTGCGCAAGGAAGATATCCTCGCGGTGGTGAAGGAGCTTGTCGGCCTCAAGGACGGCAAGGGCGAAGTCGACGACATCGACAACCTCGGCAATCGCCGCGTGCGTTCGGTGGGCGAGTTGCTGGAAAACCAGTACCGCGTCGGCCTGCTGCGCATGGAGCGCGCCGTGAAGGAGCGCATGAGTTCGGTCGACGTGTCGACCGTGATGCCGAACGACCTCATCAACGCTAAGCCCGCTGTGGCTGCGGTGCGCGAGTTCTTCGGTTCCTCGCAGCTCTCGCAGTTCATGGACCAGACCAACCCGCTTTCGGAAGTCACCCACAAGCGCCGCGTTTCGGCCTTGGGCCCGGGCGGTCTTACCCGTGAGCGGGCCGGCTTCGAAGTCCGCGACGTTCACCCGACCCACTATGGCCGCATCTGCCCGATTGAAACGCCGGAAGGCCCGAACATCGGTCTGATCAACAGCCTCGCCAGCTTCAGCCGCGTCAACAAGTACGGCTTCATCGAAACCCCGTACCGCAAGGTGATCGACGGCAAGGTGACCGCCGACGTGATCTACCTTTCCGCGATGGAAGAGCAGAAGCACACCGTTGCGCAGGCTTCGGCTGAACTGAACGAGGACGGCAGCTTCGTCGAGGAGTTGGTGTCGGCGCGTCACAACGGCGACAACCTGATGGCGATGCGCGAGCACGTCACGCTGATGGACGTCAGCCCCAAGCAGCTCGTCTCGGTTGCGGCATCGCTCATTCCGTTCCTGGAGAACGATGACGCCAACCGCGCGCTGATGGGCTCGAACATGCAGCGTCAGGCCGTGCCGCTCGTGAAGGCGGAAGCCCCGTGGGTCGGTACCGGCATGGAAGAAACCGTGGCGCGTGACAGCGGCGCGGCGATTGCGGCCAAGCGCGGCGGGATCGTCGATCAGGTCGATGCGACCCGTATCGTGATCCGCGCGATCGGCGATGTCGAACCCGGCCAGTCGGGCGTCGACATCTACACGCTCCAGAAGTTCCAGCGTTCGAACCAGAACACCTGCATCAACCAGCGTCCGCTGGTGAAGGTGGGTGATGTGATCGAGCAGGGCGACATCATCGCCGACGGTCCCTCGACCGATCTGGGCGAGCTGGCGCTCGGCAAGAACAGCCTCGTCGCCTTCATGCCCTGGAACGGCTACAACTACGAAGACTCCATCCTGATCAGCGAACGCATCGTGAAGGACGACGTCTTCACCTCGATCCACATCGAGGAGTTCGAAGTCATGGCCCGTGACACCAAGCTCGGGCCGGAGGACATCACCCGCGACATTCCCAACGTCGGCGAGGAAGCCCTGCGCAACCTCGACGAAGCGGGCATCGTCTACATCGGCGCTGAAGTGCACCCCGGTGACATCCTCGTCGGCAAGATCACGCCCAAGGGCGAATCTCCGATGACCCCGGAAGAAAAGCTGCTGCGCGCCATCTTCGGTGAAAAGGCAAGCGATGTGCGTGACACCTCGCTGCGTCTGCCCCCGGGCGTGGCGGGCACAATCGTCGAGGTCCGGGTGTTCAACCGCCACGGCATCGAGATCGACGACCGTACCCGTGCGATCCAGAACGAGGAAATCGAACGCCTCCGCAAGGACGCGGCCGATGAACGCAACATCCTCAACCGTGCGACCTACAACCGCCTGCGCGACATGCTGATCGGCCAGACCGCATCGGCTGCTCCCAAGGGCGCGAAGAAGGGCGTGGAAATCACCGCCGAGATGCTCGACGAACTCGAGCGCTTCGAATGGTTCAAGTTCGCGGTCGCGGAAGATGGCCGGCAGGCGCAGATCGAGGCGGTGAAGACGCAGTACGATGAAGCCGTTGCGGTGATCGATGCCAAGTTCCAGGACCGCAAGGAAAAGCTGGAGCGCGGCGATGAACTCGCTCCGGGCGTGCTCAAGATGGTCAAGGTGTTCGTCGCAGTGAAGCGCAAGCTGCAGCCGGGCGACAAGATGGCCGGCCGTCACGGGAACAAGGGCGTCATCAGCCGCATCCTGCCGGCTGAGGACATGCCGTTCCTCGAAGACGGGACTCCGGTCGACCTCGTGCTCAACCCGCTGGGCGTGCCGTCGCGCATGAACGTCGGGCAGATCTTTGAAACCCACCTGGGCTTTGCAGCCCGTGCACTGGGTCACGAGATCAAGGACATGCTGGACGCTTGGCGCTCTGCCAACCCGAACGCTGCCGAAGATTTCGCCGGTATCGCTCCGCCTGCCGCGGTGGTCGATCGCCTCAAGGATATCTACGGCGACCAGTATTTCGAGGACCTCGAAAGCCGCTCGACCGCCGATATCGTCGATCTCGTGGGCAACCTTTCGGCTGGTGTGCCGATGGGTACCCCGGTGTTCGACGGTGCGCGCGAACCGGACGTGTCGGAGATGCTGATCAAGGCGGGGATCAACTCTTCGGGTCAGTCCGTCCTCTATGACGGCCGCACTGGCGAGGCGTTCGACCGCAAGGTCACCGTGGGCATCATCTACATGCTCAAGCTGCACCACTTGGTCGACGACAAGATCCACGCGCGTTCGATCGGGCCTTACAGCCTCGTCACCCAGCAGCCGCTGGGCGGTAAGGCGCAGTTCGGCGGCCAGCGCTTCGGGGAAATGGAGGTCTGGGCGCTCCAGGCCTATGGCGCCGCCTATACCTTGCAGGAAATGCTGACGGTGAAGTCCGACGATGTGGTCGGACGCACCAAGGTCTACGAAGCGATCGTCAAGGGCGACGACACCTTCGAGGCCGGCATTCCGGAGAGCTTCAACGTGCTCGTCAAGGAAATGCGCTCGCTGGGTCTGAACGTCGAACTGAAGTCGGTTCTCGATGACGAGGATGCCGACCAGACCGACTACAGCGCGATTGCAGCGGAATAAGGCGCGGGGCCTGGCGACGGGCCCCAGCCACCCCGCCTTCGAGTTTCATCCCCCTAAGGGAACACAGTCATGAACGACCTGACCAAATTCACCAACCAGCTGGCGAAGCCCGAAACCTTCGACCAGATCCAGATCGGCATCGCCTCGCCGGAGCGCATTCGCTCGTGGTCCTATGGCGAAATCAAGAAGCCGGAAACCATCAACTACCGCACGTTCAAGCCCGAGCGTGACGGTCTGTTCTGCGCGCGCATCTTCGGTCCCGTGAAGGATTACGAGTGCCTGTGCGGCAAGTACAAGCGCATGAAGTACAAGGGCGTCGTCTGCGAAAAGTGCGGCGTCGAAGTGACCGTCACGAAAGTGCGCCGCGAGCGCATGGGCCACATCGAACTGGCAGCGCCCGTCGCGCACATCTGGTTCCTGAAGTCGCTGCCGTCGCGCATCGGCCTGCTGCTCGACATGCAGCTCAAGCAGCTTGAGCGCGTGCTCTACTTCGAAAGCTACATCGTCACCGAGCCCGGTCTGACCCCGCTGGAAAAGTTCCAGCTGATGACCGAAGACGAACTGCTCGAAGCGCAGGACGAGTATGGCGAAGACGCTTTCACCGCCGACATCGGCGCAGAAGCCGTGCGCACCATGCTGATGCAGCTCGACCTCGAGAACGAGCGTGACGTGCTGATGGAAGAGCTGGCGACCACCAAGTCGACGCTCAAGCCCAAGAAGATCATCAAGCGTCTGAAGGTTGTCGAAAGCTTCATTGATTCGGGCAACCGTCCGGAATGGATGATCCTTGAAGTGATCCCCGTGATCCCGCCCGAATTGCGCCCGCTGGTGCCGCTCGATGGCGGCCGTTTCGCGACGTCCGATCTCAACGATCTCTATCGCCGCGTCATCAACCGCAACAACCGCCTGAAGCGCCTGATCGAGCTGCGCGCGCCGGACATCATCGTCCGCAACGAAAAGCGCATGCTTCAGGAAGCTGTCGATGCGCTGTTCGACAACGGCCGCCGCGGCCGCGTGATTACCGGTGCCAACAAGCGCCCGCTGAAGTCGCTGTCTGACATGCTCAAGGGCAAGCAGGGCCGCTTCCGCCAGAACCTGCTCGGCAAGCGCGTCGACTACTCGGGTCGTTCGGTGATTGTGACCGGTCCGGAACTCAAGCTGCACCAGTGCGGCCTGCCCAAGAAAATGGCGCTCGAGCTGTTCAAGCCGTTCATCTACGCGCGCCTTGACGCCAAGGGTCTGTCGATGACCCTGAAGCAGGCCAAGAAGTGGGTCGAGAAGGAGCGCAAGGAAGTCTGGGACATCCTCGACGAGGTGATCCGCGAACACCCGGTGCTTCTGAACCGCGCGCCGACGCTTCACCGTCTGGGCATCCAGGCGTTCGAGCCCGTGCTGATCGAAGGCAAGGCGATCCAGCTTCACCCGCTGGTCTGCTCGGCCTTCAACGCCGACTTCGACGGTGACCAGATGGCGGTCCACGTGCCGCTTTCGCTGGAAGCCCAGCTCGAAGCGCGCGTGCTGATGATGTCGACCAACAACATCCTCTCGCCCGCCAACGGCAAGCCGATCATCGTGCCTTCGCAGGACATGGTTCTGGGGATCTACTACCTCTCGATGGAGCGGCAGGAAAAGCACCCCGAGTATATCGAGGAAGCCGACGGCACCAAAATCGAGAAGCTGCCCCGCTTCTCGGATATGGCCGAAGTGCACCAGGCGCTCGAGGTCAAGGCAGTCACGCTGCACACCCGCATTCTCGCCCGCGTTCCGCAGGCCGATGAAAGTGGCACGGTGGCGATGAAGCGCTTTGTGACCACGCCGGGCCGGATGCTGATTGGCGAATGCCTGCCGAAGAACCACAAGGTGCCCTTCGATATCATCAACCGCCTGCTCACCAAGCGTGAGATCGGCGACGTGATCGACCAAGTGTATCGTCACACCGGCCAGAAGGACACGGTGCTGTTCGCCGATGCCATCATGGCGCTGGGCTTCCGTCACGCGTTCAAGGCGGGGATCAGCTTCGGCAAGGATGACATGATCATCCCCGACGCCAAGATCAAACTGGTCGACGACACCAAGGATCTGGTGGCCGGTTACGAGCAGCAGTACCAGGACGGCCTCATCACCCAGCAGGAAAAGTACAACAAGGTGATCGACGCTTGGTCGAAGTGCGGCGACATGGTTGCTGACGCGATGATGGCCGAGATCAAGGCTCAGCCGATCGATGCCGAGACGGGCAAGGAAGCCCAGATCAACTCGATCTACATGATGAGCCACTCGGGCGCGCGTGGTAGCCCGGCGCAGATGAAGCAGCTCGCCGGGATGCGCGGCCTGATGGCCAAGCCTTCGGGCGAAATCATCGAGACGCCAATCATCTCGAACTTCAAGGAAGGTCTGACCGTTCTTGAGTACTTCAACTCGACCCACGGTGCCCGCAAGGGCCTCGCGGATACTGCGCTGAAGACTGCGAACTCGGGTTACCTGACGCGCCGTCTCGTCGACGTGTCGCAGGATTGCGTCATCGTCGTGGATGATTGTGGTACCGAGAACTACCTCGAGATGCGCGCGATCGTTCAAGGCGGCAGCGTAATCGCATCGCTTGGTGAGCGTATCCTCGGTCGCACGACCATGGAGGATATTGTAAACGCGACGACCGGGGAGATCATCGTTCCGAAGCTGACCTTGCTCGACGAAGCGATGGTCAAGGCCATCGAGGCGGCCGAAGTGCAGTCGGCGAAGATTCGCAGTCCGCTGGTCTGCGAGGCCGAAATGGGCGTGTGCGGCACCTGCTACGGCCGTGACCTTGCTCGCGGGACGCCGGTGAACATCGGCGAAGCCGTGGGCGTCATCGCGGCGCAGTCGATCGGTGAACCCGGCACCCAGCTGACGATGCGGACGTTCCACATCGGCGGCGCGGCGCAGCTGAACGAAACCTCGCACCTCGAGGCGATTTCGGAAGGCCGCGTCGAGTATCGCGAGATGCAGACCATCTCCGACAAGATGGGCCGCGTGCTGAGCCTTTCGCGCAGTGGTGAGATCGCGGTGATCGACGCCGAAGGGCGCGAGCGCGAGATGCACAAGGTGCCTTACGGTACGGTGATCAAGTTCAAGGACGGCGATCACGTCAAGATCGGCGATCGTCTCGCCGAGTGGGACCCGTTCACCCTGCCGATCATAACCGAACAGTCGGGCGTGGTGCGGTATGTCGATCTGTCGGAGGGCATCACGCTCGAGGAACAGATGGATGATGCCACCGGCATCGCGCAGCGCGTGGTGACCGAGAACCGTGCGACGGGCCGCAAGAAGAAGGAAGACCTTCGTCCGCGGCTCACCCTGCTGGCGGAAGGCAGCGGCGAAACCGAAGCGGCGCGCTACATGCTCGCTCCGGGTACGACCCTGTCGGTCGAGGATGGCCAGACGGTTGCCGCGGGCGATATTCTCGCTCGCGCCAGCCGCGAAGCCGCCAAGACCCGCGACATCACGGGCGGTCTGCCGCGCGTGGCCGAACTGTTCGAGGCGCGTATGCCCAAGGACGTATCGGTCATTGCCAAGATTTCCGGCCGGATCGAATTCGTCCGCGAATACAAGGCAAAGCGCAAGATCGCGATCATTCCCGAGGAAGGTGATCCGGTGGAATACCTGATCGCCAAGACCAAGGTGATCGACGTGCAGGAAGGCGACTACGTGAAGAAGGGGGACACCCTGGTTTCCGGATCGCCCAACCCGCACGACATCCTCGAGGTGATGGGCGTTGAAGCACTGGCCGAGTATCTCGTTGACGAGATTCAGGAAGTGTATCGCTTGCAGGGCGTGAAGATCAACGACAAGCACATCGAGGTGATCGTTCGCCAGATGCTGCAGAAGGTCGAGATCACTGACGGCGGGGACACCACCCTCCTGCCCGGTGAGCAAGTCGACCTTGCGGAAATGCTCGAGATCAACGGCAAGCTCGCCAAGGGCAAGCAGCCCGCGGAAGGCAAGCCGGTGCTGCTCGGCATCACCAAGGCGTCGCTGCAGACCCGCAGCTTCATCTCGGCGGCGTCCTTCCAGGAAACCACCCGCGTGCTCACGCAGGCGGCGGTTGAAGGGAAGAAGGACACCCTGATCGGTCTGAAGGAAAACGTGATCGTCGGTCGTCTCATCCCCGCCGGTACCGGCGCAGGCATGAACCGTCTGCGCGTCACCGCCAACAGCCGCGACGCCGCTCTCAAGGCCGCATGGAAGAAGCAGCAGGACACCCTTGCTGCCTCGGGCCAGCGCGAAGCCGAACCGGCACCTGATGCTGTCGGTTCGGAAGAGAAGATGAAGGCGGCGATGGCGGCAATGGCAGCTGCGGCCCCGGCGCCTGATATGGAAGACGCCGGCGAGGAGTAAGCTCCCGCGCTTTTAAGGCAAGAACGGCCCCGCCCGAGCGCAAGCTTCGGCGGGGCTTTTCTTTGGTCGCCGGCCTTCATAGCAATCCGCTATTGCAACGCACTCGCAACAAATCTAGATGTGGGTCTTGCTCCCCAGACATTGCGAGGAATCATGCCAAGCCATCGCTCATTCTCCGCCGCGACCCGCAACACGATTGCCGCGCTGGCCGTTCCGCCCCGGATCGAGACAATGGGGCCGACCGCCGGGCGCTTCCTCCATGCCCTGCGGTTGATTGCGCTGCATGACCGGATGGACCGTGATCCTGTGCCTGAGCTGGCAGCGAATCTCGGGAGCGTCGATGTCGCTGCCAGAGCGCTAATCCTCGCTCAAGCAATTGCCGCCAGCTGGCCGGAGAACATCGTCATCTCGCGCTTCTGCTGCCGCTTGATGAGCCATGACGAGGCAACCATCGGCGCCTTTGTCGATGCTGCCGCGCATGGCGACCGGGCGGGCTTCGAAGCGGCGCTGTCAGGCCTGATCCGCGCCGACCGGGCACATCGGCTGTGGGAGTCCGCGCTGGCGCTCGCTGCGGCCGAATTGCGCAGCCTGTGACCGCTTGCGGGCAGCGCGCCTGCACTCTACCGCAGGGCCTATGACCATCACTCGTTTCGCCCCTTCGCCGACCGGCCGGCTGCACGTCGGCAACATCCGCACCGCGCTCCACAATTGGATGCTGGCGCGGCAGGCGGGCGGCACGTTTATCCTGCGCATTGACGACACCGATGCCGAGCGCAGCCGCGAGGATTACGTCGAGGCGATCCGTGCGGACCTCACCTGGCTCGGGCTGGAATGGGACCGCGAGGAGCGTCAGTCGGCGCGGTTGGACCGCTACCAAGCGGCCTTCGACGCCCTGCGCGTGGCGGGACGGATTTACCCCTGTTACGAGACCGCGCAGGAACTCGACGTGAAGCGCAAGATCCAGCTTTCGCGCGGCCTTCCGCCGATTTACGACCGTGCTTCGCTGAAGCTGGCCGAGGCAGAGCGGGCGGCAAAGGACGCTGACGGCATCGCGCCGCATTGGCGTTTCCTGCTCGACCATGCGGAGCCGATCACGTGGAATGACGGCATCCGCGGTGCGCAGAAGTTCGAGGCTGCGCAGCTTTCCGATCCGGTCATCCGCCGGGCGGATGGATCGTGGCTTTACATGATGCCGAGCGCGGTTGACGACATTGATATGGGCGTGACGCAGGTTTTGCGCGGCGAGGACCATGTTTCCAATACCGCCGTTCAAATTCAGATCTTTACCGCGCTTTATGCTGCAGGGTTTGCCGCAACAAATCCGCTCCCGGCCTTCGCGCACGAGGCACTGCTGGTGGGCCGCGAGGGCAAGCTTTCGAAGCGCCTCGGATCGCTAGGCTGCGATGCGTTCCGGGAGCGCGGGATCGAGGCTGAGGCGATCATCGCATTGCTCGCAAGGCTTGGCACTTCGCTTCCGGTTGAGCCGATTGCGGATCGTAACGTGTTGATTTCGGGCTTTGATCTTTCGACTTTCGGACGGGCTCCGGCGAAGTTCGATGAGGAGGATCTCGAGCGGCTCAATGCCGGGATCGTCCATCAGCTTCCGTTCGAGGCAGTTGCGGCGCGTCTGCCCCAGGGGATGGACGCTGCCGGATGGCATGCGGTGCGGCCTAACCTGGCCCATATCGGCGAGGCGGCGGACTGGTGGAAGCTTGTTACCGGGCCAATCACGCAGCCCGAATTCTCGCCCGAAGACAAGGCGTTCCTCGGCCAAGCCCAACAGCTGCTTGCATGGGGCGAGGACCCTTGGGCCATGCTCACCGGCGCGCTCAAGGAGGCCACGGGGCGCAAGGGCCGCGCGTTGTTCCTGCCACTGCGTCAGGCGCTGACCGGCATGGATCACGGCCCTGATATGGGCGAATTGGTGCTGCTCATTGGCGAGGCCGAGGTGCGCAACCGGTTGGCACAGGCAGCCGCCTGACGCCCCCCGCCAGACACTGTTTCACGTGAAACATCGCTTTTGGAGCGGGTCTAGAGCGGGTCTAAAGGGGGTCTAACCGGGGTCTAAACGCGTCTGGAACGGGTCTGGAACGGGTCTGGAGGGGTTCAAAACCGCTCTGCAACACGTCTGGAATCGCCTTCAATCCTCGCCATAGGCGTAGGCGGCGAGCGCCGCTTGGTCGCGCACGGACACCCGGCCGTAGCTGGTCTCGATCCATCCGGCATCGCGCAAGCGGCACAGCACCCCGTTCGCCACGTTGCGCGACACGTTCGCCATTTCGGCGAGCTGGGACTGGGTCACGACGATGCCCTCGCGCCCGACCCGCGCTTCGGCGCTGTCGGGCGCGGCGATGCGCAGCAGGATTGCAGCGATGCGGCGGGCCGAGGAGGGGATCAGCAATTCGCCTGCGACCCTGGCGGCGAAATCGGAGCCGATCATCGCCAATGCGCCGATCGCTCGCGCATATTCGGGCCGGGCGTTCGACAATTGCTCGACCACGGGTCCCGGCACCATCAGCAGCTGGCAGTCACTCAACGCGCGGAACTCGAGCGTGCGCGGGTTCCCGGTCAGCACCGGGCCCATCCCGAACCACGTGCCCGGTCCCGAGATATTGGCGAGCCGCGGGACGAGGCGCGGCGGCCCGATCAGCGCGGCAAGCGCGCCCGACATCAGCCCGTAAATGCTCAGCCCTGCGTCACCCTCGCGGTAGATCACCTCACCGCGCCGTGCGGTGACGATCCGCCCCTGCGATAGGCATTCCTCGCGGAAGTCGGCCGGCTGCTTGGTCAGCCATCCCACTTCGCCGAAGATGCCGAGACTGTTGTCATTTCCCCACATTCGCCCTGTCGTGGCACCTCCTGCACACAAGTCTGCCCATATTTGGGCAGTCACGTCCAGAGCTGTCAGACAGGGTCACCGAGGTGCCAGTCTAGGGCAACCAGCGCGCCGCCAGTACCGTCCCGCCGCCGGGTCGGCGCAGCACCAGCGCATAACGGTCAGCGCCGCTGACCTTCAGCTGATCGGGAGCGATCGCCGCGCTGCCCGCGCCGCCGCGCACGTCCGCAAGCTTGCGCTCGGCGCGCAGCACGTTGGCATAGCTGACCTTGCGGCCGCCGTTTTCGCCGCTGCCGATTGAGACATCGACGCGGGCAGTGACGGCGACCAGCACCAGCTCAGCCGGGTCCTTGCCCGCGCCGGACAGGTCGACCGTAAAGCCTGCGTCCTTCCCCTTACCCACGCGGATCGCCGCATCGCTTTTGCCGCCGTAACGCTTGACCCCGGCGGCGACCTTGGCCGCCTGCGATCCGACTTCGCCGAAGCTGCCGTCCACGACGATCTGCGGGGTGTAGACCCCGTTGTAGCCGGCAAGGCCCCGGCTGGCGTAGCTCTGTTGCAGCGCCGTGTTGCTCTGCCGCGCCAACGTGTCCTTCCAGCCGAGCCGGTCCCAATAGGTTACCGGGCGGGAGATCACCACCAGACCGGGCTGGCGGGACAGGGTCTGGGCCAGCTTGTCGGCGGGCGGGCAGGAGGAGCACCCCTGACTGGTGAACAGCTCGATCAGCACGGGCTTGTCTGCCGCAGCCACCACCGGCGCGGCGGCGGCTGCGACGCCCACGGGCTTCGCGCCCTTGGGCAAGGCGAGCGCTGCCCCGCCGAGCAGGCCGGCGGCGCCGAAGAGGGCAAGGAATACGCGGGTGCGGGTGCGGGTCATGGGCGTGGTCGTCCTCGATTGATGGATCGAGAGACATTCGTGCCAAAGCCCGGCTTGGTTACGCCCTTGGTCCTACTCCGTAGGCGCGAGCAGGCTGGAGAGGTCCATCCAATCGCCCTCACCAATCGGATCACCCGGCGGCACGTTCACCGCGCGCGGCAGGCTGGCGGCGAGCTTCTCGCGCTGGTCGGGATCAAGCAGGCGGCGCGACAGGCTGAGCGCCCATGCGCGCTCGGTGCCGCTGGCCCGGCGCTTGGCGAGCTGCTGCCCGATATCTTCGAGCTTCTGGTCGAGCGCAGCGGAAACTTCGGGCGTGGTGTCGGGGCGGCGGGCGACCTGTGCCATCGTCACCAGCGTGCGATAGGCGATGCGGCGGCCAAGGTCGTCGCCGGTCGCAGCAAGCACCGTGCCGGTCAGCCGGTCGAGCAGCTCGCCGACACCCAGCGCGGCCAGATCGCCCTGCTGCTGCGCCACCAGACGCGCAAGGCGGCGCGGGGCGATGAGGGTCTGCACGGTCAGCTGCGCGGCGGCATCGGCGGCGACCAGCGGATCGAATACCGGACCGCCGGCGGTGGCGAAGATCTCGACATCATATTGCCGGTCGCTGTTGCCGTTCTGCGCTGCCGAGAGCAGCGGGAGGAGGGCGGTCGGCACGCGCAGCGCCTCGGGCTTGAGTGTGGCCAGCACCGCTTCGAGCGCGGCGCGTTGCTGCGCCGGGGCAACCGGCACCGCGGCCTCGCGCCCGCTGCCGTTGACGGCATAGGTGAAGTCCGACCCGCCGACCTGCTTGGCCGCAGAGACCAGCTGGTAGCGGTGCAGCAGCCACAGCGGCACAAAGCGGCGGCGCAGGTTGGCGACCGGCTCGCCGGGGGTAAGCGCGCCGAGGCCGAAGCGGGACAGCGCGGCGGCGCGCACCTGCATCATGCGGGCAAGCTCGGCGACCGGGTCAGCCCCGTCGTCCCACAACCCGCCCCACGCATAGGCGGTATCGGCCGCGCGGGCGTTGTCGTCCTGAACGAAGCGGAATGTCGCTGCGGTCTTGGCGACCTCGGCCTCGCCCGTCTCGCCGTAGAGCCAGCGGACGGTTGCCGTGTCCCAGCTGCCGATCCCCTTGGCATAGGCGTCGGAAAGGTCGGGCTTGCCATCGACGAGGCCGATGCGGGGCGGCGGGTAGTCCATCACCGAGGCGCGGTCTTGCGTGCTCGCCGCGAAATTGTGCGCGAAGCCGAGCGTGTGGCCGACCTCGTGCGCGCCGAGCTGCGCCAGCCGGTCGAGCGCCACTTTGACCGGATCGTTGGGACCGCCGCTCCCGACCTCACCTGCGCCGACCAGCGCCTGAAAAATCTGGATGTCCTGCCGCGCGCGCAGCGATCCGAGCACCACCATGCCCTTGACGATCTCGCCGGTGCGCGGGTCGGTGATCTGCTGGCCGTAAGCCCAGCCGCGCGTCGCCCGGTCGACCCAGGTGACCATATTGTAGCGCACGTCGAGCGGATCGGCGCCTTCCGGCAGCAGTTCGACCTTGAAGGCGTCGATGAAGCCGGCGGCATCGAAGGCAGCGCCCCACCAGCCGATCCCGTCGAGGAGGGCGGGGCGGATTTGCTCCGGCGTGTTGCGGTCGAGGTAGAAGGTGATCGGCTTCTTGACCCGCGAACGGGCAGCCTGCGGATCGGTCTTCTCCAGCCGGAAGCGGTTGGCGAGATCGGAGACGACGGCTCCGCCAAGCGGGGCGGCAAAGTCCACCACCTGCGTCGCGAACCCGCCGAGGCGCGGGTCTAACGCCAGCGGCGTGAAGCCCGGCGCGGGCAGGCGCACGAAGCTGTGGTGGACGCTCAAGCTGACCTTCTTGGGATCAGGCACGATGTTCTCGACCTCGGCCCCCGGATTGTCCGAAACATAGGTCTGCAGCGCGTCGACTTCGAGGTTGTCGGGGAACAGCTTCACCGAAGCGGGGTCGGCGAGGCTGAGCTTGTCGTCGAGCCGGAAGCCCTTGCCGCCCAGCATCGCCGAGGTGCCGACGCCCAGCGAGTCCTGTTCCTGATTGAGCGAAGGCGCGATGCCCAAAGTGTCCATCGCGAGGAACGGCGCGATGTCGATGACGATGCGCCCGTCCGCCAGGGTCTCGGCCACGTCGGTCATCCACACGGTCGAGATGCCGAAGTCGCTCGCCACGGCCTTCTGCCGGTCGGTATTGCCGCTGGAGTTGCGGAAGCGCGGGTTTTCGAACTGCACCGCGATCTTGCCGCCGATGCGGCGGAAGGCGAGGAGCTGCGTGCCGCCGGTCTTGCCGCGATCGAGCACCAGCGGGGCCGAGCCGAGCCCGGTGCGCAAAGCCGTGGTGTAGAGCACCCGCAAGGCCACGCCGTCCTCACCTGCGCGGGGCAGGGTGACAAGGATGCGCCCCTTGGCGGCTTCGGTGCGCACCGGCAGCAGCCCGGCTTCGCCCGAAGGCACTGTCACCTCCACCGGAGCGGTCTGCGCAGCCAGCGGCGCGAGCGGGAGGGCCAAACCGAGCAGGGGCCCCAGCAGCAGCGCCCCAAAGCGCATCCGGCGCGGTGTGTTCATGCCATGTCCCCTGTCGCTGACTGGTCGTCTTGGTCGGACGAAACGCGGCAAAGCTCAAGCCGCAAAAGCAAGGGGCTAGCGGCGAGGTCGCGGCTTGACCTCGATATTCACCGATGGTTCAAGCCGATCACCGTAGCCGGACGGCACAATGTCACAGCGCCAGAGGATTTTTTCGAGCATGAAACGACACACAATCGGCGGTGTTGCGCGCGGTATCGGCGCGATCGTCGCTGCGGCGCTCATGACCGGCACGGCGCTTGCGGCGCCCGATCCGGGCAAGAAAGCCTGCGCGAAAGAAGCGCGCGCCCTTTGTCCTGCCGAGATGAAATCCCTCAGCCGCAAAAAGGTCGAGGCGTGCATGATCCGCAATGTCGAGAAGACATCGCCCACTTGCAAGGCGACGATGTACAGGATCAAGGCAGAACGCGAAGCCCCGGCCCGGCGCCCGAAATAACCTCAGGCGGCGGCCCCCGTGCCTGTATCTGCATAGGCGGCGTTCTCCGCCCGGATCCGCACCCACAGCATCGCCGCATTGAGCGCGGAATAGAGCACCGCCACCCAGACAAGGCCGAACATCAACGGCACGACTGCGATCTCGCAGATCACCACGAAGTAGTTCGGGTGACGCATGATGCGGAACGGTCCGCTGGTGATGGGCGGCTCGTTCTCGGGAACGAGGATGCGCGTGGTCCAGCGCCGCCCCAGTGTCGCCAGCACCCACACGCGCATGGCTTGCAGGACCGCAAATACCGCGAGCAAGGGCATATACACCGGCGCGCCGCCGACCGTGGCCCACAAGACGGCCAGCCACGATGCGTGCATCAGCACCATAACCGGATAATGCGACCGCCCGTATTCGACAGCGCCGCGCGCCAGCAGCGCTTTGGTGTTGCTGCGCGCGATGACCAGTTCGGCGATCCGCTGCAGCGTGACGAAGATCATGATTGCGTAAGGCAGGGTCATACCGCGCTCCGCAGTGTTACCGTGCTGGCCGTGAAACCGGGGCCGAGCGCCGTCATCACCGACAGCGGCGGCAGCCCGGCATTGCGCACGCGGTCGAGCACGAACAGCGCGGTCGGCGCGGACATGTTGCCGTGCAGGCGCAGAACCTCGCGTTCGTCATTGAGGCTACCCTGCGGCAGGGCGAGCGCGGTTTCGATCGCATCGACGACCTTCGCGCCGCCGGGGTGACAGATGAAGCGATCCACCTCGCCGATCTGCAAGCCCTGAGGCGTCAGCATCTCTTCGACCGCGCCGCGGAATTCCTTGCGGGCAAAGGCGGGGATGGCGCGGTTGAGGATCACGCCCAAACCCGCAGGCTCCATCTGCCAACCCATGATGTCGAGCGTATCGGCCCAGGTCTTTTCGGCGCTGCCGGTAATCTGGGTGAAGCCTTCATCGCCGGACCGGATCACGCAGGCCGCCGCCCCGTCACCGAACAGCGCGGTCGAAACGATGTCCGCCTTGCCGACATTCTCGGTCCGCAGCGCAAGGCTGCACAGTTCCACCGTGACGAACAATACCGTGGCGCCCTTGCCTACCTGTGCCAGCTTTGCAGCGAGGCCCAGTCCCGATACGCCGCCGGCACAACCGAGCCCGAACACCGGAACGCGCGACACATCGCTGCGGAAGCCCATCCGACCCAGCGCGCGCGCTTCCAGGCTGGGCGTGGCGATGCCGGTGGACGATACGGTGACGATGGTATCAACCTCGTCCGCCGCGATACCTGCTTCGGCCAGTGCTTTCTCGGCCGCCTCGACAAACAGGTCGAGCGCGACTTCAAGATAGACTTCGGTGCGCTCGACGATGCTGCGCGGCTCCATGTACCAGGCGACCGGGCGGGCCAGCTGGCGAAATTCGATCCCGGCATTGCCGTAGATCGAGCGCAGCCTGCCGAAATCCTCGAAAGCCCCGCCCAGCAACTGCTCCGCAACCTGCGCACCAGTCGTCTGATCGAGAATATTCAGCGGCGTCGCCGTGGCGAGGGAGTGGATGCTTACCGGAATCATGAAGGGAGCCTCACATCGGCCGCTTGACCGGCAATCTGGTTTTATCTTTCAAAGGAACCGCACCGCAGAGGCATTGTTCCAGCATTGAGGGCGGCGCCGTCCCGAACGAGGACCAGTTTCCTTTAGTCAGCGCTTACCTCTTCGGCTACCGGATATCTGATGAACGCGAACGAAATACCCGAAGCAAGTCTACGGACGTGGGCCGGCTTTGTATTCATGTGCGTCGGCATGTTCATGGCGATTCTGGATATCCAGATCGTTGCGACATCCCTGCCCACGATCCAGAGCGCGCTGGATATCGGCACGGACCAGATGATCTGGATCCAGACCGCCTATCTCACCGCCGAAATCGTGGCGATTCCGCTGACCGGCTTCCTGACCGCACGGCTGGGCATGCGCTGGCTGTTCGTATCGGCGGTGGCGGTGTTCACCATCGCCTCTATCGGCTGTGCGGAGAGCCAGACCTTCGCCGCGCTGATCGCGTGGCGGATCGTTCAGGGCTTTGCCGGGGGCACCTTGATCCCGGCGGTGTTCTCTGCGGTTTTCCTGCTGTTTCCGCAGCGCTCGCAGGGCCTTGCTACTACCATCGCCGGGGTTGCGGCGGTCTTCGCGCCGACAGTCGGCCCGATTGTGGGCGGCTGGATTACCGAGACATATTCCTGGCACTGGCTGTTCCGGATCAACATCGCGCCGGGCATCATCGCGGCCTTAGGGGCGGCCATCGCGCTGCGCGGTCAGGCCAGCAACATGCGCGCTGCCCGCTCGGTCGATGCCGCCGCGCTGACCCTGCTGGCGGTGGGGCTGACCGCGCTTCAGATCGGCCTGAAAGACGCGCCGACCGATGGCTGGCTCGCTCCCAACGTGGCCGCGCTACTGCTGGGCTTTGCCGTATGCGCGGCATGGTTTGTCTGGCGCACGGCCCGGTCGCCTGACCCTCTGGTGGAACTGCGGTGCTTCAGGGATCGCAACTTTGCCATCGGCTGCGCGCTGAGCTTCATTCTCGGGGTGGGCCTGTTCGGCTCGACCTATCTCATGCCGTTCTTCCTCGGCTTGGTGCGCGAACATGATGCGCTGCGCATTGGCGAGATCATGCTGGTGACCGGGATCGCCCAGTTGATCGCTGCGCCCGTCGCCGTGTATCTCGAGCAGCGCGTCGGCGCTCGGTCGCTCACCGTGTTCGGCTTCGTGCTGTTTGCGGCCGGCCTGCTGATGAGCACGAACCAGACCGCCGACACCGATTTTGCCGAGATGCTCCTGCCGCAAGTCTTGCGCGGCATTGCGACGATGTTCTGCCTGCTGCCCCCGACGCGGATGGCCTTGGGCCGCCTGTCGCCCGAACTGGTGGCGGACGGCAGCGGGTTGTTCAACCTGATGCGCAATCTGGGCGGGGCGATCGGCCTTGCGCTGATCGACACGACAATCTTCAGCCGCGCTGCGACCTATGGCGCGCAAATCGCAGAACAATTGAAGGCCGGCAACATCGAGGTCGCGGTGCGGATCGGCATTCCCCGCGATGCTTTCATCGAACAGATCGGCATCCCGCCTGATGAATTCACCCAAGAGATGATCCGCCCTCTAGTCGAACGGCAGGCCTTGGTTGACGCCATCAACGATGCGTGGCTGCTGATCGGGGTGCTGACAGCCTTGGCGGTGATCCTCGTCTTTTTTGTTCGCCAGCTTCCGGCCCAAGATAAAGCCGAGGGCGCCGGCGATGGATTGCCCCACCTGTAACGCCGAAAAACCCCGAGCCCTGGCGGACCCGAGCTGCTGTTTGTCGCTGTTTTTCATGATTCAATATACTTCCGCGACGCTGTGCGAAAGCATACTTGGTGCCAGAAGAGGGACCGTGACGTGCCGACAAGGCGTTACATCGCAACGGTTTGCTGCCCTGATTCGCGAATTCGATACCGTCAAAAATACCGTTTCGCGCTTCGGCTTGGTCCTCGATGAGGACTCAAATTGCTGCGGACCGTGTTTCGATGCTCAGCGACCTCCCTTATAGTTGGTGGCCCTTGCATTGGCCAGAAGGGCTTTGAGTGCATCGATCGTTACCAATGTGCATCTGCCGATCTTGATCGTTTCCAGGTCGCCTGCGGCGATCAACTCGTAGAGCTTTGACCGGCCGATCCCAGTCATCCGCACCGCATCGGGAATCCGGACGGCAAGTGGCTCGGCGCCGTTGGTTCGGGTTGCCTTTGGGGAACCATCGAAGGGAAGGTCCAGTTGTTCGTCGCTGGCAGGCGACTTGGCTTGCCTGCGCTTCATTCTCCTTGCTCCTGCGCAAGCTTGTCGAGCTGCCGCTTATGCGCTTCATGCACCTTCGCCCGGAGTGTCGCATCGGGATGGGCCACCAGCAGGCCATCGAGAGCGCACATGACGAAGATCAGTCGGCGCTTGACGAACTCGGCGTTCTGCCGCGCTTCCTCACGCAGCTCCTGGCCCTGGAACAGGTCCGTGACGATGGAACCGATCCACTGGCTGCGGCTCAGTTTGGCGCGGGTGGCTTCATCCTGCACCCAGGCGGCGACGTGCCGGGGCAGATAGGTTTGGATGGAAACATTGCGTGTCATGCTGGACTCCACTTTGTCGGAGCCTGGAACGCACTGCGAAAGGCAGGAATGTTCTACTTCTGTTCTGAATGAAGGTCAAGCGGCTTGAAAACGGCGGAAATGCGCCATTCTTGAAGCTATCTGATTTGCAGTCATCGGTGAAATGGCAGCAAGTCAGATTTGATTGAGAAGCTGCCATTTCCGCAAGATAGGTTTATAACATTGAGGTTAAACAATAAAATCTCCAAAAATCCCCGCGATTTGTCGCGTACGGTGTGCCTATGTTTCGAACTTCTGGGGTCGGGACCGGCGCATGATCTTGAAGAGAAAATCGAGATATCAAAAATGTTGAGGCCATGATCGCCCCGCGCAGGCGTCGCTGGGATTTTCCAATGTCCCTTTACGCCATCATCTCGGTCATAGCGGATCGCCTCTCGATCGCCTGAAAGCAGTAATGGCTGATAATAGGTCGCGATGACCGGGTCTGGGACTTTGCTGCTGTTCACATCTGGACCGCTAAATGTCGGCTTTCTGACTTTACCGGCCACCGCCCGTCCGCCCGCGAAGCATCTATGGCAGCGCGATTTCGGCCGCGCGCAAATGCCGGTACCGGCTGGCAAGGGGGAAGCCAACCGGTACCGGACGCTGGCTCAATTGGGGGGCAGTTTGGCCAGCGCAGCCTTGTACGCCTCGTAGTGGGTGCCTTCATCGACTGCGATCTGGCGGAACATCGCTGCCACCTTGGTGTCGCCAGCAGCTTCGGCCTGACTAGCGAAGTTGATGTACATGGTGACATTTTCGTAGTGTTCGCCGGCCATTGCATCTTCGAGATTGGCGCTGTTGGCTCCACCGAGCTGCAGCGCCTGAGCCTCACGATCGAAATGCTCGTTGGCCTCGATATTGGCCGATTCCCGGAACAGCTTTGCCAACTCGGGCTTTCCGGCAGCCTCTGCCTGATCGGCGTAGCGCAGATACTTGAGGTTGGCATAAGCCTCGCCGTGCATCGCCGCTTCAAGATTGGCGCGGGTTTCAGCTGAAAGGGGCTTTGCTTCCGGCGGCGCTGCCATCGCAGCAGTCGAAAGGATGGCTGCGGCACAAACCGACGTGGAAATCAGGATTCGTTTCATAATGTAATCTCCGACGACGCCAGAAGAGGCGACGATCGGGTTCTTCAAGAAAGTCCTGACGTGCTCCTGACAGAGCTGGCAGATGGGGCCGATTGAGGGAATCTGCCATTTTGAAAGTCTGTCAGCTTTTCGTCAGCGGTGCAGTTCAGATCAGTCGGGCCGGGCACTTCGCCCCGCTGCTCAGAACGAAAGATTGCACCATGAAGCGTTCCATTCTGCTCAAGCTGGCTCTTGCCGCCTCAGCGCTGTCAGCCAGCACCATCGCGGTTGCCGCGCCTGCCTGCACGACCCTCCCCCAATCAAAGTGGATGACACCAGCCCAGATGAAGGCGAAGATCGCCAAGATGGGCTACCGCAGCATCAAGGTGTTCGCTGTCTCGGGCACCTGCTACGAAATCTACGCAATCACCAAGGACGGTAAGCGGGCCGAAGTCTATTTCAATCCGGTGACCGGCGCGGTCGTTCAGAATAACGTCGACTGATCGTGATACAGATCAGCGCCGCCTCGCTCGACCTCCCTCCTGCCCCGGCAAATCGCCGGGTCAGGGTTTGGGACCCACTTGTCCGCATCTTCCACTGGACCGTTGCTGGCGGCGTGCTCGCCAATCTGACGTTTCTTCGCGAAGCACGCGATTGGCATGTCAATATCGGCTATATTGTCGTGGCCGCTCTGGCGATCCGAATTGGCTGGGGCTTTGTCGGGCGCGGCCACGCGCGCTTTGCCAGTTTCGTGCCGGGCCCACGCGGGCTGACCAACTATGTGTCTGCTATGATCAGACGCCGTGAGCCGCGATACGTTGGCCACAACCCGGCAGGTGCCGCAATGATTGTCCTCTTGATGGTCCTGCTCGCCATCGTCAGCGCCACAGGCTGGATGATGGGGCTGGATACATTTTGGGGCGTGGGCTGGGTCGAAACCGTCCATGAGGTATCGGCCAATATCCTGACTGGAGCGATTGCGATGCATGTGATCGGCGCGATCGTTGAAAGTGTGCGGCACCGCGAAAACCTCCCGCTGTCTATGGTTACAGGTTACAAGCGGGCTGGAGAGGGAATGGACATCGACCATGCGCCTGTTGCTAGTTGAAGATAATGCCCGGCTGGCGAGCCTGATCCGCGAAGGGCTCGACCGGCAGGGCTTTGCCGTGGACTGGTGCGAGACCGTCGATGGGGCCGAAGATGCGCTGAAGATCAATGACTACGACCTGATGCTCCTCGATCTTGGCTTGCCCGACGGGGATGGCCTTGATCTCATCCGCAGTTTGCGCCGACGACGCGATACGATGCCAGTCCTGATCCTGACAGCACGGGGCGGACTGGATGACCGGGTAACCGGACTGGATGCTGGTGCCGATGATTACCTGGTCAAACCGTTCCAGATACCGGAACTGGCGGCACGCTGCCGCGCCTTGCTGCGGCGGCCCGGTGCCTCACTTGGCACTCAGCTTGCCATAGGCAATGTCGTGCTCGATACTGCAGAACGCAGTGTTTCGGCGGGCGGCGTGCCGGTCAATGCAACCCCGCGCGAAGTTGATCTGCTAGAATGCTTGTTGCGCCGTGCAGGCCATGTCGTCGCCAAGCCAGCCCTTGAAGGCGCGCTCTATTCGATGGACGCCGAAGTTACGCCGAATGCTCTGGAGGCTTGCATGTCACGGCTGCGCAAACGGCTGTCGAATGCCAGTGCCGATGTCCAGATCCGCACGGTTCACGGTGTCGGCTACGCTCTGTTTGCGCCGGTTTCTGCCGATGGATAAAGCGGGCAACAGCAAAAAGGGCCCAACCGGGCCGACCCTGTTCCGACAAATCGCAACCCGCCTTGCAGCCTTCACGCTGCTGTTCGCGGTGCTCGACGTGTGTATCGTTGTTTTCACCTACAGTACCCAGCCTGAATCGCTTGCGCAGGAACTGCTTACGTTGGAGGCGCACAAGGCCGAAAAAGCCACGGCGCTGGAACCGGATCTTCTCGCCGGCCCGCCCGGCGCTGAACACTGGTCGGCAAGGTATGTCGATATGGAGGACGCTTCCGGAACCATCGCGCCGCAACGCGCAGGGGCCTCCGCGGGCATCCTAATGGACTGGACCCGGCGTGAACGCTTACCCGGTGGCTATCGCATCACTGGCGTGCGATCTGTGATGCAAGGCGGGCAGCAGCGCTGGTTATTCATGCAGTTCGAAGGCGACGGTATTCGACCCTATGTTCCTGTGATTTATAACGAAATTGTCCAGCATGTTGCACTTCCACTCATCCCGTTGTCGCTGCTTCTGCTGCTGTTCAATGTGTTCGCAGTCCGTCGCGTCCTCAAGCCATTGCAGCGCGCAGAAGCCGAAGTCGACGCGCTCGATCCCGACAACGTGCTGTTACGATTGTCCGAGGACCCTGCGCCGCGCGAGGTCAACACCCTGGTTAGAGCGGTGAACCGCGCGCTCACCCGTCTCGATGAGTCGATGGCGATCCTGCGCGGATTTACCGCCAATGCGGCCCATGAACTGCGCACGCCGCTCTCGATCATGCAGCTCTCGCTCGACAGATTGCCGCCAAGTGCACTGCGCGATGAGTTGCAAGCCGACACCCAGCATATGACACGGCTGGTCGGCCAGATGCTCGATCTGGCCCAAGCCGATGCCATGGCGGTCGAACCTGACACAGCGGTAGATCTGGCCGATATTGGTCGGGACATAGTCGCTGCCATGGCACCCAAGGCGTTCGCGGCGCAGCGCGACCTTCGGTTCGAAGCATTTGGCGAGACGCGGGCACTCGGCCATGCCGAGGCCATCTACCGGATCTACCGCAACCTGATCGACAATGCGCTAGCGCATGCTCCCGGCGATACACCGATCGAAGTGACGGCCGGTCCGGGTCCGCAACTTGGCGTGCGCGACTATGGACGCGGCATTTCTGACGAAGACTTGCCCCATATCTTCGAGCGCTTCTGGCGTAAGGACCGCCGCGAAACTGATGGTGCAGGTCTTGGCCTTGGTATTGTCCAGCGGCTCACTCAGGCGCACGGAGGGGCGATTACTGTCGAAAACCCGCCGGGCGGTGGGGCACTGTTCCGGGTTACTTTCGCGCCGTTCGAGTCCGACGGATAAAAATAAGCTGTCAGTTCTTCGTCAGGAGTTTGGTTGATGGTTGCCAGAATGGAGGTGACTATGACCGATACTTCGATTTCGCCCGCCTTGCCCACGTACACAACAGCTCACGCGCGTATCCGTGTCTGGGATTTACCGGTGCGCGTGTTCCATTGGCTGCTCGTGCTGACAATCCTCGTCGCGTTCCTGTCCGCCGAGGAAGAGAGCGTATTAGCTCCGTGGCACGTCCCAGCTGGCTGGATCGCTGCGCTACTGATCGCCTTTCGGCTGACCTGGGGCTTTGTTGGGGGTGAACATGCGCGCTTTTCCGGCTTCCTGAAGCCGGGCCAGATCATGCACCACATCCGCAGTCTTTTCTCACGAAAGCCAGAGCGGTCGATTGGTCATAACGCGCTTGGCGGCGTCGCCATCGTCGCTCTGCTGGGGACGGTCGGCGGCATTATTTATTCTGGTGCGACCATGCAGGGGGATGCCGAAGGACTGCATGAAACGCTAGCGAATGTCCTGCTCGGTCTGATCGCACTGCACGTCATTGCGGTCATCGCGATGTCGCTGCTGACCAAGGACAATCTGATCACTGCCTTTGTGACAGGGAGCAAGCGTGCCGATCTTCATCCGGGTGTGGGACATGCCGAACCTCCTATGTCGCTGGCGATTCCGATCGCAACGGTTGCGATCGGAGCCGCCGCATATGGGATCACACTGATCGACCCCGTCGCGTTTACAGCGGGCGCACATGCCGAAGCTGGGGAAAACGCAGAAGGAGGTGAAGGCGACAATGACTAGGTTGCACCTGCATCCCGAACGCCATTTGGTATCGCGCATTGGCTGGCTGCGCGCGGCTGTACTTGGCGCAAACGACGGAATCGTCTCGACTGCCAGCCTCATCATCGGGGTTGCCGCCGCAGGAGCCAAGCCCGCCGATATTCTCGTGGCAGGCGCTGCCGGACTGGTTGCCGGAGCCATGTCGATGGCAGCGGGCGAATATGTGTCGGTAAGTTCTCAATCGGATACCGAGCAGGCCGATCTGGCGCGTGAAGGCGCGGAACTGGCCGGTGACAGCGATGCCGAAGTGCACGAACTAGCCGGGATCTACGTGAAGCGCGGGGTTGATCCTGCAACCGCTGATACCGTTGCTCGCCAACTGATGGCGAAAGACGCGCTTGGCGCGCATGCCCATGACGAGCTTGGCATCTCGGAAATGACCGCCGCGCGTCCAATTCAAGCTGCTTTCACGTCTGCCGCGACGTTCACTGCAGGCGCTGCATTACCGCTGGCCATCGTCTTCTTGGTGCCCGCTTCTCTGCTGGTGTCCGTCGAAGCGCTGGCCTCGCTTCTGTTTCTAGCCTTGCTGGGGGGCGTGGGCGCGCGGGCGGGCGGTGCGCCGGTTTGGGCGGCAACCTTGCGCGTGACCTTCTGGGGGGCGCTAGCCATGGTTCTCACGGCGGGGATCGGCCGAGTGGTCGGCACTGCAGTCTGATGCGCGCGGCGCCAAGCCATCAGCGATCTCCCCCCCTGCACGTACGGTAAGCCCATGAGGCGCGGAGGGCGGAAGCGAGAAGGATTGACTGGAGCCGGATTGGCGGACTGACTGCCAAGAGGCGCCGAGGCTCGACTGAACGCGGATGGCCGGTTCAGGTACGATCCGCCGTGCCGACCTCGACGACCGCATGGCATGAGTTGAGTCGAGTACTACCGGAAGCGAAAGGCGCTCATATTTACCACCAGATCCTCGCAGCAGGCCAGATACCGGGCTTGATGGGGTTTGCCTCTGGCCTCGAGCTGATGCCCTACCGCGCGGTAGCCCACCGACCGAATGTGCAGGGGCATGAGCAATAGCCCGCAGCCATCGCCAAGGCAGAGCTGATACGCGAGCCGTTAGCGAGCCGATCCTTGCGAATAGTTGTTGGCCCGTCGAGGCGGATAACCGATGAACCGCCGCAGGCAGCAATCATTGCCATGAACGGACCGGAACCACTGTGAATGACAAAGTGAAACACCCCCAGCGTCGCAACTGGCTCAAGGTGCTCGGCCCGGGGCTGGTTACCGGTGCTGCCGACGATGATCCCAGCGGCATCGGCACATATAGTCAGGCCGGTGCACAGTTTGGCTACGGCCTCGCTTGGACGATGTTCTTCGGCTTTCCGTTGCTCGCATCGATCCAGGCAGTTTGCGCCCAGATCGGCGCGACAACGGGGCGTGGGATCGCGCAGAACCTGCGCCGACACTATCCGCGGCGGATGCTCCAGATGGTGGTAATCCTGCTGCTTATCGCCAATGTTATCAATCTTGGTGCCGATTTGGGGGCGATGGCGGCGGCGCTTGCCCTGCTTCTGCCGGGCTCGGCCTTGCTTTACACGTTCCTGTTCGGCGTGGTCAGCGTGCTGCTGGAGGTGTTTGTTTCCTATGGACGCTATTCAAGGGTGCTCAAGTGGGCAACGCTTTCGTTGTTTTCCTATGTGGCGGTGGTGTTTGTCGTTGATGTGCCCTGGCGCGAGGCCATTCGCAGCACGTTGGTGCCCCAGTTCACTTTCGACAAGCCTCACGCGATGGCACTGGTGGCGATTTTTGGCACGACGATCAGTCCCTACCTGTTCTTCTGGCAGGCAGGGCAGGAAGTCGAAGAGCAACACCGCCGCCATATAAAGCCGCTGTGCGTTTCGCCACGCCGGGCCGGCGCGGAGCTCGCCCGGATCCGAACCGATACGCTGGTCGGAATGGGCTTTTCGCATCTGGTTGCACTTTTCATCGTCATAGCGACGGCGGCGACGCTTCACGCTAATGGCATCACCGAAGTCGAAAGCGCAGCCCAGGCGGCAGAAGCCTTGCGGCCGATTGCCGGTGACCTTGCCTTCGCGCTTTTCGCGATCGGCGTGATCGGTACGGGTATGCTGGCGGTGCCGATCCTCGCTGGGTCAGCTGCCTATGCTGTCAGCGAGGCGTTCAACTGGACCGAAGGCCTGAACCGGAAGCCGCGCGAGGCGAAGGCATTCTATAGCGTGATTGCGCTGGCAACACTGGGCGGCGTGGCGCTCAACTTCATCGGCATCGATCCGATGAAGGCGCTTTACTGGGCGGCGGTGGTCAACGGACTGCTGGCACCGCCTTTGATGGTTGTGACCATGTTGATTGCGAGCAACCCAGTCGCCATGGGCGGCATGCCAATTTCGCGCGGGCTCAAGGTCGGCGGGTGGTTATCGACTACCGTGATGACGGTGGTGGCAGCGGTATTTCTGATCGTGTGATACCAGAACTTCCCGCGCGCAATCCTGCAAACCATTTTTCGCGCTTTCCTGCTGAATTGACCGCAAATTGATGACAAGCCTTCCGGTAGGTGGACCCGATTCCGCGCCGAAGGAATGGCCACTTTCGGGATCACTGCAGAATGGTGTGAGTGACCCCATAGAGGGCGCATTGCTGACGGACCGCTTCAAAACGCCCTATCAGCAGCTTTTGTCTGAAGCAGACGTTCGCGATAGCTGATCTGAACGTCCGGCTTTGGGTCGGGAGCTGCCGATCTTGATTGCCCCATTGAACGGCTGCTTTCCGCCTCTCGTCGTGCGGAATCTTTAGTTCCGCAATCGGCCCGATTCCGGTCGTGGAGGCGTCCTTGAGCGCAGGAAAGCTTCGGGTGGCCGTTCCAAGGCAGCGAACGGCTACCAAGCAGGAGGCATTGATCAGCTACTTTAGCGCCGCGAGGAAGCTTGTTGGCGTTAGTTCGATGTGCGCCGCAAGTGGAGGGCGGACACTGAATGCCTTAGGCTGGCGGGCGAAATTCCATACCCGGACTAGATGCCAATCATCGCGGCGCGCTTCAGCGACCGTCAGTTCATTGCGGGTAATGTGGAACGGCGTGCGCTCCCAACCATTCGTAGTCTTTACCTCGATCATCCGCTCGCGGCCGTCGGGATCGAAGCTGGCGATATCGTAGCCAAAGCCATCGCCGTCTTGTTCTGATGTCCATCGAACCTTGTCAGCAAGGTCACCTCGGCCAGCATGAGTAAGCATTTGCAGTTCATGGTGGAGGATCAACTCCTCACCCGCTTTTCCCAATCGTCGATTTCGCGCATCGCGCTCCGCGACATCATATTTGCGTCCGATGGCGGCCATGAATTCGGGGTTGACTGGGGGAGGCTCATTTCGCTGTGATGGCGGCGGCCCAATCCAAAGAGTGGCCGCTTCTCTCAAGAAACTGGTCGGATTCCTTGTTTTGGGTGCGAGCCAGTCTGGGTGACTGTCTAGCCAACGCAAAACACCATCGACAAGTGCATTTTGAAAATTCGCGGCGGGCTTGTAGCCATTGATCCAGGGTTGCCCGAGACCCAACATAACAGCGCTTATGTTTTGATGTTTGAATTCGATCGAACCACGGTTTCGAGCCGGATCTTTCAGCAGAGCTTGACGCGCTCGATTGTGCTCTGCCTTATTGAAAGGGCGTCCGGCCAGCTCTTCGATTAGCATCGCAAAGTAATCTGCGACGATCAGGTCAATTTCGAGATCGGTCCACGCCTCCGCCATGAACCCGTGCTATCGAGTTTGCCGCGCGCTGACCAGGGCCGGTCTTTGCTTCTCACTCATAGGCAGTCGCCGATGAATTGACTTCCGGTTCCGGCATCTCTCCGGCCTCGGGCACCCCCTCTTGTTCGGCATGCGCCCTTACCTCGGTCGCCCGTTCCTCGATCTCCTTTGCGAAGATGCCCAGCATCGTCGAGCCAGCAGCCATGGCTGCGACTTCTTCGATCGCAGCGGGCAATTCGTGCAGCAACCTCGCTGTAACCCGCTCCACCCGCTGCACTGTGCCCTTGGCTGCCAGTCCTGCGGCTTCGGCCATGCGAAGCCAGTGTCGGCCGTAGACGTGGCGGCCTCGGCGTTGGCCGCCAATCGCCTGCGCGTGGTTCTGGGTGATATTCGCCCATGCGAGCCCAGACATGAGATCGTAGAGCGGCGCAAGCTGCAGGGCACCGGGGCCGAGCAGGATCGAGTAGTTCTTGGCGTGCGAGTCGACGTTGCCGATCGCAATATTGAAGATCACGGCGTCGAGCAGCCGCGTGATGTCGCGCGCCGTCATATGCTGGCGGACGAGGGAGAACATGTCGGCGATCGAAGGGCCGCGCGTGCCAGTGCCGTTGAACTCGTACTTGGCGGCAGGCGGTCGGCCAAGGGCCTGGCAGAAATCCTCCTGATGCAGGCGGCGCACGTTGTTGCCGGTGCCCGTCCGGTCATAGCGCTCGACAAGCAGATAGCTGCGTTCCCCTGCAACGCCCATCGTCACCGGCGCGACATTGAGGCCGATGCGGCGGGCGAGAGCCATGCACAGCGCTTCATTCTGGACGCTGCCGAGCAGGCGCGGATTGTCGGGCTTGAGGATGTGGGTGGATGGCGCGCCATTGATCGGCACGGCGATCTGGCCATCGATGACCGCAACCGGCAGCTTTTCCTGTGCGCCGGCAAGGCTCATCGAGACGCCGTCTTCGCCCACCAGGAATGGCCGCGCGGGCAGTTCCTCGATGATCCGTTCCAGTGCACCGCCATCCGGGATCGGACGATAGCCGGGCTCGCCTCGCGGTTTCTGCGGCGCGATGCTGAGCGCGCCTGCCAGATCGTTGCCGGTCTGCGCGATCAGGCCGAGTGCGTCCTCTGGTGCCGCGCCGAGCGCCCGCGTCATGGCGCGCAGCGGTTCGCCTTCCGGCAGGAGGTTCATCAGCCAGGGAAGAACTTGTTCTCCCTCATAGGGCTCTGGCCGGATCGGCATGGCCAGCGAAACCGGGAAGCTGTCTGCGGATGAACGCCAGGCATCCGCATAGGCAAGCCGGGTTGCCTGCGCGTCGGCGCGGATGGTGGCGACCAGACGGTCGTCATAATGAACCGGAAGGTCCACCGTCAGGCCTGCGAAATGCCGGTTGCGGTGAGCCGCAGGCCGACTGCCTTGGCTGCGGCGAGTGCCTTGCCGAGCTGCGCGGTGGGCTTGCCTGCTTCCAGATCGACGATGAAGCGTTCGCCGCTATTGATGGCGAGCGCAAGCTCACGCTGAGTAAGGCCAAGGGCCTTGCGGGCGGAGGCAATGGCTGCGCCAAATTGGGTTGCGTTGTCTATCATGTCATTCTTACCGAGCGGTAAGATTGCATATTTGCGGTTGTACTTCAAGTTCCTTTCTTCCCGATCGGTAAGAATGCTCATCGCAATGCCATTCTGCAATGTGAATCTTACCGAACGGTAAGTTTGACAATGGTCGTATCGTACATTCTCTGCTATCGCGGATCGGCAAGTGGGGGCCCCATCCATGCCAACCGGCAGCGTTCAATACGACGATGACGAAAAGCTAGCGACGGCGCGTGCCGCCGCTGCATTGGTCGCGCGTTGGGGCGTTCCAGACGCAATGGTCGCGCGGCTTATAGACGGCGAGGGGAGGGCTGCGGCGCTGCTCGGCATCCATTGCGCATTGCGATGCATATTCGCTGACAGCGATAGGGCTTTGCGATGGATCGGTACGCCTAACGAGGCCTTTGATGGAGCCTGCGCGCTCGATCTCATACTGGCAGATGGCCTCGCGGGTATGCAGCGGGTCCAAGTCTACCTCGATGCGGAAATCGCCAGCTGAGTCGATTGGCGATCAAATCCTGAGCGGTGCAGCAGTATCAGTCAGGAACCGCTCACGAGGCACCTACAGGCTTGCGGAAGCTGCCCTGCAGGACCTTCG
>CAVXXQ010000007.1:0-216379 GCA_963765775.1 uncultured Alphaproteobacteria bacterium
AGCATTTTTTCCGCAAATCATGCCGCAGAAAACTGGCGCGTTACGCGCCGGTGCAAGTTGCCGTGGCTCGACAAGTCGCGGCGCTTGAACCAGTGAACGTTGCATGACGTCCCCGCCCCATGTTCAGCCCCCCGCCTGGCCGTATCTGGCGTGGCTGTCTGCGGTGCTGGCCGGGATCGCGGGACCGGCCCTTGCCATTCTGCTTCTGGCCGATGCACCCGCACCGGCGCTGCTGGCAACGGTTTGCAGCCCGATTCTCGCAGTCGGCCTGATGGGCGCAGGGATGATCGGTGCGGCTGCTGCCGGACGTTTGCGGATCGGCATCCTGTTCGCCCTGTTGACCGGTGCTGGCCTTATCGCCCTTGCGCAGGCGCTGGGCATGCCGCTCCTGCCGCACCCGTCCTCAACCGGTCTTGCCGTTGTGATCGCCAGCGTCAGTTTCGCCGCGCGGGGCGCGTTGTTTGCGCGCAGTGCCTTCGACAAGGGCTGGCTGATTGCCTTGGCAGTGGTTGCCGGCGAAGCTGCCATTCTGGTGACCGCCTCAGCATTGCCGGGCGCGTTGCCCGGTTGGTTGCTGGTGCTGCTGCCGGCGCAATGGGCCAGAGTGGCGATACAGACCTCGCTCACCGGAGCGGGCGCTTTTGCGGCAGGATCGGAATTGCTCGCGCTCGGCGGCACCGCGGCCGCGACATTGCTGGTGGCCAGTCTGTGGCCGCGCCGCTGGCCCTACCTGATCATGTTCAGCGCATGGCTCGGCCTCTCCGCGCTGGTGTGGCACTGGCCCGCCCCCATTTAGCTTGCAGCAGCGGTCACCGCTTGTTGAGCGGGGATAAAAGCCCCGCCGTGTCCGCGGGCGTCTCCACCGGCCAATCTTTCTCGACCCGTTCGGAATAGCGGTCGACCAATTGCTCGGCGTGCGGCCGCAGCAGCACCGTGAAGCGCACCAGCTCCTCCATCACATCGACGATCCGGTCGTAATAGGCGGAGGGCTTCATCCGCCCAGCCTCGTCGAACTCCATGTAGGCCTTAGCGACCGAGGACTGGTTGGGAATGGTGAACATCCGCATCCAGCGCCCGAGAATGCGCAAGGCGTTAACGGTGTTGAAGCTTTGCGAGCCAGCGTTGACCTGCATCACTGCCAGCGTGCGCCCCTGCGTCGGACGCAGCCCCTTGTAGGCGAGCGGCAGGTGGTCGATCTGCGCCTTCATTATCCCGGTGATCGTGCCGTGGCGTTCCGGGCTGCACCATACTTGCGCCTCGGACCACAGCGAATGTTCGCGCAGTTCGTGCACTGCCGGGTGATCGTCGCCCACGTAGCTGTCGGGCAGCGGCAGGTCGGAGGGGTCGAAGATCCGCGTCTCGCACCCGAAGAATTGCAGCAGCCGCGCTGCTTCCTCAACCGCAAGGCGCGAGAAGGACCGCTCCCTGAGCGAGCCGTAGAGGAGCAGCACGCGCGGCGGCGGATCGAGCGGACCGAGACCGAGCGCCGGGCGGTGGTGGACATATTCCTGCTTCAGCGCGGGCAGATGCGCCGGATCGCCGAGGGACCGGAGGCGTGAATAATCGGTCATGCCGGCTCGCTCGGAAAGCGCGCGCGGGTACGGTTGGAAAAGGCTACGAGCGAGAGCATCACCGGCACCTCGACCAGCACACCCACCACCGTGGCGAGCGCCGCGCCGCTCGACAGGCCGAACAGCCCGATGGCGACCGCGACCGCAAGCTCGAAGAAGTTCGACGTGCCGATCAGCGCGCAGGGCGCGGCAATATTGTGCGGCACCCGCCACGCCCAAGCCCAAGCATAGGCGGCGGCGAAGATGCCATAGGACTGGATGATGATCGGCACCGCGATCAGCGCGATCAGCAACGGATTGGCAATGATCGTCTCTGCCTGAAAGGCGAAGAGCAGCACCACGGTCGCAAGCAGGCCGATCACTGACCACGGCTTGAGACTTGCGGTGAAAGCATCGACCGCTGCGGCATCGCCGCCTTGGGCGGCAATCACGCGGCTGCGAGTCAACGCCCCTGCCGCCAGCGGGATCACGACATATAGCGCCACCGAAAGCAGCAGCGTCTCCCACGGCACCACGATATCAGTCACGCCTAGTAGCAGCGCCACAATCGGAGCGAAGGCGATGATCATCACCAGATCGTTCGCTGCCACTTGCACCAGCGTATAGGCCGGATCGCCGCGGGTCATCTGCGACCACACGAACACCATCGCGGTGCAGGGCGCCGCGCCCAGCAGGATCAGACCGGCGATATATTCTTGCGCGTCGGCGCGCGGCAGCAGGTTGACGTATAGGTGATCGAAGAACAGCACCGCTAGCGCCGCCATGGTGAAGGGCTTGATCAGCCAATTGATCACTAGCGTGATCACGAGCCCCTTGGGCTTGCGTCCGATATCGCGGATGCTGCCGAAATCGACGCCCACCATCATCGGGAAGATCATAGCCCAGATCAGCACCGCAACCACGAGATTGACCGAGGCATATTCGAGCCCCGCCAGCAAGCCGACCGCATCGGGCACGGCGAGGCCCAGCCCCAACCCCGCCACAATGGCGAGCAACACCCAAAGCGAAAGGTAACGCTCGAAAAGGCCGAGCGGCGACGCGGCGTCGCTCATGCCTCGCCCTCCATCGTGCCGATTTCCGCGAGCGTGGCCTGCAGCGCGGGCTTGTCCATCGCCGCCCGGTCGAGCGCAAGGAAAGCCCGCACCCGCATCTCCAGCAGCCGCCAGGTCCCTTCGAAGGCGGCGTCAACCTCGGCCTCGGTGCCGGTCACGTCGGCGGGATCGGGCAGGCCCCAGTGCGCCTTCAGCGGGCTGCCGAGGAACACAGGACAGCTCTCGCCCGCCGCATTGCCGCAGACGGTGATCGCCAAGTCGATCGGCGGCGCGCCGGGGGCGGTGAATTCGTCCCAGCTCTTCGAGCGAAACGGGGCTGTGTCGATCCCCCGCCGCGCCAGCAGCCGCAGCGCACCCGGATGCGGCAAACCCTTGGGCTTGCTGCCCGCACTGAAGGCTCGCACGCGGCCCTCTCCCAAATGGTTGAATAGCGCCTCGCCAAGAATCGAGCGGGCGCTGTTGCCGGTGCACAGGACGAGCACGGTGAAGGGCGTGTCGGACATCGTCAGCCTCTCGAATCAGGTTCGCAAACAAGCCCCGCCGTCAGGTCGGAGCACATCTCGGGCATGCCCTGACAGCAGTCCTGCATGAGGAAGGTCAGCAGCCGGCGCATGCTCGCGTAATCGGCGCGGTAATGAATCAGGCGGCTCTCGCGTGTCGACTGCACCAGCCCGGCGCGCTCCAGCGTGGCAAGGTGGTGCGACATCGTCGAGGGCGGGACGGCGCAGCATTCGGCAATTGTGCCCGCAATCACTCCCTCGGGACCGGCGGTTACCAGCATGCGGAACACCGCAAGCCGCGTCTCATGGGCCAGCGCGCCCAGCGCATCGACCGCCCATACCTGCGTGTTGACGTCGTCCATCGCTGCTACCTTTCGAGAAATGTCGAATTGCCGTAGCCAGCGATCGTGTCAATGGCTGTTTCGATAAATGTCGAAACGGGTTGGTCGTCCAAATCGCTGGAAAACTTCTCGCAGCGCCTATGCCGCCCGCGCCCGCCTGCCTATCCGGGGCGGGTGACAGCACGGATCGACATCGGACGCGGGCCTGACGGGCAGATGATCGGCATTGATCTGCCCGAGCTGCTTGCCACGCGCCTGCTCGTCCAGGGCAATTCAGGCTCGGGCAAATCGCACCTTCTGCGCCGCCTGCTGGAGGAGTGCGCGGGGCAGGTCCAACAGATCATCATCGATCCCGAGGGCGATTTTGTAACCCTCGCCGATGCCTTTAGCCACGTCGTGATCGACGCCGCCGCCTATTCCCCGCGCGAAATCGAGGAGCTTGCCCAGCGCGTCCGCCAGCACCGCGCCTCGGTGGTGCTGGCGCTCGACGAGCTTGAGGTCGAGCAGCAGATTCGCTGCGCCGCGCTGTTCCTCACCGCGCTGTTCGATGCCCCGCGCGAACATTGGTATCCCGCGCTGGTGGTGGTCGACGAGGCTCAGATGTTCGCCCCTGCCGCAGCGGGCGAAATGAATGACGAAACCCGGCGGCTGACGCTGGCGGCGATGACCAACCTGATGTGCCGCGGCCGCAAGCGCGGACTGGCCGGTATCGTCGCTACCCAGCGCCTCGCCAAGCTCGCCAAGAACGTCGCGGCGGAAGCCTCTAACTTCCTGATGGGGCGCACTTTTCTCGACATCGACATGGCCCGCGCCGCCGACCTACTGGGCATGGACCGGCGGCAGGCGGAGCGGATTCGGGACCTCCAGCGCGGACAGTTCCTCGGCCTCGGCCCGGCGATCAGCCGGCGGCCGGTGGCGGTCAATGTCGGCGCGGTTCGGACCGCCGGACGCGGGGGCGGACAGGGGCTGATCCCGCTTCCCGAGGCCACAGGAGGCGCCGCGATGGAGGCGCTGCTCACCGACCGCTTGACCGAGGCCGCCGCCCAGCCCCAGCCCGTTCGCCGCGCCCCTCCGCCCCCTCCGCCGAGGGCCGCCGTGGAGGAAGCCATCGCGCTGGCCCCCGTGCTGCCGGAGCTTGTCCCTACAGCCAAGGCACCGCCCGCTCCGCCCTCGCCCCCACCCCCGACCCAGCCCGAAGCCGCAGACGGCCTCGAGGGCATCGTGCGCGAGATCGCTCTCTCCGAGGGCTCCACCTTCCGCCCCGCCGCCGCGCTGTTCCGCGACTTCGCGATCCGCTGCCGCCAGCAACGCATCGCGTCCGCGCATGTTGACCTTGCCCGCTTCCGCCGGATGTTCGCTTTTGCGATCAGTGGTTTGGACCGCCTGCCTGCCGACGACCGCGAGGCCATAGCCCGCGCCGCAGACGGCGTTGATGACGATGTCCTGGCCCCCTATCTCGCCCTCCTGATCGCCGCCCACCGGGGCACCGCCATGCCGGACGAAGAGGAATTGGGCCGCCTCTATGGCAGCGCCTCGCCCAGCCGGGTGCGGCGCCTGCTCGACCATCTCGAACGCCAGGGCCTGATTGTGGTCCGCGAGGATTTCGGCGGGGATCGGACGATCATCGTCCCCGCGATCCCGGCAGCCGCCTGAAGCCCCATGTTTCACGTGAAACATCGCCAATTCGGCGTTTTGAAGGGGGTCTAGAAGGGGCCTAACAGGGGTCTAGAGGGGGTCTAAACGCGGCTAGAGGGTGTCTGTACCGCACTGCAAAGGGCCTGCATCATGCACGCTCGTCCCGTCCCCAGCCGCTATGGGTTGCATTTGACAATCCATCCGCCCTCTTGCAGCTAGACCCACGAGAGACACTCCAAGGGGATCAATCGATGCAAGCGCAAATTCTCGCGCCCGCCGCCGTGCTGGTGGTGTGGACGCTGATCATGCTGTTCTGGATGGCGGGCGTCCGCCTGCCGGCCCTGAAGAAGGCGGGGATCGACCTCGGCGCGCGTCCGGGTGGGCGGGGTCAGGACCTCGAAGGGCAGCTCGATCCGCCCCTCAACTGGCCCGCGCACAATTACAGCCACCTGATGGAACAGCCGACGATCTTCTACCCGACCGTTGTGATCCTCGCGATCATGGGCGCAGGCGCGGTGGATGTGACGCTGGCGTGGGCCTATGTCGTCCTGCGGATCGTGCATTCGATCTGGCAGTCGACGGTCAACAAGGTGCCGGTGCGGTTCGTGCTGTTCTTCCTGTCGAGCCTCGCGCTGCTGGCGCTGGCGATCCGTGCGGCGATGGCAACGCTTTTCGCCGACCCTTCGGCGCTCCCGGTTTAAGGAACACATCATGATTGGAATGGATATTCTTCAGCCCGTCGTCGCGCTGCTGGCGTGGACGATGGTGATGTGGGTGTGGATGTATGCGACCCGCATCCCGGCGATGCTCAAGGCGGGGCTGGATGCCAAGGGGATGGTCGGCACCACCGGCGCATCCCTGCGCGCGCAATTGCCCGACAGCGTCAGCTGGAAAGCCGACAACTACAACCACTTGCACGAGGCTCCTACGATCTTTTATGCGGTGGCAATCGTGCTCGCGATCATCGGTGCAGGCGACGGGTTCAACACTACGCTCGCCTGGGCCTATGTGGGCCTGAGAGTGGCGCATTCGATCCTGCAGGCAACGGTCAACAAGGTGGCGATCCGCTTCGCGCTGTTCGCGCTGTCGTCGCTGGTGCTGATGGCGCTGACCCTGCACGCAGGGATTGCGGTGTTCTGAGAAGTCCGAAAGCGGCGGGGTAACTACTCCGCCGCTACCGCTTCCATCACTGCATGCGCCCGCTCGGCGAGGTAACGCTCGCCGTCCAATGCGGCCATGCAGCCCATGCCCGCCGCTGTCACCGCCTGGCGGTACACGTGATCGGTCACATCGCCCGCGGCGAAGACGCCCGGGATCGCGGTCTTGGGCGTGCCGGGTTCAGTGAGCAGGTAGCCGCTCTCGTCCATCGGCAGCTTGCCCTTGAACAGCTCGGTCGCAGGCGCGTGGCCGATCGCGACGAACGCTCCGTCGACTTCCAGCGTCGAGGCCTCGCCCGTCGCCGTATCGGTCAGCGCGAGGTGATGGAGCATGCCGTTTTCTCCCGCCTCGAAGCTGTCCACGCCCTTGTTCCAGAGCACGGTGATCTTGGGGTTGGCAAACAACCGCTCCTGCAGGATCTTCTCCGCCCGCAAACTGTCGCGGCGGTGGATCAGGGTGACGTTGTCGGAATGGTTGGTGAGGTACAGCGCCTCTTCCACGGCTGTGTTGCCGCCGCCGATCACCGCGACTTTCTTGCCGCGGTAGAAGAACCCGTCACAGGTCGCGCAGGCCGAAACGCCCTTGCCGCCCAGCGCCATCTCGCCCGGAGCGCCCAGCCACTTGGCCTGCGCGCCGGTGCAGATCACCACGCAATCGGCGATGTATTCGTCGCCGCTGTCACCAATCGCGCGGAACGGCGAGCCGTGTTCGAGATCGACCGAGACGATCGTGTCCCAGATCATGCGCGTGCCGACATGTTCGGCCTGGGTGCGCATTTCCTCCATCAGCCACGGGCCCTGCACCACGTCGCGGAAGCCCGGGTAGTTCTCGACATCGGTGGTGATGGTGAGCTGGCCGCCCGGCTGGAGGCCCTGCACCACGATCGGCTCAAGCATGGCGCGCGCGGCGTAGATCGCGGCCGAATAGCCAGCCGGGCCGGAGCCGATGATGAGCATCTTGGTGGTGTGGGTAGCCATGTGCGCGTGCCTCGGGTGAAGATCAGGAGTGCGATATGGGCATTTCGCCGCCAATTGTCACGCCGTCAGCTTGGCTTTGAGGCGTGCTTTTCTTGGGCCATCCACACCTAATATTGTCGCCATATAGGCGTCAATCGAGCTGTGATCTTGTGTCACCTTCGCGATGTAAGTTTCGAGATATTCAGGCAGAACGCCCATCAGATTGTGGAGCGCCTCGGGGTCGATGGCGCCGTAATGGGCCTCCATCCGGGGCAGCGACTGCCGTTCGAGAATGGCGCGGGTCGGCGCATCATTGGTGAGCAGGAACTCGGCCATGATATCATCGCGGTGCACGCCGAGCGCGTGGAGCAGCAGGCTCGCCGCCACACCGGTGCGGTCCTTGCCGGCAAAGCAATGCACCAGACTCCCGCCATCGTTGGCGTCGAGCGCATCGAAGTAACGGCTGAAGATGTCGATCATCGCCGGGTTGACCGGCATCCGCGTATAGACCGCCAGCATCCGCTCGCGCGCCTTTTGCGGGGTCATTTCGATCCGCCCGCCGCCCCCTTCATGCGGCGGCGAATTGGTAGTTTCTCCATCATGGGCAAGCACTTGCGCAGCAAAGCTCGCATGGCGTCTGCACGGAAAACCCTCCCGCTCGCTATTCCCGCGCAGGTCGATCACCGTGCGGATGTCCAGCGCGTGGATCAGATCGAGATCCGCGTCCGAGGCCTCCATGTGCTGGCCCGAGCGGAACAGCAGCCCGGTCTTCACCCGCCCGCCTTCCGCCGTCCGATAGCCGCCATAATCGCGCAGATTGTGAATGCCTTGCGTCACATAAAACGGGCCGATGCGGGCGCTGTTGGAAGCGCCGCCAAGAGAATCGCTGGTCATGGTATCCTCCCTTACAGCGCCGCAAGGCAGGGGCAAGACAGGGGCTGGCAGCGGCCTAAGTGATGTTGCGAGGGGGCAAGGCAGGCCCGCCCCAACCGGTTCACGGTTAATCGGCATTATCCAACACCAAGCTAAGCGACACCCCATACATGGCCCGCATCCTGATTGCCGACGATGACGAACTGATCGCCGAACTGGCGAGCGAAGCGCTGATTGATGCAGGACACGCCTGCGGCTGGGTCACCAGCGCCGCTGCCGCGTGGCGCTGCGCGCAGAAGAAGCGCCCCGATGTGCTGCTGCTCGATCAGGGAATGCCCGGCGAATCCGGCCTCACCCTGCTGCGACGTCTGCGCCGCTCGGCCGAGCTTTACGATCTGCCGGTGATCATGTTTACCGCGATGAGCGGCGACGAGGATGTCACGCAGGCGATCTATGCCGGCGCGCAGGACTTCCTTTCCAAGCCCTTCGAGGCGCCGGATCTGGTTCGCCGCGTCAATCGACAGCTCGCCTTGCGCGGCAATCGCCCGCGCCATGTCGATCTGCGGCAGGCGGTTTACGCGGACCCGATGAGCGCCGACAGCCCCGCAGGCCTCCGCCGCGTGATCTAGGGAGCCGCCGCGTGGGCCTGCCCTGCGAGCAAACCGCGCCCGATCACTTGCGCCTGAATCTCAGCAGCGCCTTCGAAGATGTTGAGAATACGAGCATCGCACAGCACCCGGCTGATCGGGTATTCGAGCGCGTAGCCGTTGCCGCCGTGGATTTGCACCGCGTTGTCGGCGGCGCTCCATGCGACCCGCGCGCCCAGCAGCTTGGCCATCCCCGCCTCGATATCGCAGCGCTTCCCTAAGTCCTTGGCGCGCGCGGCGGCATAGGTGAGCTCGCGCGCCATCACGATTTCGGCGGCCATGAGCGCGAGCTTGTCGGCCACGCGCGGGAAGGTCACCAGCGCATCGCCGAACTGCTTGCGGCCCAGCGCATAGTCCAGCGCGAGGTCAAAGGCGTTCCACGCCACGCCGATCGCGCGCGCGGCGGTCTGGATGCGCGCGCCTTCGAAGGTGCGCATCAGCTGCTTGAAGCCCTGCCCTTGCCTACCGCCCAGCAGGCCTTCGCCCGCCACCGCGAAGCCATCAAGCCCGAGCGCATATTCCTTCATCCCCCGGTAGCCGAGCACTTCGATCTCGCTGCCGTCGATCCCGGCGTCTGGAAACGGCGCTGGGTCTGTCCCGCGAGTCTTCTCGGCGAGCAGCATCGAAAGGCCCGCATAGCCCGGCGTGCCCGCGTCGGTGCGCACCAGCATGGTCATCAGGTCGGCGCGGGCGGCGTGGGTGATCCATGTCTTGGCCCCCGTCACCTGCCAACTACCGTCCGCCTGAAGCGCAGCGCGGGTACGCACGGCGGCGAGGTCCGATCCGGTGTCGGGCTCGGTGAAGACGGCGGTCGGCAGGCATGATCCGTCGGCGATGCGGGGCAGCCAGCGCGCCTTCTGCTCAGAGGTGCCGTTCTCGCTGATCAGCTCGCCAGCGATTTCCGAGCGGGTGCCGAGGCTGCCTGCGCAAATCCACCCGCGCGACAATTCCTCCGACACCACCGCCATCGCCAGCTTGCCGAGGCCGAGGCCGCCGTGTTCTTCCGGGATACACACCCCGAACACGCCGAGCGCGGCCATCTCGGCGATCACCGCATCCGGGATCAGCGCGTCAGCAAGATGCCACTGGTGCGCATGGGGCGTGATCGCCGCAGCCGTGAAGGCGCGCATCTGGTCGCGCACGAGATCGAGCGCGTCATCACCAAGCGCCTCGCAGGGCCGCGTGCCTTGCGCGAGCAGCGCGGCGAAGGCGGCGCGTGTTTCGGGGGTGTTTCCTTCGGCCAGCAGCCTTGCCACCGCCGGGTGCGCGGCCAGGGCGCGTGCCTCGGCCCCGGTGCCGAAGGCGGCAGGGCGCACCACTTCGCTGGCGCTCATCGGCAGGCCGGATGCGATCTGCGCGAGGTATTCGCCAAAGCCGATCCGCAAGACCAGCACCTCGGCCTCGCCGAAGCGGCCGGCGGTTTGCGCGCGCACCGCCCAATCCAAAGTCGCTTCAAGCGCAGCGATGCTCGCGGCGAGCCACGCAAGCCCATGCACCCGGTGCTGTTCGCGGGTCAGCAGCGCAGGATCGGGCACGCCGCCGGGCGCGACCACGTCAGCCACCGCCTGCCGAACCGCCTCGCCATAATCCCGCGCCGCGCCAAGGCTGGCGCGCGCTGTCGATATCCATTCGCTCATCTGGCCGTGCTAGCAGAGCTGGAGGGCCCGCGCGAACCCGCAAATTCTCAGGCCGATCGCCCGATTGTGGCCCGGGGGATACACCCCGCGCCCCATCACCGGATCGGGGCCAAAAATACGCACAATGACCACTTACCACTCAAACCCCTCGGCGTAATACCGAGACGACGGAGCCCCGAACGGGCCCGCCAATCGTCTACGGGGCAGACGGACAAAGGGCGCAAAAGCCCAGATATCTGACCTCGCGCAGGAAGGACCGACAGGATCCGGTTTCGGGGAGAGCAACAGGCTCCCTGGGTACGGCATGCCTGGCGATGATGGCACGGCTCGACACGCCCGAAGCGGCGGCGGCCCTGTCCCGGCCACTCCTACGCGAGGACATATCATGCGTTCCACGAAGCTCTCTCTCCGTTCGTCATCGCTTCCCGCACTCGCTGCCGCCCTGCTGGTCTCCGGGCTCACCCCGGCGGCCGCGAGCGCGCAGGACAGCGTTGCGGACGACGAAGCGGCGGCCGAAGAAGATGCCAAGCCGATCGTCGTGACCGGTTCGCGCCTGACGCGCGATCCCAACGCCACCGCCCCGCTGCCGATCAGCACCGTCGATGCGGCCGATATCCGCAACTTTGGCGGCACCGATCCGACCGCCGCGCTGCGCCAGATCCCCTCGTTGCTTTCCTCGGGCACCATCGCCGACTCGCTCGAGCGCGGCGCCGGCGGCGTCGGCCAGGCCACGCTCAACCTGCGCCAGCTCGGCGCCAACCGCACGCTGGTGCTGGTCGATGGCTGGCGTCACGTTTCGGGCGTCGCGGGCTCGCAGACCGTCGACGTGGCGACCATTCCAGGCGCGTTGATCGAGCGCGTCGAAGTGCTCACCGGCGGCGCCTCGGCGGTCTACGGTGCGGACGCTGTGACCGGCGTGGTCAACTATGTCCTCAAGAAGGACTACGAAGGCATCAATCTCAATGCGCAGGCGGGCCTCTCGTCCAAGGGCGACGGGCGCAACTACCGGATCGACGGCCTGATCGGCCAGAATTTCGCCGGCGGGCGCGGCAACATCACGCTGGCTGCGGGTTATGCGAAGGATGACGAGATCCTGTTCGGTGACCGCGAGTTCACCCGCGACAATGGCCGCGGCAACAACTCGACGACCTACGCCAACCCGCTGCGCCGCTTCCAGGCGGGAGACATCAACGCGACCACCACGCCGAACTTCGCGAATTACTACCGCATCGGCGGCCCCGGCGCTTCGGGCACGCGCTTCCCGACCGGCGTGGCCATCCCGACCGCCGCCGCTGCCGCGACGCTGTTCCCGGGCGGGCTGACCGCCGCAGAGCAGGCACTGATCGCCCGTTCGGCCAATTCTCCGGCATTCGTGATCGGCGGCGATCCGCGCTTCGCGATCTCGTCGAACGCGGGCCTTATCTACCGCGCCGACTTCAGCCGCTTTGCGACCGACATCGACAATAATGGCGTTGCCGACTGCTCGCAGAGCTTCATCGGCCGCATCGCGTTCGGCGGCGGCGGTTGCTACATCACCGATGCCAACGGCAACCTGCAGGTCTTCAAGGACGGCACCATCTCGACCACCACGAACCAGTTCGGCGGGGACGGCGCGGTTGAACGCACCAACGAATCCTCGCTGATCCCGGGTTCGGAGCGGTACTACGCCAACCTGCGCGCCGGCTTCGAGTTCTCGGACGCCGCACGCGTGTGGATCGATGCCAAGTACGCCCGCAACGACACAACCAGCCGCAGCAACTACAACACCTTCTATGACACGCTGCTGATCTTCCCCGAAAACCCCTTCATCCCGCAGGCGCTGCGCGGCGAAGCGGCGGCGGGCGGCGGTCTGCGCGTCAGTCGCGACTTCCTCGATCTGGGGCCGGGCATTTCGACCGCCAAGCGTGAAACCTACCGCATCGTCGGCGGCCTTGAGGGCCAGATCACCCCGAACCTCAAGTACGAGCTTACCGGGAACTACGGGCGCACCGACAATGTGAACACCTTCGGCAATTCGGTGCGCTATGACCGCCTGTTCGCAGCGATCGACGTGGTGCAGGGTCCGAACGGGCCGACATGCCGTTCCACGCTCACCCCCGGAGCTGACCCGCACCCGGGTTCAGAAAGCTTCCCCTTCATCGCGCCGGGCTTCTTCACCTTCACCCCAGGCGCAAACAGCGGCTGCGTGCCGGTCAACCTGTTCCGCGGCGTGAACTCGGTCACCCCGGCGGCGGTCAACTGGATCACCGCCCCGACCACCAACAAGTTCCGGCTCGAGCAGACGGTGCTCACCGGCCTGCTGTCCGGCGACACCGGCGCCTTCTTCGAACTGCCAGGCGGTCCGGTGTCGTTCCTGGTCGGCGCGGAATACCGCAAGGAGAAGTCGTCCTCGCGGTTCGACGACCTGATCCTCGGCCTCCTGCCCGCCGGTTCTCCCGCCGGCCCCGCCGGGACTTTCATCGGCGACATCTCGCCCAACCAGCGCCTGATCTTCGATCCGAGCACCCGCCAGTTCAATGCGGGCGGCTCGTTCGACGTGAAGGAAGTGTTCGGCGAAATCAGCCTCCCGGTGCTCGCAGATATGCCGTTCGCCCATGAACTGTCGATCGGCGCGGCAGGCCGCTACGCCGACTACTCGACCGTCGGCGGCAACTTCACCTGGAACGTCAACGGCGTCTATGCTCCGGTGCCCGATCTGCGCATTCGCGGCAGCTACGCCCGCGCGGTTCGCGCGCCGAACATCTCGGAATTGTTCGACCCGCAGCAGGGCGCGACCTTCCGTCCCAACGATCCGTGCAACCAGTCGAACATCGACCGGCTTATCGCCAGCAATGATCCCTTCGCGCAGAGCCGCCTCGCGAACTGCCGCGCGGACGGCATCCCGGTGGGTTACGAGGATCCGTTGACCGGGCGCTTCTCGGGCACCTCGGGGGGCAACCCCAACCTCTCGGAAGAAACCGCCACGACCTGGACCGCGGGCGCTGTGGTCCAGCCGCGCTGGATCCCAGGTCTGTCGTTCTCGGCCGACTACTATTCGATCACCATCGACAACGCGATTGCGGCGGTGACGGCGCAGAACATCGTCAACACCTGCTACGATCTGCCGACCTTCCCGAACGACTTCTGCCGTCTGTTCACCCGTAACCGGACGGCGACCTCGCCGCAGTTCCTGGGCTTCAACTTCCTTCAGCAGACGCAGATCAACTTCGCTCAGCTGGAAACCAGCGGGGTCGACTTCCAGGCCGCCTATGGCTTCAGCCTCGGGCAGAACAACATCCGACTCGAAGTCACCGGCAACTGGACCGAGAAGCTCAACCGCTTCTTCGATCCGGTGCGCACGGACGTCTTCAACCCGGGCCTTGGCGAGCTGGCTGCGCCGGAATGGACGGGCTTTGCGTCTGCCAGCTGGAACCGCGGCGCGCTGACGGTGAACTACAACCTGCAGTACATCGACTCGACCGCGGCGGCCTCGGCCATCGAGATCGAGCGGATCGCGACCGAGTTCGGCCCTGCCGGCTTCGCTCCGGCGTTCTATCTGCACAACCTCGCCTTCAGCCTCGATGCCACCGATCAGGTCACCCTGTACGGCGGCGTCAACAACCTCACCGACGAGGAGCCCTACCTGTCGAGCTCGGCCTACCCGGTCTCGGGCATCGGCCGCAGCTTCTTCCTCGGGATCACCGCCGACTTCTGATCATCCGATCAGCATAAACGAAAAGGCCCGGCCCGCAAAAGCGCGGCCGGGCCTTTTGGTTTGCAGGAGGATGCGAAGGCGAAGGAAGGCCTTGTGGCCGTCCTGCCCTTCCCGCGTGTTTACTCGTAAGTCCCCAGCAAGGCGCGGGCGACCACCCAGTTGTGGATCTCGCTCGGGCCGTCGTAGATCCGCATCGTGCGCAGCTTGTTCGACATGAGATACAGCGGCAGCTCGCGGGTCATGCCCATGCCGCCGAACATCTGCATCGCGTGGTCGACGATCTCGTAGGCGCTTTCGGTGCAGTACGACTTGATCATCGAGATTTCGCTGCGGGTGTCGCGCCCTTCGTCGATCTTCCAAGCGCAGTCATAGGTCATCAGCCGCATCGCGTGGATCTTGGTCGCGGCATCCGCGATCCAGTTCTGCACCGTCTGGCGGGCCGAGAGCGGCTTGCCGAACGTCACACGCTGGGGGGCATATTCGATCATCATGTCCATCGCGCGCTGCGCCATGCCGATTGACCAAGACGCCATCTCGATGCGCCGCGTGCCAAGCCGCACCTGCATCGGCGCAAAGCCCTGCCCGCGCGTACCGAGCAGCTTCCAGCCCGGCACCCGGCAATCGTCGAGCGCGATTTCGTAGGTCGCCGTCCCGTCGATCATCGGGATCTTGCGCAGCACGTTGAAGCCCGGCGTGCCCTTGTCGACGAGGAAGGCCGACATGCCGTTGCGGCCATTGGGGTTCTTGTCGGTGACCGCCATCAGGATCGTGAAGTCGGCTTCCGCGCCCTTGGTGATCCAGATCTTGCGGCCGTTGATGATCCAGTCATCGCCGTCCTGCACGGCGGTGGTCCGCATCCCCTGCGGGTCCGCGCCAGCACCCGGCTCCGAAATGCCGATCGCAGAGATTGTCTCGCCGCGCACGTAGGGTTCCAGATAGGCCTCGCGCTGGCGTTCATCGGCGGCGACCATCAGCATTCGCAAATTCGGGCTGTCGGGCGGGAGATAGTAGGGCACGACCGTCTTCCCGAGTTCTTCGGACACGCCGACCATCGCCACCATCGGCAGGTTCATGCCGCCCACTTCCTCGGGCGCATCCAGGCCCCACAGGCCCAGCTCGCGGCTCACCGCGTCGACCTTGGCGGTCTCCTCGGGCGTCAGATAGGTGCCCTCGCCCTTGTTCTCGCGGGCCATCACGGCCTGCTCGAAAGGCATCAGCTGATCGCGCACGAACTTGCCGACCAGCTCTTTCAGCATCGCATGTTCGTGATCGAGCTCGAAATTCATATCTCTCTTGTCCCTGTCCTTGGTGGGGTTTTGCGATGGCCGTGACACCACACATTACGATGGCTGTCACCCGAAGGATTGATGAGGCGGGTGGATTCCCCGGCGCTAGCGGCCCGCTTGACCAATGCTGCAAAGTTACATAGCCTCATTGCTGCCAATATGCAGAAACCAATAGATTTGAGAACAGCGTCATGCCCAGCCGGCTGATCGCATCGTGCCAATGTGCCGATAGGATCATCGACGCGCTCGCCTTCATCGACATCCGCGAGCGGCTTTAGGAGGCCGTGCACATCAATACCGCGCGCGCCCCGCAAAGCGTGCAGGCCCCCAATTCGCCCCCCTGACAGCCCACTAAAAGGATTCCCCGAATGCCCCATTTCGCCCAAGGCGTGGTCAAGTTCCAGCGCGAGGTGTTCCCGGAAAAAGCCGAGTTGTTCGAAAAGCTCAGCACCGGTCAGAGCCCTGAGGCGCTGTTCATCACCTGCTCTGACAGCCGGGTCGAGACCGCGATGCTCACCCAGACCGATCCGGGCGAGCTGTTCATTTGCCGCAATGCGGGCAACATCGTACCGCCGCACACTAACCAGACCGGCGGCATGACCGCCTCGATCGAATTTGCGATCGGCGCGCTGGGCATCCCCCATATCGTGATCTGCGGCCACACCGAATGCGGGGCGATGAAGGGGGCGATGAACCGCGCCGCTCTGACCAACCTGCCGCACGTGCGCGAATGGCTCGGCTATTCGCAGGGCGCGGTCGATATCGTCGAAGCGATCGGCGCGGACCTCGCCCCTGATGCCAAGATGCGGATGCTGCTCGAACAGAACGTCATCCTGCAATTGCAGCACCTCAAGACCCATCCCGTGGTCGCCGTCGCAATGGCGCAGAAGGCCGTGACGCTGCACGGCTGGGTGTACGACATCAAGACCGGCGAAGTGTCGGCCTATGACGACGCCAGCGGCAACTGGGTCCCGGTCGAGGAGCGTTACGCTTCCGAAATCGCCGAACTCATGGTCGGCCAACACGTCTGCTGACGAGGGCGAAAACGCCCCGTCCCACTCCCCCCTTTGCCTGACACTCCCCCTCTCATCGCGGACACCCCCTTATGCTCGCCCCTACTGCCGACCGCCTCACGACCGCCGTGATCGGCCGCGATTTCCTTGCCTCTATCGTGGTGTTCCTTGTCGCCCTGCCGCTGTGCATGGGGGTGGCGATTGCTTCAGGTGCGCCGCCTGCGCTGGGGCTGATTACCGGGATCGTCGGCGGGCTGGTGGTCGGCACGATCGCCGGATCGCCCTTGCAGGTCAGCGGGCCTGCGGCAGGGATGGCGGTGCTGGTCTATCAGCTGGTGCAGGAACACGGGCTCATCATGCTTGGTGTGGTCGGGCTGATTGCCGGCGCGCTGCAATTGCTGGCCGGGGTGTTTAAGCTGGGCCAGTGGTTCCGGGCGATCTCGCCTTCGGTGATCCACGGGATGCTGGCGGGGATCGGCGTGCTGATCTTCGCCTCGCAGCTTCACGTGATGCTGGATGATGCGCCGCGGGCCAACGGGCTGCTCAACATCGCCGCCATTCCCGAAGCCTTCATGAAGGTCTTCCCGGTCGATGGCTCGGTGCATCACCTTGCGGCGATGGCCGGGATCGTGACGATTGCCAGCATCGTGCTGTGGAACCAGTTCAAGCCCAAAAAGCTGGCGCTGCTGCCCGGACCGCTGCTCGGCGTGATTATCGGTACGATCTTCGCTGCGATCTTCGCGCTGCCGGTCAACCTGGTCGCACTGCCCGCCAACCTGGCGAGCGGCCTGAACATTCCCACCGGCGAGGCGTTGGCCGGGTTCACCAATCCGGACATCCTCAAGCTTGGCCTGGTCTTCGCCTTCGTCGCCAGTGCCGAAACGCTGCTGTGCGCAACTGCGGTCGACAAGATGCACACCGGCGTCCGGACCGATTACGACAAGGAACTGCGCGCGCAAGGGATTGGCAACATGATCTGCGGCGGGCTTGGCGCGCTGCCGATGACCGGTGTGATCGTGCGCTCGTCCGCCAATGTCGAAGCGGGCGGGACCACGCGCCTGTCGGCGATCTTCCACGGCGGGTGGCTGCTGCTGGCCATCGTCGCCTTCCCGTTCGTGCTGAACGAAATCCCGACATCGGTACTTGCCGCGATCCTCGTCTACACGGGCTACAAGCTGGTCAACGTCGCGCAGATCCGCAAGATCGCCGAATTCGGCAAGCAGGAGCTGGCGATCTACTTCGCGACGCTGATCGGCGTCGTTGCGATCGACCTGCTGACCGGCGTGGTGCTCGGCTTCGTGCTGGCCACACTCAAGCTGGTCTACACCTTCTCGCACCTCGAAATCCGGCGCGAGCATGACGAAGCGAACAATCGGGTCGATTTGTGGATGGAGGGGTCGGCGACGTTCTTCTCGATCCCGCAGCTCGGCAACGCGCTCGAAAGCTCGCCGTTCGGGTCGGAAGTGCACATCCACCTCGAACACCTCGATTACATCGACCACGCCTGTCTCGAGATGCTGTCGTCGTGGGAAAAGCAGCATCAGAGCACCGGCGGTTCGCTGGTGGTCGAATGGAGCGAGCTGGTCGAACGCTATGGCCGCCGCTCGGAAGAGAAGACCGAAATCCCGAACCTGATGATCCGCCCCGCCGCCTGACGCGGGCGGGTCAGATCACGGGTTCGGCCGCCTCGGCCACCCATAGCTGCTTGGCATGGGCGACATCATCGGGGGTGGCGCGGCTGAGGCGGTGGGCGATGAAGTCGATGCCCTCGATCAGCCATGCCGCAAGCTCGGGCTGTGCGAGGCGATAGACGCGCTTTTGCCCGTGTACCTTGGTCTCCACCAGCGCCACCGCACGCAGCACGCTCAGATGTTGCGACGCGCGCGTGGGCGTGATTTCGAGGATATCGCCGAGTTCGTTCACCGTCTGCTCGCCCGCCTGAAGCTTCAGCAGCAAGCGGATGCGATCGGGATGGGAAATCTGCCGCAACACATGCGCCAATTCAGTCGCGACGATCTTGCGGCTCGGCATCGTGGGCCCCTTTGCGGGTTAATTCGTGATGTTGAAGATATAACATGCAAGGTCGGCGTTAGGCTCAAAGAAATTATCATGGGTGAGTTTTTCAAGTGCCAGCCAAGGGCCCGCAGACGTGCGCTTGGTCACTGTTAGCCGCAGGGCGATGCTCGAAAAAATTCAATTTTGCTGCGCAACCGTTCCAGAAATTGAATGAGTCGAGGTCGATCCACGCCTCGTCCCTCCCCGGTCTTGAATCGCAACCGGCATCAGGGCATCACACCCGGCGGGAGAAGAGGGAAACACACACATGAAAATGGCGGAATTCCGCACGGGCGTAGCGCTCGGGCTCATCGCGATGCTTGGCGCGGCGAGCAGCGCGCAGGCGCAGGCGCAGGATCAGGGCGGCGCGAGCGCCTCCACCCGTTTCGAGCAGCTGGTAAGTTCCAGGGAGGTTCCGCCCGAAGGCACGCGCGATGCGCAGAATTCGGACCGCGGCTTTCTCGCTACCCGTAAGGACCCGGTGATCCTCAACGCGGCCGGCAAGCCCGTCTGGAACCTCGACGCCTATGCCTTCGTCACTGGCCCTGCGCCCGACACCGTGAACCCCAGCCTATGGCGGCACATGACGCATCTGAAGCGCCACGGGCTGTTCCAGGTGACGCCCAATGTCTGGCAGGTGCGCGGCTTCGACGTTTCGAACATGACCGTGATCCGCGGCACGACCGGCTGGATCGTGATCGACCCGCTGACCAGCACCGAGGCGGCGCAAGCGGCGATGGAGCTGGTGAACCAGACCCTCGGCCAGCGCCCGGTCAGCGCAATGATCTATTCGCACAGCCACGGCGACCACTTCGGCGGCGCCAAGGGCGTGGTCGATCCGGCGGATGTGGCATCGGGCAAGGTGCCGGTGATCGCACCTGCGGGCTTTATGGAAGAAGCGACGTCCGAGAACGTCATGGCCGGCGGCGCGATGCTGCGCCGCGCGTCCTACCAGTTCGGCACTGGCCTCAAACCCGGCGCGACCGGCCAGATGGGGAGCGGTATCGGCATGGGAATCTCCGCCGGCACGCTGTCGCTGATCCCGCCGACCGACACCGTCGCCACAACCGGTGACACCCGCGTGGTCGACGGCGTGGCGCTCGAATTCCAGATCGTCTCGGGCACCGAAGCGCCTGCCGAATTCAACGTCTTCGTGAGGCCGGAAAAGACCTTCCTCGCCGCCGAAATCGCCACGTGCTCCTTGCACAATATCCTCACCCCGCGCGGCGCGAAGGTGCGCGATGCGCGGGCCTGGGCGCGCTATCTGGACGAGGCGGCGACCCGCTATGCGCCCGAGAGTGATGCGGTGATCTCAAGCCATTGCTGGCCGGTGTTCGGCCGAGCCGAGGGCACCGCGTGGCTTTCTGCCCAGCGCGACAACTACCGCTGGCTCCACGACCAGACCGTGCGCCGCATGAACCGCGGCGAGACGATGGACGAGATCGCCGAGGCGCTCGAAGCCTCGCCCCCGCCGGGCAATGCCACGGAGTGGGCGACGCGCGGCTACTACGGCACGATCAGCCACAACGCGAAGGCGATCTACCAGTTCTATCTCGGCTGGTACGATGCCGTCCCCGCCAACCTGCACCGCTACCCGCCCGCCGAACGCGCGGCAAAGCTGGTGGACGCGCTGGGCGGCGCAGACCGGACGCTGGCGCTCGCCGAGAGTGCGATGGCATCCGGCGATTATCGCTGGTCGTCAGACCTGCTGCAGAACCTCGTCTTCGCCGATCCCGCCAACGCCAAGGCCAAGGCGATGCTGGCGGATAGCTACGAGCAGCAGGGCTATCAGGCCGAAAGCGCGATCTGGCGCAACCAGTTCCTCGCCGCGGCGGGCGAGTTGCGGAACGGACGCGTCGACCGCAGCGCCGCGCAGAGCAACGACATGATCGCCGCCATTTCGACGCAGGAATTGCTCGATTCCGCCGCGACTTTGTTCGCACCCGAACGCCCACAAGTGCGCAACTTCACGATCGCCATCGACATCACCGATCGCAACGAGCAGGCGGTGCTCGAGGTCGGTGAGCAGGCGATGATCGGCCGGGTCGGCGCGCTGACGGACAAGCCCCTCGTCACCATCCGCGGACCTCGGCGCGCGCTGCTGGCGCTGCTCTTCGTGAAGATGCCGGTTGGCGCGGTGAGCGGCATGGAAGGCGTCACCATCGAAGGCGACCGCGTGGCCCTTCAGGCGCTGGTCGATGCGCTCGACCCGATGCCGCACGGCTTCGACATCGTCACGCCTTAGCGGTTCAGAACGAGCACTCCGCCGATACCGCGCTCTCGTCGCGGGTGATGTCGCTGATCTGGAACGCGAAGGGCGCTTCGGAGGCGAAGGTTAGCTTGCCCCCGGTCTCGCCAAGGCAGGCCGGGGTGAGCACCATCTCGCGCCAGCCCTTGCCCTCCGCCACCGAGAGCCCTTGCGTGATGTCGAGCGCCTTGCCGCCTGCCGTCACAGTGACGGGCCCGGCGGGGCGGCTGCTCACCTGATAGGAAATTCGCCACGCCGCGCCGCTGGTCGGACCGCTCAGCGTCAGCTTGGCACCCGGACCGAAGGCAATGCGGCGCGCGTCTTCCTGCGCCTTCCTGTCGACGCCGGTCACGACCACGCCGTTGCCCGCACCGCGCAGGTCGGGGAGCAGCGCATTATCGGCCACTGCCTGCACCTGCGCGCCGAGCTTGCCGCTGGCAAACCACACCGCGCCCGCATCATGGGTGAGTGCGGTGCAGCTCTCGTCGAGCGGAATCTGCGCAATGCGCGGGGCCGCAAAACCAAGGCCGTAGCCTACCGGGAATAGCGCAAGGTCAGGGCTGTTGAGCGGTGCGCCCTCGCAGGTCTTGGGCCAACTGAAAGAGAGCCGCCCGGTCGGCTTCGCCGTGCCGAATAGGACGTCGGCGACCCCTGCCCCCTCGCTCCCCGGGAGCCATGCGGCAACGAAGGCGTCAGCCGCGTTGAGTTCGCGGTTCACCCACAGCGGCCTGCCCGAAAGGAACACCGCGACGGTCGGCACGCCTCGCGCCTCGTAGGCCTTGAGCAGGACGATGCCCTCCTCGTCGCGGAAGGCGAGATCTTTGCGGTCACCGGCGAATTCGGCGTAAGGCTGCTCGCCGAAGACGACGATTGCGATGTCGGGTGTTTGGCCCGGTTTACCGGTGTTGCTGCCCGTGGGCGCAAGCACCGCTTCGCCGCCCGCTGCCTTGGCGGCTTCGGCGATCCCGCTGTAGATCGACGTAGCGCCGGGGAAATTGGCTGCGGTAAGGTCACCTCCGCCCTGCCACGTGATCGACCAGCCGCCAGCCTGCTGCGGGATGTTGTCCGCTGCGCTCCCAGCGACTTCGATCCGCGCGCCCGGCTTCAGCGGGAGAACGCCTGCGTTCTTGAGGATCACCTGCGATTTCGCCACCGCCTCGCGGGCGAGGGCGCGGTGTTCGGGCGAACCGAGCAGTTCCCACTTGCCGCCATTGGCGCGGGCCGAAGGCTTCACTTCGCCATCGAAAATGCCCAGATCCGCCTTGAGGCGCAGCACCCGCAGCACCGCTTCATCGAGCCGCGCCATCGGGATCGTGCCGTCCTTCACCTGGGCCACAAGGCTGGCATGGAGCGCCTTCCAATCCTCGGGCACCATGTAAACGTCGAGGCCCGCCATCAGCGCCTGCGGGCAATCGGCATTGGTGCAGCCCTTGATCTGGCCGTGGCCGTTCCAGTCGCCGACCACCAACCCCTTGAAGCCGAGATTGCCACGCAGCTCGCTGGTCAACAGCGCGGTGTTGCCGTGCATTTTGGTGCCGTTGATCGAGTTGAAGCTCGCCATCACGCTCGCCGCGCCTGCGCCGATCGCAGCAGGATAGGGTGCGGCGTGGATTGCCATTAGCTCGTCAAGGTCGCCGTTGACGTCGCCCTGGTCGACGCCCTGCGCGGTGCCGCCGTCGCCGAAGAAGTGCTTGGCGGTCGCGGCGACCTTGCCCTTGCCGAGGAACCCGGGCTCGCCCGGGCGGCCTTGCAGCCCTTCGATCATCGCTGCGCCCATGCGGCTGACGAGCGCGGGATTTTCGGAATAGCTTTCGTAAGTGCGGCCCCAGCGGTCATCCTGCGCGACGGCGATGGTCGGCGCGAAGGTCCAGTCGAGGCCCGTCACTTCGATCTCGACAGCGGTGGCCGCGCCGATGCGGCGGATCAGGTCGGGATCGCCCGCCGCGCCCAGCGCGATGTTGTGCGGGAAGACCGTCGCTCCGGGCACATTGGCATGGCCGTGCACTGCATCGGTTGCCCACAGCGCGGGGATCGCAGGCTCGCCATTCGGCAGCGGGGCGGTCGAGGCCTCCCAGTATGCATCGGCGAGCTTCAGCCAGTCGGCGGCGGGGGCCTTGTCGTTGCCATAGGGGCCGGAATTGCCGCCGTTGAGGATCGTGCCGAAGCGGTATTGCCGCATGTCGTCAGGGGTGATCGAGCCGATGTCGGGCTGGATGATCTGCGCGACCTTGTGCTCGATACTCAGGCGCGCCAGCAAGGCCTCGGGCGAATTGGCCGCGCTGGCCGCCGGGGCAGACGCCGACCGCAATTCAGGCGCCGCATTGCACCCGGCGAGCATTGCGCCCAGCATTGCGCCGCACAGCAGCCGACCCATTCCAATTCGCGCCATTTCGTCAGACCCTCCCAGATCCGTTTTGTTTCTTGAGAACGTTATCAGCCTAAGTCGGCTAGGCTTGCTTGGCAAGCGCCTGTCGCGCGGTCATGGCCGCCGCAGCGACACCGCCAGCAACGCGGCGCTGGCGAGCGACAGCGCGGCAAACAGCACGAACAGCCAGCCATAACCGAAGCGCGGGACCAGCAGCACGGTAATCCACGGCATCACCATCCCCGGCACGGTGTTGGTGAGGTTGAACAGCCCCAGATCGCGTCCGCGATGCTGCGGGGCGGGCAGCACGCGCAGGGTCTGGCTGGCGTGCAGCGCAAGGAAGACTGCCGCAGCCAGCCCGAACAGGACATAGCCGGCAATCGCCTGGGAAAGCGTCTGCGCCCCAGCCATGATCAGCATGCCGGCAGCGCACAGCACCGCGCTTCCCGCCAGCGGGCGCACCGGGCGCGCGCGGCGGTCGGTCCAGCGCCCCAACCACAGCGACAGCGGGACCGAGCAGATCAGCACGATGCTGAACACGTTCGCCGCCGCGTTCTCGGGAAAGCCCGGCGCGATCGAGCGCAGCCAGTAGAGGAGAAAAGCAAACATGCCGCCTTCCGCAACCTGCACCAGCAACCGCGCCGCCCACATGCGCGCAACAAGGCTGTCGCCTTGACGCTTCGCGCGGCCATCGGTGACGGCGGGGACCATCAGCGCAGGCCGCACCCTCCCCTTGCCGAGCAGCACCGCAGGCAGCACCAGCGCGCTCACCAACCCCGCCACCACCACGAGCCGCGCGCCGGGATCGACCAGCCCCACGTAAGTGACCAGCGACCCCGCCGCCGCCCCAAGCGCCGGTGCCAGCGCCAGCGCGCCGCCAAGCATCCCCTTCTGCGCATCGGGGAAGCAGTCACCCGCCCAGGCCATCAGCGGCGAAAGCATGCCATTGAGCGCGACCTGCCAGACCATTACCAGCACCACGATCTCGCCGACCGACCGCGCTTCGCCGATCGCCAGCAGCAGCAGGTTGGAGGCGATCAGCCCGGCGATAATCCACGGCCGCCGCACGCGGCTGCGGTCGCTCAGCCATCCGACCGCAATGTTGGCAAGGCTCGCCATGACCGCGCCGAGGAAGATGACCTGTGCAAGCGCGGCGACATCCTCGCTCCCCTGAAGATCGGCGAGGCGCTGCGGGAGCAACACGGTGAGCAGCGGCACATAGGCCACCGCGCCCCCTGCGGCAGCGAGCGCGAAGAGGGCGAGGAACCACGCGGGCTGGCGCTCCGGCGCAGCAACAGGCGGCGCGGGCGGGCTCAAGCCCGGGCCGGCGGCGGAGCGGTGGACGAACGCTCGACGAGTCCTGCGGCGACTTCGATCACCTCAGCGCCATTGGATCCCTCACCCCGGGCGATCAACTGCTCGACCGCGCGCGACACGGTCTCGGCGATAGGCTGATCGATGGCGGTCAGCGGCGGGTTGGTGAAGCGCACGATCGGCGTGTTGTCGAAGGAGATGAGCGACAGGTCGCGCGGCACGGACAGCCCCCGCTCACGCGCGACCTCGAGCGCGGCGAGCGCCATCTGGTCGGACGAAGCGATGATCGCGGTCAGATCGGGATTGCGGGCCAGCAGCGCGCGCGCCGCGCGGGTGCCGGAATCGTAGCCGAAATCGCCCGCTTCCAGCAGTCCTTCGTGGGGCAGACCTGCCTCGGTCAACGCGCGCTTCCAGCCCGCGATCCGCCAGCCCGAAAGGCTGTATTGCGAAGGCCCGGCGATCATTCCGATGCGGCGGTGTCCAAGCTCGGCAAGGCGCGTGGTCGCAAGGTGCGCCGCGCCTTCGTCGCCCATCGTCATCGGGATGCCGGGGCCTTGGGTGTCCGATCCGATCCGCGCAAAAGGAATAGCGCGGGTCGCCAGCAAATCGGTAATCAGGCGGTTCTCCGAGTGCGGCGGCGTCAGGATCACCCCGTCGGGCTGCAACGCCGAAAGCGCCGCGCCAAGCTCGCGCTCGACATGGTCGGAATGCGTGTCGATCAGCTCGACCATCATCCGGTAGCCATGCTTCGAGCAGGTCAGAATCCCGCCCAGCAGCATCTGGTCGACCCAGTCCGTCCCGCGCCGCTCGCGCCAGTCGGCCAGCGTGCGCTCACGGTCGTTGATGGCGAGGATGATGTAGGAGCGCGATCCGCTCATGCGCTGGGCGGCAAGGCTCGGGACATAGCCGAGCCGCTCGATCGCGGCGCGCACCTTGTCGCGCAGTTGCGGGCGCACGTTAGGCCCGCCGTTCACCACCCGGCTTACGGTCTGGAGCGAAACGCCCGCGTCTTCGGCAACGTCCCTGATTGTGACTGTCTTGCGCACCCGCGCCATTCTTCCCGCGTCCCCATCAGCCTAGCGGATGCACGCGCGTCCCGTCTCCGGGTCGCGGGCGCAGCGGTAAACCCTTATCCAGTCAATCGCGAATTGCGCAGGAAAAGTCCTTGCCGCAACCCCCTTGGCGTTGTTCTCTTCGGACAATTTGCCGCCCACCGCAAGGTTCGCCATGAGGTAGAACGGTTGGTCGAAAGGTGCCGCCGGGCGACCTTTGGCGTTGGGAGCGGCAGTGCTCCACTGCTCGGCTGTGACGGTAAGGTGCACCCGATCGTCGACGAGGAAGCGGATCAGCCCCTCGCCCCATTCAACCGCATAGACGTGGAACTTGTCCGACGGCAGGCTGAGGTCGGGCAGCGCGTTGCGGTAATCGACGAAACGGTTGGCGGGCGCAAAGTCGCCGAAATGGAGCGCGCTGATGGTGCGGTTTTCGCCCCGCCCGCCTTCGCAGGCCTTGCACTTGGCACCGATATTGACCGCTTCCAGAATGTCGATCTCGCCCGATCGCGGCCAGGCGCCGTAGGCGCTGCCGTTCGGCATCATCCACACCGCTGGCCATGTCCCCTGCCCCGCCGGGACCTTGGCGCGCGCCTCGATCCGGCCATACCGCCACGCATGGAGCCCGATGGTGCGCACCTTGCCCGAGGTGTGCGACTGGGTAAGGCTGGGGTTGTCGTTCTCGGCGATCTCCGGCGGGCGCGCCGGGCCTTTGAAGCGTTCCTTCTTTGCCTTCAGCAGCAGCATCCCGCCCTCGACCGCGATGTTGTCGGGCCGGTCGGTGTAGCATTGACGCTCGGCATTGCCGCCGCCCCAGCACGAGACTTCGGGCGTCCACTTGGTGCGATCGAGCGCAGTTCCGTCGAACTCGTCTGACCACGCCAGCTCCCAGCCAGCGCCTTCGAGCGGGGCGAGTGCCTGCTCGGGCGCCTGCTCGGGGTCCGGCCCAGATGCAGACGGCGTCGCCCCCAAAAGCAGCAGGGCCGCGATCAGCGTCCACGCCTCTCGCAGCCCTACCTTGGTCATCTTTTAACGCTCCTAGAAAGCGAAGCGGGCAATGAACGTGTAACGGCGATCGTTGCGGAATACCGCACTGATCGGGCGGGTCCCAGCATAGTCGACGACCGTCGACAGGCGGGTCGTTTCGTCGAGCAGGTTAACCCCCTGCACGCCCAGTTTGATGTTGGGGGTCACGTTGTAGAAGATTGTCCCGTCAAGCTGGCCGCCGGCTTCCTGGAAAATCGGCGAGAACGGGAACAGGTCGTCCCGCGGCGTGACGAGGAAGGAACTGCGCCAGTTGTAGGCACCGCGCACAGACAGCGGTCCCTTCTCATAGAAAAGAGTGGCGTTGAGCGTGTGTTTCGATGTCCCGGCGAGCGGTAGCTGACCGGCGAACGGGCCATTATTGAGCGGACGACCGGTCGAATTGACCGATGGCGAACCGATGCCCGAGATGTTCGGGTTCGGGAAATCACTGGCATCGATATAGGTGTAGGTGACCGCTGTACCAAAGCCGCTGAGCAGCCCCGGAAGGAAATCAAAGGTCTGCTGATAAGCAAACTCGACGCCCTTGAGCGTGCCCGAGATATCGTTGGCCGGACCACTGATGATCACGTCTTCCGAAGTGCCGCTGTCCGTGGTGTAATTGACGAGACCAGACCCGTTGGTAACGATCCCCTTGATATCCTTGGCGAACAGCGCAACGCTTAGCTGGCCAACCTTGGCGAAATACCATTCGAAGCTGAGGTCGTAGTTCCACGATTCAGTCGGCGTGAGGTTGCGATTGCCCGTCGCAATCGACAAGAGCGGCCCATCAGTCGCACGACCGCTGTATCCGAGCACGCCGCCGGCGTTGAACAGGTTGAGGTCGGGACGGCTGATCCCCTTCGACACTGCCCCGCGAAGAACGATTCCGCCGCCGTTGTCGTAGCGGACGTTGAAGGACGGCAGGAAGTGATCGAAATTGATGTCGCGTGTGTCGCGGATCAGCTCGTTGGTGTGCAACGCAGCAAATCTGGCAAGACGCGCGCCGCTAAGCTGGCAGAAGTTCTGCTGCGGAACGCCCGGACCGGCGCCGAGACACGCAGCGTTGATTTCCGCCACCTGCACAATGCCGTCGCCGTTACCGCCGTTTGTCCTCGCGTCGAAGCGTGCCGGGTCAGGGAACGCCACCAGCGAGTTGTTGCTGACGTTAGTCCGGACGTAGCGCAGGCCAATGTTACCGGCGAGCGAGGCTCCGCCGCCAAAGTCGGCGCCGAAGTCGACGCGCGCATAGGCTGCCGAAGTGATTTCGGTCACATCCGAAATTTCCGACGGGCAGAAGATATCGCATTGAACCGTCGAGCCGTCCAGCAGGGTGCGGGACCGGCCATTGACGCCCAGATTGAAGCGTTCCGGGGACTGGCCGAACGTGCTGATATCGTCCCATTGCTTGTCGGTCACGCCGGACAGGTACTCGCCCAGGAAGTCGTCACCGCCGTAGAAGAATGCGCCGCCACCCTGGATCGGCGTGCCAGCTTCGCCGCGCTGGAAGTTGTCGGCGAACGGCGTGCGATATGCGGACGCATTCGGGAATTCATCCGCGTACGCTCCGCCTGCAATCGCAAATTCCTGACCGGGAAGGCCGGTAAAGAAGCGGCCGGGGACGAAGCCGCCGGTTGCAGCGCAACCCGGGCCGTCGTTCCAAGGCGCGCAGCCAGCGCGGCCCGCCCAAGGTGCCGAAAGGTTACCCCAGGTGCTGAAGTTGGTGTTGCGGTTGATGCGATCGCGTGCCGCCCAGCGCCCACCGATCTCGGCCTTGCGGAAGAACCCGTCGTCACTGATGTCGTATTCGAGGTTCCCCGCGAGGCTGAACATTTCACCCTCGTTCTTCTCGCGGCTGTCGAGGCCGAACCAGTAGTAGTTGTTCCGGCCGCTGGTGAAGTAGTCCGACGGCGCACCGACCGGAGCTAGGAACTGGATGTCGGGCGTGCTCCCCCTCAGATCAATGGCGATATCGGACCATGTGCTCAAGGCACCGAACACCGAATCGCGGCTGAGGTTCGAGCTCAGGCTCTGCATCTGTACATTGCCGCGGAACCGGTCGGAGAAATTCATCTTCGCGTCGAAGGAGATGTCTTGTGTGACGGAATTGGCTTCGCGCAGGAAGCGAAGCGAATCCGTCGGGATACCGCCGCGACCGAACGGGTTGGCATAGGCGTTGCCGACATTCTGCGTGAGAATGCCGCTGACGAAATTACCGTTCTCGTCGAAATTGAACGTCGTGCCCGGACGTGGCTGGTTGGTCGAGACGCCATCGTCAATACGGCCTAGCAGCGCGAATTCTTCGGTAGCGAAGGTCGTTTCCGAACGCAGATACTCCAGCGTCATCACCAGATCGCCGTCGAGCGTTTCGAATTGGCCCACCGCAGAGAACGCCTCACGATCGCGATCGAGCGTTGTCGAGCGGACGTTGGCGAACTGCGGCACAAGGACCGAGCCCGCCGGCGGGAACTGGGCGGGGGTGAAGTTGGGTACATCGCCGAAACCGCCCGAGTTGAGCGGGAAAATGCGAGCGCAACCGGCGCTGAGGTTCGCCGGGCGATAGCAATAGTCAACCAGCTGCGAAGCATCGGTACGGCTCTTAAGCTTCGACTTCGAATAGCTGAGCTGGACGCCAAAGGTGCCCTTCCCGGTTTCGAAGGTGTCCGATGCGAGGACGTTATAGGTCGGCGACCATTCTTGACGCAGATCGCCGTAGTTGGCTTCGATCGAACCCGCGATGCGGAAGCCCCGCTTGTCGAGCGGCTTGCGGGTAACGAGATTGACGAGACCTGCAATGTGGCCTTCGATCTGGTCGGCGGTGATATTCTTATAGGTTTCGACGCGGCCGACGAGTTCAGGCGATACGTCTTCGAAGCTCAGCGCGCGGCCACCGTTGGCCGAAAAGATATCGCGCCCGTTGAGCTGCGAGCTCACATAAGGCAGCCCGCGAATGATAACACCGGTACCTTCGACAGAGAAGCGGGTGGGGTCCGATGTCTTCTCGAAGCGGCCGATGTTGACGCCCGGCACGCGCTGGAGGGCTTCAGCCACCGAGCGGTCCGGAAGCGCGCCGATGTCTTCGGCGCTGATCACGTCAACAAAGGTATCGGCGTTGCGCTTGATATTTTGGGCCGATTGCAGCGAGGCACGGTAGCCGGTGACGACGATCTCCTCACCGGACTCAGGCTCAGCCGGAGCGTCGGCGGCGTCCTCGTCATCGGCCTGCGCGTCCTGGGCAAGCGCTGGGCTGGCAGCAACGATGGCAAGCGCCGAGGCGGTACCAAGTGCGAGCAAACGCCGACGCGGCGCGAGCGAAGCGGTGTTCATAATCTTTCAACTCTCCCCATGCCGCGCGACAGGTTCGTGCCTGTAGCTGCGGTCAGACCATTGGTAACGCATTTTGAGAGCGTTCTCAAGACTTGTAATCTCGCGTTCATATTGCATTCTGGCAACAGGTAGCGGGGCGCAATCAGCGCGCCTATACAGGCCCAGCAGAGGCCAATGGGGATCGAGGAAAACGTGGCAATTGAGCGGATTATAATTGTTGGCGGCGGCACGGCCGGGTGGATGGCGGCGGCAGCGCTGTCCCGGCTCAAGGCCGGACGGGCTGTGGATATCATCCTCATCGAATCCGAAGCGATCGGCACGGTCGGCGTCGGCGAGGCGACGATTCCGCCTTTCGTCGGCTTCAACCAGCTGCTCGGGATCGACGAGCGCGAGATGCTTGCGCAGGTCGGTGGCACCTTCAAGCTCGGTATCCAGTTCGAAAATTGGGGCAAGCTTGGCGACAGCTACATCCACCCCTTCGGCGCCTATGGCTACACGATGGGCGGGATCAGCTTCCACCACGTCTGGCATCGCATGGCCGAGAACGGCGACAAGCGCCCGATCCAGGTCTTCAACCTCGAGACGATGGCCGCCTATTTCGGCAAGTTCGCGCGCACCGAAGATTTCACGCGCGACGACCTGCCGCCGGTCAATTACGCCTATCACCTCGACGCGGGGCGCTATGCCGCCTTCCTGCGCCGCCTCGCGGAAAGCCGCGGCGTCGTGCGGCACGAGGGCAAGGTGGCCGATGTCGCACTGGACGGGGAGAGCGGTTTCGTCACCGGCGTGACGCTCGACGATGGGCGCGAATTCGCAGGCGACTTGTTCATAGATTGCTCGGGTTTCCGAGGTCTTCTGATCGAACAGGCGCTCCACACTGGCTACGAGGACTGGAGCCAATACCTGCCCTGCAACCGCGCGGTGGCTTTGCCTTGCCTGCGCGAGGATGGCAGCCCGCCCCCGCCGTTTACCCGCGCCACCGCGCACAGTGCCGGCTGGCAATGGCAAGTGCCGCTCCAGCACCGCAACGGCAACGGCCATGTCTATTGCTCGTCCTATATGGAGGACAGCCAAGCGCTCGACATCCTGCTCGGCAGTATCGCGGGCAAGCCGCAGGCCGAGCCCAACTGGCTGCGCTTCACCACCGGGCGGCGCAAGAAGTTCTGGAACAAGAACGTGGTCGCGCTGGGGCTGGCGGCGGGTTTCATGGAGCCCTTGGAATCCACCTCGATCCACCTCATCAACACCGGGATCGACAAGCTGATCTCGCTGCTGTCGCTGGACGGGGTGACGCAGGTTCAGGAGGATACCTTCAACAAACTCACAGCCCGCGAATATGCTCGCATCCGCGACTTTCTGGTGCTCCACTACAACGCCACCAAGCGCACGGACTCCGATTTCTGGAACTACGTGCGGACGATGGATGTGCCCGATACGCTCATCGAGAAGGTCGAGATCTTCAAGGCCAATGGCCAGATCTTCCGCGAGGAGGACGAGCTGTTCACCGAGACCAGCTGGGCGGCCGTGATGATGGGCCAAGGGGTGCGGATGGGCGGGCGCAACGCGATGGCCGACGCCATCGATCCGGCCGAGCTGAGCACCGAGGTGAACGAGATGGAGCAATCGATACGCTACCTCGTGCAGGCCATGCCCGGTCACGGCGACTATCTTGCGCGCTATTGCCCGGCGCCGGTCGCAGCCTGACGCGGGGGGGCGTTTCTTGACAAACAAGGCGTGCGCCTGAATGGGAAGGCCCGTACCCCCCTCCCCCGCCGCCCGAGGTTTTGCCGCCCATGAATGACGTAGCGCCCGGCTGGACCGCGCTGGTGCTGGCCGGACAGCGTCCGGGCGTCGACCGGCTCGCGGCCCATTTCGGGCGCGAGGCCAAGGCGCTGATCCCGGTCGCGGGCAAACCGATGCTGGGCCGGGTGCTACATGCCCTCGCCGCTTCGCCGCAGGTCGCGCGGATCATCGTGCTGGCGCAGGATGCGCCCGCGCTGCTCGCCGACTCCGCGCTGGAATGGACTGCGGATGATGCGCGCGTGACCCCCCGAGTATCGGGCCCGACCATCAGCGGTTCGGTGCTGGATGCGGTGCAGGACCCCGACATTGGCCTGCCACTGCTTGTCACCACCGCCGACAACGTGATGCTCACCCCCGCCACCATCGCCGAATTCATCGCGGGAGCTGGCCCCAGCTCTGACGGGCGCGATGTCAGCGTGGCGATGGTCGAGCGCGGGCGGCTAGAGGCGGCGGTCGGCCCCAACAAGCGCACCTGGCTCGCCTTCCGGGGCGGGGCTTATACCGGCGCGAACCTTTTTGCGCTGACCGGTCCGGGGGCGCTGAATGCGCTCAGGTTCTGGGAAACGGTCGAGGCGGATCGCAAGTCTGTGCTTCGCCTTGCTGCGCATTTCGGCCCCATCATGATGGCGCGGCTGTTGCTGCGGCGGCTAACGGTCGAGGGCGCGCTGGCGGCGGCGGGCACAAAGCTGGGCGCGAGCGCTGCGCCAGTGCTGCTTTCGGACGGGCGCATGGGTGTCGACGTCGACAAGCCCGAGGACCACACACTCGCGACCCGCCTGCTGGCGGAGCGGGGCTGAGCGCAAGTGCAGCGCATCGCCCTCTACGACCTTGACCGCACGGTAACCCGCGCGCCGACCTTCACGCCTTTTCTCATTCACATGGCACTGCGCAATCCTTTGCGGGTGCTGGGCGTGCCGCTTTGGCTGGTGGCGATGCTTGGCTACAAGGCGAAGCTCTACGGACGAAAGCCCCTGAAGCAATTCGGTCTGCGCCTGCTGGTCGGGCGAGTGGTGAAGAGCCCCGCGCTCGGGCCGCGCATCGATCGCTTCGTGGCGAAGCAACTCGCCCGTAACATCCAGCCGGGCGCGCTGGCGCAGATCGCGGCCGACCGCAAAGGCGGCGTGCGCTTGGTCCTCGTCACCGCCGCGCCCGAGATCTACGCCGAGGCGTTGGCAGCGGCGCTCGGGTTCGAGGCCTGCATCGCCACCCGCCACCAGCGCGATGCGCGCGGGAGCCTGCTGAACGCGATCGACGGCGAGAACAACTATGCCAATCAGAAGGTCACCCGCGTCGCGGAGTGGCTGTCAGCGCAAAGCCTCGTGCGCGAGGACTGCCATCTCACCGCCTATACCGACCACGCCAGCGACGCGCCGATCCTCGACTTCGCGGATGCTGGCGTGCTGGTAGGCCGCTACGCCAAGCCCCGCGCTGGGTGGTCGCAGACTGACTGGAGCGCCGTCTAACTGTCGCGCTGCGAATTCATAACCCATTCACGGCGCTGGCCATAGAGGCTCCAGCATGTTCTCAAGTCCCGCGACTTCTATCTGCCATCTTGAAGGCTGAAAGAAGCTCCCGAGATATGCCGCGGAAGTTTAGAGTAGATCCATGCACGCAAAGACCTTTCTCCGACTGCCGGTTGCCATGATGATGACTGGCGCGCTTGTTGTGACGGCCGCTGCGCCGTCCGCTGCCTTTCAGCGCGAGATCAGCAATGACCTGGCTCGGTGTAACGCCGGAACGGGGCCAGCGCTGCTCGTCACCGTCACCGGCGTGAAAGCATCGAGCGGCAAGATCCGCGTCCAGACCTACCGCGCCAACAAGGCCGAGTGGATGGCAAAGGGCAAGTGGCTGAGCCGCATCGAAGTTGCCGCCAAGGCGGGGTCGATGAGCTTCTGCCTGCCCGTGTCCGAAGCGGGCACCTACGGCGTCGCCGTGCGCCACGACGTCAACGGCAATGGCAAGACCGATTTCAGCGACGATGGCGGCGGCATCTCGAACGACCCATCGATCAACATCTTCAACCTTGGCAAGCCCAGCTACACCAAGGTGGGCGTGGCGGTGCGGAACGAAGTGAAGTCGATCCGGATCACGATGAAGTACCTTTAGTCGCAACGACATGTGCAAGTGTCGGGGTCGCGCGGCGCGCATGCCGACCCATGCACACAACACCTGCCCGGCAAGATCGTGGCTTGCGATGATCCAGTGATTGCGGCACGGGCGCATCATGCCCGGTAGTGCAAACAATGAAACCCAGCGCTCTTTGCGGCTCATGCTGGGAAATTTTGGATGGCTGCTGGGTGGCAAGGGTTTTGGCGCAGTCAGCAGCCTGATTTATCTCGGGATCCTGTCGCGCTCGCTCGGCGTCAAGGACTTTGGCCACTTCGCCCTTATTTTCGGATTGTCGCAGGCCTTCGTGATGCTTGCCGGATTCCAGACATGGCAGGCCATCGTCAAGTTCGGCGCTCCGCATCTGGCGCGCGATAATCATGACGCTTTCGCACGGCTCTCGATATTCGGGGGCATGGTCGATCTGGCCGCCTCGGTGGCGGGATCGCTGCTGGTCACTGCCAGCATATTGACATTCGGCGAGGCGCTGAAACTCAACCCGGCTTACGACAAGATGGCGCTGGCCTTCATCTGCGCCATGCTGCTGACACGCGTTTCCGCACCTTACGGAATCATCCGGGCGCTCGGCCGGTTCGAGCTATCGGTGTGGGTCGGGGCGATAACGCCGACCTTGCGATTGCTTGCCGCGATCGCAATCTGGATGACGGGGCCGACTGTCGGGCGGTTCCTGCTTGCCTGGGCCCTCATCGAACTCATTACCTCGCTTGCCATGTGGTATACGGCCTGGCGGCTGGGCGCCCAATGGTTCCGGCTGCGGTACATTCGCGAATGGCGTAAAACGCTGGCGGAAAACCCGGAGATCAGCGGGTTCCTGTGGGTCACCTATTGGAACACGTCGCTGCAAGCCGTCGTCCAGCAAGGGCCGCTGCTGGCGGTCGGCTATCTGTTCGGGACCAGCGCGGCCGGGATTTACCGCATCGCAGACCAGCTCGCGAAGGGCTTGGGCAAGTTTGCCTTGATGATTTCCGATGCCGTCTATCCTGAAGTGAACCGCCAGCGCCATCTGGCAGGCGCAGAGGAATTCCGCATGGTCGCGCGGCGTGTGACGCTGGCCGTGCTGCCGACTGCGGCGGTGCTGAGCGGGCTGACGATGCTGTTCGGATCGGATCTGCTGGTCTTTATCTCCGGACCCGGCTTCGAGGCCGGTGGCCCGATCCTCGTCCCGCTGGTCTTTGCCGCATCGCTGGAACTGGCCGGCGTCGTCTACGAGCCGGTGCTCCACTCGGTCAGCAAGGCGCATTACCTGCTGCTCGCCCGCCTGGGAGCGATTGCGCTCTTGGCCGTGTCGATCCTCGCGACCGCTACCAGCCCGCTCGAGATCGGCTGGCTGGTGGCCTATGTACAGGTGGTCGAGTATCTCGTGCTCAGCTGGCTTGTATGGCGGGTGCTGCGCGATCTGGTGCGCACCGCGGACCAGCAATGATCGTGCGACGGGGCAAAAGTTCAGCAGTTCAGGATTGACGGCTCAAGGCCATGGCCCGGCGCAGCTTCAACCACGCGATCAGCCGCCCGCCGCGTAGATAGCGGCGGCTGAGCTCTTCAAATGCGATCGGCGAGGTTCGCTCCATGATCGCCCTGAACTCGCTGATCAGTTCGTGGGTGCTGCCGGTCGGGACCGTCCCTGCGCGGTTGATGCGCCCGGCGACCTTGGCGAATTCCATCGCGATGAAATGGCTGACGGCAAACCGGGTGAGCCTGAAAGGCTCGCTTTCGCCATCCAGCGTCTCGGTGAAACCCTGCAACGCCTTGGCCAAGTCGAAATGCGAAGGCAGGTCGAACTGGTCCCCGGTCGCCTTGACGCCCGCAAGGATGCTGCCCGCCCAAACGCGGTAGTGGATCAGCGGGTGCTTGATGTGGACATAGCTGCGCGCCCGCAGTGCCAGCCGGGGAATGATCGCGGCATCTTCGAACACCCGTCCTTCGGGGAACCGCAAGCCGTCAGCCCACAGCTCGCGCCGCGCGATCCTGACCCAGGCGTACATCTTCCGCGACAGGCAAATCCCGCCGACGATCCGGTCGCGGTCGGTCAGCACGCGGTCATGAGGGCCGGCGAACGACGACCTAGCGATCCCGCTCTTGCGATAGTTGCACCCGATCAGGTCGGGCGCGGATTTGCTCACGACTTCGGCAATGGCCGCGATGGCGCCGGGCTGCAGCCAGTCATCGGAATCGACGAACCAGACATAGTCGCCCTGTGCAGCATCGAGCAGTGAATTGCGTGTCGCGGAAATCCCGCGGTTCTGCGCGTGCCGGATCATCCGCACCTGCCCGGGATAGCGATCGACGTAGCGTTGCGCGATGGCGGCGGACTGGTCGGGTGAGCAATCGTCACAGATCACCACTTCCACGCCCGCATCGGCCTGATCCATGACCGAGTGCAGGCACTGATCGAGATAGGCCTCGACCTTGAACATCGGCACCAGCACGGTCAGCCAGTAGTGCCTTGGAGGCTCCTCGGCAGTCGTTGTCGTGACCATATCAGACTGACTGCGCGGCGAGATAGTCCGCGATTGCATCCGCGCCGCGCTCCCCTGCCGGACGCGGGTCGGCGACGTCGGCGGTGTAGGCGAGCAGGCGCTCCTGCTCCGCACGGTAGTCCGCCGCGATTGCCTGCCAATGCGGGATTTGTCCGAACAAATGCTCAGCGCTCGTGAGCACCGGGCCGTTCTGCCACATCTCGTAAGCGGGCTTGCCCTCGCCCGCTCCATTCTCGCTGTGAACGTCGAGGAAGAACACCGCGCGGGGGCGGTACAGGAACTCGTACACCTGGCTCGACATGTCACCGATATAGACATCGGCGGCGAGCGTGTAGCTCATGTCGAACAGACGCTCGCTGTCGACGTCGATGCGGATGTTGGTTGCCTTGCGCCATGCCGGATCAATATCCGGCCGCCGCCGCCCGCGCTTGTACTCGGGCGAGATATGCAGCGCCTTGTAGAACAGCATCACGTGCGGCGCGAAGATCAGGTTGTATTCGGGATGCGCGGCGAACCAGTCGAGGATGCGCGGGCCGTGGTCGTACCAGCTCGAGAGCACCGGATCGAAATGCGGGTTGTAGAGGAACACCGGATTGTCGTTATCGAAGAACTTTTCGGGCGTGCGGCCCTTGAGGCTGTCGAACTTGGCGTAGCCGATGATCCGGCAGTGGCTGGCCGGCGCAATGTTGTTGGCGACCATCTGGTCGACCAGCTTCTGGCCCGACACCAGCATCAGATCGAAATCACGCAGCGCCGGGTGATAGGCGACATTGCGGTCGCCCGAGCCGTGCGGGACATAGGCGAAAGCAGGCCCATGCTCGCCCCAGCGGCGCTTCAGGGTGAGGCAGGTCCGTTCGGTCGAGACGATCATGTCGAAAGCGCGCAGCTTCCGTGCCGCTGCCTGCAACCGCGCCAGCCTGCGGGCCGGGAACAACCGGTTGAGCGGGCCGAGCACCGCGTCACCCCAGGCCGCTAGGCCAAGGTCGAGCCAGTCGAGCGCAGCGATCTGCGCGGCGCTCAGGTGCTTGACGATCTCACTGCGGATCGCCGGGCTGCCATAGGCGATGACCGTGCGAATATCGGGGTGGTGCTCCGCCAGCGCGGCCGCGATGCCGATATTATGCGCGACCTGATGGCCGGCATCGTGATTGTACAGAAAACACACTTGCATCGCGGGGTAGGCACTTAGGATCAAACCTCTTGTGGAGCAAGCATCGGGGCGATTGGGGGGGCAACCGCCTGCGCCAGCGCCCGGCCCGAAAGCCACGCACCCTCGACCCGCGGACTATGCAGCCAGTCACCTGCGATTCCGAGGCTCAACGCCGGATCGAACCGCGCGCCCTCGCCCCTCAGCGCATGAGGCAAGGCGTAGAGCCAGCGGTGCGCATCGAGATGGGTTGGCGCTGCCGGAGCGATGTCGGCGGCGACGAAGAAGTCGGCGAGAAGGATGGTCGCGACCTCGTCCTTGGGCAGGTCGATCAGTTCGCGGCTACGTGCGGGGCTGGCGTGAAGCACCCAACCCTCGGTCCCGCCGCGCCCGGGCTTGGCCGAATTGCGTGCGGCCCAGCTGATGGGGGCCGTGTCGGAGCGGTAGGTGTCTGGAGCATAACCAAGCGGCTCGGCGAAGCCCGCCATCACTGCCCAGCACGGCGCCGACGTGACGCTGGCGGCCAACGCGGCAAGATCGGGCGCGGCGTCGGCAAGTAGAACCGCAGCCTGCTCGGCAGGTACGGCGACCAGGAGTGTCGACGCGGTCAAGCTCTCCTCGCCAGCTTGGACGTGCCACAGCGCGCCCTCGCGGGAGATTTGGTCCGCACGCACACCCCATCGCACATCGAGGCCATCCGCCATCGCCTTGATGCAGGCGTTCATGCCTGGTGTGCCGACCCACGCGTCCTCGCCCGCAGCAGGCCAGCGCGCGGCAATGCCTGCCTGCTCCCACGCCGCGACCGTATCGCGGAAGGCCGGGTCGCGCGCGGTGAAGTACTGCGCGCCGTGGTCGAAACGCACGGGCTCACCCGCGATCTCCACCCGCCGCGCCGCCATGCGTCCGCCGGGCCCGCGGCCCTTGTCGAGCACGGTGATGCTCTGCCCGCTCGATACCAAGGCGGTGGCGGCAGAAAGCCCCGCCATGCCGCCGCCGATGATGAGAAAATCCGTGTGTCCGTCCATCCCGCGCCAACGCATGGGACGCGCGGTTGTTTCAGGGTGCGGAACGCGGGCGCGCAGCTTCGGCCAGCACCAGCGAGAATTGCCCCGCCGCATCGGTCCAGCGCGCGCGCGGTTCCCACCCGCCTGCGGCGAGCAGTAGCTGGCTGGAGCGCTTGGTGAACTTATGGCTGTTCTCCGTATGAATGCTCTCGCCCGCCCGCATCGCGAAGCGCGTGCCCCTAACCTCGAAGCCAATGTCCTCGCTCGCCACCAAATGCATCTCGATCCGCGCGAAGATGTCGTTCCAGCGCGCCTCATGGCGCAGTTTTGCCACCGGGATGTCGCCTGCAAGCTCACGGTTGATGCGCGTCGCAAGGTTGAGGTTGAACCGCGCGGTCACCCCGTCCGCATCGTCGTAAGCGGCGAGGAGCACATCCTCGTCTTTCACAAGGTCCATGCCGATCAGCAGCAGCGCCCCCTCGCCGAGTGTTTCGCGCATCGAACGCAGCAGATCGGTCGCGGTGCGGGCGATCATGTTGCCGATCGTCGAGCCGGGGAAGAAGCCGAGCTTGGGAAGCTCCGCCACTTCGGCAGGCAGCTCGACAAGCCGCATGAAATCGGCTTCGACCGGGTGGACCGGCAGCCCCGGGAACTTCACGGCCAGCGCCGCCGCCGATGCCCGCAGAAAATCCCCCGCGATGTCGAGCGGGACGTAGGCTGAGGGTCGAATTGCCGACAGCAGCAGCGGGGTTTTGACCGATGAACCCGAGCCGAACTCCACCACGGCGCGGCCCGGCCCGATCAGCTCAGCGATTTCCGCCGAGCGCGTGCTCAGGATTTCGGTTTCGGCGCGGGTCGGGTAATATTCTGCAAGCTGGGTGATGTCCTCGAACAGGGCCGAGCCTGCATCGTCGTAGAACCAGCGTGCAGGGACCGCCTTTTGCGGCTCGGCCAGCCCGGCGAGCACATCCGCACGGAATGCCGTGTCGACACCGCTAGCGTCACGTTCGACCAGCTTCAGACCTGTTTGCGCTGTCATTTCAGAGGTCCTTGGCCAGCCTCAGCCCGGTGAATTGCCAGCGCTGATGAGAGTAGAAGAAATTGCGATACGAAGCGCGCGAATGACCGCGCACCGTCGCGCAGGACGCGCCGCGCAGGATGACCTGACCACTCATGAACTTGCCATTATACTCGCCCACCGCGCCCTCCGCCGGGCGGAAGCCGGGGTAAGGCAGATAGGCCGAACGGGTGAACTGCCAGCAATCGCCGAACAGACCCGGAGATCCCATCGGCATCACGGGCCCGGCGCAATAGAGCTGGTTGCCGCTTGCGGGATGATGCGCCGGTGCCGAGGCAGCCCCGTCCTGCCCGCGCGAAATCGCTTCCCACTCGAACTCGGTCGGTAGCCGCGCGCCTGCCCAAGTCGCATAGGCATCGGCTTCGTAGAACGAGATGTGCGTCACCGGCGCATGGGGGTCACGATCCTGCCAGCCTTGGTGGGTGAAGTGATCGCCGTCGCGCCAGTAGAGCGGCGCGGCGATCTTCTCGCGCTGCACCCACGCCCAGCCGTCCGAAAGCCACAGCCGCGCGTCGGTGTAGCCGCCAGCGACGATGAAGGCGTCCCATTCGCCGTTCGTGACCAGCCGGTCGGCAAGCGAGAATGGCTCCAGCAACACGCGGTGGCGCGGTCCCTCGTTGTCGAAGGCGAAGCCATCCGACTGGTGGCCTACCAGCGCGATGCCGCCGGGATGCGTGTGCCAGCCGAGCGGCGCGGCAGAAGCAAGAGCGGCGGGTGTAGCGCTGGGCCACATCGCTGCCCCAAGCGGGTTCTGGAACAGCGCATGCTTTATGTCGGTCAGCAAAAGCTCGATGTGCTGTTCCTCATGCGCGATGCCTAGCGCAATCAGGCCCGCCAGCGCCGGATCGCCGAGCAGCGGCTCCATCGCTGCGGTGACAACACCGCGCCATTCGAGCACCTCGGGCAAGCTTGGGCGTGACAGCATCCCTCGCGCAGCGCGGGAAATGCGCGCGCCCTCGGCCTCGTAGTAGGAATTGAACAGGAACGGCCAGTCCTCGCGGTGCAGCCGGTATCTGGGCGCATGTTCACGCAGCAGGAAAGTTTCCCAGAACCACGTGGTGTGCGCGAGATGCCACTTGGCAGGGCTCGCATCGTCCATAGACTGGATCGAGGCGTCGGCATCGCTGAGCGGTGCGACCAACGCCTCAGTCAGTGCGCGAGTGCTGCGGAAGCGAGCGGCCAAATCCGCCGCATCAGCGGGGGCGGTAAGGCTAGCTAGTCTCTCAATTCGATGCACGCAGGCCCTCTCCTTGCGCCGTGGCGGGACATTCGGACAATGTCCGCCTGCCGTTACACAGGAAAGACGCTTGGTAGCCCACAGGCTATCGCAAAATCATCACACCCATCAAGTTTCCGGCCAAATCCCGACGCTTCAGGCTGCGTGGGCGCTCACTTCGGCGTCACGTCCACCGGCCGCATCGTTGAGCATCTCGGCAACGAGGAAGGCAAGCTCCAGCGATTGTTCGGCATTGAGGCGCGGGTCGCAATGCGTGTGGTAGCGTTCACTTAGCGCCTCATGGGTGATCGCCACCGCGCCCCCGACGCATTCGGTCACATCCTGCCCGGTCATCTCGATATGGATGCCGCCAGGATGGCTGCCCTCGGCGCGGTGAACGGCAAAGAAGCCTTTTACCTCACGCAGGATGCGGTCGAAGGGCCGCGTCTTGTAGCCGCTGTTGGTCTTGATGATGTTGCCGTGCATCGGATCGCAGCTCCACACCACCGGATGCCCCTCATGCGCCACCGCGCGCACCAGCGGCGGCAGTCCGGCCTCGATCTTGTCGTCGCCGAAACGCGCAATGAGCGTCATCCGCCCGGCCTCGCGCGCGGGGTTCAAGGTATCGAGCATGCGCAGCAGCGCATCGGGAGTGAGGCTGGGGCCGCACTTCATGCCGATAGGATTGCCCACGCCGCGCAAGTATTCGACATGCGCCGAGCCTTCGAAGCGGGTGCGATCCCCAATCCACAGCATGTGTGCGCTCGTCGCGAACCAATCGCCGGTGAGCGAATCTTGCCGCGTCATCGCCTGTTCGTAAGGCAGCAGCAGGCTTTCATGGCTGGTGTAGAAACTGGTGCCCTTCAATTGCGGCACGGTGCCGGGATCGATCCCGCAGGCCTCCATGAAGTCCAATGCCTCGCCTATGCGGTCGGCCATCTCGCTGAACTTCTCGGCCCAGGGCGTGCGGCCCATGAAGTCGAGCGTCCACTGGTGCACTTGCCGCAGGTTCGCATAGCCCCCGCCCGCAAAAGCGCGGAGCAGGTTGAGGGTGGAGGCCGCCTGCGAATAGGCGCGCACCATCCGGGCCGGATCGTTGCGGCGGCTGACCGGGTCGAACTCGATCCCGTTGATATTGTCGCCAAGATAGCTCGGCAGGGTCATGTCGCCGATTGTTTCTGTCGGCGAAGAGCGCGGCTTGGCGAACTGACCCGCCATGCGGCCGACCTTCACCACCGGACGCTTGCTGGCGAAGGTCATAACGACCGCCATCTGTAGCAGCACGCGGAAGGTATCGCGGATGTTGTTGGCGTGAAACTCGGCGAAGCTCTCAGCGCAGTCGCCGCCTTGCAGCAGGAAGCCGTGGCCGCCCGCGACCTGCGCCAGATCGGCCTTGAGCGCGCGCGCCTCGCCCGCAAAGACCAGCGGGGGATAGGACGAGAGAGTCTTCTCCGCCTCGGCGAGCTCTGCTGCATCTTCATAATGCGGCAGGTGGCGCGCTTCGTGGGCCTTCCAGCTATCGGGGGTCCAGGTCTCGGGCACGGTACAAAATCTTTCTGGTCATGGCGCGCCGCCACAGGCGCGGGGGCGCCCGCTACAGGAGGCGCGTTTCATTTGTAAAGCGTCAAAGCCGCTTCGGACAACATTATTTCCCGGCCACTGTAAGCAGCGGCGCCGATCAACGCCCCGAGACGACTGGTTTTGCAGCTCCGCCTGCGGGTGCTTCGACCAGCTTCTGCCCCTCGGGAATGATCGCGAGACGGAACGGGCTGGCTTTGGCGAAGTAGCGCTCGGCAAGCGCCTGCATCGCCTGCGGGGTAGTCTGCGAATAGTCCGACAGGATCGAGCGTAGCAGCGCCACCCGCTGCGGGTCCTGCGTCGACCCTTCGATATTGTAGAGCCAGAACTGGTTGCCGGTCGACGCGCGGCGGATCAGCTGGCTCAGCGGTTCGGTCACCCGCGCCAGCTCGTCGGCCGTGGGCGGATTGGCAGCAAGGTCCTTGGCGATCCTGTCGGCTTCCGCGAAGAACACCGGCACGAAGGCGGGCTCCAGCTGGGCGAGCGCGCTGATGCGCCCGCCACTGGCGATATCGGACGGCCAGTTCGAGAACACCTGCGGCGAATAGCTCGCCCCGGCGCGTTCGCGCAGAGCATCGAGCAGGCGGTTGTTGAACAGCTGCGTGAGGATCTCAAGCTGACGGCTTTCGCGCAAGTTCGCGGTCCCGCCCCCGCTGGGCCAAGCGACCACGGCCGCAGCCTGGTTGGCATCACCGCGGTGGGTGACGACCGACGGCGTGTCCGAGGGCGCGGCAAAGCCGGGCACGCGGGCGGCGACGTCGGGCGAGATCGGCTCGCGCGGGGGCAGCGCGCCGAAGGTGAGGCGCAGCTGTTCGGTCACCTTGGCCTTGTCGAATTCGCCGAACACCAGCACCTCGATCGGGCCCTGCTTGAGCAGCGGTTCCCATACCTGGCGGAAGCCTTCGGGCGTCACCGCCTTGAGCGCCACCGGATCGGGCGTGGCAAAGCGCGGATCGCGTCCGGTCGCGAGATATTCAAGATCACGGCCAAGCACGCCGCCGGGGCTCGTCGAATAGGTGTTGTAGGCAAGCTCGGCAGCGGCCTTGGTGCGGATCACCGGGTCCTTGTCCCAGCGCGGCATCCCCAGCTTTGCAGCAAAAAGGTAGAGCTGGTCGTTCACATCCTCGGAGCGGGTCTGCGCGGTAAGCGTAAAGACCGCATCGTCGATCGCGAAGTCAAAGCCGAGCTTGCGGCCCGTCGCCAACCGGTCGATCTCGTTCTGGCCAAGCTCGCCCAGACCCGAGCCGACCAGCGCCTGCTCACCGAGCGAGGCATAGACGGCGCTGTCCTTGTCGAAGGCGCGCCAGCCGGCGCCGAAGCGGACCTTAACGGTGACGCGGCCCGGCTCGGCATCGTTCGCCCAGATCAGCGCCTTGACGCCATTACCGAATTCGACTTGCTCGATCTCGAGCGCGCCTGCGGGCGCTTGCGACGAAATGGTGCCGGGCGTGCCCACGGGGGGCAGATCGGCAAAGGAGATGGTCTGCGCCGCAAGCCGCGCGGTCGCGTCAACCTTAGCCTCGCTGGCGAGCGCCGTCCGGAGCCGAGCGACATCGGCCTCGCCCGTGGTCGGCGTCACATAGACCCCGCGTGTCACGGTGCCTTCGAACAGACCTTGCGTGCGCTTGAGCACAACTTCAGGCGTCAGGCGCGGCTTCATGCCACGGAACACGCCCAGCACCACATCAGGGGCTGCGACGGTCTCGCGGATGTCGACGGCGTTGACGAGATTGTCGGCGAGGGTCGAGCCTGCCTGCACGCTTTCCTGCTCGACCTGATTGGCGAAGACCACGTCGAACTGCGCGACCTCGCGGTCGATCTCCTCCTGCGTCGGCGGATTGACAAGCGCGTCGGCGATTACGCTGCGCACATCTGCAAGGGCGGCCTGCCAGTCCGCGCTGAGCGGGGCAAAGGTGACGAAGGTCGCGTCAGTGGAGCGCGAAACGTCGTCCTGCTGGACTTGCGCATAGAGGAAGCTTCCGCCCCCGCGTGCGCGGCTTTCCAGACGGCGGTTGATGATCGCCTGCGCGACGGCATCGGTCAGCAGGCCCTCGTTGTAGACGATGGTGTCGGTAACCTGCCGCCACGGACGCATCACCGCGTATGTAAGACTTCGCGGCAGATCGGGCTCGACCCCGATGGCTAGCTGCCCAATCGGCGTGGCGGGTGATGCCGGCACCGCAGCACCTTTGGGCGGCAGCGGATCACCGAAATTGGGCGCGGTGCCGGGCTTGCCGGTGCCCTTCCAGTCGCCGAACCATTGCTCGACAAGGCCCGCCAGCACCATCGGATCGGCGTCGCCCGCGACCACGATCACGGTGTTTTCAGGCCGATAATAGCGATCATAGAAGGCCTTCACCGCCTTGCCGTCTGCCGCCTTCAAGGTCTCGTCTGTGCCAATCGGGTTGCGCACCGCGAGGCGCTGGCCAGCGAAGAAGGTCTGCCGCGTGAGGTCAGCCATGCGGAGCCCTGCGCCGCCGCGCTCGCGCTTTTCGGCGAGCACAATCGGGCGTTCGGCAGCGACGTTGGCGTCGTTTAGCACTGGCTCGCGGATCATGCCCGAAAGCAGCTTGACGCTCTCAGACAGCTTGGCCTGATCGATGTTCGGAATGTCGAGTTTATAGGCGGTGTGGGTCGGCGAAGTCTCGGCGTTCGTATCGCTGCCGAAGGTCGCGCCCAAGCGCTGCCAGGCGGAAATCGCCTCGGCCTGCCCGAGATACTTGCTCTCACGGAACAGCATGTGCTCGAGCAGGTGCGCAAAGCCCTGCTCGCTGTCGTTCTCGTAAAGCGAGCCCGCGTCGATCCGCACCCGGATCGAAAGCTGGCGCGGCGGCACGCCGTTACGGCGCACGGCATAGCGCACCCCGTTCTTCATCTGGCCGAACAGCCACTGCTCGTCCGGCGGGATGTCCGAGCCGCGATAGAGCCAGGCCTGATCCTTGGATTGCAGGAATTTGGGCGCGGGAACGGGCGGCAGCGCCGGAGTCGGCGCAGGGGCCGGCGTATTTGCGGGCGGGGTATTACGCTGCGCCTGCTCTGCCAGGAGCGGCTGGAATGCCACGAGAGGGACAAGGAAAAGGGCGAAAGCGCGGCCCGCGCGGGAGAACGACGTCATGCTCGGCATATAGGGGGCCGAATTGTGAAGCGATAGTGAATGCTTGGGCCAATCGCCGCGCAAAGGCACCTTGTCGCCCGCCTCCGGCGCTCCTAGATTACACAGCATGTTCATCGAGACCGAAACCACCCCCAATCCCGCCGCGCTCAAGTTCCTTCCCGGTCAGTCCGTGATGGCAACGGGAAGCCGCGAGTTCTCCACCCCCGAAGCCGCCGAAGCGAGCCCGCTTGCCGAGGCGATCTTCGACACCGGCGAGGTGGTGAACGTGTTCTTCGGCCACGATTTCGTGTCGGTCACCGCTGCACCCGGCGCCGACTGGAGCGCGCTGAAGCCGCAGGTCATTGCGATCCTGCTCGATCACTTCGTGTCCGAGGCCCCGCTCTTTGCAGGCGGCACTGGCAATGGCATCGCCGTCCCCCCGCCCGAGGATGACCTTGTGGTGGAGGAACGCTCCGAAGACGCCGAGGTGATCGCTGCGATAAACGAATTGCTCGAAACCCGCGTGCGCCCGGCTGTGGCGGGTGACGGCGGCGACATCGCCTACCGCGGCTTCCGCGACGGGGTGGTCTATCTCACCCTGCAAGGTTCCTGCGCGGGTTGCCCTTCGAGCACTGCGACATTGAAGCATGGTATCGAAGGCATGCTCAAGCACTACGTCCCCGAAGTCAGCGAAGTGCGCGCCGCATGACCATCCAGTTCCACGACCAGATGCTGTCGCAAGAGGCGCTCGCCCAGCTCTTCAATGAAGCGCGCAGCTACAACGGGTGGCTGGATAAGCCCGTCAGTGACCAACAGCTTCACGCGATCTGGGATCTCGTGAAGATGGCTCCGACGTCCGCGAACATGCAACCCGTGCGGATCGTGTGGGTGAAGTCGCCTGACGCCAAGGCGAAACTGGTCGAATGCGTGTCCGAAGGCAACAAAGCGAAGGTCGCCGCTGCCCCCGTCACCGCGGTGATCGGTTATGACATCGACTTTCACGAAGAACTGCCCTGGCTCTTCCCCCACACCGACGCCAAGAGCTGGTTTGAAGGCAATGAGGCCGGGCGCGAAGAAGGCGCCTTCAGGAACTCTTCGCTCCAAGGGGCATATCTCATGCTCGCCGCGCGCGCGCTCGGGCTCGATTGCGGGCCAATGTCGGGCTTTGATCCGGCCGCAGTCAAAGCCGCATTCTTCGCCGGTGAGCCGCGCCACCGGGTCAATTTCATCTGCTCTGTCGGTTACGGCGATCCCGCCAGCATCTTCGATCGCAGCCCGCGGCCCGACTTCGACCGCTTCAACCGCATCGCCTGACCCCGGCAATCTCCCGCTTGCACCTGTGCACGCCCTGAGGCAGGGCGCGGGGAAATGCGGATGCTCGCGATCGAAACCGCCTCCGAGGCGTGCAGCATCGCCCTTTTCGAGGGCGGGGAAGCGATTGCGCACGATCACCGCGTGATCGGACGCGGCCATGCCGAGGCGCTGGTGCCGATGATTGGCGCGTTGCCGGGTAAAGGTCGCGCGCAGCACATTCTTGTTTCGCTCGGCCCCGGCAGCTTCACCGGCGTGCGGATTGGCCTTGCCACCGCCCGCGCGCTCGGCTTCGCCTGGGGTGCCGAGGTGCTGGGCTATCCGACCCTCGCATTGGTCGCTGCTGGAGCGCAGGCCACCCGTCCGCAAACGCCGGTAACGGTCTGCATGAACGGCGGACACGGCGAGTGGTTCGTGGCTGACTTCGGCGCGGACGGCCTGCCGCTCGCCGATACCGCTTCGCTCACCCCCGATGCCGCGCGCACGCATCCGCGCAGCAGCCTCCTCGCCGGCAATCGCGCCGCAGCACTGGCCGCGCTCGATCCGGCGCTGCCTGCCGACGTTATCGACTGCGTGCCGGACGCGCGCCGCGTGCTGCTGCTCCCTTCGGCGCTGCTCACCGGCAACCTTGCCCCCATCTATGGCCGTGGGCCGGACGCCACTCCGATGGCAGAGCGAGCCGGGGCATGATTGCTCACTCCCCCGCCCCGAACGCGGCACTTGTCGACGGGATCATGATGGTCATGGAAGCCGCCTTCGAACCGGCCTACGGCGAGGCCTGGAACCGCCGGCAGGTCAGCGACGCGCTGACGCTTTCCAATACCCACGCGCTGCTGATCGATGCCAAGGGCACGCCGATCCGGGACAGCACCTCCGATGCGGCAGAGCCTGCAGGCTTCGTCCTCACCCGTCACGTGCTCGACGAGGAGGAGCTGCTGCTCATAGCCGTCGCGCCGCACGCGCGGCTGCGCGGGGTGGGCGCGATGCTGATCGAACAGCTCTTCGCCGCCGCCCGGACTCGCGGCACAGAGCGCATCTTCCTCGAAATGCGGCGCGGCAACCCTGCCATTCATCTCTACCGCAAGTTCGGTTTCGAGCCCATCGGCGAGCGGCGTAACTATTACCGCATGGCGAACGGCGAGCGGGTCGATGCAATTACTTTCGCGTGTTCAATCTAGTACGGTACGGTTCGTCGCAATGTGGCAAGTACGCAAAGCAACCCGGTTGCCAAGATTGCAATAGTCCGCCATGGCGCACAAATGGGCCGCAAGTTGAACGACGCCCGCGAGGTACTCATGCAAGATCTGGAAATCGATGTGAAAGAAACACTTATCACGCTGACCAGCGATATTGTCGCTGCGCATGTCAGCAACAACGACGTCGCCGTGGGTGACCTGCCTTCGCTCATCACCAACGTCTACAATGCGCTCGCCAACCTCGGCGAAACGCCTGTCGTGGAAGAAGTAAAGCCGCAGCCCGCTGTCACGGTACGCAATTCGGTCAAGCCCGATTACATCGTGTGCCTTGAAGACGGCAAGAAGCTGAAGATGCTCAAGCGCTACATTCGCACCAATTTCAACCTGTCGCCCGAAGAGTATCGCGCACGCTGGGGCCTGCCGGCCGACTATCCGATGGTCGCCCCCAACTATGCTGAAAAGCGTCGCGATCTGGCCAAGAAGATCGGCCTTGGCCGCAAGCCCGGCACCGTCGTGACGCCCAAGCCGCGCCGCGCCGCCAAGAAGCCCGCGTAAGCACAGCGAGCATACCGCCCCTGTTGAGAGGGCGGACGGCCCGCTTGAGCAAGCAGCCTCGTCCCTGTAGGGATGAGGCTGTTCTGCTTTTGGGCGGTCGCAATCCTTCAGGCAGCGCCCGTGCGTGGCAATGGAGCCTTCCTTGACCCAGAAAATCGATCTCGAACAATTGTGCGCCGAAAAAGGCCTGCGAATCACTGAACAGCGTCGGGTGATCGCCAAGGTCCTGTCGGAGAGCGAAGACCATCCAGACGTGGAACTGCTTCACAGCCGCGCGGCCGCCGTTGATCCGCGCATCTCGATCGCCACGGTCTACCGCACCGTGCGCCTTTTCGAGGAAGCGGGTATCCTCGACCGCCACGATTTCGGCGATGGTCGCTCGCGCTACGAGCCGGTGCCCGAGGCGCATCACGATCACCTGATCGACGTCGAGACCGGCAAAGTCGTCGAATTCGTCGATCCGGAGGTCGAGGCCCTGCAGCGCCAGATCGCCGAGCGGCTGGGCTACCGCCTCGTCGATCACCGCATGGAGCTTTACGGCGTGCGCCTGTCGCGCAATGACTGACTGGGCCGATAGGCAGGCCGCAGCGCGGGGTGAGAGCACGCATATCGGCCTCGCCGGCTGGCTGAGGTTGATGATTCGCGCCGCCGGGCTGATCGGCCTGCTGCTGGTATTCGTGCCGCTCCACTACCTTTACCGGGTGATCTCCTACGGTTCGCCCTTCCCGATGCTGTTCCTGCGCTATGCCGCGCGGGTCTGCGGTGCACGGGTCGAGGTGATCGGCACGCATCTGAAGCGCGACGTGTTCTTCGTCGCCAACCACATCTCGTGGGTTGATATCCTCGCGCTGGCGGGCGCGAGCGGGACCGCCTTTGTCGCCAAGGCTGAACTCGCCGAGGCCCCGGTGGTCGGTTGGCTCGCGAGCCTCAACCGCACGGTGTTTGTGAAGCGCGAACACCGCATGGGCGTGGCCGAGCAGATCAATGCGCTGAAGGAAGCGCTGGTCGACAATTGGTCGGTAACAGTCTTCCCCGAAGGCACCACCACGGACGGGCAGTCGCTCCTCCCCTTCAAGACCTCGATGCTCTCGGTACTGGAGCCACCCCCGCAGGGCGTGCTGGTCCAGCCGGTCATCATCGACTACGGGCCGGTCGCTGAATGGATCGGGTGGATCGGCGAGGAAGGCGGGCTCAACAACGCCAAGCGCGTTCTGTCACGCAAAGGCAGCTTCAAGCTGCGACTGCATTTCCTTGAGCCGTTTTCGCCGGAGGATTTCCGCGGTCGCAAGGCGATCGGCCAGGAATCGCGCCGCCGCATCGAGCAGGCGCTGGTCGATATCCTCGGCAAGCCGCTGCGCCCCTTCGCGCACACGGTTCCCCCGGTGCGGTACGAAGCGAAGGTCGAAACGGCGGATTAAAGCCCCGCGCGCACGAGCCAGTCATGGAAGATCCGCACCGGGCGGCTTTCCAGCGCGACCGGCTTGCATACGAACCAGTAGCTATAGGGGCTCTCGACTGGCGCGCCCGGAAGATTGATCAGGCGGTTGTCATTGGCACGCCGCAGGTGATCGTCATGCATGATCGCAATGCCGAGCCCTTGCGCCGCCGCCTCCAGCATCAGCGCTCCCGAATCGTAATGATCGATCGCGGCCGGGTCCATGCTGTCGAGCCCGTTAGCCTTCTTCCAGGCCATAAAGCTTTCGGGCAGTTCGTTGTGGATCAGGAAGGTCTGCTTGGTCATCACCTCGGGCGTGATGTCCGGGCCGATGTTGCGCGCGGTGTCCTTGCTGCAGATCGCGTGCACTAGATTGTGGTCGAGCCGCACGGCATGAAGCCCGCTGGCAGGCCCGCGCGACAAGATGATCGCGGCGTCAAGCGTGTCGCCGACCCGGTCTTCCAGATGCGGCGCTGTGTCGATATCGATGTGCAGCAGCGGGTGACGCTTACGCAGCTCACCCAGCCGCGGGAACAAACGCTGGCTGCCGAACATCGGCAACACGCCCAAACGCAGGCGCAGCAGCGCGATATTGTCGGACTGGCTCTCCACCGCGCGGGCCAGCGCTTCCATGTGCGGGTTCACCGCCTCGTAGAAGGCCTGGCCCTCATCGGTGAGCTGCATCGACTGGCGCGCGCGGGTGAACAGCTTCTTGCCGACGAATTCTTCGAGATTGCTGATCCGCCGCGACAGCGCCGAGGGGCTGAGCCCGATCTCCTCCGCCGCCGCCCGCGCCGAGCCAAGGCGCACGGTACGCATGAATGCTTCAAGCGCGCGCAGGGGGGGGAGGCGACGTGACGGCATGAACTCTCTCCTAGGTTAGAGTGAGATACGCGCCAGACGCGGGATGGATGCAAAAAATCGAAGAAAAAATGCAGGTGAGGCGCAAAGGTTGCGCCTATTGCACGTCATTCGCATCTTCAGGGGGATGCAACCGCAGCCGGGTGACGTGGGTTTCGTCACCCGCCGTCACTTCAATCCGCCAGCCGCTTGGATGTTCCAGCACCGTGCCGACCGGCGGCACGGCCTCGGCCAGCACGAAGGTGAGCCCGCCCAATGTGTCGACCGCCTCCTCGACCTCTGCAAGGCGCGGGTCGATCAATTTGGCGATATCATCAAGCTCGGCGCGGGCGTCGCAGTCCCACATCCCCTCGCCAATCGGCGTGATTAGCTCCTCCGGGGTCTCGTCGTGCTCGTCCTCGATCTCGCCGACGATTTCCTCGACAAGATCCTCGATGGTAATCAGCCCGTCGGTGCCCGAGAATTCATCGAGCACGATCGCAAGGTGGACGCGCTGCGTGCGCATGTCGGCCAACACGTCCAGTGCCCCGCGCGCCTGCGGCACATACAGTGGCTGGCGCATCAGCGTCGTCCACTCGGCGGGCGGCTCAGCGGCATTGGCGAGGAAGGGGAAGACATCCTTGATATGGATCATCCCGATCACGTGATCGAGCGTGTCGCGGTAAACCGGCATGCGCGAATGGCCGTGCTCGGAGAAGGCCGCGACCATCTCGGCCCAGCTGATCGAGGCCTCGACCGCGATGATCTCGCCGCGCGGAACGGCGACATCGTCGGCATCATGTTCGGAAAAGTGCAGAAGATTGCGCAGCATCTGCCGCTCAACCCGCGAAAGATCTCCGCCGCTGCTGCCGCTGGCGTCAGAACCCGAGGCGCCGTTCTCGTCCTCGTGCTCGTCGATCGCTTCCTCAAGCTGTTCCCGCAACGAACGCGCGGCTTCGAGCCCGAGAATCTTGCGCAAGGCAGGCCAAAGCCCGCTACTACTGTCCGCGTCTCCCGTTTGAGACGTGGGCGAATGGGAATCGGCCATAGCCTTCGAAACAGCTCCCTTTGGTTTCAATCGCCATATGGGTCAGCGAGGCCCAGTTTGGCAAGTATCGCGGTTTCCAATTGCTCCATCGCTTCGGCCTGTCTGTCGGAATCGACGTGATCGTGGCCGGCAAGGTGGAGCAGGCCGTGAACAATCAGGTGCGTCGCATGAGCCTCGAGACTGACGCCCTTCTCCGCCGCCTCGCGCGCGCAAGTCGCATAAGCAAGCGCGATATCGCCGAGCATGGCGGGGGGGCCGTCCGGAGCAAGGTCTTCCAATTCCTCGCTCTGCATCATCGGGAAGCTCAGCACGTTGGTCGGCTTGTCCCGCTCACGCCATTCGCGGTTGAGGGTGTGGACCTCCTCATCCGAAGTGAACAGCAGGCTGACGAGAAGGCGCGGGTTGGCAAGCAGCGGCTCGCCCTCTCCAGCCGCCGCGGCGGCTCGCTCGGCAAGCGTTTCCCACTCGCCGGGGGGCCAATCCTCTATGTCGATATCAAGGTGCACTTGTACCTAGAACCCGGTCAGTTCTGCACGAAGTCGCGTTGCTGGTAGAGCAAGTGGCACGCCTTCTGATCGCCCATCACACGAACCTCTGTCAGTTCGACCACCTCCGCACCAGGCCCGGTTGGCCAATGGACCAGCTCGACGATGAAACCGTCACCGAGCTCCCGGTTGCTCTGATCGACACCAGGACCCAAGGTTTCTGTGTAAGCTGCGCGCATAGCAGTGCAATCGGCCAACGCGGCAGGTTCCAGCCGAACCATCGTCAAGCCGCGGCCGCGCTTCCCGAAATAGTAACTCACCAGATATTCGATCCCGCCCTGCTGCAGGGTAGATGCCGCCAGCCGTTGGTGACCATGAACGCGCATGCCTTCGTCGTCCGCAACCTTGCCCGCGCTGCCGCCGACCGCTGCGATCACGTCATCGACAGTCATGTCCCACCGCGTGGAGCCCCACTCGGCATGGACCGGCTGACTGATGGCAAGCAGCGCGGGCAACGCAAGGATCGGCCAGGCCTTCTTCACTGCCCTTCCCCCTCACCGTTGCCCTCGTAAGCCTCGACGATCCGACCCACGATCGGGTGGCGCACCACGTCGGCGGCAGAGAAGCGGATGGTGCCGAAGCCTTCGATGCCTTCGAGCTTTTCGACCGCATCGTTCAGCCCGCTCATGCGCGGGCCGCCGGGAATGTCGACCTGCCGCGGGTCGCCGCACACTACCATCCGGCTGTTCTGGCCGAAGCGGGTGAGGAACATCTTCATCTGTTCCTTGGTGGTGTTCTGCGCTTCGTCGAGGATGATGAAGCTATCCGCCAGAGTGCGCCCGCGCATGAAGGCGATCGGCGCGATCTCGATCTCGCCATTGGCCAGCCGCCGCTCGACCTGTTCGGGCGGCATGCAGTCATTGAGCGCGTCGTAGAGCGGGCGAAGGTAGGGATCGACTTTCTCCTTCATGTCGCCGGGGAGGAAGCCGAGCTTCTCCCCCGCCTCGACCGCCGGGCGCGACAGGATCAGGCGCTGCACGCTCCCGGCGATGAGCTGGCTCACCGCCTGCGCCACCGCGACATAGGTTTTGCCTGTCCCTGCCGGGCCGAGCGCGAAGATGATGTCGTCCCGGGCAAGGCTGCGCATATATTCGATCTGCGTCGCCGAGCGCGGCACGATGGTCTTTTTGCGCGTGCGGATCATGATCGGCGGCGCGCCCTCGTCGCCCGAGATGATCCCTTCAAGCGTCGGTTCGGAGGACATGGCGATGAGGCTCTCGATCGCCCCGCTATCCAGCGCCTCGCCGCGCGCCAGCCGGTCGTACATGGTTTTCAGGGTCTCCCGGGCGCGGCCCACGTCGTCCTCAGGCCCCTCGATCACCACCTGATGTCCGCGCGCATGGATGAAGACCCCGAGCCGGTTCTCGACCTGCACCAGATTCGCATCGAACTGTCCGAACAGCGGGCCGAGCAACGCCTGATTCTCGAAGGTCAGATCGACGCGGGCACGCCGCGCCGCCGGAATGCCGCGCGGATCGGGCGAGAGTGCCGGGTGCCCGGCACGTGAAGGTCGTCGGCCCATAGATTCCTTTCATGCTTACCGGCGAACATGGATCATTCGTCGGCGATGGCAAGGGCAATGATGTCATTGGTCGGATGGCATCGACCAGTCGTGCTGTCGGCTTATCGACATGAAAATTCCGCTGAATTAGAAGAACCTGTCGCAGACTGAGAAAGACCCGAAAATGTCTCCCCTGACCACTAGACTGACCGCCGCCGCGCTTGCTCTTGCCGCCGGCCAGCCGCTGTTCGCGCAGGCGGCACCTGAGACGCAGACCGGCTCGGATATCCTCGTCACCGCCGAGCGAGCCCAAGACGAGGAAGCGGTGCAGGACCTCGCGCGCCAAGTCACCGGCCGCCTTCCCTTCGACCGCCCGATTGCGCGGTTCCAGCAGCCGATGTGCCTCGCGATTGCCGGGGTGAAGGACGCTTTTGTCGACGGCTTTGCCGGGCGCATCGTCGAGAACGCCAAGCTGGCGCGCGTCCCCATCGCGACCGGCGAATGCAGGACCAACGCGCTGGTCATCTTCACCAGCGACACCCGCAAGGAGCTTGAGAAGGCGCGCAAAAAGAACCGCTGGATCTTTGGCAATCTGGGACCGGCTGCGCTCAAGAAGATGCTGGAATCGCGCGATCCGGCCTTCGCCTGGCGCGCCACACAGGTGCTGGGCACCAACGGCATGCCGGTCCAGTACGACGACCGCGAAATCCCCCAAAACCGCACCATCGAAATGAGCGGGCGGTTGAAGCAGCCGATCATGATCGGCGTGACCGGCGCGATCGTGGTGATCGACCGTGACGCCGCCGACGGGAAGACCGCGCAGCAACTCGCTGATTACGCGACGCTTCGCCTGCTTGCGCCGACGGCGGAGATCCGCGAGCTGACGCCGGGCGCCCCTGCGACGATGATGACGCTGTTCCTCGACGCCGCCAACGCGCCGGCTGAGCTTACCGAATTCGACACGGCCTTCCTGCGCGGGGTCTATGCTATCGCCGGCAATGTGCCCGCCAGCAATGTCTACGGCGAGGTCACCAATAGCCTCGTCAAAGGTCGCTAGGCCGGCAGGCTCTCGCGCAGGAGGCCCTTGAGCGACACCGGCCCCGCCGCAGCGAGGCTCACCTCGACGATATCGCCGATTGCCGCCGGGGCCTCGAACCATACCGATTGCAGCCAGGGCGACTTGCCGAGCCACTGGCCGGGATCCCGCCCGGTGCGATCGACCAGAACTTTGCAGGTTTTTCCGACGCTTGCCTGATTGAAGGCGTATTGTTGCTCGGCAAGGCGGGCCTGAAGGCGCTGGAGCCGTTCGGCCATCACCTCGGGGGCGATCTGGCCGTCCATCGTCGCGGCGGGTGTTCCGGGGCGCGGGGAATATTTGAAGCTGAAGCACGCGGCGTAGCGGGCTTCGTCGACCACCCGCAATGTCTCCTCGAAATCGGCTTCGGTCTCACCGGGGAAGCCGACGATGAAGTCGCCTGCGAGCGCGATGTCGGGCCGCGCTGTGCGGAATTTTTCGATGATTTTCAGATAGCTGTCCGCCGTGTGCTGACGGTTCATCGCCTTCAGCACCCGGTCACTGCCGCTCTGTACGGGCAGGTGCAAGTAGGGCATCAACTTGTCCACTTCGCCATGCGCAGCGATCAGCGCCCGGCCCGCGTCGGTGTCCATGTCGCCCGGGTGGCTGGTGGTGTAGCGCAGGCGCTCCAGCCCATCGATTGTCGCGAGCGTATGGAACAGGCCCGCCAGTCCAACGCTGCGGCCCTTGTCGTCCTCGCCTTCCCAAGCGTTGACGTTCTGGCCGAGCAGCATGATTTCCTTCGCGCCGTCCTCGACCAGACGTTGCGCTTCGGCGATCAGGTCTTTGAAAGGCCGCGAGATTTCCGCGCCGCGCGTATAGGGCACCACGCAATAGGTGCAGAACTTGTCGCAACCTTCCTGCACTGTGAGGAAGGCGGTTGGGCCGCGCTTCTTGCGCGTCATATCCCTTGGGGGAAGCGCGTCGAACTTGGCGTTGGCGGGCATGTCGGTATCGGTCGCGCGCTCGCCTTTTGCTGCTTTATCAAGCATTTCCGGCAGACGGTGATAGGCCTGCGGGCCGACCACGATGCTCACCGCAGGGGCGCGCTTCATGATCTCCTCGCCCTCGGCCTGGGCCACACAGCCGGCCACTGCGATCAGCGGCTGCTTGCCCGATTGCTTGCCCGCCAGCACCAGCCGGCCGACATCGGAATAGACCTTTTCCTGAGCCTTTTCACGGATATGGCAGGTGTTGAGGATGACCAGATCGGCCTCCTCCCCCTCCGCCGCAGGGGTAATGCCCTGCGCGCCCAGCAGCTCTGCCATGCGTTCGCCGTCATAGACGTTCATCTGGCAGCCGAAGCTCTTGACCCGGTAGGTCTGGGGAGGCGTTTGCGGTTTCATGGAGGCCGCGCCCATAGCGCCGATGGGCCTTGCATTCAATCGCCCCCAAACGCCGATGTTCCACGTGAAACACCGTTTTGAAGGCGGTCTAACAGGGGTCTAAACGCGGCTAAAGGGGTCTAAAACGGTTCTAGAGGGGGTCTAAACCGCTCTGGCAGGGGTCACAAATGTCCAACGCGCGCCGTCAGCGCCCGCCGTCATTCCTTGCCCTTGTCCTTGCCCTTCTCGTCGTCCTTGTCTTTCTTCTTCCCCTCGCGGCGCAGGCCGTTCTGGATGCAGGGCGCCGCCGGGCGGTAACCGGGTCCGGGGTGGGCCTGATCCTCTGGCCCGCATTCGACGAAAGGCTTGGTGATGCCGTTCGCCTTCACAATCTGGTGCGCGTCCTCGCTCGTATAGGCGGCGATCCACGTGATGCAGTCCGCCAGCGGGCGCACCTTGTGCTTGGTAATGCTGCCTTTGCGCGGCTCGCAATTGAGCGTGAAGACATTGGCCGCAGGCGGCTCGACAGAGCGCGCAAAGCGGCGCAGGATTTCGCCGCGTTCGTTGAAAACGGTGCGCCGCAGCATATTGTCGCGCACCTCGCTGCGGTAGAAGGGCGAAGTGTTGAACATATAGGCCTGCACGTCGGGGTTGGCCGCCGACACCTCGGTCGCCAGCGCGCCGCCGAGCGAATGGCCGGTCACGATCCACGGCACATCCGTGCCCAGCCGCGCCTTTTCCGCCTCGAAATAGCGCAGCGCCAATTCGATCTGGTCATTGCGCAGCGTGCCGTAGAACACATCGGCGAGGCTCTTCATGTCCGTGCCGCGGAAGGCGAGGATGCGCGCTACCGGCTTGCGGTCGGCAACGGCGCCCTTGCCGCTCTCGTACTGGTTGAAGATCTGGTAGTCGAAGCCCTTGTCCGCATCGGCCTCGGCAATCGGGATGCGCGGGACACGTTGCAACACGCGGCCCGGCTTCTCGAACAGATCCTCGTCGCCCGTATAGGCATTGGTCGAGGCCAGCGCATAGGGGAAGGCATCGACCGCCGCCTCGCGCAGGAAGCCGCACCACCCGCCCGGTTCAAGCTGGCAGGGGGAGCGCGATTGCGAAATATCCGGAAAGGTCACGCAGCCCGAAAGCGCGAGGCCCAGCAGCAGGACGAGGGCGCGCAGGATCAGGCGCAAGGCGCGCTGCAATCGGCGGGGGTGTGGGCGGGCGCGCAGGATGTCATATGAGGCAAGGCTTTAGCGCCGCCGGTGGCGGGGTCAATCCGCCGGCAAAGAACGGGGGTACGGTTTGAACTCACCGTCCATCGCCGTGCCGCGACCCGTCATTTCGCCGAGGGGTGGCAAATCCGTGCCGATGGGGGCCGCAGCATTACTGCAGTGGTAACCGTCATAGTAGTGGTCTGAACCAAACTTGGTGACCGAGAACTCAAACGTGTAGCCGGCAGCGTCGCAGCGAGCGACGGCATTGACCGCATCGTCACTGGCAAACCAAAGCGTCTTCGACGGATCAAACAAACATGTCTGCTCACCGAGCACTTTCGGCAGCGGCTTTTGAATGCCGACCTCCTTGTTCCAGGAGGAATCATAGCAATCCAAGGCCGATGGCCCCTTGGCTAGACGGTCTTCGATCCAATCGCGACCATCCTCGGGCCACTCTTCGGCACATGACCCAAGCGACAGGGCCAACCCCGCAACCCCAAAAGCAAAACCCGTTCGCCCTGAGCTTGTCGAAGGGCCGTACTTACGCTTCGCTCCAAGAGTGGAACACAAGGAAGAACGATGCTTCGACAAGCTCAGCACGAACGGGTCTGGAGGTTGTGCTTAAGCCACCGTCGCCTTGACGATCTTGCCGGGCGCACGCGGCGGTTCGCCCTTGGGCAGCGCGTGGACGTGTTCCATGCCGCTCGTGACCTGGCCCCACACGGTGTACTGCTTGTCGAGGAAGCGCGCGTCGTCGAGGCAGATGAAGAACTGCGAATTGGCGCTGTTGGGGCTTTGCGAGCGGGCCATCGAGCACACGCCTTCGACGTGCGGTTCGGCGTTGAATTCCGCCGCAAGGTCGGGCTTGTCGCTGCCGCCCATGCCGGTGCCGGTCGGATCGCCGCCCTGCGCCATGAAGCCGTTGATGACGCGGTGGAAGATCACGCCGTCATAGAAGCCTTCGCTCGCCAGTTCGGCGATGCGCGCGACGTGGCCGGGGGCCAGATCGGGGCGTAGCTTGATGACGACGTCCTTGGGCTCGGCATCGCCGGTGTCGAGGGTGAAGGTGAGGGTTTCGGCCATTATGTATCTCCTGCGGGAATTTGCCCGCGCTTTTAGCAGCCAAAACCCGCCTGTCACCCTCCTCCGCTTGCTTTTCATCTGCCCCCACGTAAACGCCTCAATATGGCCGATGACCGCATCCTTGAAGACGATCTCATGATCGCCGATCCGGCAGATGCAGGCGCGCGCCCGGACGACCGCGTCGATGACGAGCGGCACGACGGGGAAAACCGGCTCAAGCCATCGTTCGTCAGCGCGGTGCACGATGCGATGGCAGCGGGCGACAAGGGCGCGGTGTACGATCTGGTCGAGCCGCTCCACGCCGCCGACATCGCCGACCTGATCGAACTGCTCGAACCGCGCGAGCGTGCGCAGCTCGCCTCCACGATCAGCGATCTGATGACCGGCGAGGTGGTTGCCGAGCTTAACGATTACGTCCGCGAAGACCTGATGGACACGCTGTCCGCGCAGGCCGTCGCGGTGATCGCCGAACAGCTCGACACCGACGATGCGGTGCAGCTGATCGAGGACTTGGATGAGGCCGACCAGCGCGCGGTGATGGCCGAACTGGAGCCCGAAACGCGCGAGGCGGTGTCCAGTGCGCTCGCCTATCCCGAAGAGACCGCCGGGCGCTTGATGAGCCGGCACTTCGTGGCGGTGCCCGAGCATCTGACTGTCGGCAATCTCATCGATTTCCTGCGCGAGGACGGCGATCTCGACCACGATTTCTTCGAGGTCTTCGTGATCGACGAGCGGCACCATCCGGTCGGCACCTGCGCGCTGTCGTGGGTGCTGACGACGCCGCGCAACGTGCGGCTGACCGATGTGATGAAGCGCGACCAGACCCTGATCCCGGTGACGATGGATCAGGAAGAAGCGGCGCTGATGTTCCAGAAATACGCGCTGATCTCGGCCGCGGTGGTGGACGAGAGCGGGCGGCTGGTGGGGCAGATGACGGTCGACGATATCGTCCACATCATCTCCGAAGAAGCAGCGGAAGACGCCCTGCTGATGTCGGGTGCGGGCGACGGGGACATCAACGAGCCGCTGCGCGAGGCCTATTTCAGCCGCGTGCGCTGGCTGATCGCCAATCTCGGCACGGCAGTGATCGCCTCGTCGATCATCGCGTTCTTCGGCGCGGCGATCGAGCAGCTGGTGGCGCTCGCGATCCTTATGCCGATCGTTGCCAGCATCGGCGGCAATGCCGGCACGCAGACGATGGCCGTGGCGGTGCGCGCGATTGCGACCAACCAGCTCACCCGCTCGAACACCAAGCGCATCCTGTGGCGCGAGTTCCGCGTCGCGCTGCTCAACGGCGGCACCATCGCGCTGCTGATCGGATTTGCGGCAGGCTTCCTGTTCTCGCCGATGATGGGCGTGGTGATTGCGATGGCGATGGTCATCAATATCGCGATTGCGGGTCTTGCAGGCGTGCTGGTGCCGGTGATTTTCGAGCGGCTGGATCAGGACCCGGCGGTCGCCTCCAGCGTGTTCGTCACCATGATCACGGATTCGATGGGCTTCTTCGCCTTCTTAGGTTTGGCAGTGGCGATGGGTCTGGCCACGTTCTAACGCTTTCCCCAACGATAAAGGGAGAGAGTGATGGCAGGACGTGTGGCAGGCAAAGTGGTGCTGCTGACCGGCGGCGCGATGGGTCTGGGCAAGGCGGCTACAAGTGCGCTGATGGCCGAGGGCGCAACGGTCATCATCACCGATATCGACGAGGCAGCGGGCCGCGCCACGGCGGCGGAACTGGGCTGCGATTACTTGCCGCAGGACGTAACCGACTGGGCGCGCTGGCAGGCGGTAATCGCCGAGGTCGAAGCATCTCATGGCCGGCTCGACGTGCTGGTTAACAATGCCGCGATCACCGTGTTCGGGTCGATCGCCGACATCTCGGTCGAAGACTTCAAGCGCTGCTACACGGTCGATGTGGATTCGATCTTCATGGGTTGCAAGGCGGCGATCCCGCTGATGGCGAAGAGCGGCGGCGGCTCCATCGTCAACTTCTCGTCAGCGGCGGGCAACAAGGTCTCGCCAGACCTTGCCGCCTACAACAGCGCCAAGGCGGCGGTGGTGACGCTCACCAAGAGCATCGCCCTCTACTGTGCGCGCGAGAAGAACAATGTGCGCGTGAACTCGGTACAGCCCGGCACGATCCTCACCCCCAACGTGGAAAGCGTCATCGCCGGCACGCCCGATCCTGACGCGACCCGCGCGGCCTTCTCTGTCGCCCAGCCCATCGGCCGGATGGGCGAGGTCGACGATATCGCGCACCTCGTGGTCTATCTCGCCAGCGACGAGAGCAAGTTTGCCACAGGCGCGCCGTTTATTGTGGACGGGGGCCTCAGCATTGCTTGATCGCAGCGGGCATCGGCCCACATTGGGGCCATGCCGCTGCACCTGACCAAGATCGCCTTCGGGGCGAAGAGCTACGAGCATCTCGAAGGTTGGTATCGGGGACGGGAGGCCATCGCGCTCACCACCCGCAACCGCCCGACGCGGCACGAGGAATGCGTCGGCGGCTCGCTGTTCTGGATCATCAACCACGCGATCGTCGCGCGCTCGGCGATCCTCGGCTTCGAGAAGACCGAGGACGGGCGCTGGGACATCGTGCTCGAGCCGGTGCTGGTCCGCGTCCACCAGCAGGCGAAACGCGCGCACCAAGGCTGGCGCTATCTCACCGAAGACAAGGCCCCCAAGGACGTGCCCGAGGGCGAGGACATCGGCGACGCGCTGCCGGGGAAGCTGGCCATGAAGCTGGAGCGCTTGGGCCTCGTCTGAAGCGGCGGGGACAGGCCTCTTGCCCGCCCCCGCCCCTCATTCAGAAGCTGACCGCGCGCGCGTTGCTGGCGTTATGACCGCCGTTGCGACCCAGCACTTCGCGGATGCGCTGTTCGTCGATGCCGGTGTCCTCGACCGTCACCACCACGCCGCCATCCTTGATGCGGTCGTTGTAGTAGGTCGCGTCATCCTCGCCGACGCCGTGCTTGGTCAGGGTCTCGTTGAGCGTCCCGCCGATCGCGCCGATCGCTGCGCCGACACCCATCGCTCCGGGGATGGCCGCGGACGCAATCGCGCCTGCCGCAACCAGCGGACCGACACCCGGGATCGCCAGTGCCGCCACGCCCAGCCCTGCGCCGAGCGCGCCGCCGCCGAGGATGCCGCGCAGCACATTGGTGTGGTCCTCGTCGGTCACCTCGCCGTCAGCCGAACGCGCGGTGGTGGTGCCCTTGTGATGGGCAATCACCGACATGTAATGATCGCCGATGCCGAGCGTCCGAAGATCAGTGACGGCGCGCTCCGCTTCGGCGTGGCTGTCGAAAATCGCAGATACCTTGGACATAAGTGTTCTCCTGCTGTGATGGCGCGTCCGGCCTGTGGCCTGGATCGCGGGGTGCATCCTTGCAGGAGATCGCGGGGGGCGGCGCTGACATGGGTGGCTGTCGGATAGCCCCTTGGCCCGGATTTGGGTCAGCTTGTCGCGCTGGTTTGTCGCCGCCCTTTTCGTCATCCCAGCGCAAGCTGGGACCTAGGGCGGCAAGCGCGGTGTGAGCCGCTCTAGGTCCCAGCTTGCGCTGGGATGACGAGGTTGAGATTATGAAGGCGCCCGCGCCTTCTCAGCGACGCGCCTGAGCGCATTCACATACACCTCGGGGGCCTGCGCGCCGGGGATGAGGAATTTGCCCTCAACAATCATCGCAGGCACGCCCGAGATGTTCATGTCCCACGCCTGCGCTTCCTCGGCCAGCACGCGAGCTTCGAGATCGGGGTCGTCCAGCGCCGCCTTGGCCGCGGCGCGGTGGAGGCCCACGGACGCCGCGATGTCGAGCAGGACGTCGCGGTCAGACAGGTTCCGGCGCTCGTTGAAATGCGCCCGGAACAACGCGAGTTTCAGCGCGGTCTGCACCTCGGGCCCGGCCTGCTCCAGCGCGAAGCCGAGCAGCTTGTGGCACGTCCGGGTGTTCCACATCATCGCCGGCGGAGCTTCGCCCTCACCCTCGTAGGACAGCGACACGCCTGCCCCTTCCGCGATGGCCTTCATCTGGCCGCGCAAGGCAGCGCCTTCCTCGGCGGGACGGCGGTACTTGCGCTGAAGGTGCGCCTCCTGCTCCTCGCCCTCGTGCGCCATGTCGGGGTTCAGCTCGAAGGGCCGCCAGCGGATCTCCGCCGCGATCTCGCCTTCGAGTTGCTCCAAAGCCTTGGTCAGCTGGCCATAACCGATCAGGCACCACGGGCACATGACATCGGAGTAGATGTCGATGGTCAGCTTCTGCGCCGTCACCGGTCGAGCCACCAGCACACGAGGTGATGCGCGATGGCGAAAGGGCGCGGGAAGTAGAGGAGGTCGGTGCCCGCCTCGCCCGCCGCGCGTGCCGCTTCCAGCTCCTCGCGGGTGAACCAGCGCGCGTCTTCCAGTTCGGTGGTGTCGATGGTGATTGCCGGATCGTCGGCGACCGACGTGCAGCCGATCATCAGCTGGCTCGGGAAGGGCCAGGGCTGGCTGGCGATGTATTTGACATCGCGCACGCGCACGCCCGCTTCCTCGTGGATTTCGCGCGCGACGGCTTCCTCGATGGTTTCGCCGGGTTCGACGAAACCGGCGAGCGCGGAGTACATCTTGGGCGGAAAGCGCGGCTGTCGGCCCAGCAGCAGCTTGTCCTCATGCTCGACCAGCATGATCGTCACCGGATCGGTGCGCGGGAAGTGGTCCGCGCCGCACGCATCGCAGTGCCGCTGCCAGCCGCCCTTGACGAGCTTCGTCGCCCCGCCGCAGCGCGCACAGAAGCGGTGCCGCGCGTGCCAGTCGGCAAGGCTGCGCGCGCAGCCATAGATCGCGAGATCGGGCGGGGAGAGTTGGGTCATCAGCTGCCACGCCCTCGGCATGGCATAGGCCGGGCCTTCCGCGCCCTCGCCCGGCACGGGGACGAAATGCGCCTTGCCGTCCAGCATGCCGAGGAACACCAGTTCGGCGGTCTCGGCCACATCGGCAAGGCTGCCCCACACAAGACCGCCCTGATCATCCACGCCGGGCAGCAAGCCATCGAGCAGCAGCACACGCGCGCGCCAGTTCATCAGCTCGCCCAGCGCCGCCTCATCCGTGCGGATGTGATCCGCGCGGTCGAGCGGCGATCCGGCGAAGGCCATCATCGCAGCCGGCGCAGCAGGCGCGTGCATCACGCGGCCTTCTTGCCCATCTTGGCGCGCATCGCGGCAAGATCGGCATCGAGCGCGGCGATGAATTCTTCGCGGATCGGATAGGCCTCGGACGGCATGTACTGGGTCCACAGCGCCGTGCGCAGCTTGAGGTCGAAGTCGACCGCGCCGAGCGTGCCCGCTGCCCCGCCCCAGCCGAAGGTCGAGCCCTTGACGCGCCCGCCCGCGCCGTGGCCCTCGCCCTCGATCCAGCTGCCCTTGGTATCGACGCTGGCGGGGAGCAAGTTCGATGTGCCAACGCGCACCGCCTCCTCGCTCATCACGAACTTGCCGCTGATCGTGCCGTAGCCGAGCACCATCCGCAGGAACCGGTCATAGTCCTTGGGGCTGGAAACCAGCCCGCCGCCGCCGGACGGCACCTCCGGCGCGTCGAGGTAGATCGAATTGGCCGCCGGATCGATCGGGAAGGCGTTGCCGCCGACGATGCCGTAATTGTCGGTGAGGCGGCCCGCCTCGCTGGCGGGGACCTGCATCCAGGTGCTGGTCATGCCGCAGGGATCGAAGATGCGCTGCTTGAGGAAGGCTTCGAACTCCATGCCGCTCACCACTTCGATGACGCGGCCAAGCAGGTCGATCGATGCCGAATAGCTCCACTTGGTGGCGGGTTGGTACATCAGCGGCAGCTCGGCCAAGCGGTCGGCCCAAACCGCAAGGCCCGGCGCAGGGGTAACCGGCGGGAAGCCCGGGATCGGCATGCGGCTGACCCGCCCGCCGACGAGGCCCTGCTCGTTGAAGGCCTTTTGCAGCGGCCCCTTGCTGACGATCTGGTAGCCGAGGCCCGCCGTGTGGGTAAGCAGCTGGCGGATCGTGATCGGCTGGTTGGCGGGCACTGTCTCGTCGAGCGAGCCTTCGGGATTGATCAGCACGCGCATGTTGCGGAACGCAGGCAGGATCTCGTGGACTGGCTGATCGAGGCCGAGCTTGCCTTCGTCGATCAGGATCATGGTGGCCATGCCGGTGATCGGCTTCGTCATCGAATAGATGCGGTAGAGCGAGTTTTCGTCGACCGGGGTGGGCTTCGCCAGCGACAGCGTGCCGCCGCCGACGGTGTGGGGGTGGTCTTCCTGCCCCCAGCCGAAGGTCAGGAACAGATTGGCGAGCTTGCGCTGCGAGACATACTTGTCCGCCATCGCCGCGACATTCGCCCAGCTCTCGCTCACGTCATGCGCGAAGGCCGCTCTGCCAAACGGCAGGCTGGTCAGCACCGCGCCGCCGGCGAATAGCGCGCTGTGCCGGAACAGGGAACGGCGCGAGAGGGCGAGCGAGGCTTGGGTGTCAAATGGCATGAGGCAGAATCTCCGAAACGGGTCGGGCGCCTGTCTGCGGCAGGCTGCCCTTCTGGTCAATCGGGCGGGTCAATCGCGGGCGCACGGCACCTTGCAGAGCGTTGGTGTATTGCCTATATAGGACACATGCTCAATATCCTTGCCTATCTCGTCGGCCTTGTCAGCCTCGTCATCGTCATCCCCGCGCAGATCCCGCTGCTCGGCTGGGCCAACTGGTTCGCCCTGCCGCTGATCGTGGTCGGCATCATCATCGGCGCGCTGTCGTCGAAGGACGGGGGGCGCAATTTCTGCCTCGTCGTCCTGCTGATCGCGGCGGTGCGGCTGACACTGGGCGGCGGCGTCCTTTAGGCCAGCGCGAGGGCGGCCACCTTGGCGAACAGGGTCGCAAGCCCCGCCTCGCCGATCCGCGCCACCGGCCACCACTGGCCCTCGCCTTCCGGCTGCGCAGCGGTTTCGATCGCCCGCACTTCGAGCGTCAGATGCGCATGGGTAAACCCGTGCCGCACCGCGCCGCAACTTCGCCATGCGGCCTTCATCGGCACCTCGCCCGACCCGTCGGCGCGCGCGGTCCAGCCGTCGTCCGGCAGAGCGCGCATCCCGCCCAGCATACCGGTGCCGGGGCGGGTGACGAGCCACACCTCCGCGCCATTCCCCCGCGTGATCCAGAAGGCAGTCCCGCGCCGCTCAGGCACCGCCTTCTTCGCAGGCTTGACCGGCAGCCGCTCGGGCTCGCCCTGCTTGCGGCCCTCGCAGTCCGCCGCGAGCGGGCAGAGCAGGCAGCGCGGGTTTCGGGTGGTGCAGATGTGCGATCCGAGATCCATCATCGCCTGCGCAAAGTCGCCAGACCGGTCGTCCGGCGTGATCGTATCGGCGGCGGCGCGGATCGCCTTCCGCGCCCCAGGCAGCGGCTCTGCGATAGCAAAGAGACGTGCCACCACCCGCTCGACATTGGCATCGACCACCACTGCGCGCCGCCCGAAGGCGATCGCGGCGACGGCGGCGGCGGTGTAGTCGCCTAGGCCGGCGAGCTTGCGCAGCTCCGCCTCGGTGTCGGGAAAGCCGCCCAGTTCGGCCACAGCGGCTGCGCATTTCACGAGGTTGCGGGCCCGCGAATAGTATCCCAGCCCCGCCCACGCCGCCATGACGTCATCGTCGCTCGCCGCAGCCAGCGCAGCCACGCTCGGCCACGTGGCGGTGAACTTGGCGAAGTACGGCTTCACCGCCGCCACGGTGGTCTGCTGGAGCATCACCTCGGACAGCCACACGCGGTAGGGCCATTCCGGATCGTCCGGCAGCGGCGAACCCGGCGGCGCGCGCCACGGCAGGTCGCGGGCGTGCGTATCATACCATGCGAGGAGCGAAGCGGAGATGCTGGCGGTCACGCGCGGGCTATGGCATGGCTGCGCCGACTATGGGAAGCGGCACACCGAAAACTCCGAGACCTTATTCGCGCCCGCGCGGAAAAGGCGCGCGCGCGATCGGCGATCTCATGCCCGAAATCGGCCGCACCGCCTTCCGCCGCTTCGGCTTTGTGCAAAGCTCGGTCGTCACCCGCTGGCCCGAAATCGTCGGCCCTCGCCACGCTCGCGTGTGCAGCCCCGAGGCGATCCGCTTTCCCCCCGGCGAGAAGGCCGAAGGCATCCTCCAGCTGGTCGTCCTTCCCGCCCACGCCCCGCTGATCGAGCAGGTGACCCCTGAGATCATCGAGCGGGTGAACCGCTTCTTCGGCTACAAGGCCGTCGCCCGCGTGAAGCTGCGCCAGGGCGCGGTCACCCCGCCGGTGGACGACCGGCCCGCCAAGCCGCCGCCGTCCTTGAAGCCGATCCCGCTGGAACTCGGCGACAGCTTGCGCGATATCGGCGATCCGGAACTGCGCACGGTGCTCGAATCCCTCGCGCGCAGCCTCTCGAACACCGAAACCCCGACCCCGACGGAAGACGACACGTGATGATGAAGCCCCTCCTCCTTGCCGCCAGCGCAGCCCTCGTGTTTGCCGCTGGTGCCGCCACCGCACAGCAGGCCCCCAAAACAGGGCAGGACCTCTCGCGCCCCGGCAGCAGCTTCACGCCGCAGGACAACCCCGGCACTTGGGTCAGCACTGTCACCCGCACGGATCGCGGCCATGTGATCGGCAATCCGGCTGCCAAGGAAAAGCTGATCGAGTTCATCAGCTACACCTGTTCGCACTGCGCCGACTTTGCCGCGCGGGGCGAGCCGCCGCTTGAAATCGTGCTGCTGGCGCCGGGCAAGATGACGCTAGAGGTGCGCCCGCGCCTGCGCAACGGGCTCGACATCACCGCGACCCTGCTCGCCAATTGCGGTAATCCGGCCGGGTTCAAGGCCCGCCATCAGGCGCTGATGATCAATCAGGCGGTCTGGCTCGGCAAGGCCCGCGCCGCGCCTGCCACCCAGCAACAGCTATGGGAGCGCGCCGACAAGGCCGGGCGGATGAACGCCGCCAGCGCGCTCGGCCTCACCGCGCTGCTCGCCGAACGCGGGCAGTCCAAGGCCGAGCTCGATGCCTGCGTGTCGAACGATGCCGCGGCCGCCAAGCTGATCGCCAATGACGAGGCTGACGGGGCCGAGTTCGGCGTCAACAGCACGCCGAGCTTCGCGATGGACGGCAAGCTGCTCGCCGATGTGCACAACTGGGCGGCGCTCTACCCCGTGCTCTCCGCCAAATTCGCGCCTCCGGCTCCCGCCCAAGGCAGCTAAGCCTGCGAATTGTTCACAGCCCGCAACGACGCGCTTGCTGCAAAGGCGCGTGCGCGGCTATCTTGTTTGCCTGATCTTCTGAGGACTGCTCCCCGATGACCGTGACCCGCTTTTTCTCGCTCCCCCTGCTCGCACTTGCGCCGCTGATGCTGGTCGCCTGCGGAGACGATGCCACCCCCGAAGGCAGCGCGGCCAAGGGCGAAGCGCTCCCCGCGATTGCCGCGCCGGCCGGTAGCAGCTGGGCCGACACCGTGGTGATCACGCCGGAAAGCGGCTATCAGATCGGCAATCCCGACGCGCCGATCAAGCTGGTCGAATATGCCTCGCACACCTGCTCGCACTGCGCGGACTTTGCCAAGACCGGCAAGGAAGCGCTCAAGGCCAAGTATGTCGCCAGCGGCGTCGTCAGCTTCGAGCAGCGCGAAGTGTTCCTCAATCCCTTCGATCTGGTCATCGCGGGCCTTGCCCAGTGCGGCACCAAGGAACAGTTCCAGCCGCTGTCCGATCAGGTGTGGGGTAACCTCGAAAGCGTGTTCGCCGGGCTGCAGGGCAACCCGCAGGCGGTTGAGGCAGCAGGCACCTTGCCGACCAACCAGCGTTTTGCCGCGATTGCGCAGGCCACCGGCCTGCTCGACTTCTTCGCCGCGCGCGGGGTGAGCGCGGATCAGGGCGTGACCTGCCTGACCGACGCCGCCAAGATGGAAGCGCTGGTCAAGTCCACCGAAGCCAATTCGACCAAGGACCAGATCCAGGGGACGCCGACGTTCTTCCTCAACGGCAAGAAGCTCGAAGGCACGACCTGGGAAATGGTCGAACCGCAGCTCCAGCGCGCCGGCGCACGCTGAGGCTGACGGGCGGACGAGCGGGGGCGCACGCGAATTGTTCACAGCCGCAAACGCGTGCTTGCTGCAAGGGCGCGTGCGCGGCTATTCTCGGGCACTTCGTTTCTTGAGGATTGCTCCGCGATGACCGTGACGCGCCTGTTCTCGCTGCCCCTGCTCGCACTTGCGCCGCTGCTGCTGGTCGCCTGCGGAGACGATGCCGCTGGTCCGGCCGCCAGTAGCGAGCCGCTGCCGATCATGGCCCCTCCTGCTGGCGCGAGCTGGTCGCAGACAGTCGCCGCGACTGCCGATGGCGGCTACCTCATGGGCAATCCCGATGCGCCGCTCAAGGTCATCGAATACGGCTCGCTCACCTGCCCGGCCTGCGCCCGTTTCGCTGGCGAAGGCATGGAGCCACTGAAGGCGACCTACATCAATTCGGGCCGCGTCAGCTTCGAGTTCCGCAGCTTCCTGATCCACGGGCCGCTCGACCTTGCGTTGACCCGCCTGATCGGCTGTTCCAGCCCCGAGGCGGCGCTGCCGCTCGCAGATCAGGTCTGGGCCAATCTGCAACCCATTCAGGAACGCGCCTATGCTGACCAGTCGGCCATCGCGAACATCAACGGCCTTCCCGAAAACCAGCGTTATGTGAAGTTTGGCGAGCTCACCGGCCTGTTCGATTTTTTCGCCGCGCGCGGGATCAGCGAAGATCAGGCGCGCACGTGCCTTGCCGATTTCGCCTCGCTGGAGCGTCTTTCGAAACTCTCGGAAGGCTATTCCGCAGGCGGCATCAACCAGACGCCGACCTTCCTGCTGAACGGCAACAAGCTGGACGCTGGATCGTGGGCCGAGCTCGAACCGCAGCTCCAGCGCGCCGGCGCACGCTGAGGCTGACGGGCGGGGGCGCACCGATAATCTGATGCAGATCCACCGGCTCAAGCTCAGCGGGTTCAAGAGCTTCGTCAAGCCGGCGGAATTGCGTATCGAGCCCGGGCTGACCGGCGTGGTCGGCCCTAACGGCTGCGGCAAATCCAACCTCTTGGAAGCGATCCGCTGGGTGATGGGGGAGACCTCAGCCAAATCGATGCGGTCTGGGGGCATGGAGGACGTGATCTTCGCGGGCACGTCGACCCGCCCACCGCGCGACTTTGCCGAAGTGGTGCTCCACGCGCACGACGATGCCGACGAGGAACTGGTCGTCACTCGCCGGATCGAGCGCGGCGCGGGCTCTGCCTACCGCGTCAACGGCCGCGACGTGCGCGCCAAGGACGTCGCGCTGACCTTCGCCGATGCCGCGACCGGCGCGCATTCCCCGGCGCTCGTCAGCCAGGGCAAGATCGCGCAGGTGATCGCCGCCAAGCCTGCCGAACGCCGCGCGATGCTCGAAGAAGCGGCGGGGATCGCGGGGCTGCACGTGCGGCGCAAGGATGCCGAAAGCAAGCTGCGCGGCGCCGAGGTGAACCTTGCGCGGCTCGAGGATCTGATGGCAGGCCTCGACGCGCAGATCGCGTCGCTGCGGCGGCAGGCCAAGCAGGCCGAACGCTACACCGAACTGACGCGGCTGATCCAATCCGCCGAAGCCCGGCTGCTGTTCGCGCGCTGGCGCGAGGCGGCGGCGGCGGCCAAGGCGGCGCGCGCTGCGGCGGAAGCTGCCGAAGCCAAGGTCGCGCAGGCACAGGGTCTGGTCGAGATTGCGCAGAGCCAGCAGGCCGAAGCGGCCCATGCGCTCGCCGATGCCCGCGACGAACTTGCCGACCGCCGCGACGATGCCAGCGCCCACGGTCACCGCATGGCAGCCCTCGCCGAGAAGCTCGACGCCGCAGAAACCCGCCTTGCCGACCTTGCCCGCCAGCGCCAACGGCTCGAGGAGGATCGCTCCGACGCCGACAGGTTGACCGGCGCGGCGGTCGAGGCTTTGGCGCGGCTCACCGCCGAAGTCGCCGCCAGCCGCGAGGCGGTGAGCATTGCCGCCGCCGCGCGCCCGGTGCTCGCCGAAAAGGCCGAGGACAAGGAACGCGCCAGCCGCGCCGCCGAGCTCGCATTGGCCAAGGCAACCGCCGATCAGGCCGGGGTCGAGGCCGAATGGCGCGTCGCCGAAGCTGCGGTCGACCAAGCCGCAACCCGCCTCGCCCGGATCGAAGCCGACGCCGCCCGCATCGCCCGCACCCGCGCCGAACTCGCCTCAAGCAGCGACCCCGAGGCCGACGTCATCGCCGCGCGTGAGGCTGCGGAGGCGGCGGCCGAGGACGTCACCCGCCTGCGCGCCAAGCTCGCCGCCGATCAGGCGCGCAAGGCCGACTTGCAGACCGCGCGTGACGAGGCCGCATCCGCGCTCGCCGCCGCCCGCGCCGAACTTGCAGGGATCGAGCGCGAGCATACCGCCCTCGCCCGCGACCGCGAGGCGCGTGCCAAGCGCGAAGCGGGGCGGCAGGGCATGCCGACCCCGCTCGACCGCGTGACGGTCGCGCCGGGCTACGAACGCGCGCTTGCGGCGGTGCTGGGCCGCGACGGCAAGTCGCCGCTCGGCGCGCCCGCTACCGCGCAGGACGGTCGCTTCTGGACGGGGGCCGCGCCTCCGAAGCCGGTGGCCGACAGCCTGCTGTCACGCCTCTCGCAATGCCCTGACGAACTCGCCGCCCGCCTCGCGCTGGTCCACTGCGTCGAGGCGGACGACGGCCGCGCGCTCGGCCCCGGCGAGTGGCTCGTCACCCGCGCCGGGCACCTCAGGCGCTGGGACGGCTTCGTCGCTCGGGGCGAAGGCGCCGGCGAAGCCGCGCAGCTCGAAGCCGCCAACCGCTTCGCCGAACTCGAATCCGCCCTGCCCCCCTTGCGCGAAGCCGCCGCCCGCGCCGAGGCCGAGGACAAGGCGGTTCGCGAAGAACTTGCGGCCCTCCAGTCCGATCTCGTCGCGCAGGAGCGCGGGATTGCAGGCGCTATCGAGGCCGAACGCCACGCGCTGCGCCGCCTCGATCAGGCCGAAGCCGCCAAGGAACGCCTCGCCGCGCGCCTCGCGGAACTCGCCGCCAGCGCAGGGGACGTCGAAAGCCAGATCGCCGCAGCAAAGGGCGAGGTCGAGACCGCACGGGCAGCCTGCGCGCGCCTCCCTGAAAAGGACGCCGGACGCGCCGCGCTCGAGGCTGCGCAAGCGAAGAACGCCGCCGCCCGCGCCGCGGTGCAATCCGCGCTCGCCGATCTCGCCGCGCAGGACCAGGCCCTCGCCGTCGCGCGCGAGCGGCTCGCCGCGCAATCCGCCGACCAGGCCGGATGGCAGGCCCGAGCCTCCGATGCCGAGCGGCGCATGGCCGAAACCGCGCGGCGGCTTGCGGAAATCGCCGAGGATCACGCCATCCACGCAGCCAAGCCCGCCGCGCTCACCGCCGAGATCGAGGCGGGCGAGGAGACTCGCACACGCCTCACCGCCGAACTCGCCGCCGCCGACACGGTGATGCGCGAGGCCGAAACCCGCCAGCGCGCCGCCGACGCTGCGCTTGCGGCAGCCACCGAGGTGCTCGCCCAGGCCCGCGAAAGCCGCGCCAGCCTTGTCGCCCGCGCCGAGAACGAAGAGCTGCGCCGCGCCGAGATGGGCCGCATTTCGGGCGAGCGCTTCCAGTGCTCGCCCCCACTGCTGCCCGACCGCTTCGGCTTTACCGAGGACGCGCTTGCGCCTGCGTCAGAGGAATCCGCCGAGCTTGAAAAGCTCACCGCCTCGCGCGAACGGATCGGACCGGTCAACCTCGTCGCCGCCGACGATCTTGCCCGGATCGAGGCCGACCACGGCAACAGCGCCGAGGAGCAGGCCGAACTTGTCGAAGCAATCGCGCGGCTGCGCGGATCGATCGGCAGCCTCAACCGCGAGGGCCGCGAGCGGCTGCGCGCCGCCTTCGAAGCGGTCGATGGGCATTTCCGTGTGCTCTTCACCCGGCTGTTCGAGGGCGGCGCGGCGCACTTGGCGCTGGTGGACAGCGACGATCCGCTGGAAGCAGGCCTCGAAATCTACGCCCAGCCGCCCGGTAAACGGCTGCAGTCACTCTCGCTGCTGTCGGGCGGGGAGCAGGCGCTGACCGCAACGGCGCTGATCTTTGCGCTGTTCCTCACCAACCCCGCGCCGATCTGCGTGCTCGACGAAGTCGACGCGCCATTGGACGACGCCAATGTCGAACGCTTCTGCGATCTGCTGGATTCGATGGTCCGTACCACCACCACGCGCTACCTGATCGTCACCCACAACGCGGTGACGATGAGCCGGATGCACCGCTTGTTCGGCGTGACGATGGCAGAAAAAGGCGTCTCGCGGCTCGTGAGCGTCGACCTGGGCGAAGCTGCACTGCTGGCGGCGGAGTAGGCTTTACGCCTCCAGCGCAGCGGCCAGCTTTGCGCGCACCGCTTTCAGCCCCGCGATCACTTCGGCCATGTCGGGCCCTTCGGAGACCATCAGGCGCACGCCGGGCATGTCGGTGTCCTCGGCATCGGCCCGCCGGTCGCCGCTGCGGCGGTCGTCCTCGCGGCGGTCGAGCGGGGACTTGGCGGCCCCGCGCAGCACCGCTTCGGCGCCTTTGAGCGTATAGCCCTCAGCGTTGACCAGCCGGTCGATGGTTCGCACCAGATCGATATCGGCGGGGCGGTAATAGCGCCGCCCGCCGCTGCGCTTGAGCGGCTTCAACAGCGGGAACTGCGCTTCCCAGTAGCGCAGCACGTGAGCGCGGATGCCCAGCGCGTCGCTGACTTCGCCGATGGTGCGCAGTGCGCCCTCGTCCTTGCCGTCACCGAATGCGGACATTGCATTTCACCTTTGCTGCGTCACCCCTTGGTGATGCGTTCCTTGAGCAGCTGGCTCGCACGGAAGGTCATCACCCGGCGCGGGGTGATCGGCACTTCGATCCCGGTCTTGGGATTGCGGCCAACCCGCTCGTTCTTGTCGCGCAGCACGAAGCTGCCGAAGCCCGAAATCTTGACGTTCTCACCCTTGGCGAGCGCGTCGCTCATCTTGCCGAGGATCGACTCGACCATATCGAGCGATTCAGCCCGGCTGAAACCCATCTTGCGATTGATCGTCTCTGCCAAATCGGCGCGGGTCAAAGTGCCAACCGAACGCATCATCCGAAATCTCCTCAGCGGCGCGACCCTAAAGATGCGAAAGCGTTTAAGGGATTTCTGGCGCTTTTGCAAAGCGATGCCGCGGGTTCGGACACTTTTTCTGCATTTATGTTAGGTATAGGGACAACTTCCCTGTCCAGGTCACATGCGGATCAGGCTCGCACCCCAGGTGAAACCGCCGCCCATCGCTTCAAGCATGACCAGATCGCCTGCCTTGATCCGCCCGTCCTTGCGCGCCACATCGAGCGCAAGCGGCACCGAGGCGGCCGAGGTGTTGGCGTGGCGATCGACGGTGACGATGACCTTTTCAGGCGCGACGCCGAGCTTGCGCGCGGTGGCATCAAGGATCCGGGCATTGGCCTGATGGGGCACGATCCAGTCGATCTCGTCAACCGAAATTCCTGTATCCTCAAGCACTTCCTTGAGAACGTTCGACAGATTGACGACCGCGTGGCGGAACACTTCTTGTCCTCGCATCCGCAGGTGGCCAACGGTTTGCGTAGTTGACGGGCCGCCGTCGACATAGAGCAGTTCGTGCTTGTCACCGTCCGCATGGAGGCGCGTGCCGATGATCCCCGGCGCGTCCTTGCCTGCGCTGTCTGCGCCGGGCGCTTCGAGCACCAAGGCCCCTGCCCCGTCGCCGAACAGGACGCAGGTGGTGCGGTCTTCCCAGTCGAGGATGCGGCTGAAGGTCTCTGCGCCGATCACAAGCGCGCGCTTGGCCATGCCGGTGCGCAGCAGCGAATCGGCGGTCGCGAGCGCATAAAGGAAGCCCGAGCACACAGCGGCGACATCGAAGGCGATCCCGCCCTGGCAGCCAAGCGCGGCCTGCACCTTGGTGGCGGTGGCGGGGAAGGTGTTGTCGGGCGTTGCGGTGGCCAGCACGATCAGGCCGATCGAAGACGCCTCGATCCCCGCATCCTCGAGCGCAGCGCGCGCTGCGGCAATCGCGAGGGTTGCAGTCGTTTCATCATCGCTTGCGATATGGCGCTGGCGGATGCCGGTGCGGGCGACGATCCACTCGTCCGAGGTGTCGACCCGCTCGGCAAGCTCGGCATTGGTGACGATCCGGCGGGGCAGCGCGGAACCCGTTCCAAGCACGCGCGATCCGTTCACGGGGTCGGCTCGCTATCGCTTGCGGCAGGCACGGGCGCGGGGGCGGGATGGCGGCCGTTGCGGCCGAACGCCCCTTCGCCGAGCTGCGAAAGATCTTCGGCGATCCGCTGCGTCAGCTTGTTCTCGAGCAATCGCGCGGTCACCGCGACGGCATGGGCGACGCCCTTGGCATTGGCGCTGCCGTGGCTCTTAACCACCACACCGTTGAGGCCGAGGAAGACCGCGCCATTGTGGTTGTTGGGGTCGAGATGGTGCTTCAGAAGCTCCGTCGCGGGGCGCGAGACGAGGAAGCCGATCTTGGAACGCAGCGAGGAGGTGAAGGCCTGACGCAGCAGATCGGTGACGAATCGCGCCGAGCCTTCGATCGCCTTCAGCGCGATGTTGCCCGAAAAGCCGTCGGTGACGACCACATGGGTCTCGCCCCGGTTGATCTTGTCGCTCTCGACGAAACCGTCGAATTGCAGCGCCAGCCCGCCATCGGCCGAAGCGGCGATCAGCATGGCAGCCGCATCACGCAGCTCTTCGGTGCCCTTGATCTCTTCGGTGCCGATGTTGAGCAGCCGCACGACCGGCTTGTCGAAGCCGGTGACGATCCGCGAATAGGCCGCGCCCATCACCGCGTATTGCACAAGGTTGCGCGCATCGGCTTCGGTGTTCGCGCCCAGATCGAGCATCACCACGTCATGCGCCTGCAACGTCGGCATGATCGCGGCGAGCGCAGGGCGGTCGATCCCGGGCATAGTGCGCAGCGCGAGCTTGCTCATCGCCATCAGCGCGCCGGTGTTGCCTGCGCTGACCGCAGCGCCCGCATCGCCGGTCTTCACCGCGTTGACCGCAAGGCCCATCGAGGTGGTCTTGGCGCGGCGGATCGCCTTGCTGGGCAGCTCGTCGCCGCCCACCACATCGTCGCAATGGAGGATTTCGGAGGCCGCCCGAAGGTTCGGATGGTTCGCAAGCGCGGCCTCGATCCGCTGGCCGTCACCGACGAGCAGGAACTTGAACTTATCGTGATCGCGGCGCGCAAGGGCAGCGCCTTCGACCATAACGCGCACGCCCTCATCGCCGCCCATCGCATCGACAGCGATACGCGGGAGGTTCATCGTGCGATACTCCGGTCTAGGGTGAAGGCCACCGGCAATCAGCCGACGGCGACGACCTGACGCCCGTTGTAGTGGCCGCAATGGCCGCAGATGTTGTGCGGGCGCTTAAGTTCGCCGCAGTTGCTGCACTCACCGAAGGCTTCGACCCTCAGCGAATCGTGCGAGCGACGCATGCCGCGACGCGAAGGCGATGTTTTCCTCTTGGGGACAGCCATGGTGGCACCATTTCCTCAAATAAATACGTTTGTTCGCGCCGCCGACACTACACTGCGCCAAGGCGTGATTCTCGAAGGCCGCCCTTACGGCAAGGATAGAGCCCGCACAAGCAGAAGCCGCGCGCACTTTCCTTGGCCAGCAGTGGCGGGAAGGCGCGCGCTATAGCTGAAAATTCGCGCGTTGCAAGCAGCGCGAGGCAGCCCTAGCACAGCCGCATATCAACGAGGGGATCTCATCCATGACCGTACTTCCCGTAACGCTCGCTGCTGCGGCGGCGGCCGCTGTGCTCAACATCTGGTTGGGTATCCGCATCGGCGCATTGCGCACCGCGCTCAAGATCAGCATCGGCGACGGCGGTAGCGAGCCGCTCCAGCGCCGGATGCGGGCGCAATTGAACTATGTCGAGAACACCGCCTTCGTGCTGGTGCTGATCGCCGCGATCGAGCTCGCCGACACCGGCAGTTGGTGGCTTAGCCTTGTCGCTGCAGCCTATTTCTTGGGCCGCATCGCGCACGGTTTCGGCATGGATGGGGGCAAGCTCAAGGTCGGGCGGATGATCGGCACGTTACTGACGATGCTGATCCAGCTCGGATTGGCCGTCGTGGCGGCGCTGACCGCGGCTGGGGTCATGTAGCCCTAGGAGCTCAAACGCCAACCGGCCCGCCCCCGGACGGGCCGCAAGGCCGACCGGCCGCCCGCAGGCGCCCCGGAGCGGAGCGGAGGGAATAGCGCCGAGGATGCTCGCCCGGAGGGGCGAGCACACTCAAGAAAGCGCGTAATCGCTCACAAACGCGTTGGTCTTGCGTTCGCGGCCGAAGGTGCTGGTCGCCCCGTGGCCGGGGATGAACATCACGTCCTCGCCGAGCGGCCAGAGGCGCTGGGTGATGCTGTCGATCAGGTCCTGATGATTGCCGCGCGGGAAGTCGGTGCGGCCGATGCTGCCCTGGAACAGAACATCGCCGACGATCGCGAAGCGGCTGGGTTCGTGGAAGAACACCACGTGGCCCGGCGTATGGCCGGGGCAGTGGATCACGTCGAGCGTCAACTCGCCCACCGTCACCGTGTCGCCGTGCTTCAGCCAGCGGGTCGGCGTGAAGCTCTTCGCGACCATCCCCCAGCGCGGGCCGTCATCGTCGAGCTGGTCGATCCAGAAGCGGTCGTCTTCGTGCGGCCCTTCGATCTCGAGCCCCAGCTCCTCGGCCAGCATCCCCGCCTGCCCGCAATGATCGAGATGCCCGTGGGTGACGAGCAGCTTCTCAAGCGTAACGCCCGCCTTCGCGACGCCCTCCTTGAGCTTGTCGAGATCCCCGCCCGGATCAACCAGCGCGCCGCGCATGGTCTTGGTGCACCAGATCAGCGAGCAGTTCTGCTGGAGCGGCGTCACCGGAATGATCGCGGCGCGCATGGGGGGGAGCGGTTTGGGGGTGTCGGTCATAGGATCGGAAATGGCTTGCCATCTGCGTGAATGCAAGCCGAGCCGATCAGCAGCGAAGATCGACAATGTAGTCGGCAATCGCGCTGATGGTCGCCTGCGCGCGCGGCATCGCCGAAGGATGGGGGCCCAATCCCATGTGTTCCGCTTCAACCAGAACGAGGTAGTTGGCCGCCGCCACAGGGTTTTTACCGTCCCAAAGATGCGATGCAATGTGCGTGAGATAGCGATCATATTCGTCGTCGCAGTCATCACGCACCGCCCGGAGACCGATAGGGTCCCAGTGCGTCCAGCCAATGTCCCTCAGTCGATTAAGGTCGAAAGTCGGGGGCGAAGTCACACCCGCCCCCCCTTCCACACAACCCGGCCGATAATCTCGACCTCGTCCGCCGCCACCTCCACCGGGGGGTAGGCGAAGTTCTGCGACAATAGCGCCACCCGCCCCGCCCCGGCGCTTGCGACGCGCTTCACCATCAATGTCTCGCCTAGGCGCACCACGTGGATGCCGTCGCGGAATGCGCGAGGGCTGCGGTCGATCAGTATCTCGTCGCCGTCGTTGAGCAGCGGCTCCATCGAATCCCCCTCGACCCGGATGGCTGACAGGCTGGCGCGGGCGAGGCCTTGCTCCTCCAGCCAGCGGCGCGAGAAGCGGAAGGTGTCGAAGGCCTCCTCGCCGCCCGCGATGCGCCCCGGCCCCGCCGAGGCGCCAAGGTCGAGCCGCGGCACGTCCACCCACTCGCCCGATTCGCGCTGCCTGAGGGGTTTTACGTAGGAATTTTCCTGCGCATCGCGCAACTCCTCCTCCCCCACCCCGAAGAACCGCGCCAGCGTCGCGCGGTCCTGTTCCTCGAGCTTGCGGGGTGAGCCTTTGCGAATGAATTGCTGGAGATAGCTCGCATTGCGGCCGAGCAGCTCGGAGAGAGCTGCGAGGCTTACCCCCCGCTCTTGCGACAATTCGAGCAGCCGCGCGCGGGGTCCAGCGACCATTTTGCGGGGCGACTTACGAGGGGTTTGTACGATTTCCAGCATGCAAATATCCTACACGAAGGATTTTTCCTAGACAAGTAGGAAATCGCATGAAACAAAAAGGGAACGCCGAGCTGATTCGCCGGGCGGAAACAATCATCTAGATCAGCAAAACAGGGACGCAAACCATGCTGCTACGGACCATCGAGACCTTCATGCGCGAGCATGCCATGCCCGCCACCAAGTTCGGGCGGCTCGCCGCTCACGACCCGCGCTTCGTGCTCGACCTGCGCATGGGGCGCACCCCGCGCCGCGACACCGAACTGCGCACCCGCGCGTGGATGCAGGGCTACGCCGATGGCGCGTCCGCCGAAATGAGGGAGATGGCCTGATGCTCACCGAAAGCCTTCGCGATCCGTTCGCCCACATGTTCGCCGATCTTGACCCGATCGAGCTCAAGTCCGCCCCCCGTCCCTCCGCCGCCCTGCGCCCCCGCCGCACGCTTGGCGACAGGGTACGCGCGGCGTTGATGGGGCTGACCAGCGGCTCGGGCACGGTCCTCGTTCACAGCGAGACAACGTGGTCCTCCATCACCTTTTCCGGAACGCGCCACGAGGTGGTGCTGGAATTCTGCGGTCCTGACGCGGTCGCGGCGGGCGAGGAGCTGATCGAGCGGCTGCCCGATCACGAATTCGCCCTGCCCGGTCAGCTGGTTGCCGATGCGACGATCAGCGCGGTCGACCACCGCTTTGGCGCGATGGAGCGGCTGGAGGTGACGGCGGTGCTGTTGCTGCTGGAGGATGGCTGATTGTCATTTCCACGTCTTCCCGGACTTGATCCGGGATCCCGCTTACTTTTGGCCGACGAAAAGGTAGCGGGGCCCCGGCTCGGGGGCCGGGGAGACGAAAGTGGCTATGTCCGCCGGATCACCAGATTCCGGATCTCGCTCATGTCCTCCATTGCAAAGCGGATCCCCTCGCGGCCGAGGCCCGAATCCTTGACCCCGCCATAGGGCATGTTGTCGACGCGGTAGCTCGGCACGTCGTTGATCACGACGCCGCCGACATCGAGCCGGTCCCAGGCGTCGAACATCTGGAACAGGTCGCGGGTGAAGATGCCCGCCTGAAGGCCGAACTTCGAATTGTTCACCTCCTCCAGCGCCTCATCGAATTGGGTGAAGCGTTGCAGGATGGCGAGCGGGCCGAAGGCTTCCTCGTTCTTCGCCTTGGCGCCGTCTGGCACATTCTCGAGCAGGGTCGCCTCCAGCATATTGCCGCGGCTGAGCCCGCCCCCGCACAGCAGGGTCGCGCCGGATTCCACCGCCTCGTCGATCCAGCCCTTCAGCCGCTTGGCTTCGCCGTCCGAGATCATCGGGCCGATGAAGGTGTCGCGGTCCTTGGGGTCGCCTGCGACCAGCTTGCCCGCGCGCTCCACCAGCATCGCCTTGAAAGCATCGTAGACGTCGGCGTGGATCAGGATGCGCTGCACCCCGATGCATGACTGGCCCGACTGGTAGAAGGCGCCGAAGATGACGCGTTCCAGCGCGTCGGCCAGATCGGCATCCTTGTCGACGATCACCGCCGCATTGCCGCCGAGTTCGAGCACGACCTTCTTCTTGCCCGCCTTGGCCTTCAGATCCCAGCCCACCCCGGGCGAGCCAGTGAAGCTGAGCAGCTTCAACCGCTCGTCCTGCGTGAACATATCCGCGCCTTCGCGGTGCGCGGGAAGGATGCTGAAGGCGCCCTCAGGCAGAATGTCGCATTCGGCCAGCACCTCGCCCATAATGATCGCGCCCAGCGGCGTCTTGGAGGCGGGCTTCATGACGAAGGGGCAGCCCATCGCGATGGCAGGCGCGATCTTGTGCGCGGCGAGGTTCAGCGGGAAGTTGAACGGGCTGATGAAGCTGCACGGGCCGATGGGGACGCGCTTCCACATGCCCTGATAGCCCTTGGCGCGCGGGGAAATGTCGAGCGGCTGGACCTCGCCGTAGTTGCGCACCGCTTCTTCGGCGGCGATGCGGAAAGTGTCGATCAACCGGCTGACCTCGCCCTCGCTATCCTTGATCGGCTTGCCCGCCTCGACACACAGGGCGTAGGCGAGCTCGTCTGCGCGTTCCTTGAAGCGCCGGACGCAGTGCATCAGCACGTCCTGCTTCTCGTAGGACGCAAGCCGCGCCATCGGTTCGGCCGCGCGGACGGCGCCTGCGATGGCCTCCTCGATCACATCGGGCGTCGCCATCGCAGTGCGGAAGGCGACCTCGCCGGTGTATTTGTCGGTCACCTCAAGATCGGTGTTGGGCTGCACCGCCTTGTTATTGAGGTAGAGCGGGTAGACAGAATTGAGCTTCACGCGAGGTCTCCAGCGATTGTCTGCGACTGCGGTGCTCTAGAGCTCCTTGCTCAGCCGCTTGATATCGTGGTTCAGGATCTGGTCGTTTTCGGTGTAATCCACCGGGCAATCGATCAGATGCACACCCGGCGTGGCAAGGCAGTGCGCCAGCAGGTCGGTGAGGTGCTCGGAGGACGTCACCCGGTGCCCGATCGCGCCGTAGCTTTCGGCGTATTTCACGAAATCAGGGTTGCCGTAGGTCAGGCCGAAATCCGCAAAGCCCATGTTGGCCTGCTTCCAGCGGATCATCCCGTAAGCGTCATCGCGCAGGATCAGCACGGTGAGATTGAGGCCGAGGCGGACCGCGGTCTCCATCTCCTGGCTGTTCATCATGAAGCCGCCATCGCCGCAGATCGCCATCACCTTGCGGTCGGGATAAAGCATCGATGACATCATCGCGCTCGGCAGGCCCGCGCCCATCGTCGCCAGCGCATTGTCGAGCAGCACGGTGTTGGGCAGGTAAGCAGTGTAGCCGCGCGCGAACCAGATCTTGTAGACCCCGTTGTCGAGGCAAATGATCGCGTCTTCGGGCATCGCACTGCGCACTTGGGCCACCAGATGCGGCGGGAAGATCGGGAAACGCGTGTCGGCGGCGAGCGGCGCGGTGTGGGCGACCTCGGCGGCGCGGTATTCGAGCGTCCGGCCAAAGTCCCAGCGCCCTTGCGGGACGATGTCTTCCTTGATCTGGTAAATCGCGTTGGCGATGTCGCCGATCACTTCGATATGCGGGAAATAGACCGGATCGACCTCGGCCGTGCGGGTCGAGACGTGGATCACCGTCGGCCCGCCCGCCTGCATGAAGAACGGCGGCTTCTCGATCACGTCGTGGCCGATGTTGACGATGCAGTCCGCGTCCTGGATCGCGCGGTGCACGAAGTCGCCTGCCGAAAGCGCGGCGCAGCCGAGGAACAGCGGGTGACGCTCGTCGACCACGCCCTTGCCCATTTGCGTCGTGACGAAGGGGATGCCGGTCTTGTCGATCAACTGGCGTAGCATTCGCCCGGTCATCTTGCGGTTGGCGCCCGCGCCGATGACGAGGATCGGGGCCTTGGCGCCCTCGATCGCGAGCACCGCCTGACGCACCGCCTTTTCCTCGGCAATCGGGCGGCGGGCAAGGCTGGCGGGGATCGGCTGGCTGGTGGTGTGCTCCTCGGCGATGTCCTCGGGGAACTCGAGATGCACCGCGCCGGGCTTCTCCTCCTCGGCCAGCCGGATCGCCTCGCGCACCCGGCTGGGGATGTTGTCGGCGCTGGCGAGCTGGTGGGCGTATTTGGTGATCGGGCTCATCATCGCCACCACGTCGAGGATCTGGAAGCGGCCCTGCTTGGATTTCTTGATCGGCTTCTGGCCGGTGATCGCCAGCGTCGGCATCCCGCCGAGCTGCGAATAGGCGACCGCGGTCACCATATTGGTCGCCCCCGGGCCCAACGTGGCGAGGAACACGCCGGTCTTGCCGGTGTGCCGGCCGTAGGTCGCGGCCATGAAGCCTGCGCCCTGTTCATGGCGGGTGAGGATCAGCTTGATCTTGTCAGACTTCGAAAGACTTTCGAGAAAGTCGAGGTTCTCCTCGCCCGGCACGCCGAAGATGTATTCGACGCCCTCGGCCTCGAGGCACTCGATAAACAGGTCCGATGCCTTCTTGGTGTCGCTCATGCTTGCAATCCCCCCGGTCGCTGGCGCCGCACTGCGTTGCAGTTAGCGCATGCTTGTGACAGCGCGGTGATGCGCGTTCACGGGCGAGGAGTCTTGCAGAAAAGCGCCAAGGCGCAAACGCTCGTGCGATTCAGTATCCGAGGCGCGGGTCGAACACCGGGGCGACAGGCTCACCCTTCAGATACCTGCCCAGGTTCTCGAGGAAGCGATCGGCGGAGCGCACGAACATCTTGTCCTGTGCCCGGCCCGAAAGGTGCATCGAGATATGCGCACCCGGCAGCGACCACAGCGGGTGGTCGGCTGGGAGCGGCTCGGGCGTGGTGACATCAAGGAACGCAGCCCCGATGGTCTTCTTTTCGAGCGCCTCCACCAGCGCCGGCTGGTCGATCACCGAGCCGCGCGCGATGTTCACGATCACTGCGTCGGATTTCATCGCCGCAAGCTCATCCGCACCGATCATGCCCTCGGTTTCGGGCGTCGAGGGAACGGCGAGGATCACCCAGTCGAACTCACCAAGCCGCGCGCGCCATTCGTCGGGGCCGAGGGTGTTTTCACCGGCGCTGCGGCGCACCACGCTGACCTCGACATCGAAGGCCTTCAGGCGCGGCTCAATCAGCTTGCCGATCGCGCCGTAGCCGAGCAGCAGCGCTTTCGACCCCGCCAGCTCGCGCTTGCCGGGGCTGTCGAGCAGCCACTCGTGCCGATCCTGCGCGCGCACCACCTCGCGGTAGCCCTTGGCGATGTTGAGCATCCCCATCACCACATATTCGGCGATGGTGATGGCATTGATCCCCGCCCCGTTGGTGACAGTGATCCCGCGCTCGATCAGCACGTCCATCGGCATGAAGTCGAGTCCTGCGTAGATCGAATTGAGCCACTTGAGCTGCTTGGCCGCCAACAGCGTCTCGACCATCGCGTCCTTGTCGTTCATGTCGAACCAGCCGATCTCGGCCCCGGCGACCGCGCCCATCGCCTCGTCGTGGGTCATGAACCAGCGCACGTCGAGGCCCTGCGGCAGGCGCGGTTCAAGCATCGGGCGGATCAGGCCGGAGATGGCCAAAGTGATCGGGCGCGTGGTCATCGATGTTCCTCTAATCCCCGCCCCGGGCTTGACCCGGGGTCCAGCTTTTCTGGTGGCTGAGGTGAAGGGAGCGGGGTCCCGGGTCAAGCCCGGGACGGGGTGAGTCAGCCGAGCTTCCATTCCCAGCCGAGCGGATCGCCATCCATCACCTCGACGCCTTGGGCGACAAGTTCGTCGCGGATCGCGTCGGATGTAGCGAAGTCCTTGGCGGCGCGGGCCTCCTTGCGGCGGGCGAGCGCGGCTTCGATTTCGGCTTCGCTGACGGCCGCGGACTTGGGGCGGATGCGCAGATCGACGCGGGTGAGGTTGAGGAGGTCGAGGCCAAGGACGGCGTCCATATCCTCGACCACTGCGCGCTTGATACCGGCATCAATCTTTTTGACGGCGAGCGCCTCTTCCAGTGCGGTCAGAGCAATCGGCGTATTGAGATCGTCTGCCATCGCCTCATCGAACCGCGCCAGCACGGGCGCAAACTTCGGATGTTCTGCCTCAGGTTGCGGCAGCACGTCTGCCAGCGTGGCGGCCGCCATCACCATCCGCTTCAACCGCGTCAGCGCAGCCCCCAGGCCCTCCCACGAGAACTCCAGCTCGCTGCGATAATGCGCCTGCAGGCACATCAGCCGATACGCCAGCGGATGATACCCCCTGTCGATCAGCAGCTGCAGCCGCAGGAACTCTCCCGAGGACTTCGACATCTTCCCTGACCGCTCGACGAGGAAGTTGTTGTGCATCCAGATCCGCGCGCCCGAATTCTTCGCGTCGTCCAAGCCATTGGTGCAGCAATGCGCCTGGTTCTGCGCAATCTCGTTGGGATGGTGGATCTCGCGGTGGTCGATCCCGCCGGTGTGGATGTCGAAGGGGAAGCCCAGCACCTCGCCGCTCATCACCGAGCATTCGAGATGCCAGCCGGGCGCGCCCTTGCCCCACGGCGAATCCCACTCCATCTGGCGGCTTTCGCCCGGCGGGGTCTTGCGCCAGATTGCGAAGTCGGCGGCGTTGCGCTTGCCCTCGACGCTTTCGATCCGGCCTTCCCCTTCGTCGGTCACGGCACGCGCCAGACGGCCATAATCCGCGACGGTCGAGACGTCGAAATAGAGGCCGCTATCGAGCTCATAGCAGTGCTTGTCCGCGATGCCTTGCGCAAATGCGATCATCTGCGGGACGTAGTCGGTGGCGATGGTCCACTGCGCCGGCTGGCGGATATTGAGCGCTGTCACATCGGCCCAATAGGCCTGCTTGTAATGCTCGGCGATGTCCCAGATCGACTCCGCTTTCTCGGCAGCCATCTTCTCCATCTTGTCCTCGCCCGCATCGGCATCATCGGTGAGGTGGCCCACATCCGTGATGTTGATGACGTGCGTGAGCCTATAGCCCTTCCAGCTCAGCGTGCGCCCCAGCACATCGGCAAAGACGTAGGCGCGCATATTGCCGATGTGAGGATAGTTGTAGACCGTCGGCCCGCACGAATAGACGCGCGCCTCACCGGCATGGACAGGCTCGAACACCTCGACTTGGCGGGTGAGCGAGTTGAACAGTTTGAGAGACGCGTCAGTCATGGGCGAGGCCTTTGCCCCAATCCGTCACCCGAGCGCAAGCCGGGTCAATCGAAGCCGATGAACTTCACGTGTTGGTCCAGCGGCACGCGCTCGCGCTCGAAATTGTTCACCGGGGCGTCCGGGTCGCGATAGCCGATCGCCATGCCGCAGAAGAACATGTAGCGGTCGTGATCGAGGCCGAGGAAGTCGCGGATCGTGTTGGCGTAGAGCGCCATGAATTCCTGATAGCAGCTGTCGAGCCCCTCTTCGCGCAGCAGCAGCGCGGCGGTCTGGAGCCACATGCCGACATCCGACCACTGCGGCTCCTTCATCAGGCGCGGGAAATAGACGAACATGACAGCAGGCGCATCGAAGCTGACCGCGTTCTTGGCCATCGCCGCCATACGGCCAGCCCCGTCATCGCGGGCAATCCCCATCGCCCCGAACATGCCGGCAGAAACTCCGTCGAGGCGCTTTTTGTAAGCCTCCTCCTGCCCGGGCGAGGCCCAGTCATATTCGGCGGCACCGGGGCCATTGGCGATGATCTTCGCCTGCAAATCCTTGAGCGCCGCACCGGTGACGATGCTCGCCTCCCACGGCTGGTAATTGCACCCCGAGGCCGCCCATCGCGCCTTGTCCATCACGCGGGTGATGGTGGCCAGATCGACCGGCTTGTCGAGAAAAGCGCGGATCGAGCGGCGGGTGGTGACAGCTTCGGTGACGTTCATCAGTTCAGTTTCCTATCTTCCAATTCGACCACCCGAACAACCGTTTCGGGAACGGCGATGATTTCAACACAGAGATCCTCGCCAGCTACCATCAGATGGATAAATTCATCTGACCAGGGCACAGGGCTCGCTGAGCGGATTTCATCGAGGAATGCACTAGCCTCGATCTTGTAGATGGAAGTCTTCGGATCGACCCCCTCAGCAGTCCGAACGCCCCAATAGTGCAGTAGGTCGCCTTCGTCCGTGGCCCGAAAACTGACAATGCGGTCGACCACGATCTCTATTCGGCGAGGTGGGTAACCGATAAGATTGGGCGTTTGGGGCACGGCCTCTTCGGCAAAAAGGCGAATGGCGCAACTTTCGGGGCCTGTCTGAACCGCAGTGATGTGCCAGCCGAACGACGTGATCGCTTCTGGAAGCTGCACCGCAAATGGACTAAAACCTCTGGGAAGAGTCACCGCCGCCCCTTCACGCCCTTCTCATCCTCGAACAGCTCGGCGAGCTGCTCCATGATCGTGCCGCCGAGCTGTTCGACATCCATGATCGTCACCGCGCGGCGGTAGTAGCGCGTCACATCGTGCCCGATGCCGATCGCCACCAGCTGCACCGGCGAGACCTTCTCGATCCACTCGATCACGCTGCGCAGGTGCGCCTCGAGATAGCCCGCCGAATTCACGCTCAGCGTCGAATCGTCAACCGGTGCGCCGTCACTGATCACCATCAGGATACGGCGTTCTTCGGGGCGGTAGAGCAGGCGGCTGTGCGCCCAGATCAGCGCCTCGCCGTCGATGTTTTCCTTCAGCAGCCCCTCGCGCATCATCAGGCCGAGATTGCGGCGCGCGCGGCGCCACGGCTCGTCGGCCTGTTTGTAGATGATGTGGCGCAGATCGTTGAGGCGGCCGGGGTTCGGTGTCTTGCCATCGGCGAGCCAGGCCTCGCGGCTTTGTCCGCCCTTCCATGCGCGGGTGGTGAAGCCGAGGATTTCGGTCTTGACCCCGCAACGCTCCAGCGTGCGCGCCAGAATGTCGGCACTGATCGCGGCGATGCTGATCGGCCTCCCGCGCATCGAGCCTGAATTGTCGATCAGCAGGGTGACGATCGTGTCCTTGAACTCGACGTCGCGTTCGACCTTGTAGCTCAAGGCCGTGCCGGGCGAGATGACGACGCGGGCAAGGCGCGCGGCATCCAGCACGCCTTCCTCCATATCGAAATCCCAGCTCCGGTTCTGCTGCGCCATCAACCGGCGCTGCAAGCGGTTGGCGAGGCGCGTCACCACGCCCTGAAGGCCGGTCAGCTGGCTATCGAGATAGGCGCGCAATCGGTCGAGTTCCTCGGCGTCGCAAAGGTCGGGCGCGGCGACTTCCTCGTCGAATCGGGTGGTGAAAGCCTTGTAATCGACGCTGGCGGGAATTTCGGCCTGCGGGCGGTTGGGGCGCACGGGGGCGTTGGAGGCATCGCCTTCCTCGCCCGGTTCGCCTTCGGACATGTCGCCATCGGTTTCGGCTTCGGAGGATTGCTCGCCCTCGCCTTCGCCTTCGGCCATGTCGCCGGCCATTTCGGCCGATTGCGGATCGCCCTCGCCCTGGTTGTCGTCCTCGCCCTCGTTCTCGTCTTCGGGGCCATCCTCGTCGTCGGGCTCGTCGCTGTCGCCTTCGTCGGGCGCGTCGGTGGGCCGGGTGAGGTCAAGCTCGCGCAGCATGTCGAGCGCGAGCTTCTGGAAGGCCTGCTGGTCGGCGAGCTTTTCCGCCAGCGCGGCGAAATCCTTGCCGACCTTCTCTTCGAGGAAGTCGCGCACCAGCTCGATCCCGCCCTGCGCCTTGGCAGGCACCGCCTCGCCGGTCAGCGCCTCGCGTACCAGCAGCGCAAGCGCGGTCTGGAGCGGGACTTCGGAGGAATTCTGCGCGCGCACGATCTTGTCGGACGCTGTGCGCATTTCCGTCGCAGCGTCGAGATTGGCGCGGATGCCGCCGAAGCGGTTGGCGCCCAGCGCCTCGTAACGCACCTGCTCGATCGCGTCATAGCAGGCCCGCGCGATTGGTTCGGGCGGCGCGGATTTGGCGTGGAGCGCAGCGTTGTGGTGGCGCAGCTTCAGGGCGAACGAATCGGCGAAGCCGCGCGCTTCGGTGACCTGATCGGCGGGCAGATCACGGCCCGGCAAGGGCACACGGAAGCGGTTACCCGCAGCGCCCGGCACATCCGCGCTCCACGCGACCTCGACCTCGGGATCGCGCGCAATCGCCCGCGACGCGCCGGTCAAAGCCTGCTTGAGCAGATCGAGCGGGGACTGGTCAGCCATGCGTTAGAGGATCGACTGGCCGGTCTTGGCCCAGTCAGCCATGAAGCCCTCGATGCCCTTGTCGGTCAGCACGTGCTTGAACAGATCGTGGATCACTTTGGGCGGCGCGGTCATGACGTCGGCCCCGATCTTGGCTGCCTGCAGCACGTGCATGGTGTGGCGCACCGACGCGACGAGGATTTCGGTCGAGAAATTGTAGTTGTCGTAGATCAGACGGATGTCCTCGATGAGGTCCATCCCGTCAAAGCCATTGTCGTCATGCCGGCCGACGAACGGCGAGATGAAGCTCGCCCCCGCCTTGGCCGCGAGCAGCGCCTGATTTGCCGAGAAGCACAAGGTGACATTGACCATCGTGCCTTCGCCTGTGAGCGCCTTGCAGGTTTTGAGGCCGTCGACCGTCAGCGGCACCTTGATGCAGACATTGTCGGCGATCTTGCGGAGGATTTCGGCCTCTTTCATCATCGTCGCGTGATCGAGCGCGACCACTTCGGCGCTGACCGGGCCATCGACCAGCTTGCAGATCTCGGCGGTGACTTCCTTGAAGTCCAACCCCGACTTGGCAATCAGCGAGGGATTGGTGGTCACCCCGTCGAGCAGGCCGGTGGCGGCGAGTTCGCGGATCGGCTCGATCTCGGCGGTATCGACGAAGAATTTCATGGGTTCACTCCAGATTTTGCGATAGCCAGCGTGGCTCAGGCAGGCCTAGGGGGCGAGCGTGAAACGTTGGCCGATCAGATTTGCGATGCTGCTTGCCGCCACGATCGCAGCTTGGCAACCATCGAAAGCAATCGCGCAGGATGAAGACCTGCAATTGTGGCAGTACGCGAACTTGACCGGGGATCTCGACAAGAACACGCGGCTGACAATCGACCTGTCCCATCGCTGGCGCGAGGAAGCGCGCGGCGATGAACAGCAAACGATGCGCTTCACCATCGAACAGACTGTCGCCAGGGGCGTGCGTATCGGCGGCGGCGGGGCGGTGTTCGAGGCGGGCGGCGCAACCGAACTACGCCCGCACCAGCAGATCATCTTCGTGCAAGGCCGATTCGAAGCGCGCACCCGGCTGGAAGAACGGTTCTTTGACGCCGCGGACCGGATGGAACTGCGGCTGCGCCAGCGCGTGCAGTACAGCCAGCCGCTCGGCAAGGATTGGCGCGGAAGTGTCGGCGGCGAGTGGCTAGGCCTGTTGCAGTCGCGCAATGACGGCCAGGGCGCATCGACCGAGCAATGGCGCGCGCAGGTGGGGATTGCCTACAAGGTGAGCAGCAGGATCGAGCTGGGCGCGAATTATTGGTTGCTGGTCTTCCCGCGCGGCGACCAGCCCGATCGCATCACCCACGTGCCGCAGACGGTGGTTACTGTACGTTTCTAAATTCGCGAGCCGAGCCCGAACACACCGATGATCGCCGGATCGCGGGTTGCACCGGGGTCGGCGCGGATCGCGGCTTCCTCGCGGCCGATCTCGCCCCAGATGGCGTTGTCGACCTCGCGTCCCACCCGGTCCGCGACGCCTGCGACATCGACACCGGTCAGGGCGTTCAAGGCTTCGCCGAGCAGCGGATCGCGGCTCACACGGAGCGCATCGCCGAGTTCAGGCACGACCGCATCGAGCAGCGCGGTGCCGACTTCCTCGCGCAAGTAGCTGCTGGCCGCAGTCGGTCCGCCGCGCACCAGCGCGATGGCGTTCTGGAAGCCGATCACCCGCACCGCGTCGGTCACCACCGGCGCGGCGCGGTAGCTGGCATCGATCGCAAAGGTTGCGAACCGCTCTTCGAGCCGGTCCTTGACTAGCGACGAGGTGAGAATGCGCGACAGCACGTCGCCGCGCGTGCCCATCAGGTTGCTAAGGCCGATCCGCGCGACCTGTTCGTCCCAGTAGCCGCCCTGCGCGGTGAGGCGCGCAAAAGCGTTTTCGGATGCGAGCATCAGCATCCGCCGCACCGCTTCTTCAAGGCTGAAACCCCCACCGGTGCCCACGCACCCCGGCAGCATCAAAAGGGCGCCTGCGCCCGCGGCTCCGGCGAGCAGGCTGCGGCGGCTGGTGGCCTGGTTTACAATTGCAGTCATTGTTCGTGCCTTTCAATCTTGCCGTACCGCTATGCGGCTCTCCATATAGCGCCAACATGAACCGCGTTCGCCTTCTTGTCCTCAATGCTGCGTTGGGCGCACTCGATTACCGCCTGCCGGAAGGTGTGAGCGCGCCTGCGGGAAGTGTGGTGGTCGCGCCGCTGGGGCCGCGCAAGGTGATGGGGATCGTCTGGGACGAGGGACGGTTGCCGGGCGACGAAATCGCTTTCGAGCGGCTGCGGCCGATCACCGAGGTGCTCTCCGTCCCTCCGCTCCCAGCGCCGCTGCGGCGGCTGATCGAGTGGACGGCAGATTATTACTGCGCCCCGCTCGCCAGCGTCGCGCGGATGGCGCTGGCCAGCGGCGGGGCGCTCGGCGGCCCTGCGACCATGACCGAATACCGGCTGACCGGCGCCGAGGCTGCGGGCCGCCTCACCGCACAGCGCAAGACCGCGATGGAGAAGCTCGCTGGCCAGCAGGGCACGATGCGCGAACTTGCGGGTCTTGCCGGGGTCTCGGAAGGCGTGCTGCGCGGGATGGCGGGAGCCGGTCTGATCGGGCCGGTGACAGTGCAGATCGACCGCTCATACCCCGCCGCCAAGCCCGATTTTCACCAGCCCGATCTTTCACCGGTCCAAAGCGAGGTGGCCGCGCAGTTTGTGGAGGCGGTGAAGGCGCGGGCCTTTGCGCCGTTCCTACTCGACGGCGTGACGGGCTCCGGCAAGACCGAGACCTATTTCGAGCCCGTCGCCGCCGCAATCCGCGCCGGGCGGCAGGTGCTGGTGCTACTGCCCGAAATCGCGCTCACCGAAAACTTCCTCGCCCGCTTCGCCGCCCGCTTTGGCGCAGCGCCGGTGCTGTGGCACTCCTCGCTGCGCTCCACCGAGCGGCGCCGCGCGTGGCGGGCGATAGCGGAAGGCTCGGCGCAGGTCGTGGTCGGCGCACGCTCGGCGCTGTTCCTGCCCTATGCGAACCTCGGGTTGATCGTGGTCGACGAGGCGCACGAGATCAGCTTCAAGCAAGACGACGGCGTGCGCTACAATGCCCGCGACGTCGCCGTGATGCGGGCGCGCTTCGAGTCCATCCCGGTGATCCTCGCCAGCGCCACCCCCGCGCTCGAAAGCCTGCACATGGCGAGCCAGGGCATCTACACCAAGCTCGACCTGCCCAGCCGCTTTGGCGGGGCGAGCCTGCCGACGGTAAAGCTCGTCAACCTCACCGAGGAAAAGCCGGGAAGCGGGCGCTGGCTGGCCGGGCCACTGGTCGAGGGCCTGCGCGATCGGCTGGCGAAGGGCGAGCAGTCGCTGCTGTTCCTGAACCGCCGCGGCTATGCGCCGCTGACGCTGTGCCGCAATTGCGGGCACCGCTTCAAATGTCCCTCGTGCAGCGCGTGGCTGGTCGAGCACCGCCTGTCCGCGCGGCTCGCCTGCCACCATTGCGGCTTCGAGACGCGGGTGCCCGAGGCTTGCCCCGAATGCGGCGAAACCGACTGCCTCGTCGCCTGCGGGCCGGGGGTGGAGCGGATCGCGGCGGAAGTGGCCGACCTGTTCCCCGAGGCACGGGTGGCGGTTGCCACATCCGATACCCTCAACACGCCCGAGCGCGCCGCCGAGTTCATCGCGATGGCGGAAGGGCGCGCGATTGACATCATCATCGGCACGCAGCTTGTGACCAAGGGCTTCCACTTCCCCGAACTGACGCTGGTGGGCGTGGTCGATGCCGACCTTGGCCTCGAAGGGGGCGATCTGCGCGCGGGGGAACGCACCTTCTCGCAGATTGCGCAGGTCGCCGGACGCGCGGGGCGCGGGGCCAAGCCGGGCGAGGTGCTGATCCAGACACGCCACCCCGATGCCCCCGTCATCGCCGCACTGGCTGACGGCGACCGCGACGCCTTCTATGCTGCCGAGACCGAGGGCCGCCGCGATGCCGGCGCGCCGCCATTCGGGCGCTGGGCGGCGATTATCCTTTCCAGCGAGGACGAGCGCGAGGCGCGCGAGGCGGCGATGCGGCTCGGCGATGTTCGCCCGCGCCTGGCCGATGTGCAGATCCTCGGCCCTGCCCCTGCGCCGCTGGCGCTATTGAGGGGCCGCTACCGCTACCGCTTCCTTGTGAACGCCAAGCGCAGCGCGAACCTGCAGGCGGTGCTGCGCGACTGGATCGCGGGGGTGAACTTCGCCCCCGGCGTGCGGGTCGGCGTGGATATCGATCCCTATTCCTTCGTCTGACGAAACCAAACGGGGCGCCTGCGCGTAACCCTGCGCATGACCCGTCCCATCCTCGTTCCGATCCTTGGCGACCAACTGTCGCGCAATCTCTCCAGCCGTGGAGGCCTCACCCCGGACGAAGCCGTCATCCTGATGATGGAGGTGTGGGACGAGGCGACCTATGTGAAGCACCACAAGCAGAAGATCGTGCTGATCTTCTCGGCGATGCGTCACTTCGCCGAAGAACTTCGCGCCGAGGGCTGGCAGGTCGATTACGTGCGCCTCGATGATCCCGCCAACACCGGCAGTTTCACCGGCGAGGTCGCGCGTGCGGCCGAGCGCCACGCGCCGTCCGAAATCCGCGTCACCGAAAGCGGCGAGTGGCGCGTGCACAATGCCATGCTGGAATGGGAGGGCCGCTTCCCCTGCCCCGTGTCGATCCTCCCCGACACGCGCTTCATCGCCGCCCACGCCGAGTTCCGCGCCTTTGCAGACGGGCGCAAGCACCTGACGATGGAGTACTTCTACCGCGAGATGCGCCGCAAGACCGGGCTGCTGATGGAGGGCGACAAGCCCACAGGCGGCGTCTGGAATCTCGACGCCGAAAACCGCGAGCCGCCCAAGGCTGGCATGGCCGCGCCGCCCACCCCCAAGTTTCCGCCCGATGCGATCACGCAGGAGGTCATCGCATTGGTGGGGACGCGCTTTGCCGATCACTTCGGCGACCTTGAACCGTTCGGGTGGCCCGTCACCCGCGCGCAGGCTTTGGAGGCTGCCGAGGCCTTCTTCGCCCGCCGACTGAGCCTCTTCGGCCCCTATCAGGACGCGATGGTTCATGGGGAGGACGACCTCTACCACTCGATGCTCTCGACCAGCCTCAACTGCGGGTTGCTGGACCCGCTCGAACTGTGCCACGAGGCCGAGGCTCGTTACCGGTCAGGCCACGCGCCTTTGAATTCTGTCGAGGGTTTCATCCGCCAGATCATCGGCTGGCGCGAATATGTGCGCGGCTTTTACTGGCACCAGATGCCGGGGCTGTCCGAGGCCAACGAATTGGGCGCGCACCGCCCGCTCCCCGAGTTCTTCTGGACCGGCAAAACCGACATGCGCTGCCTGTCCGACTGCATCCGCACCACCCGCGAGGACGCGCACGCGCACCACATTCAGCGGCTGATGGTGCTCGGCAATTTCTGCCTGATCGCCGGGATCGACCCGCAGCAGGTCGCCGACTGGTATCTCGCCGTCTATGCCGATGCCTATGAATGGGTCGAGCTTCCCAATGTCGCCGGCATGGTGCTCTATGCCGATGGCGGCCGCCTCGCGACCAAGCCCTATGCGGCGTCCGGCAATTACATCAACAAGATGAGCAATTACTGCGGCAAATGCCGTTACAAGGTCGCCCAGAAGACCGGGCCGAACGCCTGCCCCTTCAACCCGCTCTACTGGGACTTCATGGTCAAAAACCGCGCCAAGCTGGAGAGCAACCACCGCATCGGACGCATCTACGGCACCTGGGACCGGATGGCCGAGGACAAGCGCGCGGAGTACCTGGAGAGCGCGGAAGCGTTCCTCGACAGCCTTGTCCCCGCTGCGTCAGGCTGGGCGCGGGGCTAGGTAGCAGCGCGCCGGCGGCGGACCCACCAAGGCGCCATCACCTCGCCCTTGTCGTAGGCGCGCTTGACCAGCCACACGCCGAAGCTGCCTGCCACTACAAGCGCGATCACCGAAGCCTCAAGCCCGAACGCGCCGCCGGAGATCAGCGGATCGCCGACCAGCCGCGCATCGACCAGCCCGTCGACCGCGTGGCCTGAAACCGGCACGTCCCACACCAGGCCCTGCGTCATGTTCCAGCCGAAGTGGAGCCCGATCGGCACCCACAGCGAGCGGGTCAGCATGTAGGCCCCGCCCAGCATCACACCCGCCTCGATCGCGATCGCCACCGAGGAGAACCAGCTCGCGTTGTCATTGCCGATATGGCCAAGGCCGAACAGCGCCGAGGTCACGAACAGCGCGGCCCAGCTGCCGGCGAATTCCTCGATCCAGCGGAACAGGATTCCGCGAAAGATCAGCTCCTCGATGAAGCCTGCGCCGACCCCTCCAGCGAACAGGATGAACACCCAGTTGTCCAAGCCGCCCCAGCCGACAATGCGGTAAGACCCGAACAGCGCAGCCAAGCCGACGACCGCGCTGAACAGCACGAAGGCGGCTGCGGTTCCGAGCAGCAGGCCCCGGGCCGCTCCGGCCAAGGGCAGATCGTCATGTCGCCGCTCTCCCAGACGCCGGATCGCCAGCTTGTAGATTGCGATCAGCGCCCCGATGGCGAGCACTGTGTTCACGGGGTTGGCGATATCCCGCCCGAGCCAGTCCTTGAACGGCTGCAGCGTCAGTGTGGCTCCCGCGAGCACAGCGACGACCAGCGCCAGCGCGACGAGCATCGCGACCAGCGGGAAGTTCCAGATCCGCTTCCACAGCGGCTGCAGCAGAGTCTGTTCGGCGTCCATGATCTGCGGTGCTCCCCCAAAGTTGCACCGAAAGGATGGCGCACCGCCGCGCCATTGGCTAGGTCTTGGGGAACACTAATCGACGAAAGAGCCGACACCATGCTGACCATCCACCACCTGCGCCTGTCGCAATCCGAACGCATCGTCTGGCTCGCCGAGGAGATGGGGCTTGATTACGAGTGCAAGCTCTACAACCGCCGCACCGACAACCGCCTCGCTCCCGACGAGTACAAGGCGCTGCATCCGATGGGCATTGCGCCGGTCATCACCGACGGCGATCTCGTGCTGGGCGAGAGCGGCGCGATCATGGATTACATCATCGCCAAGTACGCGCCCGATACGGCGCTGGTGCCGGGCGTGGATCACCCCGACTTCACCGACCACCTGTTCTACCTCCACTGGGCCAACGCGACCTTCATGACCAACGGCATGATGGCGCTGGTGGCGCAGTTCATGGGCGCCAAGGAGCTTCCCCCCTTTGTCGCCGACCGGGTACAGAAGGGCTGGGCGATTGTCGAAAAGCGGCTGGGCGAGGCGGAGTATTTCGGCGGATCGCAGCTCACCACCGCCGACATCATGATGGGCTTCCAGCTCACCACCAGCCGCGCGATGAGCGGGTCAAACATCGAGGGCATGCCAAACCTGCAAGCGTACCTGAAGCGGATTGGCGAGCGGCCTGCGTACAGGGAAGCGATGGCCAAGTGCGAACCGGGGATGCCGCCGAAGCTGGATTGAGGGTCGCGCAGGCCCACCCCTAACCCCTCCCGCAGGCGGGAGGGGGACCGGAGACGCTGCTACTCCCCTCCCGCCTGCGGGAGGGGCTGGGGGTGGGCGTTTCCTTAATTTCGGACGGCCAGCCGCTCTACTTGCCCGGCACGTTGATCTTCACCGCCTTGCCCTCGCCCAGAACGGCAGCGAAGATCGTCAGGCCGTTCCGCAGCTTCGCGGCTTTCAGCGCATCGAACTGGGCATCGAAGGCCGCGCCGGAGAGCGAGCGGTTTACCCGAAAATCGCCCATCCGATAGACCGACGCCGCCTTGCCGTCGAAGATCACCAGCTTGTCGCTGCTGCCGAACAGCAAGGCCGCGTTGACGGCGTCCTGCGCGCTGGCAAACCGGTTCACGGCGAACGTCCGGGCGAAATCGATGTTCTTGTTCGCTTGCGCAAAGGCCTCTGCGCGCGGGTTGTTTTCCGCCAGCACCGAATAGAGCAGACCATCGTTGATCTTTGTCCCCACGAGGGGGTTTCCGGCGTCACTTTCCTCGAGGTGGAGGGAATCGTATTGGCCGATGGTAAGCATGATCGGAATGGGATCGCAGTCGCGCTTGCGGGGAAACCACGTTGCGGCCAGCTTGCTGCGCATGTCATCGATCATCGCCCGCTCACGTGCCTTGCGTTCGGGATCAGACAGCTTGGCGCCGGGATTGGCCGTGCGCCAGTCCTGATTGGTCTTGAAAGGCTGATCGATGCCTGCCCGCTCAAGGGTCGTCATCGAGTAGGTTACCGGTTTTGCCGGATCACAACGGGAATTCAGATAGACCAGCTCCGCGCCCTTGCGCAGCGTCTGGTTTTGTACATTTCCACGCGAACTTTCCAAGATCGTATTCAAGTCTCTGAAATACGTTGTGAACACGCCGTTAGCGCCAACATGGGTCCACGGCCTCAACTCCTCTGCAGCGGTTTGCGGTTGAACGGCGGGCGTTTGCTGCGCTCCAGCCGGAGCCAAGGCGCTCAATGCCATCGCGGCGCTGGGCGCCAAGCCAGTCATGGAAAGCGAAATTCTGTTCACCTGATACCCCCGAGCATGGACGATCGCCTGGCCAGCCCGGCGCCGGCACCGGAATTGGCTCTTGCGTCCCTAGCCCCCATAACAATTCTACAGCCGCTTACTTGGACGTTTTGGCCTTTTCGCGCGCCAACAACTCCGCCTTGATCGTAAGTCCATAAGCATAGCCCCCCAGCGTCCCGTCGCCTGCAATCACCCGGTGGCAGGGGATCAGCACCGCCACGTGGTTCGCCCCGTTCGCACCGCCGACCGCGCGGCTCGCTTTGGGATTGCCGAGCGCGGCGGCCAGCTGGCCGTAGGAGCGCGTCTCGCCGTGGGGGATGCGGCGCAGTTCTTCCCAGACGCGCTGCTGGAAGGCGGTGCCTTTCACGTCGAGCGGGATGGCGGCGCTGCCCGGGCCGGGCTGTTCGACCGCCTCGACAACTTGGGCGAACAGCGCGCGGAAGTCTTCGCCTGCAGGGGCAAGTTCAGCGCGGGGGAAGCGCATCCGCAACTCAGCCTCGCCTTCTCCGAACGCCAGACAGCACACACCCTTATCGCTCGCCGCCACCAGCATTGGCCCCAGCGAGGTCTCCAGCACTGCCCAATGCACCAAGCGGCCCGCGCCGCCCCTGCTCCAGTCGCTCGGCGTCATTCCCAGCCTGCCTTTCGTGGCGTTGTAGAACGTTTTAGACCCCCCGTAGCCTGCTTTAGACAGGGCTTCGGTCACATTTAGACCCCCTCCAAGCGCGTCTCGCAAACGCTCTTCGCGCAAAGCCCGGGCTAAGGCGGCGGGTGACATGCCGACCGTGCGTTTGAACAATCGCTGGAAGTGGGTCGGGGTGTAGCCGGTGAGGTCCGACAGCGCCTCCAGCGTCATAGCGCCCTGTTCCCGGATTGCGGCGATGGCGGCGAGGACACACGCCTCCTCGGCGCTCTGCGTCTTGGGAGAGCAGCGTTTACAGGGCCTTAGTCCCGCATCCTCGGCATCGGCAGGCGTCGCATAGAAGCGCACATTCTTGCGCAAAGGCGCCCGCGCCGGGCAGGAAGGGCGGCAATAGATGCCGGTCGAATGCACGCCGGTGACGAAGGCCCCGTCGAAACGCCAGTCCTTGGCCAGCGCCGTCTGCCAGCGGTCCTCATCGGTCATGTTCTCATAATGTTTCACGTGAAACACTCTGCCACAGCCCTCGCCCTGCCGCACCCCCGGTTGTTGCGTTCAATGTCGCGCAGGCTGAAAAAACAGCTATAAGCGCGGCCATGACCCGGCTTCTCGGCGCGCTTGCGCTGCTCCTGACCCTCCTCGCGTTCCCCGCTTCCGCCGATCCCGGCGACGTAGACGCGGCCTCGCGCGGGGTCGTGCGGGTGGTGATCATCGGGACCGAGAACGGCGAGCCCGTGCCCATCAGCCACGGCACCGGCTTTGCCGTCAGCCCGACGCGGATCGTCACCAACGCGCACGTAGTGACCGAGGCCGCGCAGGACGACACGCTGCGGATCGGCATCGTCCCTGCCGAGGGCGAGGGCGGGGCATTTGCCCGTGTGATCGCGATCAGCGCCCGCAACGATCTGGCCCTGCTGGAGATCGCCAAGGGCAGCCTGCGCCTGCCGCCGCTGGCGCTCGCGGGAGGGGCCGCCGTCGATCAGGGCGAGGTCGCGGCGGTTGGCTATCCGATGAATGTCGATCTTGCTCAAGGACTTGGCATGAACGACATCTTCCGCGCCCAGCCGCCGGTAAAGTCGCGCGGCTATATTTCAGGCCTGCGCCCCAGCCGCCAGTTCGACACGATCCTCCACAGCGCGCCGATCGCGCGCGGCAATTCTGGCGGGCCGCTGCTCGATCCGTGCGGGCGGGTGATCGGGGTCAACTCGTTCAGCACTGATTCGACCGGGGGGGACGCCGAGTTCTTCTTTGCGGTCTCCTTGCGCGAATTGCTGCCGTTTTTGCGCAACCTCGGGGTGGAGCCGTTGACCAACGCCCTCCCCTGCCGCTCGATCGACGAGCTGAACGCCGAGGAGCGCCAGCGGCTCGAGGCTGAACAATCGCAGGCCCGCGCGCGGCTGGAACAGCGCTCCGAGACCTTGCGCGGCGTGCGCGAAAAGGCGCAACTGACCGCGCAGATGGAGGTGCTCGAGGCGCGCGAGAACCGCATGGCGATCGCCCTGATCGCGCTGCTGGCGGCGATTGGCGCGGGCTATGCGGCAGGCGTGTGGCGCGGCGATGAAGCGCGGCGCACCCACACCCGGATCGCCGCCGCGGTGGCCGCTGTGGCGGCGGTGATCGCGGTGCTGGCATGGGTCACCCGTCCGGGCCTTGCCGAGATCGAGGACCGGGTCGCGGCCGCCATCGCCAAGGCCGAAGGGCGCGATCCTGCGGGAACAACCTCAGCCTCTGGCGCTGCCGAGGGCGCGCTGATCTGCACGCTTGTCCCCGATCGCAGCCGCGTGACCTCGGCACGGATCGACGATGTCGCGCTCGAATGGTCGGCGGACGGCTGCGTCAACAAGCGCACGCAATACGGGCTCGGCCCCGGCGGCGAATGGCAGCGAGTGTTCGCCGCGCAGGACGATGCCGCAGTGGCCGTCAACACCTACGACCCCGAAACCCGCACCTTGCGCACCGACCGCTACCTGCTCGGCCAGCAGGCGCTGAGCGCGGCGCGCGAGGACCGCTCGGCCTACACGCCGCCCTCCTGCGGGGTAACAGATGCCGCGCGCACCCTGGGCGAGCAGCAATCGGCGCTGATCGCCAAACTGCCCGATCGGCCCAATGAGCGGCTGGTCTATTCCTGCACGGCGAAGTCGGCGGCGAAGTGACCCGCCGGACGAAGTGGCTGGCCTTGTTTGCAGGCGCGCTGGTGCTGCTCTTCGCCGGACGGATGGTGCTTCGCTATCTCGACAATCAGGCCTCGGAGGCGAGCCGCGTGCCCGTGCTCGCGACGTATCCCGATGACGGGATCGACCCGGCCATGCCCGCCAGCAAGGTGGACGAAGCGCGCCTGCAAGCACTCGCCACCGGTGCCTGCCGCTGTACCCGCGAAAGCGGCGGGTCTAACGATGAGGCCTGCTGGCAGGACTATAAGGCCGCCATCGCACGCTTCACCATCAACGGTGTCGCCAGTGCCTGCGCTCCGATTTCGACCGAACTCGATTGCATCGCCACAGACGCGGGCGAAAAGTGCATCGTCACCGGCTACGGCGATGGCATTTGCACTGCCGAAGAGGCCGATGCCGCCGACCGCGCCTACACGCAGGCGCTTAACGCCGAGGGGGAATTCAGTACCCTCGACGAGGCGGCCGCCAATCGGGCTAATGACCGTGCTGGCGCGGCCTATAAGGACGTGATCGAACGCATCAGGCGGGGCGAGCGCGTGGCCGTACTACCTGGTCCCGGCGGTTGCACCTGACCTCGCTCCACTTCGCACCCGCACAATTCCCGCCCCTCGCGGCTTGCACCGGCGGGAATCAATTGCTAGGCGCGCGCCAACCTTGAGGGCGGCCCTTGCGCATGCCCCATTCCCAAGGCCCAAGCATATTACCCTTCGAAGCTTCGCAAGAGGATTGCACGCGCGTGGATATTTCCGCCGGTATCAAGGCTAGCCTCGCTGGACGCTATGCCTCGGCTTTGTTCGATCTTGCCGCTGAAAACGGCAAGGTGACAGCAGTCGAGAAGGATCTCGAGACGCTGGGCGCTGCCCTGGCCGAATCGGGTGATCTCGCCGCGCTGACCACCAACCCTGAACTGTCGCGCGACGTCGCCGGCAAGGCGATGGCGGCGGTCGCGAAGAAGCTCAAGCTTTCGGCCCTAACTGGCAACTTCATCGGTGTGCTCGCCGCCAACCGCCGTTTGGGCAAGCTGCCTGCGATCATCGCCGCCTTCAGGTCGATCGCTGCGGCCCAGCGCGGCGAAGTGACCGCGACCGTGACCAGCGCACACCCGCTCAGCGACGATCAGGTCGCCGCATTGAAGACCAAGCTGACGGCGCGCGAAGGGCGCACCGTCATGCTCACCGCCTCGGTCGATCCCGACCTTCTTGGCGGGCTTGTCGTCACCATCGGTTCGCAGCGCATTGATGCCTCGATCCGCACCCGTCTCAACTCGCTTGCCCAAGCCATGAAGGCCTAAAGGACAAACCCATGGAAATCCGCGCCGCAGAAATCTCGAAGGTCATCAAGGACCAGATCGCCAATTTCGGCACCGAGGCCGAAGTCAGCGAAACCGGCACCGTGCTGTCGGTGGGTGACGGCATCGCCCGCATCCACGGTCTCGACCAGGTGCAGGCCGGCGAGATGGTCGAATTCGCCAATGGCGTGCAGGGCATGGCCCTCAACCTCGAAGCCGACAATGTCGGCGTCGTGATCTTCGGCTCGGACGCCGAGATCAAGGAAGGCGACGTCGTCAAGCGCACCGGCACCATCGTCGACGTGCCGGTCGGCAAGGGCCTGCTAGGCCGCGTGGTCGATGCTCTGGGCAACCCGATCGACGGCAAGGGCCCGTTGGGTACGACCGAGCGTCGCCGCGTCGAAGTGAAGGCACCGGGTATCATCCCGCGCGAATCCGTTTCGGAGCCCGTGCAGACAGGCCTCAAGGCAATCGACGCGCTGGTGCCCGTGGGCCGCGGCCAGCGCGAGCTGATCATCGGTGACCGCCAGACCGGCAAGACCGCCGTCGCGATCGACACCTTCATCAACCAGAAGGAAGCCAACGCCGGCGACGACGAGGGCAAGAAGCTCTATTGCGTCTATGTTGCGATCGGCCAGAAGCGTTCGACCGTGGCGCAGATCGTCAAGCAGCTCGAAGAAAACGGCGCGATGGAATATTCCATCGTTGTCGCCGCGACCGCTTCGGAACCTGCCCCGCTTCAGTACCTTGCGCCTTATACCGGCTGCGCGATGGGCGAGTTCTTCCGCGACAACGGCATGCACGCCGTGATCGTTTATGACGACCTTTCCAAGCAGGCCGTGGCTTACCGCCAGATGTCGCTGCTGCTGCGTCGTCCTCCGGGCCGCGAAGCCTATCCGGGCGACGTGTTCTACCTCCACAGCCGTCTGCTGGAGCGTGCGGCAAAGATGAACGCCGACAACGGCCACGGTTCGCTGACCGCGCTGCCGATCATCGAGACGCAGGCGGGCGACGTGTCGGCTTACATTCCGACCAACGTGATCTCGATCACCGACGGCCAGATCTTCCTCGAAACGGGCCTGTTCTATCAGGGCATCCGTCCGGCCATTAACGTCGGCCTTTCGGTGTCGCGTGTGGGCGGTGCCGCCCAGACCAAGGCGATGAAGAAGGTGTCGGGCTCGATGAAGCTCGACCTTGCGCAGTACCGCGAAATGGCGGCGTTTGCGCAGTTCGGCTCGGACCTCGACGCCTCGACCCAGAAGCTGCTGAACCGCGGCGCGCGCCTGACCGAGCTTCTCAAGCAGAAGCAGTTCAGCCCGATGCCCTTCGAAGAGCAGACCGTCTCGATCTATGCCGGCACCAACGGCTATCTCGACGCGATCCCGGTCAACCGGGTGAACGAGTATGAGAGCCAGATGCTCGACTTCATGCGCCGCGAGCACGGTTCGGTTCTCTCTGAGATCCGCACCAGCAAGAAGTTCGAAGGCGAGGTTGCGGACAAGACCAAGGCCGCGCTCCAGGCGTTCGCCAAGCAGTTCGCCTGATGCTTCAAATCGTCATCATTGGTATGTGTTTGATGCTGACCGTTAAAGCGATCGATATGCTGCAGCGTATGGCACTTGCCCGCGATCCGCAGAAAGGCGGGGGCCTGTTCACAATCATTGGCGTGGTTGTTGCCATTGTTGGTGCTGTGATTCTGTTTGCGCTTAGTGAATCGCAAGTTTCGCAGATGCCACCCGTTTCTTCGTTTCAAAGTCGGCCTGACCTGCTCGCTGATCCTGCCCCGGGAGGTTACTAAGTGCCCTCACTCAAGGAACTCAAGGGCCGGATCAACTCGGTCAAGTCGACCCAGAAGATCACCAAGGCCAAGCAGATGGTCGCGGCGGCCAAGCTGCGCCGTGCCCAGGCTGCGGCCGAGGCGGCGCGGCCCTATGCCACGCGCCTTGCTGCGGTGATGGCATCGCTGGCGGGCAAGGTGTCCGGATCTGCCGCGCCCAAGCTGCTGGCTGGCACCGGCGCGGACAGCAAGCACCTGCTCGTGGTGGTCAACACCGACAAGGGGCTGTGCGGCGGCCTGAACTCGAACCTCATCAAGGCCGCCAAGGCCAAGGCGCGCGAGCTTCAGGCGGCTGGCAAGTCGGTCGAGTTCTACCTCGTAGGCAGAAAAGGCCGCGCGCCTCTGAAGCGCGAATTTCCCACGCTGATCGGCGGCGGGTTCGACACCAGCACGGTCAAGACCCCGGGGTTCAACGAAGCCGAGGCCATCACAGATGAGCTGATCGCGATGTTCGCAGCTGGCAAGTTCGATGTCGCTCACCTCGTCTACCCGACCTTCAAGTCGGCGCTGGCGCAGGACCCGACGGTGAACCAGCTGATCCCGGTCCCTGCCCCGACCGAAGCGGTCGCGGCCGATGCGGTGGTCGAGTACGAGCCGAGCGAGGAGCAAATCCTCGAAGACCTGCTGCCGCGCTACGTGCGCACCCAGCTGTTCGGCGCGCTGCTCGAGCGTGAGGCATCGGAGCAAGGCGCTTCGATGAACGCGATGGACAACGCGACGCGCAACGCGGGCGATCTGATCAGCAAGCTGACGATCATCTACAACCGCCAGCGTCAGGCCGCGATCACGACTGAACTCATCGAAATTATTGCTGGCGCAGAAGCGCTCTAATCGAAGGCTAAGGAACGAAAAATGGCCACCGCCCCCGCTCTCAACCAGACCACCAACGGCACGATCAGCCAGGTCATCGGCGCTGTCGTCGACGTGCACTTCCCGGGTGAACTGCCCGCGATCCTGACCGCGCTCGAAACCCGCAACGGCGACAAGACGCTGGTACTCGAAGTCGCCCAGCACCTCGGCGAAAACACCGTTCGCACCATCGCGATGGACGCGACCGAAGGCCTTATGCGCGGTAGCGAAGTCGTGAACACCGGCGCGCAGATCTCGGTGCCGGTCGGCCCCAAGGTGTTGGGGCGGATCATGAACGTCATCGGCCAGCCGATCGACGAACTCGGCCCGATTGGCGCGGACATGACCATGCCGATCCACGCCGATGCTCCGCTGTTTATCGACCAGTCGACCGAAGCGGCGATCCTTGTCACCGGCATCAAGGTCATCGACCTGCTCGCCCCCTATGCGCGCGGCGGTAAAATCGGGCTGTTCGGCGGCGCTGGCGTGGGCAAGACCGTGCTGATCCAGGAACTCATCAACAACATCGCCAAGGGCCACGGCGGCGTGTCAGTGTTCGCTGGCGTGGGTGAGCGCACCCGCGAGGGCAACGACCTCTATCACGAATTCCTCGATGCAGGCGTGATCAAGGCCGACGAAAACGGCGTGGCGACCTCGGAAGGCTCCAAGGTCGCACTCGTGTTCGGCCAGATGAACGAGCCCCCGGGCGCGCGTGCTCGCGTCGCTTTGTCGGGCTTGACGATGGCGGAATATTTCCGCGACGTCGAAGGCCAGGACGTGCTGTTCTTCGTCGACAACATCTTCCGCTTCACGCAGGCGGGTTCGGAAGTGTCGGCGCTGCTGGGCCGTATTCCTTCGGCGGTGGGCTATCAGCCCACCCTTGCCACCGACATGGGCAAGCTGCAGGAACGCATCACCTCGACTAACAAGGGCTCGATCACTTCGGTGCAGGCGATTTACGTGCCTGCGGACGATTTGACCGACCCTGCGCCGGCCGCCTCGTTCGCTCACTTGGATGCGACCACGACGCTGAACCGCGCTATCTCGGAACTCGGCATCTACCCGGCGGTCGATCCGCTGGACTCGACCAGCCGTGTTCTGGAGCCCCGCGTTGTCGGCGTGGAGCACTACGAAACCGCCCGCCGCGTTCAGGAAACTCTGCAGAAGTACAAGAGCCTGCAGGACATCATCGCCATTCTCGGGATGGATGAACTGTCGGAAGAGGACAAGACGATCGTCGCCCGTGCGCGCAAGATCCAGAAGTTCCTGTCGCAGCCCTTCCACGTCGCTGAAGTCTTCACCGGCATCTCGGGCGTGTTCGTGCAGCTTGAAGACACCGTGAAGAGCTTCAAGGCAGTGGTCGACGGCGAATACGACCATCTGCCCGAACAGGCCTTCTACATGGTCGGCGGGATCGATCAGGTGGTCGAGAAGGCCAAGAAGATGGCCGAAGAGGCGTAAGGCGAAATGCCCCTCCACTTCGAACTCGTCACCCCCGCCAAGCTCGTCCGGTCCGAGGAAGTCCACATGGTGGTCGTCCCCGGTACCGAAGGCGAATTCGGCGTGCTGGAAGGCCATGCGCCCTTCATGAGCACTATCCGCGACGGCGCCTTGCAGGTCTTCAAGACCGCCAATGGCGCGCCGGAAGTGATCCAGGTCCGCGGCGGCTTTGCCGAGGTGGGCGAGAAGGGCCTCACCGTCCTTGCCGAGCACGTCGAGGGCTGAGGCTCTCCGCCATACGCGACACAAGAGGGCGGGCCGTTGGCTCGCCCTTTTTGTTTGTATGCCCTTCCCTTTCCGCCTCTCCATCGGCACAACACCGTCAGCATTTCCCTGAGGAGAGGACGCTTGAAACTTGTCTCCACTTTCGCATTGGCTCTCGCAATGACCGTCGCATCAGCCACTGGCGCATCGGCAGCGGATGAAACTCCCGTCGCGGGCGTTCCCGGACCCGAGCAGGACCCCTATATCTGGCTCGAGCAAGCCCGCAGTCCAGAGGCGCTGGAATGGGTCGCCAAGGAGAACGAGCGCACGCTGGCCTCCTTCGAAGCCGACCCGCGCTATCAGCAGCTCAAGTCCGAAGCTCTGGCGATCTTCGACAGCGAGGACCGCATCCCCTTCGTCAGCTTCCGCCCTGACGGTCTTTACAATTTCTGGCAGGACAAGGCGAACCCCAAGGGGCTACTGCGCCGCACCACGCTGGAGAGCTACCGCACTGATAAGCCTGTCTGGGAGACAATCCTCGACGTCGATGCTCTCGCCAAGGCTGAGGGCAAGGAATGGGTCGATCAGGGCTCGACCTGCCTGCCTCCCGCGCTCAACAAGTGCATGATCGCACTGTCTGACGGGGGTGAGGATGCCACCATCATGCGCGAATTCGACACCGCGACGAAGCAGTTCGTCGAGGGCGGCTTCGTACTCGACGCCAAGAGCCAGGGCGGCATCGAATGGATCGACGCCGACACGCTGCTGGTCGGCCGCAGCTTTGGCGAAGGCACGGTCACCGAAAGCAATTACCCCTTCACCAGCCGCGTCTGGAAGCGCGGCACGCGGATCGAGGACGCGCCGGAAATCTATCGCGGCGAGCCCAAGGACGTGTGGGCCGGCGCAAGCCTGCTGCGCGACAACACGGGCACCATCCACGCCCGCACCGCCTTCCGCGGCGTCAGCTTCCACGAGCGGCTCTACTACGTCGAGAAGGACGGACAGTGGCTCTTGCTCGACATTCCCAAGAAGGCCGGCCTGTTCGGGATCGTCGATGGGCACCTGTTGATCTCGACCGACGTGGACTGGACCGTTGATGGCCAGACCTTCCCCGCCGACAGCCTGATCGCGGTCGATCTGGAAGAGTGGAAGGCCGATCCCAACGGCGCGAAGAAGACCCTCGTCTGGGCTCCGGGCGAGCGTCAGACCAAGCAGGGCGGCGCGGTGACCGGCAATGCGCTGTTCGTGACGCTCCTCGACAACGTCGTCGGCAAGGTCCTGCAGTTCAACTACGAGGGCGGCAAATGGGTCAGCAAGCCTGTGCCCCTGCCCGACAACGCTACGCTGGGCATCGCGGCCTCCTCGGACGAGACCGACCAGATCATGTACACCGTGACCGGCTTCCTTGAGCCGACCACGCTTTACTACACCGACGGCAGCGCAGCCCCGGCCGTTCTCAAGACCTCGCCCGCCTATTTCGTGCCTGAAGGCATGGAGGTGGAACAGCACGAGGCGACCAGCAAGGACGGGACCAAAATCCCCTACTTCATCGTCAAGCCCAAGGGCATGAAGCTGGATGGCACCGCCGCCACCCTGCTCACCGGTTACGGCGGGTTCCAGGTGCCGCGCCTGCCCGGCTATCTCGGCTCCACCGGCAAGCTGTGGGTCGAGAAGGGCGGCGCCTATGTGCTCGCCAACATGCGCGGCGGCGGCGAATTCGGGCCGAACTGGCACCAGACCGCGATCCGCGAGAACAAGCAGCGCACGTGGGACGATTTCCTCGCGGTCGGTGATGACCTCGTGAAGCGCGGCTTCACCTCGCCGCAGCATCTCGGCATTCAGGGCGGCTCGCAGGGCGGCCTGCTGGTGGGCACCGCCTTCACCCAGCGTCCCGACCTGTTCGGCGCGGCAATCGTCCAGATCCCGCTGTTCGACATGCTGCGCTATCACCTGATCGGCCGCGGGGCTTCGTGGATCGGCGAATACGGCGATCCGCGCATCCCCGAACAGCGCGCCTGGATCGAAGGCTATTCGCCCTACCAGAAGATCGTCGCAGGCGTGGATTACCCCTCGCCATTCCTATGGGCTTCGACCGCGGATGACCGCACGCACCCTGCCCACGCGCGCAAGGCGGCGGCGAAGCTCAAAGAGCTGGGCCAGCCCTACTACTACTTCGAGGACACTACAGGCGGGCATTCGGGCGGGGTCGACAACGACCAGCGCGCCAAGCTTCAGGCGCTGCAATTCATCTACCTGATGCAGCGCCTTATGGACGAACGCGGGGCCAAATAACCCCTCTTTGTCCGGCCTTCAAAAGAGGGGCGGCTCCACCCGAAGCCGCCCCTTTTACGTTAACTTGGGGAGGACAACGCGGCTGCCTGTAAAACAGGCCGACACTTTGTGCTCGGCTCGTCGCGCACGAGGCACGGCGCGTTTCAACAACGACTTGTTAACCCTGTCTGGCAGCATCCCGTTAAGGCTCCCCGTCAACAATTGCCTCATCGGGGGCGATGATGAGTGACGAGGAACAAAGCGATGGCCTATCCCAGAAACGTCTCGATCGCTGATGCGATCAAGAGCTACTACCAGCTACCCCGTACCCACCGCGTGCATTGGTCCAAGGCGCGCAAGGACGAAGTGGTGCGCGCCGTGCGTGACCGGGCGATCAGCTTCCACGAGGCGCGCGAGCGGTATCTGCTGAGCCGCAGCGAGTTCGATCAGTGGGAAGCAGATTATCTCGCCAGCGGCGAAGACGCGCGCAAACAGGACGCCTGAAGTCTACTTGATTGCCACGGGGATCAGCACCTCGTTGCGGCGGAGAGGTCCGGGTACCATCGGCGCGTCATAGAAGGCGAACTCGGCCTCGCCCGCCGGCATCAGGCCCTGCCCCATCATCCAGTCGCGCAGCCGCGCCTCCATCAGCGCCAGATCGCTGGCCCCGCCATTGCCCGCAAAACGGATCGCCGCCATGCGCCGCGCCGGCATCTGCGTGAGCGTGATGTCGGCAGGGGCAGCCGGGAGGGTTTCGAGCGTATATTTGGCCGGCATCACGAACCGCATCCGCCATTCGCCCGGCTCCGTCTCGTCCTGCAAGACAGGCGCGGTCATGTCGATCTTGTCGCCGCCCGCAGGCCGGTCCTGCGCGAAGATATAGGCGGCCAAGCGCCGGAAGCTCGCCCCGCTGGCGCGCTCGCGGCTGCCAGTGTTGCTGACTTCCGCGACGACCAGTGCGGGGTAATCACGCAGCTCGAAATCGGCATCGGCGTGCAGTAGCGCGTAATCGGGCTGCTCGGTCTGGCGGGACTGGGCATAGACGGCGGCAGCTCCGACAACGGCAAGGCCTGCGCCTGCGGCGATCCATCTAGCGGCTTTCATGGCGTGTCTCCTGATCGGGGCCCCGATGAGACTAGTCCGCGAAAGCACCCAAGGTTCCCACCCCCAACGGCTTTGAGCGCCGGTCTATCGGGTCGGCGCGTCGAAATCGGCTGGCTTGTTGGCGATCCAGGACACGAATTTGGCGATGGCGGCATGGTCGCGGATGGTCGCGACATTATCGCCGATGCGCGCCAGTTCATTGTTGGTGAAATTGGCGTGGATCGTCTTGTGGCATATCGGGTGGATCGGCACCTTCACCTTACCTTTCTTGGCCTTGGGCACGGGGTGGTGCCACTGGACGATATCGCCCAGCTCTCGCTCGCACAGCCAGCAGATGAGGTGGTCGGTGCCGCTCACCCTTTTGCCTTCTCGGCCGCCTTCTTCTTCTTCATCGCGTCATGGAAGCGGTCGGCCCAGCCGTCCTTTACGAGCTGCTCGGCGCGGACCATGCGCAACTCGCCCGCAGCGACATCGCGGCTCACGGCCGATCCTGCGGCGACAATCGCGTCGGCCCCGATGGTGACGGGCGCGATCAGCGACGAATTCGATCCGATGAAGGCGCCCGGGCCAATCACTGTCTTGTACTTGAAGTAGCCGTCATAATTGCAGGTGATGGTGCCCGCGCCAATGTTCGCGCCCGCGCCGATGGTGGCATCGCCCAGATAGGTGAGATGGCTCGCCTTGGCACCTTCGCCCAGCACCGCGTTCTTCACCTCGACGAAGTTGCCAATGAAGCTATTCTTCCCGAGCACCGTGCCCGGCCGCAGGCGCGCGAAGGGCCCGACCTTGACGCCGCTTGCAAGGCTCGCGCCTTCGATGTGGCTGTTGGCGCGGATCAGTACCTTATCGGCAATCGACACGCCGGGGCCGAAGAAGACATTGGGCTCGATGGTGACGTCCCGGCCCACTTGCGTGTCCCAGCTGAAGAACACAGTCTCGGGCGCGATCAGGGTCGCGCCGTCGTCCATTGCGCTGAGGCGGCGAGCGGCCTGCCAACGGCCTTCGGCACCGGCGAGTTCGGCGCGGCTGTTGATGCCCGCAACCTCGTCAGCGCTGTCGGCGATGATGACCGCACAGGTGCGCCCATCGGCAATCGCGATGTTGACGATGTCGGGGAGGTAATACTCGCTCTGCGCATTGTCGTTGCCAACCCGCGCCAGCAGCGCGAAGAGGTCTTCGCTGCGTGCCGCGAGCAATCCTGAATTGCACAAGCGGCAAGCGCGCTCACCCTCGTCGGCGTCCTTGAATTCGACCATCTTGATGATCGTCCCGGCGTCGTCAGCAATCACGCGGCCATAGGCAAGCGGTTCGGCAGGCTCGAAGCCGAGCACCACTGCTGCAGGTTTATCCGCCCCGTGCAGGCGTTCGAGCATCGCCCGCATCGTCGAAGCCTTCACGAAGGGCACGTCGCCATAGAGCACCAGCACGTCACCGACGAAGCTCTGCAATGCGCCCTCGGCCTGCTGCACCGCGTGGGCGGTGCCGAGCTGCGGTTCTTGCAGGCAGGTCGCAGCCCGCGTGCCCACGGCTGCCTCGATTTGCTCGCGCCCCGCGCCGACGACCACGGCCGTCCGCTCCGGCCCGAGCTCCGCGACGCTCGCCATCAGGTGTTCGAGCATCGGCCGCCCAGCGATCTGGTGCAGCACCTTGTGCGTATCGCTCTTCATGCGGGTGCCCTTGCCGGCGGCAAGAATGATGGCGGCAAAGGAGTGGGTCGTGGTGGTCATGATTGCGTCCTTAGGCAAAGCCGTCGCTGCCAGCAATTGCTTGCGGTTTGAAGTCGCATCCGCCACGCCGCCGCTGATTTTTGGAGACCGCCATGACCGACATCCCCTTCGACGCGATCGGCTTCGATCTCGACGGCACCTTGCTCGACACCTTCCGTGACTTGGGCGCAGCGGTGAACCATGCGCTGGTACTCGGCGGTTTCCATGAGGTGTCGGTGGAGAGCAGCAAGGACCTCATCGGCGGCGGGGCCAAGATCATGCTCGCCCGCGCGGTGGACGCGCAAGGCGGACTGCCGGAAGTCGAGTTCAAGCGGCTCTACAAAGCGATGCTGGGCTATTACGAGGCGCATAATGCCGTTCACACCGCGCCTTACCCCGGTGTGCGCGAGGCGCTCGCCGAACTGGCGGAGCGCGGCGTGCGGATGGTGGTGGTCACCAACAAGTTCGAAGCCTTTGCCCGCAACGTGCTCACCCAACTCGATCTGATCGACCAATTCGAGACCGTGATCGGCGGGGATTCGATGGGCAAGGGGCCGGACGGCCAGTTCCTCGCCAAGCCCCACCCCGCCCCGGTCATCAAGGCGCACGAGGTGACTGGCAGCGGCCGTTTCGTGTTCATCGGCGATTCCACCTATGATGCGCGCGCCGCCAAGGCGGCCGGCGTGCCCTTTGTCGCGGCGGCCTATGGCTATTGCGATGCGCCTGCGCACGAGATGGGCGCGGATGCGGTTATCGATTCGTTCGCAGAGCTGATTCCCGCTCTTGCAGGCCTTCGCCTCGCCGCCTGACCCTACGGCATCGCCTCCTGCCTTTTCCACTGTTGCAAGCGCTGCGCGAAAGTGCCACGCAGCGCGCCGCATATCGGTTTACGCGGGCGTAAAGCGCAACGGCGCGCCGCCCTCTCACACGCACAGGAGAGAACAGTCATGACCATCAGCTTCAAGGACAAGGTCGCCATCGTCACCGGTGCCGGCGGCGGGCTCGGCAGGGCCTATGCGCTCGAACTCGCCCGGCGCGGCGCAAAGGTCGTCGTCAACGACCTCGGCGGCTCGCGCGATGGCACCGGAACCTCGGACGCAGCAGCCGAAGTCGTCGCCGAAATCGAGGCAATGGGCGGCGAAGCAATCGCCAACGGCCATTCGGTGACCGAATACGAGCAGATGGAAGCGATGGTCGCAGCAGCCAAGGAAAAGTGGGGCGGCATCCACGTCCTCATCAACAACGCCGGCGTGCTGCGCGACAAGACCTTCATCAAGATGGAGCCCGCCGACTTCGAATTCGTCGTCAAGGTGCACCTCACCGGATCGGCCTTCGCCACCAAGGCGTGCTGGGAAACCATGCGCGAGCAGGGCTATGGCCGCATCCTGATGACCGCGTCCTCGACCGGCTTGTTCGGCAATTTTGGCCAGGCCAACTACGGCGCGGCGAAGCTCGGCCTTGCGGGTCTGACCAAGACGCTGGCGCTGGAAGGCGCGAAGTACAACGTGCGCTGCAACACCCTGTCGCCGGTGGCGGGCACCCGCATGACGCAGGACCTCTTCCCCGAGGAGGCCTTCAAGCTCTTCGCGCCTGAAAACGTCGTTCCGGCCGCGCTCTACCTCGTCTCCGAGGACGCGCCCACCAACGCCATCGTCGGCGCGGGCGCAGGCGGCTTCCACTCCTCGTGGACCGTCATGAACGACGCCGTTTGGCTGCCGGAAGGCGAGCGGACCGTCGAAGGCTTTGCCGAGCGTTGGGAAGAAATCAATTCCTTCACCAACCTCATCGCCCCGCAATCGGGCAGCGAGCAGTCGGGCAATATCCTGAGGGCGATGCAGAAGGTCACCGGCACCGGGCCTGCCAGCGCGCGCGGCTGATCTGATCATAAGCGGAATTGAGGAGGCCCGTCCCTGCAAGGGGGCGGGCCTTTTCCTTGTGCTGTCCTTAGTCCTCCACCGCCTTGAACAGCCGCCGCTCCATCGGGGCGAGGACGTTGGCGAGGTCGTGGCCGCGCTTCAGCACCTGGCCGTGCTCCCCAAACAAGGTCCACATCCCCTGCTTGCCGCGCAGCGATGGACGCTTCTCGACCCGTGCTTGCGGGCGCTCGGCGGCGCGGCGGAAGGCGGCGAATGTTGCGGCCTGACGGGTGAAGTCCATCGCGTAATCGCGCCACTCGCCTGCCGCGACCATGCGGCCGTAGAAGTCGAGGATACGCATCAGCTCAGCGCGTTCGAAGCCGACCTGATCCGCAGCGCGCGCCGGGAAGGGAAGCACCTGTCCTGGACCACCCGGGGTCTGGGGTGCAGCCATCCTCGCGTTCAGTCTTTCGCCGCCCGCTTGCGCAGACGCACTGGTGCGCTGGCCAGTGCAGGGGCCTGTGCAGGGGACGTCTCAGGAGCCAGTTCAGGCGCCGGCAGGGCACGCTCGGTGAGCAGCGCCTTCATCGCCGCCATCTCCTCGCGCATCGCGGCGACTTCGCCTTCGAGCTTCTCGATGCAGTCGCGGCGCGGGCGGCCCTGATCGTCGCAGGGCGGATCGTCGCAGGGGGTGCCATAGGGGACGAAGTCGCGCATCCATTCCTCGGCCGGCACCAGCGTCGAACGAGCCTTGATCCCGACCATCGTCGCGCCCGCAGGCACGTCCTCGGTCACGACCGCATTGGCGCCGACGCGCGCGCGCTCACCGACCACGATCGGGCCGATGATTTGCGCGCCCGAACCGATGATGACATTGTCCGCAAGCGTCGGGTGGCGCTTGCCGCCCTTGCCGTTGGCGGGATTGGTCCCGCCGAGCGTCACGCATTGGTAGATCGTGACATTGTCGCCAATCTCCGCCGTCTCGCCGATCACGGTGAAACCGTGGTCGATGAAGAAGTTTTTCCCGATGGTCGCACCGGGGTGGATATCGATCGCGGTCAGCAGGCGCCCGATGTGATTGACGGCGCGCGCAAGGAAATAGAGCTGCGCCTCGAACAGCCAGTGCGCGACGCGGTGAAAACCCATCGCCCAGACGCCGGGATAAAGCAGGATCTCCCAACGCGAACGCGGCGCGGGGTCGCGTGCGCGGATCGAGTCCAGATAACTGACAAGTTGTTCGAGCATTGCCCCTCAACATCCCACCAAAGCGCGGCCGATGCAATCGCGCCGCCTGATCAACACAGTGTTCAAAGCAGGCGCTGCTGTTCGGGCCCGTGAAGAGCCTCGAGCGCCGCTCGCCAAACAGACATGGTGGCAGGCGTCTGGCGTTCAAGGGAAATGCGGTCGATCGCTGCCACCAACGCCTCGATCGCAGCGAAACTACGGACCGTTCGGGGCACCAGATAATCGGCCGCACCCTCGGGCAGCGAGAGCCCGCGCTGCTCCGCATGGGCGAGGATCAGCTCGCCCGCCATGTCATCGTCTGGGGCCTGGATCGCGAGCTGGAGCGAACCGCCGATGCGAGAGGCGAGGTCCGGCAGCGCAATGTGCCATCCGCCGTGTTCCTCATCCGCGTTGGCGATGAGAAGCAGCGCTCCGCCTTCCCGCAGACCGCCCTTCTGCACAGCGTTCCAGCGGTGGAACAGCTCGGTTTCGTCGAGGGTCTCGGCATTGTCGAGAACCTCGAGGCGCTCGGCGCCCAGATGCGCGCGCGCCCAGCGGCCGATCAGCGACTTGCCCGACCGCTGCGGCCCGGTCAGCACCGCGACATGGAAAGGCCAGCGTTCGGGCCTCTGCAACGCCTCGATCACCGCTGCATTGCCATTGCCGATCACGATCCGTTGAGCGCTGCCAGGCATGCGCCCGGCCAGCGGCAGGGCGATCTGCGACGGAATGTCATTTTCGCTCATCAGCCTCAGCCTCAGCGGCTGATGGCGAGCGCGTTCGCCCCTCGCCGCACGCTGAACCCCCGCGCTTCAAGCGCCGCGGCGAGTTCATCAAGCGAGCCGGCATAGCTCACCGCCATCACCGATGTGCCGCCGATCGCGGTGCTGGTCACGCCCACGCCGCGCACGCCGCCCGTGCCGCGCACCGCGCCGAGCGAGGTGTCGAAGGTGCCGGCATCAGGCGTCGCGAACTGCACAGTGATGAGCCGCACCTGCGCCTCGCCCGGCTCGCTACCAGTCACCGGCTGCGCCTCGATCCGCGGAACCGCCCCAGTTGCCAGTGCCGCCTCGGTTGCCCGGCGCGCCTGCGCAGCGCGGCCAATGTCGATCAGCCGCTGGATAGCCGCATCGATCTGCCCCGCGCCGCCCAGCCGCAGCGACGGATCGGGCCGCAGCTTCCCGGAATTGAGCGCGGCGGAAAATACTCCGTCGAACCGCTCGACCGCCTGCGCCAGCATATCGGCCAGCGCGTCGGGGCTGTCAGCCTTGAGCGTGAAGGTTTCGAGCGGGCGGCTGTCGGGGCCGTAGCGCGCGGTGAAGGTGCCGTTGACCGGCCCACCGGGGAACTGATGCTCAAGCCGAGCGAAGGCCATCAGCACGTCGGTCGCGCCATACTGGTCGAGCGTCGTGCGCCACCAGCCACGGCTGCGGCGGGTAGCCTGCCCGAAATTGACCAGCAGCGAATCGCCCCCTGCCCCGTTGAGGCGCACGTAGTCGATCCGGCTCGCGCCAGGATTGAACTCGGCCCAGGCGCGCTGCCAGGGGTTGCGCTGTTCGAAGGTGATGTAGGCGCCGCCGCTTTCCACGACCGGGATGAGCAGCAGCGGGGCCGAACGGCTCGCCTGCTGCGCTCCGCCGAGATAGCCCCGGGCGCGCTGACGGTCGAAGACCACGCCGAGCGTCGCGATGTAGCGGCGCGGGCCCAGCCGCTCGCGCTCGATCACGATCGCCGAGACGAGGCCTGCAAGCTGCCCTTCGGAAAGCTGCGGGCCGCCGAGTTTGGCCCAGGCCTGCTTCTGCGCCTCGCGCCAGCCATTCGCGCGCGCATCTTCGGCGCTCTTGCCAGACACGTCGACGCTGATGCCCTTGACCTCGATGTCGGCGCTGGCGGCGGTCGGCGCGATGCCGCGTTCGCCCGCAATCTGCGCCAACACGGCATAGCCACCGCCCAGCAATGCAAGCGCGATACCCGCACTGCCCAGCCATCTGCGCAGCGGCGAAGAAAGGGCGGCAACAGGGCCGGGAGGGGGAAGCGGATCGCTCATGGGGAAAATCGCAAGTCCTTTGCCCAATGGCGAGTGGAATTCCAAGCGCGAACAGCTATGGCGGCGTGCATGACTTCGGGGACAAATGACGAGAGCGCGCCGAAAGGCACAGGCTACACCTATGCCGATGCGGGCGTATCGATCGCTGCGGGCAATGCGCTGGTCAAGGCCATCGCCCCGCTGGCGAAGGCCACCGCGCGTCCGGGCGCGACGAGCGAGCTGGGCGGTTTCGGCGGGTTTTTCGATCCCAAGGCGGCAGGCTATACCGATCCGCTGCTGGTCGCGGCGAACGACGGCGTCGGCACCAAGCTGAAGCTTGCGATCGAGTATGACCGGCACGACACCGTCGGCATCGATCTGGTCGCGATGTGCGTCAACGATCTCATCGTGCAGGGCGCAGAGCCGCTGTTCTTCCTCGACTACTTCGCCACAGGCAAGCTGGAGAATGGCGATGCTGAACGCGTGATCGCGGGAATCGCCGAAGGCTGCAAAATGGCCGGCTGCGCGCTGATCGGCGGCGAGACGGCGGAGATGCCGGGCATGTATGCGCCCGGCGACTACGACCTTGCCGGCTTCTGTGTCGGCGCGGTGGAGCGCGGCGAGCAGCTCACTGGCGACAAGGTCGCGCCGGGCGACGTGCTGCTCGGGCTAGCGTCGAGCGGCGTCCACTCCAACGGCTATTCGCTGGTCCGCAGGCTGGCGGCCGACAAGGGCTGGAAGCTCAATCGCCCCGCCCTGTTCGATCAGGATCAATTGCTGATCGATGCACTGATCGCGCCGACGCGCATCTATGTCGCAAGCCTGCTACCGCTGATCCGCGAAGGGATGATCAACGCGCTCGCTCACATCACCGGCGGCGGGTTGCTCGAGAACATCCCGCGCATCCTGCCCGGCGGCGCGCATGCCCATGTCGATGCCGACTTGTGGGCCCAACCCCGGCTCATGGCTTTCCTGCAGGCACAGGGACATATCGAGCCTGAGGAAATGGCGCGCACCTTCAATTGCGGGGTCGGCATGGTGCTGGCCGTCGCGGCGGACAAGGTCGCCGAGGTGACGGAGCGGCTCGAAGCGGCGGGCGAGACGGTCGTGACCGTCGGGCTGATCGAAGCGGGCGAAAAGGGCTGTACGGTGCGCGGATCGGTCGAGACATGGTCCGCCAAGGCCGGTTGGAGCGCGACGCACCTTGGCTGAAAAAGCCCGCATCGCCGTCCTCATTTCGGGCGCGGGGACCAATATGGCCGCGCTGGTCTATGCCAGCCGGATCGGCGAATGCCCCTACGAGGTGGTGCTGGTCGCCAGCAATGATCCGGACGCACCCGGCCTCGCGCTCGCCGCGGCAGAGGGGATCGCCACCTTCGCTTTGCCGCACAAGGGGCTCACCCGCGAAGCGCATGACGCAAGCATGGAGGCTGCGGTGCTGGAAGCGGGCGCCGACACGATCGTGCTCGCCGGCTACATGCGCATCCTTTCGGACGGGTTCGTGGAGCGATGGGCCGGGCGGATGCTCAACATCCACCCCTCGCTGCTGCCGCTCTACAGGGGGCTGGACACCCACGCGCGCGCCATTGCGGCGGGGGATAGCCAAGGGGGCACAAGCGTACATCTCGTAACGCCCGAGCTCGACGCGGGCGAGGTGCTGGCGCAGGTGCGCGTGCCCATCGCGCCGGGCGACACGCCCGAAACACTCGCAGAGCGGGTCAAGTTTGCTGAACATCAGCTCTACCCGCGCGCCGTTGCCGAATATGTCGGCCGCTGGCGCGATCCTGCGCATTTTCTCGAGCGGCTGCGCACCCTCGTGCTCGCCCTCCCCGAAACCGACGAGCGCGAGAGCCACGGCAGCCCCGGCTTTCGCGTCGGGGGCGAGAAGGCGGGCAAGTTCTTCGCCTATTTCGCCGACCAGCACCACGGCACACCGCACATTGCGTTGCTGGTGCGAACCGGGTCGATGGACGAGTTGCTCAACCTCGTCGAGAGCCAGCCGGAGATCTACTTCAAGCCCGCCTATTACGGCGCGAGCGGCTGGGTGGGGATCATCCTCAACCGGCCCGGCGTGGACTGGGGCGACGTGGCCGAGTGGCTCCAGCGCAGTTGGCGCATGGTCGCGCCCAAGCGGCTGACCCGCATGATGGATATCGCGGACGAGTTCTGATGCCGCCGGTCCGCGAACATCTCCTGGCGCGCGGGCCGATGGCGACCCGCGCCAACGCCTTCCTCGGCAAGGCATGGCAGCGCGGGTGGCTCCCGCCCCCTGATCTCGATGCGGACTCGCTGTGGGCGCTCGCAGCCAAACCCTACGGCCCGCATGCGGAGGCGGTGGAGCACGGCGGGCGCTCCCCCGAAGACGTCGCCGACTTCCGCGAGCGCTTCGCCCGGATGATCGCCGCCATCGAGGCCGAGGCCGATCTCAACCCGCTGGGGCGGGCGATGGCCTGGGGGCAATTGTCGCGGGTGGTCAAGAACCGCCTCGCCTTCGGCGCATTGTGGCTGGAACGGCCCGAGCTGCTCGCCGCAACGCTTGCCCCGCCGATCATCGTCATCGGCCATATGAGGAGCGGAACGACCCGCATCCACACGCTGCTCGCCGCCGATCCGGCGCATTCGCACACCCGCTATTGCGATGCCTACCACCCGGTACCAGCGCGGCTCGGGGTGAATCGGTTGAAGGCTGCGGTGGAGCTCGCCATGCTGGGGATGCTCAACCCGTGGATGCAGTCGATCCACCCGATGGCGGCGGGCGCGGTCGAAGAGGAGCTGGCGTGGATCTCCACCGCGCTCCATCACTCGATCTACGAAAGCCAGTGGCACATCCCGGCCTATGCGGATTGGAGCGAGGCGCGAGGGGCCTTGCCGATCTACCGCGAGTTCCACCGCATCCTGCAGACCGACGCTGCACATCGCGGGGTCGCGGACAAACCGCGCGTGCTGAAAGTCCCCGCCTTTGCCGAGGACCTCGCCACGCTGCTGACCCTGTTCCCCGACGCCCGGCTCGTTATCGCCGAACGCGAGCACAAGGCGGTGCTCAAGAGCGCGATCAGCCTCGCGGCGAACCAGATGGCGATGCAGTCTGACAGCTGTTCGCTTGACGCGATCGAAGCGCGCTGGCGGCACAAGATCGCGCTGCGCGAGGCGCGGATGGCTGGCGTGCTGACGGACTGGGAGGGGCACATCGCACGCGCCTCCTTCGATGATCTCAATGCCGATTGGGAGGCCGCGATCGCGCGCGTCTATGCCGATCTTGGCCTCGCCCTCATCCCCGCAGCGCTCGCCGCGATGCGCCGGACTATGGCAGCGAGCGAGGGCGGGCAGCACCACGCCCATGCCCAGCAGCTGGCGCGCTTTGCTGGGGCCGAATAGCAAAAGGGCCACCCCTCGCGGGACGGCCCTTTGGCATTCGTCAGAGCTGCAAATCAGCCGACGAGTTCTTCCGGCTTGAAGAAATACGCGATTTCGATTGCCGCGTTCTCTTCCGAATCCGAACCGTGGACGGTGTTCTCGCCGATCGACAGCGCCAGTTCCTTGCGGATCGTGCCCGGAGCGGCGTCGGCGGGGTTGGTCGCGCCCATGATGTCACGGTTGCGGGTGACGGCGTCTTCGCCTTCAAGCACCTGCACCACCACCGGCTCGCTCATCATGAACTCGACGAGCTCGCCGAAGAACGGACGCTCGGAGTGGACCGCGTAGAAGCCTTCGGCCTGTTCGCGGGTCATGTGGATGCGCTTGGAAGCGACGACGCGCAGGCCGGCGTCTTCCAGCATCTTGGTGACCGCCCCTGTGAGGTTGCGGCGGGTGGCGTCGGGCTTGATGATCGAGAAGGTGCGGGTGACCGCCATGGTATGCTCCTGTGAACGTCTTTTTATATCGGGGGGATGCTGGCCGCGCCCCTAGATGCTGCGCTGCAAAATGGCAAGCACCAGCGCACCGCGCCCCCGTGCGCCGTGGTTCCCATCAGGCGGCAGCCGTGGTATGCCTTGGCGGGGGACGGTAAAGGGGGGAACATCATGGATTACGATCACAAGCTTTCGCGGCGGCATTTTGCAGGCGCTGCCATCACTGCAGTGGGACTGGTCGCCAGCGGCGGGATCGCGCGCGCGGCCGAGCCAGCGCTGACAGCCGGAGGCCCGCTCGGGCCGTTCTACCCGATCATGCGTCCGAGTGACGACGACTTCGACATGACCCAGATCAAGGGCAACGCCGGACGCGCGCTCGGCCGGGTGATCGAAGTCACGGGCCGGGTGCTCGACCGCAAAGGCAATCCGGTGAGCGGCGCCGAGCTGGAGCTTTGGCAATGCAACTCTGCCGGACGCTACGCCCATCCGGGCGACGTTGCCACGGCACCGCTCGATCCCAATTTCCAAGGGTCCGCGCGGCTGATCACAGGCGCGACCGGCGAGTGGCGGGTGCGCACCATCAAGCCGTCAGGCTATGACAGTCCGATCGGCTGGCGCACCCCGCACGTCCACTTCGACATCAAGGGCCGTCAGCACCGGCTCATCACGCAGATGTATTTCACCGAGGACTATGCGGCCAACAGCAAAGACGCGCTCTACAACGAGCTCGGCGAGGACGCCGTGACGGCAATGGCGAAGCAGGCCGAAGCCGATAAGTACCGCTGGGACATCGTGCTCTTCGAGACCTGAGGCGGGGGCCTAGCCTATCGCGCCGAGCGTGATCACCAACTGACCGGTGGTCGGCTTGCCTTGTGTCGCAGTGGCCGCGATTTTCGCGCCGTCACGCTCGCCGATCATGATGACGGTATCGCCGGTTTCAGCCTCAAGCGCGATGGCAAAGCCAGCCGCCTTCGCCTGCTCGCGGTAATGCGCGATCACGTCCGCCGCGGCCGCGTCGGTGTCAAAGGTGACGAGCGTATTCTGTCCCTCGCCGGTGCGCATGACCAGCGAATTGCCGACCACCCGGCTGCCGGGAAACAGGCTGAACCCCGCAGGCAAGGTGACGGGGACGTTCGGCCCCGAACGCAAGGTCGCGATGCCGTCCTTTTGCGGGATGATGATGCGGGTCTCGCCTGTTGCAGGGTCGATAGTGTGCTCGGTCGTGGTGCGCAGCGCGGTGTCGGGGGCGCCCGGCATGTCCAGCTTGCCGAGCCAGACCAGCGCAGCCACAGCCAGACCCAGAGCAGCAAGCACCAGTGATGCCAGAACCGCGATCCTCAAGCCCATCCGCGCCGTGCCCCCGTCAAATCGCCCGGGGCATCATCTCCCATCGCGCGGCGCGCGGCAAGCGGTCAGCCCTTCTTCACCCAGCGCCCGTCTTCCTGCGCATAATAGGCCCGTTCAACCCCTTCGCGGCCGTCTTGCGCGCGCCACGCTGCCCGCGCATCGGGAGCGCCCTCGGGAGGGAAGAGCAGGAAGACCCGCGCGAAGCCGGTCGTCTCGCGCCAAGTGCCGTCGGCGAGGATCAGGTGGGTTGCGCCGTTGGCGGCGACAGGCTCGGCAGTGAGAAGGATCGGCTGGTGATCGGCGCCCGCAGCATCGGCCTCGCCATTGGCAAGAAAGCTCTCCGGCCCGCCCTCCCAAAGCGCGCGCGCAATCGCAGCGCGTTGCTCGGGATCGGCCGAGACAACCAGCACCCGCTCGCCCTGCGACACCGCCCGCTTGGCGATGAGCGTCACGACTTTCTCGACCGGATCATCGGTGACCTGCCAAAAATCGAGCTTCATTCAAGCCCGCCTTCATATTTGCTAGTGCTCGGCTGTCTGCGGCTTTTGAAAAACAAGTAGATCAAGGCCGATGTGACCACCACAGATGTGGCCGGACCGGGGAACAAGCCTGACCACGTATCGCCCAAAACAGCAAACATCCAAGCTGGCCAAAGGATGAAGTCCCATTCGCCAAAAGCATAGACGAAGGTGGTGGGCGCGAAGGTCAGCCCCAGCGCGATAGCAGACACCGCGTCGGTGATCGGGCCGGGATTGCCGATCGTCCTTCGCGCAACCCAAAGTGCCGCCATGACGACGACACCGATAATGGCAAATGCGACCCCAAAGACGTAAATAAGTCCGGAAAAATCGCTCGCCATCGCCGGACTTGCGAACATCAGGGCCGTTGCCATCAAGCCAAGCCGAACCGCCTTGCGCATCAATGCTTCCCCTTGGCCTCACCACCCGACTTCGCGTTACCCCGGCAGCGGTCGGAACAATACTTCACATTGTCCCAGTCCCGCTCCCACTTCTTGCGCCACGTGAACGGCAGCCCGCAGGCGAGGCAGGTCTTGGTCGGCAGCTCCGACTTTTTCCGCATTTTCGGCATTCTGAGCCTACCGCTTCGCTACTTGAGGCCCAAAATGCGGATCAAGCTTCCGCCACATCCCGCACGAACTGGTCGAGCAGGCGCACGCCGTAGCCGGTCGCGCCCTTGTCCCATGTCGCACCGGGCTTGTTCGACCAGACCATCCCCGCGATGTCGAGGTGCGCCCAGGGGGTGCCGTCCTTGATGAAGCGCTGCAGGAACTGCGCCGCGGTGATCGAACCGGCTTCGCGCGGGCCGACGTTCTTGATGTCGGCGATCGGCGAATCGATCAGCTTGTCGTATTCCGGGCCGAGCGGCATCCGCCACAGCTTGTCGCCGCTGGTCTTGCCTGCGGCGGTCAGCTGCGCGGCGAGCGCATCGTCATTGGCGAACATCCCGCCATGCTCGTTGCCGAGCGCGATGATCATCGCGCCGGTCAGCGTGGCAAGGTCGACGATGCGCGCGGCGGCATACTGTTCCTGCGCCCAGTGGAGCGCGTCGCACAGCACCAGACGGCCTTCGGCGTCGGTGTTGAGCACTTCGACCGTCTGGCCGCTCATCGTGGTGACAACGTCACCGGGGCGCTGCGCCTTGCCATCGGGCATGTTCTCGACGAGGCCCATCACGCCGATCACGTTGGCCTTGGCCTTGCGGGTCACCAGCGTCAGCATCGCGCCAGCGACCGCGCCGGCCCCGCCCATGTCCCACTTCATGTCTTCCATGCCCGGCGGCGGCTTGAGCGAAATGCCGCCGGTGTCGAAGGTGACGCCCTTGCCGACGAACACGGTCGGCTTGTCGCCCGCGGTGCCGCCATTCCAGCGGATCGCGAGCAGCTTCGATTCGCGCTCCGAGCCGAGCCCCACGCCGATCAGCGCGCCCATGCCCAGCTGCGTCATTTCCGCTTCGCCCAGCACGGTGATTTCCGCGCCGGTGCCTGCAAAGGCCTGCTCGCAAGCGGCGACGAAGCTGGCGGGGTAGATGATGTTGGCAGGCTCCGCGACGAGCGCGCGGGTGAACTCGACGCCCTTGGCGACGGCCGCCTCGCGCGCCCAAGCAGCAACGGTGCCCTCGGGCGCGCCGGTGACGTGGACGGTGGTCAGCGAGGGGCGCTTGTCGGCAGCAAGGCGCGTGCGGTACTTGTCGTGGCGCCAGGCACGCAGCCGCAGGCCGAGCAGTACAGCGGCCGCCTCGTCGGCCGACAGGTCGGCATGGCTGAGATCGAGCAACAGCGTAGTCTCACCCGAGACGAGATACTTCGCCGTCAGCGCTGCGCCCGCACGCTCGCAATTGGCGCGGCGGTCGGCGGCGGCGATCTCGCCTGCGCCGACCAGCGCAATGCGCTTCAAATTGCCATCGACGCTGGTGAAGCCTTCAAAGACCTGCGCTGCGCGTCCGCTGAAGCGCGAGGCGGCTGCGCCCTCGACCATCGCCGCGTCGAGCCCGGGGAAGGTGGCACCCTGATTGACCAGCCGCGCGTGGAGGCGGATATCGGCCAGTTCATGGGCGGAAGCGGCGGCGGCGAAGTGGATCTGCATGGGGGCTCCGAGGATGAAGTGTATGGCCCCGGTCGGCGCACCGCTGTCAGGGCGCTTTGCACCTGCGACAAGCCGCGCGCACTCGCGGTGCAATGGCGATTGCGATTAGGCGCGAGCGGTGCAATAGGCAAGGCCATGTCGGGACGCTCGCCAGTGGACACGCGCAAGGCCGCGGACCCCGCCCAGCGCGTACCCACGCGGGGCATCGCATCGCGTTTCGCCCTCGCGCTTGCACTGCTGGGAACCGCCGCGCCGCTCGCTGCGCAAGATTCGCCGGCAGTCGCCGAAGCTACCGCTACCACCGATGCACCGCGCACAATCGACTTCGAGGCGACCCAGCTCAGCTACGACGACGCAAGTGAGACCGTCACCGCCAGCGGCAATGTCATCCTGCGTTCGGAAGACCGCTCGGTGCGCGCCGATGCCGTCACCTGGGACCGCAAATCGGGCAAGATCCTCGCCACCGGCAATATCCGCATGGTCGACGAGGCGGGCAACCAGCTGTTCACCGATCAGGTCGAGCTGACCGAGGAATTCGACACCGGCGCCATGTCCGAGCTGTTGATCGCCCTGCGCGCAGGCGGGCGCCTTGCAGCGCGATCGGCAGAGCGCAGCGCTGACGGCAATGCTGTGCTCACGGACGCCGCCTATTCCGCCTGCCCGGTGGTCGATGAAGCGGGTTGCCCCAGGGACCCGAGCTGGCGCGTCACCGCCCGGCGCGTGGTCTACGACCGCAAGCTGAGCCGCGTGCGCTTCGAGGGCGCGATGCTTGAGCTGTTCGGCGCACGCATCCTGCCGCTACCCGGCCTCGCGATCCGCACCGACGGGGGCTCCGAAAGCGGCTTCCTCGTCCCCGACGTCCGGGTCACGCAAGTCAACGGCCTCGAACTGTCCAGCAGGTATTACTGGCGCGTCGCCGACAATGCCGACCTGACGCTGGGCGCATACGTGTTTTCCAACGTCGCCCCGATGGTGAGCGCCAAGTGGCAGCACCTCACCGAAAAGGGCGCCTACCAGATCACCGGCTATGCGACGGCGAGCGACCGTTCCACCGACTTCACCGGCGGAACCAGCTTCCAGCGCGAACCGCGCGGGATTCTCGATGCCAATGGCCGCTTCCAGTTCTCCCCCGACTGGAGCCTGACAGGCTCGATCCGCCTCGCCAGCGACCGCACTTTCGCGCGCCGCTACGACATCACCCGCGATGACCGGCTGCGCTCGACGATCAATCTCGAACGGATCACCGAACGCTCCTACCTCTCGGTCGCAGGGTGGGCGACGCAGACGCTGCGGCTGAATGCGCAGCAGGGCCAGGTGCCGCTCGTGCTGCCTGCCATCGACTACCGTCAGAAGGTCGGGGGCAAGATCCTCGGCGGCGACCTTATGGTTCAGGCCAACTCCCTCGCGCTGCTGCGCAACGACGGGCAGGACACCCAGCGCGCCTTTGCCGGTGCGCAGTGGGACCTGAAGCGCCTGACCCGCATGGGGCAGGTCGTCTCGCTCACCGCGCTGGTGCGCGGCGATGTCTACAACACCAATAACAGCCTTGCGACCGTCACCGCGGCCTATCGCGGCGAGGAAGGCTGGACCACGCGCGGCATCGCCACCGCCGCTATCGACGTCGAGTGGCCGTTCGTGGGGCAAGCCTTCGGCGGCACGCAGGTCTTCACGCCGCGGCTGCAATTCGTCGCCAGCCCGCGGGTGCGCAACCTCAGCGTCCCCAACGAGGACGCGCGCGCGATCGACCTTGAGGATTCGAACCTCTTCGCCCTCAACCGCTTCCCCGGATATGACCGGGTCGAAGACGGCAGCCGTGTTACCTGGGGCGTCGACTGGGAGCTGCAGCGCCCCAATTGGCGGATCAAGACGAACGTCGGCCAGTCCTTCCGGCTCGAAGCGCCCCGCCCCGGCCTGCTTCCCGTTGGCACCGGCCTGTCGGACCGGGTCTCGGACTTTGTCGGTCGCACCGAGATCCGCTTCCGTAACCTCGTCAGCCTCACCCACCGCTTCCGGCTCGACAAGGACAGCTTTGCGGTACGCCGGAACGAGATCGACGCGACCATCGGCTCGCGGCGCACCTATCTGGAATTCGGCTACCTCCGCTTGAACCGCGACATCGCCACGGTCGAGGATCTGCGCGACCGTGAAGAGCTGCGCGCGGCAGGGCGCGTCGCGATCGGGCGGCGCTGGTCGGTGTTCGGGTCGGGCGTGTTCAACCTCACCGACCGCGAAGAAGACCCGGTATTCCAGTCCGATGGCTTCCAGCCAATCCGCACCCGCCTTGGCGTTGCCTATGCCGATGATTGCATTGAATTCGGCGCAACCTGGCGGCGTGACTTCATCGACGCAGGCGATGCGCGGCGCGGCAATGCGTTTCAGGTATTCTTCGCCCTTCGCAACCTCGGCTTCCGCTAAACACGGCCGATTGCTCCGGTCGATTGGCAGGACGGACAAATGGCGTTAAAGGGCACGCCTTACGAAGCAGAGCGCCCCTGCGGGATTGCCGGGAACTCAGCTTTCATTCAGCCGGTGGGGGGCATCGGCGCAGGACCAGCGCGCGTCATCGCGCGGAAATTTAGGCCAGAAGGCGGGACATAACGCGTGAGTGTGAAGCTGTTTACCAAGGCGCTTTTTGCCAAAACCGGAACCGCATTGACGGTGGCCGGCATCATCGGCCTCGCGCTCGCCCCGGCGGCGGCGCCTGCCCAGACCGTTGCCGTGCCGACCGCGGACAATCCCTTCGGCCTGCCCGCTGACGTGAACCTGTTCGCCAAGGCCGATCCCGACCGGCGCACCGCGACCGCGATCGTCAACGGCTTTGTGATCACCGGCACTGATATCGACCAGCGCGTCGCGCTCGTCACGGCTGCATCGGACGCGCCGATCTCGCCCGAGGAAATGCTCCGCCTGCGCGTGCAGGTGCTGCGCAACCTGATCGACGAGACGCTCAAGATCCAGAAGGCCGATGCCGACAAGCTGGAGGTCAAGCCCGAGGAAGTCGAGCAGACCTACCAGCAGCTCGCCGCGCAGAACTTCGCGAGCAACCCGAAGAAGATGGACGACTATCTTGTCTCGATTGGCTCGTCGCCCGCTTCGCTCAAGCGGCAGATTTCGGGCGAAGTGGCATGGGAGAACATCCTGCGCCGCAACATCACGCCCTTCGTCAACGTCTCGGCCGAAGAGGTCAACGACACGCTCAAGCGCATGAACGAGGCCAAGGGTACCGACGAATACCGGATGGGCGAGATCTACCTCTCGGCCACCACCGAAAACCGCGCGGCGGTGCTCGCCAATGCGCAGAAGATCATGCAGCAGCTGGAAGGGGGCGGCAGCTTCGTCGCCTATGCACGCCAGTATTCCGAAGCGACCACCGCGGTCGTCGGCGGGGATCTGGGCTGGGTGCGGCTCGGCCAGCTTCCCCCGCAGCTCGCAGCTGCGGCGCGCACGATGTCGACCGGCCAGCTTCAGGGCCCGATCGAAATTCCCGGCGGCTTCTCGATCCTGTACCTGATCAACAAGCGTCAGGTGCTGATGGCCGATCCCAACGAGGCGCTGCTCAGCCTCAAGCAGATTTCGGTCGCCTTCGCCCCCGGCGTGAGCCAGGCTCAGGCCGAAGCCAAGGTGGCCGAATTCGGCGCCTTCATCGACGGCCTCAAGGGCTGCGGCGATGTCGAGGAAGGTGCCCGGAAGATCGGCGCCGAGGTGATCTCGAACGACCAGATCAAGGCCGCGAGCCTGCCTGAACAGCTGCGTGCGATCCTGCTCGGCCTGCAGATCGGCCAGGCAACCCCGCCCTTCGGCGGCGTCAAGGAGGGCGTGCGCGTGCTGATGCTGTGCGGCCGCGATGATCCCAAGGATGCCGGCGCCCCGACCTTTGCGGCGGTGATGGACCAGATCGAGCAGGACCAGGTGAACAAGCGCGCCCAGCGCCTGCTGCGCGATCTGCGCAACGACGCCTACATCGAGTACAATTGAACGCAGGTGCTCCGCCTCTGGCCGCGCCGCTCGCGATCACGCTCGGTGATCCGGCAGGCATAGGCCCCGAAGTCATCCTCGGCGCTTGGGCAAGGCTCAAGGCCGAGCGGCGTGCACCGCCGGCCTTCGTGGTCGGCGGGCCGCAGCTGCTGAGATCCTGCGGCGAACGGCTGGGAATCGACGTGTCCATCGTGCCGATCGCCGATCCGGCCGAGGCAATGTTCGCTTCTGCTGTAGGACTGCCCGTTCTGGCCGGTTTAGATGGCCTCTTGACCCCGTCCAGACCCTCTCCAGACGGCGCCAGACTGGCGTTAGCCTCGCTTCAATGGGGGGTAAAATTCGCGCTCTCCGGGGTGGCTGTAGGATTGGTAACGGCACCGATATCGAAGGGAGAGCTGGGGAGAATCGGCTGGGACTACCCCGGCCAGACCGAATTTCTCGCCGATGCCTGCGGCAGGCCATACCGCGACGCGGTGATGATGCTAGCCGGGCCCTCGCTCAGGACGGTTCCGCTGACGGTCCACGTCGCCCTGGCCGAGGTGCCGGGGATGATTTCGGCGGACCTGATCATTCACAAGGCGCGCATCGTCGCCGCAGGATTGAAACGCGATTTCAATGTGATGCAGCCCAGGCTCGCCATCGCTGCGCTGAACCCGCACGCCGGCGAAGGCGGACAATTCGGCGACGAGGATACGCGCATCATCGCTCCTGCCATCGCCGCGTTGCAGGCCGAAGGTATTGATGCTTTCGGCCCTGTCCCGGGCGATGCGATGTTCACTCCGAGGGCGCGGCAGGGCTATGACGCGGCGCTGTGCATGTACCACGATCAAGCGCTTATCCCCCTGAAAGCGCTGGAGTTTGACGAGGGCGTCAACGTGACGCTCGGCCTGCCGATCATCCGCACCTCGCCCGACCACGGCACCGCCTACGACATCGCCGGCAAGGGCATCGCCGACCCGGGCGCAATGGCCGCAGCAATCGTGATGACGGCCGAGATGGCAGCCGCGCGGGCAGCGGTCAAGTGACAGCCCTCCCCCCCATCCGCGAGGTGATCAAGCGCCACGGTCTTGCCGCGTCCAAGGCCTTGGGGCAGAACTTTCTGCTGGACGAACAACTGCTTGACCGGATCGCCGCACTCCCCGGAAACCTCGCGGGAGAGCAAGTGCTCGAGGTCGGCCCCGGCCCCGGCGGGCTCACCCGCGCGCTGCTGAGAGCTGGCGCGAAGGTCACCGCGATCGAAATGGACCGCCGCTGCCTCCCCGCGTTAGCTGAACTCGGTGAGAGCTTCCCGGGACAACTCACTGTTATCGAAGGCGATGCGCTCAAACTCGACCATATCGCACTGATGGGCGGCGCGCCGTTCCACGTGCTTTCGAACCTGCCTTACAATGTCGGCACCGCGCTGTTCGTGCGATGGCTCAGCGGTGAGAGCTGGCCCCCGCTGTGGCAATCTCTCACCTTGATGTTCCAGCGCGAGGTCGCCGACCGGATCGTCGCCGCCGCCGGAGACGACGCCTATGGCCGCCTCGCTGTGCTCGCCCAGTGGCGCGCCGAGGCGAGGCTGGCGATGAAGGTCCACCGCAGCGCCTTCACCCCGCCGCCAAAGGTGATGAGCGCGGTCGTCCACGTCACCCCCGCCGCCATGCCCGAGGGCGTCTCGGCGCGGATGCTCGAACGCCTCACCGAGGCCGCCTTCGGCCAGCGCCGCAAGATGCTGCGGCAGAGCCTCAAGGGCGTGCCGGGCGCGCTGGAGGCGCTGGCCAGCCTAGGGATCGACGAAACCCGCCGCGCCGAGACCGTCAGCGTGGCGGAGTTCGTCGCGGTCGCAAAGGCGCTGAGTTAGCCGGCCTTCTTCCTCAACCGCCACGCATGGAGCAGCGGTTCGGTGTAGCCAGAGGGCTGCTCGCATCCCTTGAAGATCAACTCCTTCGCCGCGCTGAAGGCCGCGCCGTTCTCGTTGCCCGTCAGCGGCAAATAGAGCGGGTCGCCCGCGTTCTGCGCATCGACCTTGGCGGCCATGCGGGCGAGCGATTCCATCACCTGCGCCTCGGTGATCACCCCGTGCAGCAGCCAGTTTGCGATGTGCTGCGAGGAGATACGCAGCGTCGCGCGGTCTTCCATCAGGCCGACGTCGTTGATGTCGGGCACCTTAGAACAGCCCACGCCCGCATCGATCCAGCGCACGACATAGCCGAGCAGGCCCTGGCAATTGTTGTCGAGTTCCTCGCGGATTTCTTGCTCCGACCAGTTCGCGCCGTCTGCCAGCGGGATCGCCAGCAGCGCGTCGAGCCCGGCGGGTTCTGGCAGATGCTTCTGCACGTCGAAGACATCGATCTGGTGATAGTGCAGCGCGTGCAGCGTTGCGGCGGTCGGCGACGGCACCCAAGCGGTGTTCGCGCCTGCCTTCAGGTGGCCGATCTTCTCGACCATCATCTGGCCCATCAGGTCGGGCGCGGCCCACATGCCCTTGCCGATCTGCGCCTTGCCCGAGAGGCCATGCTTGAGGCCGATCGCGACGTTGCGCGCCTCATAGGCCTTGAGCCAGTCCGACCCCTTCATCGCGCCCTTCCTAAGCATCGGCCCGGCGCGCATCGAGGTGTGGATTTCATCCCCGGTGCGGTCGAGGAAGCCCGTGTTGATGAAGACGATCCGGTCGCGCACAGCGTGGATGCAGGCGGCGAGGTTGGCCGAGGTGCGGCGCTCCTCGTCCATCACGCCGACCTTGATCGTGTGGCGCGGCAGGCCAAGCAGGTCTTCCACCGCATCGAACAGGTCGTTGGTGAAGGCGCATTCCTCGGGCCCGTGCATCTTGGGCTTCACGATGTAGATCGAGCCTGTGCGCGAGTTGCCGAGCTTCCCCTTGCCCTCGACGTCGAGCGTGCTGATCGCAGAGGTGAACACCGCGTCCATGATGCCTTCGGGAATCTCGGAGCCATCCGCGAGGCAGATCGCGGGGTTGGTCATCAGGTGGCCGACATTCCGCACGAACATCAGGCTGCGGCCCGGCAGGGTATGCCGCGTGCCGTCATAGGCGGTGTAGGTCTTGTCGCCCGCCAACGTGCGGGTAAGCGTCTTCCCGCCCTTTTCGAAGCTTTCTGACAGATCGCCGCGGATGATGCCGAGCCAGTTGGTGTAGGCGAGCAGCTTGTCCTCGGCATCGACCGCCGCGACCGAATCCTCGCAATCCGCGATGGTGGTAAGCGCCGCTTCGACGATGATGTCGGCGATACCGGCGGGGTCGTTGCGGCCGATGGGGTGAGTGCGGTCAATGACGATCTCGACGCGCAGGCCATGGTGACGCAGAAAGAGGGAACTGTCGTTGCGGCCGTCAAGCTCGTCGCCGCCTTGTTGACCGAAGACGATGACCTGATCGCGGAGATCAGCCGACGAGTCTGCGCATACATCTGCCCAGCTACCGGAAATCAGCGGGAAGGTTTCGTCGAGGAACTGCCGCCCACGCGCGATCACCGCCGCGCCGCGTGCGTCGTCATATCCGCCGAGCTTGGCCGGGGGCGCATCGAGCGCATCGGTGCCGTAGAGCGCATCATAGAAACTCCCCCAGCGCGCGTTCGCGGCGTTCAGCAGGAAGCGGGCGTTGAGGATCGGCACCACCAGCTGCGGCCCGGCCATCGTGGCAATCTCGGGATCGACGTTCTGGGTGCCGATCTGGAAGTCGCCCGGCTCGGGGACCAGATAGCCAATTGCGGTGAGGAAGGCCTTGTAGGCCTTAGGGTCGTGGGGCTTTCCGACGCGCTCCACGTGCCACGCGTCGATCTGCGCCTGGAGGCTCTCCCGCTTGGCCAGCAGCGCGGCGTTCCTCGGCGCGAAGTCGGCGAGCAGCGCGGCGAAGCCCTGCCAGAAGGCTTCCACATCGCGGCCCAAAGGCTTGAGTACCTCGCACTCGAGGAAGGTCGCCAGACGGGCGTCGATCGCGAGGCCGGCGCGGGTGGTCATGTCAGTCATGCAAAGTCCTCATGGGGTTGGCCCGGGGAGGAGAGGACGTTGGATATTTCACCGCGCGCTATGGCGTAGGGGACGCATCATTGCAACGGCTTGGACTGGCGCGAATGGGCGTCTAGAGCGGGTCTGATGAGAGAGAATGCAACCCTGGGCACATTCGACGCCGCGGCAATGCTTGCGCAGGTCGAGGCGTGGAGCACGATCAACACCGGCACCGCGAATCTCGCTGGGCTTGCCGAACAGGCCGCGCTGCTGGCCGAGGCTTTCGCGGTGCTGCCCGGCAGCGTCGCACTGGTCGATCCCGCTCCTGTGACTGCGATCGCGGCCGACGGATCGGCCTTCGAAAAGCCGCATGGCAAGCACCTCGTGGTGCGGGTCCGGCCAGAGGCGAACCGCCGCATTCTGCTGACCGGTCACATGGACACCGTCTTCCCCGTCGACCACGCCTTTCAGCGCCTGCGTTGGCTTGATGGCATCACGGTGAACGGGCCGGGCGTGGCCGACATGAAGGGCGGCATCGCGGTGATGCTCCACGCGCTGATGGCGTTCGAAGCGAGCGCCAGCGCCTCTGGGCTCGGCTATGATGTTCTGATCAACTCCGACGAAGAGACCGGCTCGCTCGCCAGCGCGGCGTTGATCGCGGAACTGGCGGCTGGCAAGCTGGCCGCGCTGACTTACGAGCCTGCCGCTCTGCCCGATGGTACGCTGGCGCACGAGCGCGGGGGGACGGGCAATTACTCGATCACCTTCACCGGCAAGTCCGCCCACGCCGGGCGCAACCCGCACGAGGGCCGCAACGCGATCGTTGCGGCGGCCGATCTGATCCTGCGGCTGAAGGCGCTGGAGAGCGGCGAGATCACCATCAATCCCGCCAAGCTCGAAGGCGGCGCGGCCAACAATGTCGTACCCGACCATGCCGTGCTGCGCTTTAACGTGCGGCCCAAAACGGTCGAGGCGGGCGCGGCGTTCGAGCAGGCGCTCGACCAGCTACTCGTCGCCATCGAAACGGGGCATCAAGTCGCCACCCACCGCCACGGCGGCGTCACCCGCCCGCCCAAAAAGGTCGATGCCAAGGCACAAGCCCTCTTCGACCTCGTGCGCGCCTGCGGGGCGGAGTTGGGGCAGGACATCCGCTGGCAGCCCTCAGGCGGGGTGTGCGACGGTAACAATATCGCAGCCTGCGGCGTGCCGGTGGTCGACACGATGGGCGTGCGCGGCGGGGCGATCCACTCTCCTGACGAATATCTGATCGTCCCCAGCCTTGCCGAGCGGGCCGCGCTGTCCGCCCGGGTGATCGAGCGCCTCGCTCAAGGTGCGCTCAATGAAGGAAACCCAGCATGAGCTTCCGCCTGCGCGCCGCGCGCCCTGCCGATCTCGAACATCTGTACGAGATGGCCAAGTTGACCGGCGGCGGCTTCACCAACCTCCCGCCCGATCGCGCCGCCCTCAAAGCCAAGCTTGAACGCGCCGAAGCGTCCTTCGCGCAGGACACCGAAACGCTCGCCGACGAGCTGTTCGTGCTGGTGCTCGAAGACGCGCGGAACGGCGCGGTGCGGGGCACCTGCCAACTGATGACGCAGGTCGGCCAACGCTGGCCGTTCTACTCCTATCGCCTCAACACCCTCACCCAGTATTCGCAAGAGCTCGACCGCACGGTGCGCGCCGAGCTCCTCAGCCTCGTCACCGATCTCGAAGGGTCGAGCGAGGTCGGCGGGCTGTTCCTCCATCCCAATGAACGCGCAGGCGGGCTGGGCCTGCTGCTCGCCCGCTCGCGCTACATGTTCGTTGCGATGCACCGCAAACGATTTGCCGACCGCATCCTCGCCGAGCTGCGCGGCATCATCGACGAGCGCGGCGGATCGCCTTTCTGGGACGGGGTCGCAGGGCGCTTCTTCGGGATGAGCTTCCAGGATGCGGACTATTTCAACGCGATCAACGGCAACCAGTTCATCGCCGACCTGATGCCCAAGCACCCCGTCTACATCGCGATGCTGAACGATGATGCGCGGAGCGTCATCGGCGTCCCCCACCCCACCGGACGCGCCGCGATGCGGATGCTGGAGGACGAGGGCTTCCGCGCCGAAGGCTATGTCGACATTTTCGATGGCGGTCCGACGATGGTGGCACGTACCGACAGCGTCACCAGCGTCAAAAACGCCTGCGAGGCGACGATCACCGGTCTGCAGGTGGGCGAAGGCGAGCGCGCAATCCTTGCCACCGGGCGGCTCGGCACCTTCCGCGCCTGCTTTGGCGCGCGGGTTCTCGACGGTGAGGGCGGCGTGGCGATCGACTCCGCCAGCGCCGATTTGCTCGACGTGTGCGAGGGCGATACGGTGTGGAGCGTGGCGCGATGAGCCTCACCGAAATCAACTTTGACGGGATTGTGGGGCCCTCGCACAATTATGCCGGGCTTAGCCTCGGCAACATCGCCAGCGCGAGCCATGCGGGCAACCCCTCCTATCCGCGTGCAGCGGCCTTGCAGGGCGTTGAGAAGATGCGCGGCAATCTCGCGCGGCTCGGCGTGCAGGGCTTCCTCCTGCCCCTCCCCCGCCCCAACCGCACGCTGGCCGATGCGCTGGCGCTCGATGGCAGCGAGCCTCCTCAGCTGCGCGCCGCGGCATGGTCGGCCTCGTCGATGTGGACCGCCAATGCGGCCACCGTTTCCCCTGCGCCAGACACCGCCGACGGTCGCTGCCACCTCACCGCGGCAAACCTCGTCACCATGCTCCACCGCGCGCAGGAATGGCCCGATACCAAGCGGATGCTGGAGGTCGCATTCGGCGACACCCGCCACTTCGCGGTCCACGATGCCGTCCCGCTGACCTTCGGCGATGAGGGCGCGGCCAACCACATGCGTTTGTGCGAAAGCCATGATGCCCCCGGCGTCGAGGTGTTCGTCTATGGCAAGACCGGCGGCCGCTTCCCCGCGCGCCAGCACGAACAGGCGAGCCGGATCGTCGCGCGCCGTCACGGTCTTTCGCCCGAACGGACCGTGTTCATCGAGCAGAACCCTGACGCGATCGCAGCGGGCGCTTTCCACAACGACGTGGTCGCGGTCGCCAATGGCCGCGTGCTGTTCACCCACGACATGGCCTTCGCCGACCAGCAGGGCGCCTACGATGCGATCCGCGCCGCCTTCCCGGCATTAGAAGTGGTCGAGGTGCCCTCGTCTGCCGTCACGCTGCAGGAGGCGATCCGCACCTACCTGTTCAATGCGCAGCTGCTCACCCTGCCCTCGGGCGAGATGGCGCTGATCGTGCCGGACGAATGCCGAGACAGTCCGAGCGTGTGGGGTTGGGCCCAAGCGATGCTCGCCGCGAACGGCCCCATCCGGCAAGTTATCCCCGTCGATGTGCGCCAGTCGATGGCCAACGGCGGAGGCCCTGCCTGCCTGCGCCTGCGCGTCGTGTGCGACCCCGCTACGGTCGACCCGCGCTTCCTGCTGGACGAGGCAAAGGCAGACCTAATCGAAGGCGTCATCGCCGCCCACTGGCCCGAGCAGATCGACCCCGCCGATCTCGGCTCGGAAGCCCTTGCCAACAGTGTCATCGCGGCACGGCTCGCACTTCTGGACGCGCTCGATCTGGCGAAGCTTGGTTAACGCGTTTGGCAGTTCGGCGCAGGCAGGGGTAGGGTTACCGGGATGTTAAACCGACTCAGCGGCAAGCCGGGTCGAGAGAACGGTTCGGAGTCGCAATGCTGAGCAAGATCAAAAGGCTGTTCGTGATCAAGACGCGCATCGAGGCGTTTCTGATCATCTATGCACTGGCGCTCGGCTCGACGATGCGGGGGATCGTATACCTTCAGGAATACCCTGGTTTCGGCGGCAAACTGCTGTTCCTCGCCACCACCGGCGCGGTGTTCCTGGGCGGCGCGAAGATCCTCGATTGCCTGAAGCTGGAGGCCGAAGTCGCGGCGTTGCGGGCCGCAACGGAGCAGGTGTACTAAGCGCCTCTAAGGCTGTCAGAATGTGGGGTAAGGTGGGGGTTTCTGTTGCTACGTACCCCCGGACGCCCGGTATCCGATTCTGTTGCCCGGTTCGGTCCGACCGCGCTTTTTAACCTAATAAAAGAAGGGCGTTAGCCCATCAATTACGCGGCGATTGCGAGTGCTTCGTTATCGTTGGCACTTATGGTTTTTGAGCCTTATGCGGGTTACTCAGCCCGGGCAAAAACTACGCTTTTCAACACACGTCGATCCTAGTTCGGCCCCGTCAGGACATGCGGTGAACCGCAGATTCTGGTGGAGCCGCCGGGTACTGCCCCCGGGTCCGTTGCATCTATTGTACGCAGCCATTTATCGCCATATCCGGTCGAAACCGGCAGGAACCCATATAGCGCGGCATTCCTGAATGTGAAGTGGACGCAGCACAGCGCCCCCACCTGATGTTTCACGTGAAACATGCGAACAAAGGCCCGCTAACAGGGGTCTAACAGGGATCTAGAGGGGGTCTAAGGGGGGTCTAAACCAATCTGGACGGGGTCTGCACCGGGCCTGAAACATCCAACAGCAACGCCGCCGTGAGCCACAGGCAGTCCACGGCGGCCCGCATTACTTCTTCAGCGCGTCGCGGATTTCGGTCAGTAGCTCGACTTCGGTGGGGCCAGCCGGCGCGGCGGCTTCCTCCCCGTTGGCGACCTTGGCGGTCAGCTTGTTCACATAGCGCACCATCAGGAAGATGATGAAGGCCAGGATCAGGAAGTTGATCAGCACCGAAATGAGCGAGCCGTAGGCGAGCACATTCGCCCCGACCTGCCGCGCCGCTTCGAGCGGGGCTCCGTCCATCACGTCGCCCGAGAGGATGATGTAGCGGTCCGAAAAGTCGATATTGCCGAACACCGCGCCGACCAGCGGCATGATGATGTCGTCGGTCAGCGACTTGACAATCCCGCCGAACGCCGCGCCGATGATGACACCGACCGCGAGGTCCATGACATTGCCGCGCATGATGAAAGTCTTGAATTCCGAAAGCATGATTGTCCCCTTGTCCTTGTCGTTCACCATGTTTTGGCACTCGGCCGCGTGGCTGCCAAGTCGCACGCAGCGCCTCGTCCACCGCTTGAAAGGGGACAGGGGTGTGCTATATGCGCAATACAGATTGTCAGCCGCCGGGGAAACCACGCTCCCCGCGACTTCAGGAGGGACCGAAAGATGCGCTTTTCCACCATGCTGCGCGGCGCCTTTGCCGCCGTTGCCGCGATCAGCCTTGCTGCCTGCGGGATCAACTCCGTGCCGACCAAGCAGGAGGCCGCCAAGGGCCAGTGGGGCAATGTCGAGAGCGCGTTGCAAAACCGTTCGGACAAGATCCCCAACCTGGTCGCCGTGGTGCAAGGCGCCGCGATCTCGGAAAAGGACATCCTGCAAGGGGTGATCGACGCGCGCGCGCGGGCCACCTCGATCAACATCACCACCGATGATCTGTCGAACCCGGAAGAGTTCAAGAAGTTCAACGATGCGCAAAACCAGCTCACGCAGGCGATGGGGCAGCTGCGCACCGTGGTCGAAAACTACCCCCAGCTCGCCAGCCAGCCGCGCTTTGCCGACCTGATGGTGGCGATCGACGAGGCCAATAACCAGATCAACACCGAGCGGGTGCGCTACAACGACCTCGCGCGGGACTACAACACCGAGATCCGCACCTTCCCGTCGAGCATCGGCGCGAACGTGATCCACGGTGCCAAGTCGCTCGAGTATTTCGAGGCGGACGAAGCGGCCAAGGCCAACCCCAAGGTCGACATGAGCGGCATCACAGGCGCCCAGACTCCGGCAGCCACCAACTGAGGTGACGGCCGCTTTCGCAAACCTGCGCCGCGCGTTCGCGCTCCTGTTGGCGGGCCTGTGGCTCGCGCTGGCAGGGGCGGCAGCGCAGGCGCAGGACTATCCCCCGCGCCCTGACGGCCCGGTCTATGACGGGGCGAATATCCTTTCGGCTGGCACCAAGGCCCAGCTCGACCAGCAGCTGCGCGCCTATAATGCGCAGACCGGCCGCGCGATCATCGTCGCCACTGTGCCGAGCCTCGGCGGGGCATCGATCGAAAGCTACGCGACCACGCTCTACACCGACAAGTGGGGCATTGGCGGCGCCCAGCGCGACACCGGCCTGCTGCTGCTGATCGCGCCGACCGAGCGCAAGATGCGGATCGAAGTCGGCTACGGCCTCCACGGTTATTTCGGCGGGATCATGGCGGGCCGCGTCATCAACGACGTGATCGCCCCGCGCTTCAAGGAAGGCAATTTCGACGCAGGCGTCACCGACGGTGTCGCGGCGATCCTCAACCACCTGGCCAAGAGCCCCGAGGACGCGGTTGCCATCGAGGAAGCCTCCAAGGCCGCCGAACAACAGCGCAGCCGCAGCGACGGCGGCTTTCCGTTCGGCGTGCTGATCTGGATCGCCTTCATGTTCTTCTTCTTCGTCCTTCCGCTCCTTGCGGGGCGCGGGCGGCGGCGGCGCTACAAGGCGAGCGGCGCAGGCCCTTGGGGCAGCCGCGGGAGCGATGCGGGCGACTTCGCGAAGAACGTCATCCTGTGGGAAGTCGGCAGCGCGATTGCGCGCGGCATCATCAACAGCGGCAATGACGGCGATGGCGGCGGCTGGGGCGGCGGCGGCGGTGATTTCGGCGGCGGCGGCGGGTTTGGCGGCTTCGGCGGCGGCTCGTCGGGCGGCGGCGGCGCTTCGGGAGGGTGGTGACGCATGGCCTATATGGATGATGACGGACGCCAGCTTGTCAGCGCGGCGGTAACCGAAGCGGAAAGCGCGACCTCGGGCGAGATCGTCACGGTGCTCGCCGAAGCTTCCGATGGCTATACCGATGTCGCCCTGCTGTGGGCGGCGGGCGCGGCCTTCACTGTGATGAGCGTGTTTGCCGCTGTCCCCCGCCCCTTCCTCGACGGATGGGACGCGATGTTCGGCGGCTGGGGCCACCAGTGGTCGAGCGGCGAGCTTGCCAGCATGGTGATCGCGCTCGGCCTTGTCGCTTTCCTCATTGCGGTGCTTTTGCAGCAGTGGCTGCCGATCAAATGGGCGCTGATCCCCGGACCCGTGCGCACGATCCGCGTCCACAATCAGGCGGTGCGCCAGTTCAAGGTCGGCGCCGAACGCCGCACCACCGGGCGCACCGGCGTGCTCATTTACCTCTCGATGCGCGAACACCGCGCCGAGATCGTCGCGGACGAGAGCATCGCCGCGAAAGTTCCTGCCGAGGTGTGGGGCGAGGCGATGGGCGATATGCTCGTCCACATCCGCAAGGGCCGCATTGCCGAGGGGCTCAGCGCAGGCATCCGCGATGTCGGCTATGTCCTTGCCGAGCATTTCCCGCGCAGCGAGGATGACGTGAACGAGCTGCCCGACCGGCTGATCGAGGTTTAACTCTTGACCCGTTCGCCCTGAGCTTGTCGAAGGGCCGCTCTTCACTTCTGATCCCGCGCCGAAGAAGGACTATCCTTCGACAAGCTCAGGATGAACGGGATTTTTGAGCTTGGAACGAGACCGCGACGCCGACTTGCCCGAAGAGGTGATGTGGGAGGGGCGTTTCATCACCGCCAAGATGCGCGGCCGCTGGGAATATGTCGGCCGTGCGCGCGGCATCCGCGCCGCTGCGATCATCGCCTTGGATGATGATCCGGACGGAACGCGTCACGTCATCCTCGTCAGCCAGTACCGCGTGCCGCTGGGCCGCTTCAGCCTTGAAATCCCCGCTGGCCTCGTCGGTGACGACGCAGGTGGCGAGGGCGAGGAAGCCTCCGCCGCAGCCGCGCGTGAGCTGGAGGAGGAGACCGGCTACCGCGCCGGCACGCTGGAGGTGCTGGGTGAGTTCTACTCGTCCCCCGGCATGGTCTCGGAAAGCTTCACGCTGCTGAAGGCGACCGGCCTTGAACGGGTCGGCGAAGGCGGCGGGACCGAGGGCGAGAACATCACCGTGCACCGAGTCGCACTGCGCGATCTGGCGCGGTTCGTCGCCGAATGGCGGCGGGCTGGCCACGCGGTCGACGTGCGCATCGCGATGCTTTTGACACCGGGATACTTGGGAGAGGACTGAATTATGGCTGGACGGCCAAAGGGTAGAGTCGCGGGAAAGCTCGCGCTTGTGACGGGGGCTGCACAAGGATTGGGCCGCGCGCATTGCATTCGCCTCGCGCAGGAAGGCGCGCGGGTGCTGGCGACCGACATCAACGGTGCGGGCGCGGCAGAGACTGCGGCGATCATCAATGCCGAGATGGGCGAAGGCACCGCCTTTTCCATCGCGCATGACGTGACCGACCCCGCCCAGTGGGAAGCCGCGGTCGATGCCGCGCGCGAGCACCTCGGCGGGCTTAGCGTGCTCGTGAATAACGCCGGCATCGGCGTGGCGGGCAACATCGAAGCCTGCGATTTCGGCGACTGGCAGCGGTGCTTCGACATCAACGTCAATTCGATCTTCCACGGCTGCCAGAAGGCCCTGCCCCTGATGCGCGAACACGCGCCGGGCTCGATCATCAACATCTCGTCGATCGCCGGCCTGATCGCCAGCGACACGATGCCCGCCTACAACGCCTCCAAGGCGGCGGTGTGGATGCTGTCGAAGTCGATCGCGCTGCACTGCGCAAAGAAGGGCATGAACATCCGCTGCAACTCGGTGCACCCGACCTTCGTGGACACCCCGATCCTCGACGGCACAGCCAAGGCCGCCTCGCTCGACAAGGGCGTGTTGCTGGAGAAGCTGGCGCGGCAGATCCCGCTGAAGTTCGTGGGCGAGCCCAACGACATCGCCAATGCAGTGCTCTATCTCGCCAGCGACGAGAGCCGCTTCATGACCGGCGCGGAGCTGAAGCTCGACGGCGGCATCAGCGCTATGTGAGCGTCAGACCTCCCGCCCCGCCTCCCCACCCGGCCACCATAAAATAGTGGTACTATTGGTGGCCGGGTGGGGAGGCGGGGCGGGTGGTCTGCAACGCAGACAAAAAAAGAAGGGGCCGACGTGGCCCCTTCCCGGTTATTCCCATCAGGTGCAGCGGCCCGACAAACCGGGGTCCGCTTTTTTGTCGCTGCACTCAGTCGGCGATCAGCGCGATTGCGAGGTAGATCAGCACTGGGCTGCCGAAGCCCACGACGGTGGCGAGGACGAAGCCGACGCGCACCAGCATGGTGTCGATGCCGAAGTAGTTGCCGATCCCGGCGCACACGCCGAAAACCTTGCTGCTGCCCTTGTCGAGGCGGAAGCCGGTGCGGGGGGGCTTGCCGCCCGATTGTCCCATGATGTCGTTCATGTCTGTCACTCTCTATTAGAAGCGGGTTGCGATCAAGCCATCAGGCTGGGGGTGGCGGGCACGATGCAGTAAGCGAAGCTGGCGATCGTGAGCACGACGGCGAAGGCGGCCGAAGCGAGGCGGGCGGTGGTGTCAGAGCCGAACATTGCGTGGTTTCCCTTGTAACTGAAGTGGCGGATCAGGCGAGCAGCGTCGGGCTGGCCGGGACGATCGCGTAGGCGAAGAAAGCGGCCGAGAGCACAACCGAGAAAGCGGCGGCGAACAGGCGGTTCGAGATTTCGTTGGCGTACATATTTGGTCTCCTTGAGCGTTTGGTTTGGTGTTTCCGGGACCATCCCGGGGATGTCAGGTACTTTGCATCAGCCGTGCCAAACTCGAAAAACGGAAGAAATCCGCCATTTCCGTGCTTTCACTGCGCAAACGACCGGTTCAGCAAAACGAAAGCTTGGGAAATTTCACCACGTGTTGGGATTGGTCATTTCAGGCCGCCCGCTCTGGCCAAAGCATCCCCCTCCCGCTACCCGAAATGCAGCTATGGGCCTCAGCCGGATCAGCCTCGAAAATTTCCGAAATCACGCTGCGACCACGCTGGTCGAGACGGCGCATTTCAACCTGCTGGTGGGCGAGAACGGGGCGGGCAAGACCAACCTTCTCGAGGCGCTATCGCTGCTCGGGCCGGGGCGCGGGCTTCGGCGCGCAAACCTCGGCGATCTGGCGCGGCGGGCTGGCCCAAGCGATCCTCCCCTGCCCTTCGCGATCGGCGCGAGCCTGACCGAGGCGGGAACGGTCTCGGCGCGGCTCGGCACCTATACCGAAGAGGGGAACCCTGCGCGGCGGCTGGTGCGGGTCAACGGCGCTGCCGCGACCGCTGCGAGCCTTGCCGAGTGGATCGCGATGAGCTGGCTGACCCCGGCGATGGACGGGCTGTTCACCGATAGCGCAGGCGCGCGGCGGCGGTTCATGGACCGCATGGCGCTTGCCATTGCGCCCGATCATGCGCGGCGGGTTAACGCGCTGGAGACCGCGCTGCGCGAGCGCGGCAAGTTGCTCGAAAACAGGGGCGATCCGCGCTGGCTCGATGCGATCGAGGCGCAGGCGGCGGACCACGGCAACGCCGTCGCCCGAACCCGCGCCGAGCTGGTGCTGCGTCTTGCCGACGAGCTTTCCGCCCTGCCGCCTGAGCCTTTCGCGCGCCCTGCCCTCACCTATCGCCCCGGCGGCCCGCTGGACGAGACCGCTTTGCGTGCCGAACTCGCCAAAGGACGCCCCCGCGACCGTGCCGCTGGCCGCGCGCTTACCGGCCCGCAGCGTGATGAATTGCAGGTGGAAATGGCCTCAACCCGCCAGCCCGCCGCGTCCTGTTCGACCGGCGAGCAGAAGGCGATGCTGATCGCCATCACGCTCGCCCACGGCATTCTGGCCTCTGCCGGTCGCCCCAGTGTGCTGTTGCTCGACGAGGTCGCCGCGCATCTTGATCCGGTCCGCCGCGTCGAACTGTTCCGGCGCTTGCGCGAAGGCAAGGCGCAGGTCTGGATGACCGGCACCGAACTCGCCCCCTTCGAGGCGATCCGCGGCGAATCCGCGATCTGGCGGGTGTCTGGCGGGGGCGTGGAGCGGGTCTGACGCTGGCCCTTCCGTTCGCCTCGAGCGAAGTCGAGAGGCCTCGCGGTGTGTCTCGACTTCGCTCGACACGAACGGTGCCCAAGTCACCTTTCCGGCGGCAACGCCCCTTCGACCTTTGAAAGCGTCGAGCCGACCAGCCGCTCGATCCCGTCGGCGGTGGGGTGGACACGGTCCGCCTGAAACAGCGCCGGATCGCGGTAGATATCCTCCAGCCAGAAGGGGATCAGCGCCGCCCCATATTCCTTCGCCAGATCGGCATAGATCGCATCGAACTGCGCCTGATATTCCGGGCCATAATTGGGCGGGCTGCGCATCCCCATCAGCAGCACGGGCACCTTGGCCTTTTGCAGGATCGCCAGCATCTTGCCCAGATTGGCCTTGGTCTCATCCGGCGACAGCCCGCGCAGAAGATCATTGCCGCCCAGCTCAAGGATAAACAACGCAGGCGGCGCATCCTTCTGCGCGACGAGCGTGAATTCCAGCCGGTTGAGCCCCGCCGCGGTCGTATCGCCCGACACGCCCGCATTGATCACGTCGGCATTGATCCCCTTGGCCCTGAGCGCGCTTTCCAATTTCTCCGGATAGGCATCGCGCGGGTCGAGGCCGTAGCCTGCGAACAGGCTGTCCCCGAAGGCGATGATTGTGCGCTCCGGCCCCATCACCGGAATCGCTGGAAGCGCGGGCTCGCCGTCGTCGGCGATTTCGGTTCCGGGGGCACTGGGCTCGTCCGCTGCATCGCTGCACGCACCCAAAGCCAGCGCAAAGGCCGCTGCGACGCCAATATTCGACCAATCACGCTTTTGCATCCGCGAACCATTCCTACCTGTAGCTTGTTGCAATTCACCACCTATGCCATCGGAACCCAGTGACAAGTCCCTCTCTCGCGATCAGCGCCCGCAACCTCACCCTGACCCTCGGCAGCACCGCTTCGCCGGTGACGATCCTGCGTGGGATCGATCTCGACATTGCGCGAGGTGAAGTCGTGGCGCTGCTTGGCCCTTCGGGTTCGGGCAAAAGCTCGCTGATGGCGGTGCTCTCGGGCCTCGAACGCGCAAGCGGCGGGACGCTTCAGGTGGCGGGCGCGGACTTCGCGGCGTTGACCGAGGACGGCTTGGCCGCCGCACGGCGCGGCCGGATCGGGATAGTGCTGCAGGCCTTCCACTTGCTGCCGACCATGACCGCCGCCGAGAACGTCGCGACCCCGATGGAGCTTGCCGGGATGGCGGACGCCAGCCCGCGCGCCATCACCGAACTGGAAGCGGTCGGCCTCGGCCACCGCACCGGGCATTACCCCACCCAGCTTTCGGGCGGCGAGCAGCAGCGCGTCGCCATCGCCCGCGCCACCGCGCCGCGCCCCGACCTGATCTTTGCCGATGAACCCACCGGCAACCTCGATGCGGCGACCGGCGAGGAGATCATCAACCTGTTGTTCGCGCGCCGTGCCGAGACCGGGGCGACGCTGTTGATCATCACCCATGACGCCAGCCTTGCGGCGCGCTGCGAGCGGGTGCTGACGATGGCCGACGGGGTGATCGTGTCGGATCAGCGGCCCGCATGAGCCTTCCGTTAGGCACGGCTTGGCGCATCGCCCGGCGCGATCTCAATGCGCGCTTCCGGGGGCTGCGGCTGCTGCTGGTGTGCATCTTCCTCGGCACCGCCGCCCTCGCCGCGATCGGCACGCTGACCGCCGCAATCGAAGGCGAGCTTGCGTCGAGCGGGCAGGAACTGCTCGGCGGCGATCTTCAGGTCGAGGTGTGGCAGCGCGACTTGCTGCCCGCAGAACGCAAGGTGCTCGGCGAATACGGCACCATCTCGAGCGGGTTCCGCATGCAGGCGATGGCGAGCACGCCCGAAGCCGCTGCGCCAATCGGGCTGAAGGCGGTTGACGCCAAGTGGCCGATGTTCGGCACGCTGGTGCTTGAAGATGGCCGTAAAGTCGGCGCGCCGAACGGCACCGACGCGTGGATCGCGAACACGGCGCTCGAACGGCTCGGCATCAAGGTCGGCGACACCTTCAAGGTCGGCACCGTCAGCCTGCGCGCGGCGGGCATCATCAAGGACGAGCCTGACCGCCTGTCCGAAGGCTTCCAGCTCGGCCCGACGATCATTGTCGCTGCGGATATTCCCGCCAAGGCCGGGCTGCTGCAACCGGGCGCGCTGTACCAGAGCAAGCACCGGATTGCGTTCAGCAACCCCTCGCGGTCGTTGGACGGTATCGGCGAGAGCCTGACCAAGCGGTTCCCCACGGCAGGGTTCAACATCCGCACCCGCGACCGCGCGTCGCCGGGCGCGGATCGCTTCGTGCGGCAGATGAGCGATTTCCTGACGCTGGTGGGCCTTGCCGCGCTGGTGATCGCCGGGATCGGAATTGCGGGCGGCGTGTCGTCCTACCTCGACCAGCGCCGGTCGAGCATCGCGACGCTGAAGGTGCTGGGCGCCACATCCGGCGACATCGTGCGGATTTATGCGATGCAGATCGGTGTCGCGGCGCTGATCGGGAGCCTTGCGGGGCTCGCTGCCGGCGTGCTTGTCACACCGCTGCTGGCGAGCGCCTTGCAAGGGCTGCTGCCGGTAGACAGCGGCTTCATCATCTCGCTCCCGGCCTTGGCTCTGGCGGCAAGTTACGGCCTGCTGGTCGCCTTCGCCTTTGCCGCTGCGCCCCTGCTGCGCGCGCGGACCTATCCGGCGATGGCGCTGATGCGGTCGGGGATCGTGCCGCTGGCGCGCGACTGGCGGGCGCTGGGTGTGACCGCGCTCGGCATTGCCGGGATCTGCGCGCTGGCGCTGCTGACCACCGCGCAGCCGATGCTGTCAGGCGGGTTCCTGCTCGGCGCAGGCGGAGCCTTGGTGCTGCTGGCGGGGCTCGGCTGGGCGATCCAGACGCTCGCGCGCCGTTTGCCGAGGCCGTCGAACCCGCTGCTCAGGAGCGCCCTCTCGAACATCCACCGCCCTGGCGCGCCGACCGGAGCGCTGGTGACGGCGCTCGGCTTTGGCCTCGCCGCCTTCGTGCTGCTGGCCGCGGTGCAGAGCGCGATCGACGGCAACATCCAGAAGCGCGTGCCGCAGGAAGCGCCCGACTACTTCGTGCTCGACGTGCCGCCCGCCAAGGAACTGCGCTTCTTCGAGCTGATCCAGGCCGAGTTCCCCAAGGCCGCGATCCGCACTGTGCCGACGATGCGCGGCGCGGTGCTCGCTTACGGCCCCAAGGACAAAATGATCCGCGTCGCCGACCTGAAGGAAATCCCCGAAGGCGCCTGGGCACTGCGCGGCGAGCGCGGGCTGACCTATTCCGACACCCTCCCCCCCGGCAACCGCGTGGTGGAAGGTGCATGGTGGGGCCAGTTCCACTCGGGCGAGCCGCAGGTTTCGGTCGACGCCGACTTTGCGGGCGCTGTCGGCCTCAAGGTCGGGGATTACATCACCATCGGCATCCTCGGCGTGGAGCGCACCGCCCGCGTGGCGAACCTGCGCGAGATCGACTGGGAGAGCATGGGCTTCAACTTCGCGCTGGTGTTCAGCCGCAACGCGATCAGCGATGCGCCGCACAACCTGTCGGCGACCATCGACCTGCCCGATGGCGCGGACACGGCGGCAAAGGGCCGCTTGCTGCGCGCGCTGGTCAAGGAAATGCCGTCAAGTTCGGTGATCGAGGTCGGCGGGATCCTGGTCGAGGCAAGGAACCTCCTCCAGCAGGTGAGCCTCGCAACCCTTGCGGCGGCGGCGGTGACGGTGCTGGCGGGGCTGGCGGTGCTGATGGGCGCCATCGCCGCCGCGCGGGCTGCGCGGACTTACGACACGGTGATGCTGCGCGTGCTGGGGGCGAGCCGGCGGCAGATCCTGCTGTTGCAGCTGGCCGAATATGGGCTGATCGCAGGCGTGCTCGCGCTGGTCGCGCTGGGGCTCGGGTCGGGACTGGCATGGGTAGTGATTACCCAGCTGTTCAAGTTCGACTGGCTGCCCGATTGGGGCGAAGTGCTCGGTGTGCTCGGTCTTGGCATCGCGCTGGTGCTCGGCTTCGCGCTGGCCGGTTCGCTGCCGCTGCTGCGGGCGAAACCGGCACAGGCGTTACGCGAGCTTTAGGCGAAGACGTCCTCAAGCGCCTCCGCTCCGCCGCCGGTCACTTCGCTGTGCAACACGGCGGTGAATGCCGCAGCGAAGATCGTGTAGAGAACGAAGATCAGGAAAAATCCGAAGAAAGCCGCGAAAGCCGGGGCGCCGTCGATTTTGCCGGGTCCGGCGGCGATCCCGCCAAAGATCAGTGCGAACGGCACGCCGAGCGCGGCCACCGATACCGCGACAAACGCAGCCAGAGCGAGGAAAATGCCACCCGCCTTGCCGCGAGTCACCACCCAGCTGCGTTTGATCGCCGCGATCGGATTGAACACCTGCTCGACCGCAACCACCGGGATCAGCACCGCGAAACGGCAGGCGAGATAGACCAGCACCGGCAGCATCAGCAGCGCCAGCAAGACGCTGATCACCGAACCGCCGCCCGCCGCCCCGACCGCGCCGCCGATCACTCCGAAGATGAGGAAATAGCCGAGCAGCAGGATCACGGTGATCGCGAAGAACGGCAGCGCGCTCTTGAAGCCTCGCCCGAGCGCCGCGCCGAACGCCGGTTCCTCAAGCGGCGAGGCGAGCGTCACCAGCGCCGCTTGCTGCGCCAGCAAGAGCACGACATAAGCGCCGTAGAGCAGTACGAAAAAAGTGATCATGCCGATGCCAAGGCCAGTGGCGGCGGCCGGGTCCTCGAGATTGGCACCGAACGCTCCCGCGCCCATGCCGAGCACGACCAGGCCTACCCCGAGCACCACCCAGCTCGCTATCTGGATCACGAAGAACACTGCCCACATCCCGAGGAGCGGCCAGAAGCGTTGCCGGAACATGGCAAAGCTGCCCGAAAACACGCGTCCGATAGTCATCGGCAATCCCCCTTCGCGGCGTCCCTTGCCGCCGGGCCAAGATGTATCGACCAACGCCTTGAAGCAAACAGAAAAAGCACTCTTCCCTGCCACGCGGTAGTACTAGTCGAAAAGGTCGCCGCTCCAGCCACCGTGGCGCGGATCCGGGCCGAAACGATTTGGCCCCCAAGTGCCGGGCTGCAACATCAGGAAGATCAGCCAGCCCACGCCGATATACGGCAAAGCGCTGACCGCCACCCACCAGCCGGTCTTGTCCTGATCGTGCATCCGCCGCACTTGCAGCGCCAAGGTCGGCAAGCCGAACACCAGCACATGGACAAGCGGCGCTCCGATCAGGGTTTCGGTCCGGTCCTCGTCGGGAACGATGCTGAAACCAAACGCCAGTCCGGCCAGTAGAACCGGCACCTGCCACAGCACGAACAGCCAATAATCGCGGCGCCGTGACCGGCCACGGAAATCCAAAGCGCGCCGGAAGGGCTCGATCAATGATCCGGTCATTGCCTCCCGATGGCCTGCCTCGGCCCGCTGTGCAAGGGGTGTGGCGGTTCACGAAAAAGGGCCCCGCACCGATGGTGCGAGGCCCCCTTTTTCTTTGCTGTAAGCGCGTGGCTTAGAACTTGAAGCGCACGACACCGCCGTAGGTGCGCGGCGGGCTGGGATAGCCCGAAACCGTGCCAGCCTGCGCCACACCGTCGAAGTTGGTGAGGATGTATTCATCGTTCAGCAGGTTGCGTGCGTAGGCGCCGATTTCAACGCCATTGCTGAGCGCCAGCGTCACCGAGGCATTCACCAGATTGACTTCGCGGTCGAAGATCCGGGTGTTGCCAAGCTGACGGTTAAAGCCCGGCAGGCCGTTGTTGATCGGCGTGTTGCTTTCGTGGCTGTAGTCGACGCGGGTGATGAAGCGGGTGCCTGCATCGCCCAGTTCCAGCGTGTGGGTTGCCGAGGTGCGCAGGCTCCATTCCGGAATGCCGCCGACCCGCTGGCCCGACAGATCGCCGAGGACCGAGCCCGGGAAGCTGTCGAACACCGGATCGAGGTAGGTCGCCGCGAAGGTGAAGACCAGCGACGGGTCGGGCTGGATGGTGGCGTCCAGCTCGAAGCCCTTCACCGACTGCTGCCCGGCGTTCTGCAACGCGAAACCCAGACCGGTGAACGAGAAGCTCTGGAAGCCCTTGATGGTCTGGTCGAACAGCGCGAGGTTGAAGCCGAAGCCATCCCACTGTGCCTTCATGCCGATTTCGTAGACCTCGGCGTTCTCCGGGCCGGCGAAGCGGGTGCCGGTGGTGAGGTTGGCCGTGCCAAGACCGGCATTGATGATCGGCGAAGCCGGCGCAGCGAAGGTCGAACCCAGCGGGCCCGGCGTATAGTCGGTGAGCAGCGGACGGCTGTCACGCGACAGGTTGATCGAGCTCGCCTTGAAGCCGGTTGCGTAGCTTGCGTAGACATTGACCTCGTTCGAGATCTGGTACGCGGCGCGCAGCAGGTAGGTGAACTTGTTGTCACGCGTCTGGCCCGGCTCGACCGAGTTCGGCACGTCGGGGAACGGGGTCTGGAACTGCAGGGCACGAAGGCCGAGCAGCGTGTTGACCGCCGGGTTGGTTGCCGCGGCAAGCAGCCCCTGCTGGTTGAGTGCCGGGAGTGCTTGGAACTGGGCACGGTTGGTCACCGTACCGCCGCTGGCAAGGCGGATGAACGCATCGACGAGGTTGATATTGGCCAACGGATCGAGCGCATTGTTATCGATCACGAAGTCTTTCTTGTCGTCGGTGTAGTTGAACCCGCCGGTGAAGACGAGGCCGTCGACCGGCTCAAAATCAACCGTGCCGAAGACCGACCACGAGGTATTGTCGACCCCGAAGCTTTCACGGGTCAGACCCGTTCCGGTGCCGCCGAGGATCGAGCCGAGCGGCAGCCCGAGCGCGGCTTCGGCGTTGCGCAGCACGGCGTTACCGACGGCGATGCGCTGGGCAGCGGTCGGGTTGGCCGGGAGAAGGCTGGCAGGCGCGGCCTGGATCGCCGCAAAGTTGCGGAAATCGCGGCCAACGCTAAGCGAGCTGTTCTGCGTGATCGATTCGTCGAAGTAGTAGCCGCCGAGCAAGAAGTTGAGCGGACCGTCGAAGTCCGAGGTCAGGCGCACTTCCTGCGTGAAGGTGTCGACGCCCTGATCGCGCGTTTCCACGGTGAGGTCGGCGCTGGTGAAGTCGACGTCCTGCGAGAAGCCGTTGCGCAGCTCGCGATAGGCGGTGATCGAAGTGAACGTCAGGTTGCCGAGGTTCCAGTCGAGCTGGCCCGAGAAGCCGTAGTTCTTGTTGGTGTTGACCGGCACGACGTTGAGGAAGTTGTCGCCGCTGTAGAAGTCGGTCGGGAACTGGCCGCCCACGCCGCCAACCGCAAGCTGGGTGACCCCGCCAACCACGAGGTTGCTGGTCTGGCAGCACACTTCATCAATCTTGCCATAATCGCCGATCAGGCGGACCTTGATGTCGGCGCTGGGCTCGATGAGCAGCTGGCCGCGCACCGACCAGCGGTTGCGGTCGTTGATCTCGGCGTTGTTCAGGTTGACGATGCGGCCGAAGCCGTCGCGCTTCTGGTACGTGCCGTCGATCGCCCAAGCGATCGAGTCGCTGATCGGGCCGGTCACTTCGCCCTTGAGGTTGACGGTGTTGTAGTTGCCGTAGACCGCTTCGACCTGGCCGCCGAATTCGTATTGCGGCTCCTTGGTGACGACCGAGATGACGCCTGCCGATGCGTTCTTGCCGAACAGTGTCGATTGCGGCCCGTTGAGCACTTCGACGCGGCTGATCATGTTAAGGTCGGACAGGGCCGAGGCCGAACGCGAACGGAACACACCGTCGATGAACACGCCGACCGAAGGCTCGATGCCGAAGTTGTTATCGCCGTTGCCGAAGCCGCGAATGATGAAGGTGGTCGCCGACGAAGTCTGCAACTGGCTCACGCGCAGCGAGGGAACCACGGTCTGAAGGTCGAGAACGTCGCGGATCTGCGCGCGTTCGATCGTTTCGCCGCTGGTCACCGACACCGAGATCGGCACTTCCTGCAGCGTCTGCTCGCGCTTGGACGCGGTGACGATGATGACGTTGCTGGTCTCAAGCTCAGGCTCGGCGGGCTGCTCGTCCTGAGCAAAAGCCGCACTCGGCATCGCGAGGGCAAAGGTGGCCGCACCTGCAAGCAGGGTGAATCGGTATGAGCCGGCCGCGCCGGTGAAGTTCGAATGCATGGAAGCTCCTCTCCAAAATTCCGCGATCCCGGCGCCCTTTTTTTGGGCACGCACCGTCCCTGTGCGCTCTCTCCCGAGATCGTGAGCCGCCCTGATAAGCCAGCACGTCCTCAGCGACAAGCTGCACACCCGCGGTTTGCGGGGGCATTTCATGATTCTGTTGCGCAAGAGTCACACTGCAAAAGCCCTTGTGAAGCGCCGCGAGCGCCCCTGACCCTTGCCCCGAGCGCGCACCCCTGCTAGGCGCCGCCGCGATGTTGCAACGCAGCACATTCGCGCGCGCGGCTATTCCGTAGCGTCGCGGATTGTCGCCCAGCCGCCACAAACTTTGCTTACGCAGCGCGCGCGTCGCCCTGCCCTGTTCCAAATCCCGGATGCCCCCTCGCGTCCGGCCTTTCACCGGAAGTGTCCCGAATGTCGTCCGCCCTCAGAAATATCGCGATCATCGCCCACGTCGACCACGGCAAGACCACGCTCGTCGACCAGTTGTTCCGCCAGTCGGGCACATACCGCGAGAACCAGCGGATCGAAGAACGCGCTATGGATTCGGGCGACCTCGAAAAGGAACGCGGGATCACCATTCTCGCCAAGTGCACCAGCGTCGAGTGGCACTCGGAAAATGGCGACACCACCCGCATCAACATTGTCGACACCCCCGGCCACGCCGATTTCGGCGCCGAGGTGGAGCGCATTCTCTCGATGGTCGACGGCGTGATCCTGCTGGTCGACAGCGCGGAAGGCGCGATGCCGCAGACCAAGTTCGTGACCGGCAAGGCGCTGGCGCTGGGCCTCAAGCCGATCGTGGTGGTCAACAAGATCGACCGCTCCGACAGCCGCCCGCAGGAAGTGCTCGACGAAGTGTTCGACCTGTTCGTCAGCCTCGATGCCAATGACGAACAGCTCGAATTCCCCGTGCTCTATGCCTCGGGCCGCGATGGCTATGCGAGCGAAGACCAGGACCGCCGCGAAGGCAGCCTGGCGCCCTTGTTCGAAAGGGTGATCGAGCACGTGCCCTCGCCCGGCCTCGACCCGGACGCGAAGTTCAGCTTCCTTGCGACGCTGCTCGACCGTGACAACTTCATGGGCCGCGTCATCACCGGCCGCGTCCAGTCGGGCACGATCCGGGTCAATGATCCGATCCACGCCATCGACATGGACGGCAAGGTTATCGAAACCGGCCGCGCCACCAAGCTGATGAGCTTCGACGGGCTCGAGCGCGTGCCGGTCGAAATCGCGCGTGCGGGCGACATCATTGCGCTCGCCGGTCTTGAAAAGGCGACCGTCGCCAACACCATCTGCGATCCCAGCGTGAGCGAACCGATCGCCGCGCAGCCGATCGACCCGCCGACACTGGCGATGCGGTTCTCGGTCAATGACAGCCCGCTCGCCGGACGCGAGGGCAGCAAGGTCACCACCCGCATCATCCGCGACCGCCTGCTGCGCGAGGCGGAAACCAACGTCGCCATCCGCGTCACCGAAAGTGCCGACAAGGATGCCTACGAAGTCGCCGGCCGCGGCGAATTGCAGCTCGGCGTGCTGATCGAAACGATGCGCCGCGAAGGCTTCGAGCTCGGCATCAGCCGTCCGCGCGTGCTGTTCCGCGAAGAAGGCGGCAAGCGCATGGAGCCGTATGAGACGGTCGTGATCGACGTCGATGACGAACACTCGGGCACGGTCGTCGAGAAGATGCAGCGCCGCAAGGCTGACCTCACCGAAATGCGCCCCTCGGGCGTGGGCAAGACCCGCATCACCTTCTCAGCCCCGTCGCGCGGCCTCATCGGCTACCACGGCGAGTTCCTGTCCGATACGCGCGGCACCGGGATCATGAACCGCCTGTTCGAGAAGTACGACGTGTACAAGGGGCCGATCGAAGGCCGCATCAACGGCGTGCTGATCTCCAACGGCGACGGCGATGCCAACGCCTATGCGCTCAACATGCTGGAAGAGCGCGGCGAATTGTTCGTCGGGGCGCAGATGAAGGTCTATGAAGGCATGATCATCGGCGAAAACGCCAAGCCTGACGATCTCGAAGTCAACCCGATGAAGGCCAAGCAATTGTCCAACGTCCGCTCCAGCGGCAAGGACGATGCGATCCGCCTCACCCCGCCGCGCCGGATGACGCTGGAACAGTCGATCGCCTATATCGACGACGACGAAATGGTCGAAGTGACCCCGCAATCGATCCGCCTGCGCAAGGCCGAACTCGATCCGAACGAGCGCAAGAAGATGCGCCGCAAGAAGGATTGAGGCCGCAAGGCGCCCGTCCCGACTGCAACACAAAAGACCCCGCGAAGCCAAAGCTTCGCGGGGTCTTTGCTTATCATGAGCGGGCGAGGCGCATTGGCCCCTCGCCCCGCCCGGATCAGAAGCGCAAGGTCACCGTGCCACGCAGCGTGTGGAAGTTGAAGCGGTCGTTCGACTGACGGAAATCCGTCCCGGCTGCGTTGACCAGCAGGAAGGGATTGGTCGCCGGCGCAGTGCCCGGACCCACGGCCACGACATAGTCGTCATCCTTGTAGCTCGAGTAGAGATACTCGATGCCAAGGCCCAGGTTGCGGGTCAGCATGACTTCCGCGCCGCCGCCGGCCTGCCAGCCGAACTGCCAGTCGCGATCGTTGCGCGGCGTGAAGGAATTGGCGGCGTTGGTGGTCTGGAAGCTGTGATCGATGCGGGCATAGCCAGCGCCGCCGGTGCCGTAGAACAGCGCGCGGCCCTCACCCGGTGCGAAGCCTGCGCGGGCACGGGCAGTCACGGCCCAATCCATCTCACGCCCGAAGGTGTAGGATGCCGGGGTGCTGCTGAAGGCGGTGGTGAACTCCTCAACGCCCGGACGCGCACCTTCGATCAGGGCACCGAACACGATCGGGCTGTTGCCGAGATGCTTGTCGACGCCGATCCGCACGGCATAGCCTTCGGTCTGGCGGCTGCCGCGACAGGTCGCATTGGCAGCCGAGATCGGCGAGCCGGCGCAAAAGCCAGGTGCAAAGGCATCCGCGCCCGCGCCCGTGCGCACGGTGTCATTGAAATTCCCGTCGCGATTGGTGTCGAACTGGATCGAATCCGACGCGTCGTCCTCGACGAACTCGGTGCCGACGGCGCCCGAGATGTAGACCCCGTCGAAGTAGCGATCTTCGCTTTGCGCGAAGGCCGCGGTCGACAGCGTCAGGGCTGCCAGCCCGCAGGCGGTGCTGAATTTGGTGGTAACAGTCATTATAAACTCCAAGCGTGTAGCTTCATCTCAACTCGTGGTGAGTTGCTGGACGCTTACCGGATGGAGTCCCCGATGTTCCGCCGGGCCGACCGGCCTACCTCACTTCGTCGCGTATAGCGGGGGGCCGGGCTGAAAAGCGTTCCCCGCCCGGGACGAAAGGGCCGCGCGGCGCCGCGCGGTGGGCGGATAAACGCCGCGTCTGGCCAAGCGCCGCACCAGCCGTTAGGCCGTGCTTCATGAACGTTTACACCCTCGCCAGCCTCGCCGCCTATTTCGTCCTGATGATCGCCATCGGTGTCTATGCTTGGGCCAAAACCCGGGGAGATTCGGAGGGCTACCTGCTCGCCGGACGCAATCTCTCGCCTGCGGTAACCGCATTGAGCGCCGGCGCGAGCGATATGTCGGGGTGGTTGCTGCTCGGCCTGCCGGGCGCGCTGTTCGTGGGCGGGCTGGTCGAGGCGTGGATTGCGATCGGGCTCACCGTGGGCGCGGCGCTGAACTGGATCATCGTCGCGCCGCGCCTGCGCGAACAGACCGAGCGGCTCGGCAATGCGCTCACCATCCCGCAATTCCTCGCCAACCGCTTCCCCGAAAGCGGCACGATGCTGCGCGTCATCTCGGCCATCATCATCGTTGGCTTCTTCACGGTCTACACGGCGAGCGGGATGGTCGGCGGCGGCAAGCTGTTCGCGACTGCCTTCGCCGGTTCGCTGTCCGTGACGGGGCTGAGCGACTACATGCTCGGCATCGTCATCACCGCCGGGATCGTGCTGGTTTACACCATGATCGGCGGGTTCCTCGCGGTCAGCCTCACCGATTTCGTGCAAGGCATGATCATGATGGTGGCGCTGGTTGTGATGCCGCTGGTGATCCTGTCAGGTTATGGCAGCACAGCGCCGCTCAACCTTTCGGTGGTGCCGCAGGAGGGCTTCCTGAGCCTCACCCAAGGGGCCACGTTGGTGGGCGTCATCAGCGCGGTGACATGGGGCCTCGGCTATTTCGGCCAGCCGCACATCATCGTGCGCTTCATGGCGATCGACCGGGTCGAGAACATCGGCAAGGCGGGCGTGATCGGGATGAGCTGGATGGTGATCTCGCTGCTCGGCGCGGTCGCGGTCGGCCTTGCGGGCCGCGCCTTTGCCGAAGCCAACGGGCTAGTGGTGGACGATCCCGAGACGATCTTCATCATCCTTGCCAAGCTGCTCTTCCACCCGGCGGTGACCGGCTTCCTCTACGCCGCGCTGCTGGCGGCGATCATGAGCACGATCTCCTCGCAGCTGCTTGTCTCCTCCTCCTCGCTGACCGAGGACTTCTACCGCCTGTTCCTGCGCCGCGACGCTTCCGAACGTGAGGCGGTGAACATCGGCCGGCTTAGCGTTGCGCTGGTCGCAGCAGCGGCGATGGTGATCGCGGCCGATCCCGACAGCGAGGTGCTTGCCCTTGTTTCCAACGCTTGGGCGGGCTTTGGCGCAGCGTTCGGCCCGCTGATCCTGCTCGCGCTGACCTGGGACCGCATGACCGGTGCGGGCGCGGTCGCGGGCCTCGTGACGGGCGCGGCGGTGGTTGCGGGCTGGATCGCGCTGGGGTGGAACGCGAGCTTCATGGGCGGCCCCGGCCTCTACGAAATCGTGCCCGGCTTCTTCGCGGCGTTCATCGCGATTGTAGCGGTGAGCCTCGCGACCGGAAAGTCTCGCGCGGCGGCGTAACCTTCCGCGCCCGGCGCGCGAACAGGGGGGTGAGGCCTGCGTTGCCCTACCCCCACCCCCCCTCTGGCGGCGCAGGCCTCTTGGACTATCTTCGCTGTCCCACGTGATGCATGATGCGCGCACAGGGGAGATGGCACATGACCGCAGAGCGAAATGCAGGCCCCCGCGTCACAGGGCTCGGCGGAGTCTTCTACGTGGTCAGGGACCCCGAGGCGTCCCGCGCGTGGTACCGCGAGACGCTGGGGATCGACGGCCCCTACGGACCGCAGCTTGCCTGGGCGGATGAGCCTCTCACTCATCCCTATTCGCTGATCAGCCACATGGCGGACGATGCTTACATCAAGCCGGGCAAGGGCGGATTCATGATCAATCTGCGCGTCCACGACTGCGCGGGGCTGGTCGCGGGATTGCGTGCGAAGGGCGTGGAAATCCTCGGTGAGGCTGACGAGGGTTACGGCAAGTTCGCCTGGCTGCTCGACCCCGACGGGGTAAAGATCGAGCTGTGGGAGCAGGTCGAGGACACGCTGCCCTAAGGCCTCCGGCGTGGCCCCGGCTGCGCTCTTTCTGACCCGTTATCCCGCTATTAACCATTCCTGCGGGATAACCCCTAGCTATGGAAGCCAAGGGTTATCTTCGCGGATTGGTGCTCGGCGCGGCGGTGCTGATGCTGGCGGGCTGCGGCTCGCTGGTGCCGGGCGGCAGCGCCAGCCAGACCGCCCGCGCGCCCGCACGATCATCGGTTCCCGTCGCTTCCGCGCCGCAGAGCTATGCCCAGCGGCCCGAGGATGCCAGTTGTCTTGCCGACCTCGGCGCAAGCGGTGCGCGCTTCCAGCCCGTGCCCGACACCTATGCCGCGCCCGGCTGCAACAAGCTCGGCACAGTCCAGCTGATGGCGCTTGCCGGGGATCGCACCTCGGTGGGCATCGCCAACATCGGTCCGGTGCAATGCAAGGTCGCCAAGGCTTTCGGGGACTGGGCGCGCTTCGGCGTCGACCGCGCCGCGCGCCAGATCCTGAGAAGCCCGGTGGTCAGGATCGAGACGATGGGATCATACTCCTGCCGCAATGTCGCCGGAAGCCAGCAGCGCTCGGCCCATGCCCATGCCGGGGCGATCGACGTCTCGGCCTTCGTGCTCGCCGATGGCCGCCGGATCGCCGTCAAAGGCGATTGGCGAAGCGGCGATCCGGCCGCGCGCGAGTTCCTGCGCGTGGTGCACAAAAGCGCCTGCAAGCGCTTCGGCACCGTGCTCGGCCCGGAATATAATGCTGCGCATGAGGATCACTTCCACCTCGAAGGCACCGGCGCGACGTTCTGCCGCTGAGACGGCGGCACGCATTGCCGCCACACCGTGCAGACGGGTTGGCGGCCCGGGCCAAGCGGAATTGCTCGGCCCGGACCGCCCGGGGGTAACCAACCATTGATCCTTCAGGCCCGGCCGCGCGTCAGGCGTGCAGCTTGGGCTCCAGCTTGGCTTCCAGCTTCAACCGCACCGCTTCGGCCGCGTGGCGCGCGCCCAATTTGGTCATCATGTTGGCGCGGTGGATCTCCACCGTGCGCGGGCTGATGTCGAGTTCGCGGGCGATCGCCTTGTTGCTGCTGCCTTCGGCCAGCCAGTCGAGCACTTCGCGTTCACGGCCCGAGAGCGTCGAGATGCGGTCGCGCGCTTCGATCATGCGGCGGCGAGCGGCGCCGAACTGTTCGGCTTCCTTCTCGATGCGCATCAGGCAGCGGGTGAACCGTTCGGGATCGAGCGGCAGGGCAAGGTAATCGAGCGAGCCCGCCTTGATCGCTTCGACGATGCGGCCGGGGCGCGGCTGGACATCCACCGCGATCAGCGGCAGCCAGATGCCGAGCCGTCCGAGCCGATCGAGGATCATTCCCACCCCGCCTTCCTCGGCCGTGTCGCGGGCGATGATGATCCCGTCTCGCGGCGGGTGCACCGCGAGCTCCGACAAATCGCCGTATACCTCGCAATGATGGCCAAGGGCGAAGCCCACCCTCGCCAGTTCTGCCCGTTGGCGGCTGCAGGAGTCGATGAAGTGGAGGGATGATTTGCGGTCCATGCGGTTGTCTCTGCGCTAACCTAGGTTGGCACACACGCAAGAGCGCCGCCGATCCGGAGGATTTACCATATCCGAATGACGTTAAACTTATGTTTTACATGGAAATATTGGCTCCGTAACGGAGTCAGATCAGGACCTCTCCCTACGCGTCATCGCTGAATCGGTAGGGTGGCAGCGAGTGGAAAGCCTGACGCAGTGCATTACCCCAACCTGATGAAATATGGTCGAAATATTCATCATCCTCGGTCACCCGGTGGGCGTGGGTGACCGCGAACGCATCCTTGGCAATCACCAGCAAATCGAGCGGCAGGCCGACTGACAGGTTAGCCTTGAGCGTCGAGTCGAAGCTTACCATCAGCAGCTTGACCGCGTTCTCGAAGGTCATGCCCCGCTCGTAGCCGCGGATCAGGATCGGGCGGCCGTACTTGGTCTCGCCAATCTGGAAAAAGGGCGTGTCCCAGCTCGCCTCGATGAAATTGCCCTCGGGATAGATCATGAACAGGCGCGGCTGCATGCCCTTGATCTGCCCCGCGACGATCATCGTCGCGGTAAACCTGCCCTTGCCGCCGTCGCCGTTGGAGCGCTGCACGTCCTCGATGGTATGGCGCAGGATCCGCCCGATCTCGGTCGCGACCTGGAACATGGTCGTGCCTCTGAGCAGGCAGTTGTCGCGGTCCCCGGGGGCCTTGGTACGCTCCTCAAGCTGGCTGATCACGGCCTGCGAGGTGGCAAGGTTGCCAGCGGTCAGCACCGCGATCATGCGTTCGCCCGGCACGCTCCAGTGGAACAGCTTGCGGAAGGTGGAGATATTGTCGACGCCCGAATTGGTGCGGGTGTCGCTCATCAGGACGAGGCCCTTGTCGAGCACCATGCCAACGCAATAGGTCATGCCATCATCCTCTTGTCCCCCGCCCGGTCTGCGCCCCTAGCCGATGCGGGCCGGAGCGCAAGGGGCGAGCCATGCTTAGGGGCGGTTACTGGGTCGACTGGCCTTGGCTCTGGCTCTGGCTCTGGCCCGAGAGCGGATGCGCCTCGACCGCAACACCCACGGTCAGCACCTGATCCGCCGCCGCGCCGAAGCTGATTCCGGTGACAGGCGCCGCATCGCGGTAGTCGCTCCCGGTGGCCACGCGCACATAGCGTGGATCGGGGCTGATCCCGTTCGACACATCGAAGCCGACCCATCCCAGCCCCTCGACATGCGCTTCGGCCCAGGCGTGGGTGGCTTCCTGCTCGATGCGGTCGTTCATGAGCAGGTAGCCGCTGACATAGCGCGCCGGAATGCCGCTCACCCGCGCGGCAGCGATGAAGATGTGGGCGTGATCCTGACACACCCCTGCGCCCAGCCCGACGGCTTCCTCTGCCGAGGTGCGCGAACTGGTGCGGCCGGTTTCGTAGGCAACCCGCTCGCGGATAAGCGCGGACAGGCCGTGGAGGAAGTCGAGCGGTGCGGCATCGACCCGTTCCGGCACCTCGCGCAGCAGCCCGCGCACTTTCGCACCCGCGCGCGTCAGCGGGGTCTGACGCAGGAAGTTCCAGAGCGGCAGGTGGCCCGAATGGCGGCCGATCACCCCGGCATTGTCCTCGGTCTCGACCACGCCCTCGCAGGTCACCGTAACCTCGCGCGCGCCCGGCGTCAGGCTGATCAGGGTCACATGATTGAAGTGCTGGTCATCATATTCGAGCTCGGCAACGGCATTGTCGAGGATCATCTGCCAGTCGACAATGCGCTGGCCCTGCGTGGCCTTGGGCATAAGCCGCAGTCGCTGGAGAGCGTGCACCACCGGCTGCGCGAAGGCGTAGTGGGTGGTGTGGCGGACCTGAAGGGTGAGCTTGCTCATGCGTGGAACCGGTAATCCTCGGCAATCGCGCGGGCGATGGCGGCGTTGCGGGCGAGGAAATCGACGAGGAATTCGTGCAGGCCCTGCTCGAAAATCTGGTCGACGGTGAGGTGGCTGATCCGCGTATCGGCCTCGCGCATCAGGGCGACCGCGCGGCCTTCGGACCCGTGGGTGTCGGCGAGCGCGGTGAGGCAGCCGCGCAGCGCGTTGCGGCAGAAGGCGAGGCTCCGCGGGAAACGCTCGTCGAGAACCACGAACTCGACGATCCCGCGCGCCTCGATCTGCCCGGCGTTGAGCCAGCTATAGACCCGCGCGCCCGCGACCGAGCGCAGCACCTGTTCCCACTGTCCGGTATCGAGGCTCGATCCGACATAGGAGAGCGAGGGCAGCAGCAGGAAATACTTCATGTCGAGAATGCGCGCGGTGCTGTCAGCCCGTTCGATGAAGGTGCCCGCGCGGCTGAAGTGATAGCCTTCGTCGCGCAGTATCGAACCTTCAAAGGCGCCGTGAACCTGCGTGCCGGCGCGGCGAATCGTGGCAAGCACTTCGCCCACCGCGCCTTGGCCGACGGGGCGCGCGAGCAGCTTGTCGAGCCGCATCCAGTTCTCGTTCACAGCCTCCCACAAGTCGGAGGAAATGTTGATCCGCGCCTCGCGCGCGTTCGAGCGGACCCCGCCGAACATCAGCCGCACATTGCCGGGATTGGATGGCCCACGCAGCACGAAGTTCCACACTGAAACCCCGTCATAGCTGTCATGCGCCGCCTGATAGGCTTTCGTCAGGCCGAGCGTCGCGATCACCGAGCGCCATTCGGCCTCGGCGGTCACCACGTCGCGGGTCACGGCCATGCGCAGCGCGGCTTCGAGCAGGCGCGCGGTGTTCTCTGCCCGCTCGAGATAGCGGAACATCCAGAACAACCCGTTGGCGGTACGGCCTAGCATCTGCGCATCAGTCCTTCAGCACCCAGGTGTCCTTGGTGCCGCCCCCCTGCGACGAGTTGACCACCAGCGACCCCTTCTTGAGCGCCACGCGCGTCAGCCCGCCGGGCGTGATGTCGATGCCCTCAGGGGAAACCAGCACGAAGGGACGCAAATCGAGGTGCCGCGGGGCGAGGCCCTTGGCGGTGTAGATCGGGCAGGTCGACAGCGCGAGTGTCGGCTGGGCGATGTAGTTCTCCGGCCGCGCGGTCAGCTTGGCCCGGAAGGCTTCGATCTCGCGCTTCGACGACGTCGGCCCGATCAGCATCCCGTAGCCGCCCGATCCGTGGACTTCCTTGACCACCAGCTCGGCCAGATTGTCGAGCACGTAGCCCAGCGCATCCTTGTCAGCGCAACGCCACGTTTGAACATTGGGCAGCAAGGGCCGCTCGCCGGTGTAGAATTCGACGATCTCGGGCATGAAGCTGTAAATCGCCTTATCGTCGGCGACCCCGGTGCCGGGAGCATTGGCAATGGTGATCCCGCCCGAACGATACACGTCCATGATCCCCGGCACGCCGAGCACGCTATCGGCGTTGAAGGTAAGCGGATCGAGAAACTCGTCGTCGACCCGGCGATAGAGCACGTCGATCGGCTTATAACCGCGCGTGGTGCGCATCTGCACCCGCCCGCCGACGACCCGCAGGTCGCTGCCCTCGACCAGTTCCGCGCCCATCTGGTCGGCGAGGAAGGCGTGCTCGAAATAGGCGGAGTTGTAGATCCCCGGCGTCAGCACCGCGACCGTCGGCTTGCCGCCGGTGAAGGCGGGCGGGACGCAGGCCGCAAGGCTGCGCGCGAGGCGGCGCGGGTAGTTAGAGACGCTCTCAACCGCGATCCGGCTGAACAGATCGGGGAACATCCCCATCATCGTCTCGCGGTTTTCCAGCATGTACGAAACGCCTGAGGGCGTGCGCGCATTGTCTTCCAGCACGAAGAACTCGTCCGGCCCGGTGCGCACCAGATCAATGCCGACGATGTGGGTGTAGATCCCGCCCGGCGGAGTGAATCCGACCATGTTAGCCAGCCACGCCTCGTTACCGCGCAGCAGGCGTTCGGGCAAACGGCCCGCGCGCACGATCTCCTGCCGATGGTAGAGATCGTAGAGGAAGGAATTGAGCGCGCGGACCCGCTGCTCGATGCCCTTGGAGACCTTGCGCCATTCGGCTGCGGTGATGATGCGCGGCACCATGTCGAACGGGATCAGGCGTTCTTCCGCCTCGTTCTCGCCATAGACGTTGAAAGTGATGCCGGTGCGGCGGAAGGTGTCATCCGCCTCACGGTTCTTGCGGCGCAGGAACTCGGGCGGCTGCTCGCCCAGCCAGCGGGAATATTCGCCATACGCGGGCCGGGTCTGGCCCGAGCCGTCGAACATCTCGTCGAAATTGCTACCCCGCGCCTGCATCGACCCCCGCTTGTCCGTTAGGTGCATTGCAGCAATGTAACCGGCCTTTCGCAAAAGGAAAGCGGCCGCTTGAATTTGCGCAAGATAGCGCCGGACAGGTTCAGGCTTTGGTGGATTCGAGCTCGGAAAGCAGTGTGGCGATCACCTGCGGATCGTAGGTGAAGCCCATGTGCGTGCAACGCAGCGGGATGGCGCGGTCGCGCTCGCCAGCGCGGCCTGCGGCGCAGCGCGGGGCGATGACGCCGTCATTGGCGCTCCACAGCGCGACGGTCTCGACCGGCGGCTTTGCCGACAGGTCGGCGGCAACTGGCGGGGCATCGACCGAATGGCCGGTGATGAACTGGTAGGCACGCCACACATTGTTGGCGCGCAGGGAGCCAGAGAACGGCGAGCCCATCGAGATCACCTTGGCAACCGCCTGCGGCTGGCGCTTGGCAATCTCGCGCGCATAGAGCCCGCCAAGGCTCCAGCCGATCAGCACCACCTTGCGGCCGTGGCGCGCGTGAAGTTCCAGCAGCCGCGCCTCGATCGCATCGAACCGATCGGGATCGGGGCCCCAGTTGCGACCCAGCCCCCAACGCTTGGTGATGTGCCCGGCGCTTTCAAGCTGACGGGCAAGGTAGCGCATCCGCATCGGGTGGGCGCCGAAACCGGGGAGGATCATCGCCACCTGCGGATTGGCGGTGATGGCGGGGGCCAGCTTGCGCTTGGAGCGGCGGATCGGTTCCAGCAGTACCTGCGCTTCGCCGAGCAGGCGCATCAGGCGCGGCTTGCCGACCTCGAATTCTTCCGGGCAAGTCTCGCGGGCCAGCGCGACGCGGTGCGCAAACTCGCTCGCGGCATAGGCCTGCTGCGCACGCCCGCCAGCCGCTGTCGCCGCCGCGAGGAGCGGCGCGGGCAAGCGAGAACGGTCCAAGGCGAAGCGGGAAGCCATGCCCCGTTATTAGCCACGATCAGCATGAACATTCAATGAAGTGTAACACGCGTAACAATTCCGACACATTTCACTTTTTGGCCGGACATTCTCCGATGCGCTCGTGCTTGGTGGTGAAGTTCAATGTCCCTTTGCCCGCGCCCTCGAAGTCCATCGCCACGCTCGCCGTGAGGTCTGCGCCGGTCTTGGAGGTGGTGCCGGAAATGGCCATGCGCTTTTCGGGGCCGGCCGATTTGCACACCATCACCGCGTCGATCTTGCCGCCCGCCGCATCGAACTTTTCGAAGACGCAGTCGCCGTTCTGGCCTTGCTTCACGAGCTCGCCATAGCCCTTGTCGACGTCCTCGTCCGTGAGGCAATCTTCGGTCGTGGTGGTCATCCCTGCGCCGTGCTGCTTCATGTCTTCGGGGAGCCCGGGGATGTCGAGCCCGGTCATGATGACGGTGGTTTTGTAGAGGCCGGGTTCGGGCCGGGGCATTTCGGCGCTCGCCTTTTCGGCGGCCTCCTTGACGGTGACCGCGCCCTTGGCATCCGGTTCGCTGCTGCTGTCCGAACATCCGGCGAGCAGCAATGCTCCGGCGGCAGCGATGATAGTGATGCGTGTCATGGGTCGGGTCTCCTGATGCCTCATGCCTTGTATAACCCCCAATGCGGCAAAGCGTGCCCCGAAAAGCGCCCACCCTCGCCCCGCCCTCCTTGCACGGCCCCGCTTTGTTCCCCATACATAGGCCATGTCGCAACTCGTGATCCGCCGCGGACTGGACGAGCCCCAGACGGGCGCGGACTTCACCCCGCACCGCCCCGCCCGCCCCGACAAGTCGATGGGCGGCATCCCCTTCAAGCTGGTCTCGGAATACGAGCCGGCGGGCGACCAGCCGACCGCCATCGCCGAGCTGACGCAAAGCGCGCTGGCGGGCGAGAAGACGCAGGTGCTGCTGGGCGTGACCGGCTCGGGCAAGACCTTCACGATGGCCAAGGTCATCCAGACCCTGCAGCGCCCGGCGCTGGTGCTCGCCCCCAACAAGATCCTCGCCGCCCAGCTTTACGGCGAGTTCAAGAGCTTCTTCCCCGACAACGCGGTCGAGTATTTCGTCAGCTACTACGACTACTACCAGCCCGAAGCCTACGTCCCGCGCTCGGACACCTACATCGAGAAGGAAAGTTCGGTGAACGAGGCGATCGACCGGATGCGCCACTCGGCCACCCGCGCGCTGCTGGAACGCGACGACGTGATCATCGTCGCCTCGGTCTCGTGCCTCTACGGGATCGGCTCGGTCGAGACCTATTCGGCGATGATCTTCGACATCAAGGGCGGCGAGACGGTCGACCAGCGCGAGTTGATCCGCAAGCTCGTCGCCCTGCAATACAAGCGCAACGACACCGCCTTTACCCGCGGCTGCTTCCGGGTGCGCGGCGACAGTCTCGAAATCTTCCCCTCGCACTACGAGGACGTGGCCTGGCGGATCAGCTTCTTCGGTGACGAGATCGAGGGCATCGCCGAGTTCGATCCGCTCACCGGCACCAAGGGCGCGGCGCTGGAGAAGGTGCGGGTTTACGCCAATTCGCACTACGTCACCCCCGGCCCGACGATGAAGCAGGCCGCCGCCGCCATCAAATTCGAGCTGGAGGAGCGCCTCAAGGAGCTGGAGATCGAGGGCAAACTGCTCGAACGCCAGCGGCTGGAACAGCGCACCCATTTCGATCTCGAAATGATCGCGGCGACGGGAAGCTGCGCGGGGATCGAGAACTACAGCCGCTTCCTCACCGGACGCCTCCCTGGCGAACCGCCGCCGACGCTGTTCGAATACCTTCCCGAAAACGCGCTGCTGTTCGTTGATGAAAGCCACCAGACCGTCCCGCAGATCGGCGCGATGGCGAAGGGGGATCACCGCCGCAAGTTGACGCTCGCCGAGTACGGCTTCCGCCTGCCGAGCTGCATCGACAACCGCCCGCTGCGCTTCAACGAGTGGGATGCGATGCGCCCGCAGACCTTTGCGGTCTCGGCCACCCCCGGCCACTGGGAGATGGACCAGACGGGCGGCGTGTTCGCCGAACAGGTCATTCGCCCCACCGGCCTGATCGATCCGCCGGTGGAAATCCGCCCCGTCGAGGATCAGGTGCAGGACTGCATCGTCGAGTGCAAGGCGACCGCCGCCAAGGGTTACCGCACACTCGTCACCACGCTCACCAAGCGCATGGCCGAGGACTTGACCGAGTTCATGCACGAGGCCGGCGTGCGGGTGCGCTACATGCACTCCGACGTCGAGACGCTGGAGCGCATCGAGCTGATCCGCGACCTCAGGCTTGGCGTGTACGACGTGCTGGTGGGCATCAACCTGCTGCGCGAAGGCCTCGACATCCCGGAATGCGGGCTGGTGACGATCCTCGACGCCGACAAGGAAGGCTTCCTGCGCAGCGAAACCTCGCTGATCCAGACCATCGGCCGCGCCGCGCGCAACGTCGATGGCCGCGTGATCCTCTATGCCGACCGCATCACCGGCAGCATGGAGCGCGCGCTCGCCGAAACCGACCGGCGGCGCTCGAGGCAGGAAGCGTTCAACGCCGAACACGGCATCACGCCGACCACGATCAAGCGCAACATCCACGACATCGTCGCGCATTCGGCGGCGCAGGATTCTGTGCTGGTGGATACCGGCGATCCCGAGCGCAACAATCTCGTCGGCCACAACCTGCGCAGCTACATCGAGGACCTCGAAAAGCGGATGCGCAATGCGGCCGCCAACCTCGAGTTCGAGGAAGCCGGACGCCTGCGCGACGAGATCCGCCGGCTGGAGGCGGACGAGCTCGGGATACCCGACGGACAGAAACGCGCGCCGATCGTCGGGCGGAGCAACGAGGGCAAGCCTGGGACGCGCAAGACGCGCTATGGGAAGATGCGGGCGAAGAAGATGGGTGGGAAGCCTTAGCCCCGCCCCTTGAAGCGGCGTCACAAGCCTGTCACTCACCTTGTCCCATGAACGCCCGATTCCTCGCGCTGCTGGCCGCTGCCGGCACTCTCGCCCTTACCGTTCCGACCCTCGCGCAGGATGCGCCCAAGGCCGAGGCTGCCAAGCCCGCTCCGCAGGAGCGCATCCGCGATCTTGCGGGCACTTTCGGCGGGCAGCGGGTCGCCTATCGTGCGACCATCGCCGACACGATCCTGTCGGACGACGCGGGCAAGGCGGAGGCGGTGATTGTCACCACCTCCTATGTAAGGACGCCGATGGACCCCGCGCGGCCGGTGTTCTTCATCTATAATGGCGGGCCGGGCTCGGGCTCGGTGTGGCTGCAGATGGGGGCCTTCGGGCCCAAGCGCGTGGCGATCCCGTCGGACGCGCGCGACGACGGCGCGCCGCCCTATCCGCTGCTCGACAACCCCGATAGCCTCCTCGATGTCGCCGACCTGGTATTCATCGACCCGCCGGGCACGGGCTTCAGCCACCTCACGCAAGGCACCGACCCGAAGAAGTATTATGGCCTGCGTCAGGACGGCCGCGCGGTCGCGCAGGTCATTCGCCGCTGGATCAATGACAATGGCCGCTGGAACAGCCCCAAGTTTCTGGGCGGCGAGAGCTACGGCACCACCCGCACCGCGATGGTTGCCGACGAGTTGGAGGGCAGCACCTTCAACGATGTCGGCCTCAACGGTCTGATCCTGATCTCCACCATCCTCGATTTCGGGGTGGAGGATACGACGCCGGGTAACGAGATGGCCTATGTTGTCACCCTGCCCAACATGGCGGCCGCGGCGTTTTACCACGGCAAGGTCAAAGGCGCGTCTGTCGCAGCGGTTGCCGAGGAAGCGCGCAAGTTCGCGATCGGGCCATTCGCCACCGCGCTGCTCAAGGGGCAGGACCTGCCCGCCGACGAGCGCGCAAGCGTGCGCAAGGAACTGTCGCGCCTCACCGGCCTGTCGGAGACCTATCTCGACCAGGCGAACCTGCGCGTCACCGACCAGCGCTTCTACAAGGAACTGCTGCGCGACCGGGGGCAGACCATCGGCAGGCTCGATGCGCGCTACACCGGCACCGACTACGACAATGCCGGGGAGTATCCCGACAACGACCCCAGTTTCTACGGCATCGATGCAGGCTACACCGCCGCCATCAACAGCTGGTCGCGCGAGGGGTTGGGCTACAAGACCGACCGCGAATACCAGTCCATCGGGCGCGAGCCGGGCAACCACTGGGACTGGAGCCTGTCGCAGCCCGACCGCGCGGCCTACCTCAACGTCGCCCCGCTGATCGGTCAGGCGATGCGGCAGAACGCGGGGCTGCGCCTGTTCGCCGCACAGGGCTGGTATGATTTTGCCACGCCGTTCTTCGGTGCGGAATATTCGCTGAAGCGCCCGGGCATCCCGCAGGATCGGATCACGTGGAAATATTACGACGCAGGTCACATGATGTATATCCGCGACGAGGACCGGGCCAAACTGTCAGCCGACATCCGCGCCTTCATCCGCGCACGATGAGTCGTAAGCCTTGGGTGCTGGCCGTGCCTTTGCTTTTGGGCGCGATCGCGGGCGGGCTGGCGGGATGCAAGCCGCCGCCGACCGATTCCGCCGTCGCACGCGTGACGCTGGACTCGCCCGCGAAGGGCGCACCGTCCGAGCCGATCCCTTCGCCGGATACCACCGGAGCGGTGTGGGCAAGCACGGGCAATCCGCTGCGGCTGGTCTACGGCATTCCGGGCAAGCCCGTGCTGGTCGCGCTCGAATGCCTCACGCCCGGCGCGCCCGAGGCTGCGCTCAGGATCACTCGCCACGCGCCCGCTGACGAAGGCGCAGCCGCGCTGCTGGCGCTGATCGGCAATGGCTGGATCGGGCGTTTTCCCGTGGATGCGACCACGGTTGCGGGCAAGTCGCTGTGGCAGGGCGATGTCTCTGCCAATGCGCGTGAATGGAGCGCCTTGAAGCCCGAGCGCGAGGCCAGTGTCACGGTGCCGGGTGCCGGGCTGGTGAAACTCAACCCGAGCCCGCTGCCGATGACGCTGATTACCGCGTGCCGGGGCTCTGCGCCGACAGCTGCTCCAGCAATTCCGGGGTGAGCACCTGCGGCAATTGCTGCGGCGCGTCGGCTCCTGCCGGATACCACAGGTATAGCGGCACGCCCGCTGCGCCCTGCTGCGTAAGGAAGGCGGTGATCGCCTCGTCGCGCCGCGTCCAGTCGCCGCGCAGCGTGACCACGCCGGCCTTTTCGAAGGCTTCGCGCACGCTCTCGCGCTCGATCGAGGACGCTTCATTGACCTTGCAGGTGAGGCACCAGTCGGCGGTGAACCACAGAAACACAGGCTTGCCCGAAGCCCGCGCGGCGGCCAGCGCGTCGAGGCTGAAGGCCTGCGGGTTGTGGATGCTCGCCTCGCCCACGGCGCGTTCGCTCTCGTAGACCGAAGGCAGCGCGATCGCGGCAAAGGCGACGAAGGGCGCGGCGACCAGCGCGAAGGCCGGCCACGCCATCTTGCCGCCGCGCTGCAGCCTGCCAACCACGAACAGGCCGATCAGCACGCCGAACACCATCACCATCGCGATTCCGCCGAACGGCCGTCCGCCCAGCTGCACCGTCAGCCACAGCAGCGCGAGCGCGGTCAGCGCCATCGGGATCGCCATGATCCGCCGGAACCGTTCCATCCACGCGCCCGGTTTGGGCAGCATCCGGCGCAGCGGCGGCACGAAGCCCAGCAGCAGGAACGGCAGTGCCAGCCCCAGCCCGAGCAGCGCGAACAGCATCAGCGCCTGCGGCACCGGCAGCAGCAGCGCCGCGCCCAAGGCCGCCGCCATGAACGGACCCGTGCAGGGCGTCGCCACGAAAGCCGCAAGCAGCCCGGTGGCAAAGGCGCCGGTGCGCTCTCCCCCCATGCTCATGGAGATCGTCGGAAGCTCGAACAGCCCGGCAAAGTTCGCGGTGATCGCGGCGGCCAGCACCAGCAGCGCGACGACCACGCCCGGTTCTTGCAGTTGGAACGCCCAGCCGACCTGCTCGCCCGCCGCCCGCAACGCCAGCAGCAGCGCGCCCAAGGCAAGGCAGGCGATGACCACGCCCGCAGTATAGGCGAGGCCCTCGGCGCGCGCCTTTTCCTCGCTCTCGCCTGCACGAGCCAGCGCGATCGCCTTCAGGCTGAGGATCGGGAAGACGCAGGGCATGATGTTGAGCAAGAGGCCGCCCACGAGCGCGCCGAGGATCAGCGTCCATAGCGGCGGTATGGTCGCATCCTTCGGGCCTGCGACAATCTCGCCGCCAGTTGGGACTGTGCCGAGATCGGCGTCAAACCGGAAGCCCCCGCCGCTCGCACCCTTGTCACCAAACGCAAGGATGCCCGACAGCGTCTCGGCCTTTCCGGTGCCATAGGGATCGAGCGGGATTTCGGCGACCAGCACATCGCCCACCCGGCGAAATGTCTGCGCAGCGGCGTAGGCCACAAGCCGCTCGTTGGCGACGAAGACGTGCGGATCGCCAAGCGCCATGCCCGCAGGCAGCGGAATGGCGAGGCGCAGCGTCTTGCCGGAAATCGCGAAACGCGCGCGGGCATCGAGCAGCGGCGCCACCCCTGCCCGCCAGCGCGCAAAATCGCCGCCCGCCTTGGCCTCCAGCAGCGCATCCTGCGGCACGCAGATCTGGTCGGTGCAGGCGAGATATTCGACATGGCCCGATACGCGCTGCACGGCACCGACATCAGCGCCTGCCGGCACCTTGATCGGCAACAGCACGGTGTAGGAGCCTTCGTAGATGTGGTTCATCAGCCCGCTGACGGTTAGGCGTTTGGGCACGGGATAGACCAGATCGCCGATCTGCCAGCCTTCCGGCAAATCGAGCCAGAGCTTGAGCCCCTGCCCCGCATCGCCGGGGTTTGACCAATAGCCGTGCCATTCCGGCGCGCTCGGGTCGAAGCGCAGGGCGAGCATCCACTCCTGGCCCGGCTTGGGTGCACCATCGGCATAAAGCGCAGCGGCGATCTTCGCGTCGCCATAACGTTCTTCGGTCGGCGGCGGCTGAACGGTCGTCGCCATAACCGTTCCGCCCAGCAGCAGCATTGCGGCAAGCGCAATGACCCATGCAGCGAATTGTCGGTAGGCTTGCGGGAAGAATCTTGCGTGCAGCACGGGCTACCCTCTAGGCATGACAGAGATACTTCGCAATCGGAGCGGCCAAGGTGACAGCGACTTCAAATGATCCGCGCGATCTCGTGATCCTCGGCGGCGGGCTGGTCGGCATGACGCTGGCGCTGGCGGCGGCGAAGAAAGGCATGTCGAGCCACGTCATCGACCGCGCCGATCCGGCCGAGCTGACCGCCGAAGGCTTCGATGACCGCGCCACCGCGATCTCGACCGCAAGCTGGCACCTGTTCGAGAATATCGGGATCGCTGCAGGGCTGGAGCAATTCGCCTGCGACATCGCCAGCATCGCGGTGACCGACCAGCAAAAGCCCGGCCGACTCGATTTCGTCCCCGGCGAAGGCGGCGGCACGCTGGGGCGGATGTTCCCCAATCGCCGCTTGCGGCTCGCGCTGTTCGAGGCGGCGGCGAAGGAGCCGCTGATCGAGTGGACGAGCAAGGCGCAGGTCGTGGAACGCGAGCGCAGCGAATACGGCGTGGCCGCAGTGCTGTCTGACGGGCGCAAGTTCCGCGGGCGCCTGATGATCGCCGCCGAGGGTCGCCAGTCGCCGACCCGCGACGCCGCCGGCATCACGCTCGCCAAGTGGGACTACAAGCACCGCGCGATCATCGCCGGGCTGACCCATGAAAAGCCGCACGGTAACGTCGCTTGGGAGATCTTCTACCCCGCCGGGCCGTTCGCGCTTCTGCCATTGAACGACGACGCCGATGGCACGCACCGCTCCTCGCTGGTGTGGACCGTGTCGGAAGCGGACGCCGCGGGCGTCACCAAGCTGGGGGACCGCGCGTTTCTGGCCGAAGTCGAAAAGCGCATGGGCGGGGTGCTGGGTAAGGTGCTGAGCGTCGGCAGCCGGTCCAGCTATCCGCTGGGCTTCCACCACACCGCCAAGATCACGGGCGAGCGCCTCGCGCTGATCGGCGATAGCGCGCACGGCATCCACCCGATTGCGGGACAGGGGCTCAACCTCGGCCTGCGCGATGTCGGCACGCTGGTCGAAGTGCTGGCCGAAGGCGCGCGGCTTGGCCTCGATCCCGGCGATGCCGAGGTGCTGAAGCGTTACGAGACGTGGCGCGGGCTCGACAGCTTCATGGTGGCGCTGGCGACCGACGGGTTGACGCGGTTGTTCGGTGTGCCGGGCAAGACCGCCTCTGCCGTGCGGCGCCTGGGGATGGCGGCAGTGCAGCGCACCCCGATGCTCAAGAGCTTCTTCATGGACGAAGCGCGCGGCGTATCGGGGGATTTGCCGGAAATCCTCAGGGCGTAATGCCCTAGGGCCGCACCAGCGGGCTCGATTGCCGCACCGGGTTGCCCGCCCCGTCGCGCAAGCCGCGCTGGTCGAGCACCGCGGCGGTCTCGATCACTTCCAGAGCGTCCATCGCCTTCTTGTAACGCTCGGCGTCCTTGATCCAGCTGTCGGCCTTGGCCGCGCCGGGCATGCCCTTCACCTCGTCGATCGCGGCCTGATAGCGGCCCTGCTCCATCGCCCAGCGCGCGCGTTCCATGCGGCGCTGCGGTTCGGGCGACGGGGTGTTCTCACGGCGCACCACGAAGAGCTGTTTCATCTCGCGCTTGAACGAGGCCCATGACGGCCCCTCGCTGCTGACGCGCAATTGCGGCCCCAACCCTTCGAGCCGCGCGGTGAGGCTGTCGAGCCGGACCGGTTCGCGCGCAAAGTCGATGATCGTGCTGACCGCATTGGGCCACTGGTCACCAAAGCGCAGGCGCAGCTGGTCGGAGAGATAGCCGAGCTCCGCTCCGCGTTCGACCGCGCGGCGGGTGGCAAAGGCGATCAGCAGGCTCTCGGCGCGCGCGGCATTGCCGGCGGCGGCCTGCGCCTGAAGGTCGAGCGTGGTGAGCCGCTGTTCGGCCGCGGCGAGGCGCTGGTCGAGCCCGCCCTGCTGCTCGGCAACGCGTTCGACCGCTTTCTGCGCAACGGTCGAGGCAAGCGGCGTCGGCGCGGCGAGCGCGGGGCTGGGCGAAGCGCCGGTCGGTGCAAGGTCCGATCCGGCCTCGGCAGTCTCAGCGGCGCTGCGCGCAGGGTCGCGGCTGTACATCAGCCAGCCGACCACCGCTCCGCCTGCAAGGAAGGCCAGTAGGGCGGCGAGGAGCAGCGCGCGCGCTGATGAGGCCTTGGGGGGGCTGCCATAGGGCGATGGTCCCGGTTGTGATGCCATCGTGATCCGATCTCGAAGCCTTGAGTGGGCGGCTCCGGCGGGCGCGGGGGGCTTGCCGAAGCGGGGAGGGTTACGTGGAGCGCGGCGCGCCGCACAAGTCAAACGCCAATTGCATTAGCGCCGCCTCATCGGGGCGCGCGGCGGTGTGGACTGCGGCCCATCCCTCCCCCGCAGCGGAAGCGATGCGCGGGCCGAGCGCGGCGAGGGTGATGCGTGCGCGGGCCAGCCCCAGCCGGTCGCATTCGGCGGCAAAATGGCTGGCGGTGGCGGCGGAGTGGAGCAGCACGAGCGCCTCGCCGGACGCCAGCATCGCCGCCGCAGGATCGAGTGGGAGCATACAGCTGCGATAGGCGATCACCTCGGCAAAACTGACCCCGGCAGGCGGGTCAAGGGGCACATGCTCCTCGCCCGCGATGCGCAGCAGGTGGCAGCGGGCGGGAATCGCATTGAGCACGCCCTGAAGCCCGCCGCTGCCGGTCATCGCCACAGAAAAGCCCGCCGCCCGCGCCGCAGCGGCGGTCGCCTCGCCCACGGCGTAAACGGGCTTGTCGGTCAGCCGCGCAAGGTTCGCCCCGCCGTGGAGGATCGCATTGGCGCTGCCGATCAGCAACCCGTCGATATTGGCGGGGTCAGGGCATTCCCATGCCACGGCGCAAATCTCGGAGAGCGCGAGGCCCGTAATCGCAATGCCGAGCGCGCGGGCTCTCTCCAGCGTCGCGGAAAGGCCAGGTTCTGGCCTCAACGCGAGGCAATGCGGGCCCATCAAAGCTTGCGAAAATGCGGCGCGATACCCGGCGTGGCGCGCCCCAAGAGGTCAGCGGCGAGCGCCCGCACCGGGGCATGATCGCCCGCGGCAAATGTAGCGGTGCCCTCGATCCGCTCCAACCCGTCGGGGCTGAACAAGGCGGCGCGCATCGTCAGCACGCCGTCCGCAAGCTCGCAAAGCACCGCGATCGGCGAATGGCAGGTGCCGCCCAATTCGGCCAGCAAGGCGCGCTCGGCTTCCAGCTCGGCGCGCGTCGGCGCATGGTCGATCGCGGCAAGGAGCGCGGTGGTCGCGGCATCATCGGAGCGGCATTCGATCGCGATCACGCCTTGGGCGGCAGCCGGAATCCATTCGTCGGAGCCAAGCGGGTGGCCTACGCCCGTCTGGCCCAGCCGTTCCAGCCCGGCTGCTGCAAGGAAGGTCACATCGGCCTCGCCCGCCGCCAGCTTCGCCAGCCGTGTTGCGACATTGCCGCGGAAGGTCACGACCTTGCAATCGGGGCGCAGGTTGAGAAGCTGCGCCGCCCGCCGGGGTGCGCTGGTGCCGACAATCGCGCCTTGCGGGATCGCCGCGATGCTCGCCGCACCAACCAGACTGTCACGCCGGTCGGCACGCGGCAGGAAGGCGGGGAAATGAAACTCGCGCGGGCGGATCGTTTCGACGTCCTTGGCCGAATGGACTGACAGGTCGATGCGTCCCTCGCCGAGCCACTGGTCCAGTTCCTTGGTCCACAGCGCCTTCCCGCCAATCTCGCTCAAGGGCCGGTCGAGCACCTTGTCGCCGCTCGCCAGCACGGGGACGAGTTCGATCTCGTCCTCGGCCCAGCCGTGGGCGGCGCACAGGCGCGCGCGTGTCTCGTGGGCCTGCGCCATAGCGAGCGGGGAATTGCGGGTGCCGAGGCGCAGCTTGTGCGCGGGTGCGGTTGCTTCAGTCATGTTGGCTTGCTCTAGCGTTCACAAAGACTAGATGGAAGCCGGATGGGTTCGTCAACGCACACCTCTGAAGCGCCGCTGGTACTGGGTATCGAATCCAGTTGCGACGAAACCGCCGTCGCGCTGGTGCGCGGCGACCGCGTGATCGTGGCCCAAGCCATCGCCAGTCAGGAGGCCGAACACGCGCCCTATGGCGGCGTCGTCCCCGAAATCGCCGCGCGCGCCCATGCCGAGCGCCTCGCGCCGATGATCGCGCGGGTGATGACCGAGGCAGGTGTGAGCCTGGATGACCTCGACGCCATCGCCGCCACCGCAGGTCCGGGGCTGATCGGCGGGGTGATGGTCGGGCTGGTCAGCGCCAAGGCGCTGGCGATGGCGGCGGACAAGCCCTTGCTGGCGATCAATCACCTGGAGGGCCACGCCTTGTCGCCCCGGCTGGCGGAAAGTGCGCTGGCATTTCCCTACCTGCTGCTGCTCGTGTCGGGCGGGCATTGCCAGATCCTCGCTGTCGAAGGCGTGGGGCAATATCGCCGCCTTGCCACCACCATCGACGACGCGCTGGGCGAGGCCTTCGACAAGACCGCCAAGATTTTGCGCCTAGGCTATCCCGGCGGGCCTGCGGTGGAGCGGTTGGCGCTGGAGGGCGATGCCAAGGCGGTGCCCCTGCCCCGCCCGCTCAAGGGTTCGAAGGAACCGCATTTCTCCTTTGCCGGGCTGAAAAGCGCCGTGCTGCGGGCCAAGGAAAATCAGGCCAAATCCGTTCGTGCTGAGCTTGTCGAAGCACCGCCTTTTCTTGAGGTAGGCGCAGGAAACAAAGCGAAGGACGGCCCTTCGACAAGCTCAGGGCGAACGGAGAATTACTCCGACGCCGATATCTGCGCGAGCTTCCAGCAGGCCGCAGTCGATTGCCTGATCGACCGGCTGGCCCTGGCCTTGGAGCGTGCGGGCCCCTTCCCCGCATTGGTCGTTGCCGGCGGAGTCGCGGCGAACAAGACCGTGCGCGCGGCGCTCGAAAGTTTTGCGGCGAAGAACGGCATGCGCTTCACCGCCCCGCCGCTCGCACTGTGCACCGATAACGCTGCGATGATCGCCTGGGCGGGTTGCGAGCGGTTGGCGGCTGAAGGTTGGCGCGCGCGCGAGGACTTCGCTGGCGATCCGCTCGATTTCGTCGCCCGCCCGCGCTGGCCGCTCGATCCGGCGGCCGATGCCGTGCGCGGAGCGGGAGTCAAAGCATGAGCGCACCTGAAACCATCGGCGTGATTGGCGCGGGCGCATGGGGGACGGCGCTTGCCCAGATGCTCGCCAGCGACGGGCGCGACGTCGTGCTGTGGGCCTTCGAGCCCGAGGTGGTCGCCGCCATCAACGCCGACCATCGCAACCCGCTCTACCTGCCTTCCGCCACCCTCGCCCCGACGATCCGCGCGACCGGCGACCTAGCCGATCTCGCCAGCCTCGACACTGTGCTGGTCGTCACGCCTGCGCAGGTGCTGAGCCGCGTGCTCTCCGGCCTCGCCAAACCCCCGCGCGATCTGGTGCTCTGCTCCAAGGGAATCGAGGCCGGGACGGGCAGGTTGATGAACGACGCGGCGCGTGAAGCCTCGCCGGGCAGCGCCATCGCGGTGCTGTCCGGGCCTACGTTTGCGCACGAGGTTGCTGCGGGCCTCCCCACCGCTGTCACCCTCGCTTGCGGGGGCGGCGCTGCGCAGTGGGTGCGGCTCGCCCCGGCGCTCGCGCGGCCCGGTTTCCGGCCCTATTACTCCGACGACGTGGCGGGCGCGGAGATCGGCGGCGCGGTCAAGAACGTGCTCGCTATCGCCTGCGGCGTGGTGGACGGCCTTGCGCTCGGCCAGAACGCCCGCGCCGCGCTGATTGCGCGCGGATACGCCGAAATGCTGCGCTTCGGCGAAGCGCTGGGCGCGCGGGCCGAGACCTTGGCGGGCCTGTGCGGCCTAGGCGATCTGGTGCTGACCTGCTCCAGCACTGCCAGCCGCAATTTCAGCCTCGGCAAGGCGCTCGGCGAGGGCGCATCGGCTGCCGATCTGATGGCCGACCGCCGCACGGTGGCCGAAGGGGCCTTCACCGCTCCGGTGCTCGCCGAGCTTGCTGAGAAGCGCGGCGTGCCGATGCCGATCGTCGCGGCGGTTGACGCGATCCTCAGGGGCGAGGATGCGCGGGCCGTGGTCGCGGGCCTGCTCGCCCGGCCCTTGAAGGCCGAACGGGATCCGGGTGCGTGACCGCAGCGTCCGACAACAACGATGACCTCGCCCAGCTCGCCAAGGGCGGGCGGGCGAACACGCTGGGCTTCGCGATCCGGCTGATCGCGCGCATCCCGTTCCTCGTCATCGCCACGCGCCTGTACGGCGCCGAAGCACTGGGACGCTTTGCCTCGGCGCTGGTGCTTATCGAGATCATCGCGCTGATCTGCTCGCTGGGCGAAAAGCGCGGGCTGGCGCAGCGCCTGTCCGACGGCGCGGGCGAGAACCGGGCGGCGGAGACGAACCTCATCTATGACGGCCTCCTGCTGGCGCTCGGCTATTCGGCGGTCGCGGCGGCGGTGCTGCTGGTGTTCCCCGGACCGATGTTTCCCAACGGGATGAACGGCCGCTGGGACATGTGGCTGGTCGCCACCATCCCCGCCTTTGCCGTCACCGAGATCCTGCTGGCGGCGCAGGCCTACCGCTTCGACATCGCCACCACCGTGCGCGCGCGGGCGGTGGTCGAGCCGTGGACGATCTCGATCGGTGCAGGCGCGTTCTTTGTCTTCCCCGCGACCCGCGAAAGCGGGCTGGCGCTGGCCTTCATCGCGTCGATCTATGCCGGGCTGCTGACCGCGCTGTGGCCGTTCCTGCGCACCTATGGCCTGCCGAAAGCCTGGCACCCCCGCCCCCGCGCCCTGCTGAAAATGTCGAGCCGCGCCTTCCCGCTGGTGGGAGCCGACGCGATCGAGCGCGGCACGCGGCTGCTCGATATCTTCATCCTCGGCCTGTTCGCGCCGCCATCCGCCGTGGGCATCTACTACGCCGCGCAGCAGATCGCCTCGCTGCCGCAGAAGCTGAAAACCAGCTTCGAGCCGATCCTCTCGCCGGTGATCACCAAGAACCTGCGGATCGGCAATATGGAGGCGATCGCCGCGCAGGTGCGGCAGGTGGGGTTCTGGATCATCGCCGTGCAGCTTGGCATTGCGCTGGTGCTGGGGGTGCCGGGCGAGGCGGTGATGGGCCTGTGGGGGCCGGACTATGTCGCAGGAACCGCCGCGCTCGCCTTCCTGCTCGCGGCGGAAGTGGCCGCGTCGATGGCGGTCGTCTCGGAAAGCGTGCTCGTCTACATCGCCCGCAAGCGCAACCTTGCGATTTCAGTGGGGGTCATCGCGCTGCAAGCAGGCCTGACGATCGGACTGATCAAGCTCGCCGAGAGCACCGGCCTCGGGCGCGGGTACGAGGCGGCGAGCGCGGCGGGCGCGTTGATGGTCGCGCTGGCGGTGTCGAGCCTCATCAAGGCGCTGCTGCTGAAGCGGCTGCTCAAGGCCCCGGTGAGCAACTGGCGCTGGGCGCTGGTCTATGCCGCAGCGCCCGCCGTGGTGGTCGGCTATGCTTTCACCTTCCTGCCCGAATGGATCGAGCTAGTGTTCGGCATCCCCGCGATCCTCGGCACCTATGCCTTCGTCATCTGGCGGCGCGGCTTCGATGACGGCGACAAGGTCCTGTTCCGCAAGCAGGTCACGCCCGAGGCGTAACCTCGCGCTTGGGCTTGGCCGCGCTGGGCTGCTAGAGGCGCATTCACGACCCACGAATCTTCCGGGAGACGCCACAGCCATGTCCGCCGATCTTAACACCTATCTGCCGCTGATCCTGATCGCCCTTGTGGTGCTGGCGATTGCCGTCTGGGCCTTGATGCGTGCCAGCCGCAAGGCGCGCGTGATCGATGATGGCAGCGCGCCTCCCATCGGCCGCGACGTGCTTGACGAGGGCGCCGCGCCTGCGGCCCGCAACCACGCGCTGATCGACGCGCCGCGCGGGATCGAAATTGCCACTGCCGAGGCTGTAGCGGTGAGTGCGCCGGCCACGCCTGCTCATGCTCCGGCCCCCGCCCCTGCCGCCCCCCCGATCCCCGCGCCCATCCCAGCCTCGGGCACCGGCGACGACCTCACCCGCATCAAGGGCCTCGGCCCCAAGCTGGCCGCGCTGCTCGGCGAATTGGGCGTTACCCGCTATGCGCAGATTGCCGCGTGGAGCCCCGAAGAGATCGAACGGATCGACGCGCACCTCGGCCGGTTTTCGGGCCGGATCGTCCGCGATCAATGGGTGGAACAAGCCAAGTTGTTGGCCGCCGGTGACGAAAGCAGCTTTGTTTCACAATTCGGCCGCAATGGATGATATTATTGCCAGCTTGACGTCCAACCCATGTTACACTCCTAGTTGTGGGGGTCGTTTCAACGGGAGAGGCCAATGGCATTACGGATTCTGGTTGCCGAAGACGCATTCGTCACAGCCTTCGATATGTGCGATACTTTCGAGGAAGCAGGCTACGAGGTCGAAGGCCCGCATGCCGGAATTTCCTCGGCAATGCTCGCTTGCCAGAAGGAAAAGCCCGACCTTGCGGTGCTCGATATCGAGCTTTGCGACGGGCTGACCTATGAACTGGCGCGCAAGCTGCTCGACGACAACGTGCCGGTCATCCTCCACACCGAACACGCCGACGCGCTGGAGATCGCGGCCCGCTTCCCCGGCGCGACGATGCTGGCCAAACCCTGCCCGCCGGCGATGCTGCTGGACACGGTGAACCGGGTGCTCTGCCCGGTCTGAGGGGTTGAGGCCAGGTCCACCTGTTCCCCCCGCCCCGGGCTTGACCCGGGGCCCAGCGCCTTCTTCCAAATGCTCGCTAGGCCAGAGATAGCGGGACCCCGGGTCAGGCCCGGGGCGGGGAGAGGGTTGGTGATTGGGTCGGGTCCAGGCTCCCCCTTGCCCCTGAATGCCAAGCCTGCGATGGCTAGGCGATGAGCCCCATGAAACTCTACGGCTACTTTCGCTCGTCGACCTCCTACCGCCTCAGGATCGCGCTGAACCTGAAGGGCCTCGCCTTCGCAAACATCCCCGTCAATCTCGTCACCGCCGAGAACAAGGACGAAGGCTTCACCAGCCGCAATCCCTTCGGCTCGCTTCCCATGCTGGAAGCCGACGGGCGCGACCGCGCGCAGTCGATGGCGCTGCTCGAATGGCTCGACGAGGCCTATCCGACCCCCGCTTTCCTGCCCAAAGACATCGAGGCCCGCTACACGGTGCGCGAGCTGGCCTACGCAATCGCGACCGAGATCCACGCGGTGAACAACCTGCCGGTGCTGAAGTATCTCAAGGACCCGCTCGGCCATTCGCAGGATGAGATCGACATCTGGTATCGCACATGGCTGAAGCGGACGCTCGACCCGGTCGAGGCGCGGCTGGCGCAGCTGAACGCCGGAGATTTCCTCCACGGCGATGCCCCCGGCCTGTTCGAGATCGTGCTGATCCCGCAGCTCGCCAATGCGCGGCGCTTTGCCTACGACCTCAGCGCCAGCCACCACATGACCCGTATCGAGGCCGCCTGCCTCGCGCTGCCCGCCTTTGCGGCGGCACATCCTGACAATCAGATCGACGCACCGGCCAAGACATAACCCCACCCCGTTCGTGCTGAGCTTGTCGAAGCACCGTTCTTCTTCAGATACAGCGGGGAATAAGAAAAGCGGCCCTTCGACAAGCTCAGGGCGAACGGAAATTGGATAAGGGAGAAAAAAATGAAGCTCGCAACCCTCGATAACGGCACGCGCGATGGCATGCTGGTGGTGGTTTCCAAGGACCTCACGCGCTGTTCGTCAGCGGGCTATATTGCGCCGACGATGCAGGCCGCGCTCGACAATTGGGAGCGGGTCGCGCCAGAGCTTGAACTGCTCGCCCGCGATGTCGAGCACGAGACGGTGCCGTGCGAGCGGTTCCACGAACGCCAGGCCCACTCCCCTCTGCCGCGCGCCTACCAGTGGGCCGATGGCAGCGCCTATATCAACCACGTCGAGCTCGTCCGGCAGGCGCGCGGCGCCAAGGTGCCCGACAGCTTCTACACCGACCCGCTGATGTATCAGGGCGGATCGGACGGCTTCCTGCGCCCGCGTCAGGACATTCCTTTGGGCGACCCCGCATGGGGCTGCGACATGGAGGGCGAGATCGCCTGCATCACCGGCGATGTGCCGATGGGCGTTTCGGTGGAAGACGCCGCCGGGCACATCAAGCTGCTGATGCTGGTCAACGACGTGTCGCTGCGCGGGTTGATCCCGGGCGAATTGGAAAAGGGCTTCGGCTTCTTCCAGTCCAAGCCCGCCAGCGCGTTCTCGCCTGTCGCGATCACGCCCGATGAACTGGGCGCGGCGTGGGCGGATTGCCTGATCCACCTGCCGCTGATGGTCGATCTGAACGGTCAGCCTTTCGGCCGCGCCAATGCGGGGAAGGACGCGACCTTCAATCTGGCGCAGCTGGTGGCGCACGCGGCCAAGACGCGCAATCTGGCCGCGGGCACGATCATCGGCACCGGCACAGTCTCGAACAAGGGCGCAGATGGCTGCGCGGGTCAGCCGGTTGCGGCAGGCGGCGCGGGCTATTCGTGCATCGCCGAAATTCGCATGATCGAGAGCATTGTTGGCGGCGCGCCGACGACGCCGTTTATGCAGCCGGGCGACACGGTGCGGATCGAGATGCGCGATGAGCACAACCACTCGATCTTCGGCGCGATCGAGCAGCATGTGGTGTCGGTTTAGAAGCCCTCCAGACGCGTTCAGACCCTTGTTAGCCCCCCTCTAGACCCCACTTAGACCGTTCTAGACCCCCTTTAGACCCCCTCCAGTCGGGCGTTTTTGCGGTGTTTCACGTGAAACATCGCGATTACGCCGCCAGCCGAAGGAATTGCCGATGACTGCCTATCCGACCCTCAAACTGTTCATCGGCGGCGAATGGATCGAGACCGGCGAGGCAGGGGTCATGGACGTGGTGAACCCCGCCACCGGGGGTGTGATCGGTCAGTGTCCCAAGGCCGGGAAGGCCCAGCTCGACGCCGCGCTGAAGGCGGCAGACGATGCCTTCCCCGCATGGAGCCGCACCTCGGGCGCAGAGCGTCACGCGATCCTGCGCCGCGCCGCCGACCTGCTGCGCGAACGGGCTCCCGCAATCGCCCGGGTGATCACCGCCGAGATGGGAAAGCCCCGCGCGCAGGCCATCGGCGAGACTGTATCCTCGGCAGATGTGATTGATTTTCTTGGCGAAGAAGCCAAGCGGCGCGGCGGGCGGCTGATCCCGACACGCGGTTCCCAACTGATCGCGCAGATGGTGACCCACGAACCCATCGGCCCCAGCGTACTGCTCACCCCGTGGAATTTCCCCATCAACCTGCCCGCCAAGAAGATCGCCGGAGCCCTCGCGGCAGGCTGCACCGCGATCCTGAAACCCGCTGAAAACACGCCGGGTTCCGCGCAAATGCTGGTCGAATGCTTCGTCGATGCTGGCGTGCCCAAGGGCGTGCTGAACCTCGTCCACGGCGACCCTGGCCCGATTGCAGAGCACCTGATCGCCTCGCCGGTGACCCGCAAGGTCAGCTTCACCGGCTCGACCGCCATCGGCAAGCAATTGGGCGCGCTGGCGGCCAGCCATATGAAGCGCTTCACCCCCGAACTGGGCGGCCATGCGCCTGTAATCGTGAGCAAACATGCCGACGTCGACCGCGCCGTCGCGATGTGCGCCGCCACCAAGTTCCGCAACGCCGGGCAAGTCTGCGTCTCGCCAACACGGTTCCTTGTGGCGCGGGAAGTCTACGATACCTTCGTCACCGAATTCGCGTCGGTGGCGAGCAAACTGAAGGTCGGCGACCCCGGTCTGGACGAGAGCGTCGACATGGGGCCGCTCGCCCACGGCCGCCGGATTTCCGCGATGGAACAGGTGGTTGCCGATGCAGGAGGGAACCGCGGCGAGGTGGTCGCCGGGGGCTCGGTGATCGCGGGCAGCGGCTTCTTCTTCCAGCCGACGGTCATCGCCAACCCCTCGCCCGACAGCCGCTTCATGACCGAAGAACCCTTCGGCCCGATCGCCGGGATCGTGCCGTTCGATGCCATCGAAGACGCGGTGCAGATCGCCAACAGCTTGCGCTACGGCCTTGCCGCCTACGCCTTCTCGGGCGATCTCGACGAGGCACATTACCTCGGCAAGAGCCTGCGAGCCGGGATGGTGGGGATCAACCAACTGATTGTTTCGTCGCCCGAAACCCCGTTCGGTGGGATCGGCGATTCAGGCTTCGGCTCGGAAGGGGGCGAGGAAGGCTACCTCGCCTTCACCGATACCAAGCTGGTGATGCTGGCAAAGGCCGGGGGCTGAACCCCAGACTTCGCGTCAGGCCGTCGGGATGATGCTGGCGATGCGCGAAAAGAACGATTTGCGCGCATCCATCGGCTGAATCCGGCCATAACGCGCGCGGCGTGAGTGCTCGTCATAGAGGCACACGGTACGGCGCATCGGATCTGGCCCGCTGGACCAGATAGTGGGTTTTTCCATGTCTCGCGTTCCCGAATCGCTTGTTTTTATGTTGCGTTAGCAAACACTCAAACTGTGGATAAAACGAGTCTTAAACCGGTTTTGCGCAAAATTGGTTATTGTTACGTAAACAAGCCCGGGTGTTTGCCGATCAGCGGTCGGTGCGCTTCGCACCTGCAGCGCGAACGTCGGCAAGTGTGGGGTAGCCGTTGACGGCCATCAACAGATCCGCCTCGGCAAGGATCGAGCGTAGCACCCACGCAGCCCCTTCCGCGCCGCCGAGCGCGAGCCCGTAGGTGTAGGGCCGACCCACGCCCACTGCGCGCGCGCCAAGCGCCAACGCCTTCACCGCATCCGTGCCCGAGCGCACGCCGCTGTCGAACAGCACCGGGGTATCGCCCGCAGCCGCCACGACATCTTCGAGCAAATCAATGGTCGCGATCCCGCCATTGGCCTGCCGCCCGCCGTGGTTCGAGCAATAGATCGCATCCGCCCCGCAATCGACCGCACGGCGCGCATCGTCGGGGTGGCAGATGCCCTTAAGGATAATGGGCAGCTTGGTCACCGATTTGAACCACGCCATGTCGTCCCACGTGAGCACCTGCCCGAAGGTCGCCGCCCAGGTGAAGATCGCCGCTGCCGGGTCTTCCTCGGGGGGCTTGGCCAGCAGCGAGCGGAACACGGGGTCGGTGAAGTAGTTCTGGAGCACCTTGCCGCGCAGCTGCGGGAAGTTCGAGGCGTTGAGATCGCGCGGGCGCCAGCCGGTCACCCAGGTGTCGAGCGTCACCACCAGCGCGCTGTAGCCCGCGTCCTCGGCTCGGCGGATCAAGCTGGTCGCCAGTTCCTTGTTCTTCGGCGTGTAGAGCTGGAACCACGCGGGCGTCTCCCCGCAAGCGGCCTTCACATCCTCCAGCGGGTCATTGGCGAGGGTCGAGGCGCAGAACGGCACCCCCGTCAGCGCCGATGCGCGCGCGGCGGCCATGTCGCCGTGGCGGTCCTGCGAGGCTTCGCCATTGAGGCCGATGGGCGCCATGAACAGCGGGTTCGGGTAGCGGTGGCCGAACAGCTCGATCGACAGGTCGCGGACCGCGCAATCGACCATCATACGCGGCACCATTCCCCAGTGACGGAAGGCCACCGCGTTCTGGTCCTGCGTGTGCTCGTCCCCGCAGCCGCCCGCGACATAGTTGGTGAGGCTCGGCCCCAGCGCTTCGTGCGCGCGCTTTTCGAGGGTGGCGAAATCGACCGGGAAGGTGGGCAGCACGCCCCGCAGCCCGGCATTGTAGATCTCGTTCTGCATCGCGCCGAAGTAGCTCATGGCCGCGTGTCTCTCCCGTTGTGTTTGAAACGGAACTCAGACCATCAGGCGGAGCGGAGCAAGCGGTTTTTCAGGCGAAGAAGCGTTGCAGCCGCGGCCGGACCTTGAGAAAGCGCACGTAGGCCGCCTCAAGCACGCGGAGCACCGTGCGATTTCGCGCAGCAAGACCGAGCGGACGCAACAGCGGTATTGCGCGCCACATCGCCGCGAAGGCCGCCGCGCCGCTCAGCACGACGCCATTCTCCTCGGCATGCAAGCGCGCGAGCAGCGTGGCGCGGTCGATCGGGCATGACGGGTCCGCGCCTTGCGCCACGTCGAGGAACGTGATGTCCCCGCGCCGGTCGAGCCGCCGCATTAGCGCAATCTCGCGGGTACACAGTGGGCAGGCACCGTCAAACCAGACCTTCACTGGGGCGTTCAAGGCGCGATCCACAGGCGGATGAACCACGCGACGACGCCCAGCACCGCGACGCTTGCCGCCCAGATGGCCGCCATCCAGAGGAGGCGCTGCCATAAGGGGGCCTCGGGCGGTCGCTCAGGTGGGGCTAGCATCAGTGATACCCCTCTTCGCCCACCTTGCCGCGGAACACCCAATAGGCCCACACGGTATAGGCGATGATCAGCGGCAGGGTCAGCGCGACGCCGACCAGCATGAATTCCTGACTGCGCTCGGGCGCGGCGGCGTCCCAGATGGTGATCGCGGGCGGGACGACATTGGGCCAGATAGTTACCCCCAGCCCCGCCATGCCGAGGAAGAACAGAGCCAGCGAAAGCCAGAACGGCGCGGAATTACCCGTGCCTCGGATCGACCGGATCAAGGCCAACGCCACCAGCGCGGTGATGACCGGCACTGGCGCGGCATAGTAGATCTGCGGCGCGGCGAGCCAGTGCGCGGCGTATTCGGCGTTGAGCGTGATGTTGTAGAGGCTGACCGCTCCCATCAGCACAATCGTGGCGATCGCTGCGCGGAAGGCAACGTAGCGGGCGTGGGTCTGCACGCCGCCATCGAGCTTCCAGATCAGCCACGTGCTGCCCAGCAAGGCATAGCCGGCGACGGTGCCGATCCCGGTGAGGAAGGTGTAAGGGGTGAGCCAGTCCCACCAGCTCCCGGCATAGGCGCGGCCTTCCACCTCGATCCCTTGGAGCAGCGCGCCGAGGATCATCCCTTGCGCCATCGCCGCGACAAATGATCCGCCGGAAAACGCCGCGTCCCAGAACTTCTCATGCGCCGGATCGCGCCAGCGATATTCGAACGCCACGCCGCGAAAGACGAGGCCCAGCAGCATCGCGATCATTAGCGGGTAGGTCGCGGGCAGGATCACCGCATAGGCCAGCGGAAAGGCGGCAAACAGCCCTCCGCCGCCCAGCACCAGCCAGGTCTCGTTCCCATCCCACACCGGCGCGATCGAGTTCATTGCGCGGTTGCGGCCCTTTCCGACCCGGAAGGTCGGGAACAGAATGCCAATGCCGAGATCGAAGCCGTCCATCACGACATAGGCGAAGACCGCAAAGGCGATGATGAAGGCCCAGATGACGGTGAGGTCCATCACGCGGGCTCCCTGTCAGCTGGCGCTTCGGTCGGGAGAGTTTCCTCGCCGCCGGGGTTCTGCGTCGGCCCCGGGGTGATTCCGGCGGTACGGATCGGGCCGACATCGCCGCGCTTGACGCCAACCTCGCCGGCGTGGGGCGGCTTGCCCATCAGCTTGAGGATGTACCACACGCCGATCCCGAACACCGTGAAGTAGACGAGCACGAAGGCGAGCAACGAAGCCGCCACGGCAGGCGCGGCGAGCGGGCTCGCGGCGTCGGCGGTGCGCAGTACACCATAGATCACGAAAGGCTGGCGGCCGACTTCGGTGGTGATCCATCCGGCAAGGACAGCGGCAAACCCGCTCGGCCCCATCAGCACAGCGGCGCGGTGAAGCCAGGACATGTCGTAAAGCGTGCCGCGCACCCGCCCCCACAGGCTCCACAGCCCGATGCCAAGCATCGCGAAGCCGATGCCGACCATGATGCGGAAGCTCCAGAACAGCACGCCGACCGGGGGTTCGCGGTCGTCTGGAATGGTATCGAGACCGGCGAGAGGTGCATTCATGTCGTGCTTGAGGATCAGCGAGGACGCCTTGGGGATCTCGATCGCATATCGGATCGTCTTCGCCTCGCTGTCGGGGATGCCGAACAGGATCAGCGGCGCGCCGTCGGGGTGGCTCTGGTAGTGCCCCTCCATGGCCATCACCTTGACGGGCTGGTATTCAAGCGTGTTAAGGCCGTGCATGTCGCCCGCGAAGATCTGCGCCGGAGTGACGATAGCCGCCATCCACATCGCCATCGAGAACATTGTGCGGGCGTGCGGGTTGGCGCGGTCCTTGAGCAGGTGCCAGGCGCCCACCGCGCCGACCACGAAGGCGGTGGTGAGGTAGGCGGCCATCACCGTGTGGACGAGCCGGTAAGGGAAGCTCGGGTTGAAGATGATTTCGAGCCAGCTGTCGCCGGGTAGAAACTGCCCGTTGGCGCCGATAATGTATCCCGTCGGCGTCTGCATCCAGCTGTTGACCGAGAGGATCCAGAAGGCCGAGACGAAGGTGCCCAAGGCCACCATCAAGGTCGCGGCGAAGTGCAGCTTCTTGCCGACCTTCTCCATCCCGAACAGCATGACGCCCAGAAAGCCCGCCTCAAGGAAGAAGGCGGTCAGCACCTCATAGGCCATCAGGGGGCCGATGACGGGGCCGGCCTTGTCGGAGAACACTGCCCAGTTGGTACCGAACTGGTAGGACATGACGATGCCCGATACGACGCCCATCGCAAAAGCGATTGCGAAGATCTTGATCCAGTACTTGAACAGGTCGTGATAGACGCTCTTGCCCGTCTTCAGCCACAGCCCCTCAAGCACGGCGAGGAAGCTCGCCAGCCCGATCGAAAACGCAGGGAAGAAGAAGTGGAAGCTTACCGTAAAGGCGAATTGGATCCGCGCGAGCAGCAGAGCGTCGAGGTTTTCAAACATGATGCCCAACTAGGTCCTTGCCAGCGGCGATCAATTGCAATCGCTGCACCGATGATACGGTTTGGGACCGAAAGAGTTGCAGCGCGCCGTTCAGAAGCTTTGTTGGGGGCCTTTAAGCGCGCCTAGGTGGCGGCAGGATCGACTGGTTGCGCCAGCGCCGCGCGGAACCTGCGGCGCACCAGCCACGGCTCGAGCCAGCGGCCGAGCAGATATAGCGCGGCGAACAGCCCGGCGAGGAAGTAGCCAGGTTCGGGCGAGTGGCGACCTTCGTCCTCGTCCTTCTTGTCCTTCTTCTTGTTCGGATCTTCGGGAGCGGGCGCACCGAGGAACTCGTCGATCGGATCGAGCTTCCTCACCGGCTTGGACTTGTCCTCGTCCTTCTTCTTGTCCTTTTGCGCGGCTTCCTCCGCCTTTGCGGCAGCCGCCTCGTAGGCGTTGAGGGTCACCGCCAGCTGGGCGAACCCCAGGAAGAGGAGAGGGGCGAGGAAGCATAAGAGCAGCGCGTGGCTGAACAGGTCGAAGCGCAACACGGCGCCTGCACCCGCGCGCTCGATCCACAACCGTCCGCGGGTGAAGGTCGCCAGCTTGTCCTGCGCGGCCGGGTTGTGCTTGGCGTAGGTGAGCGCGTTACCATCGGCCACCAGCGTCGTGCCAGCGGTGTTCAGCAAAGGGCCGAGCCGGGCGAAGGCATCGTCCGGGGAAAGCGATGGATCGATCGGAACTTCGCCGCGCACCCGCCAGATCATGTCGATATAGGGGATGCCAAACCCGCGCGACGTCCGCTCCGGCCGAGAGACTGCCCCCCACGGCCCCGAAGCTTCGGTCATTCGGCGGGTTCCAGCTGCCCCTGCGGTGCCGCAGCCTTCGCGCCGAACTTCTTGGCGAACCACGCTTTGCCGTCGCTCCAGCCTTCACGGAACGGGAAGACCATCGTTTCGCCGATATGCATCCGGCGCCCTCCTTCCATGCCGAGCACCTCGGCCTCGCCATCGACACAGGTGCCGAACATCCGGTCCCAGATGATCCAGGTGCTCGAATAGTTGCTGCGCGTGCCCTCATAATCCTGCGAGTGGTGGACGCTATGATGCTCGGTGGTGTTGAACAGGAAACGCCACCAGCGCGGCGTGTTGAAGCGCACGTTGATGTGCTGGTAGACGCCGACCGTCATCCCGATAGCGCCTGCCAAAAGGAAGGCGCGCGGCAGGAAGTCGAACAATCCGCCGATCCCGAGGCCAATCAGGAACAGCTCGACCGGGTTGCCGACCGCGCCCTTCTGGACGTTGAGCTGGGTGATGTAGTGGTGCGGCGCGTGGGTCAGCCACAGCGGGTGCCAATTGTGCATCGCGCGGTGCATCCAGTACTGACCGAAGTCGAAGATCATCGAGATCAGCAGCGCCTGCAACAGCAGCGGGAGGCCGGTGAACCAGCTGAACTTCTCCCAATCAAAGGCGCCCCGAACCGCGCCGATGATCGCGCCGTCGCCGATGTAGCTGTCGGCCATGCCGATGAAGGTCATGCCCAGCCCGACGTAGAAGGCATCGGTCGCGCCCTCCTTCCAGGTCAGTTGCCAGCTCTTGTGGCGCGGGTTGACCCATTCGAGCGTCAGCAGCAGCACCGTCCACCCGAGCCGGATCGCGATCGCGGTCGAGGCGACGGCGAGCCAATTGGGTGCATAGTACCAGAAGGCGATCGCCGCGAAGAGCATCGCGGGCTGGAAATATGTGAAGACGAACTGCTTGATCGGCCCGCCTTGAACCTTGGGGATGTTCTCCCAGCCGACGGTTACGGGCCCTGTCGCCCCGATGATCCGCTTGCCCACCTGTACTCCGGCCATCGCACACTCCAATCGAAAGGATTGTCCTGTCCCCTCGTCACGAACAGCCTTGGCAACCTCGCGCGGGCAAGGAAGTGGCCAAATGACGTAGCATTGCGCAGACCCGTTTTACGGTATTGTTTTAATTGTAGAAGCAGTCTTCAATCGGTCATCAGCCGAACGGCGATCGCTGTGGCTGCGGCGCGCGTTTCAACCCCCAGTTTGCGAAACACCTGTTCAAGATGCTTGTTGACCGTTCGCGGGCTTATACCAAGGATTTCGCTGATCGTCTTGTTTGTCTTGCCGTAGCTCACCCACAGCAACACTTCGGCCTCGCGCCGGGTCAGGCCGCCCTGCTTACGCAAGGCCATGATCTTGTTGTCCTCGCGCACTTCGGTGACGCGCAGCAGCAGCTCGCGGGGCCGCTCGCTCTCGGCCCGAGCAAGGTCGATCTCCATCCCGCGCAAGCTGACGCGAATGGGCTGGACCGGCTGCGCGATGTCGGCCGCAGCGAGCGCTGCCACGGCGTCGCCAAGCCCTTCGGGCAGCGCACCGTGATCGGGCGTCCAGGCGGGGTCGATCTGCACGAACAGCGCCTCGGCCTGCGGCGTGCACCACACCAGCGCGCCTTCCGTGCCCACCGCCGCAAGGCTGCGCCCCGCCAGACCCAGCGCAAGGCGCGAGCGGAAGGTGGTGCGGGCATTGGCGAGGTGAACGCGGATGCGCGCCAGTAGCTCGTCGATGATGATCGGCTTGCGCACATAGTCGACGCCCCCGGTGCCGAGCGCGGCAACGACGTGGTCGGGATCGCCAAGGCCCGTGATGAAGATCACCGGGATATGCGCGGTAGCGGGATTGCGCTTGATCGCCTGCGTAGTCTCGATCCCGCTGAGCCCCGGCATCACCGCGTCCATCAGGATGAGATCGGGCTGCACTTCGCCGAGCAGCTCCAGCGTCGCCTCGCCGCTGCGGGCGATGAGCACGGTCATGCCGGCGGCATCCAGCGTATCGACCAGGAACCGCAGCGATTCCGGGTTGTCGTCGACGACGAGGATGCAATCCCTATGCGGCATCGGACTGCACCCTGCGGGCAAATTCGGCGAGCGCCTTGAGGTCAAAACTGTCAAGCGCCCCGCGCATCCGCTCGGCAAGCGGAACTGCTTCAGGGGCGAGCGCGGCGATGGCGTCGATCTCGGCCTCGAGCCCGCGCACATGGCCGATCCGCACCAGCCGCTCGATCTCGGCGCAATGCGCAGCGGCTTGGGCGGCGAGCGCGGGCGGCAGGGGGGCAGGCCCTGCGCCGCGCGGTGCGCGCTGCTGGCCGGGCGCGCGCATCCATTCGAGTCCCAACTGCGCGGCGATCAGATCGAGCAGCACGGTGAAGTCGAAAGGCTTCGTCAGAAAGGTGTCGTCGGCGGGGTTTTCGGACGTGGCAGCGCGCGGCGCCTCGCCCGAGAGCATCACGATCCGCAAGGCCCCGCCGTGGCGGCGGCGCAGGCGCTCGGCGACGTCCCAGCCGGACTCGCTGCCCAGCATCACGTCGCACAGCACCAGATCGGGCTGGACCTGCGCGGCGATCGCCAACCCGCTCTCGCCGTCGGTCGCGGTGCGCACCTGGAAGCCAAGTGGTTCGAGAAGGCTGCGCACCATCGCAAGGTGCGCGGTGTCGTCGTCGATCAGCACCACCCAGCGCTCGCGCCCGAGATAGCCGGTCACAGCGCCGGGCTCGGGCGCAGGCTCCGTCGGGGGACTGAGCGGCTGCGAGAGCATCAGCCGGACGATGAAGCGCGAGCCTTCGCCGGGCGCGCTCTCGACGCGGATCTCGCCGCCCATGATGTGCACCAGCGCCTGCGTGATCGCGAGGCCGAGGCCGACGCCGGGGCGCTCGGCAGCTGTCCCTGCGACTCGCTCGAAAGGCGCGAAGATGCGCGCGCTATCTTCCGGCGCGATGCCGATGCCGGTGTCGATCACGCTGAAGGTCGCAAGCTGGTTGCGATATTCGACCTTGAGGGTGACAGTGCCCTGGTCGGTGAATTTGATCGCGTTGGTCAGCAGGTTGATGAGCACCTGCCGCAACCGCTTGGGATCGGCATGAACGAATTCAGGTAGGCCGGGCGGGGTGTCCAGCACGAGCGCGAGGCCGCGCGCTTGGGCTAGAAGCTCGAGCATGGCGATCAGCTGGCCCAGAAACTCGGGAAAGCGGATCGGCTCGCGCTCGATTTTCAGCGCCCCGCCCTCGACCTGCGCCATGTCGAGCAGGCCTTCCACCAGATGCGCAAGATGCTCGGCGCTGCGGCGGATCACGCGGGCGGCGCTCACTGCATCGCGCCCCTCGTTGCGCTCAAGCAGTTGGGCGTAGCCATAGATCGCGTTCAAGGGCGAGCGGATTTCATGACTGACGCTGGCGAGGAAGCGGGTCTTGGCTTCGTTGGCGGCCTCGGCGGCTTCCTTCGCCGCGCGCAGCTCCGCCAGCGCGTCGCCCTCGGGCGCGCTCTCGCCTTTCAGCCATGATCGAAGCCGCCCCGTCATCAGTTCATCGCGACGCGATATAGGCGCGCCAGCCGCCCAATTGGGTGATGTCCTCTGCCCCCGTCAGCGCGCGCGGCTCGGCGACAAAGCCCTTAACGCTCGACCCGTCGGCCAGCTGGACCGTGCCGATCGCGAGTGGCGGGGGGACTTCGGTGACGAAGCTGCCGAACTCGGCCATGCCCAGCTCATAGACCTCGAGTGCGATGGCTGCGCCGTCCGACGAATGCACCAGCGCGGGCTTAGGCGGCACGGAATCCGCCATCGCATAAAGCCGGTAGGTGGGCGCGGTGTTGAAGGCCCCGACGAAGGTCGCGTTGCGGCTGGTCAGCTGCCAGTGCAACGGCATGCCTTCAAGGTGTGCGCCGACGACGGCAAGTTTGACGGTGTCCATGCGGTCTCCAAAATCGAGCGGTGGGGGAGAAGGAAGCTGTGCGGCGCCGAGGTAGTCGTCCGCCAACGCGATCAGTGCGCGGTCGCTGTGCGCAGGCCCGATCAACGTGATCCCGAACCCCGTGGCGTTGTCCCGCGCCCCCGCAGGCACGGCAACGGCGGCCATGTCGAGCAGGTTCACGAAGTTGGTGTAGAGCCCGAGGTTGCTGTTGAGCGCAACCGGCGCTGCGAGCAGCTCGGCGACGCGGTAGGTAGTGCCGGTGGTCGGGAAAGCGAGCGCGTCAACCTCGGCCCACAAGGTCTGCGTCCAGCGCTGCAGCTCGGCGAGGCGGTAGATGCCGTTCCACAGATCGGTCGCCAGCATGTCCGCGCCCGGCGCGACAACTTCGCGCACGACCGAGTGGATCGCCTCCGGATTGTTTGCCAGCAGCGGCGCAATGGCAGCGGTGCGCTCGGCCACCCACGGCCCGCCATAAAGAAGCCGCGCGGCTTCGAGCAGCGGGGCGATGTCGACCTCGACAATTTCGGCATCGCGGGCCAGCGTCTCCAAGGCGCGGTCGTAGAGGTGCTCGGCCTGCACATCGCCGAAGAAGACGCGGTTGTCGCGGCGCGGTACGCCGATGCGCTTACCCGTCAGCGGCACATCGGATGGCGGGCGCGAATAGGCGTCCTCGGCATCGAAGCATGCCAGCACCGCATCGACGGCTGCGGCATCAACCAGCGCGTCGGTGAATACCGTGATGCAGTCGATCGTCCGGCAGGCCGGCACCAGCCCGCGGTTGCTCCAGCGGCCCTTGCTCGGTTTGAAACCGACGAGGTGGTTGAACGCCGCCGGCACCCGGCCCGAACCCGCCGTATCCGTGCCGAGCCCGAAGGCGACCAGCCCTGCGGCTACCGCAACAGCCGAGCCGGAACTCGACCCGCCGCTCACATAGTGGCGGTTGTAGGCGTTGTGCGGGATGCCATAGGGGCTGCGCGTGCCGACAAGGCCAGTGGCGAACTGGTCGAGATTGGTCTTGCCGACGCAGATCGCGCCGGCCGCCTCAAGCCGCTGGATCACGCTGGCCGAGCGTTCGGGACGGTAGGCAAAGGCAGGGCAAGCGGCGGTGGTTTCCATCCCCGCGACATCGATATTGTCCTTGGCCGCATAGGGCACGCCTGCAAGCGGCAGATGCTCGCCAGCAGCGATGCGTGCGTCGATGGCGCGGGCGGCGGCGCGCAAGGCGTCGGGCGAGGCGCGGCTGATCCACACCTGCGGCTGGTGCGCGTCATAGGAGGCGAGGCGTGCGATGTTCTCCTCGATAATGGCAAGCGCGGTGGCCTCGCCGCTGTTGACGCGGGCGGCGATGGCGGTGGCACTGAGGCGGCTGAAGTCGCTCATGAGGATCTCCTCAACGCCAGCATTGGCGCGCCGGGGTGGAGCGAATGGCCTTCCGCGGTGTAGACCGCCTCGACTGTCCCGCTGGCGGGGCTTTCGAAGGGGCATTCCATCTTCATCGCCTCAATCACCGCGATCACATCGCCCTCGGCCACCTCGTCACCCGGGGCGACTAGCAGCTTCCAGACGCTGCCACCAAAAGGCGCTTCGATGAGGTCTGTGCCCTCGGGAACCACGATCGCTGCCGCCTCGCCCGCGCCGCTGTCGGCCCCGAGCAGCTCGCTCACCCGGTCGAACTCGCCCGAAGCCTCCCACGCGGCGCGCTCGGCAGCAAAGGCCGCCCCGCGCTGCGTCTCGAAGGCGGCGATACTGTCCGCATTGTCGGCGAGGAAGGTGCGGTAATCGGCGAGGCGAAACGTAGTCTCCTCGACCTCGATCGCGCGCCGCCCATGCGGGAAATCGCGCCGCCAATGAGTGAGTTCATCAGCAGAGACGGGAAAGAATCTGATCTGGTCGAAGAAGCGCAGCAGCCACGGCTTGCCATCGACGAAGGCGTCGGTCTGACGGTGCGTGTTCCACACCTGAATGGTGCGCCCGAACAGCTGGTATCCGCCCGGCCCCTCCATCCCGTAGATGCACATATAAGCCCCGCCGATGCCGACCACATTGGGCGGTGTCCAGGTGCGCGCCGGGTTGTACTTGGTGGTTACGAGGCGGTGGCGCGGATCGACCGGGGTGGCGACCGGCGCGCCGAGATAGACATCGCCGAGGCCCAGCACGAGGTAGCTTGCGTCGAAAATCAGGTCCTCGACCGCTTGCGGGTCGGGCAGGCCGTTGATGCGGCGGATGAACTCGATGTTGTCAGGGCACCACGGCGCATCGCAGCGGATCGTGCCGATGTATTTGGCGATGGTCTCCTCGATCGCCGGATCGCGCCAGCTCAGCGGCAGGTGGACGATACGCGAGGGCGCTTCGAAATCGGCAAGGTCGCCCATCGCCTCCTCTGCTTCCAACAGCGCCGCAAGCGCGCGCGGTTGGTCGAGCGTGGTGCCGTCGAAGTGCAGTTGCAGCGAGCGGATGCCGGGGGTGATGTCGATCACACCGGGGATCGCCGCCCGTTCGAGCGCCTGCATCAGCGCGTGGACGCGGATGCGCAGCTCGATGTCGAGGACGATTTCGCCGTACTCGACGAGGATGTTGCGGTCGCCCTGCTGGCGGTAGGTGGTGCGCGGGCGGACGCCGGTCGCCGGGATCGCAGCAAGGATCGGAGAGAGCTCGGCGATGGCGCGGACGGGGGTCGGGCCGGGCGGCGCGGCGAGCGGCGCGGCGTTTGCCGTCATGGCATCATCGATGGTCACGGCCACGAAGCGCGCTTTGTCGCCCGGCGCCAGCTGGCCGATCTTCCAGCGGTCCGCCGCAATCACGGTGAAGGGGCACACGAACCCGCCCAGCGATGGCCCGTCCGGCCCCAGAATAATCGGCATGTCCCCGGTGAAGTCGACCGCGCCGATCGCATAGGGATTGTCGTGGATGTTCGACGGGTGCAGCCCCGCCTCGCCCCCATCGCGACGCGCCCATTCGGGCTTGGGGCCGACCAGCCGCACCCCGGTGCGGTTGGAGTTGTAATGCACCTGCCACTCGGCGGCGAGGAAGGCTGCGATATCGCCATCCGTGAAGAAATCGGGAGCACCGTGGGGACCATAAAGCACCCGCACGTCCCATTCAGGCGCGAGCGGCGGAAGCGCGGCCGCGATCCCCTCACCGACAGGCGCATCGCCCAGATGCAGCACATCGCCGGCCACCAGCGCGCGCGCGGCATGACCGCCGAACTGGCCGAGCGCAAAGGTTGCCGCGCTGCCGAGATAGGGCACCACGTCGAGCCCGCCTGCGATGAGAATATAGCCGCGCATACCCCCGCCGCTCGCCCGGCCCATCGCCAGCGTCTGCCCGGCAGCGATGGCGAGCGGCTCCCCCAGCGCGACCGGCACGCCATCAAGCGTCGCTGCGAAATCCGCGCCGGTGAGGCACACGCGCGCAGGCGCCTCGAACAGCAAGGTCGGGCCGCTGGCGGTAATCTCTAACCCCGCGGTCCCCTCCGGATTGCCCAGAATGAGGTTTCCCAGCCTGAAGCTGCGGTCGTCCATCGGGCCGGACGGCGGAACCCCCACATCCCATAGCCCGAGCCGCCCGGGCCAGTCCTGTACCGAGGTGGCGGTGCCGCCCGCAATCACCCGCACCGCGCGCCGCGCATAGGCGACGCTGTCGAGCAGCCGCGTGGATACCTCGCCACTGACAAACCCTTTGTGCCGCACCACCTCGCGCAGCCAGCGCAGGTTGGTCTCGATCCCGTCCACGCGGCTGTAATACACCGCCGCCTGCATCGCGGCAATCGCAGCCTCGCGGGTATCGCCCCGCGTGATCAGCTTCGCCAGCATCGGATCGTAGAAGGCGCTGACCTCGCTCCCGGCCATCACCCATGTCTCGGCACGGATCTTGTCGGGGAAGGCGACGTTGACCAGTGTGCCGGTAGTCGGACGATAATCCATCGCCGGGTCTTCGGCATACAGCCGCACCTGCACGGAGTGGCCCTTCGCGGTCGGCGCAGGCGCGTCCAGCATCGCGAAATCGCCCGCAGCGCCGCAGATCATCCATTCGACGAGGTCGATGCCCATCACCTCCTCGGTGACGCCGTGTTCGACCTGAAGCCGCGTGTTCATTTCGAGGAAGAAGAAGTCCTCGCGCACCGCATCGTAAAGGAACTCGACAGTCCCTGCCGAGAGATAGCCCGCCGCCTCGCCCAGCCGCACGGCTGCCGCGATCAGCTCGGCGCGCTTGGGTTCGGAAAGGCACGGCGCAGGCGCTTCCTCGACCACCTTCTGGTTGCGCCTTTGAAGCGAACAGTCGCGCTCGCCTAGCGCCATCACCTGGCCCTGCCCATCGCCAAAAATCTGCACTTCGATATGGCGGGCGCGCGGCACATAGCGTTCGAGGAACACCCCCGCATCGCCGAAGCTCGCCTCGCCCTGCCGCACCACGGCGGCGAGACCCTCGCGCACGGCGGCTTCGTGTTCGCAGATGCGCATCCCGATGCCGCCGCCGCCGGCGGTCGCCTTGAGGATCACCGGATAGCCGATCCGGGCGGCAGCCTCGGCGGCCTCGTCCTCGCCGGTCAGCAGCCCCGTGCCGGGCGCGAGCGGGAGCCCGTGCGCCTCTGCCAGCGCGCGGGCGGAATGCTTTAGGCCAAAGGTGCGGATATTGTCCGGTGTCGGCCCGATGAAGGCGATGCCCGCCGCCGCGCAAGCCTCGGCAAAGTCGGCATTCTCCGCGAGGAAGCCGTAACCCGGATGGATCGCGCCTGCACCTGTCGCCTTGGCCGCCGCCAGAATGGCCTCGACATTGAGGTAGCTCTGCGCAGCTGGCCCCGCCCCGATGCACACCGCCGCGTCCGCCGCGCTGACATGGAGCGAGCCTGCATCCGCTTCGGAATAGACCGCCACCGACCGCAAACCCATGCGCTTGCACGTGCGGATGATCCGCGTCGCAATCGCGCCCCGGTTGGCAATGAGGACGGTGTCGAACGTCACGCCGCAACGATCATCCGCACCGGCGTCGGGTTGAAGCCGTTGCAGGGGTTGTTGATCTGCGGGCAGTTGGAGACGACCACGATCACGTCCATCTCGGCGCGCAGGTCGACCGTGAGGCCGGGCGCGGAGATGCCGTCGACGATGCCCAGCGTCCCATCATCCTCGACCGGCACGTTCATGAAGAAATTGATGTTGGAGACGATGTCGCGCTTGCCGCGCCCCTGCGTAAGGTTCGCTTCGAGGAAGTTGTCGACGCAAGCATGCTGCGATCTGGTGTGATGACCATAGCGCAACGTGTTGCTTTCGCACGAACACGCTCCGCCGATGGTGTCGTGATATTCCACGGCGCTGTCGACGATGGTCATCAACGGATTGCCCTCGTTGGAGAGAAGCATGGTCCCGGTGCGCAGGAACAGGTTGCCCTGCGCCGCGACGGTGTCCTGCGCGGAGTAACGCTCGGCATCGTCGGCAGCGGAATAGATCAGGAAGTCGACCGCCTGATTGCCTTCGACATCGACGATGCGCAGCACCTCGCCCTTGCTCACATTGTGCAACCACGGCGCACGTGCGGGCACGATCTCGTCGTGGATGATGGAGCCGGTGAGGCCGGAAAGGGCCGGGTCTGCGGTCATGTTATGCTTTCGGGACCAGAGGGTTATCGGCGGTAATAGTCTTCGGTGTTGAGGTAGGCGCGGGTTGCTTCGGGCGCGGCGATGCGCACCGGGTCAGTGGCGGGCGTGATCGGGCCGCGCCATGCGGTCAGGCGCAGCGGGGTGCTGTGCCACTCGGCGCGCGGGTCGAGGATATGGGGGCAGTTGGCGATGACCAGGATCAAGTCCATCTCGCAGCGCAGCAGCACTTCGCGCCCGGCTTCGAAGGGGCCGACGATCGGTGTGATGGCGCCGTCCACTTCGATCTTGGTGCCCTTGAACAAGGTGACGCAGGGGTGGACGTCGCGGCGGGTCAGGCCGTGTTTCGCCGCCCCGAGAATCAGCCGGTCGCGCCCGTTGGGGTAAACGCCCGAATTACGACCATCTGCGTATTTCAGCGTGTTAGCGGCGGCATTTGATACACCGCAGAAGGTGTCATGCGTGCCCGCGCCGTCTTCGAGGATGCTCACCATCACCCGGCCCATGTCACTAAGCAGCAGCTTGCCGGCGCCGAGATAGGCGTTCCACTGGACCTTGACCGTGTCCGCGACATTAAGGCGTTCGGTCGGCATCTCGGCGTTGAAAATGTTCAGCGACGCGCAGGCATCGCTCGCCTTGTCGATCAGCCGCAGCCGCGTGCCGCGCGCCAGCCGCCGCGAAGCGTAGCCGCCGGGCGCGATGGTCTCTTCCCAGAGCAAGTCCTCGGCCCCGATCCCTGCGGGAAGATCGTCCGCCACCGGGGGGAGCACCGGCATGGTCTCGACCCTGGTGCCGCCTTGCGCGCGAGCATGGTCGCGGGCGGCTTTGGGGTCAGCGGTGCCGCTCATTCCGCAGCCTCCTTGCGCGTCTCGGGCAGGTCTTGCTCGTAAAGCGGCGGCAGCAGCGCGGTGGTGGTGACGAGCTGCAATTGCTGGACGCCCCTGATGGCCCGCAGCGCGTCGCACAGCTGCTTGAGGCGCACCGCCGGGCCCTGCACCAGCAGCACCTCCAATGACTGGTCCTCTTCGAGGAAGACGTGCTGCGAGGAGATCACCTCCTTCAGGTAGGCGGTCTGGGTCTCGGCCAGCTGCTGGCGCACGCGCCCGCCGCCGCCCGCGTAGACGATGGTAATGGTGCCTGCGAGCATGTCCTCGGGCCGGGTCAGCGCCTCATGCTCGGCGAGCGCATGGCGGATCAGCTCGGCGATCAGTTGCGAGCGCGAGGGCAGGCCGCGCTCCTCGACCATCATGTCGAGCTGGCGGAACAGTTCTGCCGGCAAGCTCATCGAGAGGCGCGCGAGGCGGGAGGGTTCGGGGGGGCTCATGGCTGGACCTTTTCAGGTATTAACTTTGGTGTCAATCGTAATACCAAGCTCGGCGGGGGCAGCTTCGGCGGCCTGCTTGCGGGTCAGCGCGAGGTCATAGACCACGCCTGCGCCGTAGCGGTGCGGAGCGTGCGGATCATGGCGGCGCTTGTCGAGGGTGAGCACCCGCGTGCCGAGCCCGAAGGCCTCCTTGATGTCGTGGGTGACCATGATCACGGTCAGCCCGTGCTCGCGCCACAGCCGGGTGATGAGTGTATGCATGTCGCTGCGGATGCCCGGATCGAGCGCGCCGAACGGCTCGTCGAGCAGCAGGATGCGCGGCCGCTTGATCAGCGCCTGGGCGATGGCGAGCCGCTGCTGCATCCCGCCCGACATCTGCGCGGGGTAAAGGTGCTTGGCGTCGGCGAGGCCCACCTGTTCGAGCATCGCCTCGGCCTCGCTTATCGCCGCGCGGCGGGCGCTGCCGAACAGGCGGGCAGCAAAGGGCGCTTGAGCGAATTCAAGGCCGAGCAGCGTGTTCCCCAGCACCGTCAGATGCGGGAATACCGAGTAGCGCTGGAATACCACCCCGCGTTCCGGCCCGCACTCGGGCGGCAGGGGTGCGCCATCGAGGGTGATACGCCCCCGCGTGGGCTTCTCCTGCCCGAGGATCACCCGCAGCAGGCTGCTCTTGCCCGCCCCGGAAGGCCCGATGATCGAGACGAAGGCGCCCTCCTCGATGTCGAGCGAGATGCGCTCGAGCACGACCTTGTCGCCATATTCGACCCAGAGGTTGGAGAGGCTCAGCAAGGCCATCAGCGCGCGCCCAGATGGGCCCAGCCGAACAGCCTCCGGCTACCGCGTGACAGGATAAAGTCCATCGCCACAGCAAGCAGCGCGATCCATGCGACGTAGGGCAGGATCACGTCCATCGCGAGGTAGCGGCGCACGAGGAAGATGCGGTAGCCAAGGCCCACGTCCGCCGCGATCGCCTCTGCCGAGATCAGGAACACCCATGCCGGGCCGAGCGAGAGGCGCAGGCCCTCGACCAGCCGGGGCAGCGCCTGCGGCAGCGCGACGCGAATCACCACGCCCCATGAATTGGCGCCAAGGGTGAGCGCCTTCACCACCTGTTCGCGCGGCAGGGCAGCGATATGCCCGGCGATGTCGCGGATCATGAAAGGCGTGATGCCGATCACGATCAGCGCCACTTTCGCGGTCTCGCCAAGGCCGAAGACGATGAACACGACGGGGAGGAGCGCGACCGGCGGGATCACCGCGATCGCCGTGACAAGCGGGCCGAGCGTCGCCCTCACCGGCGGCAAGGCGCCCAGCACCAGCCCGACCAGCAGGGCCGAAAGCGTCGCGATGCCCAGCCCCATGCCCAGCCGCATCAGGCTCGCCAGCGTGTCGGCCCAGAACAGGTATTGGCCCGAGAGCGGATCGGCCTGAAACAACAAGCCCGCCATCGCCGTTGCCATCGCACCGGGGAGCGGCAGGATCTTGTCGGCGGGGTTGTCCGCATGACGCGCGGCAGAGGCGACCACATAGCCGATGGCCAGCACCAGTAGCGGCGCTGCGCCCAACAGCAGCGCGCCTCGCCGCGAGGGTGTCGCGGTCACCCAGCGCATCGGATCAGAGCTTCCCGTCGGCGGCGAGCTGCATGTAGGTCGGATCGAAGCGCAAGGTGATCGCCGCCTTGTCGCCCAATGTCTTGCCGCCCGGAAACTCCATGCCCACCGCATCGGCCGAACGTGCGCCCTGCCCGAACAACCCTTGCGCAAAGCTGAAATCGCGCACGCGGGTCATGGTGGTGACGAGGTTGGGCGAGGCCATCGCGGCAACCGCCGCCTTGGGGTCGGCGTAGAGGAACGTGGTCGCCAGCTGCCCTTCGAAGGCTGCCCCATCGGTACCTGACAACTTCGCCATCGCCGCGCGCGCCGCTGCGCCTTCGGCATCCTGCCTGGCCATCAGCGTCATGGTTTCATACCAGATGCCCGCCAGCGCCTTGCCAAGATTGGGGTTGGCTTTCAGCACCTTGGTATCGACCACCATCAGATCGAGGATCTCGCCCGGAATGTCGGCCGAGGTGAACACCGCCTTCGCGCCCGCCACACCCTTCATGGTCGTCACCTGCGGGTTCCACGCCACCGCAGCGGTCACTGCCGGCGCGCCGAAGGCGGCGGCGATGTCGGCGTCCGAGGTGTTTACCGTCTTCACGTCAGTGAGCTTCAGCGCGTTCTTTTCCAGCGCGCGGGCGAGCAGGTAGTGCGAGACCGAAAGCTCGGCGAGATAGACCTGCCGCCCCTTGATGCCCGCAACGCTATCAGCGCCCTTAAGCAGCACCGCGTCATTGCCGTTGGAATAATCGCCGAGGATGATCGCCGAGGTGTCCTTGCCGCCCGCCGCCGGGATCGTCAGCGCGTCCATGTTGGCGACCGTCACCCCGTCCAGCTTGCCCGCGGTGTACTGGTTCACGCTCTCGATGTAGTCGTTGACCTGCACGAACTTGATCGTGATGCCGTACTTGTCGCCCCACTTCTTCACGATCCCGGCCTGCTCGGCATAGGGCCACGGCATCCACCCGGCATAGATCGACCAGCCGACATTGAATTCGGTGCGGGGAGCGGCGGCTTCGTCCTCGCCGCCCGAACAAGCGGTCACCAGCAGCGCGGCCAGGGAAAGGAGGGCAAAAGCCCAGAAGCGGCGCAAGCTGGTCAGCATGATTCGTCCCCTATGTTGCGCTTGCGAACATCCGACGCTTGGCCGCATTTGTCCACCTGAATTATTACGATTGATTGCATAGGTAATATAGGCAAGATTGTGCCCGACAGCTGGGCATTTGGCTCCGTGCGAGGGTGCGCGGATGCCTCCGTGCCCCTCGGATGGAGGCTAACACCCATGAAGCGCAAACCGCCCGCCCGCCCGCTTGTTATCGCCCTTGCGGCAGCACTCGGCGGCGCCTCGTGCTCCGCCGATCAGGGCCCCCCGCCCGACGACGCGGTCGGCCCCGTGCCGAACCTCACAGAGAACGCAATGAAGGTGCCGGGCTTTGCCGATTTCATCGCCATCGACGGCGAAACCGCGTGGGTCACCAATGATGGGCGGGTCGAACAATGGTCGCCGGCAGGACTCATGGCCAAAGCCGAAGTCCCCCGCCCTTGCGGCACGATGGCGATCGCCACCGGATCGCTGTGGGTCGCCAATTGCAAGGGCGGCGAAGTGTGGCGCATCAACCTCGCCACAGCCAAGGTCGAGGCGAAGATTGCCACCGGCCTCGCCAATCCAAAGGGCGAAACCAACGTGATTGCCGGTGCCGGATCGGTCTGGGTGCCAAGCGATGCGGCCGGCAAGGTCGCGCGCATCGACCCTGCCACCAACAAAATCATCGCCACCATCAGCGTCGTGCCCGAGACATGGTACCTCGCCTATGGCTTCGATGCCGTGTGGGCGGTGTCGAGTGAGGGGCAGCTGCTCCAGCGGATCGATCCTGCCACCAACGCGGTGACCGGCAAGTCTGCGCTTGGCGACACGCCCGGCTTCCTCGCGGCGGGCGAAGGCGCGGTATGGGTACAGGAACAGGGCGACGGCACGGTCGCCAAGATCGATCCGGTGAGCCTCAAAATCGCGGGTCGCACCAAGGTCGGCGACAACCTCAAGTGGGGCGATATCGACACAGGCGACGGTGCGGTGTGGTTGCGCACCACAGACGTACAGACGATGGTGGTGATCGATCCCGCCAGCCTCAAGATCCGCGCCCGCATGGGGCCGTCGGTCGGCAGCGGCGCTTTGCGCTGGACACCCAAGGGCGTGTGGACATCGGCGCACGACAACCAGACCCTGTCATGGTGGAGCGCGCCTTCTGCTCCTGCGGCAACGCCCACGCCGTAAGCTCAAAAAGGAAAAGCGCGCGGGGAGGGTCGCATTTCCCCGCGCGCTTCCTCCAGTCCCCGTAATTCCCGGGAACTAGAACTTGTAACCCAGCTCCACGCCAAACCGCTGGCGGCCACCGGGCGAGATGAATGACCCGCCGAACTCGACTGCGGTGATCACCTCGTTGAGGTACTTTTCGTTCAGGAGGTTCTCGGCATAGGCGGTCAGCGACCACTGGTCGCCCTCGATCCCGACGCGCAGGTCGAGCACCCCGAAGGCATCGCGCTGCGCCACCGAGTAATCGGCATCGCCCACGAAAGCCGGAAGCGCCAGCGCCGAGCCGGGCAGCAGGCCGCTGAACAGCGTCGGGTTGGTGTCGTCCTGAAGCGTGTGGAACCACGTCGGGCCGGTGATGCGGTAATCGGCGCGGGTGACGAAATCGACGCCATCAGTAACTGGCAGGTCAAGCTGCGTGCCGAGGTTAATCGTGTAATCGGCGGTATAGGGCGACTTGTTGCCAATGGTGACGGGCCGCGAGGCATTTGCCTTGATCTCGCTCTCGGTGACGTTGCCGGAAGCGAAAACCGTCCAACCGCGCATGATTTCGGCGTTCACGTTGAGCTCGGCACCGTAGAGCTGGACCTCGTCGATATTCGAAACCACGCGCAGCAGGCCGAAGGCACCGACGAAGAATTCAAAGAACTGCATGTCGTCGACGGTCGTGTAGTAACCGGCAAGGTCGAAATTGACCGCGCCATCGAACAGCGTGCCCTTCAAGCCCGCCTCGAAGGCACTGGAGACTTCCTTGCGGTACTGGTCGTCGATCTGGACATTGGTGCCGATGAACTGGTTGAAGGCCGAGTTGACGATCGCCGCCGAGCCCTGGTTGTTGAAGCCGCCGGATTTGAAGCCGATGCCCCAGTTGCCGTAGAGATTGACGTCAGGCGTCAGCTCGTAGCGCAGCGAGACCTTGGGCTGGAACTGCCGGAAGCTTTCGGACTGCGGCCCGATCGGCTGGACATTTCCGCCGGCGATCGCCTGGCCGGGATTGATCGGCCCGCCGGTGATGGGGTCGCGCACCGCCGGAACGAGGCTCGCCACCCTCCGGTTCTCGATGTCGTAGCGACCGGCAAGACTGAGGTTGAGCCCGTCGGTCAGGTCGGTGTCAAACGCAGCGAACACGGCGTAGACATCGGTCTTGAACGCATCGTTGTAAAGCTGGGTGGTGGGGTTCGATGAGCTCGGCGCATTGTAGAGCTGGCGGATCACCCCGCTCCCCAGATCCGCGCCGAGGCTGACGCCGACCTCGCGATTGATGTGCAGGTAATAGCCGCCGACCTGCCAGTTGACTGGCCCGCCGTCATTCGACGAGAACCGGATTTCGCCGCTGATGTCGTCCTGCTTGCGGACCTGGTACTGCGTGCCATCGCAAGTGGTCGGGCTGTAAGCGCCGAAGGTCGATCCGCTCGCCGGGTTGAAGATGAACGGGATCGGACTGGCGCCGATGAAGGTCGGCTGGTTGAGCGGGTAGCCGTTCAGCGCGGTGGTCGATGCAGCGCAGGCATTGGCGGCAGCGACAGACGCAGGCGTCGCGCCCGGGAAGGTGAAGCGCGCAAAGTCCGCCGAAGTGCCGTCGGCGGTCAGCGACTGGTCAACGTCGCTATACAGCAGCCACGCGGTCATCGTCGCACCCTCGAACTGATGCTCGATCTTGGCCGAGGCTTCGAAGGTGGTCTGGTCGTTGGTCGGCCGGATGTTCGAATAGAAGTCGAAGGGGTGCCTGTTGACGTCCTCGAAGAAGGCCGGGTTCACGGCTGCGAAGTTGGGCAAGTGGAAGCTGGCGTTGAAGTTGATCGATGCGCCCGTGAGCTCGGCATAGCGGGCCTTCACGTCAAGCTCGGTGTCCGGGCCGACCTGCGCGACGAATCGCCCGTCCACGCCCCATACCTCCTGATCGTCCACCGTCTTGGAATTGCCGAGGAAGCGGTTGCGGAAGAAGCCGTCGGAGGTCGAGTAATTGCCGGACAGCACCAGGCCAGCCGAATCCCCGATCGGGGTCGCGACATAGCCGTTTGCTTGGTAGGTGTTGTCCTGCGCGCCGCGCACCAGCACGCCTGCCTCAAGCCGGTCGCCGGGCTTCAGCGTCTGGATCACGATCGCGCCGGCGGCCGCGTTGCGGCCGTAGAGCGCGCCTTGCGGGCCTTTCAGGATTTCGACCTGCCGCAGCGTGCCCTGGTTCTGGTTCAGCTGCGCAGTGTTCGTCTTGAGGATCCCGTCGACGACGAGCGCGACCGAGCTTTCCGCATCACGCGCACCGTTGATCCCGCGGATGTTGATCTGCGTGTCGCCCGCTTCGGCGGTGCCGGTGACGATCGTCACACCTGAAGTGAGTTGGACGAACTCGTCAGCGCGCTGCACCCCGGTTTTGGCGAGCGTCTCGGCGGTGAAGACCGTGACGGAGGCAGGCACGTCCGCGAGCGTTTCCGACTGGCGGCGGGCGGTGACCATGATCTCGCCCTCGGTTTCGGCGGCCTGATCGGTTTCGGGAGCCGACTGGGCGGCAACAGGAGCAGCGAAGGCGATGGCACCGAGCGCCGCGCCGGAGGCAAGAAGCAGACGGACATTCATGGGACGGCTCTCCTCAAGAGGATGGATAGGTTCGGGGCGCAAGGGATCAGCAACGCGCGGGCGCACAGAGCGCCGCCGACGTTTGGGATCGCCATCGGCGAATTCAGCGTTTTGCGGTTCACGGGCACTCCCCTGTTGCCTGTGACCTTGTGGTTATTGTATACAAATCGCCCCCGTCAAGTGAAACTCTCCAACCGAGCGCGTGTGAGGCCAACAGTGTGTTTTTGCCGCCGCACAGGCTTGCCGCGCACGGGTCCTCGACGCACATAGGAACGACATGAACGCGCGCGCTTTACTTTTCCGGTCAGGAACCCTCCCCCTATGAGCCGCGCGTCAGAACAGGCCTATGCTAAGATCCGCGCATATCTTCTGAGCGGCGCGGTGAAGGCGGGAGAGCAGCTCACCGAAGACCAGCTCTCGCAGATCACCGGGGTCAGCCGCACGCCGGTGCGCGACGCGGTGCGCAGATTGGAGGACGAGCTGCTGCTGGTGCGATCGGACACCAAGCGGCTGTTTGTTGCCGACTGGAGCCGGGACGATATCGAGGAGATGTTCACTCTGCGCCAAATGCTGGAATGCCACGCCGCAGAGCGTGCGGCGAAGCGGCTTTCCCGAGTTCAGATCGCCGCGCTGGAGGCGCTCAACCGCGATCTCAAGGCAGCGATCGAACAGACCCCGCCGGACGTGACCCGTTTCCTCGATGCCAACCGCGCCTTCCACGAGGTAATCATCGAGGCGGCGGATTCGCCGCGGCTTGGCCAACTCCTCGCCAAGCTGATCGAGGCGCCCGTCGTGTTGCGAACCGCGCGAACCTATTCGCAGGATGACCTCCGGCAATCGGCGCGCGACCATGACGAGCTGACCGCCGCCTTTGCCGCGCGTGATCCCGACTGGGCACGCGCGGTGATGGGCAGCCACCTGCGGCGCGCTTTCCACACCTTCGCGCGCGCGGTCGGCCCGGCGGCCAATGACCAGACCGACAGCGCTGTATAACGCCCAAGAGACGCTTCCACGGCGCCGAAGCATGATTGCAATTGTATACAAAGCGGCTAATCAGAGGGCGGAAACTCCCGCAGTAGCAACAGGCGACTCCCGATGTCAGGCGGACAGATCGAACTGGTCGAGGTTGGCCCGCGCGACGGCTTGCAGAACGAGTCCGACATCATCTCGACCGAGGTGAAGCTCGCGCTGATCGAACGGATGATCTGCTACGGCGCAAGGCGGCTCGAGGTCGCGAGCTTCGTCCACCCCGTCCGCGTGCCGCAGATGGCCGATGCCGAGGCCGTGATCGCCGGGTTGCCGGACCGCAAGGACTGCACCTATATCGGCCTCGTCCTCAACAAGCGCGGGGTGATGCGCGCGCTCGCCGCCCGCGAAGGCGGCGCGCGCGGCGTCGATCAGGTCGGCTGCGTCATCGTCGCCAGCGACACCTTTGGCCAGAAGAACCAGGGCCAGGCCATCGCCCAAGGCCTCGCCGAAACGCGCGACATGCTGCGCTTCGCCCGCGCCGAGGGATTGCGCGCGCAGGTCACGATCAGCGCGGCCTTCGGTTGCCCGTTCGAAGGCGAGGTGAAGCACGGCACCGTTATCGCCATCGCGGAGGAACTCGCCATCGAGAACCCCGAGGAGATCGCGCTCGCCGACACCATCGGGGTCGGCACGCCGTGGGAAGCTGGCGAACTGTTCGGCAAGCTCGGCGAGGTGCTCGGCGGCACAATCCCGATGCGCGCCCATTTCCACAACACTCGCGGCACCGGCATCGCCAATGCCTGGGAGGCTTACAAGGCGGGCGTGCGCATCTTCGACGCCTCATTGGGCGGCCTCGGCGGCTGCCCCTTCGCGCCGCGCGCAACCGGCAACATTGCCACCGAGGATCTCGTCTACATGATGGACCGTTCAGGGGTGGCAACGGGCATTGATCTCAAGGCCGCGATTGCGGCGAACAAGTGGTTTGCGGAACTGTTGGGGCGCGAACTGCCCTCGGCAGTCGCCCGCGCGGCATAAGAAGGACAGGGCATGACTTACAGGCTGGGTGTCGATGTGGGCGGGACTTTCACCGATCTCCTGCTGTTCGACGAGGCGAGCGGCGCGTTCTGGCGGCACAAAACGCCGTCGACCCCGCATGACAGCTCCGAGGGCATCCTGACCGGGGTGAAGGCGATCACGCAGCAGGCCGGGATCACCGCCGCCGACATCGCCTATTTCCTCCACGGAACGACCGTGGCGACCAACGCCGTGCTCGAAGGCAAGGGAGCGCGCGTCGGCCTCGTCACCACGCAAGGCTACCGCGACATCATGCAGATCGCGCGCAGCTTTGTCCCCGGCGGTCTTGCCGCGTGGATCGTGTGGCCCAAGCCGCAGCCGCTCGCGCGATTGGAACACACGGTCGAAGTGCCAGGCCGCATGGATGCCCAAGGCCGCGAGGTTGCCCCGCTCGACGAGCACGCTGTGCGCGTGGCGCTTCGCAAGCTCAAGGGTGACGGGATCGAAGCGCTCACCGTCAGCCTGATGAACGCCTATCTGAACGGCGCGCACGAGGCCCGCATTGGCGCAATCGCCGCCGAGGAGTTGCCCGGCATTCCCGTCTCGCTGAGCCACGAAGTCCTGCCCGAGATGCAGGAATATGAGCGCACACTCTCGACTGTCGCCAATGCTGCGGTGCGTCCGGTGGTGAGCAAATATATCTCGAACCTTCGCACAAAGCTGGCTGATGAGGGCTTCGCCGGCCGCCTCTCGTTGCTGCGATCCGACGGCGGGCTGATGAGCAGCCAGAAGGCCGAGGAGCACCCGGTGAACATCCTCATGTCAGGCCCTGCCGGCGGGGTGACGGGCGCGCTGTGGGTGGCGAAGAATGCGGGCTTCGAGAATATCCTGACGCTCGACGTCGGCGGCACCTCCACCGATGTGGCGTTGATCCAGGGCCTTGAGCCGCGTCGTCAGCGCACCACTGAAGTCGGGCACCTGTCGGTCCGTGCCTCGGCGTTGGATGTGAAGACGGTCGGCGCGGGCGGCGGGTCGATCGCCCACGTGCCGCAGCTCACCGGCGCGCTGCGGGTCGGGCCGGAGAGCGCGGGCGCGGTGCCGGGGCCGGTGGCCTATAACAAGGGCGGAACGCTGCCGACGGTGACTGACGCCAACGTGGTGCTCGGCTATTTGCCCGAGGATCTCCTCGGCGGCAGCTTCAAGCTTGATCGAGAGGGCGCGAAGGTGGCGGTGCAGACCATCGCCGATGCGCTGGGCGTGACGCTAATGGAAGCCGCGCGCGGGATCATCGACATCGTCAACGAGAATATGTTCGGCGCGCTGCGGATGATCAGCGTCCAGCAGGGCTACGACCCGCGCGAATTCGCGCTGATGGGCTTTGGCGGCGCGGGGCCGCTCCATGTGAACGCGGTCGCCCGCCTGATGGGTTCTTGGCCCGCGATCTCGCCCGTCTCGCCCGGCGTGCTCTGCGCTCTGGGCGATGCCACCACCCGGATGCGGACCGAGACCGCGCGCAGTTTCTCGCGCCTTGCGCGCGACACGAGTATTGCCGACCTCGTCTCGGTGCTCGACGAGATGGCCGAACAGACCCGCAGCGAATTGCTGGCCGATGGTATTCCGAAGGACCAGATCACCTCGCTGTTCGAGATCGACGTGCGCTATGCAGGCCAAGCCTTCGAAGTGCCGCTGACGATCACGCAGGACATTCTGCAGGCGGACGGGATCGAAGGCATCCTCGCCCGCTTCGACGAGGAGCACTTGAGGCTGTTCACCTTCAACATGGACACCCCGCACGAGATCGTGAACCTGCGTGCGGTTGCTCAGGGGCAGGCCCCCGCCCTGCCCGCCACCGAGCTGCCCAAGGGCGACGGCGATCCGTCCGCCGCCAAGATCCGCGACCACGTGGTTTGGATCGACGGCGAGGAGCGGCCCGCGGTGATCTACGACCGCGCTCGTCTGCGTCAGGGCGACGTGATCGAAGGCCCGGCGATCATCACCGAGATGGATTCGACCACGCTGGTCGAACACGATTGCCGCGCCGCCGTGGACGCGGTGGGCAACATCCTCATCACTCTCAAGGCGAAGGGCTAAGACCATGCCGGCTCGCATCATCGAACCCAACACCGTCCCCTTCAACAAGGTCACAATCGACCCCGTCACGCTCGACATCATCGAGAACGCGCTGCGTAACGCGCGCATCGAGATGGACGCGACCCTCGTGCGCACTGCCATGTCGCCCGGCATCCGCGAACAGGGCGACGCCTTCCCGCTGATTTCCGACCCCGCGGGCAAGATGATCGTCGGCCAGTTCGGCAGCTTCATCGACGGCTTCCTCAAGCAGTTTGACGGCACCATCGAGGACGGGGACATGATTTTCCTGTCCGATCCCTATTCCTGCGGCGGCGCGGTCAGCCACTCGAACGACTGGCTGGTGATGCTGCCGGTGTTCAAGGATGGGCGGCTGCTCGCCTACACCGCGATGTTCGGCCACCAGAGCGACATCGGCGGCTCCGTACCGGGGTCCATGCCGATCGGCGCGTCCTCGATCTTCGAAGAAGGCGTGCGCATCCCGCCCGTGAAGATCTGGAAGAAGGGCGAATACAACGAAGACCTGATGAAGCTGGTGATGCACCAGACCCGCAAGCCCGATTGGTGCCAGGCCGACCTCAACGCGCTCATCGCCTCCTGCCGCGTCGCCGCGCGGCGGGTGGTGGAGATGGCCGACCGCTTCGGCGATGACATCTACGTCTCGGCCACGCAGGAACTGCTCGCCCGCAACCACCGCGCCATGAAGGCTTTGCTGACGATGGCGGTGGCCGAGGAGCCGGTCAGCTTCGAAGATTACATCTGCGACGATGGCAAGGGCTACGGCCCCTACAAGATCCGCTGCACCATGTGGCGCGACGGCGACCGCGTCATCCTCGACTTCGAGGGCACCGATCCGCAATCCGCCGCCTCGATCAACTTCTTCCTCAACGAGAACATGTTCAAGATGTTCTTCGGCATCTACATGATCATGGTCTTCGATCCGCAGATCCTGTTCAACGACGGGTTCTACGACCTGATCGAGGTGCGCATCCCGGAAGGCTCGCTGCTAAAGCCGCACTTCCCCGCCGCGCTCTCGGGCCGGACGCACGCCTTGGGCCGCATCTTCGACATTTTGGGCGGGCTGCTCGGCCAGAAGACGCCGGAGTTCCTGAACGCCGCAGGGTTCTCCTCCTCGCCGCACCTGTTCTACTCGGGCTGGGACAGCCGCGAGGACGGGACGCGCGACTGGTTCCAGCTGTTCCAGATCGGTTTCGGCGGCATTCCGGGCCGTCCGCTCGGCGACGGGCCGGACGGGCACTCACTGTGGCCGGGCTTCACCAATGTCCCCAACGAGTTCCTCGAACGCTACTTCCCGCTGCGGATCGAGCGTTATTCCACCGCGCCCGACAGCGGCGGCGCGGGCCTCCATCGCGGCGGCAACGGAATCCACATGACCTACCGCTTCCTTGCGGACGGCGAGATCGCGATCCACGATGACCGCTGGTTCGTGCCGCCGTGGGGCGTCAACGGCGGGCTTCCCGGGGCGCGGGCCAAGAAGGTATTGGAGCGGGCCGATGGCTCGCAGCAGATCGTCGGCAACAAGGTCGAGAGCGTCAGCGTGAAGGCGGGCGACCTCCTCCACTTCATCACTTGGGGCGGCGGCGGCTGGGGCGACCCGCTGGCACGTGATCCTGAGCTGGTGGGCCTCGAAATTCGGCAGGGGCTGGTGACCCCTGAAGGTGCGCGCGATTACGGCGTGGTGGCTGACGCTGCTGGTGTGGTGGACTCCGCCGCAACCGAAGCCTTGCGCGCAGAAATGACCGCATCGCGCGGCGAGCTTCCGCTGTTCGACTACGGGCCGGGCATCGACGCGCTGCGCGCCAATTGCGAGGCCGAGACCGGCCTTCCCGCCCCCGTCCAGCCCGTCTGGAATGCGCATCCCGGCCTCAGGGAGGCTGCCGAATGAGCGCGCTTGAGGGGATCAAGGTCGTCGAGATGGGCCAGCTCCTCGCCGGCCCGTTCTGCGGCCAGTTGCTCGGCGACATGGGCGCCGACGTGGTCAAGATCGAGCCGCCGGGCGCAGGCGATCCGATGCGCAATTGGGGCCAGGGCGACGAGAAGGTGCAGTGGGAAGTGATCGCCCGCAACAAGCGCTCGGTCACTTGCAACTTGCGCCTACCCGAGGGTCAGGCGCTTGCCCGCCGCCTGATTGCCGAGACCGACGTGCTGATCGAGAACTTCAAGCCCGGCACGCTGGAGCGCTGGAGTATGTCGCCTGCGGAACTGCACGCAGAGAATCCCAGCCTCATCATCGCCCGGATGTCGGGCTACGGACAGGACGGGCCCTATTCGGACCGCGCGGGCTTCGGCGGGATCGGGGAAGCAATGGGCGGCTGGCGCTACGTCGTCGGCGAGCCTGACCGTCCGCCGAGCCGCATGGGCATCTCGATTGGCGACACGCTGTGCGCAACCTACGGCGCGATGGGCGTGCTTGCCGCGCTGCATCACCGCAGCCGCACCGGCGAGGGTCAGGTGGTCGATTCGGCGCTCTACGAGGCGGTATTGCAGGTGATGGAAGGGCTGGTGCCCGAGTACGACCGCAACGGCGTGATCCGGGAACGTTCTGGCTCGGTGCTCAAGGGCATCGCGCCGTCGAACGTCTACGCCTGCAAGGACGGCAGCTACATGATCGGCGCGAATGGCGATGCGATCTTCGCGCGGCTGTGCCAGGCGATGGGCCGCCCGGAGCTTTCGAGCGACCAGCGCTACGCCACCCACATCGCGCGCGGCACCCATCAGGACGAGCTCGATGGGCTGATCAATGCTTGGGCTGGATCACTGACGGTGGACGAAGTCGATGCGCTGATGATCGAATATTCGATTCCCGCCGGCCGCGTCTACCGAGCGCCCGACATGCTCGCCGATCCGCACTTTCAGGCGCGCCAAGCGATCATCGAAGTCGAGACCCAGAACCGCGGGCGCATCAAGATGCAGAACGCCTTCCCCAAGCTGTCGCGCACCCCCTCGACCATCCGCCGCCCCGCGCCTGCAGCTCCGGGTCAGGACAATGCCGAAGTGTTCGCCGAGCGGCTCGGGCTGGATGCAAGCGAATTGAAGCGGCTGGCCGAGGCGGGGATCATCTGATGGCCGGCCCCTCGGCAGCGGACAATTACGCCGGGGTTTATGAAGGCCGACTCCAGCCGGGCACGCAGCCTGCGCTGCTGATCGTCGATGTCGTGATGGCCTATCTCACCGAGGGTTCAGCGCTGTTCATGGCAGACGCTGCCGCCGCGCTCGCCAGCAACAAGAGGCTCGCCGAAGCCGCACGGTCGATTGGCGTGCCGGTAGTGTTCACCAACGTCTGCTACCGCGAGGATGGCTCGGACGGCGGGGTGTTCTACCGCAAGGCTCCCGTCCTCAAGGCCTTCATCGAGGGCTCGCCGCTGGGCGCCTTTCCGGAAAGCCTGACACCCAACCCCGGCGACCGGGTCGTCACCAAGCAATACCCTTCCGCCTTCTTCGGTACGGGCCTCGCCGAGGCACTTCATACGCAACGGATCGATACGCTGCTGATCGCCGGCTATTCCACGTCCGGCTGCGTGCGCGCCTCCGCCCTAGATGCGATGCAATACGGTTTCATTCCGCTGGTGGTGCGCGAGGCCTGCGCCGATCGGCACTCGGGCCCGCACGAAGCGAACCTGTTCGACCTTCAGGCCAAATATGCCGAAGTGATCAGCGAAGCCGAGGCGCTGGCGGTGATCGGCGCCCCGCCCGGCTGACGTCACGGCACGGCACGGCACGGCACCCGGTCTACAGCCCGTTCTCACAATACAATTCGGCCGATCCCAATCTTTGGGGAAATTCACCAAGCTTTCGTTTGGCTGAATGAGCCGTTGGCGCGCCGTAAGCTACGAAATCCCAGAAATCCGCCATTTTTCGCGTTTGGCACGGCTGATGCAAAGTATCTGGCATCCCCGGGACGGTCCCGGACAACACCAGAAACACCCAAAGGAGACCTCACATGTTCGTCACCGAAACCAGCAACCGCTTCTTCGCCGCCACCCTCTCGGTCGTGCTCTCGGCAGCCTTCTTCGCTTACGCGATCATCCCCGCCAGCCCGACCCTGCTCGCCTGATCAGACGCAGCTTCAGACTCAAGGAACCCAGTCCATGTACGCTTCCGAAACAGCCGCCCGCTTCGCTTCTGCTGCCTTCGCGGTCATCCTGACCGTCGCCAGCTTCGCCTATGCGATCATCCCCGCCAGCCCGACGCTGATGGCCTGATCCTCAGCTCCGCCAACCGATCGACACAAAGACATTGCGCGGTGCGCCCGGATCGAGCGCAACAGATGCCCCGGCGCATATTGCGGCGTGAAGCCTGTCACGATGCCATCGGTGAAATCGGCGGCAAGCAGTTGGAGATTGGTCAAGAGCCGCAACGTGTTCTCGCCTTCCACAAAGCCCTGCAGACCCACCGGATAGAGCCGAAGCGCAAGGTCCACCCCTTCATTGCGCATGTTGCCAACGGCCTGCCGCCGCGCGGCGCCAGCGCTCACCGAGCCGGACGGTGCCGCCGGAGCGAGCGGCCCGGCCAGGAAGAATTTGCGGCAGGCAGCGCTTCAGGCCGCTTCGATCGCCTCGAGCATCGCGCCTGCCGCCAGCCATGTCTCCTCCGCCACCGCGAGGCTGTCGGCAGCGCGGGCGCGCTTGGTGAGCAGGCCCTGCATCGCCGCGCCCGATTGACCGCCAGCCTTACCGCTCTGCGCGAGGATCTCCCGGTCGAGCGCTTCCACTTCCGCAGAGAGGCGCGCGACGGCGGCTTCGGCCTTGCTGAGGTCTGACTGGGCAGCGCGCATTTCTCCGCCGCCATTCGCTCCGCGCGCACCCTTCCCCTTGCCGCCGCCTGCCCCCTTGGGCTGGTTACGGCCGAGGATGAAGTCGATGTAGTCCTCCATGCTCCCGTCATATTCGCGCGCTGTCCCTCCATCGACCAGCACCAGCCGGTCGGAGGTCAGTTCGACCATGTGACGGTCGTGGCTGATGAGGATCACCGCGCCCGTATAGGTGTTGAGCGCCTGGATCAGCGCCTCGCGCGCGTCGACATCGAGGTGGTTGGTCGGCTCGTCGAGGATGAGGAGGTGCGGCGCATCGCGCGTGATCAGCGCCAGCGCGAGGCGCGCGCGCTCCCCGCCAGACAGCTTGTCGACCCGCTGGTTCGCGCGCGGACCTGAAAAGCCGAACCGCCCCAACTGCGCCCGCACCGCGCCGGGGGACTGCCCCGTCATCGCGCGGTTCATCAGATCGAGCGGAGTGTCCTCGCCCGCCAGTTCTTCCACTTGATACTGCGTGAAGTAACCGACCTTGAGCTTGCCCGGCGCGTTGACCTCGCCCTCGGCAGGCTCAAGCTGCGAGGCGAGCAGGCGCGCCAGCGTGGTCTTGCCGTTGCCGTTGCGGCCCAGCAGCGCGATGCGGTCATCGGCCTCAATGCGGAAGTTCAGCCGCTTGAGGATCGGCGGCGCCGTGCCATAGCCGACCGCCGCGTGCTCCAGCGTAATCATCGGCGACTTCAGTTCCGCGGGGTCGGGAAAGTCGAAGCTGAGCGAGGGGTCTTCCATCAGCGCCGCGATCGGCTGCATCTTGGCGAGCATCTTGGCGCGCGACTGCGCCTGCTTAGCGGTTGAGGCGCGGGCAGAGTTGCGCGCGACATAGTCCTGAAGCCGCATGCGCTGCGCGTCCTGCGACTGCTTGGCCGCTGCCAGTTGCGCCGCGCGTTCGGCGCGCTGCTTCTCGAATGCGTCATAGCCGCCCGGGTAAAGCGTCAGCTGCCCGCCTTGCAGGTGCAGGATGTGATCGACGACCTTGTTGAGGAGGTCGCGTTCATGGCTGATCACCACAAGCGTGGCAGGATAGGACTTGAGGAAGTTCTCCAGCCACAGCGTCGCTTCGAGGTCGAGGTGGTTGGAAGGCTCGTCAAGCAGCAGGATGTCAGGCTCGGAAAACAGCAGCGCGCCCAAGGCGATGCGCATCTTCCAGCCGCCCGAGAAGCTGTCGACGGGGCGCTGCTGCATTTCCTCGTCGAAGCCCAGACCATTGAGGATCTTGGCCGCGCGCGCCGGGGCAGAATAGGCGTCAATGGCGAGCAGGCGTTCATGCACGTCGCCCATGCGGTCCATGTCGGTGCAGGTTTCCAGCTCGGCCAGCAACTCCGCGCGTTCGGTCGCCGAGGCGAGCACGACCTCCTCGGGGGTCATGTTACCGTGAGGGGCTTCCTGCGCGATGTAGCCGATCTTGGCGCGCGAGGGCTTGGAGATTTCGCCGTCGTCGGGCTCGATCTCACCGATCAGCGCTTTCATCAGCGTCGACTTGCCCGCGCCGTTGCGGCCGATCAGCCCGACGCGCGCGCCCACAGGCACGGTTGCGCTGGCGCGCTCAAGGATGGCCCGGCCGCCAAGCCGCACGGTGACGTTGTCAATGGTAAGCATGGGCGCGCCCTTAACAGGCTATGCCGCCACGCCCAAAGCAATTCCCGTCCGCCTGCTACAGTTCGAGACCCCAGGCCTTGTAGGCCTTGGCGAGCGAGGGCTGCATCTTCAGCGCCAGCGCAATGTCATCCTTGCCTGCCGCCTCGCCCATCGCCTTGCGGACGATCCCGCGCATCAGCCGGGATTCGGTAAGGGAGGGCTCGGCCAGCAACGCCGCATCAAGATCCGCCTTGGCCGCGGCAAGGTTGCCGAGCCGGAAATGCGCCAGCGCCCGGCTGTCGAGCGCGGCGGCCGGATTGTCGCTCTTCTCTACCGCCTTGGTGCAGGCTTCGAATCGGGTCTCGTCCATTTTGTCCCAGATCGCTGCCTCCCAGCACTGCGCATTGAGCAGAGAGCCGTCGGTGGGACGCTGGGCGATCATTGCGTCGAGCAGGTCGAGGCCTTCCTGCGCCTGCCCGTTCCAGCCGAGCGCCGTCGCCATCACCTGCACTGCGACCGAGCGGTCTTTGGTGATCGCTTCGAAATCCTCAGCCAGAGTCACGCCCTCCGCGCCCCGGCCGAGCAGGCCCAGCGTGTATATCTGGTCGGAATAGGTCGAGCCGTCGGGCTGGAGCGCCTCGGCCTCGACGGTGTCGGCAAGCGCGCCCGCCAGATCGCCAAGCTCGCGCCGCAGCGCCGCGCGGGCGAGGAACAGGTCGCGCGAATCCTCGATTTTCATCGCCGCCTCGATATCGGCAAGCGCGCCTGCATGATCGAAGATGCCTGCGCGAAAACCCGCGCGGTTGGTGAGCGGATTGACGTCATCGGGCTCGGCCTCGGCGATCCCCTTGGCGAACAGCTTCTCGAGCGCGGCAAGCGGCGCGCGGTCCTTGCCGAAATACTCCCATAACTCGCGCACATCGCCCGACGAACGCAGCACCGGCAATTGCTTGTCGAAGCGCGCCAGCTCGCGCCGCGCCGGGGCGATACGGTCGGCGGGGAGCTCCTCGTCGCGGGTGCGCATGGTCTGCGCGATGGTCAGGCGCGGGCCTTCGAGCTTCGCGGTGGAAGCAAGCTCAACCCCGCCAACAGTGGCGGTGACAGGGTCGGGGGCGCCTTCGAAAGTCACCTTGGCATCATCCGGCAGCAGCACTTCGGCCGTGCTGGCGAAGTAGACCGGCCCATTGAGAGTAAGCGGAATGGCGCGCCACGCAGCGCGCGCGCGATCGGCGTCGAAGCCGACGTTGCGCGCGGCCTGCGCGGGGGCTTCGAAGCGGTAGTCCTTGCCGTCGCGCACCCATGCAGTGCTGGTGATCCCGCGCGCGGTGAGCACCGCCAGCCCGGCCTCGGCGTCATAGCGCAAGGTGTGGTCGATCATCTGCCCGTCACCGATCACCTGCTGGACCATGCGGGTGACCGCCTGTTTGCGCATGTCAGCGTTGCCCTGATCGGCCATCGCCCGCCACCCGGCGCCCGTCGTGCCGCGGAATTCGATCGTCACGTCGTAGATCGCCGGCACGCGCAGCCCGGCGCGCTGGTCGACCGTCAGGCGTACTGCCCGGTCGGGCGCTTCCTGCACGCGGGTGTCGAGCGGCATCAGGCCTGCGCCTTCAGCGCGCAGCGGCAGGCCGTGGAAGAAGCGCGGAACCTCGTCGATGGTGTCGAGCCGGACGCCTGCGGTCGTGCCGTCGAGCCAGTAATTCTTGCCGCCGATGATGGCGCGCACGATCACATGGTCGAAATTGCCGGGCATCGGCGCGAGGCTGGGCAGCGCGTCGCCGCCCTGGCTGCG
>CAVXXQ010000008.1:0-172692 GCA_963765775.1 uncultured Alphaproteobacteria bacterium
GCAGCATCGCGGGTTTTCGCACACCGAACGCCTGCTCTCGGTCAATCCGCTGTTCCATGTCGTCGGCATGCAGCAGGTCGCCGCAATGCTGGCGTGCGGCGGCACATCGGTGTTTGCGGACCGCGATGCCGATAATGCCGCGATCCTCGATCTGCTCCACAACGAAGCCTGCACCACCACCAGCGCCTTCCCCACCATCTGCTTCCCGTGGCAGGCGATGGAGCCGATCCGCAATGGCCGGATGCCGCTGACCAATTACACCGGCGGCGCAGGGATGGGCCGCCCGCAGATGTACGAATTCATCGAGACAGACTGGGACGCCCGTGTCGTCGGCGGTTACGGCCAGACCGAGATCTGCGGCTTTGCAACCTTCATGGACTATGCCGACATGCTCGAAGCCCCCCGCTCGATCGGCTGGACGCTCCCGCATGTGACGATGACCGTGCTCGACCCTGAGGGCCATCACTTGCCCCCCGGCGAGGAGGGCGAGCTGTGCCTGCGCGGGCCTGCGGTGATGCTCGGTTATTGGCGCAATCCCGAGGCGAGCGAGGCGGCACTGGGCCACGGCTGGCTGCGCACAGGCGATCTCGGAACGATGGACGAACGCGGGCGAGGCTACCTGCTGGGCCGCGCCAAGGAGCTGATCAAGACCGGCGGCGAGAACGTCTATCCGGCGGAAGTCGACGCGGTCTTCACCGCCATGCCCGAGGTCGCGGATGCAGGCTGCTGCGGCGTGCCCGACAAGCAGTGGGGCGAGGCGGTCAAGGCCTTCGTGGTGCTGAAAGCCGGCCACAGTCTCACCCGCGAAGAGATTACTGCGCGCTTCAAGGGCCAGATCGCTGGCTACAAGCGGCCGCGCTATATCGAGTTCGTGGGTCAGCTGCCCCGCGATCCGATCGGCAAGCTACTGCGGCGCGAGTTATCGGCGAGGCCGGTAACGCCCGATCAGGCGGCGTAAGACACGGGGGCGGCGCATTGCCACCCCCGTGCCGCAATCGTCAGAAGCGGTAGGTCGCAACCACCTTGACGGTTTGCAGGTTGAAGTCGTCGTTCGCACGCTTGAAGTCCGTGCCGCCGGCCAGCACGAACGGGTTCGTCGCGCCCGCAGTGCCCTGAGTGACGCGGATGATCGTGTCGTCATCGTTGTAGCCGGTGTAGAGATATTCGACGCCGAGCGAGAACTTAGCGCCGATCTTCTGCTCGAGACCGGCACCGATCTGGTAGCCCCACGCATTGTCATCGGCGATCACCTGGAAGGCGTTGGCCGTGTTGCTGGTTTCGAACGACTGGTCGAGCTTGGCATAGGCGATGCCGCCCGTGGCGTAGAGCAAGGTCGTCGGGGTGACGGTGTAGCCAGCGCGCAGACGCAGCGCGGCGGTGTAATCGATCTTGCGCTCCATGTAGTAGAACGCCGGCGTCGTGCTGAATGCCGAAACGGAATCGCGAACGTCTGCCGTGCCGACTTCGCCGACGAGGCCGACGACCAGCATGCCCATCTGGCTGTCATATCCGAAGCGGCCCTGGAAGGTCACGCCATCGGAATCGTCAATGCAGTTGGTGTTCGCGGTCGAGGTCGCTTCGCCGCCGCAGAAGCCGGGCGAGAAGGCGTTGGCGCCGGTCGAGGTGGTGATGGTTTCGCCGAAGCTGCCGTTCGAGCCGCGATCGAAGGTGATGGTTTCATCGCCGTCGCCTGCCTGAATGTCGTAGCCGATCGACACGCCGCCGTAGGCACCGTCGAAGGCATCCTGGGCTTGGGCGGGCGCGGCCACCATGACCGCGGTGACGGCGGCAAGTGCATAATTTTTCATTGGAAGACTCCGGAATACATCTGTGAAACTGCGTCGGTTGCAAGAGCCCTTCCGCACGCTTGCCACGGCATGTGCCAACCGGCACCGCTCGCGCAAATGGGACAGCAAGTCAGGCACGGCCCGCCTGTCAGAGGCGCGACGCCGGGGGAAGTACCGACGCCGACCATGCAACAGGCGAACGACGCCTGACACGGCACTGGTGCCATCAGGGTCTCTCGCCTTTACAGTTACGAAGATTTTTGCGCGATCGGATGCGCGCCGGATCAGATGGCTGAAATTTTTCCCATCGCGATCGGCGTGCTGCTCGGCGCGGTGTGCGGCGCGCCCTGTGCGCTCTCCAGCGAAACGGCGAGGGTCGCGCCGTCGATGACCAACGGGCGCAGGGCTGCCGGCAGGCTCACCTGCGTGGTATTTTCGCGCGAGATCAGGCCCAGCGAACGCGGCACTCCGTCACCCGGAATAACCCACAGTTCGGGCAGCAGATCGCTTTTGGGCAAGGTAACGGCGCGGATCACGAGCTGTCCGGTCTGCGGGTTCACATTGGCTGCCAGCAGCGTGCCGTCGGCGCCTGCAAGCTGCGCGATCACGGGCCGCGCCGCGGGTTGTTCGGGCGCGGGAACGGGGGCGGGCGCGGTCAACGGATTGAAGACCATCACGGCAGCCAATGTCGCCGCAAGCGCGCCTGCTAGAGCCGTGGTGCCCTGCCAGAACCGCACCGTCCGCACCGCGCCGACCGGCGACTGAGCGTCCAACCGCTCCTCGATCGCGGGCCACACGTTCGGGGGCGGCGCTTCGCCGAACGCATCGCTCAGCGGATCAAGGCGGCCCTGCCACTTCTTCACCCTCGCCGCGAAGGCCGGGCTCGCCAGCGACAGGCGCAAGGCTTCGGCGCGGTCCTCGCCTTCGAGCACACCCAGCGCGTGCTCTGCAGCCAGCGCCGCCTGTTCCGGAGTGAGATCGCTATTCACCTTCGAGGCATCCTCGCAATTGGATCAGACTGCGGCGAATCCAGCTCTTCATGGTGCCCAGCGGAACCTGCATTATGGCAGCAAGCTCGGTGTGGGTCGATCCGTCGAAATAGGCGAGACGGATGGCCTGCTGCTGGTTGGGCGCAAGCGCCTCAAGGCAGTCGAAAATCTGCGCCCGCCCCTCGTCGGCCTGCATCGCCTCCATCGCCTTGCCAAGGTCGGAGCCGGGTTCGTCGGCGTCATCGAGCGGAACCAAGGCAGGGGCCCCGTGTTTGCGCACCCAGTCGATGGCGGTGTTGCGGGCAATCGCGCACAACCAGGTGATCGGGCTGGCAACGCCCGCGTCGAAGCGGTTCGCACGGTTCCAGACCTTGAGATAGACGTCCTGAAGGATCTCGTCGGCCGCATCGCGGTCCCGCGCAATGCGCAGGCACACCCCGTAGACCTTGGCAGAGGTGCGATCGTACACCGCGGCAAGCGCCTTGCGGTCACGCCGCGCAACATCATCGATCAAACCGCACAGCTCTGCACGGCGAGCACCTGCAATATCGTCATTGGGCATCCGAGCGCGTTATCGGCGGACCAACGGCCCGGCAAGCGCCAACACGCGGGGCCGAAACAGGAGCCGCCTGCACCCGCCCGATCTGCGTTGTTTTCGCTTGTGTTCCTTGCGCACGGCCCGAAACGGCACAGGTCGCCGGCGCGATCTTCAGTCGGCGAGCGCTATTACGGCCACGCTTTGGCTGTTCAGCATCAGCGGCCCGAACGCGGTGAGGAAGGCCACGTCGCCGCTATCGCGCCCGATGCCGATCTTGGCCATCTCGGCCTCCTTCGCCATCCCGGTCGCATCAACCAGATGCCATTCCCCGTCGAGGAACACTTCCGCCACGGCGTGAAAATCGGGCGGGGTCACGCCCGGCGCATAGACGCTGGCGAAGCGCGCCGGGATCTCGCTCGCACGGGCGAGCGTGATGAGCAGGTGCGCATAGTCGCGGCACACGCCCTTCCCGTCGTGGAAGGTGTCGACGGCCGTCGTTTCGCCGTGGCTGGCGCCCGGAACATAGGACAGGTGCCCTGCAACCCAGTCGCGTATCGCGGCAAGCTTTGCGCCGCCTGACAAACCGCCGAACTTGCCTTCGACGAAATCGGTGAACTGGTGCGAGGGGCAATAGCGCGACGGCAGCAGGTACTGCACGGTTTCGCCCGGCAGCCGGTGCGGCGCGATGGTGGGCAGCGTCGCGACATCCCGCACGATCCGCTCGATGCTGACGATAGCGCGGTAATCGATGAGGAGCTGGCCCTCCTTGCGCAGCCAGATACGCTCGCCGATGCTGTCCTGCGCCGGAACCCGCGCGAAGTGCTCGCACTGCGACAGGTCGAGATGCGTTTCTTCAATGCGCTGCTCGGGGATCGCGGCGGCCTCGATCTGCAGCAGCAGGTCACAGGCGCGCGAGAGGCTGTAGTCGAGCTGCACATTGATCTGAAGGCGCACGTGTGTGGGGTTCCATCTGCGTGAAGGGGGCCGCAGAAGCCTACGGCGAAGACGAGGGTAACCCGCCGGGCGCGGCATTGTTTCGTCGGATGGCGCGGCCATAGGCGGCGGCGCGGGTGGGCGCCAGTGGCGAATGATACCGAGGTGTCGATGTCGGCTATTGACGGGTCAGGACCGGAAATCTGCCGTTCCACTAGCGACCCCATTGCGGACGTTTGCTTGCGAGCGGCGACTTCCTTGAAGCGGCCACGTGTTCATGGGGCCCGGAACCGCTGCAATCGGAACTTTCCGCCCATTCGGCCTAAGGTGTTCAACGGCATAGCTCGCAACTCCCCGCTTGCTCTGATCTCCCACTGCCTCCACAAGCGTTCGCAAAACGATAGGGAGAAAAAGATTGCTGTTCCACACAATGGTAGGTTCCAACGACATCGAGCGGTCGCGGCAGTTCTACAACGCGGTTCTGGGTGTTCTGGGAATGCCAGAGCCGATGAACAATATTGCCGGAAGCGGGCATATGCGCCTCTTTTACCCGAACCCCGGCGGAACAAACTTCATCGTCACTCAGCCGATCAACGATGAACCTGCCACCGTGGCGAACGGGGCTACGGTTGCTTTCTCGTGCAATTCGCCCGAACAAGTTCAGCAATTTCATGATGTGGCCGTCGCCAATGGCGGAACGTCAATCGAAGACGCTCCCGGCCCGCGGGAGTCTGCGATGGGAACGATCCACCTGACCTACGTGCGCGATCCTGACGGCAATAAACTTTGCGGGATCCACATCCCCGCATAGAGTTTCACCTCTCTTTGGACCGGTCCACCGAGCAATTCGACGTTCGGTAGGGCCGGGATCAAGCCTCCCCACATGTGGTCAGACAGCAATCCACCCACTTCCGGCCATTCGTGACCGTTCGGCACGACGCTAAAAGCGGCCGCTCAACCCGCGGCCGCCGCGAGCGCCAACCGCCCAGCCTCTTCGCGCGCCAACGCCCGCTGGTATCCGGGCCGCGACGTTAGCCGCTCGCGATATGCCTTGAGGCTCTCGGGCACGCCCTCGTCCAGCCCCACGCTATCCGACAGGATCAGTGCGTAGCCGACGCAGATGTCGGCGATGGTGAAGCGGTCGCCGCACAGGTATTCGCGGCCCGCGAGGCGCTGTTCGACCTTCACGAGGCGCTTCCAGTACCACTTGGCATAGGCGTGGCCTGCGTCCTGCAGCCCCTTGTCCTTCTCGAACAGGACGAAGCGCATGTAGACTGTCTGCGGGAAGGTGATCGTCGCGTCGGCGTGGTAGGTGAAGTCGCAATACTCGGCGTAGTCGGCCTCGCCCGGCGCGATCACGAGATCACTCGGCCCGTCCTTGCTGGCGAGGTAGTGCGCAATCGCGCAGCTCTCGGTCATGCGGCTGTCACCATCGACCAGCATCGGCACCGTGCCGAGCGGGTTGATCGCAAGATATTCGGGCGCGAGGTAGCGCGGCGGGAAGGGGAGGATCCGGAGGTCGATATCGACCCCCGCCTCCTCGGCAGCCCAGGTCGCGCGCAGGCCCCGCGATCGGGCGCAGGTGTAAAGAACAGGCTTGGTCATGGAGTAAGGCTTTAGTGTGCCTTGTCCGCGCCGACACCCAGCACTTTGTGCAAGACAAAGGCGATGGCGGTCCCCAGCACCAGCCCGACAATCGCCGACATCGTGGTCGCCGTGAGCCAACCCAGCACGCCGCCCGCCGCGCCCGTCATTTCGTGTACGGCATGTTCGGCCGCGTGGATCGGGCCGTAGAGCCCGTCCCAGCCGATCTTGTGGAGGCTGTCGACCACGATATGCCCGCCAACCCACAGCATCGCCACCGTGCCGACGATCGACAGCGTTACCAAGAGCTTGGGGACGAAGCGCAGCAGGAAGCGCCCGAAGGCCTGCGCCGCCTTGCTCGCCTGCTTGGTGAGGTGCAGGCCGATATCGTCGAGCTTCACGATCAACCCGACCGCGCCGTAAACCGCGACTGTGACCGCCACGGCAACCATCGCCAGCACCGCGCCGCGCATCACCAGCGATTCCGACGCGACCTCCGCCAGCGCGATCGCCATGATCTCGGCCGAAAGGATGAGGTCGGTGCGGATCGCCCCGGCGACGCGCTCGTTCTCAAAGGCGACGGGATCGGTGATCTCGTCCTCAAGCGTCTCGCCGTGTTTGCCGAAGCCGAGCTTCTCGATGACCTTCTCCGCGCCCTCATAGGCAAGGAACGATCCGCCGAGCAGCAGCAGCCAGACGATCGCCTGGGGCAGGAACTCGGATAACAGCAAGGCCGCAGGGAGCAGGAAGACGACCTTGTTCTTGAGACTGCCCTTGGTGATCTTCCAGATGATCGGCAGCTCGCGCGCAGGCGAGAGGCCTGTGACGTAGCTCGGCGTCACCGCCGCATCGTCGATCACCACGCCCGCGGTCTTGGTGCCCGCGCGCCCCGCTGCGACCGCGACATCGTCGATCGAGGCCGACGCCGCCTTGGCAATTACCGAAATATCGTCAAGCAGTGCGACCAGTCCTGAAGGCACAGGCATTCCCCCTTTTGCGAATCGTGCAAGGCGTGAAACCCCGCGCTTGCCGCTCCGGTTCCCGCTCGGCAAGACTTGCAATTGCATCGTGATCCTGTAAGGGCCGCCACTTCGCATGGGAACCGCCTGTGCGATTGATCGAAGAAAGCCGGAGGGGCCCCGCACAACCGGTGCGGATCAGCCAGCGATCGGCATGGAGTGAAAGGACGCAAGATGGCTCTCTACGAGCACGTCTTTCTCGCGCGTCAGGATCTGAGCCAGGCTCAGGTCGACGCGCTGGCAGCGCAAGCTACCGAAATCGTCGAGGCCGGCAACGGCAAGGTCACCAAGACCGAGACCTGGGGCCTCAAGTCGCTCGCCTACAAGATCGAGCGTAACCGCAAGGCGCACTTCGTGCTGCTCAACATCGAAGCCCCCGGCTCCGTGGTTGCCGAGCTCGAGCGCCAGACCCGCATCAACGAAGACATCATCCGCTACATCACCATCCGCGTGGACGAACACGAGGAAGGCCCGTCCGTGATGATGCGCAAGAACGACCGCGAGCGTAAGCGTCGCGATGCACGTGAGGATCGCGACTGATGGCACGCCCGTTTTTCCGCCGCCGCAAGTCCTGCCCGTTTGCGGCCAAGGACGCCCCGAAGATCGATTACAAGGACGTGCGCCTGCTGCAGGGCTTCATGTCCGAGCGTGGCAAGATCGTGCCTTCGCGCATCACCGCCGTTTCGGCGAAGAAGCAGCGTGAACTGGCCCAGGCGATCAAGCGTTCGCGCCAGATCGGCCTGCTTCCGTTCATCGTGAAGTAGAGGAGAAAGACCCATGAACATCATTCTCCTTGAGCGCATCGAAAAGCTCGGCTCGATCGGTGACGTTGTCACCGTGAAGGACGGCTATGCGCGCAACTTCCTGCTTCCGCAGAAGAAGGCCCTTCGCGCCAACGAAGCCAACCGCAAGGTGTTCGAATCCAACCGCGAGCGGCTGGTTACGGAAAACGCCGAGCGTCGCACCGCTGCCGAAGCGCAGGGTGAGCAGGTTGCAGGCGCACAGGTGGTGCTGATCCGCGCTGCCTCGAACGCCGGCCAGCTGTATGGCTCGGTCAGCGTGCGCGACATCGTCGCCGGGCTCGCCGAACAAGGCCACACCGTCGACAAGCGCATGGTCATCCTCGGCGCGCCGATCAAGAACATCGGCATGCATGACGTGACCGTCGCCCTCCACCCCGAAGTGCGCGTGACCGTCAAGGCCAACGTCGCCCGCTCGGACGACGAAGCCAAGCTGCAGAGCGAAGGCGTCGACGTGCTGAAGGCGATGTTCGACGACGAACAGCGCGACATCGAAGAACAGGCCGACGCGACCCGCATCGACACCAGCCTCGAGCCAGGCGAAATCCCGGCCGAACTGTTCGACGACGGCGACGACGAGGACTGATCCTCGCCAGCCTTCAAGGCTCAATGAATACGCGACAAGGGCGCGGGGACCGAACATGGTTCCCGCGCCCTTCTTGTAAACGGCGCCCTCTCGCGCGAAAGTGCTGCCACACAACGATAACACAAAAGGAGCAGACCAACTGCCATGATCGACATTCCCGCTATCCTCGCCCAGCTCCAGCAGCATTATGACGAGGCGGTGCGCACCCTGCGCGATGACGTGATCGCCTTTGGCCGCGACGGCACCGTGCCCCCGCCCGCTAGGCGCACGGACGGCAGCTACGCCTATCCGCAGATCACCCTGCACTATGCCGGGGTCGGCGCGCCGCGCGACCGCAGCCGCGCTTTCGGACGGCTGGAGCTGCCCGGCACCTATGCCACCACCATCACCCGCCCCGACCTCTTTGCCAATTACCTGACCGAGCAGCTGGCGCTGATCGCCAGCGAGTACGAGATCGAGGCGAGCGTCAGCCGGTCGCGGCAGGAAATCCCCTTCCCCTATGTGCTCGACGGCGAGGCAGGCGCAGCGATGGTCGGCATTTCGCCGCAGGACATCGCCGCACACTTCCCCTCGACCGACCTTGCGCTGATCGGCGACGAGCTGGCCGACGGGATCGAGATCGACGGCACGATGGACATCCCGCTCTCGCTGTTCGACGGCCTGCGCACCGACTACTCGCTCGCCCGCCTCAAGCATTACACCGGCAGCGAAGTCAGCGACTTTCAAGACTTCATCCTGTTTACGAACTATCACCGCTATGTCGATGAATTCGTGAACTGGGGCGCGCAGCAGATCGGCAAGGACGGCTATGTCGCGCTGACCGGTGCGGCCGGCCTCGACATCCGCGAGCCGACACCCCACGCGCAGGACCAGCTCAACGACACCGCATGGCGCCGCCACCAGATGCCCGCCTACCACCTCATCCGCGAGGATGGCTCGGGCATCACCTTCGTCAACATCGGCGTTGGCCCGTCCAACGCCAAGACGATCTGCGATCACTTGGCGGTGCTGCGTCCCCATGCATGGATGATGATCGGCCACTGCGGCGGCCTTCGCTCCACGCAGAAGATCGGCGATTTCGTGCTCGCCCACGCGTACCTGCGCGACGATCACGTGCTCGATCCGGTACTGCCGCCCGAAGTGCCGATCCCGCCGATTGCCGAAGTGCAGCAGGCCCTCGCCCTCGCCGCTGAGACAGTCTCGGGCGTGCAAGGCGCGAACCTCAAGCAGCGGATGCGCACCGGCACGGTCGTCACCACCGACGACCGCAACTGGGAGCTGCGCTATTCCTCCTCGGCCAAGCGCTTCTCGCAGAGCCGCGCGATCGCCATCGACATGGAGAGCGCGACCATCGCCACGCAGGGCTACCGCTTCCGGGTGCCCTACGGCACGCTGCTCTGCGTCTCGGACAAGCCGCTGCACGGCGAGATCAAGCTGCCCGGACAGGCCAACAAGTTCTACGAGGAGGCCATCGCCGCCCACTTGCAGATCGGCATCGTCGCCTGCGCCATGCTGCGCGACGAGGGTGACCGGTTGCACAGCCGCAAGCTGCGGGCGTTCAACGAGCCGCCGTTCAGGTGATCGCGCGGGCCGGGGCGGCCCTCAAAGGTCGTCCCGGTCGCCGGACAATTCGAGTTCCATGTCGTCGGCAGTCTCCGCCGCAACATCCATCGCCGCTTCGAGTTCAGCCGCCGATGCATCGTCGAGTATCTTGATGACGAAATAGAGCACGTCGCTGCGGATCTCCCACGAGCCGATCTTCATCGTCGCCGACGAGGCCAGCAGTTCGAGCGCCTTGCTGCCGTTGATGCCATCCTTTTCCACGTGGGCAGCTGGCGAAAACACCTCGCGGATCGACAGGCCGCCGACCGCCTCGGTGTTGCCCCCGACGAACACCAGCTGGGTGCGGCCTTGGTCCGAATAATTGTAGGTGACCTTGTAGTCGCCGTCGCCATCCACTTCGTATTTGGTGATGCCTCGCGCCTCCAGGCGGGCGGCCACGCTCGCGTCCTCGGCAGCGGCCGCCGCCGGGATGCCCAGCGTGAGGCCCGCGAGGGCCAGAACAGACAAGGTCGCGTTGGGGCGCGTGGTCATGTGATTTCCTCCTGTTTGCGCGGGCTGATCCCGCTGTTTGATCCGGGCACCCGGGGCGGAGCCATCGACGACGCCTACCCCTTGCGCCTTTGCGCGAGTGTGCATGTTGGGCTAGCCCCGCGATGATTGTCAAACCGGAGAACGCGTGATGCCTCACCCCAGCTATTCGCGCTCCATTGCGGGACGCGTTGCCATCGTCACCGGCGCTGCGAGTGGCATGGGCCGGGCGACCGCGCGGCTGTTCGCTGCCGAGGGTGCGCAGGTGGCTGTCACCGACCTCGACCTTGCCGCCTGCGAGGCGGTGGCGGCGGAATGCGGCGCGGGTGCGCGGGCCTATGCGCTCGACGTGAGCGATGGCGCGGCGATTGCCCGCACCGTGGCCGCCATCGCAGGCGACTTCGGGCGGATCGACATTCTGGTGAACAATGCCGGCGTCTCGGCTTTCTGCGCGCTCGACGACCCCGCCTATGAGGAAGTCTGGCACCGCGCGCTTGGCGTGATGCTCACCGCGCATCAGCGGATGGTGCGCAACTGCCTGCCGTGGCTCCGGCAGAGCGATGCCGCGCGGATCGTCAACATTGCCTCGACCGAAGGATTGGGCGCGACGCCGGGGGACACGCCCTATGTCGCGGCCAAGAGCGGTGTCGTCGGCCTGACGCGCGGGCTTGCGGTCGATCTCGGGCCTGAGGGCATCACGGTGAACTGCATCTGCCCCGGCCCGATCCGCACCGCGATGACCGACGCCGTGGCCGAGGAGCATAAGGTCATCTTCGCCAAGCGCCGCACCGCGCTGCGCCGCTATGGCGAGCCCGAGGAGGTTGCGCATATGACGCTGTCACTGGTGCTGCCGGCGGCGAGCTATATCACCGGTGTGGCGGTTCCGGTCGACGGCGGGCTGATGGCGCGCAATGCGTGAGCGTTTCAGAGGGTGTCCAGACCGGTTTAGACCCCCTCTAGACCCCTTTTAGACCCCCTTTAGCCGCGTTTAGACCCCGTCCAGACACCGTCTTGCGCGGATGTTTCACGTGAAACACGAGGCGAACGGGGGTCTAACCGCGTCCCTTGGTATTGGTCGCGCCGACCTTGGCATTGGCGACAATGAAATCGATGATTTGGCCCGCGACATCCTTGCCGGTGGCGCTCTCGATACCTGCAAGGCCGGGGGAGGAATTGACCTCCATGATGACCGGGCCGTGGTTGCTCCGAAGCATGTCCACGCCGCACACATTAAGCCCCATGCGCTTGGCCGCGCGCACCGCAGTGGAGCGTTCTTCCGGCGTGATTTTAATGACTTGCGCGCTACCGCCGCGGTGGAGGTTGGAGCGGAATTCGTCCGGCGCGCCGGTGCGCTTCATCGCCGCAACGACCTTGCCGCCCACCACCAGCGCGCGGATATCGGTGCCGCCGGCCTCCTTGATGAACTCCTGCACCAGAATGTTGACGTTGGCCCCGCGAAACGCCTCGATCACCGACTTGGCGCTCGACATCGTCTCGGCGAGCACCACGCCGATGCCCTGCGTGCCCTCGATCAGCTTGATGACCACCGGAGGGCCCTTCACCGCCCTGATGATCTCTTCCGCCGCCTTGGGATCATTGGCATAGGCCGTCAGCGGCAGGCCCAGCCCGTGCTTGGCGAGGATCTGCAAGCTCCTCAGCTTGTCGCGGCTGCGGCCGATGGCGACGCTCTCGTTCAGCGACCAGATCCCGCGCATCTCGAATTGGCGAAGGATTGCAAGGCCATAGTTGGTGATCGAGGCCCCGATGCGCGGGATTACCGCATCATAGGCGGCGATCGGCGCGCCGTTGTAATAGACCTCGGGCCGGTGGCTGGCGATGTGCACGGTGCAGCGCAACGTGTTGAGAATGTCGAGCGTGTGCCCGCGCGCCTCGGCGGCCTCTTTGAGCCGCTTGTGCGAGTAGAGGTTGGCGTTGCGCGCCAGCATCGCGATTTTCATGAAGACCCTTTCAAGACCGGCGCTTTGACGTTGTATTGTCGCGTTTTCCGGTCGCTGGGTGACTGCACCCGGCTGGAAAACGCTCTAGCGGCGGATGCGCCCCTTATGCGTTATCGCAGGTGATTGCAGCCAGGAATGGCCACTATCCACCACCATCCTCCGCCTGAGTGCGGAGCGCCCGATCAGCATCGGGAACTGCATCTGGGATCGATCCGCCAGGCTTATCTCCGCCCGGAACCTCAGATTACCGATGGTCAGCGGCGTCTTTATGACAAAGCGCGTCTGCTTGTCGCCGTTGGAGCTGGTGATCCCGCGCACATCGACATGGATCGCCTCGCAAAAGTGCCGCTCCCCGCCCCAGTCGACCGCAAAGCGCACGAACCGCTCGCCATCACGGATGAAGTCGTCGAGCACATGGGCATGGAGCGAGGAGGTGCGCGCGCCGGTGTCGATCTTGGCGGGGATGCCGGTGAGGCCGAGCCCCGGCAGGCTGACCAGCTCGCGCCAGCCAACGACGAGTGGTGGCGGCTTTTCGGCCATCACGCAGGGCCCGCCAGGAACGCGGCGATCGCCTCGCCCAGTTCGGGCTTGGTGACGCTGTTCATATGGCCGCCCGGCACCTCGACATAGCGGGCATTGGGCAGCAGCGCGGCAAGATCCACAGCCGATCCATTGTCATGGTCTTCGTCTCCGCAGATCACGGCGGTAGGCATGGTGATGTTGGCGAGCTGGGCGAGATCGAAGTCGTCCATCGCATCCAGCAGCAACCGCGCCGCGACGCGATCAACGCCCTGCGACTTCAGGAAGGTGCGCGCGGTGTAGGCGGGATCGCCGGGCTTGATCGTGTCGAATTCGTCGATCACCCGCTTGAAGTGGTCCGCGCGGCGCGACCAGTCGGCCAGCCCCGCCACGCCCATCCCGCAGATCGCCAGCCGGCGCGGCTCGAGTATGCCGTGGGCGACGGCATGGATCGCGGTGCGCGCGCCAAGCGAGAAGCCGACAAGGTCGAACTCGCCCGGAGCAAGCGCGAAGTGTTCGGCGAGCGCGGCCACATCGCGCACCAGCACACCGGTGGGATAGGCGCTAGGCTCGTGCGGAGCGGCACTGTCGCCATGCACCCGGAAGTCGAGCATGAGCGCGCGGAAACCCGCTGCAGCAAGCCGCTCGCCGTGGCCCCACTTGATCCAATTCATCTGCGCGGAGGAAAACAGCCCGTGGAGCAGGATCACCGGCGCACCCTCTCCGACGATATGGACGGCCAGCTCCGTGCCGTCGAAGCTGGCGAAATGCTCGGTCGAAGTGCTCATCCCCGGCGTGCTAGCGCGGAACGCCTCCGGGTGCCAGCCGCGGCGATATCAGTCCGTGCTTGAGGATAGTAAGCACACTTATTATGTGCAGACACATGATCATCGAAATCGGATACCGACTCGCGGACAATTCGCGCCAGCTTCGCCGCCTGTTCGACGAGCGCGTTCGCGGACTTGGCCTCACCGGCCCGCAGGCGCGGCTGCTGCTTTCGCTCGACCGCTATCCTCACGAAAATCAGGCTTTCTATGCCGAGCGACTGGAGATCGAGCCGATCACCCTCACCCGCATCGTCGACCGGCTTGAGGATGCCGGATGGATCGAACGCAAGAGCGACCCCGGCGACCGGCGCGCGCGCATCCTGCATCTTACGGACAAGAGCCGCGGCATCGTGACCCGCCTCACCGCGAACGTCGAAGCGCTGTTCGAGGAAATGCTCGATGGCTTTGAACCGGCAGAACGGGCGATGTTCGCAAAGCTGCTGGACCGCATTGCCACGAATATCACCGCTGCCCGCCAACCCGAGGTCGCTCATGGCTGATGCCGATCCCGCCCTCGCACCCCAGACCGGGGCCGCGACGCCGGTTGCCGAACCCGAGGCTGACGCACCCGCGCGCCGCCCGTGGCTACGCTGGGGTCTGATGCTGGCAGTCCCGCTTGCGCTCGCCTTCGGCGCGCTGCTGTATTGGCAGAGCCTCGCCGGCAAGGTCTCGACCGACAACGCGTACCTCAAGCAGGACATGGTTTCGATCAGCGCCGAAGTCGGCGGCAGGATCGTCGATATTCAAGTCGCCGAGGGTAGCGATGTGACGGCGGGCCAGCTCCTGTTCCGGATCGATCCCGAACCTTTCAGCATGCAGATCGCCGAGGCCAACGCCGCGATCGCCAGTGCGCAGGCCAACGTCATCGCGCTCAGCAATGCGCCGGAACTGACAGGCACCGGCATCGAGGCCGCACGCAGCGATGTCGCCTTTGCCGAGGCCCGCTTCGAGCGGGTGCGCGCGCTGCGCGACAAGGGCTTCTCGACCAAGGCCGATTTCGAGGCCGCCCAGCAGCAGGTTGTGCAGGCGCGCGAGACCGTGCGCCAGGCGCAGGACCGTCAGCGCGAGGCTCGCGCAAGGCTCGCCAGCGGCCCCGCAGTGCCCGGCGTCAATCCACAGGTCGCCGCGGCCGAGGCAAGTCGCGCCAGTGCCCAGCTTTCCCTGCGCCGCACCGAAGTGCGCGCGCCGGCTGCCGGGCGCATTGCTCAAGCTGATCGCCTGCAGATCGGCCAGCAGGCTGTCCCCAACCTCCCAGTACTGACGCTGGTGCGCTTCAAATCGACCTATGTGGAGGCCAATTTCAAGGAGACCGACCTTGCTGACATGGCAGTCGGCCAGCGTGCCGAGATCCGCTTCGATGCCTATCCTGATGTTGTGCTGAAGGGCCGCGTTGCCTCGATCGGCGCGGGCACTGGCGCGGAGTTCTCGGTGCTGCCTGCTCAGAACGCGACCGGTAACTGGGTGAAAGTCACGCAGCGCGTGCCGGTACGGATCGCGATCGAGGGTCAGAGCCCGCGGCGGCTGATCGCCGGCCTCTCGAGCGAGGTGACGGTCTTCACCGGCACAAGCGGCAAGCGCTGAGAATGGCCAGCCGGGCCGCGCCCGCTTCAGCCACCCCGCCCACAGCCGCACCGCCGGTGCCGCCTGCCGACGTGCCCGAGCTTGAGTCCCGCAACTATCCGCTGATGATCATCGGGGTGATGGCCGCCTCGCTGCTACAGATCCTCGACACCACGATCGCCAACGTCGCCCTGCCGCACATGCAGTCTTCATTGGGCGCGACGGTCGACACCATCACCTGGGTGCTGACGAGCTACATTATCGCCTCGGCTGTGGCTTTGCCGATGACCGGCTGGCTCGCCGACCGGATCGGCGCACGGCGGCTGTTTATCGGCTCGGTGGCGGGCTTCATCCTTGCCTCGGTGATGTGCGGGTTTGCACAGAATCTTGAGGAGATGGTCGCCTTCCGCGCATTGCAAGGCGTGGCGGGCGCCTTCATCGCGCCGCTCAGCCAATCCTTCATGCTCGATTCCACCCGTCCCAGCCGGCATCCTCAGATCATGGCGGTGTGGGGCATGGGGATCATGATCGGCCCGATACTAGGGCCCATTCTAGGTGGCTGGCTGACCGAAACCGCCAACTGGCGCTGGGTGTTCTTCGTCAACCTTCCGGTCGGCATCGCCTCGCTGGTGATCCTGCTCACTTGCCTGCCCGCCCGTCCCAAGCGCGTGCGGCGGTTCGACATCACAGGCTTCCTGCTGATGGCGATCGCGCTGGCCGCGTTCCAACTCCTGCTCGATCGCGGCACGCAGGATGACTGGCTCGCTTCGCCCGAGATCTGGGTCTACCTCGTCCTCACGCTGTCAGCGACGTGGATGGTGGTGATCCACTTCGCGACCACCCGCGCGCCCTTGTTCGAACGCTCGCTGTTCGCCGACCGCAACTTCGCGATCGCCCTGTCGTTCATGGTGGTGATCGGCATTGTCATGTTCGCGGTGATGGCCCTGCTGCCGCCGATGCTCCAAAACCTGTTCGGCTACGGCGTGATCGACACCGGCATCGTGCTGATGCCGCGCGGGGTGGGCATCCTCGTCTCGATGCAGGTCTCGGGCCTCCTGATCCGCCGCGGCGTGGATGCGCGGCCCGTGGTGGCGAGCGGCTTCGTAATCTGCGCCTTTTCGCTGTGGCAGATGTCGCACTGGTCGCTCGAGGTGGACGAGTTCCACGTGATCGTCAGCGGGCTGCTTCAGGGCCTCGGCATGGGGCTTGTCTTCATCCCCCTGCAGGTGAGCGCCTTTGCGACGCTTAGTCCGGCGATGCGCACCGACGGGTCGAGCCTCCTCAACCTGTTCCGCTCATTGGGCGCATCGGCGGGGATATCGCTGATGACGGTGCTGCTGGCGCGCAACATCCAGACCTCGCACGCCGATCTCGGCGCGCATGTGACAGCTGCGACCGGTAGCATCCTCGACTTTTCGACCGTCGACCGCTTTCAGGCGCTGGGCGATACCGCGATGGTGCTGCTCGATGCCGAGGTAAACCGGCAGGCGGCGATGATCGCCTATCTCGATGATTTCTGGCTGATGATGTGGATCACGCTGGCCGCCGCACCGTTCGCTTTCCTGATGCGCAAGAACACGGAGCCTGCGGGCCCGGTCGTGCTGTCGGAATAGGCTCAATTCAGCGGAAGAAGCACTGCGTCCCGGCGTAGAGCATATCGGTGACATCGCCTTCGATGAAACCGCCGATCTTGTCGCCGAGCGCGAATTCCTCGCCAAGCGTGCTGCCTTCGACCGCCGCAAATCCGGGCGCTGCCTCGGCCACGCTACGCGCGCTGCCGAGCTGCATGCCGCCTGCAAGCTTGATCGTACCGGTAGCCGCGCGGTCGCCGTCTTGCGCTCCGTGCCAGTTCCAACCGACGAGGCGACCCTTCTGGAAGTGCGCTGTGAGCCCGCCGGCAAAGTCTGTGAAGGTGACCGGCCCTGCCCCGCACTCGCCGTTCTCGCCGCTGCGCAGCGGTGCCCCGAGAGCCTTGGAGAGCGCGGCTTCAACCTCCTTCTGCCCGGCGGCAAAGTAGAAGGCCTCGGATCCGGCTGCGAGCCCCTCGCCGCGCAGTTCGACGGCATTGGCCGCAAGCGGAGCCTGGGCTGCGTTGCCCTCCAGCTTTTCGGCCGGGCTCGGCACCCCGCCGCTATCGCAACCGGTCAGCGCCAGCGCTCCGGCGAGCATGAAGCAAGCAATCCGCATCGGCCTTATCCCTTCTTAAGGTGGCGGCGGCCGAGCAGTTCGGCGATCTGCACCGCGTTCAATGCCGCGCCCTTCCTGAGGTTGTCGGAGACGCACCACAGGGTAATACCGTTATCGACGGTCGGGTCTTCACGCACGCGGCTGATAAAGGTCGCGGCATCGCCGACGCATTCGACCGGGGTGATATAGCCGCCGTCCTCGCGCTTATCGATCAGCATCACGCCCGGCGCCTCACGCAGGATGTCCATCGCTTGTTCGGCGGAGATCTCGTTCTCGAACTCGATGTTCACCGCTTCGGAGTGGCCGACAAACACCGGCACGCGCACGCAGGTGGCGTTCAATTTGATCTTGGGGTCGAGGATCTTCTTGGTCTCGACCACCATTTTCCATTCTTCCTTGGTCGAACCATCATCGAGGAAGCTGTCGATATGCGGGATCACGTTGAAAGCGATCTGCTTGGTGAACTTCGACGGCTCCACTGCGTCGCCGACGAAGATCGCGCGGCTCTGCTGGAACAGCTCGTCCATGCCCGCCTTGCCCGCGCCGGAGACCGACTGGTAGGTCGACACAACCACGCGCTTGATCTTGGCGAAATCATGCAGCGGCTTCAGTGCCACCACCAGCTGCGCTGTCGAGCAGTTGGGGTTGGCGATGATATTGCGCGCCGTGTAGCCGTCGATCGCGTCGGGGTTCACTTCGGGCACGACCAGCGGCACATCCGGGTCCATGCGGTAGAGCGACGAGTTGTCGATCACGATGCAGCCCGCGGCGGCCGCCTTGGGGGCGTACTCCTTGGCCGGGCCCGAGCCCGCGGCGAACAGCGCGATGTCCCAGCCGGCAAAGTCGAAATGCTCGATGTTGCGGCACTTGAGCATCTTGCCCGTGTCGCCTAATTCAACCTCGGTACCGACCGAACGCGAGGAGGCAACCGCGGCGACCTCGTCACACGGAAACTCGCGCTCGGCGAGGACCTGCATAATTTCACGCCCGACATTGCCGGTCGCGCCGACCACTGCCACCCGGTAACCCACTTGGCATTCTCCTATCACTTGGCCTCGCGAGATAGCGTGCGCGCGCCCCAGCGCAACCGCTAAGGTCGACGGTGCAGACCTATTCCGGCGGCGTCACCCCGTGGGCAGCGAGGAAACGGAAGATGCCATTCCACACATGCGGGCCGATCTTTTCGCCCGAGACGCGGTGGGTGTAGCCGGGGTAAAGCATCATCTCGAAGGGCGTGTTGCTTTCCTGAAGCACGCTGATCAGCTCCGAAGAGTTCTCGAACACCACGTTGTCGTCAGCCATGCCGTGGATCAGCAGCATCGGATCGGCGATCTTCGCAGCATCTGGGATGGCGCTGGCCTTCTCGTAAGCCTCTGGAACCTCGCGCGGATCGCCCATGTAGCGTTCGGTATAGTGGGTGTCGTAAAGCTCCCACCGGGTCACCGGCGCGCCGGAAATGCCCGCTGCATAGAGGCCGGGGTCAGCCTCGAGCATTTTGAGCGTCATGTAGCCGCCATAGGACCAGCCATAGATGGCGACCTTGGCCGGATCGACGAAATCGAGGCTCTTGAGGTACAGCGCGCCGGTCTTCTGATCGCGCACCTCGGCGCCGCCCATTGCGCGGTACAACGGTTGCTCGAAATCCACGCCGCGATTTGCCGAGCCGCGATTGTCGAGCTGGAAGAAGATATAGCCCTTGTCGACAATCGCCTGCGCAAGCGCCCCGCCCCAGCCCTTTGATACCGTCTGCGGCCCGGGCCCGCCATAGTGCTGGAAGAACACCGGGTACCGCTTGCCCGGCTCCATCTTCGGCTTGAGCATCATCCAATGCAGCGGGGTGCCGTCCTCGGCGGCGATGGTGCCGAATTCGGGCGTTACGTGGCTGGCGAGGTGAGGCGCGTAAGGATGCTCGCCCGCGACCCGGTTCTCCTCAATCCAAGCGACCTGCTTGCCATCGGGCGTTGCGAGATAGGACTGCGATGGCTGGCTCGGCCCCGAGCGGCTGACGTAGAGCAGGCGCCCTGACCCATCCATTGATGCATTGTTGGTGAAGGCAAGGTCGGTGAGCGGCTCGGGCTCGCCTGTCCCGTCAAGCCGCGCGCGGTAGATCTGCTGGGTCAGGACATCGGCGGTGGCTTGATAGGTGAAGGTGCCCGCTGCTTCATCCACCCCGACCAGCGACGTGGTGGGCGAAGTGCCGCGCGTCAGCTGCGTCCAGGTGCCGGCATTGTAGCGGAAGAAGTGGCCGTAACCGTCGCGTTCGGACCACCACAGCAGGCTGCCATCGGCAAGGAAGCGGTAATTGTCGGACAGGTTCACCCAGTAATCGGCGCGGGCCGCCTGCTCGGTAAACCAGATCGTGCTCGCGCCTGTTGCAGGATCGACCCGCAGCACATCGGTCTTCGTCTGCGCGCGGTCCTGCCGCTGGACGTAGACCGCGCTGCCATCGGGCGCCCAGTCGACGCGCGCCACGTAGACGTCGAGATCGAAGCCGAGGTCGACCTTGACCTTGTTCCCGCCATCGGGATCGATCACGTAGAGATCGACCACGGCGTTATCGGTGCCCGCTGCGGGATAGCGCTGGTCGAACACCTTGGTACCCTTGGCACCGATCGCAGCGCGGGTGATGATGCCGACGCTGGCTTCATCCGTGCGCTGGACGACGATGCGCTTATCGTCGGGGCTCCACCAGTAACCCCGAAGGCGTGCCATTTCCTCCTGAGCGACGAATTCGGCCTCGCCCCAGCGGATCGTTTCGCCTTCTTGCGGGGTGACGGGCTGCGCCTCGGCACCGACTGGGCCGACCCACAACCGCCGGTCGCGCACGAAGGAGACATAGGCGCCCTTGCTCGAAAGGCCGGGATTGAGTTCGCTGTCATCGGTGTCGGTCAGCCGCGTCACCGTGCCATCCAGCCGGGCGAGGAAAAGGTCCCCGTCAAGCGGCACCAACACCCCCGCCCCGTCGCTCGCCCATTGGTATGTGATGATGCCCTTCAGGCCAGCCACCCGCGCTCGCTCGCGCTGCATCTTCTCGTCTTCGGAGAGTTCACCGCCCGAGCCGAGCTTTTCCGAATCCACCAGCATCCGCCATTCGCGGGTCTCGATGTCGTAACCCCACAGGTCATAGCGCTCGCGATCGTCGGCGCGGTTGCGCAGCAGAGTGAGGTAGCGGCCATCGGGCGAGAGCTTGACCTGACGCGGCGCTGGGCCGTCGAGGCCGGGGGAGGCAAAGACACGTTCGAAGCTTAGGGTGGGGGCGGCCTCAAGCATGGCATCCTCCGCCAAGGCAGGGACGGCGACCATCAAGGAAACTGCAGCAAGAACCGAACGCATTCAAAGCTCACCTCATCATCGCGAACCGCAGGTCGGCGGCGCGCTATGCTCCTCGCAACGACGAAGACGAATGGCAAGAGGCGCAAACGAAAAGGGCGGCTCCTAGGAGCCGCCCTTCGCGAAATCAGTGGCGGTAAAGCCTTACGCCTTGGGCGTGTTGTCGCGGCGCTCGACGATACGTGCGCTCTTGCCGGTGCGGCCGCGCAGGTAATAGAGCTTCGCACGACGCACCACGCCGCGGCGGACCACGGTGATGCTTTCGACGATCGGCGAGTAGAGCGGGAAAACGCGCTCGACGCCTTCGCCAAAGCTCATCTTGCGCACGGTGAAGTTGCTGCCCATGCCGCGGTTCGAACGGGCGATAACGACGCCTTCGTAGTTCTGGACGCGCTCGCGGTTGCCTTCCTTCACCTTCACGCCGACGCGGACGGTGTCGCCTGCGCGGAATTCGGGGATGTCCTTGCCGGACTTGGCGATTTCTTCGGCTTCAATCTGCTGGATCAGGTTCACTGGTCCGGTTCCTTGTCTTTTCGCCGCGCGCCAGAGGCAGGCTGGACCCGAACGCCCTTATGACGTTCCCAAAGGTCTGGCCTGCGTAACCGTGTGTCATCCTCGCTGCGTTGCTTTCGCCACGCCGCGATCTTCGCATGATCCCCCGATCGCAGCACTTCGGGGATCGTGCGCCCTTCCCATTCCTGAGGTCGGGTATAGTGCGGGTATTCGAGCAGGCTTTGTTCAAAGCTCTCGTCATCCCCGCTGGAAGCCGCGCCCATTACGCCGGGAAGCAGGCGAATGCAAGCGTCAAGGATGGTGAGCGCGGCCATCTCGCCGCCGCTGAGAACGATGTCGGCGAGGCTGACCTGCTCGATCTCCGGACGGGCCTCGAACAGGCGTTCGTCGAAGCCCTCGAAGCGGCCGCAGAGGATGATGACGCCGGGGCCGTTAGCGAGTTCGCGGATGCGCGCTTGGGTGATGGGCCGACCACGCGGGGTCATTGCGAGGATCGGACGGCCAGCGGCAGGCGCGCTGTCCAGAGCCCGCGCCAGTACATCGCACTTGAGCACCATGCCCGCCCCGCCGCCTGCGGGGGTATCATCGACAGTGCGGTGCTTGTCCGCCGCAAAATCGCGGATCTGCACGGTCTCACACGCCCACTTGCCCTCGGCTATGGCGCGGCCTGCCAGCGAAACGCCGAGCGGCCCGGGAAACATCTCCGGATAGAGCGTGAGGATGGTAGCGGCGAAGGTCATGCCTTCACCCGGTGGTTCTTCCAAAGCCGGGCGACGAAAGCGACCGGCAACGCAACTGCAAGATAAGCCGCAGGCACGACGGCCCCGAAAAACACCAACGCCACGAAGTCGGCGCGTCCTGTGTCGAAGTCGCCTTCTTGCCAGCCGTCAGGAATTGGACGCGGAAACAGTATCACTGCCAATGCTATTCCGAGGGACAGAAGCGGCACCATGGCAATGCTCCACCACAACAGAGGAAGCCTGCCAGTAGCCATAAAGGTTCGCGCCAGTAGCGAGACGATTGCCGCAAAAGCGATAGCGAGGATTATGTCGACCACGTTAGACATCGCCTCGTCCGCTCCACTTAACTGCATCCCTAGATCGGGTATCCACCGCCAGCTCGAAAACATCGGGCCGAGCATAATGCCCGTCAGTATCAAGGCTCGCCAGCCCCTCCGCCACTTCAGCTAGGTCGAGTTCCGCCAGCAAAGTCTCCTCGCCCTCACCCGCCTGCGCGATCACGCGGGCGTCGGGGGCGGCGATCAGCGAGCCACCTTTGTTGAGCACCTCGCCGGGGATCGCCTCCAGCAATTCGCGCGCGGCAGCATCGCCGCCAACCCGCTCCAGCCCCTCAAGCAAATCATCCTTCACCTGCACCAGCCCCGCAGCCAGCACGAAGCACCGCCCTTCCATCGCATAGTGCCGTGAGGCAATCGCATGGCTCTCGCGCACTGTCGGCCACGCCGCCACGTGCACATCCTCGCCCAGATTGTGCATCGCCGCGCGGGCGAGCGGCATCCAGTGCTCCCAGCAGATAAGCGAGCCGAGGCGGCCCCACTCGGCCTGATGCACCCCCAGCGTCGAGCCATCGCCGCGCGCCCATATCAGGCGCTCGCCGTGGGTCGGCACCAGCTTGCGGTGATCGAGCACCGGCTGGCCGGGGCGGAAGGTCAGCTGGTTGTTGACGAGGCTGCGGCGCACCCGCTCATGCGCGCCGATGCTGATCGCCGCGCCGCTGGCATCGGCGAGTTCCTGCAAGGGCAGCAGCCGTTCGTCATTGGCGACCACGGCTTGTTCGAGCAAAATCGCATGGAGCGCGCGGGTGCCGGGATGATCCCACAGCGCGGCGCCCGGTGCTTCGTCGAGCCACAGCGGATAGCCGCCGAGAAACGTCTCGCCAAACGCCACCACCTGCGCGCCCGCGTTGATCGCGTCGCGGGCCAGCGCCACGGCCTTGTCGATCCCGGCCTGGAAATCGAGCGGGATCGGAGCGGCCTGCACTACGGCGACATGAAGCTTCGTCATGCCCGCCACTTAAGCGCGGATGTCAGCCCCCGCAACCACCGCAGCCGCCACCGCCACCATCGCCTCCTCCATCGCTGCCGCTGTCGCTGCTCCCGCCGCCGTCGCCGCTGCTGCTGCTGCCGGCATTTTGGCGCAATGCATGGACAGGCTCCCAAGGCGTCCCGACCAGAACGGCAGTGCCGAACAGCGCAACCGCAAGCGGCGCTTCCTCGGCCCGGGGTGCGCGGGCAATTCGGCTGCTTTTCGTTTTGAGATCGCTGACAGCAGCGATGCCTGCCGCCGTTCGCGGGTCGCTCCGCGCAAATCGGATCAACGCAAGAACGGCAGTCAGACCCAGCAGGATCAGGAGGAAACCGGTCGGCTCACCCAGCGCGCTCCCAGCTCGCTGACGATAAAGCCCGAGCAGGAACAGTGCCGCGAAAGGCGTGATCGAGATCCAGCGCAAGCGCATCTGCTGCTCGGGCCACATAAGCAGCCCGCTGCGCTGCAACCGCGCCGCGATGCGGTCTGCATGAAGATCGATGATGCGCCGCGCCTCGCTGCGCGTCAGCGGTCCTCCCGCCTCCAGCAGCGCCTTGCCTGCCGCGCCAGAGGTTATGTCGCGCCGGGCCACCGACACCCGGTCATTGCCCGAAGGCTCGAGCGCGCCGCGCACGAAAAGATCAGCAAGCACCGCATCGGCAAATCGATCGCGGCCCCCGGCAAGCAGCGCGATGCTCTCTTCATCAAGCGTTTCGCCGCGCCTTCCTGCGTCGCGCATTTGCGACGGTATCCACCATGCAGCCATGCAGCCTGCGAGGAGCAGGGCACTGAAGAAAATCAGGAAGTCGCTGCCCGTCCAGGACGAGAACAGCTGCATCATATCATCCTTCCCGCAAGCCAGCCCACCGTTGCAGCGAGCAGACCCAACGCCAGCGCGACCCGGCGAGATATTACGATACCAGTCGATAGGTTAACACGAACTCCACGCGGATCTACATTGAAGCGTCTGTGGGCGGCCGGCCAGATCGCCTCCGGGGGTACCTCGCCGAAAACAACCTCGTAGGCGGCGAGCGTTGCGGCATACTGCCGGTAATAGCGCCCAGCTTCGACCGGGCCGCCGCTGGTCGGGCCGTGGTGCAGATCGGCGCACAGGACAAGCGGGCAGAACATCTCCCAGTAGTCGCGGCTGTAGGTGAGGTGGAGGTGCCAAGCCTGATCGACCGCATCCGATGGCGTAACCTCGTGACCGGCGGTCATGGCGAGATAGCAGAACCGCCGGTACTCTTCGATTACACGCTCGGCTTCGGCGAGGCTCCAGAGGTTCTCGCGCGCAAGGCGGGCGGCAAAGGTGAGTGATGCGTCCGCTGGACCAATATGGTGAGCGTCGATGCGCTGCCAGAGATCGTCGCAGGGCGGGTTCACGACCCTAATCTTCGGCGAAACCGGCTCCGATCACAAGCCGATGTTCGTCCCAGCCGATTACGGCGTTGGGGATCATCGGCACCATGAAAGTCTTGGTGCCCTTTTCCAGCGCAGGCTCGCGCGTGATTTCGATAATGTCGGTCGCGCCGAAATTTTCGATAGCAAGGACCGTCCCGACGGTCTCGCCCGCATCGGTGACGACGGGCAGGCCGAGCAGATCGGCGTGGTAGAATTCGCCGTCACCGAGCGGCGGCAGCGCCTCGCGGGGGACGTTCAGCGTTGTGCCGCGCAGCCTTTCGGCATCGCCGCGTGTATCGCATCCGGCAATCCGGCCGATCGCCCCGCCCTTGCCGTCGTCCCGCACTTTCAACAGCGTCAGCGCGCCGTCGTTGAAAGACTTCTGACGTGCAAGCGTCGGCACGCCGTCGCCGAACAGCTTCAGGCGCACCTCGCCCGCCACCCCGTGCGCGCCGATGATGGCGGCTAGGGTAACGGGCTTGGTCATTGTCGCTTAGCCTTCGGCCTGTTCTTCAGCGGCTTCATCAGCGGCCGGCGCTTCCTCGGCAGCAGCAGCTTCAGCCGGAGCTTCCTCGGCCGCAGCTTCTTCAGCAGCGGGGGCTTCTTCAGCAGCAGGAGCTTCTTCCACGGCCGGGGCAGCAGCGGCAGCCTTGGCTTCCTCCTCGGCCGCGCGCGCGGCCTCTTCGGCCTCGGCGATCTTGGCGGCACGCTCTTCAGCGCGCTCCTTGGCCTTCTCGCCCGGCTCGCCCTTCTTCAGGTTCACGCGGGCGGCACGCTCAAGGATGCCGGCGGCATCGAGGAAGCGGGCGACGCGGTCGGTCGGCTGCGCGCCAACGCCGAGCCAGTAGCGGGCGCGGTCTTCGACCAGCTTCACGCGGTCGGCATTGTCCTTGGCGAGCAGCGGGTTGTACGTCCCGATCTGCTCAAGATACTTACCGTCACGCGGGCTCTTGCTGGTGGCAACGACGATGCGATAATACGGACGCTTCTTGGCGCCGCCGCGCGAAAGCCGGATGGAGATGGACATTGATGTTACCTTTCGATTGGAATTGTCTGAACTGAAACGAAATACCTGAACTTAAACCTATTTCTTGCGTGGCAGTCCGGGCAGACCGCCCATTGCGCCGCCGGGTCCACCAAGACCAGGCAGGCCACCCATAGGACCGCTGGGGCCGCCCATACCCCCCATTCCGCCGGCGCCGCCGCCGAACATCGACGCGAGGCCCTTGAGGCCACCCATCTTCTTGATTTGCTTCATCGCACGCGCCATTTCCTGATGCATCTTCAGGACCTTGTTCACCGTCTGCACGTCGGTGCCGCTGCCCGCTGCCACGCGCTTCTTGCGCTTGGCGTTCAACAAATCGGGGTTGGCGCGTTCCTTGGCGGTCATCGATCCGATGATCGCTTCCATGTGGACGAGCACCTTGTCGTCCATGCCCGAATTGGCCATCGCGGCCTTGGCCTTCTTCATGCCCGGCATCATGCCTGCGAGCATCCCGAGGCCGCCCATAGCGCGCATCTGGCGCAGCTGCATCGCAAGGTCGCTGAGGTCGAACTTACCCTTCTCGAGGTTGCGCGCGAGCTTCTCGGCGTCCTCTTCCTTGATCGTCGCGGCCGCGCGCTCGACGAGGCTGACCACGTCGCCCATGCCGAGAATGCGGTCGGCAACGCTGCCGGGGCGGAACGGCTCGATCGCGTCGAGCTTTTCGCCGGTGCCGGCAAACTTGATCGGCTTGCCGGTGACCGCGCGCATCGAAAGCGCCGCGCCGCCGCGTGCATCGCCGTCCATGCGGGTCAGCACCACGCCGGTCAGCGGCACTTCGCCGCTGAAGCTTTGGGCGACGTTGACCGCGTCCTGGCCGGTAAGTGCATCGACAACCAGTAACACTTCATTCGGGGCTGAGACGCTGGCGACGGCCCGCATTTCGGCCATCAGCGCGTCATCGACATGCAGGCGGCCCGCAGTGTCGAGCAGAAGGACGTCAAAGTTCTGGAGGCGCGCGGCTTCCATCGCCCGGCGTGCGATGTCGACCGGCTGTTGGCCCGTGACGATCGGAAGGGTCGCGACATCCACCTGCGTGCCGAGCACCGCAAGCTGCTCCTGCGCCGCCGGACGGTTAACGTCGAGCGAGGCCATCAGCGCCTTCTTGCCGTGACGTTCGCGGATCAGCTTGGCGAGCTTGGCAGTAGTGGTCGTCTTGCCCGAACCCTGCAGGCCGACCATCATGATCACGACCGGCGGCTTGGCATCGAGCTTGAGGCCTTCGACCTCCATCCCGCCGAGCGTTTCGACCAGCTCGTCATGAACGATCTTGATGACCTGCTGGCCCGGCGTGACCGAGCGCAGCACGTCCTGACCCACGGCCTTTTCCGTAACGGCGTCGATGAAGCGACGAGCGACCGGCAGTGCGACATCGGCTTCGAGCAGCGCGATCCGCACCTCGCGCATGGCCTCGCGCACGTCCTGCTCACGCAGCGCACCGCGGCCCTTGAGCTTGTCAAAGACCCCGCCGAGCCGATCTGACAGCGTGTCGAACATCGCCAACTTCTCCACCCGGGAGCCGAAGCCGCCGGAAAAATGCGAAAAACGCCGGCGGACGAAACCTCGTCGGCCAGCGTTGCGAAAATGCGTCCCTCAGTGGGACTGCCAAATCCGGCTTTGATCAGGATGACTGGTGGAGCCTAGCGGGATCGAACCGCTGACCTCAACACTGCCAGTGTTGCGCTCTCCCAGCTGAGCTAAGGCCCCGAGCCAGTCATCATGCGAGCAAGGCAATATGCCCTGCTTGCGGGAGGCGGCCATTAGTGGGGCCGCCCCCCCCTTGCAAGCGAAAAATCAGTTCTCGTCGCCGTCGTCTTCGCCGGTACCGGTCGCAACGCCGAGATCGTCGTCGCCGCCGAGGTCGACGTCGTTGTCCGGCGAATCGCCGTCCTCGTCGATGTCCTCGATGTCTTCCAGATCATCGATTTCATCTTCGCCGCCCAGATCGGCGTCGGCATCGACATCGACCTTCTTGGCCACTTCCTCGAAGGGAATCGGCTGCTTGGACTTGAGCACCGGTTCAGGCGACCAGGTCTCGCCGCATTCGATGCAAGTCACCGGGTCTTCCTTGCCCAGATCGTAGAATCGTGTCGCGCATTTGGGGCAGGTACGCTTGGTACCCCATTCGGGCTTGGCCATGTGTATTCCTCAAACTGGCCGCCCCGTGGGAGGGCGGGCGAAGCGCGTTAGCGAATTCGCGGGTGTGAACGAAAATTGTGGGATGCGGACCGCGGCGATTCAAGAGCAATGAATCAACGGGTCCGGTCCGATTTGCGGCGCGCCTTGCCAGAAGCGCGGGGCGCTGTCAAAGACCGCCGCCGTATGAACAGCCACCGTTTTTCGCCTCTCGGCCCGCTCAAGGGTGCGATCAGTGTCCCGGGCGACAAGTCGATCAGCCACCGCGCGCTGATGTTTGCCGGCCTCGCGGTCGGGCGAAGCCGCATCACCGGGCTGCTTGAGGGCGAGGACGTGCTCGCAACGGCAGCGGCGATGCGCCAGTTCGGCGCGCACATCAGCCGCGATGGCGATGGCATCTGGACGGTGGAGGGGGTCGGCGTCGGCAGCCTGCTCGAACCCAAACAGGCGCTCGAGATGGGCAATTCGGGTACTTCCACGCGACTGCTGATGGGCCTTGTCGCAGGTCATGCGATCACTGCCACCTTCACCGGCGACGCGAGCCTATCGGCCCGCCCGATGAAGCGCGTGATCGACCCGCTTTCGCAGATGGGCGCTTCGTTCGAGGCCTCGGCTGGCGGCACCCTCCCCCTGATGCTGCGCGGCGCTTCGCCCGCCGTGCCGATCACCTACCGGCTCCCCGTGGCGAGCGCGCAGGTCAAGAGCGCGGTTCTGCTCGCGGGCCTCAACACCCCCGGCATCACCCGTGTGATCGAGCCGGTGCCGACCCGCGACCACACCGAGCGGATGTTGACCGGCTTTGGCGCAAAGCTCGAAGTGGGCGTCGAGAACGGCGAGACCGTCATTGCCATCCACGGCGAGGCGGACCTCAAGCCGATGGATGTGACAGTGCCGGGCGATCCGTCCTCGGCGGCGTTCTTCATGGTTGCCGCGACGATCGTGCCGGGGAGTGACCTCACGATCCGCAACGTCGGCCTCAACCCGACCCGCGCCGGACTTCTTCAGGTGCTGCGCCAGATGGGCGCGGACATCGAGGAGCTCGATCCCCGCGAAGTGGGCGGCGAGCCGGTCGCCGATCTTCGCGTCCGCCATGCGCAGCTTATTGGCGTCGATGTCGACCCGGCCATCGCGCCTGCGATGATCGACGAATTCCCGGTGCTGTTCGTCGCCGCCGCCCTCGCCTCGGGCACGACCCGCACCACCGGGCTTGAGGAGCTGCGCGTCAAAGAGAGCGACCGCCTCGCCGCGATGGCCGCTGCGCTGACCAGCGTCGGCGCGCGGATCGAGGCGCACGCGGACGGTCTCACGATCCACGGCACCGGCGGCGAGCCCCTGCGCGGAAGCGCCAATGGCAGGGTGCAGTCGCTGCTCGACCACCGCATCGCCATGAGCATGGCCATTGCCGGCATGGCGAGCACCGGCGGGGTCGAGGTCGACGACATCAGCCCGATCAACACCAGTTTCCCGACCTTCATGAGCTTGCTGGACGAGGCGACAGCGTGAATGCCCCGCTCGACTGGCCGAGTGTAGTCGGCCTTTGCGGCACCGCCTGCATCATCGGCGCCTACGCCTATCTGACGCTGGCCAAGGCAACCAACCCGTTCGTGCTCCACGGCACCAATCTGCTGGGTGCTGCACTACTGACAGTTTCGCTGATCTATCACACCAACTGGGCTAGCCTGGTGCTGGAGTTCTTCTGGGCCTCGATCGCGATTGTGGGGCTGGTGCAGGCATGGGTGCGCCGCAGGGATGGCGAGGAGAAGGTCGGATGATCATCGCCGTCGACGGCCCCACCGCCTCGGGCAAAGGCACGATCGCCAAGGCACTTGCCGCGCATTTCGGGTTGCCACATCTCGACACCGGCCTGCTCTACCGCGCGGTTGGGCGGCAGGTTCAGCTCAATGGCGGCGACCCCGACAACCCCGAGGACGCCCTTGCCGCCTGCGGCTTTCCCGACAGCTTGCTCGATGACGAAATCCTGCGCTCCGAAGCGGTCGGCGGCTTTGCGAGCCGCGTGTCGGTGCATCCTGCCGTCCGCCGTGCGCTCTATGATCGCCAACGCGCGTTCGCCTTGCAGGACCGCGGCGCAGTGCTCGACGGGCGTGACATCGGCACCGTGATCGCGCCCGAGGCCGAGGTGAAGCTGTTCGTCACCGCCAGCGTCGCAGAACGCGCCCGCCGCCGCTGGCTCGAGATGTCGGGCCGCGGGATCGACGCCGCACTCGCCGAAATCGAGCGCGACATCGCCGCCCGCGACGCACGCGACATGGGCCGCAAGGATGCCCCCCTGATCGCCGCGCCCGATGCGCTGGTGATCGACACCACGCATGTTAACCGCGAACAGGCGATCGACGCGGCAATCGAAGCCGTGCTCGGCTTGCAAAGTCCTCTATCCGGCCTACGCATCAGGCCATTCGAGGATAGCCTCTCGGGCGAATTCCACGACATCAACGCTGAATGGATCGAGGCGATGTTCGCGCTCGAGGCGACCGATCGCGACGTGCTGGAGAACCCGCGCGAACGGATCATTGCAGCCGGGGGCGATATCTTGTTCGTGGAAGCGCCCGGCTTCGGCATTGTCGGAACCTGCGCGCTGCAACGGACTGGCCCCGGCGCTTTTGAGCTTACCAAGATGGGAGTGCGCGAAACGGCGCGCGGGCTCAAGGCGGGGGAATTCCTGCTCCACGCTGTCATCGCACGGGCGCAGGAGCTTGGTGCGAGTAAGCTGTATCTGCTCACCAGCCACAAATGCGCCGCCGCAATCCACCTTTATCAGAAACTTGGTTTTCAGCACGACGCCGCGATCATGGCGGAATATGGAGCACGCTATCAGCGCTGCGACGTGGCCATGCGATATCGACCGCCGGGCAACCCGAGCACGGTCTAGGGGCCGCCGATCCCAATTTCCTTGCCTTTCGAGGCGTCTTCGCCTAGGCGCGCGGCCGTTCTGGCAATCTTTATTGGTTGAAGGAACCTTCGCGGCGGCATGCGGCCTCGCGGAGCAGACGGCCTCTTGCCCTGCCAGCCTGCGCAATGGTGCGTCGGAAGCAGTTTAAGACCCCGGAAAAACCGGCGGCCGGTAGCATAATGAACACAGGACTGACCTGACTTATGGCAACCCAAATGCCCACGCGCGCCGATTTCGAGGCGATGCTCAATGAACAGCTCGGCGGCGCCGGCGAAGATGGCTTCGAAGGCCGCGTCGTCAAGGGCACCGTCACCGCGATCGAAAACGGTTTTGCCGTGATCGACGTCGGCCTCAAGAGCGAAGGCCGTATCTCCCTCAAGGAATTTTCGCGCGGCGAAGACGACCACGGCCTGACCGTCGGCGGCGAAGTCGAAGTGTTCGTTGACCGTGTCGAGAACGCCGACGGCGAAGCCATGTTGTCGCGTGACCGCGCCCGCCGCGAAGCTGCCTGGGACAAGCTCGAGAGCGAGTTTGGCGAAGGTAAGCGCGTCGAAGGCCGCATCTTTGGCCGCGTCAAGGGTGGCTTCACGGTCGACCTCGACGGCGCCGTGGCCTTTCTCCCCGGCTCGCAGGTCGACATCCGCCCGGTGCGCGATGTCACGCCCCTTATGGACGTGCCGCAGCCCTTCCAGATCCTCAAGATGGACCGTCGCCGCGGCAACATTGTTGTCTCGCGCCGTGCAGTGCTCGAGGAAACCCGCGCCGAACAGCGCAGCGAACTGATCAACGACCTGGTCGAAGGCCAGATCATCGACGGCGTCGTCAAGAACATCACCGACTACGGTGCGTTTGTCGACCTCGGCGGCATCGACGGCCTGCTGCACGTTACCGACATGAGCTACAAGCGCGTCAACCACCCGAGCGAAGTCATCAATATCGGTGACACCGTGACCGTGCAGATCGTGCGCATCAACGCCGAAACTCAGCGCATCAGCCTTGGCATGAAGCAGTTGGAAAGCGATCCGTGGGATGGCGTCGCCGCCAAGTACCCGATGGGCGCGAAGCTCAACGGCGTCGTCACCAACATCACGGAGTACGGCGCCTTCGTCGAACTCGAAGCTGGCATCGAAGGCCTGGTCCATGTCTCGGAAATGAGCTGGACCAAGAAGAACGTCCACCCGGGCAAGATCGTCTCGACCTCGCAGGAAGTCGAAGTGATGGTGCTTGAGGTCGACAGCGATAAGCGTCGTATCAGCCTTGGCCTCAAGCAGGCCCAGCGCAATCCGTGGGACGAGTTCGCCGAGAAGCACCCGGTCGGCACCGAAGTCGAAGGCGAAGTCAAGAACGCGACCGAATTCGGTCTGTTCGTTGGCCTCGATGGCGACGTCGACGGCATGGTTCACATGTCGGACATCGCCTGGGGCATCTCGGGCGAAGACGCGCTGGCGCTTCACCGCAAGGGTGAAATGGTCAAGGCAATCGTTCTCGACGTCGATGTCGAGAAGGAGCGCATCAGCCTCGGCATGAAGCAGCTTGAAAAGGGTGCGCCCTCGGCTGAAGGCGCCACCAGCGGCGGCTCGCTCCGCAAGAACCAGACCGTAACCGTCATCGTGCTGGAAGTGCGTGACGGCGGCCTCGAGGTTCAGGTCGGCGACGACGGTGCGACCGGCTTCGTCAAGCGCGCAGATCTTGGCCGCGACCGCGACGAGCAGCGGCCGGATCGCTTCCAGGTCGGCCAGAAGATCGACGCGATGGTGATCGGTTTCGACCGTTCGAAGAAGCCGAACTTCTCGATCAAGGCACGCCAAATCTCGGAAGAGAAGGAAGCCGTGGCTCAGTTCGGTTCGTCGGATTCGGGTGCATCGCTCGGCGACATCCTCGGCGCTGCGCTCAAGAAGGGCGCCGACTAACGACTTTGAGCGACGCGCGCCTCACCGCAGGCGCGCGCCCTCGATGATATGAAGGGCCCGCCCGCTCATTTGAGCAGGCGGGCCTTTTCCTTTGGGGTTGGCGCCTGTAAGCTCGCTCCCATGATCCATGTTCACCAATTCCCCTGCCTCAGCGACAACTACGGCTATCTCGTCCACGACACTGAGAGCCATGAGACGATCGCGATCGATACCCCCGACGCCAAGCAGTACCTGCTTGAGGCGGACATGAAGGGGTGGAAGATCACGCAGATCTGGAACACCCACTGGCATCCCGATCACGCGGGTGGCAATGCGCACATTCAGGCAGAGACCGGCTGCTCGATCATCGGACCGGCAGAGGTCGAGGGAAAGTTCCCGATCGACCGCGTGGTCGCGCATGGTGATGTGGTGTCGATCGGCGACATGCGCGCGCAGGTAATCGACGTGTCGGGCCACACCAACGGCCACATCGCCTTCCACTTCCCCGATGCGGGCGTCGCTTTCGTCGGCGATTCGGTGTTTGCGCTGGGCTGCGGGCGGATGTTCGAGGGCGAGCCGAAGCAATTCTGGGCGAGCCTCAGCCGCATCAAGGCGCTCCCACCGGAAACGCTGCTCTACTGCGCGCACGAGTACACCGCCTCCAACGCCAAGTTCGCGCTCCATGCCGATCCAGACAATGTCACCTTGCAAGACTATGCGGCCGAAATCGCGAGCAAGCGCGCCAAGGACGAGTGGACGGTGCCGACCACGCTCCGACGCGAGCTTGCCACCAACCCCTTCCTGCGCGCCGACGCCCCTGACATGATGGCGCGCTGGGGCGGCAGCACCCCGGCCGAGACCTTCGGCGCATTGCGGTCGGCTAAGGACAATTTCTAACGCAATGCAGGCGCTGAGGGTCGACCGCCTGTCGGACGACCTGTCCGGCGTTACGCTCGCCGACGTGGCCGCGCCCACCCGCGAACCCGGCGAGGTGCTGGTGAAAGTGTGCGCGGCATCGCTCAACTTTCCCGACCTGCTGATGACGCAGGGGAAGTACCAGTTCAAACCCGAGGTGCCCTTCACTTCGGGCCTCGAATTCGCCGGCGAAGTTGTCGAGGCCGATCCCGCCAGCGGCTTCGCGCCCGGTGACAGAGTGATGGGCGGCAACAAGACTGGCGCCTTCGCCGAACTGGCGAGCGTGCCCGCCGCCAAGCTGTCACCCATGCCGCGCGGCATGGACTTCCCTGCCGCCGCCGCGATGGGCGCCGCCTATTCGACCGCCTTCACCGGGCTCGTCGAACTGGGCGGATTGCAGGAAGGCGATTGGGTGCTGGTCCACGGCGCGAGCGGCGGGGTCGGGCTGGCCGCCTGCGACCTTGCGCGGGCGCTGGGGGCGCGGGTCATCGCCACCACTGGCTCACCCTACAAGCAGGAGCGCATCGACGCCCTCGTCCACCCGGACGCCGTGATCCTAGCCGAGGGGCAATTTCGCGACGCAGTGCACCACCTTACCGGAGGCAGCCTTGCCGACATCGTCTTTGACCCTGTCGGCGGGAATGTTTTCGACGAATCAACCCGCTGCGTAGCGTTCGGCGGCAAGCTGATGGTGGTGGGCTTCACCTCTGGCCGGATCGCGGATATCTCAACCAACATCACCCTTATCAAGGGCTTTAGCGTGGTTGGCCTGCGCGCCGGGGAATACGCCCGCCGCTTTCCCGAGCGCGGGCGGTCAATTCAGATCGCCATTACGAGGCTCGCCGAGGAAGGCCACATCACCCCGGCGATCGACCGTATCCTTCCCCTCGCCCATTGGCGCGAAGGCTTCGAGGCGATGGCGCAGCGCCAGCTTGTCGGCAAAGTGGTGTTCGTGCCAGGCGCCTGAGGCGCAAAAGCGAAAGGGCGGCCTCGCTGGACCGCCCCTCACCGTAACCAGAATATTCGACAGGCTTAGAGCGAGGCGATGACCTCGTCGGCGAGCTTCTTGTCAGCCTCGCCGTCATGCGCCTTGGCGATCAGGACCTTGGAGGCGGCCGCAGCGGCGGTCACGGCCTTGGCCTTCACTTCGGCAATCGCAGCGCGCTCGGCAGCGGCGATCTTGTCTTCGGCCATGCGCTGGCGGCGTGCGACCATCACTTCGCTGTCGGCTTCAGCCTTGGCGAGGATCGCGTCAGCTTCGGCGCGGGCGCCTGCCAACATCGCTTCGGCGTCCTTTTCAGCGCTGGCGATCTTGGCGGCATATTCGGCGCGCAGAGCCTCAGCTTCGGCGCGAAGGGTCTTGGCTTCATCGAGCGCAGCGCGGATCGCAGCGATCTTGGCGTCGAGCCCGCCGGTCAGAAGACCCGGAACCTTCTTCCAGATGAAGACGCCGATCAACACAGCCATCGCCAGAGCGACCCACTGATAGGTGTCCATCCCCAGCATGGCGGGTTCGGCATGATGAGCCTCGGCCCCGGCGGCCAGCAACATCAGGATGTCATCCATGCGCCATCACCTCCTTGACCGCAGCCTTGGCGGCGGCGGCATTGACCTTGGCACCGGCGACGCGGGCGACGATGTCGCGTGCGGCGTCGGCAGCCACGCCTTCGATCTCTGCCATCGCGCTGGTGCGCGCGGCGTCGATCGCGGTTTCGGCTTCGGCAAGGCGGGTATCGAGACGGGTCTGGGCTGCTGCGAGCTTGGCGGCGTTGGCCGCGGCTCCCTTGGCCTTGGCCTCTCCGATCACCGCCTGCGCTGCGGCGCGGTTGGCGTTCTCGCGGGTCCGCCATGCGGCTTCCTCACCGTCGGCAGCGATGCGTGCGGCCTGGGCGGCAGCAAGGTCGCCCGCGATCTGGGCATCACGCATCTCGACTGTGCCGAGGATCTTGGGCACCATTCCCAGCCCGACAAGGACGAAGGTGAGGCCGAAGAACAACAGCAGCCAGAAGACCTGGCTCGTCAGTGTCGTCGCGATTTGTTCGATCTGAGGCATGATGGACCTTTAGCCGGAACGCCAGTGGCGCGGGGGCGCCGAGCCTACGGGGGAGACCCCCGCCGGCCCGGCGCTCCCGCGTGTCGATCTTAGCGGAAGATCAGCAGAACGGCGATGACGAAGGCCAGCAGGCCGAGAAGTTCGGCAGCCGCGAAGCCGATGAACAAACGACCTTGCTGACCATCAGCAGCACCGGGGTTGCGAAGCGCGCCTTCGAGGAACGAGGCGAAGACGTTGCCCACGCCGAGCGCGGCGAGGCCAGCGCCGATCGCCGCAAGACCGGCACCGAGAAGAGCTGCAGCAGTAGCGTCCATGATGTAAAACTCCGTTGTAATTCTGATTGTTGTCGAGGGTAGTGAAGAGAGCTTGGTGCCCTCAGTGAAGGTTTTCCGCGTCGTTGATATACAGCGAAGTCAGCAGCGCGAAGACATAGGCCTGAATGCCAGCGACGAGAATTTCGAGCGCGCTGATCGCCACCATCAGGACGAAGCTTGGCACGCCCACCGCAACGCCGATGCCAATCCCGCCGCCCGCGCCGGCAATGACGAAGCTTGCCAGCACCTTGAGGAGGACGTGGCCTGCCATCATCGCGACGAACAGTCGCAGCGCGAGGCTGAAGGGGCGCACCATGAACGAGACCAGCTCGATCAGGCTGATCGGAAGTGCCAGGAAAAACGGGGTGTTAGACGGCCAGAACAGCGAGAAGAAGTGCAGGCCGTGTTTCCAGAAGCCGACGATCAAGACAATCGAGAAGCTCAGGATCGCCAGCACGCCGGTCGCGGTGAAGTGGCTGGTGAAGGTGAAGGCATGCACCCCGGGGATCAAACCGAGCGGCACGAGGCCGAGCAGGTTCCCGAACAGGATGAACATGAAAAGCGTAAAGATGTAAGGCACATACTTGCGCCCGGCCTTGCCGACATTGGCTTCCAGCAGGTCATCGATGAAGCCGGTCATCGTCTCCACCGCCATCTGCCAGCGGCCCGGGACCAGTGCGCGCTTCATCCCGCCCGCGACGAACACCCACACCAGGACAGCGGTGATCGCCATCCACAGAGCGGAGTTGGTGAACGCGATGTTGACCCCTTCAGCGATCTGCCAATCGGACCCCAAAAGGGGTTCGATGGTGAACTGCTTCATCGGATCGACCTTGCCTTCTTCGGCTGCCACGATCGAAAGATCCCTTGGTGTTTCACGTGAAACACGCCCGCTAGGCCGGGTCTAACAGGGGTCTAGCAGGGGTCTAAACCGCTCTGGGAGGGGTCTAGACGTCGCTATCGCCACCCTGGTCCGGGTCTGCGGGACGCGTGTTCGCGCTCAGAATGATGCTTCTGAAAGCCGAACCCGTTCCGAGGAACAGTCCGCCTAACAGGCCCCAGGGCGCGATGCCGAATAATGCGTCAACCGCAAAGCCGATCACCAGGCCGCCGATTATCCCGCCCAACAGGTTGGCGAGGACCCGGTCGCCGCTGCGATAATTCGCATCGACGCCCTTCACCTGTCGCCGGTTGCGTTGCTCTTCGCGCTCGCGTGCGGCCTTGAGCCGCGCTTCGAGCGCGTCGATCCGCGCATCCTCTTGAATGGGTTCTCGGACGGGTTTCTCGTCGCTCATGCCATGATCCCGAAATTGAAGAACAAGACACGCGCAGCGAGGTGCCCGCCGAGGGCGCCGCCCCCTTAGAAGGGGGGCAGATAGGTGTCAACCGTGAGGGGACACGATATACCGCAAGTGCGAAATACTAGTCGCCCGCGTCGGCGGCGGCTGCGCTGGGGCAGCGGCTGTCGCGGACCGGTGTTGCGTTTGTGCGGGTCTGCCACGTGCCGTCGGGCGCGCGGTACTTCTCGCCCGGCACGGTCTTCAGCACGGCGGTGCAGCCGGCGCTCAGCGCATAGGCCTCGAGCGTGGCGTTGTTCTTCTGCGCCTTGTCGGCATAGACCGCGCGGCGCTTGATATTGATGTCGTCAACCAGCCGCTGGGTTGCAGCGTCAGCGTTGCCGACCACGCCGAGATAGCCGTCGGCCTGTTCGCCCACCTTGCCCTGCGCGCGCGCGGCGGCATAGGCGGGTTCGCGCTGCTGGGCTATTGCGGGAACCGCCACCGCACCAATCAGGGCAAAGGCGGCAAGTCCGGCATGAAGTGAACGGCGCATTATCATTCTCCTGTGGGAGACGCAGACATCAGAAAATGTCTGCGTTTTCCTCCACTGTGTTGGCCGCGTCTGCCGCGAGCCGGTAGATCACTTCCTGCCGAATGTTGATGTTGAGCTCGATCACAATCGGCTTGTCTGGCGCGGCGATGTTCACACATCCGGCCAGCCCTGCGACAAGGATCGCGCATCCGGCCATCAACGCCCGGCGCTTTCTATTCCTGTGCCGCTTCATCGCTGCCGCCCCTTCCCCGTTATCATGCGGGGATGTGACAGCGCGCGCCGGAGCGGTCAATTCGTGATGCATCATGGCTTGTCCTGGCTTTCGGGAGGTTGAACGGGAAGGGCCAGCGGCACGAGGCGGCCGTTTTCCTGCCGGAACAGGCCGATGTCCTGCGGATCGCGGACATAATCTGCATCCCAGAAGGATCGCACCATTGTCGCCAGCTGGTAGAAGTTCTGCGAGCGGACATTGATCTTGAAGCGGATCGGTAGCTTGGCGAGGCGGCGGGTGACGAAGTTCTGGCTGGTGCCTGCGCCTTGGCGCACGCCGTCGAATTCGAAGCTGGTGACAATCTCGCCGTCAAGCTCGCCGCCGAGGCCGACGCGCATCTGCCGGTAATCGAGCGAGCGTAGCGCTGCAAAGGCGTAATTGCCCATCGTCCCGAGGTTCTCGTAGGACAGCTCGCCGATATAGGCGATGTTACCCCCGCCCTCCCTTGCGACCAGCACGCCGCCTTCGATCCGCCCGCGCCCGTTGGCGTCGAAGGTGATCGGCACGGTCCCGTCGAAGATACCGGTCGCGCTGAGATTGGTGAGCTCCATCTGCGCGACGAACTTGGCCGCATCGAGCCCGACGATCTCGAACACGTAGCGGCGTTCCTCCGCCGCGCCGAATTCCATCACCAGCGGGCGCATCTGCAGCGAGCCGCCCATGAACGGGAAGCGCGCGTCTTTGAGGCTGAGGCGGGTGGCACCGGTAATGTCGAAGCGCACCGTGCCTGCGAGCACCTCGACGCCGGGATTGATCGCGGCGATGGTGACGCTTTGGTCTGGCGCGGTGGTGAGGTTGAGGAGATCGGTAAAGGTGATCCGCCCTGCCGCGCCGCGCACCGGGCCGAAGGCGGCGGCAAAGTCGAAGCCGTCCGATCCGAAGGTGCCGCCGCTGGTGACTGTGTCGCCCGTCCAGTCGACGCGGCCCTCGCCCGTGATCGTCCCCTTGGCGAGCGCGACCACGCCCTTGGCGAGCGGGGTGAGGTCATCAGGCTGGAGCGCCTTGTCAAACACGAGGCCGGGGACGGCGAGATTTGCTCTGCCCACTGCAGTGTCCAGATCATGCGTGATCGCGACGGTGACGATGCCCTTGCCCGATCCGGGATGACGCAGCAGCGCGTCGGCGGTGATGCGGTTGTCGGCGAAGGTCAGGCCGGCGCCCTGCGCACTGAGCGGGACGAAGCGCGCCGCGCCTTCCGCCGGACGGTCTGACAGGGTGAAAGCGCCCTCGCCAATCCTCAGCGCGCCATCGGCATAGCTCCAGCGCCCGGTGATCGCGTCGAGATCGAGCGGCACCGGAGCCAGTCGTGCCGTGCCGCCTGCAAAACTGCCACCCGGCGTGCCGCTGAGGCTCCCCGTCAGGCTGGCGGCGGCAAGGCGCACTTCGCTGTTGCCGGTGCCGATCCGCGCGGCGAGGTTCTCGACCGCGAAAGGCTGTGGGTAGCGCAGGGTGACCGCGCTGGCCGAGATGGTGGCGGGGCTCTCGCCAAGCTTTCCGGTAAGGTTGAGCGCCCCGGTGCGCGCTGCGAGGGTCAGCGCTTCGCGATAGGCGAGGATCGGGGCGCGGCCCTCGGGACACAGGGTGAGCGTCTGCTGACCAAGCGTCAGGCCCGAAAGTTTCAAACTCGCAAACTTCACCGGCGTGCAGCGCGTGCCCATCGCGAGGCCGCGTGCGGGCGACCAAGTGCCTTCAAGCGGCAGGGTAAGATCGCTCACCGCCCCGCCCGGCAGGTCGCCGCCTGAGGTCATCAACCCCTCGAAAGCGAAGGCGCCGCTCGCCGTGCCGGTCAGGGCGAGGCGCGGGATGGCGAGGCGGTTCGGCCCTGCGGCATAGTCGGCCATCGCCATGCGCAACGTCCAGCCGCCTGCCTTGTCTTGCGCGATCCGGCCGTTGAGGCTGGGCAGGCCCTCGCCGCCCGCCAGAATGCTGCCGTTGAGGCCCTGGAGGCCGTTTGCCCCGAGGCTCGCCCCCGCCCGCGAAAGCGCCAGCACCCGCACGCCGCTGCGGCTGGCGAGGCTCGCCTCGGGGATCGATAGCGTCGCGGTGCTGCCCTTGTGGCGGATGGTCGCGTCGGCCCGGAAGCTCGCGCCGTCCAGCGCACGGCCAAGGCTCGTGCGGGCTTTGGCGAGCAAGGGGGCTAGCAAGGTGCCTTGAAGCCCGCGCTCAGCCGAGGCGAGGCTGGTGGTGAGGCCGGGTGCAGGCGTGAGGCCCGCGCCGCGCAGGGTCCCCTCCCACTGCCCGCTCGACCCGTCAGCCGCCCCGCGCCAGCTCCCTTCGGCAGCGAGCCGCGTGAGGCGGCCTTGCGGGCTGGCGACACCGGTGAGCGCGAGGTCATGGCCCACCGCGAGGCGTCCCTCCGACCAGTTGATCCGCGCCGTCCCGTTCAGCCCTGCCCCGGTGATGTCGGCCAGCGATGCACCGCCGCCCTCGATCCGCAGGTCGCCCTCCGCCGCAGCAAAGCCGCGCTTCAGGCTCACCCGCGTACCGATATCCGCCCGCGCCAGCCGTGCATTACCGCAGGCCAGGTCGCCGAGCCGCAGCGGGCCATCGAGCGTCGGCGCGCCGTTTCTGGTGGTGAGTTTGCCGTAAAGCGTCGTGCTGGCCGCACGGCAACCCTCGACGCCCAGCCCCGGCGCGGTCGCGGCGAGGTTTCCGGCAAAGCCATCGTCGAGCCGCCCTGCTCCCTCCAGCTTCATGCCAACCCGGCCGTAATCGCTCACGATCAGCGCCCGCGCATCGCTCAGCGCGACGTCGATTGCGGGGAGCGCAGGCGGTTCCTTGCTGCCGGTAAAGATCAGGGGATCAAGCGCGCCCAGACTGAATTTCCCGGCCTTGAAAGTGCCGAACAACCGCGCGCCCTCGATCCGCACGCGCCGGACCTCCGGCCCGCTCCAGCCCACGCCGAGGTCGATCACCATGCGCCGGGCCGTGAGGTCGGGCCGCGCCGGATCGCCGACCACGAGATTCTCGATCACCTGCTGATCTGGCGTGAGGCTGACGATGTCATAGGTAGCCGGCACGCGGCGCTCTGCGAGGTAGCCGTCGATCACATCGGCCGCGATTCGCTCGCGGCTGATCCAGGCGACACTGCCGCCCACCAGCAGCACCGCCGCCAGCCCGAGCGCCACGCGGCTACGCCAACGCCGACGCGTGGCCCTGCCTTCCGGCGTTTCAATGTACTGCGCGTCCGCCACCGGCATGGTCTCCAACCCTTGCGCGCATCATCGCCTGAAGGCAATGAGGCAAGCGGGAACAACGCTTTCCCGGGGGTCGCATTGCCGGAAGCTGAAGACAGTTTCGATTTTCTCGACGGGGCCGTGCCCGATTTCGACGCTGGCAAGGCTGCGGGCGACGGGCATCGCGCGCGCCTGCGCCACCGCTTGCTGACCGGCGGGGCCGAGGCGCTCGCCGATTACGAGGTGCTCGAATACCTCCTGTTCGCCGCGATCCCGCGCGGCAACACCAAGCCGCTCGCCAAGGCGCTGCTTGCGCAGTTCGGCAGCCTTGCGGGCGTGCTCAACGCCGATCCCAAGGCATTGCAACGCGTGAAAGGCGTCGGCGAGAACTCTGCCGCCGCGCTGAAAGCCGTTGCCACCGCCGCGCGGCGCATGGCGCGGGGCGCGATCATCAACAAGCCCGTGCTCGGCAGCTGGCAGGCGCTGATCGACTACCTCACCACCGACATGGCGCACCTCACGGTCGAGCGCGTGCGGGTGCTGTATCTCGACACCAAGAACCGGTTGATCGAGGATCACCACGTCGGCGACGGCTCGATTGACGAGGCCGCGATCCACCCGCGCGAAGTGATCCGCCGGGCGATGGACGTCGGCGCGTCGGCGATGATCCTCGTCCACAACCACCCCTCGGGCAGCCCCGAGCCCAGCCGCGCCGACATCCAGATCACCCAGCGCATTGCCGAGGCCGGGCGGCACATGGGCGTGACCGTCCACGACCACGTCATCATCGGGCGCGAGGGGCACACGAGCCTGCGCGCCAAAGGCCTGATCTGATGAAGCCAAATCACGCCCCGGGTGCACCGGGCGCTGCGCACTACCGCCCCGAGATCGACGGGCTGCGCGCGCTCGCCGTGGGCGGGGTGGTGGCGCACCACACCGGCCTTGGCGCGGTGCCGGGCGGATTCACCGGGGTCGACGTGTTCTTCGTCATCTCGGGCTATCTCATCAGCGGGATCATCGCCGCCGAGATGGCCGCAGGCAAGTTCAGCCAGTGGCGCTTTCTCGAACGGCGCATCCGCCGCATCGTCCCGGCGCTGGCGGCGATGCTGGCGGTCACGAGCGTGGCGGCTTGGGCGATCCTCATCCCTGAGGATTTCTACCGCTTTGCTCAGAGCCTTACCGCCGCGAGCCTGTTTGCCTCCAACCTGCTGTTCGCGCGCGAGGCCGGATATTTCGATTCGGTCGAAGGCATGCTGCCGCTGCTCCACACCTGGACGCTGGGGGTGGAAGAGCAGTTCTACCTCATCTTCCCGCTGGTGCTGATGGCCTGCCTGCGCTGGCGGCGCGAAGCGATGCTGCCGGTGGTGGCGGCGCTGGGCGCGCTGAGCTTCGTGCTGGCGCTGGTGATGGCGGAGCACTGGCCCCAGGGCGCGTTCTACCTGCTGCCGACGCGGCTTTGGGAGTTTGCGATTGGTGCGGGTTGCGCGCTGCTTCCTGCCCGCCCCCGCGCTCGCGGCTGGCTGGCGCTGGCGGGTCTCGGCCTGATTGTCGCAGGCTACGGCCTGATCGGCCCCGAGACGCCCGCACCGGGCGCAATGTTTCTGTTGCCGACGCTTGGCACCGCGCTGGTGATCCTGTTCGCCGCGCCTCAGAATGCAGCGGGACGCCTGCTCGCATGGCGACCCTTCGCGTGGCTGGGGCTGGTCAGCTTCGGCACCTATCTGTGGCACCAGCCCCTGCTGGTGCTGGCGGATTATGTGTGGTTCGGAGAGCTGCCCTTGCCCGTGACCCTCGCCCTTGTGGCAGGCTCGGTGGCGCTGGGGGCGGTGTCTTATACCCTCATCGAACAGCCGGTGCGGCAGAAGCGTCTGCTCGCCTCACGCGGAGCGTTGCTGCTGGTGTGCGCTGCCGCACTCGCTTTGCCCGCAGCGGCGGGGGTCGCAGGGCACCTGCGCTGGCTCGTTCCGGCCTCAGGTGCCGAGGCTGCGCGGCTGTACGGCTTGCGTCCTGCGCCCGAATTATCGACCCAGATCGGTCCGGAGACCGGCGCAATTCCCTATGTGTTGTTCGGAGACAGCCATGCGGGCCACTATCGCAAGGCGATGAGCGTCCGCTTTGGTGCGGGCGTGCTGCTCAACCACCCCTCGTGCCTTGCCGCGCCGGGTGTCTCGAACAAGGTGCCGGACGCGGGCGATTTCGCAATATGCCGGGCCATGCCCGAGCAGCTCATCACGCTCGTGCGCCAACATAATGTGCGCACCGTGATATGGGGGCAGCTGTGGGAGCGCGAGATGTACGCGGACGGCTCGGCAAACCCGCTCGCTGTTGCTGACGCCGCGCGCTTGCTGGACGCAGGGATGCAAGCCATCGCCGACCGCCTGCCAGTGGGCACGCGGATCATCATCATGGGCAATGTCCCCACTGCCGGTGTCGCCGCTACCCAAGTCAATCGCGGCTGGCTCAGGTGCCGTGCCTATATCAATGCGACCTGCCCCGCCTCCTATCCCGCAGATCAGGCGCAAGGGACCACCAGCAACGCACGGTTGAAGGCGCTGGCAGCGCGCGATCCGCGCTTCATCTATGTCGATACGACCGCGCCGCTGTGCCGCGCCGGGCGGTGCCTGATCATTCAGGACGGGACGCTCAACTATTGGGACGCAAACCACCTCACCCAGTCAGGCGCGCGGCGGGTGGTGGAAAGCATGCCTGATGTGGGGCCAAACTTGCCTTAGCCGCCCCCCTTCCGTAGGCGCAGCCGCGAACCGAACCGGAGTCGAACATGGTCCCCCGCTATTCCCGCCCTGCCATGACTGCCCTGTGGGAGCCGGAAGCAAAGTATCGCATCTGGTTCGAGATCGAGGCGCACGCGACCCAGAAGCTCGCCGACCTCGGCGTGGTGCCGCAGTCTGCCGCCAAGGCACTGTGGGACTGGTGGGCGACCAATCCGGTGATCGACGTCGAAGCGATCGACGCCATCGAAGCGGTGACCAAGCATGATGTGATCGCCTTCCTCGATTGGGTCGCGCAGCAAGTCGGCGAGGAAGCGCGCTTTATGCATCAGGGTATGACCAGCTCGGACGTGCTCGACACCACGCTGTCGGTGCAGCTTGCCCGCGCGAGCGACCTGCTGCTGGCCGACCTCGACGCGCTGCTGACGGCGATAAAGACCCGCGCCGAGGAGCACAAGTACACGCCGACCATCGGCCGCAGCCACGGCATTCATGCAGAGCCTGTGACCTTCGGCCTCAAGCTCGCGCAGGCCTATGCCGAGTTCGCCCGCTGCCGCACGCGCCTCGTCGCCGCGCGCGCCGAGATCGCGACCTGCGCTATCTCGGGCGCGGTCGGGACCTTCGCCAACGTCGATCCGCAGGTCGAAGCCTACGTGGCCGAGAAGCTCGGCCTCGAAACCGAACCCGTCTCTACGCAGGTCATCCCGCGCGACCGCCACGCCATGTACTTCGCGACGCTGGGCGTGATCGCCAGCAGCATCGAACGCCTCGCGGTCGAAATCCGCCACCTGCAGCGCACCGAGGTTCTGGAGGCCGAGGAGTATTTCTCCCCCGGCCAGAAGGGTTCTTCGGCGATGCCGCACAAGCGCAACCCGATCCTCACCGAAAACCTCACCGGCCTTGCCCGCGTGGTGCGTTCCGCCGTCACGCCCGCGATGGAGAACGTCGCGCTGTGGCACGAGCGGGACATCTCGCATTCCTCGGTCGAGCGTTACATCGGCCCGGATGCGACCATCACCCTCGATTTCGCGCTGGCGCGGCTCACCGGCGTGGTCGACAAGCTGCTGGTATACCCCGAGCGGATGGCCAAGAACATGAACCGCATGGGCGGGCTCATCCATTCGCAGCGGGTGCTGTTGGCGCTGACGCAGGCCGGCCTGACCCGCGACGATTCCTACCGGCTGGTGCAGCGCAATGCGATGAAGGTGTGGGAAGCGGACGGCGCGCTCAGCCTGCTCGATCTGCTCAAGGCCGATGCCGACGTGACCGCGCGGCTTTCGGGCGAGCAGCTCGATCAGCTGTTCGACCTCGGCTACCACTTCAAGCATGTCGACACGATCTTCGCACGGGTCTTTGCGTGACAGCGGGGCGGCTGGACTCATCGCGCAAATCGCTTAGGCTTGGCCGCTTGAAGAGCCACCGGGAGAGACAGAGCTCGTGAAGATCCTTCGCACCATTGTCTGGGTTCTGGCGGCGATCGGCTTCCTGATCTTTGCCGCCTACAACTGGCAGCCGGTCGAGCTGACCCTGTGGCAGAACCTCGTGCTCGAGACGAAGGTGCCGATGCTGGCGCTGCTCGCCTTCCTCGCAGGCTTCGTGCCGATGTGGGCGGTGCATCGCAGCGTGACCTGGGGCCTGAACCGCCGCGTCCGCACGCTCGAAAACTCGCTGAAGAACAGCGCGATGGCGCAGCGGGCGGACATGACCACCGCCGCTAGCGCTTCGGCGTCGACTGACAGCCCTGTGGAAAAGTCCGGCAAAACAGGGGGAGAACCCGCCGACGTGTTCAGCCCTGCCGATGCTGGCGGCGACAGCGGAGGCGGCGAATGAGCAACCCGATCTACCTCGCGCTCGACATTCCCCAGCTCGAACCTGCCAAGGCGCTGGTCGAGAAGGTCAAGGCGCATATCGGCGGCGTGAAGCTGGGCCTCGAATTCTTCTGCGCCCACGGCGCGCACGGCGTCCACGAGATCGCCCATTGCGGACTGCCGATCTTCCTCGACCTGAAGCTCCACGATATCCCCAACACCGTCGCTGCCGCGATGCAGGCGCTGCACCTCTATGAACCCGCGATCGTCACCGTCCATGCGAGCGGCGGGCGCGCGATGATGGAGGATGCCAAGGCGGCTGCGGCGGCGGGTACCAAGGTCGTGGCAGTGACGATGCTTACCAGCCTCGATACGAACGACCTCACTGCAACCGGTGTCTATGGCAGCGCCGAGACGCAGGTGATGCGCCTCGCCGAGCTTGCCCATGCAGCGGGCCTCGACGGCATCGTCTGCTCGGGTCAGGAGGTCAGCATGGTGCGGAAGGCGTGGCGCGACGGCTGCTTCGTCGTCCCCGGCTTGCGCCTGTCAGGGGGAGGCACCGGCGACCAGAAGCGCGTCGTCACCCCGCGCCAAGCCCGCGACAACGGCGCAAGCGTGCTCGTCATCGGCCGCCCGATCAGCCGCGCGGAGGATCCGGTGGCAGCCGCGCGGGCGATCGAGGCAACGCTTTAGGGTTTCGGCTTTGGCAGACGCGGCCACCCCCAACCTCCCCGCGCGCGAATTTGCCGCGTCTGCGGCGTTCTACGCGAAGCTGGGATTCGAGGAGGATTACCGTTCAGACGGCTGGATGATCCTGTCGCGCGGGGAGGTAACAGTCGAGTTCTTCCCTTACCCCGATCTCGACCCCTACCAGTCGTCGTTCAGCTGTTGCCTGAGGCTCGACGATCTTGCCGCGATGATGGTGCAGGTCGAGGCCAGCGGCGTACCCGATGCGCGCCAAGGAATCCCGCGCTATCACCCGCCCCGGCTTGAGGACAGCGGGCTGACCATCGCCTATCTCATCGATCCTGACGGAACGCTGCTGCGGCTGATCCAGAACGATTGACCTGATGTCCGACACGTTGACCATCACCCCGGCCACGCCAGCGGACGTACCCGCGCTCAAAGCCCTGCTTGAAGCCGCCTATCGCGGCGATTCGGCGCGCCAAGGGTGGAACCACGAGGCCGACATCCTCGACGACGAACGCGTCAGCCGCGAGGAGCTTGACGCGCTCATGGCCGATCCGGCGGTGACGATCCTGACCGCCAGCGAGGGCGCGAACATGATCGGTTGCGTCGCAGTGACCGTCAAAGACCCCGCCCTCGGCTATCTCGGGATGCTGTGCGTTGCGCCCGCGCTGCAATCGGCGGGCCTTGGACGCCGGCTGCTCGATGCGGCGGAGGATCACGCGCGCGGAGCCGGCGTTGCGGCGATGGAGATGACCGTGATCGACAGCCGCGCGAGCCTCATCGCGTGGTATGAACGACGCGGCTATGCCTTCACCGGCGAAACGCGCCCCTTCCCCGTGCTGCGCGATCCGCCGGTAACCTTCGTGGTGCTGGAAAAGCAGCTCGCGTCGGCCTAACTGGCGGCCATGACCGGTACCCTCGTCAAGATCTGCGGCATTTCGACGCCTGAAACCCTTGCGGCCGCCATCGGCAGCGGGGCGAGCCACGTCGGCTTCGTCCATTTCGCCAAGAGCCCGCGCCACCTTAGCCTTGCCGAGGCTGCGACGCTGCGCCGCCAAGTGCCCGCGCACGTCAAGGCGGTGCTGCTGCTCGTGGATCCTGCGCCTGATGTGCTCGCCGAGGCGATACGCACCATCGCGCCGGACGTCGTGCAATTCCACGGGGCCGAGACCCCCAACGCCCTCGCCCGATTCCGCGCCGAGACCGGGATCAAGGCGTGGCGCGCAATCGCCGTCAAGGACGCCACTGACCTCACCAAGGCCGAAGGATTCCGGGGCGCGGCGGACCGCGTGCTGCTCGACGCGCCCGCCTCCTCGCTCCCCGGCGGTAATGGCACGGCGTTCGATTGGACCCTGCTCGCCGGATGGCAGGCACCGCTCGCTTGGGGCCTCGCAGGCGGTCTGACCCCCGCCAATGTCGCCGAAGCCATCCGCCTGACCCGCGCGCCGCTGGTCGACACTTCCTCGGGCGTCGAGAGAGCGCCCGGCATCAAGGACGTGGACAGAATCGCCGCCTTCTGCAAAGCCGCGCGGCTATGAACACGCACCTAAGTCCCTTGGCAAATTCCTTCCGCAATCAACCTGACGACCGTGGCCATTTCGGCGAGTTCGGCGGGCGCTATGTCGCCGAGACGCTGATGCCGCTGGTGCTCGATCTCGAGCGCGAATACCGCAAGGCGCAGGCCGACCCGGCGTTTCAGGCCGAGTTCGACGACCTGCTCGAGCATTACGTGGGCCGCCCATCGCCGCTCTATTTTGCGCCGCGCCTGACCGAACAGCTCGGGGGTGCGCAAGTATGGTTCAAGCGCGACGAGCTCAATCACACCGGCGCGCACAAGATCAACAATTGCATCGGCCAGATCCTGCTGGCGATCCGCATGGGCAAGACCCGCATTATTGCCGAGACCGGCGCGGGGCAGCATGGCGTGGCGACCGCGACGGTTTGCGCGCGCTTTGGCCTGCCTTGCGTGATCTACATGGGCGCAGAGGACGTCGCGCGGCAATCGCCCAACGTGTTCCGGATGAAGCTGCTCGGCGCGGAGGTAATCCCCGTCACCAGCGGCGGCGCGACCTTGAAGGACGCGATGAACGAGGGCCTGCGCGACTGGGTCGCGAACGTCCACGACACCTTCTACATCATCGGCACCGCAGCCGGCCCGCACCCGTACCCTGAGATGGTGCGCAATTTCCAGAGCGTGATCGGCACCGAAGCGCGCGCGCAGATGCTCGACCGCGTCGGCCGCCTGCCCGACCTGCTGGTCGCCTGCATCGGCGGCGGATCGAACGCGTTGGGGCTGTTCCACCCGTTCCTCGACGATGCATCGGTGAAGATGCTCGGCGTCGAAGCGGCGGGCCACGGACTTGATGGCGATGAGCACGCAGCCAGCTTGCTCGGCGGATCGCCCGGCGTGCTTCATGGCAACCGCACCTATCTGTTGCAGGACGAAGACGGCCAGATCACAGAAGGCCACTCGATCAGCGCCGGGCTCGACTACCCCGGCATCGGGCCGGAGCACGCGTGGCTGAAGGAAAGCGGCCGCGTCGATTACACGGCCGTCACCGACGAAGAGGCGCTGGAAGGATTCCAGCTGCTCTGTGCCACCGAGGGCATCATCCCCGCTTTGGAGCCTGCCCACGCCATCGCGGCAGTGAAGAAAATCGCGCCGACCATGCCCAAGGACGCGATCATCCTCGCGAACCTGTGCGGACGCGGCGACAAGGACATCTTCACTGTCGCGGAGCGTCTGGGGGTGGAGCTTTGAGGGCAATGCCCTCCACCGCCGTCCCGGGCTTGACCCGGGATCCCGCTACTTTTGTGAGCGGCGCGGAAAGAAGCTGGGCCCCGGATTAAGTCCGGGGAGTCGAGGCGTTATCATTGGTGAAGCATTGAGCGAACCGACGCCATCATTGAAGCGGACGTTTGCGGCAGCCTTCATCTTGCTTTTGACGCTTGTACCCGTCCTCTGGTTTTACGTTGCGGTCGATGTCACACACTACTGGAAAGAGTGGGAACACATCGGTCGGAAGGGCGGCTTACGTTTCATCCTCTTCACTCCCATCGCATTGTACGCCATTCTATTTGCGCAGCTCGTACGCTGGCTGAAACGTGAGAAAAATGACTAACCGCCTCTCTACAACCTTCTCCGCCCCCCACCCCGCGCTCGTCTGCTTCATCACCGCAGGCGATGGCGACACCGCAGCCAATCTCGATGCGCTGGTGGAAGCCGGTGCGGATGTAATCGAATTGGGCATGCCCTTCACCGATCCGATGGCCGATGGGCCCGCAATTCAGGCTGCCAATCTGCGCAGCCTTGGCGCAGGCACGACCACGGCGGACGTGCTGCGCTACGCCAGCGAGTTCCGCGCGCGGCACCCGCAAGTGCCGCTGGTGCTGATGGGCTATGCCAATCCGATGGTGCGTCGGGGCCCCGAGTGGTTCGCAGAAGCCGCCGCAGCGGCGGGCGTTGACGGTGTCATCTGCGTCGATATTCCGCCCGAGGAGGACGATGCGCTCGGCCCGGCCTTGCGCGCCAAGGGCATCGCCCCGATCCGCCTCGCCACCCCGACCACCGACGCCGCGCGCCTGCCGCAGGTGCTCGCAGGCTCTGAGGGCTTCCTCTACTACGTCTCGGTCGCAGGCATCACCGGCAAGCAGCAGGCGGTGCAGGCAAGCATCGAAGAGGCCGTGGCGCGGCTCAAGCAATCGACCGACCTGCCCGTCGCAGTCGGCTTCGGCGTGCGCACGCCCGAACAGGCCGCGGCCATCGCCAAGGTCGCGGACGGCGTGGTAGTCGGCTCGGCTTTGGTGGAGATCTGCGGCGCGTATGGCGCTGAGGCTCCGGCCAAGCTAAGGGAACTGACGTCCGCCCTCGCACAGGCGGTGCATACCGCAAGGCAGGAGCAAGCCGCATGAACTGGTTCAACCGCGTCCGCAATTCGCTTGGTTTCTCCTCCGAGCAAAAGGCCACCACGGAAAAGGATCTGTGGATCAAGTGCCCGTCCTGCCAGGAAATGCTGTTCGTGCAGGAGTACGAGAACAACCTGTCGGTCTGCCCGAAGTGCGAGCATCACGGCCGCATCGGTGCCGATGCGCGGCTTGGTCTGCTGCTCGACCCCGGCTTCGAGGTGCTGCCCCTGCCACGCGTGACCGAGGACCCGCTGGGCTTCAAGGACACCAAGAAATACACCGATCGCCTCAAGGCCGCGCGTGCCGCGAACCCGCATGAGGATGCCTTTGTGGTTGGGTCGGGCACCATTGAGACGCGCCCTGCTGTGGTCGGCGTGCAGGACTTCAGCTTCATGGGCGGCTCGATGGGCATGGCCGTGGGGCAGGCCTTTTGCGAGGGCGCGCAAAAGGCGATCGACCGCAACTGTGCCTATGTCGTGGTGACTGCGGCGGGCGGCGCGCGGATGCAGGAAGGGATCCTGTCCCTGATGCAGATGCCGCGCGCTACTGTGATGACGCGGCGGTTGAAGAATGCAGGCCTGCCCTATATCGTGCTGCTGACCGACCCCACCACCGGCGGGGTGACGGCAAGCTACGCGATGCTCGGCGACATCCACATTGCCGAGCCGGGCGCTTTGATCGGCTTCGCGGGCCAGCGCGTCATCCAGGACACGATCCGCGAGCAGCTGCCCGAAGGCTTCCAGCGCGCCGAATATCTCCACAAGCATGGCATGGTCGACATGGTTGTCCACCGCCGCGAATTGCGCGCGACGCTGGCGCAGGTGCTGGACTATCTCCAGCCGGTGAAAGCGGCGTAACGCACCTATGCGCGACTTCGGGCGGTCGGACGACCAGCGCGTCCAGGCCCAGCTTGACCGCCTTGCCGCACTGAGCCTGCCGCAAGGGCGGTTAGGGCTCGAGACGATCCGCGCGCTGATGGAGCGGCTGGGCAACCCGCACCGCAAGCTCCCGCCGGTGTTCCATGTCGCTGGGACCAACGGCAAGGGATCGACCTGCGCCTTCCTGCGCGCGATGCTGGAGGCGCAAGGCTACCGCGTCCACGTCACCACCTCGCCGCATCTGGTGCGCTACAACGAGCGCATCCGGCTGGCGGGCAAGTTGATCTCGGACGAGGCTTTGGCGGCGGTGCTGGCCGAAGTGCTGGATGCAGGCGAAGACCTCGGCCCCAGCTTCTTCGAAGTGACCATCGCCGCCGCTTTCCTCGCCTTCAGCCGCACGCCTGCCGACGTCTGCGTGGTCGAAGTCGGCATGGGCGGACGCTTCGATGCGACCAATGTGCTTGAGCCCGAGGCGCTGGCGGCCTGCGGGATTGCGGCGCTTGGGCTGGATCACGAACGCTTCCTGCTGGCGCCCGAGGAGAGCGTGCCACAGGAGCCGATGGCGCGGATTGCCTTCGAGAAGGCGGGGATTGCCAAGCCGGGCGTGCCGCTGGTGACGCAGCACACTTACCCGCCCGAAGCGACGGTCGCGATCCGTGAGGTAGCCGCTCGCAGTGGCGCGCTTCTCTATGAGGGGCCGTACGGATGTTGGGCTTCCGAAGGCCAGGCGGCTCTCGTCGTCGATGACTACTATAACGAAGCTCAGCTCTTCCCATCGCTGCTCGGTGAGCATCAGGGCAAGAACCTGTGCCTCGCAATCTCGATGCTGCGGCGCCAGCAAAGAGTGGCGGTTTCGGACGGGGCGATAATCGACGGAGCAAAGGCCGCACGCTGGCCCGCGCGCTTGCAACGTCTTTCGCCCGGGCCGCTGACGGTTTTAGGACCGAGCGCCGCCATGTGGTTAGACGGGGGGCACAATCCGAACGCTGGCGCAGCTATTGCAGAGGCGTTGAAAGGCCCACTCCACCTTGTCATCGGCATGATCGAGGGAAAGGACCCGCTTGCGATCATCGATCCGCTCGCAGGCCGCATTCGCACGCTGCAAGTGGTTCCCGTGCCCGGCCACGACTGTCAATTGGTCGAAGCCTTCGGCCCCGAAGCCCGCGCCGCCGCCAATGTCGAGGAGGCACTGCTGCGCATCCCCGACGACGATTATCCCATCCTCATCGCAGGATCGCTCTACCTCGCGGGCGAGGTGCTCAGGCTGAACGACGAGCTACCGGACTAGACCAGCTCCGGCTCCGGCGGCGGCGCGTTCTCGGCCCGTCCCGACCGCGCCTGCCGCAACCATTCGATCACGCACAGCACCACCGCGAAGGCGCCGATCCCGGTGGTCAGCAGGAACACGTCGTAATAGCCGCGCTCCTCGATCATCTGGCCGAGCGCAGGCCGCCCCAGCGTGCCCACCAGCATCGTCAGCGAGGAGAGCAGCGCGTATTGCACCGCGCTGTATCCCTTGGCGACCACGCTCGAGAGGTAGGCAACGAAGGCCGCCCCGGCGATGCCGACCGCGATGTTCTCTGCTCCGATGGTCAGCATCAGCCGCGCCATGCGGTCGTCCGCGCCAAACTGCGCGGCGAGCCATGTAAAGCCGCTGATATCGCTCGCTGCCTGCATCCGTGCCCCGCCCAGCGCGAGGTCAGCGTAGAGCAGGTTGGTGAGCGCCGCGATCACCGCGCCCAGCGTCAGCGTGGTCATGCGGCCGATAACCGTCAGCAGCGTGCCGCCCAAAGCCAGTCCGACGATCAGCGCGCCGACGCCGAAGAACTTGGAGGCAATCGCCACCTCGTCCTTGGTGTATTGCAGCTCGCCGAGGTAGAACGGGTAGGCAAAGCTCCCCCAGATCGCGTCGGTGATGCGGTAGGACAGCACGAGTGCGATCACCAGCACCGCGGCCCACTTCAGACGGCCGATGATCTCGGCGAGCGGCAGGATCAGCGCGCGGTAACCGTGGTCGAGTGCGACGGCGAGCGCGCCGTGCGCAGGGGCAGCCTCGGTCAGTGTGTAACGCCCGCGCTTTCTCATCGCTTCGAGCCAGCCGGCGATCAGGCCGGGGATCACAACCGTGGCGACCACAATCAGCGGGCCCATCTGGCTGACGAACTTCGTCGAATCCGGCCGGGTCTCGGGTGTGGCGGTCAGCGAGTTGACCATGAAGTCGAGCACGATCACCAGCGCCCAGCCCCACAGCAAAGCGACCGCGCCCAAAGCATAGGCGCGGATGCGCGGTTCGATCTGCCCTGCGCTGCGCAGCGTGCCGAGATTGGCGCGCTCGCTCTCCAACGCGGCGGCGCTGCGCTCGGCATCGGGGGCGAACAGGCCAAGGAACCCGACGAACAGCAGGATGCCGCCCATGCTCGCAAACACCGTCGGCCAGCCCAGTCGCTCAGCCATGAATAGTGCCAGGGCGCCGCCCACCAGCGCGGCGACGCGGTAACCCATCTGGAACACGGTTGAGAGGACGTCGATGGTCGCCACCTCGTCCGCCACATCGACGCGCCATGCGTCGATCACCACGTCCTGCGTCGCGCTGGCAAAGGCGCCGATCCCGGCGAGCAGCGAAAAGGTTCCGAGCGAAGACAGCGGATCTAGCAGCGACAGGATCACCAAAATCGCACCCAGCAAAAGCTGTGCGGTGACGATCCACTGCTTGCGCTTGCCCAGCCGCCTCAGCCCCGGAATGTCGACCCGGTCGAGCGCGGGCGACCACAGGAACTTGAAAGCATAGGCCAGCCCGATCAACGAAAACACGCCCATCGTCTCGACATCGACCTTGGCGTCGGTCAGCCATGCGTAAAGCGTTCCCGCGAGCAGCGCATAGGGCAATCCGCTCGCGAACCCGAATAAGAGGACATAGCCGGTCTTGGGATGACGCAGCGATGCGAGCAGGCTGAGCCAGCGCGACATGCGCGTGCGATGTTCGAAAGCGGCTTCAGCCATGGACGATCCCGATCTGGCGGGCGGAGATTTGCTCCGGCCCGGTTTCATGCCACACTAGGCACGGATAAGAGGATGAGAAAAGAGCGATGAACGCTGCGACGACAGATATGCGCAGGCAAGAACAGGGCTTGCGCCCCACACCCGGGCAACTCGCGCTCGCCGAGGCAATCCGCGAGGGGCGCACGAAGGTCGCAGGCGGCATCCAGACTGTGCCCGCGACCAATTACACCTCTCCCGATCACTTCGCTGCCGAGAAGGCGGCGCTGTTCGACCGGTTGCCGCAGGTGCTCTGCCCTTCCGCGCTGCTGCCCGAGCCCGGCATGGCTGTGCCGCATGATGCGACTGGCCGTCCGCTGCTGATTACCCGCGATAGCGCGGGCGAGACGCACGTGTTTCTCAATGTCTGCCGCCACCGGGGCACGCGCCTGGTGGAAGGGAGCGAACCGGTCTGCGCCAAGCGGCTTGTATGTCCCTATCACGCCTGGACTTACCGGCTCGACGGCGGATTGCTCGCCCTCCCGCGCCCTGAAACCTTCCCGGGGCTCGACAAAGCAGACTACGGCCTCGTCGAGCTGCGGAGCCTTGAGGCGGGTGGGCTGATCTGGTTCGCCCCAGAGGACGGCGCCGATTTCAGCCATGCGCGCGAACTCGGCAGCGATCTCGACGTTTTCGGCATGGGGCAGGCGCACCTGTTCCGGCGGAAGCTGCACACAGTGAAGGGCAACTGGAAGCTCATCATGGATGCCTTCCTCGAAAGCTACCACGTCACCCGGCTCCACGCTTCGACAATCGGCCCGTTCTTCAAGGACGGCATCACGGCGGGCGACCAGATCGGCCCTCATCAGCGATCGGCGGTCGGCAGGCTCGAGGAGATGGCGGCTGTCGACCTTACCGACATGGCGCAGCTTCGCCGGGTGGTGACTTTCGCCTACCAACTGCTCCCCGCGACCGTGATCGTGCCCAGCCCTGACTACGTGAACGTGATGGTGCTGATGCCGCAGGCGCATGACCTGACGATCGTCGAGGATTTCATGCTGATCCCCGAAGCGCCTGCGACCGAGAAGGCGCTGGCGCACTGGGAGAAGAGCTGGAATCTGCTTGACGGCGGGGTCTTCGCCTCGGAGGATTTCCGTGCGGCGGAACTCGGTCAGCAGGGGCTTTCGAGCGGCGCGGTCAAGCACCTCACGCTCGGCACGCTCGAGGGCGGGATCGCGCGGTTCGATCAAATTGTGAGCGACGCCTTACGGGGCGCACTCTGAGAGGCATTTGGCCGGTCGCATTTCTGAACGAAATGCTCTAGGCGCGCGCCATGCCCACCCTGCCCCCCCGTTCCGAAACCCGCCCCGAAGGCGACCGCATCGCCAAGCTGCTCGCCCGTGCCGGCGTCGCTAGCCGCCGCGAGATCGAGCGGATGATTGCCGACGGCCGTGTGGCGCTCGACGGCAAGGTGCTCGACACGCCCGCAACGATCCTGCCCAGCCTCAAGGGTGTGACGGTCGATGGCAATCCGGTCGCCGCCGCCGAGGCCACCCGGCTGTTCGCCTTCCACAAGCCGACCGGCCTCATCACCGCCGAGCGCGACATGGCGGGCCGTCCGACGATTTACACCGCGCTGCGCAATGCGCTTCCCATTGGCACGCCGCGGCTGATGCCGGTGGGCCGGCTCGACCTCAACACCGAAGGCCTGCTGCTGCTTACGAATGACGGCGGATTGAAGCGCACGATGGAGCTGCCCGCCACAAAGGTGCCGCGCACCTACCGCGCGCGCGCTTTCGGCGTGGTGACGCAGAGCCAGCTTGAAGACCTCATGCACGGGGTCGAGATCGACGGCGTGCGCTATGGTTCGATCAACGCCAATCTCGAGCGCAGCTCCGGCCGCAACCTGTGGATCGAGATGACCATCACCGAGGGCAAGAACCGCGAAGTGCGCCGGTTGCTCGAATATCTGGGCCTGCAGGTTAACCGCCTTATCCGCACCGGATACGGCCCCTTCAATCTCGGCGATCTGCCACGCGGACAGGCGGTCGAACTGACCGGCAAGCCGGTGGCGCATTTCATCTCCGAGATGACCGGCACACCGATCCCGCGCGGGGGAGTGAAGAAGGCGGATAAAATCGAGATAGCGGCCCCGGTCAAAGCCCCGCGTCCTCCGCGTCCACCGGCACGCAAAGGCCCGTCCGCCCGCCCCGCCCCGCGCAAGGACGATGATGCAAAGGCACTTGCGCCGCGCAGAGGTGGGGCAGCAGCGCCGTCCCCCCGCAAAGGCTCTGCCGGTCCCACGAGCGCTCCCCGCAGAGGTCCCGAGACCTTGACCAACGCGCCGCGCAGGGGCTCTGCCGGCCAGGATGCCGCACCGCGTAAAGACCGCGATGGCCCCTCCAAGCCGCGATCCAGCGGCGGTTCAGGATCGCGCAAACGTCCCGCTCCCACGCGCAACGCGCCGCCGCGAGGGCCGCGCAAATGAGAATTATCGCAGGCGAATGGCGCGGCAGGAAACTTGCCGCGCCCAAAGGCGATGCAACCCGGCCAACCGCCGACCGCGCGCGCGAGACGCTGTTCGCGATGCTGACCAGTCGGCTCGGTGATTTCGAAGGATTGCAAGTCGCCGACCTGTTCGCCGGCTCGGGCGCGCTCGGGCTCGAGGCTCTGTCGCGCGGGGCCGCGCATTGCCTGTTTGTGGAGAATGACCGCGCGGCGCTCGATGTGATCCGGGCCAATATCACCACGCTCGGCGCGCAGGCGAAGACGCGGGTTGAGGCGGGATCGGCAACGCAGCTACGCGCCGCGAACCGTCCGCTGGACCTGATCCTCGCCGATCCGCCCTACCATTCGGGCGCGGGCGAAGTGGCGCTCGACCGGCTGCTTCGCCTCGGCTGGATCGGACCGGAGACATGGATCGCGCTGGAGACTTCCGCGAAGGAAGACGTCGCGATCAAGGGTCTGGAGATCGAAGCCGATCGCAAGGTCGGCAAGGGCAAGCTCAGTCTCTTGAGAATTGCCGCCGACCCGCCCACACCCGAGGTTGATGGCGCAGCTTAGCCCTTGGGTGAGACGAGCCTGGGGCCGACCGGCCATTGAACCGCAAAGGTAGCGGGCGGTTTATGCCGCCTGCCGCTAAGGCTGCGCAGGGCACCGCCTCGCTGCTTGCCCATGCCGCAATTGTTCCCTACCTGTTCGCACGAGACAATGAGCCATCACCCGCCCGCCCCCACTGATTCCCCTCCGGTCCCTGCCTATGCGGCGCGGCTCAATCCGCCTCAGCGCGCCGCGGTGCTCGCGACCGAAGGCCCGGTGCTGATGCTCGCGGGCGCCGGCACGGGTAAGACCGCCGCGCTGACTTCACGGCTGGCGCATCTGGTGGCCACGGGCCGCGCCTATCCCTCGCAGATTCTGTGCGTCACCTTTACCAACAAGGCCGCGAAGGAAATGCGCGAGCGTGTCGCGCATCATCTCGGACCCGCGGCCGAGGGGCTGCCTTGGCTCGGCACCTTCCACTCGATCTGCGCCAAGATGCTGCGCCGCCATGCGGAGCTGGTCGGGCTGCAGCACAATTACACGATTATCGACACCGACGATCAGCTCCGGCTTTTGAAACAGTTGATCGTCGAGGCTGATCTCGACGAGAAACGCTGGCCCGCGCGTCAGCTCGCCGGGCTGATCGACCGCTGGAAGAACCGCGGCCTCAACCCCGCTGATCTCGATGCGACCGAGAACGAGGCCTATGCCAATGGCCGCGGCGCGGCGCTTTATGGGCGCTATCAGGAGCGGCTGAAGCAACTCAACGCCTGCGACTTCGGCGACCTGATGCTGCACATGGTGAACATCCTCAAGCAGCACCACGACATCCTCGCCGATTACCAGCGCCGCTTCCGCTACATCATGGTGGACGAATATCAGGATACGAATGCGGTCCAGTATCTGTGGCTCAGGCTGCTGGCTCAGGGGCACAAGAACATCTGCGTGGTCGGTGACGACGACCAGTCGATCTACTCGTGGCGCGGGGCTGAAGTCGCCAACATCCTGCGCTTCGAAAAGGATTTCCCGGGAGCCGAGGTTATCCGGCTCGAACAGAACTACCGCTCCACCCCGCATATCCTCGGCGCTGCGACCGGCCTGATCCGCGCGAATTCGCAGCGCCACGACAAGACGCTGTGGACCGAGGTCAACGGCGGCGAGAAGGTCAAGGTCATCGGCGTATGGGACGCGCCCGAAGAAGCGCGCCGCGTCGGCGAGGCGATCGAGCGGCTGGAGCGCGAGGGCGCCGCGCTCGACCAGGTCGCCATCCTCGTGCGCGCGCAATACCAGACGCGCGAGTTCGAAGATCGCTTCATCCAGATCGGGATCAACTATCGCATCATCGGCGGTTTCCGCTTCTACGAGCGCGCTGAAATCCGCGATGCGCTCGCCTATCTGCGCCTGATCGCCCAACCGCAGGACGACCTTGCCTTCGAGCGGATCCACAACCAGCCCAAACGCGGCCTCGGCGCCAAGGCGCTGGAACAGATGCATAGCCACGCGCGCCGCACCGGGCTCCCGCTCGCAGCCGCGGCGTTGCAACTGGCCGACAGCGACGAGCTTCCCAAGCGCAGCGCGATGACGATCGGCGGGTTGATGCGCCAGTTCCTCTATTGGCGCGAGGCGTCCGAGACGCTGTCGCCTGCGGACCTGATACGGCTGGTGATGGAAGAGTCGGGCTACAGCGCCATGCTCGCCGCCGACCGTTCGCCAGAGAGTGCGGGCCGCGCGGAGAACCTTTCCGAACTCGCCCGCGCAATGGAAGAATACCAAACGCTCGGCGACTTCCTCGAGCATGTCAGCCTCGTCATGGACAACGATCGTTCGGACGCGGGAGAGACGGTGACGATCATGACGATCCACGCCGCCAAAGGTCTCGAATTCGACAACGTGTTCTGTGTCGGCTGGGAGGAAGGTGTTTTCCCCTCGCAGCGCGCGATCGACGAGGGCGGCCTTGCGTCGCTGGAGGAAGAACGCCGCCTCGCCTATGTCGCGATCACCCGCGCGCGGCGGCACTGCACGATCCTCCACGCCGCCAACCGCCGGATTTACGGCCAGTGGACCAGTTCGATCCCCTCGCGCTTCATCGAGGATCTACCGGAAGAACATATCGAACAGGAAACAACCCTAACCGGCGGGGCATCGCTGTGGCGGGCCAATTGGAGCGAGCAGGAAGATCCCTTTGCCCATGTCGCGCGCGACCGCCCCGACCGGGCGCAACAGCGCGGTCCCGGCTGGCAGCGCGCGATTGCCACAGGCTACGACACGACGCCCGCCCGCATCCGCGAGAACACCCGCTCGGCGGCAAGCTTCGCCGCACCGGCGCGCTCGGACGTCGCAATCGGAGCGATGGTCACCCACACCAAGTTCGGCACGGGCTGCGTGATCGATCAGGAGGGCAACAAGCTCACAATCCTGTTCGAGGACGCAGGCGAGAAGCGCGTGCTCGACAGCTTTGTAACGGTTGTGGGCTAAGGCTCGGCCGGCGTCAGTTTGCAGGCTGTTCGGCGGCCGGCGCTTCGGGCTTGCGCCAATAGCGCGCCTCGAACGGGCGGGCGAGTTCACCGAGGAAGTCGCGGGTGCCCTCGGCAATACCCGTCTCGCAATTCACATAGGGCGCCGGGTCCGTGTAAGTGCCGAACAGCTTGTCCCACAGGGTGACGGTGTTCCCGTAATTGGCGCCCATCAGCGCCTCGTCGCGGATATGATGGAGACGGTGTGCGGCAGGCGAGATCAGCACCTTGCCGACCGGGCCCAGAGTTCCAGGGAACGTCAGCGTGGATGAAATAGCCCCACCAGGCGCGCAGCAGCAGCGCCGCTGCGATGGCCCAGAACGGGAGGCCAAGCGAGATGACCAGCAGGTTGTCGATGATCATCGCCAGCACCTCGCCGAGCGGGTGCTTGCGGCGCACGCTCAGCCAGTTCATCGCCTCGTCGGCATGATGGACGGCGTGGATCGGCCAAAGGGCGCGGGCGTGCTCGGCACGGTGGCGCCAATAGGCGGCAAGGTCGATCAGCAGGATGCCAGCGATCACCGAAACCGCGCCGGGCAGCGAGGCCCAGAAGGCCACCAGCACATCGGCACGCGGGATCAGCGAGGTTCCAGTCATGATCGGAATGCCCACCAGCGGCACGACAATGGCGGCATTGGTCAGGAGCAGCGCCAGATTGGTGACGATCTCCGGCCGCGCGCGGCGCAGCGCGCCGACCAGCGCATCGCGCTTGGTGGCGATGGCGAGCGCGGCGAACAGCAACGCCAGCGGCGCAAGGCCAGCGACGTCGCCTTTGAGGCTTTCGAGGATGGAATCGATCACGCGGGCGGCATAGCAGGGCAACCGCCAAGAAAACGTAAACCCGCCGCGACTTCGGGTGTCAGGTCCAGACCAGCGACAAGGGGTAAAGCGCGATCAGCCAGACGATGCAGCCCAGCACCACACGGCGGTCGCGCACGAGGATGGCGGCGAGGCACACCGGGAAGAGTGACCAGCTGATGACGATCTGGCGCAGACTGAACAGATTCTCGAGGCCGACCAGGTACACGATCCACCCGAACAGCACCGCATTGCACAGAAGAACGCCGCCCAGAACCAGCCGATAATTGGCGGCGAAATGGGCCTCGTGATCTTCCTCCGCGCTCTCCGGGAAGACCAGTGAGGCGGCGACGTAGTAGGCGCTGGTGAAGAGAAAACCGATGAACATCATCGGCCAGGTCGGCGTGATCTGCGTGCGGATCTGCCAGCCGAACACCCAGAAGGTGACGACATCGCAGGCAACGAGGATCCCGAGTAGCGCAGTCGACCAGCCGATGCGGACGTGGCGGCGTGACTTGAGCGCGCGGGCAAGACCAGCCAGCGCCTCGGTCAGAGCGAGGCCGAGCAGCAGTCCGAACAGGGTAACAGCGTATTCGAACTCCTGCATCGCGCGGGCGTCAGAGCGCAGAGAGGCCCAGGAAGCCGGGCACCGGGCCGTTCCACTCGCCGGGCTTGGCCGGCTCATCATCCTCGTGATGGCGGCGGGCGCGCGGCTTGCGATCCTCGCGCGGCGCATCCGCGTCACGCTCGGGAGCACGCTCTGCATCGCCTTCGGCGGCTCGGTCAGGCGCGCGCTCACGGCGCGGCTTGCGCTCGGCGCGTTCCTCACGCTGGGGTCGCTCGGCGCTTGGCGCCGGATCTTCACGGTCTTCGCGAGCGCGGCGCGGTTTTCTTGCCAGACGCTCCTCGCGCTCGTCGGCTTCGTCAGCGCGGGCAGGCTTGGCAGCTTCGGCTTTCGCGAGAGCTTCGCTAAGGTCGACGCGCACGTCGTCTTTGCCGAACACCTTGATCGGGCTGCCGGTCAGCTTCTCGACGTTGGAAATAGCTTCAGCGTCTTCCTCCGAAACGAAGGTAAAGGCCCGTCCCTTGGCACCCGCACGGCCGGTGCGGCCGATACGGTGAACGTAATCGTCCGGGTGCCACGGCGTGTCATAATTGAACACGTGGCTGACGCCCTTGATGTCGAGGCCGCGCGCAGCAACGTCGGACGCCACGAGGATATTGACCTCGCCCGCCTTGAAGCGCTCAAGCTCCTTGATGCGGCTGGGCTGGTCCATGTCGCCGTGGATCTCGCTCGACCGGAAGCCGAAGCGGGCAAGGCTCTGGTTCAGCTCGCGCACTGTCGTCTTGCGGTTGGCGAAGATGATCGCATTCTCGACAAGATCGTTCTCAAGGAACCAGCGGAGCGTGTCCTTCTTCGACCGCGACTTCACCGGTACCTTGAAGGCCGTGATATCGGCATTGGTCGAGGCCGCGCGGTTCACTTCGATCCGCTTGGGATTGGTGAGGAACTTCTTGGCCAGCTTCTCGATCGGCGGGGGCATGGTCGCCGAGAACAGCATGGTCTGCCGCGTTTCGGGAAGCTTGGAGCAGATGAACTCGATGTCGGGAATGAAGCCCATGTCGAGCATCCGGTCAGCCTCGTCGATGACCAGCAACTCGCAGCCGTTGAGCATGATCTTGCCGCGCTCAAACAGGTCCATGAGGCGGCCCGGCGTAGCGATCAGCACGTCCACGCCGTCGGACAGTGCCTTCAACTGATCGCCCATCTGCACGCCACCGATCAGCAGCGCCATCTTCAGATCGTGGTTCTTGCCATACTTCTCGAAGTTCTCAGCGACCTGCGCGGCGAGTTCGCGCGTCGGTTCGAGGATCAGCGAGCGTGGCATCAGCGCGCGGCGACGACCCGCCGCCATCACGTCAATCATCGGGAGCACGAAGCTCGCGGTCTTGCCCGTGCCCGTCTGAGCGATGCCAATAAGGTCGCGCATCATCAGCACGGTCGGGATCGCCTGCGCTTGGATGGCAGTCGGCACCGTGTAGCCTGCGTCTTCCACGGCTTTGAGCAATTCGGGCGAAAGACCGAGATCGGCGAAAGTCATCAGGTGTGTGTTGTCCGAGAATAGCGGGCAGGGTTGCTGCCGGGATTGCTGGTCCGCCGCGCGCGAAAGCGCAGCGTCAGGCTGCCGCGCCTTTCCCGCAAATGGCCACAAAAGTCAAGGAAACGCGCCCGAGGCGCTCGCAATCAGCTGCGCACTTCGACGAGCTGGCGCATCACCTCGACCGCGCAGCTTGCGCCGGTGCGCGACTGGAGCTTGTCGCGCGACACGCAAAGCTTCCCGTCCTTGCTCTTCTCGACGTAGAATCCCGAGTAGAAGTCACGGGCACGGCACGATTTTTCGAGCGCCACCGAGATCAGCCGCCGGTCGCGCAGGAACAGCACAAGGCGGTTGCCGCTGCCGGTCTGCACGCCCGCAATGTCGCCGAGCGCGAGGCACTTCTCCTTGCCGCGCTCCTCGAACCGGGTCGTGGCCGGACGCTGCGGCATTTCGGCGAGAAGGCTCTGGCGAGCGGCCGGGGGTTGCGGCGTGATGCGGATCACCACCCGCTGCTCGATCCGCACCTGCTGGACCACCGAAGATTGGCGCATGGCCGAGAGGGGGTTGAGGTACGGCGGCGCGCCCGGGTCCTGCCCAGCGGCAGCGGCAGCATCGCACTGTCCGCCCGTGCTTTCCGCCAGACTGCTTTCCTCCGACACGTCGGTCGCTTCCGCCACCAGCGGCAGAATCAACGCAAACGGCGCTGCAAGGGCAAGCAGGCTGTGCATGGTCGGGAAGTATCTCTCCTCGTGAGCAGCAGGATCGGTCGGAGTGCTAAGCCGCTCACGGCTCGGGCAAAGCTAGTCTTGGTAGGTAGCATCGGCATTTGAACCGTGGCTTAACTGCCGCACAAGGGCGGCCCAAAGGATTGGTAAATTGGGCGGCAACTGTGGCATGGAGGCAACAATGAATCGTACCGCCCATCCCTCGCCCCCAAACTTCTCCATCGCCCCATCCGAGGCCGATACCTTCCTCGCCGCCGCGAACGCGCTGCTCGGGACGCGCGGCCTCACCACGGATCCCGACCGAATGGATGCATGGCTGACCGATTGGCGCGGGCGTTACACCGGCCGGGCGCTGGCGCTCGCCTCCCCCGCCTCTGCTGCCGAAGTCGCCGCGCTGGTGAAGCTGTGCGCGGCGCATGGCGTGCCGATTGTCCCACAGGGCGGCAACAGCGGCATGGCAGGCGGCGCCACGCCCGATGCGAGCGGCCATGCGATCATCCTCTCGCTGAGGCGCATGAACGCGATCCGCAGCCTCACGGCCGATGGCGGCCAGGTGGTGTGCGAGGCCGGAGTGATCCTCCAGACTCTGCACGAGGCGGCGGAAGCGGCGGGGATGCGCTTCCCCCTCACGCTAGGCGGCAAGGGTTCGGCGACCATCGGCGGGCTGATTTCCACCAATGCCGGGGGCACGCAGGTTCTACGGCACGGGACGATGCGCGCACAGGTTCTGGGGCTGGAGGCAGTGCTGGCGGACGGGCTGGTGCTGGATCTCATGACCCCGCTGAAGAAGGACAATCGCGGTTTCGACTTGAAGCAGTTGCTGATCGGGTCGGAAGGGACGCTCGGGATCGTCACTGCGGCGACGCTGCGCCTGCTCCCTGCCGCCACCGGCCGTGCCACTGCCTGGGTCGGGCTTGGCGGGATCGTCGAAGCGCGCGCACTGCTCGGCCGCATGGAACGCGCACTGGGCGATGCGCTTGAAGGCTTCGAGGTGGTGCCGGCCCATTGCCTCGCTTCCGTGCTCGCCCACCAGCCGCAGGCGCGTAACCCGCTCACCGAGCACCATGCGTGGAATGCGCTGATCGAATGTGTCTCGTCGTCGCAGGACAGCACGGCGCTGCGCGAGGCGATGGAGACCGCGCTGGCCGAAGCGATGGAGGCGGGGCTCGTCGCGGACGCAGTGATCGCCGCCAACGACAGCCAGGCCGACGCTTTCTGGCAATTGCGCGACGGCATTTCAGCCGCTGAACGTGCGCTGGGCCCGGCGATGCAGCACGACATCTCGGTGCCAGTGGAGCGAATGCCTGAATTCATCCTCGCCGCCGTGCCGGACATCGAGGCGAGCTTCGCAGGCACCCGCGCGGTCGCTTTCGGTCATCTCGGCGACGGCAATATCCACTTCCATGTGCTGGCACCTGCTGGCGCGGTCAAAGGTGTGTGGGAGGAAGCAGAAGGCAAGACCGTGAGCGCGCGCGTCCACGATCTCGTCACCCGCTGGGGCGGATCGATCAGCGCCGAACACGGCATCGGACAGATGAAGGCGGGCGAGCTTGCCCGCCTCCACGATCCTGTCGCGCTGGCGGTGATGATGCGGGTCAAGCAGGCGCTAGACCCGGTCAATCTGCTCAATCCGGGGAAACTGTTGCTAACCGTCCCGCGCGACTGACCACGCGCGCTTGCACGCAGCACAGCAACCGCTTAAGGGCCGCGCTTTCGGCGGGGTGATCCGTTTTTCCGCTGAGGGATCTTTCACTACAGCTTACCGGAGACGTCGTCATGGCCAGCGCGCCGCAACCCCAACTTCCGCTGTTCTACAAGGACCTTCTGCCCGTCAACAGCCGCGACCACGCGACCTGGAAGGCAGGCTCGCTCGGCAACGCGGCCTATCTCGCCGCAACTCATGCGGTTCCGCTGACCTCGGACGAATTCGTCGATGCGCAGCGCGACTACCCGATCGTCTTCACCGCCGGTGAAAACCCACTGCCGATCGCGCTGTTCGGCCTCAACGAAGGCGTCAACACCTTCGTCGGCGAAGACATGCTGATCGCCGAGCTGATCTATCTGCCCGCCTATGCGCGCCGCTATCCCTTCATCCTTGCCAAGCTGCAGCAGGACAACGACGACATGTCGCTGTGTTTTGACCCGACCGCAGGGCTGATCGGCGCGGACAAGGAAGGCATGCCGCTGTTTGACGAGGCCGGCCAGCCGACCGAATACACCTCCGGTGTGCTCGATTTCTGCCGCCGCTTCGAGGAAGCCGGCCAGCGCACCAAGCTGTTCATGGACGAACTCGCCAAGCTCGACATCCTGATGGACGGCGAAATCGCCATCACCCGCAACGACATGCCCGACACGCCGTTCATCTATCGCGGCTTCCGCATGGTGGACGAGAACAAGCTGCGCGAGCTTCCGGCCGCGACGCTTGAGGACCTCGCCAAGAATGGCATGTTGATGCTGATCTACGCGCATCTCTTCTCGCTCAACCTGATGCGTAACATCTTCGAGCGTCAGGCGTCGCAGGGTAAAGTGCCGATGAACGCGGACGGCACGCCGGCGCCGGCGCTCAACTGATCTTCCGTGCCGGGGCGGCAACGCTCCGGCCAATTCGAACGATATGACGGGCAGGTGGCGTGAAGCTTCCTGCCCGTTTCGCGTATACGGGTGCGTTACTCGGCCGCCTGCCGCAGGCCGTCGTGCCCGCCGAGCAGCGCGGTCTCCGCGCCAAGTTCGCGCACCAAGGCTGCGAGCATCGCGGCGATCCCCGGAAGGCCAGGTCCCGGCTCGGCGAGCTGGCGATCGAGATATGTCGCACGGCACACTTCTATCTGCATCGCGTGGACGCCAGCTTGCGGCGCGCCGTGACGATCAAGCACGTAACCGCCCGAATAAGGCCGGTTCTGCGCCGCAGGCACATCGCGGCGCGCCAGATGGGAGAGCGCGCGACCCATCAGCCCGGTATGGCACGAGGCCCCGAAACGGTCGCCGAGCACCAGTACCGGCGCGCGGGCCTCACCCTCGGCGGCACGCAGCGGCGGCATCGAGTGAAGGTCGATCAGCAGGACCGCGCCCCACTCTTCGCGAATTCGCGCAAGCTCCGCCGCCAGCATCGCGTGATAGGCCCGGTGAATGCCCTCAATCCGCGCGGCGAGCTCGCCCGGTGCAAGTCTGCCGCGCCAGATCTCGCCCGAGCCCGGGAGGCGCCGCGGAACGAGGCCAAGGCCGCTGCGCGCCCGGGCGTTGCCACGGTGCGCAGCCTCAGCCGGAGCGGCGTTACCGGACCGGCCACCCTCGATCATGTCCCAATCGATATCGTCTTCGGCGCGGTTGAGATCGAGCAGCGCGCGCGGCGCATGGGCGACCAGCAGCGCAGCCCCAGTCTCTCGCGCAACCGCGACGCCAAGCCGGTCGACATGGCGATCTTCAAGCCGCAGATGGGCGAGTTCCGGGTCACGCATCCGCGCGGTCACGGCCTGCGGATAGGAACGGCCCGCATGGGGCACCGCGACCACCACCGGCAGGCGCAGGCGCGGCGGGCTCGTCATTGTGAAGGCGGGGGCATCGCCCAGACCCGGCACGTGCCCGCCACTGACGGATGCACGAACAGGTTCGGGTCCGGGCCGAGAAGAACGGGCGGGCGGTGACATTTGCGAGCCTTGCTGACGGGTTTGGGATGGCCTGTCAAAGCTTCATGCAATGCGCAATCACCCCGCCCTGCCGCAATCCGCTCCATCCCGGACTCGATCCGCCTCGCGCACAAAGATTTCTTAAGCCGGGTCTGCTAACCCGCCGAGCATGACACCGACACGTACCCCCCGCATCCTGCTCGCCGAAGACGAGGACGCCATGCGCGCTTATCTCGAACGGGCGCTGATTAACGCCGGCTACGAGGTCAGCTCCGTCGACCGCGGAACCGATGCCGTGCCCCTGCTTGAAACGGGCGACTTCGATCTGCTGCTTTCGGACATCGTCATGCCCGAGATGGACGGGATCGAGCTTGCCCAGCGCTGCGCCGAGATCTCCCCGCGCACCAAGGTGATGTTCATCACCGGCTTTGCAGCGGTGAGCCTTCGCGCCAGCCGCGAACAGCCCACCGCCAAGGTGCTTTCCAAGCCGTTCCACCTGCGCGACCTCGTGCTCGAGGTGGAACGGATGTTCGAAGAAGCAGGCGAAGCACGGGCCTGATCTCGTTCCCGCTGGAATCGCTTGCACCTTCCAAAGGGCTGCGATAAAGGGCCGCTCCGCGCTCGAGAGGGCGCCCATCCGATGGTGCGGGCGTATAGCTCAGTGGTAGAGCACTATGTTGACATCGTAGGGGTCGCAAGTTCAATCCTTGCTACGCCCACCATCGGCAAAACCAAGACAGCCCGCCCCTTTCGGCGGGCTTTTTTGTGTCTGCAACCTGCACAAGGGATGTTGCGTTTCATTTGCAACCCCTGTGCTTGCAAGGCCGCCCTCCTCTGCTAAAGCCCGCGCGGGATCTTTGGGCCTTGGACGGGCTTCGAACAGCTTCCTGTCGACAAAGCACGGCCCCTCGCGGACGGGGCAGAAGGATAGGGCAAAACGCATGCAAAAAATCAAAGTCGCCAAACCCGTCGTCGAGCTCGACGGCGACGAGATGACCCGCATCATCTGGCAGTGGATCCGCGAAAGGCTGATCCTGCCTTACCTTGACATCGACCTGAAGTATTACGACCTCTCGATCGAGAACCGCGACGCGACCGACGATCAGGTGACGGTCGATTCCGCGAACGCGATCAAGCAGTACGGCGTCGGCGTAAAGTGCGCCACGATCACGCCCGATGAACAGCGCGTCGAGGAATTCGGCCTCAAGAAGATGTGGAAGAGCCCCAACGGCACGATCCGCAACATCCTTGGCGGCGTGGTCTTCCGCGAGCCGATCGTAATCGACAACGTGCCGCGTCTCGTGCCGGGCTGGACCGATCCCATCGTGGTCGGCCGTCATGCCTTCGGCGACCAGTACAAGGCCACCGACACCCTGATCCCCGGCCCCGGCAAGCTGCGGCTGGTGTTCGATGGCGAGGACGGCACCAAGATCGACCTCGACGTGTTCGACTTCCCCAGCGCCGGCGTGGCGATGGCGATGTACAACCTCGACGATTCGATCCGCGACTTTGCCCGCGCCAGCTTCAACTATGGCCTCAATCTCGGCTGGCCGGTGTACCTGTCGACCAAGAACACGATCCTCAAGGCCTATGACGGGCGCTTCAAGGATCTGTTTCAGGAAGTCTTCGACAACGAAGGCTTCGCCGAACAGTTCAAGGCCAAGGGTATGGTCTACGAACACCGCCTGATCGACGACATGGTCGCCTCGGCGCTCAAGTGGTCGGGCAAGTTCGTCTGGGCCTGCAAGAACTACGACGGCGACGTGCAGTCGGACACCGTAGCGCAGGGCTTCGGATCGCTGGGGCTGATGACCTCCGTGCTGCTCAGCCCCGATGGCAAGACCGTCGAGGCCGAGGCCGCGCATGGTACCGTCACCCGCCACTACCGCCAGCATCAGCAGGGCAAGTCGACCTCGACCAACCCGATCGCCTCGATCTTCGCCTGGACCCGCGGGTTGATGTATCGCGGCAAGTTCGACGGCACGCCTGAAGTCGTGAAGTTCGCCGAAACGCTCGAGCGCGTCTGCATCCAGACCGTCGAGAAGGGCCACATGACCAAGGACCTCGCGTTGCTGATCGGCCCCGGTCAAGCTTGGCAGACCACCGAGCAGTTCTTCGAGACGATCGTCGATAACCTCGAGAAGGAAATGACGACCTCGGCCTGATCGGCCCTGTCTCTTCACTGCGACAAGCCGGGCGGGCATAAGGTCCGCCCGGCTTTTTTATTGCACCCGCTAAGGGTGACAGTCCCGCCCCGGCCCGTTAAGCTTACGCCGTGGCCGGCGAACTAACCCTCTCTCCTTTCCTCTCCGACGCGCTGGTGATCCTCGGCGCGGCAGGGATCGTGATCCCGGTGTTCGCGCGGTTCCGCATCACGCCGATCATCGGCTTCATTCTCATTGGCGTGCTGGTCGGCCCCTATGGCCTTGGCTCGCTGGTCGAGCGAATACCCTGGCTCTACTACATCACCATCAGCAACGCCGAGGGACTGACACCCTTTGCCGATTTCGGCATTGTGCTGCTGTTGTTCGCCATCGGGCTGGAACTCTCGTTCAACCGCCTGTGGCAAATGCGCAAACTGGTCTTCGGGCTGGGCGCGCTCGAAGTACTGATCAGCGGCAGCGCGCTTGCGCTGTTTCTGGGGCTGGCCGGAGCCATGAACACGGCAGCGGCGCTGGCGCTGGGCTTTGCGCTGGCCTTTTCCTCGACCGCGATCGTTCTGCCGATATCGGGCACGCGCTCACCGGTGGGCCGCGCGGCGCTCTCGATGCTGCTGTTCGAGGACATCATGATCGTGCCGATCATCTTCGTTCTCGGCGCCTTGGCCCCCAATGCAGCGGACGAAGGTTGGGGCGGCATCATTCAGACCTTGTGGCAAGGCGGGCTGGTAATCGCGGTGTTGCTTATTGCGGGCCGCTTCGTCCTGCCCCGCCTGTTCGCGCAGGCCGCGCGCACCAAAAGCCCCGAACTGTTCCTCGCCGCCTCGCTGCTGGTGGTGATCGGTGCGAGCCTTGCCACCGCGCTGGTCGGCCTCTCCCCCATCGTCGGCGCGCTGATCGCCGGACTGCTGATCGCCGAAACAGAGTATCACACCGAGGTCGAGCTGATCATGGAGCCCTTCAAGGGCCTCGCGCTGGGCGTTTTCCTGATCACCGTCGGCATGAGCATCAACCTTGCGGAGATCGCCGATCAGATCGGCGCAATTACGCTCGCGGTGGTCGGCGTGGTAGTGTTCAAGGCGCTCGTCACTGGCATCCTGCTGCGGCTGATGGGCGCACGGCGAGGTACGGCGGCGGAGACCGGATTACTGATGGCCTCGCCGTCTGAAACCACACTCATCGTTCTAGCCGCCGCAACCAGCGCCTTGGTGCTCGATTCCGAGACCGCGCGGTTCTGGCAGACAGTGACCGCGATAGGCCTAACCATCACGCCGCTGCTCGCGCGCCTCGGCGCGGTGATCGCGCGGCGGGTCGACAGCGTCGCTCAGGCGCAGGACGACGACGACAGCGAGGACCCGCGCACCATCATCGTCGGCGGCGGGCGCGTAGGACGGCTCATCGCAGACATGTTGCAGACCCACGGCAAGCCCTATGTGATGATCGATTCCAACCCCGATCTGGTCGCTGCAGCCAAACAGGACGGTTACCGCGCCACCTTCGGCGATGCTGCGCGCGGAGACACGCTGGCGCGGCTCGGGGCAGACCGTGCGCCCGCGGTAGTACTGACGATGGACGAACCAGTACTCGCCCAGCGCCTCGTAACCAAACTGCGCCAGACCTATCCCGATCTGTTGATAGTCGCCCGCGCACGCGACACCGACCACGCCGCCGCCATGTACCGAGCCGGGGCAAGCCATGCCGTGCCAGAGACACTCGAGAGCTCGCTGCAACTGTCGGAAGCGGTGCTGGTCGATATCGGCGTCGCTATGGGACCAGTGATCGCTTCGATCCATGCCAAACGCGACGAGTTTCGCGAGCAACTTGAGCGCGACGGAAAGCTTAGCGAGAGGCCGAAGCTGCGGACGACGCGCTCGGTGGCGGCGCCTTAGTCTAGACCGCGGTCTGACTTTCCAGCACGGCCTTCACCGCTGCCAAGGCGTCTGCCGCCTTTGCACCATCCGGACCGCCGCCCTGCGCCATGTCCGGACGCCCACCGCCGCCCTTGCCGCCCAGCGCCTCGACGCCCGCACGCACCAGATCGACAGCGCTGAACCGCGAGGTCAGATCGTCTGTCACCGCCGCTGCGATGCTCGCCTTGCCGTCATTGACCGCGATGACCACCGCCACACCCGATCCCATGCGCTGCTTGGCTGCATCGAGCAGCGGGCGCAGTTCCTTGGGGTCGAGCCCTTCGAGCACCTGTCCGGAGAAGGTGATGCCCGCGACGCTTTCGTCTGCCGCCGGCGCGTTACCGCCCGAACCGCCGCCGCCCAGCGCCAGCGCCTTCTTGGCCTCGGCGAGCTCCTTCTCGAGCCGCTTGCGCTCATCGAGCAGCGCAGCAAGGCGCGCAGGAACTTCTTCCGGGGTCGCCCGGATTACGCTTGCGGCGGCCTTCAACGCTTCCTCGCGGGCGACGAGCCACTGACGCGCGCCTTCGCCCGTCAGCGCCTCGATGCGCCGCACACCCGATGAGACCGCGCTCTCTGAAACGATGCGAAACACACCGATGTCGCCCATCGCGTTCACGTGGGTTCCGCCGCACAGCTCCACCGAATAGTTACGCCCTTCCCCGCCAGTCCGGCCCATCGACAGCACGCGGACTTCGTCGCCATACTTCTCGCCGAACAGCGCGAGCGCGCCCGCCGCGACCGCATCGTCAGGGGTCATCAGGCGGGTGCTGACCGTCTCGTTGGCGCGGATCTCGGCGTTCACCTCGGACTCGACGGCGGCGATATCCTCAGGCGTCAGAGCAACCGGGTGCGAAAAATCGAACCGCAGCCGGTCTTCGGCGACCATGCTGCCCTTCTGCGTCACATGGCCGCCCAAACGATTGCGGAGCGCGGCGTGGACAAGGTGCGTGGCCGAATGGTTGGCGCGGATGCGGTCCCGCCGTTCGGCATCGACCTTGAGCTCGACCGTGTCGCCAACCGCAACTTCGCCTGCTTCGATGCGCACTTGGTGTGCGTGCAATCGGCCGAGCGGCTTCGAGGTATCCGTGACGTGGGCTTTGAGGCCGGAGATGCTCGCCATCGTCCCGGCGTCGCCTGTCTGGCCGCCGCTCTCACCGTAGAAAGGCGTCTGGTTGGTGAGGATCACCACCTCGTCTCCCGCGCCGGCACTGGCGACTTCGGCTCCGCCCTTGACGATCCCGACAACCCGGCCCTCGCCGCTGGTCGAGGCATAGCCGGTAAACTCGCTCGCACCCTCGCGCTCTGCGATATCGAACCATACTTCGCCCGAAGCCGCATCGCCGGAGCCCTTCCACGCGGCACGCGCGGCCGCTTTCTGGCGGTCCATCGCGGCGTCGAAACCCGCCTTGTCGACTCCGATCCCGCGGGCGCGCAGGGCGTCTTCGGTGAGGTCGTAGGGGAAGCCGAAGGTGTCGTAGAGACGGAAGGCGATTTCGCCATCGAGCTCGCTGCCGGTGGTCAGATCGCCCGTGGTTTCGTCGAGCAACTTCAGACCCTTGTCGAGCGTGCGGCGGAACTGCGCTTCCTCGCACTCGAGCACTTCCTGAATCAGCGCCTGGCCGCGGGTCAGCTCTGGGTAGGCCTGGCCCATCTCGCTAACCAGTGACGGGACGAGGCGGTGCATCAACGGTTCTGAGGCGCCGAGCAGGTGCGCATGGCGCATGGCGCGGCGCATGATACGGCGCAGCACGTAGCCGCGGCCCTCGTTCGAGGGGAGCACGCCATCGGCCATTAGGAAGCTTGTGGAGCGCAGGTGGTCGGCAATGACGCGGTGCGAGGCGGCATTTTCGCCCTCTGCCGCGACGCCCGTCAGTGATTCCGAAGCCGAAATCAGTGCCTTGAAGGTGTCGGTGTCGTAGTTGTCGTGAACGCCCTGCAGCACGGCCGCCACGCGTTCGATGCCCATGCCGGTGTCGATCGAGGGCTTGGGCAAGTCGCGGCGCGTGCCGTCGGCCTGCTGATCGTATTGCATGAACACGAGATTCCAGATCTCGACAAAGCGGTCGCCGTCCTCGTCGGGGCTACCGGGAGGGCCGCCGAAGATGTGGTCTCCGTGGTCGTAGAAGATTTCGGAGCACGGGCCGCAGGGGCCGGTGTCGCCCATCGACCAGAAGTTATCATTGGTGCTGATGCGGATGATCCGCTCTTCAGGGAGGCCCGCGATGCGCTTCCAAAGGCCCGCTGCCTCGTCGTCTGTATGATATACGGTGACAGTGAGCTTGTCCTTGGGCAGGCCCCATTCGCCGGTCAGCAGGGTCCAGGCATGCTCGATCGCCTGCTCCTTGAAGTAGTCGCCGAAGGAAAAATTCCCAAGCATTTCAAAGAATGTGTGGTGCCGCGCGGTGTAGCCGACGTTGTCCAGATCGTTGTGCTTGCCGCCGGCGCGGACGCATTTTTGGGAGGATGCTGCGCGGGGGGATGGGGGCGTTTCTAGGCCGGTGAAGACGTTCTTGAACGGCACCATCCCGGCGTTGACGAACATCAACGTCGGGTCGTTGTAGGGCACGAGCGGCGCGCTCGGCGTGGCGGCGTGGCCATTCCTACTGAAGTAGTCGAGGAAGGAGCGGCGAATGTCGTTCGTCGAGGTCATGGCGTGCAGTTAGGCAATGCACTCGATTATGGCAATGGAGTGCGAAAAAGGGGGGTCTAGAGCGGGTCTAACAGGGGCCTGGAGTGGGTCTAAACCGCTTTGGAGGGGGTCTAGAGGCACCCTGGAGGGGGTCTAAAACGCGCAGTTTTCCCCTCTACGAGCACCAGATGCGAAAAACCGGCCTGCGACCTGGGGAAGTCGCAAGCCGGCGTTCCGCTTGTCCGGGCGCCGGGGGCAGCCGGGAGCTATGCGCTCCCGAACAAACGCCCGCTTGGGGATCAGTCGTCCGAGTCCGCGTCCGGCCCGGTCATCATCTCCCCGGCGACCTGATCGGTGCGGCTGCGGATTGCAGCTTCCAAGCGGTCGCAAACTTCCGGGTGTTCCTTGAGGTAGGTCTTGGCGTTTTCGCGGCCCTGCCCGATCCGGATCGAATCGTAGGAGAACCAGCTTCCGGACTTCTCGACGAGGCCTGCCTTGACACCGAGATCGATGATCTCGCCGATCTTGGAGATGCCTTCACCGTACATGATGTCGAATTCGACCTGCTTGAACGGCGGCGCGACCTTGTTCTTGACCACCTTCACGCGGGTCGCGTTACCGGTAATTTCGTCCTTGTCCTTGATCTGGCCGGTGCGGCGGATGTCGAGACGGACCGAGGCGTAGAACTTCAATGCGTTGCCGCCGGTGGTGGTTTCGGGGTTACCGTACATCACGCCGATTTTCATGCGCAGCTGGTTGATGAAGATCACCATGCAGCGCGAGCGGCTGATCGAACCGGTCAGCTTGCGCAGCGACTGGGACATCAGGCGCGCCTGAAGGCCGACATGCGAATCGCCCATCTCGCCTTCGATTTCCGCGCGGGGCACCAGCGCCGCGACCGAATCGATCACCAGCACATCAATCGCGTTGGAGCGGACCAGCGTGTCGACGATTTCCAGCGCCTGTTCGCCGGTATCGGGCTGCGAGACGATCAGCTCGTCAATGTCCACACCCAGCTTCTTGGCGTAGACCGGATCAAGCGCGTGTTCGGCATCGACGAAGGCGGCGGTGCCGCCCATCTTCTGCGCTTCGGCGATGACATGCAGCGCCAGTGTGGTCTTGCCCGAGCTTTCCGGCCCGTAAACTTCGATCACCCGGCCGCGCGGCAAGCCGCCGATGCCGAGCGCGATGTCGAGCCCGAGAGAGCCGGTCGAAATGGATTCGACCTGCATCGTTTCCTTCGAGCCCAGCTTCATGGCCGAACCCTTGCCGAAAGCACGATCAATCTGTGCGAGCGCGGCTTCCAAAGCCTTCTGACGGTCCACGGCTTTTTTGTCCTCTTCCACCAATTTCAATTGGGTAGCCATCGCACGCGCTCCTTGAAAAGCCTAGGGCAAGAAATCAGTTTTCCGCCGCCCTGTAGGAGCTATGTATCGCGTTTGTTCTCATGGAACAAGTAGGGAACGAAAATTTTTTCCGCGCGGCTTTTTGCGCCGGCCCTACGCCAAGACCCTAATTGCCGCTCTCGCGCAGCTGCCAGTCGAAGCTGCGGGACTGGTTGGCGGGGATGGTCACCTCGACCGTCTGGTAGCCGTTCTTCACCACCACCTTCTTGCCCGGAAAACGGATCTCGCGGCGCCCTCCCCAACCCAGTTGCAGCCGCAGCGTGATGGCGTGGGGATTGGCGTTGGTCAGCTCTGCGCGCATCGCCGTCCACTGGCGCGTGTCGACAGCCTTGCGCGGACTGCCACCTACGCCAACCGCGGCGCAGCGGGCGAAAACCTGCCGGCTGCCGCCCAGTTCCAGCTCCATGTCCTGCCCCCGGGCGTAGTCGCGCAGGCTCGTCTTGCCCGCCAGCTGGTCGCCGCGTGCCGTTGGCTCGTAGAGCGTCATCGAACCTTGCGGCAGAGCGATGCCCAGGCCCTTGGCCTCCTCGTTCTTGGTGACCAGCAGTAGGCTCGCCGGGGTGGGAGGACGGCTCTGGTCGTCGAACCACGCATAGGGCTCGCACGCTGCCTGATAGAGATAGCGCGCCTTGACCGCGTCCTTGTTGAGGAAGGCGACCTGCTTCATCCCCTTGGCCGACACGTCAACGCGGGCAGGCACGCGGAACAGCTTGAGATCGCCGAGGTTTTCCTCGCTGGCGGTCTTCACTTGCGGAAGCCGATCGAGCCGCGCCCCGGTGACGACCACCAATTCGGCCCGCGCCATCATCACCGGTGACGGGGGCGCTGCCATCGGCGGCGGCATCGGCGGCGGCGGGGGTGGCGGCAGGAACGCGTCGATATCCGTGCCCTCGGCGGTGCTGCCGAAGGGATAGCAGGTGAGCTGCAGCCGCGCGGCCTTGGGCGGGTCGGCAAGGGTCCGGTAATCGCTCTCGACGTTGAGCCTGCCCGCGACAATCTGGAGCTTGGCCTGATCGAAGCTCTGGCCGTTGTCGTTCACCAGCGTCAGCCAGCTGAGCAGGTGGAGCGGGAATTCGCCGCCATCTGCCTTGGCGCTCGCTTTTCCCGCAGGCTTCTCCAGCAAGGTCGCGACATAATTCGCCTGCCAGTCGAAGCCCCACGCGAGGTAGGTGAGCGTCACGTCATAGGTCCCGCCCTCGGGCGAGCGGGTGTCGACCGAGAACACCGGGCTTGCCGAGAGGCCCTTGGGGATGCGGTCAAAGGTCAGCTTTTCGGGCAGCCCGGCGCAGCGCACCGCTTCAAAGCCTTGCGACGTTTCGAGCACCAGTCCGCCATCGGCGCGGGTGCGCACGATGGCCTGTTCCGCCTTGGCCTCGCCGGTCGCGGGGTTGGTGCGGGTGACGGTCACCCGGTTGCCGAGCGTGCCGTTGACCAGCGCGGCGGGCGACAGAAGCTCGGCGTTGCGGTTCTTCTCGATGGTGCCGCCGGGAAGCCCTGTGACGATCGCCGAGACGCCGACCATGCCTTCGGCCACACCTTCGAAGCGGATCGTGGATTCGCCCTTGGGCAGCGTGACGCGGCGGGTCTCGCTGATCATCGCCATCCCTTGCGGGTTGCTACGGCGCAGCGGAGCGTCGGCGGCGCGGTCGGGATCGCGGTAGATCGTCACCGACAGGTCGGATGGCGCAGAGGCGTCCACCACCTCGCGGTCCCCCGACTGCTCGAGAGTCTGGGCGGCCAGAGGCAGGGCGAACGGCGCGGCGATCACCGCCGCGCCCAGCATCCATTGTGCGGACAGGCGCATGGCCCGCGCCTCAGTAACGCGTTTCGTAGGTGACGCGGATCACCCGTTCGCCCTCGGCAGGGACCGGGACAACGTATTTGCGCTGGTCGATGTTGATCTGCTCGCCCTTGATGTCCTCCAGCGTCACGCGGGTGTCATCGCCCCACCAGCCGCGGCTGAGGCCGGTCTGGGTCAGCTCCACCGCCGAGATCTGCGCGCGGGCGTTGGTGAGGGTGTAGCGCATGGTGGTGCGGTAGAAGGTCTTGGGCCGTTCGACCTCGACAGTGGTCGTGGTCTTGCCGTTTTCGGTGACACGGTAGCGGGCGGTCTTCTCCCACTCCTCGGAGGTGATAACCTCGCGCTTCTCGATCTCGGCCTTCACGGTGATGTCGAAGGCGTCGCCGGTAACCAGCGAAAGCTCGCTGCCCATCGGGGTGTGGTCGATGCCCTTTTCGCCGATGAACTGCGGCGTGCCCTCGCGGTCGCGCTGGTAGAAGCGCACCGTGCCTGCGGGGAGCGCATCGCCGAGGCCCTGGTTGCGCGAGGTGGAAAAGGCGATGCGGCTTTCGGCGTTGCGCGGCTCCTGGTCGTTCTGCTGCCAGCCGACACTGATCGAATAGATCTTGCGCGCCGGCACCGCCTGTACGTCGAGGAAGCTCACCTGTTTGGTCTGGTTGTTGGCGACGGTGGTGCGCCCTGTGATGGGGTAGAGGTAGAAGTCGCCGAGCCGCTCGCGGTCGGCCGCTTCGGTCCCGGCGCGGGTCATGCCGCGGTCCTGGTATCCGTTGCTTCTGCCGCCGTCATAGGGATTGCCCGCGACCAGCACGGTATCGGCATTGTGGAAGGTGGTGCCGGTGTTGTTGGTGAGCGTCACCCAGCCTTGCATGTCGATGGTGCCAGCAGCCTCGTTATACAGCGCGACATAGTCTGCGCTCCAGCCGAGGCCGTTGCTGAGGTAGCGCAGGGACACGGGGCGGGTGCCGCCGCGGCTCGAATCGAGGTTGACCGACAGCGTGGGCCGCGCGCGCAGGCCCGGAGGCACGCGGTCGAAGATCACGCGCACCGGCAAGCCATCGTCACGCAGCACCTCGATCCGCTCGCCGATCTGGATCACCACGCCGCCCGCGACCGAGAGAACTTTTGCCCGCTCGCGCGTCTCGGCGCCGGTCGCAGGGTTGGTGCGCAGCAGGGTGACGGTCTGGCCGACCGCCTTTTCCATGAGCTTGCCCGGGGTCAGCAGGTCATAATCGAAGTTCTGCTCGATGATCGTAGTGTTCGCCGCCGCGAAACTCAGCGTTTCGGGCTGGATGGTGGCCGAGACGTCGGGGAATTCCACCCGGCTCTTGCCATTGGCGATGGCGATCTGGCGCACGTCCTGCACCAGCGCGAGGTTGTTGTTGTAGATGGTGAGCGAGACATCACCCTGCGCGGTCGCATCAGGATCGGGCACACCCTGCGCAGCGGCTCCGGCGGCGAGCAATGCTGCCAGCGACACAGTACCCCATGCGGCGAATTTGCGATGGATCATGATGTGTGTCCCTCCCTTATCGTTTTGTGGGATGAACGATTCTTGCGCTTTATCCAAGGTGAACGGAACGCTTTGGCCGATGAAATTCCGACGCGCCCGGCCTTAAGTCCCCCGCGTTACGCCCTTGTCCCCGCGGCGGCGCGGGCCTGGCTCAGCACGGCGCCGACCTTGTCGCCGATCGACGCGACGCTGAACGGCTTGGCGATGAAGTGCATGTCCGAAATGTCGATGTCACGGCGCAGTTGTTCCTCGGCATAGCCCGACATGAACAGCACCGGCATGCCCGGGATCCTCGCCCGGATCGCGCGCACCATCGCCGGGCCGTCCATCCCCGGCATCACCACGTCGCTGACGACGATGTCGAACTCGCCGCCCTCCTCGATAGCGGCAAGCCCCTCCTCGCCGTTGGCGCAGGCGGTGATCTCGTAGCCAGCGCGGGTCAGCGCGCGTTCGGCGACGGCGCGGACCATGTCCTCGTCCTCGACCAGCAGCACCTTGCCGCCCGCCGACCAGTCCGACGAGACCAACGGAGCGGCCTCGCGCTTTTTCGGCATCTCGCCGCGGTGGACGGGGAGATAGACCGTGAAGCGCGCGCCGACCGGGTGGCCGGCCTTGTCGGCGATATTGTCGGCGAAGATGAACCCGCCCGACTGCTTGACGATACCGTAGGCGGTCGACAGGCCAAGGCCGGTGCCCTTACCCTGCTCCTTGGTGGTGAAGAACGGCTCGAACAGCTTGGGCAGCACGTGCGGCGGAATGCCGCCGCCAGTGTCCTGCACGATCAGCACGGTATAATCCGCCGCTGGCAGCACCTCGGAGCCGAGCTGGATCACCTGCTTGGCCTGAAGCGAGCGGGTGAACAGTGAGATTCGCCCCTGCCCATTGCCGCGCTGCTGGCCTCCGTTTCCTTGGCCCCCGTTACCCTGGATCGCATCGCGGGCATTGACCGCGAGGTTCATGATTACCTGTTCCATCTGCTGCGGATCGGCGCGCACCGGACCCAGATTGCGGTCATGCTGGACGTAGTAGGTGATCTTTTCGCCCAGCAGCCGCTTGATGAGCGGGCTCACCTCGCTGACCACGTCGGGCAGCTGGATGATCTCGGGCCGCAGGGTCTGCTGGCGCGAGAAGGCGAGCAATTGCCGGGTCAGCGAGGCAGCACGGTTGGAATTGGCGCGGATCTGCTGGATGTCGTCATAATCGCTGTCGCCCGGGATATGGCGCAGCAGCATCAGGTCGCAGGTGCCGATGATCGCGGTCAGCACGTTGTTGAAATCGTGCGCAACCCCGCCCGCCAGCTGGCCGACCGCCTGCATCTTGGTGGCCTGCGCGACCTGACGGCGGAGCTGGTTTTCCTGAGAGGTGTCGGCAAGGCTCAGCAGCACTGCCGCCTCGCCCAGCCCCCGCACGCCGGCAAGGCCGAGCGAGACCGGTTCCTCCGGGCTGTTCACCAGCCGCACCGCAACATCGCCGCTGGTCGCAGGCCCGCGCCCGTGGCGGCGCACCGCGTCCGACAGCGCAGCCTTGTCCTCGCGCGTGACGAGATCGGTCGGGAAGGCGGGCAGCCCCCGCCCCTCGCGGCTGACCGAGCGCAGGAACGCCTCGTTGCCGAACAGGAAGCGCCCGTCACGGTCGGTCATGGCAAGGCCCAGCGGCAATTGCGCGAGCAGCGCGTCAAGCTGCGCCACGCCCGCCTGCGCCCCGCCATCAAAGCCCGAACCGATGCCGACGCCGCTATCGATCAGCAGCATCAGCGATGTCGCTTCATCAGGCCCGGCGGGCACTGCGCGCTCTTCGGGATCGACCAGCAGCACATCGACAAGGGTCTGCGGCGTCCCGCCCCGCCCTTCGCGGGCAAAGAAGATACGGTCACGCTCGTCAGAGCGCAGGAAGCTCACGAAATCCTGCCCCACAAGGCTCGCCCGCTCGTCACCCGCAGCGCGTTCGGCAAAGCCGGAACTGACCGCGCGGATCACGCCGTCGGCGGTGGTGATGGCGGTCTCGATCCCGGCCCGGCTCAGCATCTTGCCAAAGGGACCGGCCAGATCGAGCGCGTGGAGGCTGGTGGCCGCCGCGCGCGCGACCGGTTTGAGCCGCCAGATCAGGTGATCGTCGCCCCGTCCTGCACGGGTCGCGGAAATCTGCCAATGCGTCTCGTCCGATGCCTCGATATCGTCCAGCGCCGCTGTCCCGTCGCGCCACGCATGGCGCGCGAGCAGGGCCGCCGCCTCCAGCGCCGGGCGCCCGAATGGCAGCGCCGGGGGGGCGGCATTGGCGCCGAAGCTGTCGAGGAAGAACACATTGGCGCAGACCATGCGATTGGCGCGGTCGGTGATCGCAATCGCCTCGCCAGCGCGCTCGATGGCGGCGACCGTGACGCTCCAGTCGGCAGCGGCAGGCCCCTCGCCTACCGGCGCACCGCGCATCCGGTCAAGCAGCAGCACGCCGCCCAGCAACACGCCCGACGCCAGCGCGAAGGCGAGCGCGACGATGGCGCTGCCGGTCGCAAAATAGAGGATGCCGGCGCTTCCCACGAGCCCGGCACCCAGCGCGCCGAGGAGCTGCGCCGGAGGCGTCTCGCCAACGGACGAGGTTTCATCCGCCGTGATCGAGGTTTTGGAATCGGGGCCGGGGCGGCGGGACAAGCGGCAAGGCTCCTGTGGCTGTCAGCATGGCCCGCAGTGTTATCCCGAGGGCCTTCGGAAAAATGCTTCCTACTGCGCCTCGAGCCGCTGGTCGAGCCGCGCTTCCATCGCCTTCAACCGTCTGGCGCGCTTACGCGACACTATGGCCCGCCACACCCAGCCAGAAATCAGATAACCGATCAGCGGAGCCAAAAATGACAGGACCAGATAGCCGATCAGCGTTGGGATCGCGACCTCGTAGGCCTGCGTCAGATAGGCCCAAGCGTCGCTCCCACCGGCAGTTTTAGCGACGACTGCTGGAGCGGTAACCCCAAGGTGCAGCGCGAAATCGCCGATCCGGTTGGCGATCACCAGCCAGAACGGCAGCGTGAAGGGGTTGGTGACGAAGGTCACCAGCGCGGCGAGCGGCACGTTCGCGCGGGCAGGCAGAGCAAGGAAGGTCGAAATCAGGATCTGCCCGAGCGGGAAAATGAAGGCCGCAAACAACCCCAGCGCCACCCCGCGCGGCACCGAGCGGCGGGTGAAGCGCCACAGCTCTGGTGAAAGCACGCGGTGGGCAAATGGCGCGAGATACTTGTTCTCCGCCATTGCCTCGCGCGTCGGGGTGTTCTTGCGGATGACGTCCATCGCCCAGGTCTTCGACCGCCCGGCAATGGTGGGCTTGGGAGCGTTGGTCATGCTCATGCATACGGCCCTTGCAGGCGCGGGGAAGCGACAAATTCGCGGAAGATCAAGAGTAGCACCATGTTGAATGCCATATGGGTAGCGCGCGAACACTGACTAGGTGGTAAATCGGCACCCCGTGAGAATTTTGCCGCGAAAATTTCAGCCGCGGTCCCGCATCAGCCGGGCCTTGTCGCGCTTCCAATCGCGCTCCTTGCTTGTCGCACGCTTGTCGTGGTTCTGCTTGCCCCTGGCGAGCGCGAGTTCGATCTTCGCCCGGCCGGTGCTGTTGAAGTAGACCATCAACGGCACCAGCGTCATGCCCTTGCGCTCCACCGCGCCGACGAATTTCTCGATCTCGCGTTCGTGCAGCAGCAATTTGCGCGGGCGGCGCGGTTCGTGGTTGAGGCGGTTGCCGTGGCTGTATTCGGGGATGTTCGAATTGATCAGCCACACCTGCCCGTCTTTGACCTCGGCATAGCTCTCCGCGATCGACGCCTCGCCGGCCCGCAGCGCCTTCACTTCGGTGCCCTGCAAGGCGAACCCGGCCTCGAAGGTGTCCTCGATATAGTAGTCGAACCGCGCACGGCGGTTTTCGGCGACGATCTTGAGCTTGTCGAAGGTGACGGGTTTGGGGCGTGCCATAAGGCGCGGGCATTTAGGTGGTAGGCGGCAAAAAAGCGAGGGGTTTGCGCTTGGGCGTGTTGTGGCTACCTTGGCGCGGGGCCAGCGGGGAGAACGCGACAATGGACACGTCTGATGATTAAGGCAGAACCGTTCGTCATCGCCGGACAGACCATCGCGCCCGGCAGTCAGGCCGACGTGGCCTTCCCGATCACCACGATGGCGACCGGTACCACCTCCTCGCTCAGCGTGCGGGTGCTGCATGGCGCGCGGCCCGGCCCGGCGGTGTTCGTGAGCGCGGCGATCCACGGCGACGAGATCATCGGTACAGCAGTGATCCAGCGGCTTGCCCAGCAATTGCAGCCCGAGGCGCTTGCCGGCACGGTGCTGCTGGTGCCGGTCGCCAACATCTTCGGTTTCATCACCCATTCGCGCTACCTGCCCGACCGCCGCGACCTCAACCGCAGCTTCCCGGGAAGCGCGGGCGGCTCGCTCGCCGGGCAGCTCGCGCATATCTTTTACCGCGAGGTCGTGGGGCGCTGCACGCTCGGCATCGACATCCACTCAGCCGCGATCCACCGCTACAACCTGCCCCAGATCCGTATCGCAGCGGGCAACCGGCGGCTGATCGAGCTGGCGATGGCATTCGGCGCGCCGGTCATCATCGAAAGCCCGCTTCGCGACGGCTCCCTGCGCGATCAGGCGCAGAAGAAGGGCGTCGACATGCTGCTGATGGAAGCCGGCGAGGCGCTGCGCTTCGACCGTCTGTCGATCGAGACCGGGGTCGAAGGCGTGACGCGGGTGCTCGCCCACATGGGCATGATCGAGGCCGATGATGGGCTCAGCGCGGTCGGCATCCCGGCGCGCGCCAACCGCTCAGTGTGGGTACGCAGCCCGCGCGGCGGGGTGGCGCAGATGGTGCGCGAGAGCGGCGATCCGGTGCGCAAGGGCGAACTGCTCGCCTGCGTATCGGGCCTGTTCGGGGAGGAGCCGGAGGAGCTGGTCAGCCCGGTCGACGGCATCATCATCGGCCACGCCACGCTGCCGGTCGTCCATCAAGGCGATGCCTTGTTCCACATCGCCGCGATCGACCACCCCGAGCGGGTCGGCGCGCAGATCGATTCGATCACCGAGGCGATTTTGGCGAGCGAACCGCAGGGGAGCGCGCAGCGGCTGCTCGACGAGGACGAGGTGGTTTAGGCTTCCAAGACCCCAGCCACCACCAGCGCCTCGTCCACCGCGCGCTTCGCTTCGTCCGAGCACTCGACCATCGGCAGGCGCACTTCGGGTTCGATCCAGTCATGGACGCGGGAGAGCGCATATTTGACCGGCGCGGGGCTCGCGTCCGAGAACATCGCATAGTGCAGCGGGAACAGGCGATCGTTCAATTGCCGCGCCAGCTTCAGCTCGTTCGCCGCGATGGCTTCGTGGAACTCGGCGCACAGCTTGGGCGCGACGTTGGCCGTCACCGAGATGCACCCGCGCCCGCCTGCCGCCGCGTGGGGCAGCCACAGCTCGTCATTGCCCGACAACTGGCAGAACTCGCGCCCGATGCCCATGCGATGATCGGCGACGCGGCTGAGGTCGCCGCTCGCATCCTTGATGGCGATGATCCGGTCGGGATACTTGTTGACCAGCGCCACCACTGTCTCGTCTTCGAGATCGGTCACCGTGCGCCCCGGAACATTATAGAGCACGATCGGCAGGTCGCAGTTTTCCGCCAGATAGCTGAAATGCGCCACCAGCCCGCGCTGGCTGGGGCGGTTGTAATAGGGCGCGACGCACAGCCCCGCCGCCGCGCCTGCCTTCTTGGCGAAGTTCATGTGCAGCTGCGCGTTGCGCGTGTCGTTCGACCCGCAGCCCGCGATCACCGGCACGCGGCCCGCCGCCTGCTCGATGCACACCTCGATGACGCGGTGATGCTCGGCGTTGGAGAGCGTCGAGGCCTCACCGGTCGTGCCGCAGGGCACCAGCGCCGCGCTGCCATTGTCGATCTGCCAGTCGACGAGCCGCCGGAAAGCGGCCTCGTCAAACGCTCCGCCGCGAAAAGGAGTCACCAGAGCGGGAATGGAACCGCTGAACATTGCCTTTGTCCTGCCTTGATAGCTAGATAGCGGAATGGGGCACGGGCACCCCGCTCCCTCCCACTGTTCAGCGCCTGATAAGGAGCCGATTGGCACTATGTCCAGCATGGTCCGTAACTTTCTGAATTCGCCTCGGATATATGCTGCCACTCTCGGGCTCGGAGCGATCTGTGTCACGGGCGCGCCTGCACTCGCGCAGGATTTCGGCGGAAACGACCTTGTCGCGCGCCAGCCGGCTGCGATCGATGGTGCGATTGCGCGCTGGGAAATGCTGCAGGCGAGCCGCACCAATTCCTTTGCCGACTACGCCGGGTTCATGCTCGCCTACCCGAGCTTCCCGCGCGCCGACATCCTGCGTGCCCGCGCCGAGGCTGCGCTCGAGGTCGAGGCACCGCCGCAGGGCGACGTGCTGCGTTTCTTCGACGCCAACCCGCCGGTCACCAATGCAGGCCGCGGGCGCTATGCGCTCGCGCTGGCCGGGACACAGCGTCCCGAGGCGTTCGATGCGGCGCGCAAGGCATGGCGCGGCGGGACGATGGCCGACGCGGTCGAGCTTGCCATCTCGGGGCTTTACGGCGCGCAGTTCAGTGCCGAGGATCATGCAATGCGGATGGATGCGCTGCTGTGGCAGGGCAAGGCCGACGCCGCCTCGCGGCAGATCATGTACCTTGCACAAGGCGACCGCCCGATGGCGCTGGCCCGGCTGTCCTTGCTGCGCGGTGCGCGGCCCGAGACTGCGGGCCTGATGGTGCCGGCCGGCGCGGACAGCGATCCGGGCTATGTCTTCAACCTCGTCAAGTTCCTGCGCGCCAGCGGCCAATCGGGCGAAGCGGCACGGGTGTTCGCCAACCGCCCCGCCTTCAACCGCCCCGCGCTCGACCCCGAGGCGTTCGTTGGCGAGTTGCTGAGCCTCGCCAAGGCCAGCGGCGCGCGCGATGCGGCGCGGATCGCTGCCCGCACCGATGACCTGTTCGCGCCCGGCACCGATGTCTCGCTGACCAGCTTCGTCCTGCGTGATCGTTACACCGACCTGATGTGGCTGGCAGGCACCAAGGCGATGTGGGAGATCGGCGACGGCATGGCCGCAGCGCCGCTGTTCCAGCGTTATGGGGATGCCGCGCGCACCCCGCTTACCAAGTCAAAGGGCTATTTCTGGGCGGGACGCGCCGCCCGCCAGGCCGGCAACCAGAGTGAGGCGGCGCGCTACTTCGACATGGCTGCGCGCTGGCCGGATTACTACTACGGCCAGCTGGCGATCTCGGCGCTGGGCCGCGCGATGCCCGCCTTTGCAGGACTGCCGCAGCCCGCGATGGACGCCAGCGTGCGCGCCGATTTCGAGGCCCGCCCGGTGGTCAAGGCGATCCGCGCGCTGGCCAAGAACCGCCGCGACTGGCGCACCGAGCGGCGCTTCTTCGAAGCGCTTGGCGACGAGGCTGACACGCCTGCCGAAATGCTGATGGCAGGGATGCTCGCCCGCGAGGTCGGGATGGACGAGCTTGCCGTGGTGCTGGGCATGAAGGCGGGCGAGAACGGCCTTGCGAACCTCGAGCGCATCGGCTTTCCCACCGTGCCCACGCCCCCTGTGGTCAACGATTGGGTGATGGTCCACGCCATCGCCCGGCAGGAAAGCGAGTTTGACCGCACGCGTGAAAGCCATGCCGGCGCGCGCGGGATGATGCAGCTAATGCCCGGCACCGCGCGCGAGCAGGCGGGCAAGCTGGGCATCCAGTATCTCTCCGCCGATCTCACCAATTCGCCGCAATACAACATCCAGCTGGGCGATGGCTATTTCACGCGGATGCTGAGCTATTATCGCGGCTCTTACCCGCTTGCGGTCGGCGCCTACAATGCCGGGCCTGGCCGCGTGAACGAGTGGCTGCGGCTGAATGGCGACCCGCGCACCGGTGCGATCGACTGGGTGACCTGGGTCGAGAAGATCCCCGCCAATTTCGAGACGCGCTACTACGTCATGCGTGTGATCGGTAACGCGGTGACCTATTCGCACATGTACCCAGAGCAGGCGGGAATGCCCCGCCCGGTCGACAACTTCCTGCGCTGATTTCTTGCGATGATGCCCGGGGGGCCTCCGATCACGCCAGCGGGGATGGCGGCCTTGAAGGCACGCTATGACCACCTGCTCGGCACCGAGCGGCCGGCGATCACCGAGATCGTCAGCTGGGCGGCGGGCAACGGCGACCGCTCGGAGAATGGCGACTACCTCTACGGCCGCAAGAAGATGCGCGAGATCGACCGCGAGCTGGCCTATCTCATCAAGCGGATGAAGGCCCTGCGGGTCGTTGATCCGGCGGCGCAGGTTGATCGTTCCCGCGTGTTCTTCGGCGCGCGGGTCACCATCGCGGACGAGGATGACAACAGCCAAGTCGTGCAACTGGTGGGCGACGATGAACAGGACGCAGGCGCAGGCCGGATCGGCTGGAACGCGCCAATGGCGCGCGCGCTGAGGGCTGCGAGCGTCGGGGATTTGCGCGTCGTTACCCTTCCCTCGGGCACGCGGGAGTGGGAAGTGCTGGCAATCAATTATGACTAGGCTAGCCCCTGCCCCCGTCCTCGCCCTGCTGCTCCTCGCCGCAGCGCCGCTCGCCGCGCGCGAGAGCCTTGGCGTTTATGAAAGCTGGGCCGCGTTCAAGGATGCCAGCCCGCAGCGCTGCTACGCGATCGCCAAGGCGCAAGGCACCGCCCCCGCGCCGGCCTATGCGACAATCTCCAACTGGCCCGGCAAGGGCGTGCGCGGGACCGTGCATCTGGTGCTGTCGCGCGACGTTGCCGACAAGAGCGCGGTGCGCCTCGTGGTCGGCAACCAGCGCTTCGAACTCGTCGCCAAGGGCCGCAACGCCTGGGCGAAGGACGCGCGTGATGATGCCGCGATCGTCGCAGCTTTGCGCTCGGCGGCGCGGATGAGCGTTTCTGCAAAGAGCACCAAGGGCGGCAACTTCACCGACCGCTACACGCTCGCCGGCGCCGCGACCGCGATGGATGCGGCGACCGTGGGATGTGCGAGAAGAGGCTGACTCGCCAAACCGGGCGCTCGGCACTATATGCGCCCCACCTATGGCCGATACTGCACTCATGTCTATTCCGGGCCTCGTTGACCCGGTCCCCGCTTCGCGCGACATCACGCCGCGTGCCGATGGCCGCGTGGACCTCATCGGCCTGCCCCGCCCACGCATCCGCGAGCTGTTCGAGGAAGCCGGGCTCGACGCCAAGGCCGCCAAACTGCGCGCCAAGCAGGTGTTCCACTGGCTCTACCACCGCGGCGTCACCGATTTCGAAGCGATGACCGACATCGCCAAATCGATGCGCCCGTGGCTGGCGACCCGCTTCGTGATCGGCCGCCCCGATGTGGTCGAAGCCCAGCACTCGGTCGATGGCACGCGCAAGTGGTTGCTTCGCACATCCGACGGCCACGATTTCGAGATGGTGTTCATCCCCGACGAGACGCGCGGCACCCTGTGCGTATCGTCGCAGGTCGGCTGCACCCTCACCTGCTCGTTCTGCGCCACCGGCACGATGCGGCTAGTGCGCAACCTCACGCCGGGCGAGATCGTCGGGCAGGTGATGCTCGCGCGCGACACGCTGGGCGAATGGCCCAAGGGCTCGATGGTCAGTGACGCCGACCTGATCGACGAGGATGACGAGGCGGGCCACTACACCGCCGATGGCCGCCTGCTCACCAACATCGTGATGATGGGCATGGGCGAGCCGCTGTATAACTTCGACCACGTGCGCGATGCGCTGATGCTGGTGATGGACGGCGACGGCCTCGCCCTCTCCAAGCGCCGCATCACGCTTTCGACCAGCGGCGTTATCCCGATGATGGAACGCTGCGGCGAGGAGATCGGGGTGAACCTTGCGGTCTCGCTCCACGGCGTGCGCAAGGAAGTGCGCGACGAGCTGGTACCGCTCAACAAGAAGTACGGCATCGAAGAGCTGCTGCAGGCCTGCGCCGACTATCCGGGTGCTGGCAACTCGCGGCGGATCACTTTCGAATATGTGATGATCAGGGACAAGAACGACAGCGACGACGACGCGCGCGAGCTTGTCCGCCTGCTGCGCCAGTACAACCTGCCTGCCAAGGTCAACCTCATCCCCTTCAACCCCTGGCCCGGCGCAGGCTATGAAACCTCCGCGCCTGAGCGCATCCGCCGTTTCTCCGAGATCGTGTTCGATGGCGGCTTTTCTGCCCCGGTGCGCACGCCGCGGGGCCGCGATATCGACGCGGCTTGCGGGCAGTTGAAGACGGCTGCCGAGAAGAAATCCCGCGCCCAGCGTGACCGCGAGGCGGCAGAAGCAGCGGACGCGTGAGCACCGATCCCGACACGATCGCATTCTACCAGGCCCGCGCGCCGCATTGGGTGTTCCATTCGGGCGAGGCGCACAGCCACCAACTCGACGCCTTCCTTGATCGCCTGCCCCAAGGCAGCGCGGTGCTCGAACTCGGCTGCGGCGGCGGGCGCGATGCGGCGCGGATCCGCGAGCGCGGTTTTATAGTCGATGTGACCGATGGCACCCCCGCACTCGTCACCCGCGCCAATCAGGCCTTCGGGCTCGGCGCCAGAGTGATGGCCTTCCACGAACTCGACGCCGTCGCAGCCTATGCCGGCGTGTGGGCGCACGCGAGCCTGCTTCACTGCCCGAGGGATGTCCTCCCCGACGTGCTGACCCGCATCCACCGCGCGCTGGTGCCGGGGGGCTGGTTCTTTTCCAGCTATAAGCTGGGTGATGGTGAGGGCCGCGATCTGCTCGGGCGTCTGCATAACTTCCCCTCGTCCGCGTGGCTGATCGCGGCTTACGACGAGGCCGGTTTCATCATCGAGTCGCAGGACACCTATGCCGGCAAGGCCAGCGACGGGACGATGCGCGACTGGATCGACCTGATCGTGAGGAAGCCATGAGCATCTGGACCATCCAAGCTGTCTGCACTGGCACCGCCCGCCCCTTCCACGGCGCCGAGACCAGCGCCATCGCCAAGCGTCACCGCGAGGGCGTGGTGCAGGTGCTGGCGGAGGGCCTCGCCCCCGACGAGCAGGCCGACCGTTCTGTCCACGGCGGGCCGGAGATGGCGTTGCACCTCTACCCGCTCGATCACCATGACTGGTGGCGCGGAGAGATAGGCGACCACCCCGCGCTTGCCGAGCCCGGCGGCTTCGGTTCGAACATCGCGGTCACCGGCCTCACCGAGGACATGGTGCATATCGGCGACCGCTTCCGCTTCGGAACCGCGCTGATCGAGGTCAGCCAGCCGCGCCAGCCGTGCTGGAAGATCGAGCATCGCTTCGGACACAAGGGCATGGTCGCGCAGATCGTCAAGACAGGCCGCTGCGGCTGGTATTTCCGGGTGATCGAGGCCGGCGAAGTGGCTGCAGGCGACTCGCTCGAACGAGTCGCAGTCGGTGCAACCGAATGGAGCGTCGCGCGGGTGTTCCGCGCGCTGGTCGCGGGCAAGGCGACGGCAGAAGAGCTCGCCGAACTGGCAGATCTCGACACCCTCACCCCGCGTCTACGGGCGAAGGCGGCAGCTAAACGCTAATTTGCCACGGTTCAGCTTGCTCGCACCTCTACTGAACAAATCCTGCTGTTCGCTGACAGCATTGTTCAGCTGGGGTTCCGGTTATCTGAACGAAAAGAGGGTGTGCTCCATCGGGGAGCCCTCACTAGGGAACACGACCATGAAGAAAATCGCCCTGATCATCGCCGCCGGATCGGTCGCCGCCACCGCGATCCCCGCGCAGGCCTTCGACGTCCCCGCAGCCCCCGCTCCGGTTGTCGCCGCCTACAGCAATGTTGCCTCGCCCTATGTCGAGGTCGCCAATTACGACCGTGACGACGACCGCCGTTACCGCGACGACCGCCGCTGGCGTGACGACCGCGGTCGCCGCGATGACCGCCGCTATGAAGCCCGTCGCGGCGACACATGGCGCGGTGATGATGGCCGCTGGCGCTGCCGCCGTGCCGACGGAACCACCGGCCTGCTGGTCGGCGCAGTTGGCGGCGCGTTGCTGGGCCGCACCGTTGATACCCGCGGCGACCGCACGCTCGGCACCGTGCTCGGCGCGATCGGCGGCGGCCTTCTCGGCCGCGAGATCGACCGCGGCGGCAACCGCTGCCGCTAAGCTGTGAGGCGGCAGGGCGGTGTCCGGCTGAACCCGGTCACGCCCTGCCGATCACCCCTTCTCCCACGGGTCGCCTCCGCCTTGGCATCGTGCAGCCTCGCTTCCCGAAGCTGCCGAAAACAAAGGAACTACCATGAAGAAGTTCGCTCTCATCCTTGCCGCTGGAGCCATGACGCTGCCGATGGCCGCACCGGTGCAGGCCGATCCTCCGCATCATGCGAAAGCCTATGGCAAGCGCGCCAAGCAACAACGCATCTACGACGATCGCGGGCGCTATTACGAACCGCGCCGCCTCGACCGGGGCGACCGCGTGTGGCGTGACGGCAATAACTATTATTGTAAGCGCAACAACGGCACCACTGGCCTCGTGATCGGCGCGGGCGTGGGCGCGTTGCTCGGCCGCACCGTCGACACCCGCGGCGACCGCACGGTCGGCACGGTGCTCGGCGCGATCGGCGGCGGCCTGCTGGGCCGCGAGATCGACCGCGGCCAGTTGCGCTGCCGCTAAGCGGTGCGCTGATCACCGGGAGGGCCGCATGACGCTCCCCGATTGAAGCGGGCCTCTTGCGCTGATAGCGCTGCTGTTATGGCAAGCCCTGACAGTATCGACCAAAACATTCGCCCCGCCGTTCTTGTGACCGGCGGGGCGACGCGTATCGGCGCCGCGATCGTGCGCCGCTTCGCCGCCGCCGGATGGCACGTGGTGATCCATTACCGCGCCTCCGCCCACGCCGCAGAGGCGCTGGCCGCCGAGCTGCCTTCTGCCGAAACGGTTCCCTTCGACCTAGCCGACGACGAGGCTGCGGTCACTGCCGTCACGCAGTTGGCCGCGCGGCTTCCCGGCTGGCGTTGTCTCGTCAACTCGGCCTCGGTTTTCGATTATGACGGTGTAACCAAGCTCGATCCGGCGACGAACCGGGCGGCAATGCAGATCAACGCGCTCGCTCCGGCCCGGCTCGCCCAGGCCTTTATCGCCCTTACGGCGCAAAGCGCGGCCCTGCGCACCGTGATCAACGTCACGGACATGAAGATCGAAAATACGAACCCCGACTTTTTCAGCTACACCATGTCCAAACATGCGCTGGCAGGCACCATCGGGATGCTGGCCAAGGGCAATGATGGCGCCAGCGTCAGGGTCTACGGCCTTGCGCCGGGCGCCGTGCTGGCGAGCCACGACCAGCGCGAGGAGGAAACCGAGATTTCGCACCGGCTGAACCTGCTCCAGCGCAAGACGGGCGCTGACGAGATTGCCGATGCGGCACTGTTTCTGTCCGGCGGCGCGCTTTCCAGCGGGCAGAGCCTGTTCATCGACAGCGGCCAGCACCTGATGGACCAGCCGCGCGATGTCATCTGGCTTGCCCGCGAGCAGGCTCAAGGGGGAACAGCATGACCAGGAAACACGCCGCCACTACCCGGTTGTGGCACTGGGTGAATGCGGTGGCGATCGTCGTGCTGTTCATGAGCGGGCTGAATATCTCGAACGCCCACCGTTACCTCTATTGGGGCGACTATGGCTTCGATCCCAAGGACGCATGGCTGGCGGTGGTGCGCTTCCCGGGTTGGGCAACGATCCCGGGGTACTACAACCTTGCGATGGCCCGCGACTGGCATATCACCGCCGCATGGCCGTTTGGCCTTGGCGTGTTGTTTATCTGGGTGTCGATGCTGGCGAACGGCCATTTCCGCCGCGACCTGACGACATCACCGCGCGATTGGACACCGGGTGCGGTGATCGCTTCGCTGAAGGCGCATTCCGGCCCCGACGCCCGGGGGGCGCATGGCTACAACCCGGTGCAGAAGATCCTCTACGGCGGTGTGTTCGGCGTGCTGCTGCCGCTGATGCTGTTCACCGGCCTCGCGATCAGTCCGGGCTTTCAGACGGTCGCTCCGTGGCTGCTCGACATTCTGGGTGGACGGCAGAGCGCGCGGTCACTGCATTTCATCGCCGCTTGGGCGATCTTCGGCTTCTTTGTCATCCACGTCGTGCTGGCGCTCACCAACTGGCGGCTGATCCTCGAGATGTTCACCGGCGGTCGGCGTACTGACGCGGAAACGCCCGCGCCTCCCCAACCCGATCCCATCCCTGCCGACATGGAGGCTCCCGCTCATGGTTGACCTGCCGCGCCGTTCGCTGCTCGCCGGGATGATCGCGCTTGGCGCATCGGCCTGTTCGAAGATCAACGAGAGCGAGACCACCAAGAGCCTGTTCAAGGCGGCCGAGGATGGTCACCGCGCGGTCCACCGTGCGCTGGCTGGCAAACAGGGCCTCGCGCCCGAATATTCGCGCGCTGAACGTTCGCCGACGTTTCGCGGCAATGGGTCGGTGACGGTCACCGATCCCTTCTATCAACAGCAGCTCGCCAGCGGCTTTCCCGATTGGCGGCTCGAGGTGAAGGGGCTGGTCGAAAAGCCGCTCGCGCTCAGCATCACCGATGTCCGCGCCCTGCCGCAGCGCACCCAGATCACCCGCCACGATTGTGTCGAGGGCTGGAGCGCGATCGGCGAATGGCAGGGGGTGCCGCTTGCCGCGCTGCTCGACGCTGCCAAGGTGAAGGAAGAGGCGAAGTTCATCGTCTTCCGCTGCGCAGACACGCTCTACGGGCGCGACTATTACGAGAGCATCGACATGGTCGATGCCTATCACCCGCAGACGATCATCGCCCACAGCCTCAACGGCGAGCCCCTGCCCGAAAAGAACGGCGCGCCCTTGCGGATGCGGATCGAGCGGCAGCTGGGCTACAAGCAGGCCAAGTATGTGAAGGCGATCGAGGCGGTCGCCAGCTTCGAAAAGATCGGCCAGGGCGGCGGCGGCTTCTGGGAGGATGTCGCCGGGTACCAGTGGTACGCGGGCATTTAGCGTTCCGGGAACAGTCGCAGCATCGTCTGCCAGTCGGCGGCGACGATCTCTTCCAGCACAGCCATTTCGATTTTCGCGAGATCGGTGAGGTAGAGGCAGCTCTTGCCGGTCGAATGCTTGCCCAGCCGCCCCAGCGCCTCGTCCCGGGCGGCGGAAGCGGCGGGGTCAGAATAACCGCCTTGCAGATACAGCGAGTGCTTCGCCTTTTGGGGGCTGAAACCGGTGCGCATCGAGTGCACTTCGCGGCCGCTGTCATAGGTGGTTCGGTATTCACCGTAACCGATGATGCTCACGCCCCACATTTGCGGAGCCTCACCCGTCACGCGCCTGAAAAGGGCGTCCAGTTCTCGGGCTTCGTCACGTTTTGCTGATGGTTCAACGCTCTGAATAAACGCTTCAACGGGATCGCTGGTGATCGTAGTCTTGCCGTCGGCCATGCCGAGCCTCTCCTGCCCACGACGATGCTTTCGCAACGGCGATCTTGCGAAAACAGGCATCCAGATTATCCTTAAACACGGCCCCCCGAAAGGATTTTCATGAGCAAGTCTCTCCTCGAACGGTTCTTCTCGCGCGGCGTCAAACAGGGGCGCCTCGGCGTCGTCTTCGCTGACGGCAGCGCGCACACCTACGGCACAGCGGCCGAGGGCTTTCCCGAGATCGTAATCCGCTTCACCGATGACAGGGTGCCGCGCGACATTATCCTCGACCCCCGGCTTGGCGCGGCAGAGGCCTTTATCGACGGGCGGCTGCTGATCGAGGAAGGCGACGTGATGGGCCTCATCAGCCTGCTGCGCGCCAACAGTCCGTGGGACAAGGGCGGCGATATCGGCCCGCCGAGCACGCTGAAGCGCCTCGTCAACCGCGCGACCTTCGCTGCCGAGCAGATCAACAATCGCGTTGGATCGAAGAAGAACGTCGCCCACCACTATGACATCGGCAATGATCTCTACGCGCTGATGCTGGATGCCGAACATTGGCAATATTCCTGCGCCTATTGGCCCGAAGGCGTCACCACGCTGACAGAGGCGCAGGGTGCAAAGCTTGCCCACATCGCCAGGAAACTGGCGCTGTCGCCGGGGCATGAGGTGCTGGACATCGGCTGCGGCTGGGGCGGGATGGCGATCCACTTGGCCAAGCACTGCGGGGCGAAAGTGACCGGCATCACGCTTTCGGAAGAGCAGGCCGCGCTCGCCCGCCAGCGGGTGCGCGATGCGGGGGTGGCCGACAAGGTGACGATCCTGCTCGAGGATTACCGCGACACCGCAGCCTCGGGCCGCCGCTTCGACCGGATCGTGTCGGTCGGCATGTTCGAACACGTTGGCCGCGCGCAGTTCGCGACCTTTTTCGAGGCCTGCGCCAAGATGCTTGCAGATGACGGCGTGATGCTGCTCCACACCATCGGCCGCATGGGCGGGCCGGGCACCACCGACGCCTTCACCCGCAAATACATCTTCCCGGGCGGCTATATCCCCGCGCTGTCCGAGACTGTCGCGGCGAGCGAGAAGTTCCGCCTGATCGCCGGGGATGTCGAGACGCTGCGGCTACACTACGCCAAGACGATCCGCGCATGGTATGCCAACTGCATGACGCACCGCGAGGCGATCGTCGCGATGTATGACGAGAGGTTCTTCCGGATGTGGACGTTCTACCTCGCTGGCGCGGCCACCGTCTTCGAGAACGGCAGCATGTGCAATTACCAGATCCAGTACATCCGTAGCCGCAATGCGGTGCCGATCACGCGCGACTATCTACTGAAGAACTAGAGGGCAGGCTCGCCGCTCGATCCAGGGCGGTTCCTCGGGCGGTAGACCGGGCCGAAGCCCATCAGCGCCGCGCCCACCAACGGCAGAGCGACCACCCACAAGCGGACGCCGGAAATCCCATCGGGGCTGGCGATGGTCAGCCCTGCGGTCGCTCCCAGCCCGGCGCAGATTGCCAGCACGCCGAGCACCGCGCGCAGGCGCGGGACAGTGCGCCCGCCTCGGATCGGGCCGAAGCTCCTCTCATGCCGCGCGAAGACCGCGATCATCGGCAGCAGTGCGACGATATAGATCGTGATCCATAGCGGCCGCGTCGTCCACCATTCTGCGGTGCCGGGGATTGGACCGAGGCCCATGCCGCCCAGCAGCAAGTAATCCACCGTCATCACCAGCACGAAAGCGGTGAGGTGCCACAGGAAGACGGTCATGATCATGCCGTTCATCAGCACGGTCGCCGTCCATACGCGCGTGCTGGCGAGCAACCTGCGCCCCGCAGGCTCCAGCGCGAGCACGAGGCCCACCTGCATTGCCCCCAGCGCAAACAGCGCCAGCGTCGGCGGAAGCGAGTTGGAGAAGCCTCCCGGCGCGGACACCATCGAGACTGGGTAGAACCCGAAGGCCGTGATCTTGACGAGGATCGCCAGCGACACCGCGAACCACCCCCAAGCAAACAGCGGCTGCTCGAACTTGCCCGCCCTCCAAGCGAAGCCCAATTGGTGGAGCGCGAGGAACACCCACAGGAAGTTGGTGAAGTTTACCCACGGCACTTGGTGCGTGAACGTCAGCCAATCGGTCAACATCGCAAGAGGGATGAAGATCGCAAAGCTTCCCCACCCCAGCCGTTCCCAAGCGCGCTGTGCGATCGGGGTGAAAGCGGTGACCAGCAGATAGACCGCGAGGAACCACACCGGGATCAGCGCCGCTTCGGTCGCCATGCGGATCTGCGCGCGCGGCAGGCCGACTTGCGTCATCACCACCGCCAGCGCCGCCCATACCAGCAGCACGGGGAAAGTCGGCGTGATCAGCCGCTGCACGCGGCTCGCCAGCCAGTCGCGGTAGACCCCGGCCTGTCCGGGCGCCGCCTTGCGCGTGGTTGCCTCCCAGCTCACCTGATTGGCATAGCCGCCGACGAGGAAGAACACTGGCATCACCTGGAAGCCCCAGGTCAGCCAATGCGCCCATTCGGCGATCGACAGCAGGTCGCCGCGCCGCAGCTCGCCAGCCGCATCGACATAGAGCCCGGCCATCAGCCAGTGGCCCACCACTACCGCCATGATCGAGATCGCGCGCAGGAAATCGACCCAGCGATTACGCTCGGGCGGGGTCAGTTCCGCCAGCCCGCGCGCCTTGCTCCACATTGTCAGCACTCAACGACCCCTCGTCCCGCGGCAATGGCGCCGCATCACGAGGAACTAGCGGGTAAATGGTGAAAGGAGGATTGCCGCGCCCTCCTTCATCCCCAGCCATGAATGGCCGATTGCCCCGTCCGTTGCGCGCTGTTAGTGGCCCGCGCACGTCATTTCCCAAGGAACCTCTGCCATGGCCCAGCCCCAGAAAGTCGTCCTCGCCTATTCGGGCGGTCTCGATACCAGCGTGATCGCCAAGTGGCTGAGCGTGGAGCGCGGCCTCGAGGTGGTGACCTTCACCGCCGACCTCGGCCAGGGCGAGGAAATCGAGCCCGCCCGCGCCAAGGCCCGCGCGATGGGCATTCCTGACGATCATATCTTCATCGAAGACGTGCGCGAGGAATTCGTGCGTGATTTCGTTTTTCCGATGATGCGCGCCAATGCCCGTTATGAAGGCGACTACCTGCTCGGCACCTCGATCGCGCGGCCGCTGATCTCCAAGCGTCTTGTCGAGATCGCACATGAGGTCGGCGCGGATTTCATCGCCCACGGCGCGACCGGCAAGGGCAATGATCAGGTGCGCTTCGAACTCAGCGCCTATGCGCTCGACCCCGACATCAAGGTTATCGCCCCGTGGCGCGAATGGGAGCTGACCAGTCGCACCGCGCTGATCGCGTGGGCGGAAAAGCACCAGATCCAGGTGCCACGCGACAAGCGCGGGGATAGCCCGTTCTCGACCGACGCGAACCTGCTGCACACCTCGTCGGAGGGCAAGGTGCTCGAGGATCCGTGGGAGGAGACCCCCGACTACGTCTACTCGCGCACGGTCAATCCCGAAGATGCGCCCGACCAGCCGGAATACATCACCGTCGACTTTGAAAAGGGCGACGGCACGGCGCTCAACGGCGAGGCGATGAGCCCCGCCACGCTGCTTACCGCGCTCAACGAACTTGGCCGCAAGCATGGCATCGGGAGGCTCGATCTGGTCGAGAACCGCTTCGTGGGCATGAAGAGCCGCGGGATGTACGAGACGCCGGGCGGCGAGATCTACGCCCGCGCGCATCGCGGGATCGAGCAGATCACGCTCGATCGCGGCGCGGCGCATCTCAAGGACGAGCTCATGCCCAAATATGCCGAGCTCATCTACAACGGCTTCTGGTTCAGCCCCGAGCGCGAGATGCTGCAAGCGGCGATCGACCACAGCCAGGACAAGGTCACCGGCACGGTCCGCTTGAAGCTCTACAAGGGAATGGCGAGCGTGGTGGGCCGCAAGTCGCCCTACTCGCTCTATTCCGAGGCGCACGTGACCTTCGAGGACGACGCCGGGGCCTACGACCAGAAGGACGCGGAAGGCTTCATCAAGCTCAACGGCTTGCGCCTACGTCTGCTCTCACGCCGCAACCGCGACGCCTGACGGGGCTTTTGCAGGCCGAGCAATACGAATCGCGGCGCTTGGCGCAGCGGCTCGAGGCTGCTGAATGGCATTAAAAGGGTGGCTTCAAACCCGCTGCTCAGCGCCATCCGACGCATTCGCGATGAGGCGTTGAGTTATCCACCCGTGTCCACAGGCTAAACTGGCGTGAGTGGAAAACTCGGGTCCGGGAATGTTGTCAGATTGCCGATTCAGGCGCACCTTCAGCTTGTCTTCGGGGGACGGAGCGACGGGAAGGATAGGCCGCAAGGCCCTGAACTCCCAAGCTTTTGATCCCAAGGATGGCGGTGACACATGGTCACGCGCTCGTCGAGAGACGGCATGACGGTGGCTTCGGCTGAAGGCAAGTCGGCTCGCTGAGAAGGGCACGGCAAGACGGTGACATCGGACAGGCCAAGAACCTGGCCATGCGGAAATGCAGCGGAAACGGCGAAAGCCCCAGCCGCAGCGCGACAGCATCGGTAAAGGAACGCGGTCTCGGCAGGAGCGAATGTGCAGGGCGGCGAAAATGCGCGGACTTCGGTCAAGGCGCTGGACGCAAACCCGGCAGGAGCAAAAGCCGGATGCCGGCGCGAGCGCCGGTGACAAATCTCTGGCAAGGCCAGTCGCAAGACAGGGCAGCAAGAGGCTAGACATCGGGCGCGAAAGTATGCGCTGACGGATGCAGGATCGAAGGTTCGCCGGAGGTCTCGCAAGGTCAGCACATCCACACGCTGGTGAGAGTGGGGTCGGCAGCAATGCCGGCCCCATTTGCTTTTCGGCGCCGCCACCGCGCGCCTTTCCCGCCACCTCCTCAGCCGATTCGCTACGGGCAAAACGCCCCGGGACACACCTTTTGCCGTCTATCGTTCCCACGGTTCGTCGCAATTCGCGGGCGTCTCGTTCCCCCGCCGAACAGTGGCAGCGATGAATTGCTAACCTGGTTTGCCTTCCTGAAGCAGCCCGAAGTAACGGGCCTGTCATGTGGACGACCAATCGTAACGCCGGCCCCGCGGCCCGCAGCATCGCTCCCCGGAGCCTGCAGGCCCTGACGCTGGCGGCCCTCGCCAGCCTGGCTCCGATTGCCGCGTCGAGCGCGTCCGCATCGGATGTGCCGACTTCCGCGCGGGTGGAAACGTCCGCCAGCGCTATGATCGAGCTCGTGCCGGTGCAGTTGACCGACGATGTTTCGGCGACCAGCAATGCCCCCGCGATGATCGAAGCAGCGCCCTCGGCCCCGCAGGAAACCGTCATGGGCCGCGGCAGTGCGTCGTACTACGCGGCCAAGTTTGACGGCCGCCGCACTGCCAGCGGCGAGCGTTTCGACAACCGGGGCATGACCGCGGCGCACCGCACCCTGCCCTTCGGCACAATCGTGCGGGTCACCAATGTCGCCACCGGCAAGAGCGTGGTGGTGCGGATCAATGATCGCGGGCCGTTCACCGCGGGCCGGATGATCGACGTCAGCCGCGCTGCCGCCGATGAGCTTGGCCTTGTTGCGCGCGGCCACGGAACGGTCGAACTCGCCATTATCGAGGACTGACCTACTCCCGCCCGGCGGTTCGTCTGAGGGCCATCTCAAGGGGGTCTGGAGGGGGTCTAGCGGGGGTCTAAACGCGTCTGGAGGGGGTCTAGAACGCGCTAAAGGGGGCCTAAAACCGGTCTGGTTTCGCCCCGCCCTCCATATTTTCAATGACTTGTGCGTATTTCACGCCGTTTTCGCCCAAAATCGCGCCGTATTTGCGCGCTGGCGACGGCCTGGAGGCCCGCTGGCCCGATGCTGGCCGGAGAATTGCGCCGGGGTGTGGCGGGGCCGGATGGCGCTCCTCGCCCCCTCAACGCCCCTTATGCGCTGCGCAGCGGCCCTTCCCCGCGGAGCACCCGCTCATTGGCGAGGATCGCCGCGCGGGTTTCCTCCGTCATGGGAGGGTTCCCCCCGATCCGCCCCGCCTCCACATGCGCGAGCCACGACTGGGCGAAGGCCCGCGCCTCGCGGTCGCTCGGGCTCACCCGATCCTGCCGCGGCCGGGTGTTCGGATGGGGCGGAGGGGTGAAAGACATGGGCACGCTCCGTGGACAAGCGAGGGACGGCGGAGCGTCACACGCCCCGCCGCCCCGCATGGCGCTCCGAGGCTCCCCCGAGGCGGTGCCGGAGGGGAGAGCGAACGGCGCGGCATAGCGGGCGAGCGCAAGGCTGACGCCTGCGCGGGAGGATAGAGGGGGTGCGGGGGTGTAGGAAAGGGAAATGACTAACATTCACAACTGAGCATTGTGTATAAGCTGACGTACCACCTTGAAATTTTTCCAATTTTACGCACTTTTGCGGACAACAAAAGGGGCCTTCGCATGGCAAGCATCTCGGACGACGCTGGAAAGCAGGAAATTTCAGAAGTCGAAATTCCAAAGATTGACCAGCTCCCCTTCGAGTACGTTAATAAGCCCACCAACAAGACTGCTCTTCTCCTTGCCAATGCAACAAATCGCAAGAGCACAGAAGGTCAAAATAGATGGTACGAATATACCTTTAAAAAGCCTGTTTTTTTACAGGCCATAGTTGTAAATCATCAGAATTATTCTGAATTCAGCAGCTTTTCTGTTGAGGTAGACGATTTTGAAGGAACTTTAACCAGATACAAATCGAAAATCGACAATGGCCGAACGACTTGCATCGTAAATGTCCTTGCGAAATCCGTAAGATTTCAGCCTCCCAAAGATTACTTTTTTAAAAATAAAATTTTGTCCTCAGTCTTTTTATTTGGATTTGACGCAGACAAGGCTGGAGAGTTTATTGAATACGCGAGACGAATTGAAGATATTAAATCGTCAAGTCTTGACCTGATCGAAAAGCGTGAGGAAATTTATCGCAATAAGATCGCTGAGGCTGAACTCGCTGTCACAAAGGTGTCTGAGGCGACCAAAGAATTGCAAGCACTTAAGGGGCAATCCCAACGGCAGCGCACCGCGATTTAAAATCTAGAAACACGAAAGAAAGAACTTAGCGAGGCGATTAAGTCGCTTGAGTTCGCAATTTTCAATAATAAGAAGGAATACAATGATGTATTTGCGAATTTAGGATTGCGTAACGACGAAAAGACGCGCGTAACGGCTGAGATCGAAAGTCTCAATACGAAGTTATCCCAGCTCAGGGCCAATATCGATTTGTTCCCAACGGAACTCGAAAGCTTCGTTTCGCAAGGCAGTAAAAACACTCGGACGTTATTTTGGCTTTCGGCCGCACCGATTGGTATTATCGGAGTTATGTTTTTTCTTTTGATTAGCGGGGCGGTCGATCTCACTACACAGATTGACCCTGAGGATAAGGTGAACATCGGAGCCTTGATCGCTTCAAGAACACCCTACGTGGTAGTGGCACTAGCGATCATTACGAGTTGTTATAAAATAGCAAAATTTTTTATGCTCGAACTTATTGAGATTAACCGTCAGCGTCTCAACTTAACGAAAATCGGAATAATCGCTAAAGATGTATCTAATGCCGCCGAGAGTGGCCTCGATATCTCAGAGGTCGAGAAGTACACTTTAAGGGTTCGCCTTAAAATGGAGCTTTTGAAGGATCACCTGAAGGGTTACATAAGCTCAAACATAGACGTGCATTTACCAAACGTGCTTACTGGCCCTTCGCCGTTTTCCGAAATCACCAATTTTTCTGCTAGGAAACGGCTTGATGACGGCAAGTCCGATAAAAGCGGAAGTGAGGCCTGACCAAGATAACCTTAGTTCCATTTTGAGTACGCATCTTCCGCGGCCCCTCCATCACCCTTCAACAAGCTTAAGACAGGCGCGGTTGCAGATCCTTCGACAGGCTCAGGACGGACGGGAGAGCAACGGCGCCAGATACTGCCCCGTAAAGCTCCGAGGCTCCTTCACCACGGTCTCCGGCGTACCAACCGCGACAATCTCCCCGCCACGCACCCCGCCCTCGGGGCCGAGGTCGATGATCCAGTCGGCGGTCTTGATAACGTCGAGATTGTGCTCGATCACCACCACCGAATTGCCGCCCTCCACCAGCCGGTGCAGCACTTCGAGGAGCTTGCGCACGTCCTCGAAATGGAGGCCGGTGGTCGGCTCGTCGAGGATGTAGAGCGTCTGCCCGGTCGAGCGGCGGGCGAGTTCCTTGGCGAGCTTCACGCGCTGGGCCTCGCCGCCTGACAGGGTGGTCGCCTGCTGGCCGACCTTCACGTAGCCAAGGCCCACCTCGTTGAGCATCCGCATCTTCTCGCGGATCGGGGGGACGGCCTTGAAGAACTCCTCGGCGTCCTCGATCGTCATGTCGAGCACGTCGGCGATGGAGTGGCCCTTGAACTTTATCTCGAGCGTTTCGCGGTTGTAGCGTTTGCCGTGGCACTCCTCGCAGGTGACGTAGACGTCGGGGAGGAAGTGCATCTCGATCTTGATGAGGCCGTCGCCCTGGCACTTCTCGCAGCGGCCTCCCTTGACGTTGAAGGAGAAACGCCCGGGCTTGTAACCGCGCGCGAGGCTTTCGGGGAGGCCCGCGAACCAGTCGCGGATCTGGGTGAAACTGCCGGTGTAGGTGGCGGGGTTGGAGCGCGGGGTGCGGCCGATCGGCGACTGGTCGATCTCGATCACCTTGTCGCAATGCTGCAAGCCCGTGATCTCGTCATGCGCGCCCGCGATCACCCGCGCGCCGTTGAGCACGCGCGCGGCGCCCGCTTGCAGCGTGTCGATGGTGAGCGAGGACTTGCCGCTGCCCGAGACGCCGGTGATGCAGCAGAAGGTGCCGAGCGGGATCTTGGCGGTGACGCCCTTGAGGTTGTTCGCCCGCGCGTTCTTGACCACGATGTGCTTGCCGTTGCCCTTGCGGCGCTTGGCGGGCACCTCGATCTTGCGCTTGCCGGTGAGGTAGTCGGCGGTGAGCGACCCCTTGGCCTTGAGGATCTGCTTGAGGGTGCCTTGCGCGACGATCTGGCCGCCATGCACGCCCGCGCCCGGGCCGAGGTCGACGATGTAGTCTGCGGTGCGGATCGCGTCCTCGTCATGCTCGACGACGATGACGGTGTTGCCGAGATCGCGCAGGCGTTTGAGGGTTTCGAGCAGGCGGTCATTGTCGCGCTGGTGGAGGCCGATGCTGGGCTCGTCGAGCACGTAGAGCACGCCCGAGAGGCCGGAGCCGATCTGCGAGGCGAGGCGGATGCGCTGGCTCTCGCCGCCGCTGAGGGTGCCGGAGGTGCGGTCGAGGTTGAGGTAGTCGAGCCCGACATTGTCGAGGAAGCCCAGCCGCTCGTTGATCTCCTTGAGGATGGCCTTGGCGATCTGGCTTTGCTGGGGGGAGAGGTGCGCGTCGAGCCCGAGGAACCACGCCTTGGCATCGGCGACGCTCATCTGCACCGGGGTGGCGATGTCGGTGGGGCCGTTGGCGCTGGGCACCTTCACGCTGAGCGCCTTTTCGTTGAGGCGTTTGCCGCCGCAGGTCTCGCAGGCCTGCGCGGTCTGGTACTTGGAGAGCTCCTCCTGCATCCACGCGCTTTCGGTCTGCATCATGCGGCGGTTGAGGTTGCCGATCACGCCCTCGAAGGCCTTGTTGACGGTGTATTCGCGGCGGCCGTCCTTGAAGGTCAGCGGCACCGGCATTCCGCCCGTGCCGTGGAGGATGATGAGCTTCTGTTCGGGCGCGAGGTCCTTCCACGGGGTGGTGAGGTCGAAGCCGTAAGCCTTGGCGAGGCTGGCGAGCACCTGCATGTAATAGGGCGACGGCGGATTGGACTTGGCCCAAGGCACGACCGCGCCCTGCTTGAGGGTCAGCGCCTCGTTGGGGACGACGAGCTGCTGGTCGAACAGCATCTTCTCGCCGATCCCGTCGCAGGCCGGGCACGCGCCTTGCGGGGCGTTGAAGGAGAACAATCGCGGCTCGATCTCTTCGATGGTGAAACCGCTGACGGGGCAGGCGAATTTTTCGCTGAACACGATGCGGTTTGGCGGCAGGCCTGCGCCCTTCATCGCGCCGCCCTTCCCCTCGTCCTCACGCCCCGGCACCACGCCGTCGGCGAGGTCGACGTAAGTCAGCCCCTCGGCGAGCTTCAGCGCCTGTTCGAAGCTGTCGGCGAGCCGCGTCTCGATGCCTTCGCGCACCGCGATGCGGTCGACCACCACTTCGATGTCGTGCTTGAACTTCTTGTCGAGCGCAGGCGCTTCCTCGATCGGGTAAATCTCGCCGTCGATCCGCACGCGGGTGAAGCCGGCGCGCTGCCATTCGGCGAGCTCCTTGCGGTATTCACCCTTGCGCCCGCGCACCACGGGGGCGAGCAGATAGGCGCGCGTGCCTTCGGGCAGCGCCATCACGCGGTCGACCATCTGGCTGACCGTCTGGGCGCTGATCGGCTCGCCGGTGGCGGGCGAGTAAGGCGTGCCGACGCGGGCCCACAGCAGGCGCATGTAGTCGTAGATCTCCGTGACGGTCGCCACGGTCGAGCGCGGGTTGCGGCTGGTGGTCTTCTGCTCGATCGAGATTGCGGGGCTGAGGCCGTCGATATGCTCGACATCAGGCTTCTGCATCATCTCGAGGAACTGGCGCGCATAGGCGCTGAGCGACTCAACGTACCGCCGCTGCCCCTCGGCATAGATGGTGTCGAAAGCGAGGCTGGATTTGCCGCTGCCCGACAGGCCAGTGACCACGATCAGCGCATCGCGCGGCAGATCGATGTCGATACCCTTGAGGTTGTGCTCGCGCGCACCGCGCACGGAGATTGTCGTAAGGCTCATGGGCGTGTTCTGTTCCGGAAATGTTCGCGTGGGTCAAGTGGCGCAAGGGAGGAGGCGCGTCAGTCGTACCCAGATGGCGACGGCTCCTGTGCGATGCAACGGGCAATGCGGATAGAGGTTTCCCGCAGGCTGGGCCGGTGATGCCGCGACAGCCGTTACCTCCAACGCGCAGGCCACACCAAAATCGTCGATTTTCCAAAGTTTAAGGAAAAATTTATCACGGAATAGTGGGGACTACAGAAAATCTGAAGTCGTCAGCATCGCCGTCCTTGGGCAGATCGAATGCCACTCTACGGTTCTCCAGCCGGGTCCTTTCAGGGTCGCAACCTGGCCGAAGCAACCGAAATCCCAACCGGGCCGGAACGTGCGAGCACCTGCTATGCGCGGTCCGGTCCCGGAGCGGCCACCAGAGCCCTTCCCCCCGCCTCGCCCAGCCAGCGTGCTGCTACACCCCAGCCTTGCGCGATCACCTGCGGGCTGAGCGCCTCGGCGGGTAGGCCGTCGGCGATCAGGTGGCCGTCTTTCAGCACCAGAACGCGTGTGGCATGGTTCATCGCCACCGCGAGATCGTGGAGCACCACCACCACGCCCTGCCCTGCGCGCGCGCAGGCCTTGAGGTGCGCAATCAGGCTCAGCTGATGCGCCAGGTCGAGCGCGGCGAGCGGCTCGTCGGCGAGAATCCAGCGGGGTTCGCCTGCCAGCACCCGCGCCAGCAACACCCGCGCGCGCTCTCCGCCCGACAGCCGGCTGACGGGGCGATGGCGTAGCGGCTCGAGATCGAGCGCGGCGAGTGCGGCGTCCACCGCCTCGGCCCCGCGATCGCGCCACGGCAGGCGGCCTAGCGCGACGAGGTTCTCCACCGCCACATCCCACGCGATATCGGGGGTCTGCGGCAGATAGCCGATGTTCTGCGCGCGGGTGCGGGGGTGGAGGGCACCGAGGCTCGCAGCCTCCAGCGTCACCTCCCCTGCAGTGGGTGCCAGCAGTCCGGCAAGGCCGAGCAGCAGCGAGGATTTGCCCGCACCGTTTGGCCCGACGATAGCGGTGATCTGTCCCGGCTGGAGCGCGGCGGACAGCCCGCTCACGACCTCGCGCCCGCCGCGCATCAAAGTGAGATTCTCGGCAGAAAGGCTCATAACTGCCCCCGCCGCATCCGCAGCAGCAGCCAGAAGAAGAACGGCGCGCCGATCAGCGACAATGCGATGCCGAGCCGCAGCTCGGTGACCAACGGCAAGATGCGCACGATACTGTCCGCCGCCAGCACGAGGCAGGCCCCTGCGAGCGCGCTGGGCAGGATCAGGCTGGAAGGCAGGCGGTCGGTCAGCGGGCGCACCAGATGCGGCACGACAAGCCCGACGAAACCGATAATCCCCGCAACCGCCACCCCTGCCCCGACGGTCAGCCCTATACCTACCACCAGCAGCCCGAGCAGCCGCCCTGGATCGAGGCCCAGCGAACGCGCCGCCTCCTCGCCCAGGGTCAGCGCATCGAGGCTCTTGGCTGCCAGTGCCAGCACCGCGATCCCGGCAGCGATCAGCGGCGCGGCAATCGCGACCTCTTGCCACGATCGGTCGGTCAGCGCGCCGTTGAGCCACAACACGATCTCGGAAAGCGCGAAAGGATTGGGCGCAAGCGTGATGGCGAGCGCGGTGAGCGCGCCTGCGAGGCTCGCCAGCATCAGGCCTGCGAGGGTGAACAGCGCAATGCCACCGCCCGCGCCACCTGCGGCGTCGGATGACGTGCGTCCGGCGATCAGCGCCAGCGCAGCCATGCCAAGGCCCGCGCCGATCAGCGCCAGCAGCGGCAGGCTCCACGCCGCCCATGCGGCGGGTAGCAACGGGTTCAGCCAGAAGCTCGCCACCGCGCCCAGCGCCGCCATCGGCGCGATACCGAACAGGCCGGGATCGGCGAGCGGGTTCCGCAAATACCCCTGCATCGCCGCTCCGCCCGCGCCCAGCCCCGCGCCGATCACCACGGCCAGCACTGCGCGCGGCAAGCGCAGTTCGGCAAGGATCAGCGCGGCGTTGGCCGTCGCGCGGGCGTCGAAAGGATCAATCCACACCCGCCCTGCGAGCAGCGAGAGCGGGAACAGCAGCGCCAGCAGCAGCACGAAGACGAGGCTGGCGCGGTTCATAGGCGGCGCTCCCATTCCGCGCGGATCTGCCGCAGCCGGGCGCGCGCCTTGGGGACGGTCGGCCCGCCGCAATAGATCAGCGAAGGATCGAAGGCGGCAATGTGCATCGATTTGAATGCGCCTGACAGCAGCGGATGGCGCTGCCCCGGCGCATCGCCCGCCACCAGCAGCATGGCGGGCGGATCGGCGAGCACGCTTTCGAGGCTCACCCCGTCCGCCTGCTGAAGCCCGCGCCGCGCGGCGTGGCTGGCGAAGCCTTCCTCGCGCAGCAGCTCGGCGATCAGGGTCTGTTCGCCCGCGACGATCTCGCCCGGCTGCCACAGCAGCGCGTCGATAGCGCCTTGCGAGCGGGATGGCGACGCGGCGATGCGGGCGGCGAGCTCCTCGCCCTCGACCGTCCGTCCCGCCAGCGCGGCAACTTCGCGCACCTGCGCGGCGCTCTCGGCAACCGAGGTGGGGCTGCCGAAGGTCGCGACCTTCAGCCCCGCCCGCTCCAATGCGCTGCGGGTCGCCTGGGGCAGGTAGATCGAGGCGAGGACGAGGTCGGGCTGTGCGGCGATCACCTCCTCGGCCGTCCCGCCGGTGACGCCGTAGCGCGCGGCAATGCCCGCCGGGATCGAGCTCGATCCCGGATCGCGGCTGTAGTGCGAGAGCGCCAGCACCTGGCTTGGCGGCGCGACCTCGACGAGGATCGCGTCGAGGCAGGGGTTAAGGCTGACGATCGTGGGATGTGCAGGGTCTGCGGGTTTGTGCGGCGCGGCGGGCGCGCAGGCCGCGGCGAGGCAGGAGGCTGCCAGCAGCATTGCTCCGCCCACCCCCTTATGCCCCATCCTGATGCGATCCCGCGCCATATCCGTTGGGCCGAACCGATAGGGCTCCATGCCCGCCCGCGCAACGGGTTAAGCCGCGAGTCCCAAGTGTCCAAAATCGGGACGCGGGGCCGCGCCGCGCTCGCCCGGCTCGCGGCGCGCGCGTAAGGCGAGCGGCAGATCATGGCACCGTCCCGCACCTTCTCCCTCATCACCGCCCCTCGCGCCGCGCGCGGCTGGTCGTGGCCGGGCACGGCGCTTGGAGGTTCCGGGCGCAAGCGGCTTGCTGTGCTGCTCGCCGCAATCACCGTCCCCGCGATGGCCGCGCCCGAGATGACCGGCCGCGGTTTCACAACGCTTCCCGGCAACGCGGTCGAAAGCACCGCCGCGCTCGCCACCCGCCAAGCCGCCGCAGCCGCACTGCCGTTCGAGCGACCGGGGATGAGCTTTCCGGGCTCGGCCTATTACTACATGGCCGACCCTGCCGGCACCGCGCTGGTCGCGCTTCCTTCCGACAACCCGCTTGGGCAAGGCGCCGAGGGTGGCCGCGCGCTGGGTGCGCTGATCGATGTCGGTGCGGCGGCGCGGCCCTTCTATGTGCCTGCCAGCGGTCTATCCCAGCTGCGCGCGCAGGAATGCCTTGCGCAGGCCGTGTGGTACGAGGCGGCGAGCGAGAGCGAGGCAGGCCAGCGCGCGGTCGCGCAAGTGGTGCTCAACCGCGTCGCGCACCCCAGCTGGCCGTCAAGCGTGTGCGGCGTCGTCTATCAGGGTTCGGAGCGCACGACCGGTTGCCAGTTCACCTTCACCTGCGACGGTAGCCTCGCCCGGCGGCCCGGCGGGGCGAGCTGGGCGCGCGCGCAACGCATCGCCGCCGACGCTTTGACCGGCAACGTCTACGCCCCGGTCGGCCTCGCCACGCATTACCATACGCTTTGGGTCAATCCCTATTGGGCGCCGACGCTCGACCACATCGGCACAATCGGCGCGCACCGCTTCTACCGAACCCGCGGGGCGAGCGGGCAGGCGGCGGCCTTCAGCAATGCCTATGCCGGGTTCGAGCCTGCGGTGAGCGGACGCACCACCCCGCTTCCCTTCACGCCCCCGGCGGCAGGCGCGACCGCTGCGGCGCGCCCGGTGGTCGCCTACGATCTCGAACCCGTGCCGATGCGACAGCAGGCCGAGGGCGCCGATGCCAAGGCTCCGGCTGCGCTGCTAAACGAAGTGCCAACACCCGCCTATTCCGGCGCAGGCGCGGTCAAGGCCGAGTATGCGCAATCGGGTCAGTGGAAGGCCCAGCCGGGCAGCGCTTCGGCGCCCGCCGCCAAGGATTGACGCGCCCCTCCGAGCCAGCCCGTAAACACGGTTAAGGCCACGGAAACCTTGTTGCCACACCAAGCCTTAGCGGCGCGCGGCTAGAGCGTTTCCCGCACGCGGATGTTGTCTTTGCGAGCCAAGAACGACGGGAATACACGCGCTTCATGTCTGTCCGCTTTGCTTCTGCCAACAACCCTGCCCGCCGTCTCGGCTGGCGTGCTGCGGGGCGCGGACTGATCGCTCCGGCGCTGGCGCGGGCGGCGAATGACAACCTTTGTTCGGGGGTCGATGTGGTGCGCCGACCAACCAGCTTCGATCCGCTGCTGACCGACGCGCTGCGGCACTTCGCGGTGCACGGGCTGGCGTCAGCCGACGCGGCGGTGGACCTCGCCAACGAGGCGGGTGCACGCGGTGATGCCAATGCGAAAGACCATTGGCTGTCGATTACCCAGATGTTCGACCGCCGCCTTGCCGCTCGGCTGGACCGCGAGCTGGCGCCCGCCTGATCTTCCCAGATTGACGCGAGGTTGCCCGTGACCTTAAAGTGCCCGCGCTAAGGCGTTGCCCTGATGCGGCGATTAACTGCTTTAATGCAATTGCGAACTGTTTGCAAAGATAGTTGCCGCTCGAGCCCTTTTGCCGGTTGCAATCCCGTTTTGAGCCGCCTACCGCCCCCGGTGTATCGGTGCCCAGCCGCTTGGGACGGGGGTTGGCACTTGCGCCTTGATCCCGAGTGCGCGCCCCACTTCTTCGTCCCGTCGGATCAGGGAAGGAAGTCCAGCACATGGCCCGCAAGAAGATCGCGCTCGTTGGCGCCGGTAATATCGGCGGCACGCTCGCCCACCTCGCAGCACTGAAGGGTCTCGGCGACATCGTCCTGTTCGACGTGGCTGAAGGCATCCCGCAGGGCAAGGCGCTCGATCTCAGCCAGTGCGGCCCGGTTGAAGGCTTTGACGCCAGCATCACCGGATCGAACGACTATGCCGACATTGCGGGCGCCGACGTTGTGATCGTCACTGCAGGCGTCGCGCGCAAGCCCGGCATGAGCCGCGATGACCTGCTCGGAATCAACCTCAAGGTGATGAAGTCGGTCGGCGAAGGCATCGCTGCCAACTGCCCCGATGCCTTCGTGATCTGCATCACCAACCCACTCGATGCGATGGTCTGGGCACTGCGCGAGTTTTCGGGCCTTCCGGCGCACAAGGTCGTCGGCATGGCCGGCGTGCTGGACTCGGCGCGCTTTGCGACCTTCCTCGCGTGGGAATTCGGCGTCAGCGTCAAGGACGTGAACGCCTTCGTGCTCGGCGGCCACGGCGACACGATGGTTCCGGTGCTGAGCTACTCCACCATCAACGGCATCCCGGTCGCCGACATGGCCAAGATCAAGGGCATTTCCGAGGGCCGCCTCGGCGAAATCGTCAAGCGCACCCGAGCGGGCGGCGGCGAGATCGTCGCGCTGCTCAAGACCGGCTCGGCTTTCTATGCCCCCGCCACCAGCGCCATCTCGATGGCCGAAGCCTACCTCTACGACCAAAAGCGCATCTTGCCCTGCGCGGTGCAGGTTGACGGCAAGTACGGCGTCGACGGCCTCTATGTCGGCGTGCCGGTGGTGATCGGTGCAGGCGGCGCTGAGGACGTGATCGAGATCAGCCTCACCGACGAAGAGAAGGCGAACCTCGGCGTCAGCGTCGATGCGGTCAAGGAACTGCTTGAGGCGTGCAAGGCGCTGGACAGCAGCCTTGCATAAGCTTTCCGCCTCGCTCCTCCTGATCGGCCTCGTCAGCCCGCAGGTCTCTGCGCGCGAGGTTGATCGGGCGGAGGTGGCGGAAGATTTTGCGCGCGATGTCCCGCAGGAACAGCGCGTCTTTTGCAGCGACACCCAGATTGTGACGCTCACCGACGGCACGCAGCGGCGCGCCTGCATGAACTGGCGAGCGGAAAACAAGACGCGGCTGATGCGCGTTTATGCGGGGCTCGAAGGGCCTGAGACCGACAGCCCCGAAAATCTCGCCATCGCGCGCGACTGTTTCGATCTCGCGGTCGCCAGCCAGAACGATCCCGACCGGATTGCCTTCGATCAGGATCGCTTTCTGGCAGGGGCCCGTCAGCAGTTTGCCCAATGCGCCACCGCCCGTCCCTTCGCGAGCGCGGACCAGTATAGCCTCACTCTCTACGACCGCGGCGTGTGGCTCGGCGGAAGTTGACCGGATTAGCCTGAACGGAGTTTCTGAATGTCCATCCTCGTAAACAAAGACACCAAGGTCATCACCCAAGGGATGACCGGCAACACCGGCACTTTCCACACCCAAGCGGGCCTCGACTACGGCACGCAGATGGTCGGCGGCGTGACACCCGGAAAGGGCGGCACCATGCATATCGGCCTGCCGCAATTCAACACCGTGCGCGAAGCCAAGGCCGCGACCGGCGCGAATGCCTCGTGCATCTACGTACCGCCGCCGTTCGCCGCTGACGCGATCTGCGAAGCGATCGATGCCGAGATCGAACTGATCATCTGCATCACCGAAGGCATTCCGGTGCTCGACATGGTCCGCGCCAAGCGCGCGCTGTCCGGCTCCAAGTCGCGGCTGATCGGCCCCAACTGCCCCGGCGTGCTGACCCCGAACGAATGCAAGATCGGCATCATGCCGGCCAATATCTTCAAGAAGGGCTCGGTCGGCATCGTATCGCGCTCGGGCACGCTCACCTATGAAGCGGTGCACCAGACCACGATGGCAGGCCTAGGCCAGACCACCGCGGTCGGCATCGGCGGCGATCCGGTCAACGGCACCAACTTCATCGACATGCTCGACCTGTTCCTGGATGATCCCGAGACCGAGAGCATCATCATGATCGGCGAAATCGGCGGCTCGGCCGAAGAAGAAGCCGCTGCCTTCATCAAGGCCGAACGCGCCAAGGGCCGTGCCAAGCCGATGGTCGGGTTCATTGCCGGTCTCACGGCCCCTCCGGGCCGCCGCATGGGCCACGCTGGCGCCATCGTCAGCGGCGGTCAGGGCGGCGCCGAAGACAAGATCGCGGCGATGGAAGATGCGGGAATCCGCGTCAGCCCCTCGCCGAGCTTGCTGGGCGAAACGCTCGCCGCGATGCTGAAAGAGCTGGCGTAACCGCCGTTTAGAATACCGGCCCCTCGCGACCCCGCGCGGGGGGCCATCCTTCCTCCTCCCCAGGAGTCCCATCATGGGCAACGAACCGCACAATTTCATCCCTGCTTTCGCCGATCAGGAAGGCCCGCAGCCTGGTCCCTCGTGGGCCAAGCGCGGCTGGCTCGACACGGTAGCAGACAGCGCCGCTGATCTGACCGCCGCGATGGACCCGACCGAGATGACGCTCGCGATCGTCAAGGCGGCGAAGGATGCGGGCAAAGCGGCCGATCCGCAGGCGATCGAAAAGGCCGCCAAGCTCTCGATTGCGGCGATGCAGCTGGTGCGGCTCTACCGTGTGCGCGGGCACATGGCGGCGACGCTCGATCCGCTCGGGCTTTCCAACCGTGAAGGGCCTGCGGACCTGACGCTCGAATGGCACGGCCTTGCGGGCCACGAGAACGAGGACGTCTTTGTCGGCGGCGTGCTCGGCATGGAATGGACCACGGTGGGCAAGCTCCACCAGCGCCTGCGCGAAGTGTATTGCGGCAAGGTCGGCCTTGAATACATGCACATCGCCGATACCGAAGAACGCCGTTTCCTGCAGGACAAGTTTGAAAAGCCGGGCGAGACGATCCAGTTTACGCCCGAGGGCAAGAAGGCGATCCTCGCCGCCGTGCTGCGCGGCGAACAGTTCGAGGAATTCCTCGCCAAGAAGTATGTCGGCACCAAGCGGTTCGGCCTCGATGGCGGGGAGTCCATGATCCCGGCGCTGGAAGCCGTCATAAAGCACGGCGGCAGCGCGGGCGTGCGCGAGATCATCTACGGCATGGCCCACCGCGGACGGCTGAACGTGCTCGCCAACGTGATGGCCAAGCCCTACCGCGTGATCTTCCACGAGTTTTCAGGCGGCTCGGCCAACCCCGATGACGTGGGCGGGTCGGGCGATGTGAAGTACCACCTTGGCACCAGCACCAACCGCGAGTTCGACAACATCTCGGTGCACATGAGCCTTGTGCCCAACCCCTCGCACCTTGAGGCGGTGAACCCCGTGGTGCTCGGCAAGAGCCGCGCGCAGCAGGCGATCCGCGACGATCTGAAGACCAAATCGACGGTGCTGCCCGTGCTGATTCACGGCGACGCGGCGTTCGCAGGACAAGGCGTGGTGTGGGAAAGCCTCTCGCTCTCGGGCGTGCCGGGTTACGATACTGGCGGGTGCATCCACTTCATTATCAACAACCAGATCGGCTTCACCACCAGCCCCAAGTTTGCGCGGTCCTCGCCCTACCCGAGCGACGTCGCCAAGGGCGTCATGGCGCCGATCCTCCACGTCAACGGCGACGATCCGGAAGCGGTGACCTTTGCGTGCAAGCTTGCGGTCGAGTATCGCCAGACCTTCCACCGCGATGTCGTGATCGACATGTGGTGCTACCGCCGCTTCGGCCATAACGAGGGTGACGAGCCCAAGTTCACCCAGCCGCTGATGTACGATGCGATCAAGGCCCACCCTAAGGTCAGCGTTTCCTACGAAGCGCGGCTGGTGCGCGAAGGCGTGGTTGCGCCGGGCACGCGCGAGCAGGTCGCGGCCGATTTCGTCGCGCTTCTCGAGGACGAGTTCGAGGCAGGCAAGAACTACAAGGCCAACGAGGCCGACTGGTTCGGCGGACGCTGGTCCGGGCTCAACAAGCCTGCTGACCCCGAAACCGCACGCCGCAGCGTCGAGACAGCGATCGAGCCCAAGACGCTGGATTCGCTGGGCCGCGCGCTCACCGAAGTCCCCGCCGATCTCGACATCCACAAGACGCTCGACCGCGTGCTCGCCGCCAAGCGCGAGATGTTCGCGACCGGTGACGGCTTCGACTGGGCAACCGCCGAGGCACTCGCTTTCGGTAGCCTCGTGATGGAAGGCTACGGGGTACGCCTGTCCGGACAGGATTCGGGCCGCGGCACCTTCAGCCATCGTCATGCGGTGTGGGTCGACCAGAAAACCGAGCGCAAGCATGTGCCGCTCAGCACGCTTCCTCACGGCAAGTTCGAAGTCTACGATTCCACGCTGTCGGAATACGGCGTGCTCGGCTTCGAATATGGTTTTGCGATGGCCGATCCGCGCAGCCTCGTGCTGTGGGAAGGCCAGTTCGGCGACTTCGCCAACGGCGCGCAGATCATGATCGACCAGTTCATCGCCAGCGGCGAGAGCAAGTGGCTGCGCGCCAATGGCCTCGTAATGCTGCTGCCGCATGGCTATGAAGGGCAAGGCCCGGAGCACTCCTCCGCCCGGCTTGAACGCTTCTTGCAGCTGTGCGCGGATGATAACATGTGCGTGTGCAACATCACCACGCCGGCCAACTACTTCCACGTGCTGCGCCGCCAGATGCTGCGGTCGTTCCGCAAACCGCTGGTCATCATGAGCCCCAAGTCGCTGCTGCGGCACCCGATGGCCAAGAGCCACAAGAGCTCCTTCCTCGGCGAGCGGCAATTCCGGCGCATCCTGTCCGATACGAAGGACATCGCCGACGACAAGGTGCGGCGCGTGGTGCTGTGCTCGGGCAAGGTCGCCTACGATCTGATCGAGGCGCGCGATGCGGCAGGACGGGATGATGTCTCGATCATCCGCATCGAGCAGCTGTTCCCCTTCCCCGGCGATCCGCTTGCGGTGCGCCTCCAGCGCATGACTGGCCTTCAGGAGGTCGTGTGGTGTCAGGAAGAACCGCGCAACAACGGCGGATGGTTTTTCGTGAACGAGCGGATCGAGGATGCGCTCACCTCCGCAGGCCACAAGGGCATGCGCCCGAGCTATGCGGGACGCGATGCCTCGGCCTCGCCCGCGACGGGTCTCGCCAGCCGCCACAAGGCCCAGCAGGAGGCGCTCGTCGCCGCCGCACTCGGCCTCTGAGCCCCTCCCGCCCTTTCACAAGACACAAAGCAAGTTTCAGGAACCCGTTAGATGGCCACCGAAATCAAAGTCCCCGCCCTCGGCGAATCCGTCACCGAAGGCACCATCGCCGAATGGTTCAAGCAGCCCGGTGAAGCGGTCGCGGCAGACGAGGCGATTTGCAGCCTTGAAACCGACAAGGTTGCGGTCGACGTGCCCTCGCCCGTCGCCGGGATCATGTCCGAACACCGCGTCGCGGTTGGTGACACGGTCGAAGTCGGCGCGGTGATCGCGGTAATCGAAGCTGGTGCGAGCGCGCCTGCCGCCGCTCCCATTGCGGCTACCGCCCCCGCTGCGGCCAAGGCTGACACTCCGGCGCCCGCCGCCTCGGAAGAGCTGCACGGCGCCGCGCAGACCATGTCGCCAGCGGTGCGGCGCGCGGTGTTGGAACACGGCGTTGACCCCTCCACGATCAAGGGCACCGGCAAGGACGGCCGCCTCACCAAGGAAGACGTGCTGGCCGCAGCCGAAGCGCGCAAGGGCGGCGCTGCTCCTGCCCCCGCCCCGACGCCTGCTCCGGGCCCGGTCGCAGCCCCCGTCGTCACCGGCGGCACGCGCGGCACCGAGCGGGTCAAGATGACCCGCATGCGCCAGACCATCGCCAAGCGTTTGAAAGCTGCGCAAGATAACGCCGCGCTGCTCACCACCTTCAACGATGTCGACATGAGCGCGGTCATCGCAGCGCGCGACAAGTACAAGGACCTGTTCGCCAAGAAGCACGACATCCGTCTGGGCTTCATGGGCTTCTTCGCCAAGGCCGCCTGCCTTGCGCTGAAGGACGTCCCCGCCGCGAACGCCTATATCGAGGGCGACGAGATCATCTACCACGACTTCGTGGACATCTCGGTTGCGGTTTCTGCGCCCAACGGCCTCGTCGTCCCGGTGATCCGCGATGCCGACAAGAAGGGCTTTGCCCGGATCGAACAGGACATCGCCGATTTTGGCGCGCGCGCCAAGGCGGGCACGCTGACGATGGAAGACATGACCGGCGGCACCTTCACCATCTCCAACGGCGGCGTGTTCGGCTCGCTGATGAGCACCCCGATCATCAACCCGCCGCAGAGCGCAGTGCTGGGCCTTCACCGCATCGAGGACCGCGCGGTCGTGCGTAATGGCCAGATCGTAATCCGGCCAATGATGTATCTCGCGCTGAGCTACGACCACCGCCTGATTGACGGGCGCGAGGCTGTGACCGCGCTCAAGATCATCAAGGACGCGATCGAGGATCCGACGCGGATGCTGATCGATTTGTGACCAAATGAACAGAATTCCGTTCGGGCTGAGCTTGTCGAAGCCCCGTCCTTTCTTTTGAGGCGACGGACCCCAAGTGAAGTGCAGCCCTTCGACAAGCTCAGGGCGAACGGAGTTTGAAATGGCTGACCATTCCTACGACTACGACGTCCTCATCATCGGCGCTGGCCCCGGCGGCTATGTCGCGGCGATCCGCGCAGCCCAGCTCGGGCTGAAGACCGCCTGCGTCGAAAGCCGCGCCACGCTCGGCGGCACCTGCCTCAATGTCGGGTGCATCCCCTCAAAGGCGCTGCTGCACGGTTCGGAGCTGTTCGACGAGGCCAATAATGGCCACTTTGCCACCTGGGGCATCACCGCCACACCGACGCTCGATCTGGGCCGGATGATGCAGGAAAAGACCAAGGCCGTGGGCGAGCTCACCGGCGGGATCGAATTCCTGTTCAAGAAGAGCAAGGTTGCCTGGCTGAAAGGCCATGCAACCTTCGAAGACGCGCACACCGTGATGGTCGGCGGTGAAAAAGTCACCGCCAAGGACATCGTGATCGCCACCGGCTCTTCGGTCACCCCGCTCCCCGGCGTCACCGTCGACAATGCGGGCAAGCGCATCGTCGACAGCACCGGCGCACTTGATCTCGACCAAGTGCCCGAACACCTCGTGGTGATCGGCGGCGGGGTGATCGGGCTCGAACTGGGCTCGGTGTGGCGCAGGCTTGGCGCAAAGGTCACCGTGGTCGAATTCCTCGACCAAGTGCTCCCCGGCATGGACGGCGATGTGCGCAAGGAAGCGGGCAAGATCTTCAAGAAGCAGGGCATGGACATGATGCTCGGCCACAAGGTCACCGGCGCGAGCGTGGATGGCAAGACAGTCACCCTCACCATCGAGAAATCGGCGGGCGGGGAGTCGCAGACGCTCACTGCCAGTCACGTTCTGGTTTCGATCGGGCGGCGACCCAATACCGATGGCCTCGCGCTCGACAAGGCGGGCCTTAGCGTCAACGCGCGGGGCCAGATCGAGATCGACCATGATTTCCGCACTTCGGTGCCGAATATCTGGGGCATCGGCGATGTCGTCCCGGGTCCGATGCTTGCCCACAAGGCAGAGGATGAAGGCATCGCGGTAGCCGAGAATATCGCCGGGCTCACCGGCATCGTGAACCATGATGTGATCCCCAACGTCGTCTATACCGCGCCCGAAATCGCAGGTGTCGGCCTCACCGAGGAACAGGCCAAGGAACGCGGGCTTGCGGTGAAGGTCGGCAAGTTCCCGATGATGGCCAACAGCCGCGCCAAGGCCAACCGCGATACCGACGGCTTCGTCAAAGTGATCGCCGAGGCCGAGACCGACCGCGTGGTCGGCGTGTGGATCATCGCCAGCCTTGCCGGCACGATGATCGCCGAAGCCTGCGTCGCGATGGAATTCGGCGCAACCTCCGAGGACATCGCCTACACCTGCCATGCACACCCGACCCATGCCGAGGCGCTGAAGGAAGCGGCGATGGCGGTGACGGGCAAGCCGATCCACATGTAAGCGGCAAGGGGTGTACGCGCGCGTCTTTGATCGTCGCCGCTTGGCCCTGCCGCTGCTGTTCCCGTGCGTTGGCGGGCTGTATTACCTATTTGCCCTTGATGCGCCACTGCGTCTGCTGCTGATCAATGCCGGCGCGCTGGCAGCGGCGCTGGTGTGGATCCTGCTGGGGCGATTGCCCAAGGATCATAAGGTGCGGCTTGCGATTGCAGCGGCGGCGGCGCTGGCGTTGTTTCTGCCGCTGGTCATCGGTCCCGAAGTAGGCGGCGTGCGGCGCTGGCTGCCAGCCGGGCCGGTCAGCTTGCATTCCGGCGCGCTGCTGTTGCCGCTGATCACCGTGCTGGCGGCGCGCGAGCGGACTATCGGCGCAGGCCTGCTGGCGCTGGCGGGCGCAGCGCTGACGCTGCAATCGGATGCCGCCGCACTGGCGGCCCTTGCGGCGGCAAGCGCGGTGCTGGCGTGGCTCCATCGCGGCCTCGCCTATGCGGCTGTCGCTGCGGCGGGAGCGGCAATGACCGTCGTGACCTTCGGCGATGGCGCGCTGGAACCGCAGGTCTTCACCGAAAACGTGCTGCCGCACATGGCCGAGCTGTCTTTGTTCAAGGCGGCCTGCCTTGCGATACTGCTGTTCGTGGTGCCGCTGTGGCATCTGGTGATCGACCCGCAGACCCAGCGCACCGAAGGCTATGCGCTGGCTGCGCTGCTGGTGACGCTCGGGGTCATGGCCGTCATCGCGCCCTTCCCCTATCCGCTGATCGGTTACGGCGCGTCGCCGATCCTCGGCTTCGGCTTGGCGTTGGGCGCGGCGGCAAGGCGGGTGCAACCGAAGGCGGGCGAGTTTCTTGAACTCATGGAGCGCGCGCAGTGACCCACCAGACGGGCTTTTGCACCGCGCGGTAACGCGCTAGACCCCTCGGCCAAGGGGAGAATTCACGCATGGCCTATCCGCAATTAACGCAAGAGCCGGGTGCGCTCGCCACTGCCGCTGCGATACGTGCCGGCAAATTCAGCGTCGTCGAGGCGGTCGATGCCGCGATCGTGCGGCTCGAACACCTCGACGCGGAGATTGACGCGCTGGCGGTGCCGAACTTCCGTGCCGCCTTCGAGGAAGCCAAGGCGCTCGACGCAAGCGGCCCGCGAGGTGACCAGCCTTTGTTCGGCGTGCCGATGACCATCAAGGAAAGCTTCGACGTCGCCGGGCTCCCCACCACCTTCGGTCACCCGCAATTCCGCGACCAGATCGCCCCGCGCGATGCGCTGCTGGTGCGGCGGCTGAAGGCGGCGGGCGCGATTATCGTCGGAAAGACCAACGTGCCGGTCGACCTCACCGACTGGCAGAGCTTCAACCCGGTCTATGGCCGCACCAACAACCCCCATAACCCTGATCGCTCCCCCGGTGGATCGTCAGGCGGAAGCGCGGCTGCCGTGGCAAGCGGGATGGTTGCCTGCGAATACGGCACCGACATCGGCGGATCGGTCCGCGTGCCGGCGCATTTCAGCGGCGTCTGGGGCCACAAGACCACCTGGGGCCTCGTCCCCAAGCACGGCCATGATCATCCCGCGATGTCCCGCCGCGAAGGCTTTGTCGCTGCCGCCGACAGTCCGCTCAGCATCGCAGGGCCACTCGCAAGGAATGCCGCCGACCTCGCGGTTCTCACCGAAGTCGGCGCGGACGTGCCGCTGCGCCGCCGCCGCAAGCCGCTGCGCGAATGCCGCCTGCTGGCGATCACCACCCTCCCCGGCGCGCCGGTCGATGCCAGCGTGCGCGAGCCGACCGAGGCTGCGCTCGAAGCCCTCGCCAGCGCGGGCGTCCGGATCGACAGGTCGACCGATCTCCTCCCCAATCAGGCGGTGCATTATCGCAGCTATCTCAAGATGATGAATATCACCATGGCGGGCGGTGCCCCCGGGCCGGATGGCAAGCAAGCCACCGCCCGCGACTGGTTCGCGCTCATGAACGCGCAGGCGACCTGCATGGCGCAGTGGGAGGCGCTGTTTGCGGAATACGACTTCGTCCTCGCCCCGCCCGCACCCGTCCTCGCGGTGCCGCATAGCGAGCAGGCGGTGTTCCGCGGCATGCTCAACATCGACGGCACCGAGGAGCCGGGCGGCGGCGCGCTCGTCTGGGCAGGGATCGCGACCTTCCCCGGCCTGCCCGCCACGGTGCTCCCGATCGGCAGCGGCACCTATCTCGGCGCGGAGCTGCCCTGCGGTATGCAGGTGATCGGCCCGCGCTGGAGCGACCTCGACTGCATCGCTGCGGCCGAGGCCATCGCACAGATATTGCACTCCTAGCCCGCAATCGTCATGGCGCGCTGCATGACGATCACAATGCGCTCTCTCGCCAAGTGGCACATCTGGCTCGGCTGGCTGGTCGGGGTGCCGATCGCCATGTGGCTGGCGACAGGCCTGTTCATGACCTTGCGCCCGATCGAGCAAGTGCGCGGCGAGACCTTGCGGCGCGAGGTCGCCCCTGCCCCGCTGGTGCTGCCGGGTAGCAACCTGGCCTCGCCTGAAGCGCAGCTCAAGGACATGCGCGTCGTCATGCAGCAGGGCCGCCCGGTGGCGATCCTCACAGGACTCGACGGCAACGTGAGGCGGGTCGATTTCGCGACCGGTGCAGCGCTCCCCCCGCTCGATGCAAACGCCGCCCGCGCGCTGGTTGCCGCGCGCATCGTGGGCGGTGACAAGGCTGAGCGGATCACGCTCTTTCCCGCCGACAAGGCTCCCGCCGATTTCCGCCGCCCGCTCGCGGTGTGGCAGGCGCAACTGGCCGACGGCACGAATGTCTATGTCGGGCGCGAGACCGGCGAGATCGAGGCGGTGCGCACCCGCTGGTGGCGCGCCTTCGACTTGGCGTGGGGCCTGCACATCATGGACCTGTCGGAGCGCGAGGACACCAGCCATCCGGTGCTGATCCTGTTTGCGGCGCTGTCGCTGACCGGCGCGCTGATCGGCTGCGTTCTGATGTTCCGCCGCCGCAAGGCGCGGGTGAAAGCGAAGCGCGGCGAAACCGATCCTTTCCCCAATCCTGCGGGTGCCGACTTCGATTTCGACGGCGATTTCGGGTGACCGCCGCGTGACCCCCACTGTTCTCACCCCGATCCTCGACCTGCTCGACCTTGCCGGCATCGCGATCTTCGCGCTGTCAGGCGCGGTGCTGGCGGCGCGGCTCAAGCAGACCTTCGTGACAATGGCCTTCTTCGCGCTGGTGACCGGCGTCGGCGGCGGAACTGTGCGCGACCTGCTGATCCGCGCGCCGGTGTTCTGGATCGACGATCCGTGGGTCGCCGCCGTGTGCCTCGGCACCGCGCTGATCGCGTGGTTCACGCCGGTGCGCTGGTGGGAGGGCAAGGGCTTTGCCTATGCCGACGGCGCGGGGCTTGCGGCCTATGCCGTGCTCGGCAGCGCCAAGGCGCTCGCCTACGGCATCCCGCCCGTGCCCGCCGCGCTGATGGGGGTGATGACCGGCTGCGTCGGCGGGATCATCCGTGATGTGGTGGCCGGGCGCCCATCGATCATCATGAGCCCCGAGCTCTACGTCACCCCCGCCGCGCTCACCTCGGCGCTGACGGTCGCGGGGATGCTTGGCGCGCGGCAATTCGGCCTGCCTGACGAGGCCGCATGGGGCCTCGCCTTTGCCTGCGGCTTTGCGCTGCGGAGTGCGGCGATCCGCTGGGAGTGGGGCCTGCCGAGCTATGGCGCGGCAGGCCTGTAAGGCTTACTGATCCGGCGCGTTCTCGGGGATTTCCTCGCCGGGGATCGGCCCGCCGGGATAGGCTGGTATCCGGTCGCTGACCGTACCCGGAGCCGCTGACGCCGGCCCCTGGGCGAGGCGGACCGTCGTTTCCTGCACCGCCATATCGGGGCGCGCCGTGCCGCCGATGGCCGAGCGGGCGGCGGCATAAGTGTCGTCGCTCCACTGTCCGTCAGCACTTGCAGCCGAGGCAGCGAAGCCTTCGCCATAATTCACCGTTTCAATCCGGCCATCATTGCCGATCCGGCAATCGAAGGAGCCGCCGCTCGCCAGAACGCCGGTGACCTGCCAGCCCGATGCGGTGCGTGCGACATTGTCGACCGTGTCGACCCGCTGGTCGCGCTCGATCCGGTCGACGCACATGTTCGCGGCATTATCGAGGCCCGAGGCGCTGCTCGCACGCGGCGGTGCGCGGTGGTCGTCGCGATAATCGCGGTCGCGGATATAGGGGTCACGCTCGACCACCACCACGTCGCGGTCACGGTCTCGGCGGCTCTCGGAGTTGATGATCGCGGCGATCCCGCCGATCAGCACAGCGCCCAGGATGACGTCGCCTGCATCGACGCGGTCGCGCCGCCAGCGGCGGTCATGTCCCCAACCGCACCTGCGCCAACAATCATAGCCAGATGTGACGCTCAGCGGCACGAACTGACTGGTGGCAAAGGCGGAGGGGATGGCGGCCGGCGCCGCACTGGCGGCAGCCATCGCAGGGGCGGACGTAAGGGTACCGGCGAGAGCTCCTGCCAAGGCAAGCGCGCGGATTGTCTGAGCCATTACTCTCTCCTGTTGCTGTCGGCGCGTCCACCTCACACCCCGATATCGCCGAGACTAGACGTGCTGAGCTTGCGCCCGGCTGAACCAGTCAGACGCATAAAAAACCGCCCCGCGCATCCGGTGGGGGAAGCGCGGGGCGGCGAGACTGCGCGCTGCGAAAAGGCTAGCGGCGCGCAAGAATTAAGGCGTGTCAGCGCAAGCCGCGGATGCCGCTGTAATCAACAAACGGAGCCCCGCGGCCGTCGACGAAGCAGCTGAAGTTGCCGCGATCATTGCCGCGGCGATCCCAGCCACCGCCGACATCGATGCGGCCACGCACCCGGAAGCCGTCGCGGGTCCGGTCGATATCACGCACGTCGATCACGTCGGCAAAGCGATAGCCGCCGCGGCGCGCCTGGTTCTCGGCCGCCCGCACGCAGCGATCGACAGCCGTGCGAGGGTTAACGCCGTAGCCGACGCGGTCGCCACGGTCCCAGCGGTCGCCGCGGTCATAACGGCGGTCACCGCGATCGTAACGGTCGCGGTCGCCATCGAAGGCGCCAGCCAGCGCGGCAATGCCGCCGATCACCACAGCGCCCGCGATGATCTCGCCTGCGCTGATGCCGTCGCGGTCACGGTAATCGCGGGCCATCGCCGGGGTCACGGACGTCGCTGTCAGTGCCGTCGCAGCGATTGCGCCGAGCACAAGCCGGGCCGATTTGCCGGAGGCCAGCCGGTTTGTCTTGATGGTCATCGATGCACTCCTCGTCAATCACCGCGGGCGAATGTGCCGGCGGTGTCGAGAAGTGTTTTGCGCGATTCGGCGTGAGGCTTTGCTGAATTGGGGTGACAGGTGTTGTTAATTTTCGTGAGCACTTTAATGAACGGCTCGTCGCAAGTTGAAGCGCTGGACTGGCGGCTTCCGCATGCACTTCATTAACTTGCCCGGTAAAAGGAAAGGGCCGGAAGCGTTCGCGCCCCGGCCCCTTGCCTTGTTCGTTGGATGAAGCGCGGCTTACGCGTCTTCGTATTCCTCTTCCGACTGCACCGGGCCCGAATCCTGACCCTTGGCGCTCTCGTCGCGCTCAACCAGCTCGATGATCGCCATCTGAACGGCATCGCCCGCACGCACGCCGGCGCGCAGGACGCGGGTGTAGCCGCCTTCACGGTCCGAGTAACGGTCGGCCAGCACTTCGAAGAGCTTCTTGAGCTGTGCCTCGTCACCCAGACGGCTCATGGCGAGACGACGGTTCGACAGCCCGCCACGCTTGGCCAGCGTAATCAGCTTTTCGATATAGGGGCGCAGTTCCTTCGCCTTGGGGAGCGTAGTGGTGATCTGCTCGTGCTTGATCAACGCGGCGGCCATGTTGCGGAACAGGGCGTTGCGGTGACCCGTCTTGCGGCCCAGCTTGCGGCCCGAAATACCATGACGCATAGTCGTTATCCTTCGTTCGTAAGGAGCCCGTGCAAGGTAGCTCCGTCCCGGTGGCCATCAGGGCCGCCACCTTCGCCCGAGTGGTGAGCCCCCGCTTTCGCAGGGGCTCCCGAATTGCTTAGCCGAGCAGCTCTTGTTCGAGCTTCTTGGCCATTTCCTCGATGTTCTCGGGCGGCCAGCCCGGGATGTCCATGCCGAGGCGCAGGCCCATGCTCGAGAGCACTTCCTTGATCTCGTTGAGCGACTTGCGGCCGAAGTTCGGCGTACGCAGCATCTCGGCTTCGGTCTTCTGGACCAGATCGCCGATGTAGATGATGTTGTCGTTCTTGAGGCAATTGGCCGAACGCACCGACAGTTCCAGCTCGTCCACCTTTTTGAGGAGGTAACGGTTGAGCTGGTTGGCGTCGCTTTCTTCCGGCTGCACCGCGTGGCCGATCATCTGGCCGACAGGCTGCGGAATGCCGTCTTCGAAGTGGACGAACAGAGTCAGCTGATCCTGGAGGATGCGCGCGGCATAGGCCACGGCGTCTTCCGGGGTAACAGTGCCATCGGTCTCGACCGTCAGCGAGAGCTTGTCATAATCGAGCTCCTGCCCGACGCGGGCGTTCTCAACTTTATAGCTCACCTGGCGGACCGGCGAGTAGAGCGAATCGACCGGAATCAAGCCGATCGGCGCATCGGCCGGACGGTTCTGAACCGCAGGCGAGTAACCCTTACCGGTGTCAGCGGTCAGCTCCATGTTGAGCGTCGCGCCTTCATCGAGCTGGCAGATCACCAGATCCTTGTTCATGATCTCGATATCGCCGGTAACGGCAATATCGCCCGCCTTCACAGCGCCCGGACCCGTGGCAGAAAGCTGGAGCCGCTTGGGGCCTTCGCCTTCCATGCGCAACGCGATCTGCTTGACGTTGAGAACGATGTCGGTGACGTCCTCCCGAACGCCCGCAAGCGAGGAGAATTCGTGAAGCACGTTCTCGATCTTGATCGACGTGATCGCGGCGCCCTGCAGGCTCGAAAGCAGCACCCGGCGCAGCGCGTTGCCAAGCGTCAGGCCAAAGCCCCGCTCGAGCGGTTCGGCCACGAAGGTCGACTTGCGCTGACGCTCAGCGCCATCCTTGATTTCGAGGGAGTTGGGTTTCTTGAGTTCCTGCCAGTTCTTGGTGTTGACGGACATGGATTTCCCCTAATTCGCCTGGAGGGCGGTTCAAACTTGGGCGGGTCGGAGGCACCTGCGCGGCGCAAAATCAGACCCGATCGGCTGGCGGTGGCACGCAGCGCCATCGCCAGCCCGGCGGATCAGACGCGGCGACGCTTGGACGGCCGGACCCCGTTGTGGGGAATCGGCGTGACGTCACGGATCGAGGTAATGTTGAAACCCACAGCCGCAAGACCGCGCAGCGCGCTTTCGCGGCCAGAGCCCGGACCCTTCACCTCGACTTCGAGCGTGCGCACGCCGTGTTCGGCGGCCTTCTTGCCAGCATCGTCGGCGGCAACCTGGGCGGCATAGGGAGTCGACTTGCGGCTGCCCTTGAAGCCCATCGTGCCGGCGCTGGACCAGCTGATCGTGTTGCCCTGTGCATCGGTGATCGTGATCATGGTGTTGTTGAAGCTGGCGTTGATATGCGCAACGCCGCTGCTGATGTTCTTCTTGTCACGGCGCCGGATACGGCCTGGTTCGCGTGCCATCGTTATCTATCCTCTAGCTCGTCAGAAGGAAAAAGCGTGAGGGCCCCGAAAGGCCCGCCAGCTTACTTCTTCTTGCCCGCGATGGGCTTAGCCTTGCCCTTACGGGTGCGGGCGTTGGTATGGGTGCGCTGGCCGCGAACGGGCAGGCCGCTGCGGTGACGCAGACCGCGATAGGCACGCAGGTCCATCAGGCGCTTGATGTTCATCGCGGTGGTGCGACGCAGGTCGCCTTCCACGGTGAAATCGGCGTCAATGGTTTCGCGGATGCGCAGGACTTCCTCGTCGGAAAGGTCCTGTACGCGCGCGGAGTGCGCAATGCCGAGCTTGTCAGCGATCCGAACGGCGGTCGTACGACCGATCCCGTGAATGTAGGTGAGCGCGATGATAACGCGCTTGTTGGTGGGGATATTCACCCCGGCAATACGAGCCACTTTTTTCTCCATGCTCCACAGGGGTCAGACAACCATCGGCGGCTGCCCCTATCTCAACGCTAAAATCATTCTTGCGTTCGCCTGCCGCAGCGATCTGAGCGCTGAGCCAGATCACAAACAACAAAAAGTCCGGTCGACACGCGCAAGGGCGATGCCTGCCGAACTTTCTTCGAACGTGTCGAATGAGCCGCGCGCATAGGCTGATTCGCAAAGGCCGTCAACCGCAAGCCGCCTGCCCAGAGACAACCGATGATTTGGATGAGACGTCAGCGCGGTAGGTGATCGGATCAGCGATTAGGGCCTTCCTCCAGATCGCCAAATACGTCCGCAACCGAAGGCACCTTGGGTGCGGGCTTGGGCTCCGGCTTCGGCTGTGCCGGAGACGCTGGCACTGGCTTTGGCGCTGCAGCCGCGGAGGCCGGCGCAGCAGCAGGCTGCTTTGCCACCGGTACCGCTGGTGCAGCGCGGGCAGGAACTGGCGCAGTCGTCGGTGCAGCGGGTTTCTTGGGAGCAGCGCCCTGCCCTGCCCCGGCGGTCGGAGGCGATGCGGGCGCCTGTGCTGCCGGAGCGGGAGCCACCACCGCAGGCACCACCGCAACCAGCCCAAGCTGCTTCGCAAGCGAGGTGAGCTGCGCGCCCATCACCCCGTCGACCGACTTGGAGATCACCGGCACCTCGTAGCGCATCGGGCCGCCGACATTATATTCCCACACGATCCGCGTGCCCTTGTCGCCTTTGCTGATGGCGATCGTCAGAACGCCCGTCACAGGCTCGCTTTGGAGCGGCCCGAGGCTGCCGACCATCCGCAGTGCCTGTTCCGGATAGGCCTGGACCACCCGCATGTGCTCGACGCTACCCTGCAAGGTGAAGCGGTTCGGCTCGTTGATCTCGGGGATCACTTCACAGAAGCACCCGCCCGCCTGCGGCGTGAGCGTCAGGTTTTTCGAGTCGCCCGACCAGGTGTGCGCCGATTGCCACCAGCCTGCCGGGGAGATCAGCGCGAGCCACACTTCCTTCGGCGTCGCCTTAACGATCACTTCGTGGCGTGTGACGAAGCCGTTATCGGTGGAGCGGGTGACGTCCGCAGAAGCGGGCATCGCACAAACCAGCCCCGCAAGGCCGAGCGCGGCGGCACCGCCCCGGATCCTGAAATCGAGCTTCATGGTACGATACTCCCTAGCAATTCACAGGCGGACGCTGGGGCAAAAGCGGGGACGAGGCAAGGCTTGTACGGCCCCGGAGCACCGACTTCAGCTGGAGAGGATACCGTCAATCTGGGCCGCAACAGTATCGATGGCGGCCATACCGTCCACCCGCGTGACGATGCCGCGCGCCTCGTAGCCGGGCAGGATGGGCGCGGTTTTCGCCCGGTATTCCTGCATCCGCATCCGGACAGTTTCCTCGTTGTCGTCGGGACGACGCTTGAACTCGGTGCTGCCGCAATTGCTGCACACGCCGGCTACTGACGGCGGGTTGGCAGTGTCGTGATAGAGAGCGCCGCAATTGCCGCAGGAGAAACGTCCGGTGATGCGCACCACCAGCGCGTCCTCGTTGACCTCAAGCTCGATCACGTGATCGAGGATCCGGCCGTTCTTCGCGAGGATCGCGTCGAGTGCCTCGGCCTGCGCGGCGGTGCGTGGATAACCATCGAAGATCGCGCCGGTCTCAGGCGCCATCGCCGCAAGTTCGGCATCGATCAGGTCGGACACGATCTCGTCCGAAACAAGCTCGCCGCGCTCCATCACTTCTTTGGCGCGGACGCCCACCGGCGTTCCCGCCTTCACGGCAGCGCGTAGCATGTCGCCGGTCGAAAGCTGGCGCATGCCATGCCGTTCGACGAGCCCTGCGCTCTGCGTTCCTTTGCCGGCACCGGGAGGGCCAAGAAGAATGATATTCACGGACCGTCCCCCAATATCGCTTCGGATCTACGCCCGCCGCGTTCTTTCAGGCTAGTGGGTTCAACGAAGCAAGCGAGCGCGTCAAGCCGACTAATGTCGGATATCAGCGCATCCGTCCCTTGAGCTTCGCTTTCTTGATGAGATCGCCATACTGCAGCGCCAGCAGGTGCGACTGGATCTGGCTGATCGTATCGACCGTGACGTTCACCACGATCAGCAGGCTGGTGCCGCCAAGGAACAGCGGGATCCCGGTTTGCGCGATCATGTATTCAGGCAACACGCAGACGACCGCGAGATAGGCCGCGCCAACCACAGTGATGCGGGTCAGCACATACTCAAGGTAATCCGCAGTGCGCTTGCCCGGGCGGATGCCGGGAATCGAGCCGCCATTCTTCTTCAGGTTATCCGCAGTCTCCTCGGGGTTGAAGACCACCGCAGTGTAGAAGAAGCAGAAAAACACGATCCCGACCGCATAAAGCGTCATGTAAAGCGGCTGGCCGTGGGCCAGATACTGGTTGAGCGCCTGAAGCACGGTGTAGGTGGTGCTCTCGGTGTTCACCGAGCTGCCCGCAAATTGCGTGATAGTCAGCGGCAGCAGCAGCAGCGAACTGGCAAAGATCGGCGGAATGACCCCCGCAGTGTTGATCTTGAGCGGCAGGTAAGACCGCTCGGCCTGCATCATGCCGCGCTGCGTCGCGCGCTTCGGATACTGCACAGTAAGGCGGCGCTGGGCGCGCTCCATGAAGGAGATCAGCAGGATCAGAGCCACCACCATGACCAAGAAGCCAACGATAACAATGGGCGCAATCGAACCGGTGCGCCCACCTTCGAAGAGGTTGGTGGCGAAGCTCGGGAACTGGGCGACAATCCCGGCCATGATGATCAGCGAGATACCGTTGCCAATACCGCGGCTGGTGATCTGCTCACCCAGCCACAGCAGAAACATGGTCCCGCCGACAAGATTGATGACCGCGACGATACGGAAGGTCATGCCAGGATCGACCACAGCCTGCAGCCCCTGCTGCGAAGCGAAGCTCTCAAGGCCGACCGAAAGGAAGTAACCTTGGATCGCACACAGCAGCACTGCTCCGTAACGGGTGTATTGGTTGAGCTTTTGACGCCCGCTGGCGCCTTCCTTCTTGAGCGCGGAAAGTGCCGGATGCAGTGCCGAAGCCATCTGCACCACGATCGAAGCGGTAATATAGGGCATCACGCCGAGCGCGATAAGGCTCATGCGCTCAAGGCTGCCGCCCGAAAACGCATTGAAGAGATCGAGGATCCCACCGCGGGTCTGGCTGTAAAGTTCGCTCAGGATCAGCGGGTTGACGCCCGGCAGCGGCACGAAGCTAAGGAACCGGAAAACAATCAGCGCACCGATCGTGAACCAGATGCGTTGCTTGAGTTCGGTCGCCTTGGCGAAATTTCCGAAGCTCATGTTGCTCGCGAGATTATCGGCGCGTGATGCCATGTCGTTTTGTCGATCCTAGCTCTTGATCCGGCGACGGCGGCGCGGTTGCGGCCACCCTCGAACCATTCTTCGCGCGCCTGCGCCATTCAGGCGAACCCCCGATCAGGGATAATGCGGCGCGCGAGAGCGTAAATAGGGAGCGCGGGGGCTCTTGTCGAACCCCCGCGCGCAACCTTTCGTCGATTACTTAGTCTTCGCGGCCTTGGCGGCCTTGTTCGCGTCGCGGCGAACAAGCTTCTTCTCGTGCTCGGGGGTCGGAGCAGGCGCCACTTCGACGCTACCACCGGCCTTTTCGACCGCTGCGATAGCGCCCTTGGTCGCGCCGGTCACGGCGAAGGCAACCTTAGAGGTGATCTCACCCTTACCGAGCAGACGCACGCCGTCCTTACCGTCACGCACCAGACCGACAGCGCGTAGGGCATCCTCAGTGATCGTGCCCTTCGCATCGAGCTTGCCTGCGTCGATGAACTTCTGGATCATGCCGATGTTCACTTCGGCATAGTCCTTGGCGAAGGGATTGTTGAAGCCGCGCTTCGGGATCCGCATGTGGAGCGGCATTTGGCCGCCCTCGAAGCCCTTGATGGCAACGCCGGAGCGGGCCTTCTGGCCCTTTTGGCCGCGTGCCGAGGTCTTACCCTTGCCCGAGCCGATACCACGGCCGACGCGCATCCGGCCCTTACGGGCGCCGGGATTATCGCGGATGTCATTCAGTTTCATTGTGTGCACTCGCTTTCGCTTTTGTCGCGCTGAGAGATGGAAAGCCCCGCCGAAGCGGGGCCTCCGGGATGTTTAGTCGATCACCTGAACCAGATGCGGGACCTTGGCGAGCGCGCCGCGCACCTCGGGGGTGTCCTGGCGCTCGACGATCTTGTGCATCTTGTTCAACCCCAGACCGATGAGGATCTGACGCTGACTCGCGGGGCGACGGATGGGTGAACCCACTTGCTTGATCTTGATGGTAGCCATCAGGTGTTACTCCACAATCGCCGCGGCGTCGGCTTCGGCCTCGGCTGCGCTGGAACCGCCACGACCCAAAAGGTCCACAACCTTCTTGCCGCGACGCTGAGCCACCGACTTCGGCGAAGTCTGCTCCTGCAGCGCGTCAAAGGTCGCGCGGATCATGTTATAAGGGTTCGAGGTGCCGACCGACTTCGTCACAACGTCGGCAACGCCGAGGCTCTCGAAGACGGCGCGCATCGGACCACCGGCGATGATACCGGTCCCCGCAGGCGCGGTACGAAGGGTCACCTTACCGGCACCGAAACGGCCATTGCCGTCGTGGTGGAGGGTGCGACCTTCCTTAAGCGACACGCGGATCATCTTCTTACGCGCCGCAGCGGTCGCCTTGGTGATCGCCTCAGGCACTTCGCGAGCCTTGCCATGACCGAAGCCAACGCGGCCCTGACCGTCACCGACCACGACCAGCGCAGCAAAGCCGAAGCGCTTGCCGCCCTTTACGGTCTTCGAAACGCGGTTGATGTGCACCAGCTTTTCGATGATGCCGTCACCTTCGTCCGGCTTGCCACCTCGGCGATCGTCGCGTCCGCCGCGACCACGGCCACCGCCATCGCGGTTCCCGCCTCCGCCGCCGCCACTATTTCCGCCACGGCCTCGGCCACGCCGACCCTGCGCTTCACCAGCGTCACCGCTAGCTTCAACCACAACTTCGGGGGTTTCGATGGTGTTCTCGTCAGCCATAATCAGAACTCCAACCCGCCTGCGCGGGCGGCATCGGCCAGCGCCTTGACGCGGCCATGGAACAGGAACCCACCGCGGTCGAACACGACAGTGGTCACGCCCGCCTTCTTGGCGGCCTCGGCGATTGCCTTGCCCACTTCCACGGCAGCGTCGACATTGGCGCCGCTTGCCTTGGCACCGAGCGTCGATGCAGCGGCAACCGTACGGCCGGCCGAATCATCGATGATCTGGGCGTAGATGTGACGACCGGTGCGGTGCACCGACAGACGGGCCTTGCCACCAGCACGCGCACGGAGCGCGGTACGGACGCGGCGACGGCGCCGTTCAAAAAGGGAAAGCTTTGCCATCTTATCTCTTCTTCCCTTCCTTGCGGAAGATATACTCGCCGCGATAGGCGATACCCTTGCCCTTGTAGGGTTCAGGCTTGCGCCAGCGGCGGATTTCAGCAGCAAACTGGCCAACGGCCTGCTTGTCAGTGCCGGAAATCTCGATCGTGGTCTGGTCCGGGGTCTTCACTTCAAGACCTGCAGGCACAGGAAGATCGACATCATGGCTGTAGCCGAGCTGCAGCTTGAGGTTGGTACCCTGCGAATTCGCACGGTAACCAACGCCCTTGATGACCAGCACCTTGGTGAAGCCGGCGCTGACGCCTTCCACCAGGTTGGACACCAGAGTGCGCTGCATGCCCCAGAAGGCACGCGCCTGCTTGCTGTCGTTGGCCGGCTTGACCAAGATCTCGCCCTCTCCCAACGTGTAGCTGATCAGATCAGACATACCCATAGTGAGAACGCCCTTAGGCCCCTTCACACTGATCGTGCCGTTTTCGATGGTGGCCGTCACCCCTCCGGGGATCGCCACCGGCTTTTTGCCGATGCGGCTCATCAGAACACCTCCGCCAGCACTTCGCCACCGACATTGCCGGCACGCGCTTCGGCATCCGAAAGCACGCCCTTGGGGGTCGAGACGATGGTGATGCCGAGACCGTTGCGCACAGTCGGGAGTTCCTTCGATCCCGAATAGACGCGGCGGCCGGGCTTGGAGACGCGCGCCACGTGCTTGATCGCGGGTTCGCCTTCGAAATACTTCAGTTCGATCCGCAGCGCGGGGTGCCTGCCTGAATTGTCTTCAGCGTAGCCACGGATGTAGCCTTCACGCTGAAGCACTTCGAGCACGCTAGCGCGCAAGTTGCTAGCGGGAGTCAGGACGGAGTCCTTCTTCGCGCGCTGGCCGTTACGGATACGGGTGAGCATGTCACCCAGAGGATCGGTCATTGCCATTGTTCAGTCCTCACCAACTCGACTTGGTCAGACCGGGAATCATCCCGCTGTTACCAAGCTGACGCAGTTCGATGCGGTTGATGCCGAACTTGCGGTAATAGCCGCGGGGGCGGCCGGTGGTGGCGCAACGATTGCGCACTCGGGTCGGATTCGCGTTACGCGGAAGCTCCGCCATCTTGAGGCGAGCGACCAGGCGCTCGGTCTCGTCAAGCGATTCATCTGCAGCGATCGCCTTCAGCTTCTCGTACTTCGCAGCGTACTGCTTGACGAGCTTCTTGCGACGCTCATTCTTGTTGATGGAACTCAGTTTCGCCATGGACTTAAGCTCTCTTGCTTCGTGTCTTTAGGGGGGAACGGCTCACGCCGCTTCCTTCTGTTCGTCTGCCTTTGCGCCCGGCGCCTCGCCCTGGAAGGGGAAGCCGAACAGCCGCAGCAACTCGCGCGCCTCTTCGTCGGTCTTGGCGGTGGTGGTGACGATGATGTCCATCCCACGCACCTTGTCGATCTTGTCGTAGCTGATTTCCGGGAACACGATCTGTTCCTTCAGCCCCATGGCGTAGTTGCCACGGCCATCGAACGATTTCGGGTTCAACCCACGGAAGTCGCGGATACGCGGCATCGCCACGGTCACCAAACGATCGACGAATTCGAACATGCGTTCGCGGCGAAGGGTCACCTTGCAACCGATCGGCATGCCTTCACGCAGCTTGAACTGCGCGATCGACTTCTTGGCAATCGTGATAACCGGCTTCTGGCCAGCGATCAGCGCCATTTCCTCAGCTGCCGTCTGGACCTTCTTCTTGTCCTGACTCGCTTCACCCACACCCATGTTGAGCGTGATCTTAAGCAGCTTCGGAACTTCGAGACGGTTCTTGTAGCCAAACTTTTCGGTCATCGCCTTGACGATTTCGGCGTCATACTTCGCCTTCATCCGCGGCGAATAAGTGGAATCAACCATTGATGGTCTCCCCGCTCTTCACAGCAACGCGCACCTTCTTGCCGTCCTTGGTTTCAAACCGGACGCGGGTGGGCTTGCCATCCTTGGGATCGGCCAGAGCGACCTTCGAGATGTGCATCGGAGCCGAAAAACGGTCGATGCCACCCTGAGGGTTGGTTTGGCTAGGCTTGCGGTGACGGGCGACGACGTTCACGCCCTCGACAACCACCTTGCTATCCTTGGGCATAACCTGGGCGACCGTACCGGTACGGCCCTTGTCCTTGCCCGACAGCACGACGACGCTGTCACCCTTCTTGATCTTGGCGGCCGACATTACAGCACCTCCGGAGCAAGCGAGATGATCTTCATGAACCCGCGGCCGCGAAGTTCGCGCACCACCGGGCCAAAGATACGGGTGCCGATCGGCTCCTCGTTCTTGTTCACGAGCACCGCCGCATTGGTGTCGAAGCGGATGACGGTGCCATCCGGACGACGCACGTCCTTGCGGGTGCGGACGATCACAGCGCGGTGAACGTCGCCCTTCTTGACCTTCGCGCGCGGCTGCGCCTCCTTGATGGAGACGACGATCACATCGCCAACGCCCGCGGTACGACGCTTAGACCCGCCCAGCACCTTGATGCACTGGACGCGCTTTGCGCCGCTGTTGTCCGCGACGTCGAGATTGGATTGCATCTGGATCATTGATCCGGTTCCTTCTCATTGGCTTTCCGGGACACCCAATCCGACTGGGGCCCGGTAGTTCCGATTACGCCTAATTCAGTTACCCGCGGCTGCGACGTCTAGGTCGGCTTCCACCGCCTGCACGCCGCCCGCCACGACCCGGTCCTTGACGATCCAGGTCTTGGTCTTTGACATTGGACGGGTCTCTTCGATCCGCACCACGTCGCCGACGGTGTATTCGTTGTTCTCGTCGTGCGCGTGATACTTCTTCGAACGACGGATGATCTTCCCGTAGAGCGGGTGCTTCACCTTGCGTTCGACCAGCACGGTCACGGTCTTATCGGTCTTGTCGGAGCTCACAGTACCGACGAGGATGCGCTTTGGCATAGTGCTACTCCTTACGCCTTCACGGCGACGGCTTTCGCCGCGCGCTCGTTTTGCAGCGTCTTTATCTGCGCGATGGTCCGGCGCACCATACGGATGCGCGAGGGAGCCTCGAGCTGGTTGGTCGCAGCCTGGAACCGCAGATTGTACTGCTCGCGCTTGAGCTCGGTGAGCTCAGCGGACAGCTGGTCGTCGGTCTTGGTGCGAAGGTCCGCAAAGTCGGCCATTATTCGCCTCCCAGGTGGCTGGTGTCACCCAGACGGGCAACAACCTTGGTCTTGATAGGCAGCTTCATCGCTGCGCGCTCGAATGCTTCAGCAGCCAGCGGACCGGCCACGCCGTCGAGTTCGAAGAGAATCCGGCCCGGCTTCACGCGCGCGGCCCAGTATTCCACCGAACCCTTGCCCTTACCCTGACGGACTTCAGCAGGCTTCTTGGTCACCGGGACATCGGGGAAGATGCGGATCCAGAGACGGCCCTGACGCTTGATGTGCCGGGTGATGGCACGGCGCGCAGCTTCAATCTGGCGTGCTGTGATCCGCTCGGGTTCCAAAGCCTTCAGCCCGTAAGAACCGAAGTTGAGGGTGGTACCACCCTTCGCTTCGCCCTTGATCCGTCCCTTGAACTGCTTGCGGAACTTGTGCTTTTTCGGTTGCAACATGGTCTGTTACCTCAACGAGCCGGCCGGACGCCGGAAGTCTGAGCTTCCATCATCAGGCGGTCCTGCGCGGTCGGATCATGGGCAAGGATCTCGCCCTTGAAGATCCAGACCTTGATCCCGATGATCCCGTAGGCGGTGAGCGCCTCGCAATCGGCGTAGTCGATATTCGCACGCAAAGTGTGCGCCGGAACGCGCCCTTCACGATACGATTCAACGCGGGCGATTTCGGCACCGCCAAGACGACCACCACAGGTAATCTTGATACCCTCAGCACCGAGCCGGATAGCCGACTGCATCGCGCGCTTCATCGCCCGGCGGAACGCGACACGACGGATCAGCTGGTCGGCAATACCCTGTGCGACGAGCTTGGAGTCGATTTCCGGCTTGCGGATTTCAACGATGTTCAACTTCACATCGCTCGGGGTCATGGTCGCAAGCTTCGAGCGAAGCTTTTCAATGTCAGCGCCCTTCTTGCCGATGATGACGCCTGGACGCGCCGCGTAGATCGAAACGCGGCACAGCTTGGCCGGCCGCTCGATCACCACCTTGGAAACCGCCGCTTGGGGCAGGTTCTTCATGATGTACTTGCGGATCGCGATGTCTTCCTTGAGCAGCTGCGCGTAGTTACGCCCTTCAGCGTACCAGCGGCTGTCCCAGGTGCGGTTGATCTGCAGGCGCAGACCGATCGGATTGCTCTTCTGGCCCATCTTACGCCTCTTCTGCTTCGCGAACGACGATCCGAAGCCGTGAGAACGGCTTGAGGATACGGGTCGACTTGCCGCGGCCGCGGGTGTGGAACCGCTTCATCGTCACCGACTTGCCAACCGAGGCTTCAGCCACGATCAGCGCGTCAACGTCGAGGTTGTGGTTGTTCTCAGCGTTGGCGATCGCCGATGCGAGCACCTTACTCGCATCGCGCGCCATCGCCCGCTTCGAGAAGGCGAGGATGTTCAACGCATCCTCGGCCTTCTTGCCACGGATCAGAGCGGCCACGAGGTTGAGCTTCTGCGCGGAACCACGGATCGTGGTTCCGACGGCCAGCGCCTCGTTATCGCCCACGCGGCGGGGTGCTTTTGCCTTGCCCATTAGCGCTTGCCCTTCTTGTCGGCAGCGTGACCAGGGAACGTGCGCGTAGGCGCAAATTCGCCGAGCTTGTGGCCGACCATTTCTTCCGAAACCGAAACGGGAATGAACTTGTGCCCGTTGTAGACGTTGAAGGTCAGCCCGACGAACTGCGGCAGAATCGTCGAACGACGCGACCAGGTCTTGATCGGCTTGGTGTTGCTCGCTTCCTGCGCGGTCTCAGCCTTCTTTAGAAGGCTAAGCTCGACAAACGGACCTTTCCAGACGGAACGTGCCATCGTCTATTACCTCTTCTTCTTCGCGTGACGCGAACGGATAATCATCTTGTCCGTCTGCTTGTTATGGCGAGTGCGGGCACCCTTGGTCGGCTTGCCCCACGGGGTCACCGGATGGCGACCGCCGGAGGTACGGCCTTCACCACCACCATGCGGGTGGTCGACCGGGTTCTTCGCAACACCGCGCGTCAGCGGGCGGACGCCCATCCAGCGCTTGCGACCGGCCTTGGCAAAGTTCTGGTTGCCGTTGTCGGGGTTCGACACTGCACCAACCGTGCCCATGCAATCGGCGCGCAGGTAACGCTGCTCGCCCGAGTTGAGGCGCACGATAACCATCGCACGGTCACGGCCGACGACCTGCACATAAGTGCCGGCCGAACGGGCGATCTGACCGCCCTTGGCAGGCTTCATTTCCACGTTGTGGCAGATCGTGCCAACCGGCATCTGACCCAGCAGCATCGCGTTGCCCGGCTTTGTATCCGTCTTTTCACCGGCCACAACCACATCGCCGACAGCAAGACGCTGCGGAGCAATGATATAGGCCTGTTCGCCGTCTTCGTACTTCACCAATGCGATGAAGGCGGTGCGGTTGGGGTCATATTCCAGACGCTCGACGGTCGCGGGCATGTCCCACTTACGACGCTTGAAGTCGATGTAGCGGTACTTCTGCTTGTGACCACCAGCGATCCCGCGCGAGGTGACATGACCCTTGTTGTTACGGCCACCGGTCTTGTGCTTACCTTCGGTAAGCGCCTTGACCGGCTTGCCCTTCCACAGAGCCGACTTATCGACCAGGATCAGACCGCGGCGAGCGGGACTGGTCGGTTTATAGTTCTTGAGTGCCATTGTTCGTGTCCTGTCCCTTGGCCTCAGATACCGCTGGTGATGTCGATCATTTCACCCTCAGCGAGGGTGACGATGGCCTTCTTCACGTCAGAGCGAGTGTACTTCTTGCCCTTCCAGCGCTTGGTCTTGCCCTTGACCACCAGGGTGTTCACGGCGACGACCTTCTTGTCGTAGATCGCCTCGATCGCTTCCTTGATCTGCGGCTTGGTCGCGGTGCCCGCGACCTTGAACACCACGGCGTTGTGTTCCGACGCAAGGGTCGACTTTTCGGTGATGTGCGGCGCGATGATCACGTCATAGTGACGCGCATCGACAGTCTGCTTCTTAGCCATTGAAGCGCGCCTCCAGCTTTTCGACGGCGGCCTTGGTCAGCACCAGCGTGTCGTGGTTGAGGATGTCATACACATTGGCACCCATCGCCGGCATCACGTTGATGCCCGGCAGGTTACCGGCAGCCTTCTTGAAGCCCGCGTCAACATGTTCGCCGTCGATCACAAGCACCTTGCCCGAGAGACCGGCCTTGGCGAGGTGGCCCTTGAGCACCTTCGTCTTGGCATCCGACAGCTCGAGGCTATCGACGATCACGAGACCGTCCTTGGCCTTGCTCGAAAGCGCCATCTTGAGGCCGAGCGCACGGATCTTCTTGTTGAGCGACTGCTCGAACTCACGCTTGCGCGCACCGTGGGCCTTGCCCCCACCAATGAAGATCGGAGCTGCACGGTCACCGTGACGGGCAGTACCGCCACCCTTCTGCTTGCCGAACTTCTTGCCGGTGCGGGCCACGTCCGAACGCTCACGCGTCGGGCGGGCCGTGCCGCGGCGGTTTTCGAGCTGCCAGGTCACGACGCGGTGCAGGATGTCGGCGCGCGGCTCGATGCCGAACACGTCGTCCGAAAGCTCGATGTCAGCGCCCTTAAGCGCCGAACCGTCGATGTTCTGAACCTTGATCTTCATGGCTCAGCCTTCCTTGTTTTCTTCAGTGGCCGGAGCGTCGGTTTCGACGGCTTCGACTGCGACCACATCTTCAGCTGCAGTATCGGCGACCGAGGGCGTCTCTTCAGCGACAGGCGCATGCTTCGAAAGGACCGCGCCGGGGAACGGCAGGTTCTCTGGAAGACGCAGCTTCACAGCGTCGCGGACAAGCAGCCAACCGTTCTTCGCGCCGGGAACCGAGCCCTTGACGAAGAGGAGGCCGCGCTCGGCGTCGGTGCGGACGATTTCGAGGTTCTGCTGGGTGCGCTGACGGTCGCCCATGTGGCCGGCCATCTTCTTGCCCTTGAACACGCGGCCCGGGTCCTGACGGTTACCCGTCGAGCCGTGGGCACGGTGCGAGATCGAAACGCCGTGGGTGGCACGCATACCGCCGAAGCCCCAACGCTTCATGGCGCCGGCAAAGCCCTTGCCCTGCGTGTGGCCGGTGATGTCGACCATCTGGCCGGCGACGAAATGTTCGGCGCTGATCGTCGAACCGACGGGCACGAGGCCATCGGCATTTTCGACGCGGAATTCAGCGACGCGCTTTTTCAGGCCAACGTCGGCCTTGGCGAAATGTTCACGCTGCGGCTTGGCAACGTTCTTCTGCTTGGCTTCGCCCGCGCCGAGCTGGACCGCGAAATAGCCATCGCGGTCTTCGGTGCGGTGCGATACCACCTGGCAGTCTTCAAGAGACAGAACGGTCACGGGCACGTGCCGTCCATCCTCTTGGAAGAGGCGGGTCATCCCGACTTTCTTTGCGATAACGCCGGTGCGCATCGTCAGTTACTCCTCAACAGAGGCACCCTACGGACCATCCGCAAGGTGCATGGCAGACCACAGCATATCGCCGCAGCCCGTTTCAGCCCGAATTGTGATACATCGCCCCGTCCGGGCTGAATGCTCCGCTGGCCGGGTGGCCGCTGGAGCGAGACGGGGGACGCAGCCCGGATCTTTGATCCGGCGGTATCCACCCTATCGTCAGGCGAGGCGCTTAGGCCTCCACGATAGAGGCCCCCACCGAAGTGGGGGCATTTCGGCTGGCTTACGCCAGCTTGATTTCGACGTTCACGCCGGCAGCAAGATCGAGCTTCATCAGCGCATCGACCGTCTGAGCGTTGGGCTGCACGATGTCGAGCAGCCGCTTGTAGGTGCGTACCTCGAACTGCTCGCGCGACTTCTTGTCGACGTGCGGCCCGCGGTTCACGGTGAACTTCTCGATACGCGTCGGGAGTGGAATGGGGCCACGAATAAGAGCGCCAGTGCGGCGGGCCGTATCTGCGATCTCGCCAGTTGCCTGGTCGAGCACGCGGTGATCAAACGCCTTGAGGCGAATACGGATATTCTGAGCTTCCATGTCCAACTACCGATGCGAAAGAGCCAAGGAGCCGCCGGTCAGCCGGCATTTCCCAAAAAATAAAGGCCGGCCCCGCACCTTCCGGTTTCCCGTGGGCGGGCGGCCTTCCTCAAAACTTGTGACAGACGGGACGAATCTCGTCTGCGGATGCGGGCCTATACGTTCCACGCCCCCGTCTGGCAAGTGCCCTAGAGAAGGAAATTGCGCGCGCCTGAAATGACCCGTCGCATCTTCCCGAAAAGCGCCCTGCTCTCACACAAAAAGGCCCGGCAGCTCCCATGAGCGACCGGGCCTTTTTTTGCGTTTAGTCAGCTCCCAGGAGGGAGCGGGACCTTACTTGGTGATCTTGGCGACGACGCCCGAACCCACGGTGCGGCCGCCTTCGCGGATTGCGAAGCGCAGGCCTTCGTCCATGGCGATCGGAGCAATCAGCTTGACGCCGATCGACACGTTATCGCCCGGCATCACCATTTCGGTGCCTTCGGGAAGGACCACTTCACCGGTCACGTCGGTGGTGCGGAAGTAGAACTGCGGGCGGTAGTTGGCGAAGAACGGCGTGTGACGGCCACCTTCATCCTTCGACAGCACGTAGACCTCGGCTTCGAACTCGGTGTGCGGCTTGACCGTACCGGGCTTGCACAGCACCTGGCCGCGCTCGACGTCTTCACGGGCGACGCCGCGGATCAGGGCACCGACGTTGTCGCCAGCTTCACCGCGATCAAGCAGCTTGCGGAACATTTCCACACCGGTGACGGTGGTCTTACGAGTGTCCTTGATGCCGACGATTTCGACTTCTTCGCCAACGTTGACGATGCCGGTTTCGATACGGCCGGTCACCACGGTGCCGCGACCCGAGATCGAGAACACGTCTTCGATCGGCATCAGGAACGGCCTGTCAATCGGACGCTCGGGCTGCGGAATGAACCCGTCAACGGCTTCAATCAAGGCAATGACCGAATCCTTGCCGATTGCATCATCGCGGCCTTCAAGCGCGGCCAGCGCCGATCCCTTGATGATCGGAATGTTGTCACCGTCGAAGTCATACTTGCTGAGAAGCTCGCGAACTTCCAGTTCGACCAACTCGAGGATTTCCTCGTCGTCAACCTGGTCGACCTTGTTCATGTACACGACCAGTGCCGGCACGCCGACCTGACGAGCGAGCAGGATGTGCTCACGGGTCTGGGGCATCGGGCCGTCAGCGGCGTTCACGACCAGAATCGCGCCGTCCATCTGGGCGGCACCAGTGATCATGTTCTTCACGTAGTCGGCGTGGCCCGGGCAGTCGACGTGCGCATAGTGGCGCGCTGCCGATTCGTACTCGACGTGGGCGGTCGAGATAGTGATCCCGCGCTCACGCTCTTCCGGCGCCTTGTCGATGTTGGCGAAGTCGACGGCAGCGCCGCCGTAGACTTCAGCCATCACCTTGGTGATCGCGGCGGTCAGCGTTGTCTTGCCATGGTCGACGTGACCGATGGTGCCGATGTTGCAGTGCGGCTTATTCCGCTGGAACTTTTCCTTAGCCATTTCTCTGGTGTACCTTCTTGGATGATATGATGTGTTCGCGGGAGAACGGCGGTGCCCGCTGAATCAGGCGCCGCCCCTAGACTGCTGGCGCAGCTTAGGCAAGTTTCTCCTTGACCTCGGCTGCGACGTTCGCCGGAACCTCGTCATAGTGCGAGAATTGCATGCTGTAATTCGCGCGCCCTTGCGAGAACGAGCGCAGTTCGTTGACGTAGCCGAACATGTTGGCCAGCGGGACGAACGCCTCCACTGCCTGGGCATTACCGCGGGTATCGGTGCCCTGGATCTGTCCGCGCCGCGAGTTGAGATCGCCGATGACGTCGCCCAGATATTCATCCGGGGTCACAACTTCGACCTTCATGATCGGCTCGAGCAGCTTGATGCCAGCCTTCTGCGCAACTTCACGCATCGCACCGCGCGCGGCGATTTCGAACGCGATCGCGCTCGAGTCGACGTCGTGGTACGCACCGTCAGTCAGCTTGATGCTGAAATCGATGATCGGGAACCCAACGAGGTGCCCGCTGGCAGCCTGTTCGCGGAAGCCCTTTTCAATCGCCGGGATGTATTCGCGCGGGATGTTGCCGCCCTTGATCACATCTTCAAAGATCACGCCCTGACCACGTTCACCGGGGATGACCGTAACCTTGACGCGGCCGAACTGGCCCGAGCCACCCGACTGCTTCTTGTGGGTGTAATCAACATCGACTTCACGGGCGAGATATTCACGGTAAGCCACCTGCGGCGCACCGACATTGGCCTCGACCTTGAACTCGCGGCGCATGCGATCGACGATGATGTCGAGGTGCAATTCACCCATGCCCTTGATGATCGTCTGACCGCTTTCCTGATCGGTCGAAACGCGGAACGAAGGGTCTTCCTGTGACAGGCGGTTGAGCGCGATGCCCATCTTTTCCTGGTCAGCCTTGGTCTTGGGTTCCACCGACAGTTCGATCACCGGCTCTGGAAATTCCATCCGCTCGAGAACAATCGGCGCCTTTTCCGCGCACAACGTGTCGCCAGTGGTGGTTTCCTTCATCCCGGCAAGCGCGATGATGTCACCTGCGAATGCTTCGTCGACGTCCTTCCGCTCGTTCGCATGCATTTCGAGCATACGGCCGACCTTTTCCTTCTTGTCCTTCACCGAGTTCAGGTACGTGCCCTTGCCGAGCGTGCCCGAATAGATCCGGATGAAGGTCAGGCTGCCGACGAACGGATCGTTCATCACCTTGAACGCGAGCGCGCTGAACGGCGCTTCGTCCGTCGGCGGGCGGCTATCGGCTTCGTCGCTGTCCATCTTGACGCCTTGGACGTCAGGAATGTCGAGCGGCGAAGGCAGGTAATCGACCACCGCATCAAGCAGCGGCTGAACGCCCTTGTTCTTAAACGCCGAACCGCAGCATACAGGCACAAACGACTGGTTGAGCGTGCCCTTGCGGATCAGCGCCTTCAGCGTCGCGACGTCCGGCTCGTTGCCTTCGAGGTACGCTTCCATCGCGTCATCATCCTGCTCGACAGCAAGTTCGATGAGCTCGCTGCGATAGATCGCAGCTTCGTCAGCCAGATCAGCAGGAATTTCCTCATAGAAGAATTCAGCGCCCAGCGCCTCGTCCTTCCAGATGATCGCGCGGTTATTTACCAGATCGACGAGACCCTTGAGATCGGCCTCGAGACCGATCGGAATGTACAGCACAGCCGGACGCGCGCCGAGGCGGTCGATGATCGACTGGACGCAATACTTGAAGTTGGCGCCGGTGCGGTCGAGCTTATTGATGAAGCACATGCGGGGGACGCCGTATTTGTCGGCTTGGCGCCATACGGTTTCGGACTGAGGTTCGACCCCCGCCACGCCGTCAAAGCAGGCGACCGCGCCGTCGAGCACGCGCAGCGAACGTTCGACTTCAATCGTGAAGTCGACGTGGCCGGGGGTGTCGATGATGTTGATGCGGTGTTCAGGACCCTTGCCGTCTTCAGCGTTCCAGAAACAGGTGGTCGCGGCCGAGGTGATGGTGATCCCGCGCTCCTGCTCCTGCTCCATCCAGTCCATCGTCGCAGCGCCATCGTGCACTTCGCCGATCTTGTAGGACTTGCCGGTGTAGAACAGAATCCGCTCGGTCGTGGTGGTCTTGCCGGCGTCGATATGCGCCATGATGCCGATATTGCGGTAGCGGTTGAGCGGATGGCTGCGTGCCATGGAGAATTCCCTAAGGTTGCTGGAGCGACGCGGGCCAGCGGGGCCCCACGCGCGCTCCATATAGTTGCATTTGTGACGGCTGAAAGACCGGCCGCCCCTTTTTCACCGGAGGCGGCCGCTATCCAAGCCCAACACCTACCAGCGGTAGTGCGAGAAGGCGCGGTTCGCGTCCGCCATGCGGTGCGTGTCTTCGCGCTTCTTCACCGCGTTGCCGCGGTTGTTCGCCGCATCGAGCAACTCGCCCGACAGACGCGCTGCCATCGTGGTTTCCGGACGACCGCGCGCCGCGGTGATCAACCAGCGGATCGCCAGCGCCTGAGCACGCTCGGGACGCACTTCCACCGGCACCTGGTACGTCGCACCACCAACGCGGCGGCTGCGCACTTCGACCTGCGGCTTCACATTGTTCAGCGCATCGTGGAACAGCTGGATCGGATCGGCCTTGGCCTTCGATTCGACCGTGGCGAGTGCAGAGTACACGATACCTTCAGCGACGGCCTTCTTGCCGTCATACATCAGGTTGTTCATGAACTTCGAAAGGATCTGATCCCCGTACTGGGGATCGGGCAGGATGACCCGCTTTTCGGGACGACGACGACGTGACATATTTTGTCTCCAAACTCTTGTGTTCCCCGCCCCGGACCTGATCCGGGGCCCTGCTTGCCTTGGTCCGACATGCGAACAGCGAAGGCAGCGGGATCCCGGGTCAAGCCCGGGACGGCGGAAAGGGCGTTACTTCGGACGCTTGGCGCCGTACTTCGAGCGGCTCTTCTTGCGGTCCTTGACGCCCTGCGTGTCGAGCACGCCGCGAAGGACGTGGTAGCGCACGCCGGGAAGGTCGCGCACACGCCCGCCGCGGATCAGCACAACAGAGTGCTCCTGCAGGTTGTGGCCTTCGCCCGGGATGTAGCTGATGACTTCGCGCTGGTTGGTCAGGCGAACCTTGGCCACCTTGCGCAGCGCCGAGTTCGGCTTCTTCGGGGTCGTCGTGTAAACACGGGTGCAAACGCCGCGCTTCTGCGGGTTCTGCTCCATCGCAGGGACCTTGCTCTTGGCCTTCTGCGGAACGCGGCCCTTGCGGACCAGCTGGTTGATTGTCGGCATTAGTTCTCACTTCACCTGATGAGGGTGGAACGGGTGCCGGACGATGTTGGAGGAGGATTTTGTCTCAGACCGTCATCCCAGCGAAAGCTGGGACCTAGGGCGGCAAGCACGAAGCCTGCCGCAGAAGTATCCAGCCCGAGGCCGGATTAACGTCTAAGCCGAAACGCTCCACCCGCATATCCGGCCCTTCGGCCACCGGGTTACTTTGACGATTGCCCCCGTTGGAGAGCGCACCGCCAATGTTCAGCTCAATCCGGGTTTAGCCGGAAGATGGGCGCCCTTAGGCGGGATTGGGTGGGGGGTCAAGGGTGGGAGTTGGACGCATCCAACACCCCTACACCGAGGGCGCGTTTGGCGGTGATCCGGCGCGCAGCGCCGCAAGGCCGACGGGCCGCCCGAGCCTTTGCGAGGAAAGCCAAGCAGCGCGGACGCGCTGCGCCCGGCGCTTGAGGGCGAAAACAAAAGACTCGCGGAGCCGGTGGTCTGTCGTCCGTCGCCCCGGCGAAAGCCGGGGTTTGGCTTGCTCTATGGGGCATTGTGGAGGAATCAAGAGTGTGGAGTGACCTTCTGCGGCGCTTGACCCAATGAACCATTAGCTAGAGCATTCAAAGGACTGCGAACTACTGCTCTCGCTAGCGCCTAGGAACCACCGAAAATGCTACCGTCGATCTTTCGCAGCAAATCAGGTGTCGAACAGCCAACATCGAAAACTGTTAGCTTTAGGACGGATCCCCAATACCGTGCTGTTAGAAGAAATCTGTCTTGGACTTCGCTGGCCGCAATCCTGTTCACATTTTCGAAGCCCTCTACTAACCCTCGCGAATTTTCATTTTCTCTGTTAGGTATTGAGTCGACTTACGATAAGTTTTGGTTTTCAGCTGCTTTGTTATTGGCCATTCTATTCCTTGTTGCGAAATTTCATTTCGAGAATAGGCGGATTTTTGTCGCGCTGAATAGCGAAGCCGCCATCCGGCCCTTTCTCAATGATGGCACCTCTAACGATTATTCAAGCGACACGTTATCGCGAGGAATCTCTGACACACTCGATCGAGCAAGATCGGCTATCGAGACGGCGGTCCTCGATCTCGAGAAGTCCGCCACCCAAATACCGGCGATCCGTGCGTCAGTTTCGAGGATGGATAGTGCTACAAGCTCTACAGATTGGGGAATGGCATTCTCTCCAGCCACTTCGTCTCTCGACGATGCAATTGCCACCTTGCGTGCGATAACTGACGGACCAATGGTGCCAAATATCGGAGATTTCGAAGCAACGCGCATTACTAACGCCGTCGAATCACTTCATCGCACTCGAGACCAGATAATTAGTTTACAAAATGATTTCAGGGCGAAGCTGGAAGGTCGTGAAACATGGGACCGGTTTTCAAATGAGCTGTTAAACTACAATTTGACGCTTAAATCGGTTTCATTAGAATTTACCAAATCTACTGAGCAGGTGAAGACTACGAAGAATGATCTAGAGTCAGTTATGAATAGATATCACAAAATGTCACAATCAATTCGAAAGGAAGAAAAATTCGTTCACGCTTTTTTCGATCAGATCGCTCCATATTCACTTGCAGCATTTGGAGCGATCGGTTGCGCTCACTGGATATACTCAACGGTCTGAGTTAATGATAGAGTCAGTGTTATTTGGGTCAATGAGGCTTGCGCTGTTTTTCAGTGCGGGACACAAAAAGCCTAGCCCCGGGTCAAGCCCGGGGAGACGAAAAAGAGGGCATGACGCAGCCCCCTCCCCTCCGCGAGTTGTTTGTTTAGCCCCTCAAGCGCCGGGCGCAGCGCGTCCGCGCTGCTTGGCTTTCGCGCCATAAGGCGCGGCGGCCGGTCGGCCTTGCGGCGGCTGCGCCGCCGGTTCAGTGCCAAACGCGATGTTGGGGGCTTCCACTTCCTCGTCATTGCGAGCGAAGCGCGGCAATCCATGGCCCGCCCTCGCCCAGCCGCACCGTCAGCCCATGGATTGCCGCGTCGCCTTCGGCTCCTCGCAATGACGAAGTGAGCGCGGGCCTCCTCGCAATGACGAAGGATTTTCCTACTCGGCCCCGCTGTGCCAGCCCTCCCCCATGCCAAACCACCCTTCCCCCGATCCCTCGCAGCCCTTGCTCCGCAACAAGCGCGCCATTCCGCGGCAGGCGACCTCCTCCGTCTCTCGCGAGTTCACCGATCTGTCGCTGATCGAGGGTGATCCGCTGCTCGACTTCCTCCCCTATTGCCACAAGGCCCCGCGCGGGAACTCGATCACGCCGGACGTGCAGCGCGCCTTCATCCTCGAGCTGGCCGCGACCGGCATCGTCACAGCGGCGGCGGCGCGGGTGGGGAAGAGCATGGAGGCGCTCTACAAGCTGCGCGCGCGGGCCGGGGCGGAGGATTTCGCGCGGGCCTGGGACGAGGCGCTCGGCTGGGGGGTGATGCGGCTTCAGGATTGCGCGATGGAGCAGGCGATTGCCGAGGGGATGTCCAATCCGCGCACCAATTCGATGCTGTGCTGGGTGATCCAGCACCGCTCGCAGCACATGGTCGACGCGCGGCAGGTGAAGCCCGGCCACTGGCTGTACGATCGCATCGAGCGCGAACTGCTGGGGGACGAGGATGAAGAGGACGAGGAGGAGGATTAGGTTCCCTTCTCCTCCTTTTCAAAGGAGGGGATCGAGGGGTGGTTGCGGCGCGCCAGCGCCGCGTTCCGCGGCGTCCACCACCCCCAACCCCCTCCTCCAAGGAAGAGGGGGCTAAGGCGCTAAGTACCCCACCAGCGCCCGCACCTTCTTGCTGCGCCATTGCGGCGGGGGGGCGAGCAGCCAGTAGCTGCGGATTGCAGGCTCGGGATCGGTGAGGGCGACGAGCGTGCCGCGCGCGATTCCGGCCTCGGCGAGCGCGAGGGGCAGGATCGTGCGGCCCATCCCCGCCAATGCGGAAGCGAGCGCCTGTCCGGGCGAGCCTGCGCGGATGCAGGGGTTTACGCCTTCGGGCAGCGTCATGCCCGGCCAGTCGATCCACGCATCGCGGTGCTCGGGCGCGGCGACGGTGACCTTCATCGCCGGGGCGAGCTGCACCCCCTGAAGATCGCCCGGCCCGTCCGCGAGCCGGATCGCAAGGTCGAGGTTCGCCTCGGTGAAATCGGCATGCTCGTCGGGCGCGAGGATGTATTGCACGCCCCCAGAGTCCTTGGGCGTGCCCGCCTGGAACACCGCAAGGCGCGGGGCGAGCCATTCGGCGTAGAATTCACGCGGGACGGCGATGGTGTAGCGGTCGGAGGATTGTCCGGCCTGCATCGCCGAGACGCTCTCCTCGAAGCTGAGGAAGCCGTCGCGCAGCGGGTCGAGCCCGGCCTCGCCCTCGGGCGTCAGTTCCAGCCCCTTGGAGGTGCGGCGGAACAGGACGACGCCGAGCACGTCCTCAAGCGCGCGGATCTGCTGGCCGACCGCGGCAGGGGTCACGGCCAATTCGTCCGCGGCGCGGGTGAAGGAGAGGTGCCGCGCGGCGGCATCGAACACGCGCAGGGCGTTGAGGGGCAGGTGGGTGCGCTTCACGCTCCGCCGATTAGGGGGCTGAGCGGCTCACCGCAAGCGTCAGCGAGTTCGAACGACCTTCCGCCGTCTCGGGCGCGGCGAGCGGAAAGAAGGGGATGCGGATCTCGGCCGGTGTGCCGTCGGCCCGCTCGAAGGTGTAGAACCCCTCCATCGAGCCCACCGGCGTCGTCAGCGGGCAGCCCGAGACATAGTCGTGGCTCTGCCCCGGCGTCAGCAGCGGCTGTTCGCCGACCACGCCTTCGCCATCGACATGGTTCACCATCCCGCGCCCGTCGGTGATGCGCCAGTGACGGGTGCGCAGGCGCAACGCCTCGTGGCTGCCGTTCTCGATGCGGATGTGATAGACCCAGAACCACTTGCCAGCTTCCGGATGCGACTGCTCCGGAAGATAGTTCACCGCGACGCGGACCGTGACCCCGTCGGTGGAGGCGGCATGCTGGAAGAATTCTTTCATGTCGCCCCCAAGATTAGCGATTCTTTACCGGGTCACAAGAGGCGCAACGCGCTTAATCACGGGTGTGTTCCGTCAACCATCCGATTTTGTCCCGCAAGGCTCCCCGTCTTACGGCGCGGTGGTTGCAGGCTTGCGGTCGATCGCATAGGCCTGCGTCATGGCCAGCAGCCCGCCATCCCTCGCCCGAGCCGTCACACGCCGCGCCGCATTGATGGGGTTGGGAGCAGGGGCGCTGGCAGCCTGCGCGGGGCGTGTCGGCCCAGCGGCCCCCGCCCTGCTTGCGCTGCCCAAAGACCCCACGGCGAGCCTCCTGCCCGATCTGGTCGACCTTGCCCGCTTCGACCCGCGCCTCAGGCTCGACATCCGCTATGCGACCCCCGCCAATTTCATGGGCCGCGTGCTCTACCCCGTCGCGCGCGCCGTGGCACAGCGCCCGGTCGCAGACGCGCTGTCGCGGGTGCAGACGCGGGCCGAGGCGCAAGGCTACGGCCTGCTGATCTTCGACGCCTATCGCCCGTGGCGCATCACCAGGGCGATGTGGGAGCAGACCCCGCCCGAGCAACGCGAATTCGTCGCCGATCCCAAAACCGGATCGCGCCACAACCGGGGCTGTTCGATCGATCTGTCGTTGCACCGCAATGGCGCCGAGGTCACGATGCCCAGCCCCTATGACGATTTCACGCCTGCCGCCTATCGCAGCAACACCGCCGCCCCGGCCGAGGCGCTGGCGCTTTCGCGGATGCTCGAAGGCTGGATGGTTGCCGAAGGCTTCGTCGGCCTCGCCAATGAATGGTGGCATTACGACTGGGCCGACTGGCAGCGCTATCCGATCATGGATGTGCCGCTGGAGGATGTGACGGCGGGTTGAACTAGGGCGCAGTTGCGGAGTGCAATAAAGTCCGCTTTCGCAGTTTGCGACACAAAAGCTGCCGTTCGGCTAGCGACCCCAATCCAGCCATCCCACATCATTGTCGCTCCGGAATTGATCCGGGGCTTGGCCTCTCTTCGTCCGAACTTGGACTCAATGAATCCGGCCTCGTGTTAAGAACGGGGATGCGGTGATGGGAGTTGGGACGGCAGCACCCATGGCCGGTCATCAAGGGGGAAAATTCTGCGATTCCGAACCCGTTATGGTGGCTTGAACCCCGTTCCCGCCAGTCGTCGATATTCTCAAATTAATCACGCATCTGACAGCCATTTCATTCTCTGCCAAACTGCAGAAACCCGTTGCAAGTACTACGCTGATCAAGCATCATCTCGATATGCTTGGCGCTGGAAAGACGATGGCTATCACAGGATTTGCCGGTGTCGTGGGACCGATGCTGGCATGCTTCAGCTTCACTAACCCCTCGAGCGCATTAGGTGGATTGGGATTGCCCCTGCCTTTCACTCTGGCCGGCAGTCTGTTTGTGCTCGTTCCTGCGTTTTACACTTTTCGATATATTCTTGGCTGGCCGCCGCTCATCGCGCTCACCGGAGTCTTAGCTTCGGGCACAATCGCGGGCTGGCTGGCCTTGGGTGCCCCAAGCAATGCCCTTTTCGGAGTCCCGGGTGGTTTAGGAGCTTGGTTCGGCGGCTTCACGGCGCTGGCCTGGATATTGGGCTATTGCATTATGGCCAACGACAAAGACCGCATTGGGCCGCGCGGTTACAGTTCTGATTAACGCCACGTTTCCGATCACAGCACGACGTCCGGCTTGGTCACCGCTTAAGATGTGCTTTTCGTTCTGTAGTGATCCCGGCTTCGCCCAGTAGGCCTGCCTGTTTGTGGAGATTTGCAATGAACCTGCGAGGATTGATTGTGGTTGCCACTATCGTCTGGCTACAAGGTTGCGCGCTGCCCAAAACCTATCTCGGGATCCCGACTAACATCCCGGTTCCGAGCGATTATCATGCGCAGATCGATGGTGCGATCGACACGCAATTGGCCGCGTGCAAAGCGAGCGTGGTTGGTTCAGAAACCGGCGAGAGATTTGTCATCACTTTGCCCGGCGGCGAATGCTTGCGATCCGTGCCCCGTTGCCCTTGGGTGACAACCGCTGGTGCTCTGAAAATGGTTTCGTGCAATCTGCTGCCCGTTTCGCAACTGGCGGCACTGGCTTGGAGGAACGACAAGCACGCCGCTCTCGAGTTGGGTATCCGTTTCGAGGAAGGGCAAGGGGTGCCCCGCGATCTCGACAAGGCTCGTGCTCTTTATCGTGTAGCGGCAGCTACGACAGGTGGACCGATGTTTGTTTATGCGCCTGGTGTTGGCAACGCCCCCGCCACCGTCGTGCCTGTCTCGCAACCATATGACTACGGCCTACCCGAAGCTTCAAAGCGGCTCACAGCACTTTCCGGCGAGTAGCTCGCATGTCTGCAGCAGGCGGCAGGTCGAAATGAGGTTCCAGTAAAGCGCAGGAATGTGTAAGTTATTTTAATTTTACTGCCGCGTGCGGTTGGCAATTTCGAAAAAATGATCAAACTTTGGAGGAAATCGTGCTCGCAATGCTCTCAACTGTCCTCATCAGCTTGGCGTTGCAGGCGGCAACGCCTTACTCTCCGGAACAAATAGTTGTGATTGCCTACCGAAGCCCAGATAGTGCAGCGTCGGTCACGTTCACGACTGGCGAAGCGACAGCGCAACCTTCCGACCGGCAAAGGATCACAGTCGTTCGCATAAAGCTGAAGCGAAATGGCGATTTCAAAAACTGTGCGATTGCCACTTCAAGTGGCTCGCCGGCTCTCGACACAAATTCCTGTATGCTTGCCAAGCGGGCTTACGCCTTACCGCCAGTTGCGGATTCACCAGATGGGAAAATTTTGGTCCGGCCACGGTACGAAGGCCCGCAAGATTTTTTGCAAATGGTGATTTTCCGGGTGGAAGGCTGAAGCCATCAAGAACCTGTGCGAGCACTGAGAGGCAAAGCGTCGCGACTTGGGCGAATCCCGCTTTGCTGCGCGATACCCTAAACCATCAGCGAAAGCCGCCCTTCCGCTAACCACCCACTTCCGGCCATCAGCCCCGGCTTCGCACACACCCGAAAGCTGCCGCAGCCCGCCCTCACCCCTTCGCCAGCAGGTCCTCGATCTGGCCGAGGCGTTCTTTGCCGAAGAACATTTCGTCACCCACAAACATCGTCGGGATGCCGAAGGCGCCGCGCGCCACTGCCGCGTCGGTGTTGGCGACAAGGCCCTGTTTCACCGCGTCGCTCTGCGCGCGGGCGAATAGGTCGGCAGCGTCAAAGCCCGCCGCAGCCACCGCCGCGCCGACTGCCTCGGGCGAGGTGACGTCGATCCCCTCCTCCCAGATGGCGCGCAGCATCGCGTCGGCAAACTGGACCCCGCGCCCATCCTGATCGGCGGCGAACAGCATCCGCTGGAGGAGGATCGAATTGAACGGGAAGGCCGGGTGCATCCGGTACTTCGACAGCGCATGCTTGGTGATGAAGCGATTCATCTCGAGCATGGAATAGGCATTCTTGCCCTTCACCTCGGCATCGCGCAGCATCGGCGGGGCGTTGCCGGTCAGCTTGTGCATCCCGCCCAGAAACACCGGGATAACCGACAGCCCGGCCTCGTAGCGGTCGACAAGCTCGCGCAGCGGCCACCAGATCAGGTAGGCGTTGGGGCTGACGAAATCGAAGACAAGTTCAACGCGCTTGGTCATGCGATGGAATCCTCAGATGCCAGCCGCTGCGAGCGCCTGGTCCATGTCCTCGGTGAGATCGGCCATATCCTCAAGCCCGACATTGAGACGCAGCAGGCCTTCGGTCACGCCCATTTCCGCGCGGCCTTCCTCGGTCATGCCGGCGTGCGTGCTGGAGGCCGGGTGGCACATCAGTGATCGGGCGTCGCCGATATTGTTCGAGATATCGACGAGCTTCAATGCATCGAGGATCGCGAAGGCCTTGGCCCGCGTGCCCACGTCGAGCGCGAAGATCGGCCCCGTGGCGTCCATCTGGGCCAGTGCGAGATTGTGGCGCGGGTGGCTCGGCAGGCCGGGGTGGAGCAGGTGTCCGCCCGCCTTGGTGACGCGCGGTTCGAGGAACTGGCCCAGCGTCACGGCCTGTTCGGACTGCTTGAAGGCGCGCAAGGGGAGCGTCTCCAGCCCCTTCATCACCACCCAGGCGTTGAAGGCGGCGATGTTGGGGCCGGTGTTGCGCTGGAAGGGCATCAGCACCTCGTCGATCCATTGCTTGGACCCGCAGACGGCCCCGGCGAGCACGCGGCCCTGCCCGTCCATCAGCTTGGTCGCCGAGTAAGCGACGACATCCGCGCCGAATTCCATCGGGCGTTGCAGCACCGGCGAGGCGAAGGCGTTGTCGACCACAGAGGTGATCCCGTGCGCCTTCGCAAGGCCGCAGACATAGGCCATGTCGACGATATCGAGCGTGGGGTTGGCCGGGCTCTCGAAGAAGAACACCTTGGTGTTGGGCCGGATCGCAGGCTCCCACGCGGCGTTGTCGGCGCTGTCGATCACGGTGGTTTCGATGCCGAACTTGGGCAGCAGGTTATCGACCAGCCAGCGGCAGCTGCCGAAGGCGGCGCGCGCGGCGACGACGTGGTCACCGGCGGATAGCTGGCACAATAGCGCGGTGGTCATCGCCGCCATCCCGCTCGCCTGCGCGCGGCACGCCTCGGCCCCTTCCAGCAGCGCGATGCGTTCTTCAAGCATCGCGACCGTGGGGTTCTGCAGGCGCGAATAGGTCATGCCCTGCGCCGTGCCCGCAAAGCGGTCGGCGACGGTCTGGGCGTCGTCGTAGGTGTAGCCCGAGGTGAGGAACAGCGCCTCGCTGGTCTCGCCATGTTCGGAACGCCAGGTGCCGCCGCGCAGCGCGCGGGTTGCGGGGCGCCAGTTTGCCGTGGCGGCGCGGTCCATGCCGGTGGTCTTTTTCATGGGCGCGGTCTCTACGTTGCGAGAAGCCCGCCCGCAAGCAGGCCTTGTTGCGCCGTATCCCCGTGGCCGACCGCGGCGAGCATCAGCGTGCCCTCGATCACCGTAAGCAGGAACCGCGCGCCCCCTGCCGGATCGGGATCGCCCGCGGGCATCTGCGCCTCCAGCCAGCCGAGAAGCTTGCCCACCATCGCCTGCGCTGCGGGGCGAAAACCGGGCAGGTCCCGCGCCGCGCCGCCGACAATTTCCCACCACAGCATCGCAAAAGGCTGCATCGCCGGATCGCCGTTTTGCGCGAGGATGCGGCCCAGCAGCGCCTCGCGCGTCGCAGGCCGTGCGCTCCCGGCGATCGCGGCATCAAGCAGCGCGGCATAGACCCCGGCGATATGGGCGAGCAGATCGGTAAGCAGCGCCTCCTTGGTGCCGAAATGGTAGATCAGCATCCGGTCCGACGTGCCCGCCGCCTTGGCGAGCGGCCGCAGGCTCGCCTGCCCCAGCCCTTGCGCCAGCACATGCGCCATCATCGGCGGGAGCAAGGTCTCCTTCGACATGGCGGGCTTTTTGGGCGCTAAGCTCATGCAGCCTTGTAGCGGTCGCAACACCGCGCTACAAGCTGATGTAGCACTCGCTACAGATTCGTAGAATTGGAGACCCCCGTGCCCGAGACCCTTACCCCCTTCCTCGCTCTTGCGGCCGCCGGACTGGTGTTCGCCGTGGCCGCCATCGGCTTCATCGCCCTGCGCCCCGGCGCGCCGGGCAACGCCGTTCTGGCTGGAGCGCTGTCCGCCGGGTTCGCCGCTTTCTCCGCCGTCACCATCGCGACCGAGGGCCTGCTCCCGGTGGTGCTCAACCACACCACCAACCTGTGGGGCGTGCAGGTGTGGTATGACCTGCTGTTCTCGCTCTCGGTCGCAGTGTTCCTGATCCTGCCCCGCGCGCGGGCGGCGGGGATGAGCCTTGCGCCGTGGGTGTTGTTCATCCTGGCGACTGCCAGCATCGGCCTCCTCGCGATGTGCGCGCGGCTGTTCTGGCTCGAGCAGACGCAAAGCGCCGAAAAAGCGGCATGATGTGGCTTGCGGCCAAGGCTGGCCCCGCCTAATCGCGGGCCAGCCATGACCGAGGCGCACGCTTCCCCCCTTCCCGCCGCACACCCGCCGCACCGCCCGCGCGATCCGCTGGTGTGGGTGGCGGCGCTCACCGGGCTCTATGCGCTGCTGACCGGCTGGCGGCTGGCGACGCCGTCGATCCTCTATTTCGACGAGGTCCACTACATCCCCGCCGCGCGCGAGATCCTGTCGCTGTTCGAGACCGGCGCGGGCACCTATCGCAACCGCGAGCATCCGCTGCTCGCCAAGGAGCTGATCGCGCTCGGCATGTGGGCGTTCGGCGACAATCCGCTCGGCTGGCGGATTGTGCCGTGGCTGTGCGGGGTGCTGGCCTATTTCGCGGCCCTTCGCGCGATGTGGCACGCGAGCATGGACCGCTTCGCCACGATGGCGTTCGGCGTGCTGCTGGCGACCGGGTTCACGCTGTTCATCCACACCCGCATCGCGATGCTCGACATCGTCATGGTGGCCGCCCTTGCGGTCGCCGCATGGCAGTTCGCCGCCGCGTGCGCCCAGCCCGAGACAGGGCGTAGGCGTCTTGCGCTGACCGGCATCGCGATCGGGTGCGCGCTGGGGGCGAAGTGGAACGCCATTCCGCTGGCGATGGTGCCGGGGATCGCGTTCTTCATCGGCCGCGCCTTTGCTGGCCGCCGCCGGTTGTTCTTCAGCCGCCGCGGCGCGCCGGTGCCGGGGGTGACGCTGGTCGAGGCCTTCGTGTGGCTCGGGATCGTGCCGCTGGTGGTCTACGCCGCGACCTTCGTTCCCGGCTACTGGCTGGCCGAGCCCCTGCACCCCTCGCCGCTCGCCGCAAAGGGCTTGATCGGGCTGCATCAGGAGATCTTCAAGCTGCAAAGCCAGCTTGTGACTCCGCACCGCTACATGAGCACCTGGCAGCAATGGCTGCTGAACCTGCGCGGCATCTGGTATCTCTACGAGCCGGTCGATGGCGTGCAGCGCGGGGTGCTGCTGATCGGCAATCCGCTGACGATGCTGATCGGCTTGCCGGCGCTGGCGTGGTGCCTTGTTCGCGGAATGTGGGTGCGTGATTGGGCGCGGCTGGGGGCGGTGATCGGCTACGGCGTGAGCCTTGGCCTGTGGGTGATCGCGCCCAAGCCGGTGCAGTTCTACTACCACTACCTTGTCCCGAGCATCTTCCTGCTCGCGGGGTTAGCACTGACGTGCAGCGATCTGAGGCGCCTGCCCCGGGGCAAGTGGCTCAGCTGGGGCTTCCCTGCGGCGTCGGCAGCGATGTTCGCGTGGTTCTTCCCGATCATCGCCGCGCTCCCGCTGGCGCGACAGAACAGCTATCTGGTCTGGACGTGGCTGGAGGGGTGGAAATAGTTCCGCTTATCTTCGTCATTGCGAGCGAAGCGAAGCAATCCATCGCCTAACCGTTCAGCTCGAAGAACAGGTCGCGCCATTCGGGGTTGGCCGCCTCAATCAGTGCGATTTTCTTGCTGCGCGATCCGCCCTTGATCTGCTTCTCGCGAGCAATGGCATGCTCCATCGTCGCGTGAAGCTCATGCCAGACGAGCCGCTTGCAGCCGTGCTTCTTGGTAAAGCCATCCACGCTGCCCTCGCGGTGCTGCCACGCGCGCTGCGGCAGGTCGGACGTGACGCCGGTGTAGAGCGTGCCGTTCTTGTGGTTCGCGACAATGTAGACCGCTGGCTGGAAATGCCTCTGTCGGTCCATGGATTGCTTCGCTCCGCTCGCAATGACGAAAAGTTAGAACCTACCCCACACGAAGCGGCTCGACAGGGCGTAGTTCCACACCGACCCGACCACGATCCCCGCCAGCGCGGCGAGCACCCAGAACACGCCCTTGCCTTCGAGGAACGAGGCGATCGCAACATTGGCAAAGCCGCCGATGGCGCAGGTGGCGATGAAGCCCAGCCAGCCGCGCAGCAAGGCCACCGCGCCCACCAGCCGCTTGTCGCGGTAGGTGAGGTAGTTGTTGAGCCAGAAGTTGAAGCTCATCGCCACCAGCACAGCACCCGTCTGCGCCAGCGTGAAGTGGTGGCCGACAAGGAACAACAGGCTGGTGAGCACCAGGAAGTGCACCAGCACGCCCATCGCGCCGACGGTGCCAAACAAGGCGAAGCGGGTCGGGATCACCCGCCCCAGGCTCTTGTCATAAAGCCCGGCGAGGAAATCGAACAAAATAGCGCGGTCCAGCTTGCTTTCTCCTTCGCGGCGGGCCGCGAAATTGAGGGGGAATTCCTTGACCCGCATCGGCACCTCGGTGGTGGCGAGCAGGTCGAGCAGAATCTTGAAACCGATGCCCGACAGGCGCGGCACCAGCGCGCGGGCGGTGACGGCGGGCAGCATGAAATAGCCGCTCATCGGATCGCTGAGTTCGACGCCGGTGATCTTGCGGGCCAGCGCGTTGGCGATGGTCGAAAGCTTCTCGCGCTCGGGCGCAGCCCATTCGGCGGTACTTGCCCCTTCGGCAAAGCGGCTGGCGACGCAGATCTCGGCCTCGCCGGATTTCAGCGCGGCGAGCATTCCGGGAAGCAACGCGGGATCGTGCTGGTGGTCGGCGTCCATCACCGCCACGAACGGCGCGGCGGTGGCGCAGAAGCCTTCGATGGCCGCACTCGCCAGCCCTCGCCGGCCGATGCGCTGGATAACCCGCACGCGGCTGTCGGCAAGCGCGAGGGCGCGCGCTTCGTCCGCCGTGCCGTCCTTGCTGTTGTCATCGACGATGATCACTTCCCACGCCGCCGCCGTGCCGATCGCGCGGTCGATCCGCTCGACCAGCGGGCCGAGATTGCCGCGCTCGTTCAGCGTGGGGAGGATGATCGCGAGGTCGAGGGTCACAGAGGCTTCCATTTTCATCGTCGCCCCTGCGCAGGCAGGGGCCGAGATAAGAGCTGCGGCATTGAGATCGGGCTTCATAGGGTTCCCGCCCTAGCTCTCAAGTCGTTTAACTTCCGCTAACCTTAATCGGCTTCTGCCAGCGCAGGGGCGGCGACAGTCCCTCAAAGCCGCTCGCGCACCGCAGCGCCGATCGCTGCCGTGCCGTGGCTCCCGCCCAGATCGCCGCCGAGGATGCCGTCGCCAAGCGTCTTGGCCACCGCCGCCTCGATCCGCGCGGCGTCTTCGTCTCGCCCGAAGGAGTGACGCAGCATCATCGCCGCCGACAGGATCGTGGCCATCGGATTGGCCTTGCCCTGCCCGGCAATGTCGGGCGCAGAACCGTGGATGGGTTCATAGAGGCCAAAGGTGCCGTGGTCGGTTGCGCGCTCGCCCAGCGAGGCGCTCGGCAGCAGCCCGATGGAGCCGACAGCGGCGCTGGCGAGGTCGGAGAGAATGTCCCCGAACAGATTGCCGGTCAGCACCACGCCGAAGCGTTCGGGGTGGCTCACCACCTGCATCGCGGCATTGTCGACATACATGTGGTCGAGCGTCACGCCGGGGTAATCCGCTGCCACTTCCAGCACCACGTCGCGCCACAGCTGGCTGGTTTCGAGCACATTGGCCTTGTCGACGCTGGTAAGCGGCAGGCCCGCAGCATCCGCCGCGCGGAAGGCGACATGGGCGATGCGGCGCACTTCGCTTTCCGCATAGGACATCGCGTCCCACCCCTCGCGCTCGCCCGCGTCGGTCACGCGCTGGCCCTTGGCGCCGAAATAGACGTCGCCGGTCAGCTCGCGCACGATCAGCATGTCAAGGCCCGCAGCAATATCGGCGCGTAGGGGCGAGAGGTGCTCCAGCCCCGCGAACACGCGTGCTGGCCGCAGGTTGGCGAAGAGGCCGAGGTGCTTCCTCAGGCCGAGAATGGCCTGTTCGGGCCGCAGATGGCGTTCCAGCGCGTCGCAGGTCGGATCGCCCACCGCGCCGAACAGGATCGCATCGGCCGCGCGGGCCATCGTCAAAGTCTCTTCGGGAAGCGGATGGCCGTGGCGGTGATAGGCCGCGCCGCCGACATCGCCGGTGAACAGTGTCAAACCCGGCAGGGCGAGGCTTTCGAGCACCGCGACCGCCTCGGCCGTGACCTCGGGGCCGATCCCGTCGCCGGGCAGGACTGCGATCTTCATGGCTTTAACGTCTTTCACCCCATGCGCGCCAACCGCTCGGTCAGCAGACGCCTCGCGCCCATAACATCGCTTTTGTGCCCTGCAAGCAGGTAGTGCAAAAGCTGGCGTTCCAGCACGGCCAGCGCCGCAAGCTGTCCGTCCCAGTCGGTGGTCGCGGGAGGCCGCGCGCCGCCATAGCCGAGTTCGCTGAGCAGCAGTGTCTCGTAACCGATCAGCCCGCTCACCCACCCGCGCGCCGAGGGGGCGGCGGCAATGGCGTCGAGCAGCGCTGCCAGCGCCTGATGCAACGCGGCGTAGGCCTGACGCTCGGGCAGCGCAGTGGCGGTGAGCGCGCAGGACCACTGGATCGCGGCCGCCGGCAGCGGCTCGGTCATCAACGCGCCGAGCGAGCGTTCGAGTTCGAGGCGGGCGAACGGCAGCTGATTGGCGGAACGGACCGTGAGTTCGAGCGCGACGCGGTTCCCCGGCACCATCACAGCGCGCATCTGCCGCCCGCGCCCGCCCGCCACATAGGCGGCGATCAGGCCGTGCTCATGGGTAAGGAGCCGCGCAATCGCCCCGGTCTCGCCCTGGTGGCGAGAGGAAAGCACAATGGCCGAGGCGCGCAGGTTCATGGCCTGCGCAGCCGGGTTACTTCTTGGATTTCGCTTCCAGCGCAGCCACGCGCGCTTCGAGGGCGTCGGCCTGTTCGCGGGCTTTCTGGGCCATCAGCTTGACGGTCTCGAATTCCTCGCGGCTCACGAAGTCGATGCCGCCAAACGCTTCGCGCATGCGTTCACGCGCGCCTTCGCGGGCTTCGCGGGTCATGCCCGCCATAGTTCCGGCGGCGCTGTTGGCGAGTTTGACGAGGTCGGCGATGATCGGGTTCTGGCTTTGCATGATTTCTTTTTGGGGATGCTTGCCCTGAAGTGCAAGCATCCTCCTCGCTCACGCTGCCTTTCAGGCAGCATCGCTGCGGGCGGCCGGTCGGCCTTGCGGACGGCTTGCGCCGTCCGATCATCGCGATCCGCCTGCTTGGAAGGCTTACAGCTCGATCCGCGTTTCAGCGCCGCTTGCGCCGCGCGCGCCGCCGTCGGGGTTGGCGGTGATGAACTGGTAGTTGAGCGCGCTCGCAAAGCACAGCCACGCGAAATAAGGCACCAGCAGCGCCGCCGCCCCGCGCCGGACGCGGTACACCAGCAGAATTGCGACCGCGAGGCTGACGACCCCGAAGCCGAGGATCATCAGCGCGGCAGTCATGTCCTGCATCCCGAAAAACACCGCCGTCCAGCTCTGGGTGACGATGAAGTGGATCGCGAAACCCACCAAAGCCACCCCGCGTCCCGCCGCGCCCCAGGCGCTCGCCACCATTGCCAGCGCAAGGCCGATCATGACGAACAGGATGCTCCACACGATCCCGAACACGACCGGCGGCGGATAGATCGCGGGCTTGACCAACCCTGCGAACCACGGCGTGTTCGGCCCGCCCAATTGACCGGCGGCAAAGCCCACCAGCAGGATCAGCGGCACCATGAACAGCGCCCAGCGCAGGAAACTGGCGCGCAGCTGTTGGGGGGAAGCAAGGACGTTCATGGGCTCTCCGGGCGGGTTTACGGAGTATGCGGATAACAGAGCCGCGACGCCGCGCCAACATGGCGAGCCCGCTTGCCCCGCTTTGACGCACGCCTGGACCCGACTGTCTCCCGAGGGCGAACGAAAAAAATGTGGTATAAATGGGGCACAGCGTCACATTCCCCTTTCCGCATCCCGAAAACCTCTGCTAGAGACTGCCTTATTCCTGCCGTGATTCGAAAAGCGCGTTGCCGGCGGGGAGATCAAATAACGCGCTTTTGCTCATTATCGGCCCGCGAGGGTCAAAGGGAATATAACCATGAAGAAGATCGCTCTCGTCGCCGTCGCTGGTCTCGCTCTCGCCACCGCCGCTTGCTCGAAGCCGGCTGAAACCGCCGCCACCGAAGCCGACACCACCGCCGTGACCGAAGAAGCAATGGCTGTTGAAACCCCGATGGCGACCGAAACCCCGGCTGCTGACGCGATGGCCGTCGAAACCCCGGCTGCGACCGAAACCCCCGCCATGTAATTCCTTGGGGGCCGTCAGGCTCCCGGGATTACCGGCCCCGGGCTTGCTCGGGACAGGGAAAGATTAAGACCGGTGGCAACCTTGGGTTGCTGCCGGTCTTTTCTTTTGTGCGTCAGCGTTCGGCGATTTCTGACCGAGAGCGCCTAGCCCAGAACGCCCAGCGCGACCGCGGCTCCCAGCGCAACGGCGATCAGCGCAACAATCATCAGACCCTTGTTCTTCGTCATGTGTATTCCCCCAAAGTGGTGCGGCGGGCGCTGATCAGGAATTCGACATTACCCTGCGGCCCGGTGATCGGGCTGGTCGCGATCCCCTGTATATCCCAACCCAGCCCTTCGAGCCATAGCTGCGCCTCCGCGCAGACCCGCGCGTGCAGCGCAGGATCGCGGACCACGCCGCCCTTGCCCACTTCCTCGCGCCCGACTTCGAACTGCGGCTTGATGAGCGCGACCAACTGGCATTGCGGCGCCGCCAGTTTGAGCGGCACGTCGAGCACTTTCGACAGGCTGATGAAGCTCGCGTCGCACACCACCCAATTGCAGGGGCGATCGATGAGATCGGGCGTCAGGATGCGGGCGCTGGTCTGCTCCAGCACGGTGACGCGCGGGTCTTCGCGCAGGCGCCACGCGAGCTGGTTCGTCCCGCTGTCGACCGCGAACACGTGATCCGCGCCCTTGGACAGCAGCACATCGGTAAAGCCGCCGGTGGACGAGCCGATATCCATCGCGGTCACGCCCGCCGGATCAAGCCCGAAGTGGTCGATGGCATGCGCCAGCTTGATCCCCCCACGGCTCACCCAGGGATGATCGCGCCCGCGCACGTCCAGCGCGGTGTCCTCCGCCACTTGATGCCCCGGCTTGTCGATCTTGGTTTCGCCCACGAACACCAGCCCCGCCATCACCAGCGCCTGCGCGCGGGCGCGGCTTTCGGCCAGACCGCGCTCGACCAGCAGCTGATCGACGCGGCGCTTTGGCGCTTTTGCGGGGCGAGAAGGATGGTCGGGCATGGACAAGACCCGCTCCTAGCGCGCAAAGTGCAGGCATGAAAGCTGCTCTCCTACCCGCTCTCCCCTTGGCTCTGGCAGCGTCGCTGACGCTGGCCGCCTGCGTCCCTGCCGCCGAGGCCCCGCGCACCGCCCCCGCTGCGCCTGCCGCCCGGCCAACACCTGCAGTCCCCCGGCCCGCGCCCCGCGCGCCCGCGCCGCAACCGAACACGGGCTGGATGGATGGTGCGCTGACGCCGGGCGCGTGGCGGTATCAGGATTTCGGCGCGGGCGCGGGCAAGCGCGCACTGTTCTCCGATCCTGACGACCGGTTCTATTTCAGCCTCACCTGCGTGACGCAGCCGAATGGCCCTGAGATCCTGTTTTCGCGGACCGGCAGGCCCGCCAAGCCCAATCTGGCGATGACGATCCGCGCCGAGACCGCGCAGCGCACCATCATGGCGCGGCAAGCCACCCCGGCGATCATCGCAGTAACCCTGCCAGCCGCCGATCCGCTGCTCGACGCGATGGCGCTCTCCAAGGGGCGCTTTGCGGTCGAGGTCGAAGGCGAGGCCCCGCTCATCCTCCCAAGCCACGCCGAGGTCAGCCGGGTGATCGAGGATTGTCGCTGATTGTGCTGCGAACCCGCCTCCGCGGGTTCGTCCTCGGCGCTGTTTCTGCCGCTGCGCGGCAGAGCGCCTGCGGGTCGCGCGCGTGCGCTCGCGGGCCTGTGGCCCGATTCCAGTGACTGTCCGCACGAATATCGGACCAGCAAGGGTCTGCAAGGCCACGCGGCCGCCCCGCAGGTGCTCAAGCCTGCAAGGCTTGAAACAGCACCGAGGGAAGCGAAGCTGTGTTGCCGCAGGCGACACACCTCCGCGCGGAGGCACGGACGCAGACACGAAGCACCCAATTCTATACATTAATATCCACAGGCTTGCCCCCAGCCTGTCCACAGCCTGCCCCGCAAAACAAAAACGCCCGAGGTTTCCCTCAGGCGCGTCCTGTCCCGCAGCTCGCGGCGAGGTGAGATTATGACGCGGAAAAAGATATATTCAAGGCTTGTCGAAGGGCCTGCCATGATTCACACTGCACTCCGAGGCCAGCGGCGCGCGCGGCTCTCGGCCCCCGGTGAAACGGCGGGGTCTATTCACAAGCTTGAAAGGAGGTGATCCGATGTCTCATGGTTCAGTAGCGAGGTCGGTGAAGATCCCTACGGAGCATACTCGGTAATCCTCTTGCCAAGTAAGGCTTCGTGAGCGGCGCTTCCGGCCGCTGACCATGTTGAGGGCAGCTTCCCGACGGGCGAAGCTGCCCTTTTCATTTGTGTGTTCCGCAGCCCCTCCGGGCTGCGATTTCCTCGCTCACACGCCCTGCGGGCGCGTCGCTGCGGGCGGCCGGTCGGCCTTGCGGTCGCTATGCGACCGAGCTGGTGTGCCAAGGCGGCGTTGTTAGGATCGCCCTAACACTGATCTTGCTCTCTTTGCCGCGCAGGATTAGGCGCAAAAGATGCACTTTACCCGCCTGCCCCACCCCTCGCCCACGCCCGATGCCGCCCGCGATGCGTTGATCGCCGATCCCGGGTTCGGGACGGTGTTCACCGATCACATGGTCGTCATCGATTACGACGAGGCGCTCGGCGGGTGGCAGACCCCGACGATCGGCCCGCGCCAGCCCATCGCGCTCGATCCGGCGGCAAGCGTGCTGCACTACGCGCAGGAAATCTTCGAGGGCATGAAGGCCTATGCCCATGCCGATGGCGGCATCGCGCTGTTCCGGCCCGAGGCCAACGCCCGCCGCTTCAACGACAGCGCGCGGCGCATGGCGATGCCCGAGATCCCCGAAGACCTGTTCCTCGCCGCCGTGCGCGAGGCGGTCCGCACCGACGCCGCGTGGCTCCCGCCGATTGCCGGCGGATCGCTCTATATCCGCCCCTTCATGTTCGCGTCCGAAGCCTTCCTCGGCGTGCGGCCCGCGCGGCAATACAAGTTCGTCGTGATCCTCAGCGCGGCCGGAAACTACTTCAAGAAGGGCGTGAACCCGGTGAAGATCTGGGTCGCGCAAGGTTATACCCGCGCAGCGCCCGGCGGCACCGGCGCGGCCAAGACCGGCGGCAACTACGCCGCGTCGCTGGTCCCGCAGGCCGAAGCGACAGCCAAGGGCTGCGACCAGGTGGTGTTCCTCGATGCGACCGAGCACAAATGGGTCGAGGAGCTGGGCGGCATGAACCTGTTCTTCGTCCGCTCGGACGGCTCTGTCATCACCCCCCCGTTGACCGGCACGATCCTCCCCGGCATCACCCGCGACAGCCTGATCGCGATGCTGCGCGAGGAGGGCCTCGACGTGCGCGAGGAGCCCTACTCGATCGACCAGTGGCGCGAGGAAGCGACAAGCGGCCTGCTGCTCGAAACGATGGCATGCGGCACTGCGGCGGTCGTGACGCCGGTGGGCACCGTCGCCTCACCCGAGGGCGAGTTCCAGATCGGCGCAGGCGGCATCGGCCAGATGACCGCCAAGATGCGCGAGCGGCTGGTCGGCATCCAGAACGGCCACATCGCCGACACGCATGGTTGGTTGATGCGGGTTTAGGACTATGGCCGATCCCTTCCGCCCGCCCTTGTGGCGCCGGGGCTGGGTCGCGGTGGTTGCGGCGTTCCTCGGCACGGCAGCGTTTTTCGCCGTTTTCCAGCATTGGTTGGTCGGCCGAAGGGAATATGTTCGCGCGCAGACCCCGGAGATCATCTCAGCCACATATCTCGGCACGGGCGTGAACGTGGATCGGCGCTATCAACCCGGCGACACCAAATCCGTCTTTGTGCGACTGAACGACGGATCAAAGCGGGAGTTCAGGTTCGGCGGACCGGGCAAATGGCTGGAAGGCTGTGAGATCGGCGGCCCAATTGCATTGGAGAAGCGCGGGCTTGCGCTTTCGATCGCCAAGTCCGCATGTCCGGGCGCTTCCGCAAGCGCGTCCAAAAAGTTGCAGGAATGACACTCGCTCCCATCCAAGTCGCCGCGCTCTACAAGTTCGCGGCCTTCCCTGACCCCGAGGCCTTACGAGCGCCGCTGCTCGCCGCCTGCGAGGCGCATGGCATCAAGGGCACGCTGCTGCTCGCGCACGAGGGGATCAACGGGACGATTGCAGGTTCGCCGCAAGGGCTGGAGACGGTGCTCGCCGCGAGCCGCGCCCTGCCCGGTTGTGAAGACCTCGAAGTGAAGTTCTCCTCGGCCCCGGCCATGCCCTTCCACCGCATGAAGGTGCGCGTGAAGCGCGAGATCGTCACCATGGGCGAGCCCGACATCGATCCCACGCTCGCCGTCGGCCACTATGTCGACCCGCACGACTGGAACGCGCTGATCGCCGATCCCGACACACTCGTGATCGACACCCGCAACGATTACGAGGTCGCGGTGGGCACCTTTGCAGGTGCGGTCGATCCCGCAACGCCATCCTTCCGCGACTTCCCCGCATGGTTCCGCGAACATCGCGACCAATTGCTCGAAGGCAAAACAAAGGTCGCGATGTTCTGCACCGGCGGCATCCGCTGCGAGAAATCGACCAGCTTCCTGCGGGCCGAGGGGATCGAGGAGGTCTATCACCTCAAAGGCGGCATCCTGAAATATCTCGAACAGGTGCCTGAAGACCAAAGCCTGTGGCAGGGCGAATGCTTCGTCTTCGATGAACGCGTCACGGTGCGCCACGGCCTCGAGCAAGGCACCTTCCAGCTATGCCGCGCCTGCCGCCGCCCGCTTGACGACGCAGTGCTCGCCCATCCGGACTACGAGGACGGGGTGAGCTGCCCCGCCTGCATCCACGAACGCACGCCCGAACAACGCGCCGGTTATGCCGAGCGCCAGCGGCAGGAGGCCCTCGCCAAGGCGCGCGGCGAATTGCACGTGGGTGCGGTGCGGCCGCCTCCGCAACCGTGAGCGCCCTACCCGTCCTCTATTCCTTCCGCCGCTGCCCCTATGCGATCCGCGCGCGCATGGCGCTGTGGGCGGCGGGGATCGCGGTGGAGTTGCGCGAAGTGAAGCTGGCCGCCAAGCCGCCGGAACTCATCGCCGCCTCTCCGAAAGCGACCGTGCCGGTGCTGGTGCTGGCCGATGGCACCGTGATCGACGAAAGTCTCGCGATCATGCGCTGGGCGCTGGCGCAGAATGATCCCGAAGGCTGGCTTGGCGGCGATGATCCCGCGCTGATTGCGATCAACGACGGGCCGTTCAAGCATCATCTCGACCGGGCGAAATATCCGGGCCGGTATGAAGAAGAGGGCACGGATCACCGCGCGGCGGGGCTGGCCTTGCTTGCTCTATTTGAGGCGCGGCTGGAGCACGCCCCCTATCTGTGCGGCCCCAACCGCGGCCTCGCCGATATCGCGATTGTCCCCTTCATCCGCCAGTTTGCCGCAATCGATCCGGCGTGGTTCGCGCAGCAGCCCTTGCCGCGTGTGCAAGGCTGGTTGGAGGCGCTGGCCGGGTCAGACCTGTTTGCCGCAATCATGCCCAAATTCGCGCCGTGGCAGGAAGGCGACGCGCCGGTGCAGTTCGGCGCAACCCCGCCCCGGACTTGATCCGGGGTCCAGCTGCTGAACGGCCAAAAAGCGGGGTCCCGGGTCAAGCCCGGGACGGGGAAGAACAGTAGCTAGTTTCCCCCCAACCCCTCCCGAAACGCATCGACCAGCCAGCTTGCCGCCGGGCCCAATCGCGTGTCCCTGCGCCACAGGGCGTTGAGGGGATAATGCGCGCCGGGCTTTTCCGGCAGGTCGAGCGCGACCAGCGCACCGCTCGCCAGATCGCCCGCCACCATCGCGCGCGGCATGTTGCCCCAGCCGAGGCCCTCGCGCAGCAGCGAGTGCTTGGCGCCCAGGTCCCCCAGCCGCCACGTCAGCGGGCTGAGCACGGAAAACTCCAGCCCCTCGGTCAGCGGCGAACGATCGGTCAGCACCAGTTGCAGGTGGCGGCGGCTCTCGCCCGGCGCGATGTCGGCTTGCGCCAGCGGGTGCGAGGGGGCCGCCACCGGGATCAGCTCGATCTCGCCCACGGCTTGGCGTTCAAGCGCGGGCTGATCGCCGATCACCGGGCCGCCGATGGCAAGGTCCGATCCGCCGTCGATCACGCAGGCCGCGACCGCGCCCAGCCCCTCGATCCGCAAGGTCAGCGCGCAGGTCGGGAACATCCGCCGGAACTCGCCGAGGACATGGGCGGTCACCTCGCCCGGCACCATCACGTCGACCACCAGCGTCAGCGACGGCTCCTGCCCGGCGTGGAGCGAGCGCGCTTTCGCCAGCAGCGCATCGACCGCGTCGGCCGCTTGCCGCGCCTCGGCCAGCAGGCCTTCTCCTGCGGGGGTGAGCACCGGACGGCGCGAGCCCTCGCGTGCGAACAGCGTGTGGCCGAGCTGCGCCTCCAGCTGGGCGATACCGTAAGACACCGCCGAAACCGCCCGCCCCATCGCCTTGGCCGCGCCGCCGAAGCTGCCGTGTTCTACCACCGCGATGAAGATGCGCAGTTGGTCAAGCGTGGGATCGCCGAGTTTCATCGCGACATGTTCAGATAATCCGAACATCTTGGCAAGTTTTATCGCTCTTATGCGGAGACTCCGCGTCGCCTATCTCCGGTCCAACGAAACAGGAGACACGCCATGATCGAACTGCGTCCCTTCAACACGCTGGGTGCCGCCAACCACGGGTGGCTCGATGCGCACCACCACTTCAGCTTCGCCGGATACCACGATCCGGCGCGCGTCCACTGGGGCGCGCTGCGGGTCTGGAACGACGATGCCATCGCGGCCAAGTCCGGCTTCCCGGCCCACCCGCACAGCGACATGGAGATCATCACCTATGTCCGCAGCGGCGCCATCACGCACCGCGACAGCATGGGCAACGAAGGCCGCACCGAAGCGGGCGACGTGCAGGCGATGAGCGCCGGGAGCGGGGTCACCCACTCGGAGTTCAACCTCGAGGACGAGGAAACCCGGATCTTCCAGATCTGGATCATCCCCGATGCCCGCGGCGGCCAGCCGGACTGGGGTGCACGCCAGTTCCCCAAGGATGACCGCAGCGGTGCCTTCGTCGCCCTCGCCAGCGGGGTCGCCAATGACGACGACGCCTTGCCTATCCGCGCCGATGCGCGGGTGCTCGGCGCGACGATCAAGGCGGGCGAAAGCGTCACATACACGCCGCGCTCGGCCGACCGTCACCTCTACCTCGTGCCTGCCACCGGGAAGGTGCGGATCGAGGACGTCGAGGCCAATGCCCGCGACGGTGTCGCCATCACGCAACGCGGCAGCGTCACCATAACCGCGCTCGAAGACAGCGAGGTCGTGCTGGTCGACGCGGCTTGAGCCCAAAAAGACCCCCTCCTCTTCAGAGGAGGGGGTTGGGGGGTGGTGGCGAAGCGAAGCGAGCTAATGCGCTTGCCTCCGCCACCACCCCGCTGCGACTAGGCCGCTGACGCGACCAAGTCTCGCTGCCCCTCCTCTGAAGAGGAGGGGGAAGAAATCGCAACCCCCGAAAGGAACCCCACCATGAGCAACATTCTCTACATCACCGCCAGCATCCGCAGCGACGCCGAAAGCGTATCGCGCGGGCTCGGTCAGCGCCTTGTCGAAGGCCTCGCCGCCAACTCGGGCGCGACGGTGGTGACCCGTGACCTCGCCGCCAACGACATACCCTATGTCAGCGCCGAGCGTTTCGCTGCACACCTCACCCCTGCCGCCGACCGCACGCCCGAGCAGGCCGAGCTTGCCGCCTATGCCGACGCGCTGATCGCCGAGTTGCAGGCCGCCGACACGATCGTGATCGCCGCGCCGGTCTACAACTTCGGCCCGCCCGCGACGCTCAAGGCATGGGCCGATCTGGTCGCCCGCAACGGCACCACCTTCCGCTACACCGCGACCGGCCCCGAGGGGCTGCTGACCGGCAAGAAGGCCTATCTCGCCATCGCCAGCGGCGGGACGCCGGTGGGCGCGGAGTTTGATTTCATGACCCGCTGGCTGACCTTCTTCCTCGGCTTCATCGGCATCACCGATGTGGAGATGGTCGCGGCCGACGGGATCATGGGCATCGACGGCGAAGCGAAGATCGCCGCCGCGCAGGAAACGGCCGAACGCATCGCGGGGTGACGGTTTCAGACCCGGTCCAGAACGGTTTAGACCCCGGTTAGACCCCGGTTAGACCCCGGTTTGACACCCTCTAGACCCCTGTTAGACCCCCGTCAGCACGCGCTGGCGGGGGTGTTTCACGTGGAACATCCGGTCTTCGGGGGGATTTCAGGATTCCCGGGTCAGCTGCGGCTTCTCGATCGTGCGGCTCGGGCGGATGACGATGATCGCCACCCCGGCCAACGCCAACCCCCCGCCGACGATCAGCGGCCAGCCGATCTCGTCGCCGGTCAGCCATGCTCCGAACGCGATGGTGAGCAGCGGGGTGAGCAGGGTGAGCGGCACGATGAGGTTTGCGTCATAGCGCTGGAACTGGCGGAAATAGGCCGAATGCGCGCCGACCGATACCACCACACCGGCGAACAATACGCAGCCTACGACGCCCCAAGGATCGGCGGTAACTGCTTCAATTTGCCCGCTTTCCAGCAGCAACGTGCCCGGCAGCATGACCCCCAGCGAGGCCAGTCCCGCCCACGCCTGAAGCGCCACCGCGCCAACCTCCAGCCGCTTGACGAACACCGAGGCAAAGGCCCCGATGAACACGCCTGCAAAGGCAAAGCCGAGGCCGACCGGATCATTATTCCCCGAAGGCGCACCGATTGCCAGCGCCACCCCGCCCAGCGCCAGCGCCATGCCGAGACCGCGCCGCCAGCGCACCTCCTCGCCCAGAAAGATGATCGCGAACAACACCGTCAGCGGCGCGCCCGATAGGTTCACCACGCCCACTGCCGAGGGGCTGGCGGTCTGGAGTCCTACGAATTGCAGCCCGAAGCTCCCCCCGGTGATCGCAAAGCCGATCGCGAGAACCAGCGGTAGCCGCTTGGGCCGCTCACGCAGCAGCAGCGGGAACAACACCGCCACCACCGTCGCGGAACGCAGCACGGTGTAGAACAGCGGCGGCACGCCAAGGGTGCTCACCGCGATCTTGCTGACCACGATGTTCATCGCCCAGGCGACATTGCAGAACAGCATGATGCCGAGCGCGGAAAGAGGCAGGCTTTTCGGCATTACGGATCAGGCGGGCCGAAGACCTCGTTGGCAATGTCGTGCGGCAATCCGTCACGCAGCTCGTCACGCCACACGCTTGCGACCGCATCGGACGGCGCACGCCAGTCGCCCCGGGGGCTGAGAGCGCCCGCCGAGGAGACCTTCGGCCCGTTGGGCAGCGCCGAGCGCTTGAACTGCGAAAAGCCGAAGAACCGCGCGCAGAACTTGTCGAGCCAGCCTGCAATCGTGGCAAGATCGTAGGCATTTTTGCCGCTGTCAGGGAAACCCGCAGGCCACATGCCTACAGTGGCGTCCTTCCATGCGTGCCACGCGAGGAACGCGACCTTGCTGGGCCGCTGGCCGAAGCGGATCACGTGGTGGAGGAAGAAGTCATTGAGTTCATAGGGCCCGACAAGGCTCTCGGTCGACTGCACCTGCCCGTCCGCGCCCGGTGGCACCAGCTCGGGGCTGATCTCTGTGTCCAGCACCGACATCAGCACATCGCCGCAAGCATCGGTGAACTGCCCCGTCGCGATCACCCAGCGAATGAGGTATTGAATCAATGTCTTGGGCACGCCGGAGTTGACGCCGTAGTGGCTCATATGGTCGCCCACGCCGTAGGTGCACCAGCCCAGCGCAAGTTCGGAAAGGTCGCCGGTGCCGACCACAAAGCCCTTGTTCTGCCCTGCGAGGCGGAACAGGTAATCGGTGCGCAAGCCCGCCTGCACGTTCTCGAAGGTCACGTCATGCACCGGCTCGCCCTTTGCAAACGGGTGGCCGATATCCTCGAGCATCTTGGTCGCAGCAGGGCGAATGTCGATCTCACCCGCGGTGATTTCTAGCGCCGCCATAAGCCGGTGCGCGTTGGCCTTGGTGCCGTCCGACGTGCCGAAGCCGGGCATGGTGTAGCCGCGGATTGCCGTGCGCGGCATGCCCAGCCGGTCGCAGGCCTTCGCAGCGACGATCAGCGCGTGAGTGCTGTCGAGCCCGCCGGAAATGCCGATAATCAGCGACTTGGCGCCGGTCGACTCGATCCGCCGCATCAGCGCATCGACCTGGATGTTGAAGGCCTCGTAGCAGTCCTCGTCGAGCTTTTCGGGCCGGTCGGGGACGAAGGGGAAGCGCGCCAGCGGGCGCACTAGGCCGATGTCGCCTTGCGGGTAGGCGTGCTCGAACACGATCCGGCGGTAGGTGTCCGCAGGGTTCCCCGCCCACTCGGCGGCGTCGGCGAAGGTCTGGTTGCGCATGCGTTCGGCCGCAAGGCGCTCGGTATCGATGTCGACGATGGTAAGCTCGCCGCTGCGGTCGAAGCGTTCGGATTGCGCAAGCAGCGTGCTCATCTCGTAGACCACGCCCTGCCCGTCCCACGCGAGGTCGGTGGTGCTCTCGCCATGCCCGCTCGCTGAATAGACGTAGGCCGCAATCGCGCGGCTGGCAGACGAGCGGCAGTGCAGGTGGCGGTCATCCGCGCGGCCGATCGTGACGGGGGAGGCCGAGAGGTTGCACAGGATCAGCGCGCCTGCCAGCGCAGCGGTCATCCCCGGCGGGATCGGCGCCCAGAAATCCTCGCAAATTTCGACCCCGAAGCGGAAACCCGGCAGGTTCGCGGCGGCAAAGACGAGGTCGGTGCCGAACGGCACTTCCTCGCCCGCCACCCCGATCCACAGGTCGGTGCAACCGCGTCCGTGCGCGAAGTAGCGCTTCTCATAGAACTCGCGGTAATTGGGCAGGAAGCTCTTGGGCACCACGCCAAGGATCTGGCCGTGGGCGACCACCACCGCGCAATTGTAGAGCTTGTCGCCCCGGCGCAGCGGAGCGCCCAGCACCAGCACAGGGTGCAGATCGGCCGACGCGGCGACCACCTCGGCAATCGCCTGCTCCACCCGCTCGAGCAGCGCGTTCTGGAGGATCAGATCATCGATCGCGTAGGAGGACAGCGTCAGTTCGGGATAGACCACGAGGTCGACGTTCGCATCGTGCGCCTTGCGCGCCTCTGCCAGCACGCCCGCGGTATTGCGCGCGACATCGGCGGTGCGCGCATCCGGTGTCGCTGTCGCTACGCGCACGAAGCCGTGTTCGTGGCAATCGAAGAAGGGGTGCGAGGTCTCGCTCATCGTGCTTGGCGCGCTCCGGGTGCTTTCACATCAGCCTCTAGCGGCTAATCCTTGCGGTTCATAGCAGGCGCGCCGCAAGTCCTGCTTTATGCTGCCCAAGCCATTCGATTCAGGCCAGTGCTTGCGCGCGCGCAGGCAAGACCCCAAGTGTCGCGGGAAGCACCCAATAGGAGCCACCATCATGGCCGACGCCACCTACACCCCGCCCTCCGTATGGAGCGCCGACACCGTCTCGGGCGGGCGCTTCGCCAGCATCAACCGCCCGACTGCAGGCGCACGCGAGGAGAAGGACCTGCCCGTTGGCGAGAACCCCTTCCAGCTCTACTCGCTCGCCACGCCCAACGGCGTAAAGGCGACGATCATGCTCGAAGAGCTGATCGAGGCCGGGCACACGGGCGCGGAGTATGACGCGTGGACGATCAACATCGGCGATGGGGAGCAATTCACCAGCGGCTTTGTGGGCGTGAACCCCAATTCCAAGATCCCCGCCCTGCTTGACCGTAGCGGCGAGGCGCCGTTCCGCGTGTTCGAGAGCGGCGCGATCATCGTCCACTTGGCCGAGAAGTTCGGGATGTTCCTGCCCACCGATCCGGCGAAGCGCGCCGAGGTTTTGAGTTGGGTGTTCTGGCAGGTAGCGAGCGGCCCGTTCATGGGCGGCGGCTTCGGCCATTTCTACGCCTATGCGCCCGAAAAGTACGAATACCCCATCAACCGCTACGCGATGGAAACCAAGCGCATCTTTGACGTCGCCGACCAGCGCCTCGGCCAAAGCCGCTTCCTCGGCGGCGAGGAATACTCCCTCGCCGACATCGCCAACTTCCCCTGGCTCGCGCCGTTCGTGGAAGGGAACATCTACAACGACGCCAAGACTTTTCTGTCGATTGGCGACTACAAGAACGTCGCGCGCTGGGTCGGTGAGATCAACGCAAGGCCTGCGGTCAAGCGCGGGCGGATCGTCAACAAGGTATGGGGCGATCCCGAAACGCAGCTCAAGGAACGCCATTCCGCCGCCGATTTCGAAGGCAAGCGGCTGGAGGCTGGCCCACCGGCCTGAAGCACAGGGCGAAGGCCGCGAAATTACGTGGCTTCGCCCCCTTCACAACCCGGTTTCAGCCGTTATAGAGCGCCCCTCTTGCTGGGGCGTAGCCAAGCGGTAAGGCACCGGTTTTTGGTACCGGCATGCGAAGGTTCGAATCCTTCCGCCCCAGCCA
>CAVXXQ010000009.1:0-42355 GCA_963765775.1 uncultured Alphaproteobacteria bacterium
CGTAAGCTTGGGAAGCTTCTGCTCTACCATTGAGCTACACCCGCAACCGGCTGATTTACCACCAGAAAAACGCCGCTTCGGGCAATCCTTCCAACGGCGGGACTGTTGGAACTTCCAACGAACTAGCCCGGCGCGAGGCGGTCCATACGCTCGGAGCTGGTTTCGCCGCAAGCAAATTCCCCGCCCAGCGCGTTCATCTGCCGGCACATGCGCACGGCCGCGTCGCTCACCCGGTCGCCCCAGCTTTCGACGTCGACACGGTATTGCGCGCGCGCCGCGGGATCTGTGACGATCGCCGCGCTCGGCCGGGGCTTCGCCTCTTGGCTTGCCTCAACGTCGGCCGCACTCGGGAATGCCGGTTGTATCCTGGCCGTCGAGCCGCAGCTGCTCACAAGCAAGCCGCACGTCAGGATCAGCACTATCGCCAGGCTCAGGTTCATGGATCGCATTTTCAAGGGCCTCCTTGGTGTCACGGTTGGTTTCGGCATTGCGCAGCGCCTCGGCCGCGGCGCCGGCCGCCGCCTCGAGCTGCTGCTCGAGCATCGCGTTATTCCCCTCGAGCTTGTCCTGCGCGATCGCGGCGCGATCATCGAAGTGATCCCACACTTGCACAGCGCCCCACAGAAGCCCCAGGATTGCGAGGACCGCGGCGAGGGCGGCAAGCGGTGCCAATTTTTTGGCGATCGCATCAGATAACCCGAAACGGACCAGCAACGTGGCAATGAACATCATGGCAAGGTGTCCCCCTGTTCGGCCTTACTGAAATCAGGTTCGGGATCGGGGGCGCCGGCGTCGCGCTCGTCGCGGCGCGCGGTCGACCCGAAGTAATAGCCGAAGGCCATCAGCGCGAGCGCGAACAGCTGGCCCACGGCGTACACCGCAGCCTCGCCGATATCCGCGTGCCCTTTGGTCGGCATCAGCAGGATGAACGCACCAACGGCCGCGAAGCCCAGCGCCAGAAGCGCAAGAACAAAGCGCGCCGTTTGCGGCGAGAGGAACTTTTGCCAGAAGGCCGGCCACTTGCTCATGCCTCATTCCCCGACACGGTGCCGCCGGTCATCTTGGGCAGGCCGGGATGCGGCTTGCCGACCTCGGCCGGCCAGCGGATTGCGATCATGCGGTGCTTGGCGATCGGCGTCACGTTGACCGCGTTCCCCTGGTTGCCGCCCAGCACGTAGTAATTGAGCGGGCTCTCCCCCACCAGGAACCCGACGTGACCGCCGCCCTGCCGGCCGAACACGACGACCGCGCCGACCGTGGGCGAACAGGGCTGCCCCCAATCCGCCCAGGCCTTCGCGCGCGGGAACAGCTTGGGAAAAGGCAGGCCCGCCGCCTCGATGCAATGCGCCACGAACAGGCCGCACCAGGGCGTTTCATCATCGGTGAACCATGCCGCGCCGAGCCGCTTCCAGCCTGCGACAATCCACGGGTTGTGCTTGGGCCCGGCGATTTCCTTGGTGCCGTAGAGCGCGCGCGCGATCGCCAGCCACCGGGGATCTTGCACCTTGAGCGGATCGGCCCGCGCAGCCGCAGCCGCAGGCACAGGCTTGGCAGGCTGGCCAGCGCGCGGGATGCCGAGCGCGTCGAGCACATTGTCGAGCGCACCGATGCGCCGGCTGCCCTCGGCCGGGTCATTGAACACGTCGGGCCTTGCTGCACGGATGGCCGCGAAGATCGGGGCGCGGGGATCAGTCATAGCTTCTCCTTTCCGAGCAGGCGCTGCACGGTCGCGGTTTCGTAAATGCGGATGACCGTCCAAACGATTGTGAGGATCGCCGCGACAGACGGCAGGATGTGCGCGAGAGAGCCGAGCAGGGTGGCAATAGACAAGACATCTCCTGCAAGTTTCGCGGTTTCAGGAAGGTTTTGGAAAGGGTCGCTCACAGCGTGACCCCCGGCGTGCGAGCGGCGAACCATGTTTCCAACTGGCTGATATTTCCGGCCGCAAGGTTCGGCCCATACCGCACGAACAAACCACCCCAAACGGTGCCGTCGAATGCCAGCGAAGCATCACTGCGGGCGCCTAAATAATGAACGTGGCTCTCAAAGTTGCCAACGCCCTTGTCGGCGGTGCCGCTTGTTCCAGCCACGCCGTTGCGGCGGATCGTGGACAGGTCGCCCGCGATATCATGGGTGATCGCAAGGACGCAGGTATCCGGCGCGGCCTGTGCGATTTGCGCCGTCGCCGTCGCGGCCCCGGTTCCGTATCTGCTAAAGGCCGTGTATCCGTCGATGCCCGCGCCAAGCGCGCCGCTGTCGGTCCCCGCGACTAAGTAGTGGCTCCCGAGAATTGCAGCGGCGTTCGCGCCAGTTTCCAACACCATCCGCGCAGCCGCAATGTCTTTGCGGATGCCCATGACAATCTGGCATTTGTCCGTCGCGCCGGGATTGACCGCCACTGTGGTAAGCAGGCAATCGTCCGTGCCCTCGAACTCAATACCCCAGCAGCCGCTTTCAGTGCGCAAGATTGGCCTGCGCGCATCAAGCGAGGGCGTGAAAATGTAGGCATTGCCCGACTTGTCGAGCATCCGCCCGACAGCCTGCCCGGCCGCTGTTACGGGCGTGGTCCCGGCAATGTCCTGAAACATCCTCGTGAAGTCGGCGAACTCGACGAAGTAGCCGCCCGTTGCCGTGGCGAACTCTGACAACGGGGAATAGGCTTGCGCCACCCTGCTGCGCCGACGCCCGCGGCCGAAGCCATATCCGTACCTCATGCCAACGCTCCCGCCGGGGCCGTGATGTTGCGCCTGTCACTGATGATATCGCGTTGCAGCAATGACGCTTTCAGGTTGGTGACAAGCGCACCCTGCGGCGTGAAGTTGCCGTTTGGTGCATCGACATACAGCGTGGCGGTAGTGCCGCCGATGGTCGTTCCCGTCGCAGTAGCTGGCGCTGTTGCTCCGGCGTTGAGGTGGTTGTTCCTGATCGCGGTGGTGGACAGCGGCGCGCCATCCCACTGCATTCCCTCAAAGACGTTGTTCGCCACCAAGCAATAGCTATCGAGCGTCAAGCCCTGATTAGTGGAGAGCGTAAATATCTGCTCGGCAACCGAGTTGTGGGCCAGAACAAAGTGCGAGATAGATTGCTGAAACTGGCTTTGCAGGTTGTAGCCATCGACCACGGCAAAGGCATTATTGGCGACCAGCACGTCCCGCGCACCAACGCCGGTCGGCTGCGCGAAGAACACCTGCATATCGTTGATATCTTCGCCGCTGTTGCCCCAGAAAATGATATTGTCGGCGGGAAGCCCCGGCAGCAGCATGAAGAGGTCGGAGTGAATATCAAAGGCCGTAACCAAAGTCAGCGTTGTGCTTTTGACGTTGGTGTCAGCGAATGCGCCGAAGCTAGCCGCCCCCGTCTTGGTCAGCGATGCAGCGCGGCGTGTGTCGTCCAGCGTAACCGCAGTGAAGCCGGGCTTGGTATTGATCCAAGCCACCACATCGGACACCTTATAGAAACTGCCGGATGGGCTGGCTGTGTCGATTGCAAAGGTGGTGGTGGTCGCGCCATACTTGAGCGTAACGACTTTTCCGCTTGTGTTGTTGCCGCCGCTGATCGCAATGCTCGCGGTCGCCTCGGCTCCACCATAAGTCACCGTCAGCGCGTTGAGGGTGGCGGTGTATTCGGTGCTGTCCGCATCAACAACTCGGCAGCCGACAACGCACCTCGCGTTATTGAAGATCACTCGCCAAGCGTTCGTAAAGGTGCAGCCGCGAGCAAGCGTAGCCTGCGCCCCGACGACGCCGTTGGAGAAATTGCACTCGGTCAGCCACGGCTTACTGGTGATCCCCGGTGCGACTTCGTTACGGTCCTTGAGCGAATAGCGCCCACCCGAAACAGTGAGATTGCAGCCGTCGAACCAATATTCGCGGCCGTCCGCTTCGCTGTTGTAGAATGAACGGAAGGTTTGAAAATCGATGGTGATGTTCTGACCCATGATGCGCCAGTTATTCGACCGCACCCAAAACACACCGTCCCCGAAACCTGCATCGCCCGTGTTGAATACGACAGGGGCGGTCGCTCGCACCGTGATCCACCCGTTCGCAGCGCCGGGATCGCCAAAGCTCGGAGGGGCAAAGGCATAGTTGCCCGCCTCGGTGAAGGTGATGCGCGGGTTCGTGTAAAGGGTGTTGTTGTCCCGCATCCAGAGGAAGGCGTTCGCCAGCGTCTTGTAGCGTTGGCCGGTAATCTCGGCAGGTGTGGCCGCGATCTCGATTTCCTTGTCATAGAGCACGGCTTGCGGGCTGAACTGGAACGGTCCGATGACGCGGTTTTGCATCGTGCCATCCTTGGGGAACGCTTCGACATAGAGCCGCGCGTGGCCATCGGTTGCCCCGCGCTTTAGGCTTACCCACCAGCCAAAATAGGTGACAGGGTTGCCGTTCACATCGTCGAATGTCTGATAGCTCGGTGCCATCACATCGACAGAGCGGCCCTCGAAGTGGAAGCGCACCTTGTTCAGCCCGAGATTGTCGAACAGCGAGCCGTTGTTGTTAGCCGCCGCAAACACACCGACCAGCAATTCATCGGTGAAGAACTGATAATCGGGCGTCATCAGGCGCAGCATGGGCTTGGCCGTGGTGCGCGTCGGATCGGCCGGCGCTACCGCAAAGCCGCTGCCCGCCGTGCCGTTCCAGCTAGAGCCGGGGAGAAGCAAAGGCGGTGCAGGTGGCGCGGTGGGAGTGACAGGCAGGGCAAACGTGGGGTCCAATGGCCCGGATGAAACCCCATTGGAATATCGGAGCAACTGGCCTCTGTTATAAAGGAAAAATGCCTCACCAGCGACGGTGCGCCGCATCCCTTCGGGGTAGGAGAACGCCTCGATCGCGCCGACTGTTGCGATCAGGCTCTGTGCGGCAAGCTCTGCGCGCAACGCCGCGTCCTCCGCGGCCCCCTGGGCTGCTCCAACCTGCGTCAAGGAAAATGGCTTGAACGCGATTTGCGCGCCATCGAATTCGAGCAAATCGCCTGCCTGCGCAAGAGCCTGCGAACCAAATGGAACAGCAACCTCGCCAACCGGCACCTTCAGCGCGCGGATCAGATCGGCATCCTGTTCCTGCGCCACCAGCATGGCGCGATCGAGCGCGCTCTCGTGGCTCTCGGCCGTGAAGGCGCCGCTCGTGATGTAGTCGGCCGCCTGGGTGCGCGCGGTGCGCCGGAAGATAGTCAGGCGCGCGCCGCTTGGCCCGGCCGTGGTCAGGGTCAGCGTGCCGCCGGCATTGGTCGGCCCGGGCGTCGCGGTGAAGTCCGTCCCGTTGACCAGCACCACCGTGCTGCCATCGGCCAGCAACCGCTCGGCGCGCAGATCGGCCGGGCTGTCATAGCGGTAAGGCACCGGGAAGGCCGTCGTCGCACCGTTCTCGGTGTAGCTGATCGTCGGGGTTTGCACGGCAACGGTCATGCGTCAGGCCTTTCAGAAAAAGTGGGCACCGGTTTTTCGCTTCGAAAGGCCGCCATCATTCTGGCGGTCCTTCCTCGAGGGCATTGGCAAAGTCGGGTGCGCGCTCGGGCGTCATCGCGCCGGGCTCCCACCAGTAGGCGGTCCCTTGCTCGGCCGCGTAGCGATCGAGCCGCAGCCTCGCCTTGCGCACGTCGGGGTTGATCGCTTCGTCGATCTGGTCGGCCAGCATCCGGTCAAAGGCGGCGCGCGTGTACCAAAGGTTGTTGCCGGGGATGAAGCCCTTGACCTCTTTCACCAGGCTTTTGCGCGGGTCTTTGGCTGTGGCGACGTTGACGATCCCCTGCACGTCGTCGACGATCGGCCCCGCCAGCGTCTGCGCAAAGCCGCTGCCCGCGCGGTTCTCGGCCGCATAAAGGAAATCGCCGTAAATCCCGAAGCCGCCGCCTTGCAGCATCGCGGCATACCAGAACGCATCATCATCCATCGGTCGCGGGTCACGCTGGGCGGCCAGCGCCTTCAATTGCATGGCAATGCCGCCCGCCAGCGTCGTGCCGATGATCAGGCCGCCGGCATAGCGCGCGGCCGTGCCCGGCTGCATGGCGAGGATTTGCTGGCCCTGACGCAAGATCACCGAGACGCCGAAAGACTTGAACAGCAGCAGCGAACGCGACACTTCCCCGAACACCGTCCCTTTGCGGAACCCGGCGTTGAATGTTGCCCGGGTCTTGAGGTCCGCCACCGGCACGGCCATGTCGGTTTCGGTGTGGATCATTTCCATGAAGCGATCGCCGATTTCGCGGTCGGCTTCGGCAAGGTTGTGCGGGCTGATCCATTCGACGCCGCGATCGGTGTCCATCTGCGCAGCGCGCAGCTTGTCCCACGCGGCCGCATCGATCCCGTACCGCTGCAATGCCCCGCGCAACGCAGGCTCGAGCTGGTCTAGGCTCTTGCCCGCCTGCTCGGTATAGGTGGACAGCGCCTCCATGCCGTAGACCCAGCGCATCGCCTGTGTGTGGCGCGCGAGGCCCGATGCGCGCAGCACGCCCGATGCAAGGCGACGCGACCATTCGCCGGTCATTTCCTCCATCAGATAGCGGCTTTGCCCGGCGGTGCGGCTTGCGAACTCCTCGGCGATCAGGCCCCGGCGGATGGCGAGCTTCTGGTCCTCGATCGATCCCGGCCGCATCAGCTTGAGATAGTCGCCGAACTGGCTTGCCTGGCCGAGCCCGTTGAACGCGCGCCGCGCCGCCCCGAAGGCAAAATCGCTGGTCGCCGATAGCGGCGCACTGCCCAGCTTGGTCGCCACCTCAAAGCTGCGCACGCTAGAAAACACGAGGGCTATTGTCTCGTTATCCGCCTCCATGTTTTTGCCGCGATATTCGTTCCAAAGATCGTTGAGCTGGTTGGCCCCCGACTTCGCCCGCTCCACACCCTTGGCGCCGGGCGACGTGTCGAGCGCCGCCTCTTTCTGCATGGTGTCGGTGATCCAGCGCAGCGTCGCCTCGGGGTTCGGGCCCAGCACCTCGAGCGCGGCGATATCGCGCGCCATGCTTTCGATGTGCCCCATCATCGCGTCGTAAGGCGAGCCGTGGCCGAAGCTCTCGGCATATTGCATCCAGCTGTCCGCGTCCTTGAACACGAGGAAACGCGCATCGCCGCGCGCATTGGCAAGGCTGCGGCCGCCTTGCTGCCCCGGCGTGATGTTCACGGCGCCGTTGGTGCGGATCGTTTCGAACACATCGCGCAGCGCCAGCTCGAGCTTTTGCGCGGTCATCGGCAGGCCGGTGCGCTGGTCGACCATGCGGCCGGGATCGAGCTTGGGCAGGATGAAATCGCGCCAGGCCGCATAGCCCGCGCGGCGAACCGCCTTCCAGTCGTGGCTCTGCGGCAAGCCCCAGTCCGAACGGAAGCCGATATCGCCGCCCGCTTTGTTGAAGCGCTGGCGCAGCGTTTCGGCCGCGCGGCGCCAGGCCTCGGCCATTTCCTTGGCCGCGCGGTCGCCGGTCGCCCCGTCGAACAGCTCGCGCACCATGTTCATCAGCTGCGCCTTGTTGCGCACCTGGCCCAGCAGGTTGGCCGAAAACTCGGAAAGGATGCTGTCCATAAGCCGGTGCGTGTCGCCGACGATGCGCTTGCGCCGCCCCTCGACATTGGAATACTTCGCGCGCGGGTCGGCATCGATCAGCGCCGCGGCCGCGCGCGGATCGATCGGCCCGCCGGTGCCGGCGCCCTTGACCGGCCGGAAACGCGCATCGCCTGTCGCGGTGCCATAGCTGCGCAGATCGCCCTCGATCGCCGCGCGCTTCTTGATCGCCATGCCTGCAAGGAACTCCTTGCGCATCACCGTGCGCTCGAGCGCGGCGAGCACGTCCTCGCTGGCCAGCGCCTCGGCCGTTTCGCGGCTGCCGGTGGCGGCATGGGCGGCAAGCCGCTCCTCGAACAGGGCGCGCGCGTCTGCCGCCTGCTCGGCGGTCAGTTTCCCTTCGGCCTCGAGGCCGGGAAGGCACGCGCCCACGCTCACTTGTTTTCGCCCTCAGACGCCGGGCGCGGCGCATCCGCGCCGCTTGGCTTCGCGGCATAAGCCGCGGCGGCCGGTCGGCCTTGCGCCAGCTGCGCGGCGAGCGCGGCGGCAAGTCCCAGGCGGCCGGGCGTGATGATGAGGGCGGCTTTCATCACGCGAGGCCGTGAAGCGTGGCGGTGGTGCCGGTCGCCATGATGCGCAGCGGGATCACGTCGATGACCTCGCCTACCGCCATTGCGATCGTCACGTCGGCGGTGCTGTCCTTGGCGCGCAGCGTCACGTTGCCGGCGGTGTTGGCCCGGATCGCCTTCATGTCAGGCTGCGCCGCGGCGTCGCTCGGCGTGATTGCAAAGATATGCGTCGCCGCGCCCATAAGGCCGGTGGGGAATGTGGGCAGGCCCATCAGGATTTTCCTTTCGTCATCAGATCAGGCAGTTTCGGATGGTGTCGATCGCGGCCTTGTCGGCATCGATATCGGCACGGATATCGGCCACGGTGCGCGCGCCGCGCCCGTCGCCCAGGTCGAAGGTTTCCGTGGATGCGCGCGTGTCGAACAGCCCGCCATCGGAGCCGGGATCGCGCTGGGGAACATCGCCCTTGAGGCGGCCCTCGGTTTGCTGCTCTAGGCCCTTGCGCACCTGCTCGGGCGTGGGCGCGGCAAAATCCGTCTGGCCGTCTTTCTCGGTCAGCCGGATATCATGCCAAGCACTGTCAGCGGCCGCGGCAATGCCGGGGCCGTCAGGTTCCGCGAAGCGGGGATCGGGATCTGGTGGAAGGTCGGTGTGGTCGCTGCGCGGCTTGGCCGCGGCGGCCGCGTCTAGCTCTGCGGGGGATTGGCCAAAGTCGTCGGCGTCGCGTCCGAAGAGGCCGGGACCGTCATCAACGAAGCCGCCTTCATCTGCAACATTGCTCGCGCCTGACCCTGCGCCATCCCCAGCGCCGCGTCCGCCAGCATCATCAGTCTCTCGGGCGATAGCGTCGAGGTCGAGCTTTCGGACGTCGGCGACGAATTGCTTGAGGACGGCTGCTGGCTGTTCGCCGGCGGCGATCCGTTCGGCTGCGCGGGTGAGGAGCTCATTGACGGCATTTCCCTTTCTTAGCGCAAGCGCATTGACAAACGCAAGAGCGCGGGCGTTGGCATCCACCTCGGCGGCGCTGCCGGCGACGTCGATCTTGTTGCCGCCCGCCTCGAGCGTGTCGGCATTGCGCACCGCCACCCCGAAGGCACCTTTCAGGCGCTTCAATTCCGACAGCGCCCGGTCGAGCAACTTGGCCCGCTGCGCGAACAGGCCGGTCATCAGCTGCTCGGTGCCGAAAAGACTGTCCTGCGTTTCCTTGACGAAGCCCGCATCGAGCGCCTGCCGGATGATCGCCTCGGCTTGGCGCCGGTTGGCGGGCTGCGTTTCGGCGAGGATCTTCACCATGCCCATGTGCAGCGCCGGATCATCGACCAGCTGGCCAATCGCCGCGCCGTAATTTTCGGGGAGCACGTCGTTGATGACCGCGCCGAACGCCTCGTTATCGAGCCGGGCGAGGCCGCGCGCATCCTTGATGAACTCGCCGCCCTTGGCCATGCGGCGCAGCACCGTTTCGACTTCCTCGGGCGCGAGGTCGCGGAACACCTTGGCCGCGTCCGTCTTGGTCCCGCTGCCCTCGGCCACGTTGCGCAGCGCGGTGATGCGGCGCGCGTCGGCCGCGGTGATCCCGTCGGCCTCGCGCAGCACATAGGCGTTGAGCTCGATATCCTGCCCGGTGCGTTCGCCGATGCGCGTGGCAAGGCCGTGGCGCTGGTGGCCGTCCGCAATCAGCCGCCGCCCGTCTAGGCTTTCCCACACGGTCACAAAGCCCGCCTGGTAGCTGTCCCACTCTTCCACGGTGCGCAGCCGCTCGGTCACCCCGAACTGGTCGCCGCCGCTCTTGAACTGCATGAGCTCGGCATCGACACCGATTTCCGAAGCGCGGAAGGTGCTGGTGCCGATCGGCTGATCATTCAGCATCACGACCGGCCGCTCGGCCGACAGCGCCGGGTCGAGGAGCTCGGGCTCCATCAGCCGCGGATCGATCGGCATAGGGCTGACCTCGCCCGGATCGCCGACCTTGGCCCGGATGATATCCACGGCCTCGCCCACCGTCTTGGGTGAACCGTCCTTGTTGGCCAGATAGGTCGGGTTCTGGCGGATCGCCTTGGCCGAGAAAAACGCAGCTACCGACGCCTCGCGCGGGGCGCGCGCCAGCTCGATCGCCTTGCCGGCGCCGGCGAAGTGGGCAAGGTAGAGATTGCCATTGTCAACCGGCACGCCCGCGCGCTGCAACTGCGCGGCGTTGTCCAGCGTCAGCCGGTCCATGAGGGCTTCCTGCACGCCCACATCGAACCGCCGGTTGCTGCTCCACGCACGCGCCGCCGCGGCATCGCCGCCGCCATAGACGCGCTTGTAAACAGCCTTGAAGGTTTCTTCGACAAACTGATATCGGCCCGATGCGGTCGATCCCATGCCGTTGGTGGCATTGTCATCGCCCCGGCTTTCCGGCCCGCGGATCGCCGCCTTGACCTCGGCCAGATCGAAACCGCCCGTCACCGGGCGCGAGGTTGGCGCGGGCGGCCGCACCGGGCTTGCTGCCCCGGTCAGATCCTCGGGCTTGGGGATGCGCCCCTCCTCGAGCGCGCGCATCGCCTCTTCCATCTTGGCGACATGCGCATCGATCCCCTCGTGCGTGCGCACATAGGGGCTGGCATCCTCGACCTCGGCCGAGCGGCGCAGCACGAACAGCGCCGCGTCCTGTTCGGGCGTGCGCAGGTGCTGCGGGACCATATCCTCGAAAGCCTTGGCCATCGCCTTGGCCTCGGCGTTCGGATCGAGCGCGTTCACCAGCTTGGGCAGAACAAACTTGCCGCCTTCGAACAGGCTCTGAAATCCTGCACCGCCCACGGCCGCGCCGCCGACCAGCATCGCGCCCTCGCCAAGCGTCAGGTCACGGCGGCCGAGCTCCTCGCGCTGCTTCTGTATGCCGGGAAGCTGCACGGTCTGAATGGTGGCCTGCGTCAGCGCCTGGCTGATGATGCGCGCGGCCACGGTCTTGCCGGCGCCGCCCAGGGGCAGCGTCATGATGTTTACCGGGTCCATCATCGCGCCGCCCGACGCGCCCAGCATCCCCGCGGCGATGTTGCCGCGCGCCATCGTGCTCTCGGCTTCTTCAATCTCGAGGCGCTTGCGCTCCCGCCATTGCTTTTCGAACTCGCCGAAGGTCGCAGGCAATTCCTTGAACTTGCCCTGCTTGCGGTAACGCTCGATATCGCGCCACACCGATTGCGGGCTGACGGTCCCCGTCGACGGGTTCACATAGCGCGTGAAATTCGCGCCCGGCTCGAGCTCGATCAGCGCGTCGATCAGCGGCTTGTAGGCGTCGACCTGAAAATCCTGCGCCGCGGTCGACGTGTCGGCATAGCCGACGTCGAAGCCCGCCACGATTGTGTCGAGCACGCCGGGAGCGTCGCGCGTATCGACCACAGGCCCGGCTTCCGGCCGGATCGCCGCGCGCGGATCGAAGTCGAGAACCGGGCGGCTCACCGCGGCCTCACTCTGGTCTGGTACACCTTGCCGCTCTTGCGCTTCACGGCATCGCCGCCGGCATTGCGGAACTCGTACAGGCCTTCGGCGACCTCCACCGGCGCGAGGCGGAACAGGTTGGCGAGGCTGCCATCGGGGTTCACCGGCGGGTCCTGGCTGCCTGCCACATCGCGCGTGATGGCGGCCGAAAAGCCCTTGGACGTTACCCCTTCGGGAAGCCGGTAGGATGCATCGCCCCACTTGGCGAGGCCGCCGGCCCAGCCATCCGGGCCCAGCTTGCCGCCCACCGCCAGCTGCACGCTCACGGTCCACTGGTCGGCGGTCAGCGAACCGCCATACTTGTCGACATGGCCCGCGGCGATCTGCTTGGCGGTGATGAAAATCGCGTTGCGCTGCTCGGGCGGCACGTTGCGCAGCGCCTGCTCCATTTCGGTGCGGCCCTGGGTAAAGGCGGCATCCAAATTGTCATCGGCCACCAGCTGATCGTACAGAAAATTCTTGTTCGCGCGCAGCGCCTCGCGCCCACGCCGCGACATGCTGCGCGCCACCGGGCCCAGCGTGGCGACGATCGGCAAGGCAAGGTCATTGGGATCGATCTGCTTGGCGCTCTCCATCGCCTGCGCGGGCGGCAACGCCTCGAGCACGGCCATGACCTGTTCCTCGCCCTGGCGGCCGCTGTCGTAGAGCCGGTTAAGCTCCTGCGCCTCGATCGCGGTAAAGGCCGGCACGCGGCGCCCCTGCGCGCTGCGCGTTGCCGCCCACTGGCCGCGCGCGGCGATGCTGGCCGGATTGGCGAAGTCGACCACCGGCGGCGCTCCCGTACCGCCGCGCCGCGCTGCCTGCCCTACCGGATCGCGCGCTTCTTCGGCCGCCCATCCGCCCGCATTCTTGCGCAGAAATTCCAGCTCGAGGATTTCGTCGGGCGATCGCGTGTCCTTGCCGGCAAGCTCCGTCATGCGCTGCTCGCGCTGCAAGGGGTTGGCGTTTTCCGGGCCCCAAATCTTGGTGAACTGGTTGTTCGCCTTGAGGCCGGTAAGCTTAAGCACCAGCTGATCGTCACCGATCGCCTGCGCGCCCGCGATCGCCTGATCATAGGCGCTATCGTCCTGCACCAGGCCCATGCCTTCGGCCTGCTCGAATGTCTGGATCTGGCCGCGGATTTCGGCCAGCGCCTCGGATTGCTCGCGCTCCTGCTGCGCCTGCACGCGGCGGATTTCCACTTGCGCGCCGCCGCGCAGCACCTCGACCTGATCGCCGGTAATCACCCCGTCGAAGGCGCCGCTATCGATCAGCGCCTGCGCCGCCGCCGGGTCGCGGTCGGTCATGCCGCGAATGAACGATACGGCAAACCGCTGCTCGGTTTCGTCGATCAGCTTCTGCTTGATTTCATCGGACGTGTTGAGCGTGGCAATGCCATCGAGCTGCATCTTGAGCTCGAGCCTATAGTCGTCGGGCTTCTCGAGGCGGCGGACGCGCCCCTCGGCAATCCCGCGCTGTTCCTCGAAACGCTCGACCATGATTTCCTGCCCGCGCAGGAACTCGTAATCGGCTTCGCGCGTGCGCAGGCTGCCGCCCCATTCGGCGATGCGGCCGCGCGCCTGTTGCTTCAAGCGGTCGCTTGTCAGCATGCCGACCAGCTCCTCCTCGGCCTTGGTGACCTCGGCGCCGATCCGTTCGGCATGGCCGGGCGCGTCGCTCAGGCGGCCGTCGCGTGCCGCGGTGCTGATCGCTTCGCGGCGCTGCGCGTCCGCAACCAGGAAGGCCGACCATTCGGCATTGTCGCGCAGATCGCGGTCGATGCGCGCGGTTTCGAGCTGCTCTTGCTGGATGATCTGCCCGGCCTGGCCGATCGCCTGCCCGACGCCCGCGCCGAAGCTGTCGGCCGATACGCCGGGAAGCGCGGCACCGGCCTGCACCCGCACGCGGGCCTCATAGCCCCGCTCCTCAACCATGCGCGGCCCCCAGCAAAAGAGGGAACCGGTTTTGCGGTTCGGGGGACGCGCCTCTAGCCATTGCCCTTGCGCTCCTGCGCCCAGTCGCTCTTGCCCTTGTCAGCGGCCGATCCCGCGCCGATCACGCCTTCGAGCAAGGCGAAGTTGCCCGCGCGCTTGGCGTCCTTGGCCTGGGTGCGCAGCGAGGTGGCTTTCATTTCGGTCTGGCGGCGCAGCTCGAGCGCGTCGAGCGCCCCCTCGATCTGGCTCTGGCGCAGCGCGTCAAGCGCCGTGCCGCTTCCGCCCTCGAGGCCGTTGGAAACCTGCGCGGCCAGCTGCTCGCCGATCGCGCCGCGCACCTGTTCGCGCAGCCGCGTGCGGTCCTCGAGGCCGGAAAGCTCCTCGTCGCGCGCCTGCGCATTGAGGCGCTTGGCGTTGCTGTCGCCTGCCAACTTGCCGCCCACACCGGCAATCAGGGGCCCAGCGATGGCAAGGGCGGCGGGAAGGAAGGCCATCAGCAATCCCCCCGGATGCGTTCAAACATCATGTAGGCCTCGCCCGCACCGCCGAACTTGCGCAGCACGTGCGCAGGCTCGAAACCGAGCATCAGGCACCAGCGCACCTCCGGGGTCGGATCGGCGAGCGCGGCCGACATGCCGCCAATCCCGCCGCCATAGTCGGCCGATCGCGCGAGCACGTCGAGCCGGTCGAGCGTGCAACCGGCCACCACCTTGCGCACGAAGCGGGTCAGCGCCAGATGATCGCGGCCAAGCCCTTTACCCAGCAGCGCCCAGGCGGTGCCGTGCTTGCCGGGGAAGGCCTCGTTGAAACCGAAGCACGCGGCCACGGTCCCATCATGGCGCCATGCGGTCCACGCGACGGGCTGCGAAGCCAGCGCCAGCGCGGTTTCCTCGTCGGGCGCTGCATCGACACCCAGGACCATCGCCTGACTGTCCTGCACGTCGATCAGCAGCAGGTCATCGGGGACCATGCGCTCAAAGATCAGGCCCAGCGCCTCATGCAGCGCAGCGGTAGGCGACGAATTAAGCATCGCTTTCGCTGACCTCCATGTTTTGTGCCACCAGCGCGATGGTTGCCGGAAGCGGCACGTCGCTTGTCCACGTCGTGCGGCCGTCGCGGTCGATATCCGCATCGATCAGGCCTTCGGCGTCGCCGGTGAATAGCGGCATTTGCGCATCCATCGCCTGCCCGCCGCGGCGCAGGATCAGATCCTCGGGCGTCGTCTGCCCGGATGCGCCGACGCGCAGGCCGAGCGTTTCGAGCACGCGGGCGATAATCTTGGTCGCGCGCTGGCGCAGGCCTGCCATGCTACCCCGGCCGTCGCGCAGCTCGGGCCGCATCGTCGTGGCAATCGCGGTGTAAGGCAGGCCGACCACCACCGTGAAGGCGGCCGCCGGGATGACGTCGGCCGGCAGGGCCAGCGCGCCGTCAGCGGCCACCGTCAGATCCTTGACCACCACCGCATTGATCAGCGCGGTTACCACCTGCGATGCAAGGTGCGGCACGCTCACGCTCGTGGTCCCGCCGGCAACGTCGAAGCGGCGCGAGGCGTCGAGATAATTGGCATGGGCGAGCGGGTCGCCCAGCTCGCGCCAGGGCGATTGCTTCCACACTTCGCGCACCAGAGCGCCCGCACCGTTGGTGCGTTCGATCAGCAGCCAGATATCATCCGCCTGCCCGCTCGAATTGACAACCGAAACCGCCGAAAGTGCCCGCGCCCCGCCGCCAAGTGTAAACCGCGTCCATCCCTTGATATCGGCGCGGGTCTTGGCGTGGACGATCAGCTGGCCATCGCCGCGCACGCCGTACACCACCGCGTGCGGCACGCGCTGGAAACCCAGCTGCACGATCCCGCCGGCGGTGATGTGGCGGCTTGAGGCGTTGAGGTCGGGCGCGTCGTAGCGATCGCGGCCGAAGTCGAAATCGGCGCTGCGCACCCGGCGGCCGCCGCGCTCGACAAACAGGGTTTCGGTCCCGATCTTGACCGGGAACACGCGCTGGCTGCCATAATAGCTTTGCGGGTCGGCCTCGATATTGGTCCCGCTGAAAGCGGTGCCGTTGGCCTGCGGCCCGATCGCCATCTCGAGGTTGCCCGTGCCGATCAGCAGCTGGCGGTCGGCGCTGACCCATAGCGGCGCGTCGGAAATGCTGATGGTGCGGCGGAAGGCTAGATCCGTTTCGATCCGGCCGGTTTCGGTAAAGGCGGCATAGTTGACGCGGCCGCCGCCGAAATCGCCGGCCACGCTCCCGAAGATATCGATCCCCTTGAAGTGGACGAGGCGGCCCTTGAACAGCGCCACCAGACTGGGCCAGCCTTCCGCGGCGCTCCACGCCTGGTGCGCCCATTTTTCGCTGGCAACGCTGGTGCAGCTGTCGGGCAGGCGGCGCAGCACCGTTCCCGCGGCGCTGCTCGTGCTGGTCACCGCGGTGATGCGCACCACCCCGAAACGGTCGTGGCGATAGATCCAGCGCACCCCGTAGGGGCCCTTGTCGTTCACCAGATCCTTTTCGTTCATCCCATCCCAAAACGAACCCTCGGAATGGATTGGCTCGAATGTGCCGGTCGTGCCCGCGGTCGCGGCCTGGTAAACCCGCCCGCCGTTGCGCACCACCTGGCCGATGGTGATATCCTTCATGCCCGGTTCCCACTGGGTCACGTCGGCAAAGTCCTTGGCCTCGAGGCGGAACAATGCCCCGATGTGCCCGGTCACAAACCCGGCATTGCCGGTCAGGTTGACCGGGCCGCTCACCGCGTCGGAAATGATGGTGCGCGCCTCGTCGGTGTTGACGTCGAGAAACGGGCCCATCAGCAGCTCGGTTGTCTCGAGCGCAAACGTGGTCGGGCTGTCGCGGCGGATCGCGCGCGGCGCATAGCTGCCATGCGCCAGATATTGCCGGTCGAAACTTTGCTGCGCCGAAATGAACGGGGCGACGGCCGCCGGGTAAGGCGTCGTTATCTGATAGGCGACACCTGGCGAGGTTTCGATGCGCGCCTCGTTGGTGTAGAAGCGCAGGGACAGCTCGCCCCACTCGAGCACATATTCCTGATCGATCGAAGGCCGGAAAGCGGTCAGCCAGCTTGCGGTCGCCGCGGCGGCTGCCACGAACTCGAAGCCCTGGCGCTTGACCAGCGGGCCCTCGTTGATCGCCAGCCAATTCTCGCAGCGCGACAGGCCGAAGGCGTATTGATCCGTATCGATCCGCCCGTCGAGGTGCGGGTCGAGCTCGCCCGCCATGAACCCGGTGGTGATGTGCCGCCGTGCCATCATCCAAGACTTTGCATGTCGGTGGCGGCGCTAACCCAGCGGTCCTCGATCCAGCTGCTTTCGCGCTGCTCGATCGGCGGGTTTTCCATCGCATCGACGCGCCGCGCTTCGGCGATCGCGTCGCGGTATTTCTGTTGGTTCAACTCTTCCTTGAAGCTGCTGCCGGCGATGCGGTTGCCGATCGCGCAGGCGATCTTGAGCGCGAAGGCCTTGGCGAACAGCGGGTCGAACTCGGCCGGTTCGGTGATGTTGGCGAGATAGCGGATCTTGAGCGGGCCAGTGCTGTCAGCGTTGATCGCGCGGCCCTCGAGCTGCCACTCGTCGCGGGACAGCTCGTAGATTTCGATCAGGCGGATGCAATCGGTGGGAAGCTGGAAACGGGTCGTGAACCCGTGGACCGGCGCCTCGGACAGCGCGGGCAAACCGGCGCGCTTCATCGCGAAATTCCATGAACCATCGCGCAGCGCGGCCTCGCGCTCGATTTCCCACACCGATGCGACCGCGCGGCCCAGCGTCGTGTCGTCGCCCGGCGTCGTCAGCCGCGCGGCGGTGCCGATCGCGGTGGCGGCAAGATTGGCAATGGCAACGTAGCTGGACACCGGGCAGGCGCTCCCCGGTTAGGCAGGCGGCCAGGCTTCGGCCATGATCTTGGCCTTGATGTTGTCGATCAGGATAATCGCATCGCCGCGGGTCAGCGCCGTGCGGTCGATGTTGATGCTGATCGTTTCGCTCTGCGCTTCCGAGCTGCCGGTGGCGATGGCAACCTGCGCGCGGTTGGTCGAGCCAAGCTTTGCGGTGTATTTGTGGGCGGCCATCGCTTGTTCCCTTTCGGATCAGTTTGGAGATTGGGGAGGCGGCGGCGCACTTAAGGCCGCCGCCTCACCCCGCAGGTTTCCGGGGCCGCATGGGACAGCCCCGGCTTCCACCCCCGCGTCAGTTGTACCCGGTCGTTTCGACGATGAACGTCAGGTTCGTGTCCGAAGCGATCGCCGCCACACCGATGGTGGCGAACAGATCTTCCTCGGCGTTCGGATCATCATCCATCGCGGTCGCGTTCAGGCCGATTTCCGTGGCCCGGTTGGTCACGGTCAGGGTTGCGGCCGTGACGTACTTGTTGACCGCGCCGGCGATGCCGACGCCGACCGTCGACGTGCCCAGCGAAGTGTCGGTGCACAGCTTGATCGAGGTGACCTTGTGACCGGCCGGCTTCTTGCCGAGCGGCACCGTGTCGCCGATCGCCCAGGCCGTACCCGGAACCTTGCTGAAAATACTGGTGCGGGTGAAGGCACCGATTTCGCGGCCATCGGCCTGCTTGGCGGGGATCTGCGTGCCATCGGTGACGCCGACCAGCTGCTTGGGAGTTTGAACGGGCATAAGCTTTCCTTTCAAATGGCCCGGTGCCGTTCAGCACCGGGCCTATCCGTGCCGCTGGCGGCTTACTGCTTGAGGTTCAGGATGATGCCGCAGCGGCCCGCCTGGGTGCGGGTCGCGGCCAGCGTGGTGCCGCCGAAGGTGCCGAGGTTGAACTCGAGCTCGGGGATCTTGTCGACTTCGGAGCGCAGGCGCTGCCAGTAGTTGCCGACCAGGCCGCCCTTGACCCAGAACGGGTTGCGGCGGAAGCCGGAGCCATTGGTGGCCAGCGCCGGGACGGTGGCCAGGAACGGGTCGTCGAGCTCCACCTGGATGAAGTTGAAGCCGAGCATCCCGGTGATCGTGCCATCCGCATCGTACTTGACGCCGAAGGACGTTTTCAGGTCGCTGTTGACCGCCTGCATTTCGTCGAGCAACGCGTCCGCGTCCTCGGCGGTGACGACCATGTAACGCTTGAGCTCGCGCGGGTTGAAACCCTCGTCGAGATACAGCTTGGCCGCGCGCAGCTTCTTGGTGTTCATGGGCTGGTTGCCCGAAGCGCCGCCGGTGGTCACCGCGATTTCGGCTGCACCGGGGAACGCCGTCACCGTGGTGCCGGTCTTGCCGCTGATGATCGGGGCATAGAAGCCCTCGAGCACGCGCTGCATCCGCGCCCGCTTGAGCGTGGCGGTGGTCATCGTCGTGGCCGCGCCCTCGAGGCTGATCGCGGTTTGCAGCTTGTCGGCATTGTCGATCAGGAAGGCTTTGTAGAGCTCTTTCTGCTTCGGCAGCCACACCCCGTCATTGTCGGGATCGTCCCACTGGGTGCGCTGGTTGCGGCCGCTACCTTCGGTAGCGCCCTTGGCCGAGAAAATGTCGTTGACCTTGATCTTCTCGGCCGATGCGTCGTCGGTCCAAACGACCGCTTCCTGGAAGGGGTCCATTGCCATGCCCTGTTGCAGGGCCAGCTCGACGTTGTTGTGAAACTTTACCTGGAATGCTGGATCGACAGCCATGTCGCTCTCCGTTCAAATGGGTTACATTTGGTCGAAGGGCTAGGGGATCGAAATCCGGCCACTCTATCGTTTAACGCCCGCGATCGGCGGCTGTTCTACAGCTAGGCCCGAGGCCGCCCACCTTCCAAAAAAGGCGCGCCGGCTAGGTCAGGACTTGGGCCGGAAGGGCGGAAGTGGCGGGCGACCTTTCAAGAGCCGCCCGCCGGCACCGCAGCCCTGTCCGGGGAGCCCTAAAAATCCGTGAGGGGCGACTCGCTGTCAAGCGACAATCTCGCCGCCCCTCACTTATCCACAGTTACGCGGCCTTGGCGCTGGCGACGATATCCAGCAGGCGGTCACGCTTGATACGTTCGGGCGTGCCGGGCACCATGATTTTCTTGGCCTGCTCGGGGTCAGCCTGCATCGCCTTGAGGTCGGCCGCGGCCTGTTCGGGCGTCATGCCGAAGGTCTTGGCATCACCCTTGATCAGGCTGTCCTCGGTGAAGTTGCTGCCCACCTTGCGCATCGCGTCGAGGAACTTGCCCACACCGCCCGGCATCGCCCGCATGTGGTCGACGTCCTCGCGGCTGAACCCCATTTCCTTCAATGCCGCGCTGACCTGGGCAATGCCCTGATCTTTCTCGGCGCCCCACTTGTTCATGTGGTCGCGGGCCTGCTGTTGCAGCGCCTTCACCCCTTCGTCGTGCTCGGCGATCTGCGCCTCGATTTCGCTGGCCACCAGCTGCTCGACCAGCGCCTTGGACCCGCCCAGCTCGTGCGCCTTGGCGAAGATACGCTCGGTAAGTGCGGTGTTGATCGGGATCGGATTGCCGCCCGCGTCCTTGAACTCGGGCACGGTGTAGCCGGTCGGATCGTTCGGCACGCCGATCGCCGCCCGGTACTCGGCCACTTCCTGCGGCGTCGCACCCTCGCCGGGGATCTTGATGCGGCCGCTTTCGCGCAACGCTTTCTGATTGTCGCGGGCGATTTTTGCCAGCGTTGCCACGTCCTTGACGCCCGCCGACTTGACCCAATCCTGCAAGCTCGGCTCGCCGTCGGGCGCCTCGCCGGGGATCATCGCCAGGAAGTTCGCCGGGACATCGCCGGCAGGCGTCGGATCGCCGCCGGCAGGTGCCGGATCGCCGCCCGCCGGCGGTGTCACCGCCGGCGCCGGATCGCCGCCGATCAGGTCCGAAATGCTGCCCGTGTTGCTGTCAGTTCCCAAGTCCATCGTCCACCTCCATCAGTGTCTGAACCTGCTTTTCGTCGAGGTTCAGAAGGTTAAAAATCTCTTGCACCACCGCCCGCTGGCCCTCGCGGTAAGCGAGCACATGCGGGTCGGGATCGAAGATCGAATAGCGGCCGAAGCCGCTGCGCCGCCGCAGCTCGGCCAGCACGATTTCGCCCGCGCGGTGCGGGGTATTGTCAGGGCCAAGAAACAGCCAGCGCAGCAGCAGGCCGAACAACAGCCGCCCCAGCACCGCACGCGCGAACCGCTCGGGCACCGTGATGAACAGCCATTTGACCTCGCGCGACACGAGGATTTGCCGGTAGCGGAAGCGGTTTTCAGGGGTGACGGTCATCGGCAGAAGCTCCGCTCGCGGCGCATCCGATGAAGGGTTTGACTGATGGTTTCACCCGGCTTCATGTCGTAGCCGCAACCGACGGTGCCGCCCTTCCACGAGCCGCGCTCGCTGCCCACTTCCTTGTCGAACGCCACGTCGATCGAGTGCTTGATCACGCGCTTCACCGGCAGGCCGAACACGCGGTAGACCATGTGCGTGCGCTCCATATGCGCCGTCGCGGTGATGTCGCCCTGAAACGTGCCGCCCCTCGTGAGATAGGGATAGGGCTGCGAGATCTTAGCGGCCTCGGGGCCTGCGCCCGGATCATCCTTGCGCCACTCGTAGGGGTAGACGTCGTGGTGATACCAGTTGCCGTCGATCGCCATGTACTCGCGGCGATAGTCATCTTTCCGCTTGTTCCAGCCCCACGGCATGTGGGTGATCCCGCTACGCTGCCTCCATTGCCAGTGAATGTCGCCCTGCCAATCCTGCCCGAAGCGCCACGAGAAGCCGTAGCTAGCCCGATCCATGTCGTTCGGCCCGCGCGTCAGGTGGTGGAGGATGCGCCAGTGCGGCAGACGGAAGAACACTTGCACGCCGGGGATGGCGATGTGGAGGTGTGGCCTGCCGTAATTGCCGAGGCTTAGGGCAAGCATGATTGCACCGAAACTGACCTCGCCATAGGGCGCGCGGATGCTGGTGCGCTTCCAGCCTTCCCAGTAGACCGAGCGGCCCAGCGCGACGATGCGGGCTAAAAGCGGGGCTTTGCGGTCTGCCCAAGGGGCGCGTAATTCTGTTGTTGTCGTCATGTCAGTTATACTCCTTCCGACAGCGCACCGGCCTGGGCAAAGTCCTTGCTCGCCCCGGCCGTGGCGGTCAGCAGCTCGGCATTGATCGCCGCCTGCTTTTCCTCCTCGCGCTTGGCCCGGATCGCCGCGACGTCCTCGGGAGCGCGCAGGTAAGACGGCTTCACCCCGATTTCCTCGGCCATGCCGCGCGCCATCGCATCGCCATCGATCGTGTCGAGCACGCCCGGTTCCACATTGGCGAGCGGGACCAGCGCCTCGATGTAGCGCATCGATTTCTGCACGCTTTCGGCGCGCGCCATCTGCGCCAGCGGGTTTTCGTAGTCGATCACCGGCCAGGCCCCGGCTTCCTTCACCACTTCGGGGAAGTCGTCGATCTGGTTGGCGCGCAGCGCGAGGTCGAGGTCGCGCTGCGTCATCGGATGCTGCTTTTCGGTGGCGTAACGCGACGCGAACGGCCGCACCAACACGCCTTGCTTGGCAATCCGCTCAAGCACTTCGGTGGTGGTCATCCGGCTGTTGGGATCGGTCAGCGTCGCATAGAACTCCTCGAGGAACGCGGTGCGCACCGTTTCCTGTTCGTCCTGGATCATTTCCAGCGCAAACGGGATACCATTCTCCCCGCCGGGCATCCGCACCACCATCGGCCGGCCCTGCTCGCTCACGAAACCGGGGTTCATGCCGCCCGGCTTGCTCACCAGACTGGTCGCCCCGTAGTCGTCATGGAACAGCAGCGCCGGGTCGACCGACTTGTGCGCGGCGCGCAGCGTGGTCAGCTTCATGGTGTTGGCGCCCTGAATGTTGGGCATGACCTTGAAGGCCGGCGATCGGCCGTACTTCTCCCCGGCGCTGGTGGCGTGCCGCGACACGTTGATCGGCATGGTGAAATACCCGCCGCGGCGCAGATACACCTTGCCGTCGCAGGCCAGATAGCGGCTCGAAATGGGGAAGCGCCGCCAGTCCATGCTATCGCCATCCCACTGGGTGTTGGGCGCGACGACATGCAGAACTTCGAACTTCTCGTCGGGGTTGCCGTTCGCCTCGAGGCACTTGCGCATCTTGTCGGTCAGCGCCTCCTCGCCGAACATATCGGCCATCTGGCGCGCGGTGCGCTCGAACTTGCGATGCACGCGGTTGATGCGGCCGACGAAATCCTCGTCGATCCACGTTTCGGACAGGTGCAGCACGCGGTACACCAGGCCGGTGCTGGTCGCTTCCTGCCACATCGGCGACGTGCCGTACCGGCCGAGCTGGTCCCAGTCCTCGTTGACCGCGACGCCGAACCCGGTGTGCGCCGCGTGCCGGATCGCATAGAGGCGACGGCCGGCATATTCGCACCACAGCTGCACCTCGCGCAGCTTGTTCAAATCCTCGTCGAGGAAGCGCGGGCGGATATAGTCCTGTTCCTCGGGCGTGGTGATGGCGACGCCGGCGGCGGCAAACCGCTCGAGCGCGGTAATGTGCGTGCTGTCGTAATTGCGCTGCCCCCGGATCTGGCCCGGCGACGTCTTGTTGAACCCGCCGGCCCCGTTGGGGAAGCGATCATCGATCTCGCGCCAGGCGCTTTCCCACGGGCTGCGCTCGCTTTCGAGCCGCCCCTGGTCGCGGATATCTGCCTTGGCCAGCGCCTCGTCCTGAATTTTCTCGATCATCGATCGCGTCCTTTCTGCCCTATCGCTTCGCTACTTGAGGGCGGGGTATATCCGGGTTGTCGGTGCAGCCATCGCGGCCCGGCCGTTCAAACCCCGCCCTCCACTCAGCCGAAAATCACGCTTCCGGCGAGGTTGAAGGTCTGGCCTGCACCGATGCTGATCGGCATCGACATGGGCGACCAGGCGGCTTGCTCGCCGTCGAGCAGCAGCCCGACACCCACCAGCGTGGTGCTCACCGTTTCAGCATCGCCGGGGCCGGTCACCTCGAGCGGCGCATCGGTGAATTGTACGCGGCCGCGGGTCAGCTTGAACGCCTCGGCGCGCACCGCACGCGGCCTGATCCCTTTGAGCTCGGCCGTGCCATCCGAAAACGCGAGGACGATTTCCTCGGCGCTGTCGATCGCGGTCATCAGGTCATCGGCCGTGAACCCGTCGAAGCCTTCCATCACCCCGATGGCGCGCGGCTTGCCCGCTTCCTCGAGCTCGACGATCTTGGTCTTGGCCTTGGTGGTCGCACCGCGCTGCGCGCCCAGCTGGCGCTTGAGCCCGGCGATTTCACCGCCGTGCAGCACTAAGCCGTCACGGAGGGCCAAAATTGCGCGCACCGCGAAGTCGATTTCCAGCTCGCCATCGTTCTGCGCCAGACGGAACATCGCCGCGTGCTCACCCAGTGCCTCGATAATCAATGCACTCGGTCCTGCCGGGCCGGGCTCGCGTTCAGTTTCCGCGCCTGCGTTGTCGTTAGTTTTTGCCACAATCATAACCTTTCACATGTGAGAAAACAGCGGGCGCGTCAGCTGCCCGTGATCAGCCGGCCAAGTCCGCCGGTGGGTTCGCCGCTCGCGCCCGGGATGCGGTTGGCCGAAGCGCCGCGACGCTTGGCCAGCTCACGGTCGCGGTCAGCGAGCAGCGCCGCATCGTCGCGCGTCGCCGGGCCGGGAAGCGCCAGCGGTGCCTTTTTCTTGCCAAACAAACCCAGTGCCGAACCGAGCGGCGAAATCAGTGCTTTCCCAATTTTACCCAAAAATGCCATCGTCCTATCCTCCTGAAAAAACGTCGAAGTCACTCACCAGGGTTATCGGCGCTCTGCGCCGGGGGCGGCCCTGAATGTCCCCGATGACGTGCTCACCCTCGAGCGCGGCATATTGCTCCGCATCGCAAACGTGCGTGTAGATCGTGTCGGCAATCTCGAGGTGCCCGCGCAGCTCCCCGTCGCTGATTTCCGCCTTGCGGTAGTGGTAACCGCCGACATGGCCGCGGATCAGGTGCTTGCACGACGCGTCGACCATGTAGCCCTCGTGCTCGCTCATGGGCTGCCAGATGGCCTCGTTGCGCAGCGTCGCACGGTTGGTCTTGGCCTTGTGAACGCGGTAACCCAGCGCCTTGGAAAACGCCCTGATCCAGTCCATTTCCTCGTCCTGCCGGTCGTTGGCAGACCAGGCGGCCGGGTCGGCCACCACGCGCAGCATTTCGGGGTGAAGGTCGGGGAAATTCTCGGCGATCATGGTGCGCACCATCGCCCCGGCCGCGGTCGGCCCGATCTTGGCGAGCGTCTTGCCATCCTCGCGCATCATCACCGCCTCGCGCAGGGTGCGCAGCTGGCCCATGCTGGTGCGCTGCGAGGCGACGGCGGCCGCGAACAGGCCCTGGTCGACGCCCACGATCAGCGGCCGCTCCGGGTTCCAGATCAGATCCTGCCGAACGTGGCGGGTGTAGTCGAATTGCGGGTTGACCGGCTGCCCGTGCTGCAAGGGCACGAACTTGTTGCGGATCATCCGGTCGACATAGCCCGGCCGGTGCTTGTTGGCCGCCGCCTGGATCTGGTAATAGCCCTTCTGCAAATTGTGCAGGTTCTCGGCATCGGGATCGAGGCCGGAAGGCTGGATGAACACCTCGATCAGCTCGCGGTCGCCCAGCAGCGCGCGCAGATCGTCGCCGATTTCGCCGAGATTGTTCTCGATCGCGAGGCCGTACACCCAGTTATCGATGCTCGGCGCGTTCAGCGACAGGATGATTTGCGGGTCGATCATCATGTCGCGGTCGATCCCGCCGCGCCCGACACGGCCGGTCAGGAACGACAGCAATTCCGCCGGCTGCAAATCGGCCTCGTCGACCATCACCGCGCACACCTGCCAACCGCGCGTGACTTCCTCGACACTCCGGTCGCCGATCGCGCGGAACTCGATTTCAAACTCGCAGACGTCGGTTGCGTTGCCCTCGTCGTCCTCCTCGAGGATGAATGTCAGCTGGTGCGTGTACGGCGCCTTCCAGGTGAACTTGCCCAGCTCCTCGGGATAGAGGTCAAACCAGCTCTTGAGCGTGTTTTTCTCGAGGTTCGGATAGGTTTCACGGATCACGCCGACGCGCGCCTTGCGCCAGAACACCCCGCGCGCGTCGCGCCGCCCGCCCTGCCGCTTGGCCACGCGCGTCAACGCCCGCAGCGCGGTCATCGTCTTGGACGAACCCACCGGGCCGATGATGACCTTGATGAACGCCCGCGACATGAGGAACGCATCCGAGATAGGCCCCGGCGAATTGAGCGTGCGGGTGACGATTTCGTTCATGCTGCCGCCCTGCCTTGGAAGAGGGCCTGCTCAGTCGGACACCCTGCGGTGCTGCACTCGGCATCGAAGTTAATCTCGTCGCCGAAGGCACCGTCGAACAGATCAGGTTGGCGGCGCAGCGCCTCTTGGATCTCCGCGTAGCTTCGCCCGAGCACCCATTGCGCACCGCTCGGATCGCTGACGATGCTGGCAAGCCGCTTTTCTTGCGCAATCCACCAGTCGAGGGTGCCGGGCGCGTGCCGCTCAACCTCGTAAAGCCGTGGCCCTTTTTGGAAGCATCCGTCGTAATTGCCTTCGAAGTTGCGCAAGCCGAGGTCGAAATCTTGCGCTGCCCAGAATGCCAGCACATCGAGCTTCGTCACCTTGGCATCGAACAAGGGACAGACGCTGCTCCAGGCATCCTTCTTTGACGCTGCCCGCTTTTCCGCGCCCTTGACCCTGTGGCGCTCATCATATCTCAGCCCGACAGCAGACTTGTATCGGCCCCACCCGAGGGAGGCAGCGAACTTGCGACAAGTGCGTTGCTTGAGCTCAATGGAGCAAAAAACGTTGCTGACGTTTGGCAGCAGACCTTTTTTGTGGAGCAGAGCTTCGAACACGCGGCCGACCCGATCGGCGGAATTGTAACCAACCTCTTCGAAGCCCGCCGCTGTTTCGGCCCATTCCAGCCACCGCACCTGAACACCCCAGCGCGTGCCGCACTCGTGAACGAAGCGCAGCGTTTCCTCGCGCTCTTTGCCGGTGTTCGCAAAGGTCACATGCACGTCGTCGGGCAGCGTGCCGCCGTGCGCCTCGAGAACGCGCCAAAGCATGTAGGCGCTGGTGCGGCCGCCCGAAAAACTGATCGGCGCCGGGCCCTCGATCAAAAACGGATCAGCCATCATTCGCCCCCCTCGATTTCGCGCGGCGGGAGCACCTTGGCCCGGCCCTCGATCACGCCGGTGGCCCGCTCCCGCACTTCGCCAATCTGCTCGACCAGGCGCACGCCCTGGATGGTGTGACCCACCTGCACCGGCTGATCGCCGTGGAAGATCTTGCGCACGCCCTCGGCGCAGCGGATGCGGATCGCGCGCGCCTCGGCGAAAGTCATCTGCTTTTTCGGCGGGTCGAGCTGGCGCGAGCGCGCAATCATCGCCTCCTCGCTCTCGCCCTGGATTTTCATCATGGTGACCGCCGGATCAGGCCCGAATTGCAGCAGGTAAGCTTGCAAATCGCGGTTCGCGCGGTTTTTCGCGCCCCGCGGCCGGCCTTGCTTGCGCTTCTCGCGGACGTGCCGCAGCACCGTCAGCGGCCCCGGATGGTTCCCCAGCTCCTCATAGGCCTCAGCGGCCTCCTCGGCCGTGATCGGATCATCGCGGAACAGGTCTGATTGTTCGGCCTCGAGCGCCTCGGCCCGCGCCGCATCCAGCAGCTTGGCGTTCTCGGCCGCCATCAGCTCGAGGTCGACTTTTCCACCGGCTTTGAAGGGGTCAGTTGACATAATCGCACCCCGCTTTAGCGTCACCCATCCACCCCGGCGCAGCCCCCAGCGACTGCCCAGCAAGAACGGACCCACCCCGGCCCGTTGCCGCATTTCCGGCATGGGTCGCGCCCCACACTCCACCCCGGCCCGTCGTTCCCGCTTCAACCTTGGCGCGTCTGCCGAAGGGCCAGCGGCTCATGGCCGGGATATCGAGGGACAGGGCCGCAGGCCCGGTTTCGGATCCAAATCCGGCCAGTCTAGAGCGGCAGCATGGTAGAGGCGCGCGCGGGCGCGAAAGGGGGCACAGGGGGGTCGGTCGCGCCTGCCCTCGATCGGCCGCCCAGGGCACCGCCCGAAGCCTGCTAGGCTTACGAGCATGGCCGCAAAGCGCAGTCAGATCAGCACCTTGCGGCGATCCTTCCAACGGCATCCTTCCAACGGACCCGCTCGAGGCCTGCGAAAACGGCTGATTTCCGCCATTCCGCCCGCGTCGCCGATCGGCGCGCAGCTCGCCCAGCTCGAGCCCCAAAACCCGGAAACTATCGCCCACCCGCCCGAGATTTTGGGCCCTGATCCGGCCACGTCGAGCACCCGGCACGACGCCAAGCGCATATCCCCCTGCCAGAATATGCCGCGCGCCAGCACCGACCAGAGGCAGCGTTTGGCCTGTTCTCACACAGAACAGGCTCAGAACAGCCACAGAACAACTAACCCGCTCTAATCTATAGAGATTGGTTGTCTGTTCTCGTGTTCTCGCTTTTCCCTCGCACATATACGCGTGTGTATGCGCGCGCACATTCGTATCCCCCCAAAATCGCAGAACAGCGAGAACAGGCGACATTTGCGAGCAATCCCAACGGGTTACGCGTTCTGCGACCTGTTCTAGAGCGTTCCCGCACAGAACAGCCCCCCGGACCCATGAGGCGCCGAAAGACTGGCCACCAATATTCTTGGCAGTGCCACGGGCCGGGGTGAGGGACGCGCAAAAGGCTGGCGCGCAAGGCATCGATCGCGCTGCGATAGCAGAGAAGGAACGCGCCCCCGTCGGAGCCGCTTTGCGGCCCCTGGGCGCGTGCGTTTGCGCTGCATAAGTGTCGGAAATCCGCCACTTATGCAGCTTAATGCCGTGATGTTGATAAAAACCGCTTGACAGGTTTTGTTGTAGTAACTTATTTAGACAACCAACGGCGCTTGCAACGGTGCGGCGCCCGGTCAGGAAAGGACCACCAACATGGCCAAATTCGACACATACCAGGACGTCACCGACGCCATCATCGCCCAGCTCGAGGCAGGCACTAAGCCTTGGCGCATGGACTGGCAGAACGGCGGCGTTTCCATGCCGCGCCGCATCACCGGCCAGCCCTACCGCGGGATCAACGTCTTGCTGTTGTGGAGCAGCGCCATGAGCCAAGGCCTCACCGGCGATCGCTGGATGACCTTCAAGCAGGCGGCCGATCTGGGCGGCAAGGTGCGCAAGGGCAGCAAGGGCACCCGCATCGTGTTTTTCAAGCCGCTGAATATCCGCGACACCGCGACGGGCGAGGAAAAGAAAATCCCCATGCTGCGCACCTACACCGTGTTCAACAGCGATCAGGTCGAAGGCCTTCCCGCCAAGTATGCCCCCGCGCCGATCGTGCCGGTGCAGGGCATTGAACGCGACGCGGCGGCCGAAGCTGCGCTGCGCAGCTGCGGCGCTACGATTGTCGAGGGCGGCCCCAGCGCCTTCTACATGCCCGCCACCGACACGGTGACCATGCCCGATTTCGAACGGTTCGCCAGCTCGAGCGGCTACCTTGCCACCCTCGCCCATGAGCTTTGCCATTGGACGGGCCACAAGTCGCGCATGGATCGTTTCGGCGCCAACACCCGCACCAACTACGCTTTTGAAGAGCTGGTGGCGGAAATGGGCGCGGCTTTCGTCGGCGCGCGGCTCGGCATCGTCGGCGAGCATATCGAAAACCACAGCGCCTATCTGGCCAGCTGGTTGAAGGTGCTCAAGGATGACAAGCGCGCGATCTTCAAGGCTGCCAGCCTCGCACAACAGGCGGCCGATATCGTGCTCGCCAATGCAGGCGAGAACGACGGGCCGGGGGAAGGTGACGACGACGAAGGCGAGGAAGCCCCCGCCATCGCACCCGCTATCGCCGCGCCGCTCGAGCCCTACACGCCCCCGCCGGTCCCAGCACCGCGCCAAGCCGCCTTCGCCTGGTGACCTTCCCTTGCGCCGCCTGGACACGTCCGGGCGGCCATAGGGACGGCCACCAGGCCCAACCACTACGGCGCGCGCAATGGTGCGGCGCCCGGTCACGAAAGGACCAACACCATGCAGACCGTTGACAGCAGTTACGCCGATTACATCGCCCGCTTGACGGACCAGAACATGCACTGGGATGCGGCCGCATCGATTGCAGCACGCTATGGCACCACGGCCGAGGAAACCGCAATCGACTACATGCGCGATCGCTGCATTGCCCGGGGCCACAGCCTGCCCGCGGAAATCAATTGTCGCACGCTTACGCTCGCCGCGATCCTCGAGCGCCTGCCGGCCGACGTGGCCGACAAGCTCCGGGAGGCTTTGTAAGTCATGGCCATGAACAACGAGGCCTATTGCGCCGATTTCGAAGTGCCCGTTACCGATCAGAACCTCGCCTATGTGGCGCGGGTCCGGGCCGCGGGCCGCTACCTTCGCGCCCGCGCCTACAGGCGTTTCGTTGCCGCCGTGCAGGCCGCCGGTGGCACCTATGACAGCGACGGGCCGGAACGCGCCGCAAGGATGCGCGCCGACTACCTGTCCTTCCGCTTTGAAGCCGAGGCGATGGCGCACCGCCGCTTGCAGCGCGATCGCCAGTCCCGCCGTGCCCAGGCGCAGCGCGTGCGCCTCGCCCATGCCGCGCCGCTTCGCACGGCCGTAGCGCAAGCCGACGTTGACGGCCTCGCGCTGTTCGACAGCGTGCGCTCGCCCGCGTTCATCTGACACGCTCAGGGTCGGAGTGAGGCGGCAATGCAACCTCATGCAGCGTTCCTCTGCCCACACCGGATGCGTGTGTCGGTGCCGCCCACGCCGCACTCCGCGTCAAACTCAAGGTTTCGCCAATCGATCGGTACCAGCAAGTCCTGCCGATCGACATCACGCTTCAACTCGCCATAGCTGAACGTCTTATTGAATTGCGCCATCTTCGGGTTGCGCGTCTTTCCCCTCAGGCTTGCCTCGGTATCGATCCACCAATCGAGATATCCGGGCCGCTCACGCTCTTGATGCATGAGAACGTCCCGGCCTTTCAGGAAGCATCCGTCGCAATTTCCTTCATAGGGATAGAGGCCGAGGTCGAAGCCTCGCGGCAGTGGCTCGCTCAGGTTTTTGGGATCGGCGTTGCCGCCCAGCCAGAACCGCCACACATCGCGTGCAGTTACGCTTGCATACAGCAGCGGCCAAGTCGTAGTGAACGGGTCTTTTCCCTGCTCGTTGCGCATCTGACCCTTGGCGATGCGGCGCATCTCGTCGGCGCGAAGCCCAACGGCATTGCACCAATTCTTGTAACCCTGCGCTTTCATGAAATCCCGCATGACGCGGATTTTCGCCTCGATCGTGCAGAACCGCATCGTCGGGTTAGGAAGAAATTGCTTGCGCCGGATTACGCGCAGCAGCGGCTCACCATTTCGGCTCGCCGAGTTGAAGCCTACTTCATCGAACCGATCGGCCGAGGCGACGCGTCTTCCTTCGGTGCCTTTTGGGCGCTCGCGAACTTCAAGCCAGCGGATGCGCACACCCCACCTCGTCGCGCACTCATGGACGAAGCGTAGGGTTTCTTCTCGCTCCTTCCCGGTGTTCGCAAAGCAGACATACACATCATTGGGCAGCACGCCGCCGTGCGCCCACAGGATCAGGAACAGCATGAAGGCGCTGGTCCGTCCGCCGCTAAAGCTGATCAGCGCCGGGCCGGTGATGTAGAACGGCGAGGTCGGATCAGGCTCTGGCCAAACTGGCCCGCCATTGTGGCCGATCGGCGCGGGTCCGGGGATGCGGAAAGGAACGCTCATTGCGCCGCCTCGCCGCCCTGCGCGCGCATCCATTCCTCGTGCGCCGCGCGCTGGCTCGCATCGGGCAGCTGATCGGGCTCGAGCACATGATACAGCGGCACCAGCAACCCCTTGCCGGTCGCGTTGCCATAGCGCACCTTGTTGGCCTCGATCGCGCCAGGGAAGCGCGCCAGCACATCGGCGAAGATCCCCGCCCAGTGCTTCCCCTTGAACATATCGACCAGCGCGACATGCCCCGGCTTGATCGCCAGGAAACCGGGTTCATCGGCCGCATAGGCCGACGTTCCCCAAAAGGCGCGCTTGACCTTGCCCTTGTCATCGGTCGTTTCCGGGTTCCAGGTCGCATTCACCAGCTTGAGGCCCATCTGGCCAAGCCGCTCGGCCGCCTTGGGATCGGCGCGGTTGTCATCATCGACCCCTGCCAGCAGCGGGGCGACCACTTGATCGAGCGCGCCGACAACCCATTGCGCCAGCGCCACGCGTTCATCGCCGCCGCGCGCCTGCACCGGGCTGTCGAGCAGGTGATTAAGGCAGCGCGCGTGCTCGGCATCCTCCTGCGTGATTTCGCGCAGCTTTTCCGGCCGGCACTTGTCGCACCAGTCCAGCACCATTTCGATATCGGGCAACCCGTCCGCGGTGTCATGATCGTGCAGCAGCACGTCGGCGCAGGCCAGCAGCGTGCCGAACTGATCGGCCGCGCGGCTTTCATGGCCCTGCGCCGCCAGCGCCTCGTGATACTTGGCCAGCGTCGCGGCAAACCGCGGCCAGCCATCGACCATGCGGCGCAGCAACATGCGCCCCAGCACGGGCAGGTTATAGTCGGCAAGGTTCGGCCGCGCGCCCCAATCCTTGGGGAACGGGCGCAGCTCGAGGATGGCGAGGCGCGAGCGATCTTGCGGCTGCAAGGGCGGGATATTGATCGACGAGAAGAAAAACGCGCTGCGCAAGGTAAATTCCTGCGCGCTATGATCCGCCCCGCCGCGGTGCATCGGCGCCCCGGATGACGACACGCGCGCCAGCTCGATCACCCCGTCGACCTTGCGGTTATCTTCCTTGGCCTCGAGCTCGTCGAACAGCACCGGGATGGTGGCGCAGTTGAGGCTCTGGCGGATCGCCGCCTCGCTGGCATTGCCCGTGCGAAACACGCCGCGGCCCAGCAGGCCCGCCAGCACGCCGTCATCGCCGTTCAAGGTCGATTTGCCCGTGCCGCGGCCGCCGGTCAGCCACACGTTCGGGCGCCAGCCCAGCGCGCCGCCGATCATCGCCGCGCCGATCCATCCGGCCAGCAGGCGCGGGTCTAACAGCTCGCGCTTCCAGTGCCAGCGGCGCAGCAGGCCCTTGCGGCCCGCACGCCCGATTTCATCGGCTATCAGGATCGCCACGTCGGCCGCGCTGACGGCCTCGTGCCAGGGCCGGGGGATAGGATCATCGCCAGGATAGACGAAGCTCGCCAGCTCGCCCGGATCTACCCAGCGCCAGCCAAGGATGCGCCCGTCGTCCTGGTGCTGCGAGGCCAGCAGCTTGTCGCCGCAATGCAGCACCAAGCCGCCATTGTCATGGCGGTGCGCGCCGCGCCCGCGCATCCGCCCGGCCGCGCTGAATACCCCCATGCCGACACAGCGCCCGATCAGCGCTTCCTGCACCGCGCCGATATCCCACCCGATGATTTCGGACTGCTTGTTTTGCTTCGGCACGGACCACTTGGGGAAGTTCTCTTCGAGCCAGTCCACCCCGCCGAACATCGCGGCAATGCCGCCCTTGCCGTGGCGGTTGTTCGCCTCAAGGCCCACCAGCTGCTTGTTGACGTCGAGGTAATAACAGGTCTGCTTGCCGTCGGCCGTGGACTTGATCCCCAGCGGCTTGACCGGACAGGTGGACCAGTCGACCGGCCCGCCGCGCCCCTTGCGCTCTGGGCGAACCTCGCCTTCCTCGGCCAGACGCGGCGCGGGCCGGGGATTATCGAGCGCGTCTTTGATCTGGGAAATATCGGCCATTGTGCGGCCTCTTCGCTTTTGCGAAGCTCGCACCCGGCTTCGATACATTTCTCACCGAACCACACCGGCACCGGCCCGCGCGTCTGTCCGGGGCCCTGCGCGCCGCACCGGCACATCACCTTGCCCGCGCACAGCACCGGCACCGCCTGCACCAGCTGGCCGGGCGCAACGCCCTTGCCCTCCCACCGCGCGGCCGCCGCCTCCATGCCGGAAGGCGCGGCGCTGATATCGATCTTCGCACCAGGTGTAGCTTCGCGCATCCGCGCCAGCAGCGGGCGACGATCGCCGCGCCAATCATCTGATGGCCTCGGCGGGCGCGGGTCATATTTGACGCGCGATTGACGGGCTTTCACGGTTACATGCGGCGAGGCGGTAACCTCCACCGGTGCAGGACCGCTCACTACTTCCGCAGCCCGCCCTTCGCAGCCGCTCGCGTCGTCGGCTGTTGGCTCTTCCTGCACTGTCACACTGGTAATCTTGGCTGCCTCGGCCTTCGCCGCCGCACGCGCCGCCTTGCGCTCCTCGGCGCGCTTGCAGCGGTCGTAATCGGCCCATGTCCAGGTCGGCTTGGTCATGACTTTTGAGCTCGCTCAATGTCCGACCAGATTTTTAACCACCGCGCTTGGTCAGCAATTACAATCTTCGCCGCTTCGGGTGTCTCACGGCCAAGCACACGCCCGGCATGTTCAATGAGAATGGCAAATGCCGCCGGGTCCACTTCCTCGCCGGATTTGTCGATGCTGCGCATTTCTTCGCGAAATCGCTTAAGCGCCGCCGCGACACCGATGCTGAACTCCAGCTCGATCCTCTCTTGGTCTGACCTCATGCTGCCCGCCCTCCCATCAACGCCAGCACCCAGTCGTTGATATCCTTGACCTTGCGGCCATTGACCTCGGCGGGCGGCATCACGATCGATACCGCCACCCCGCGCGCCTGTTGCTTGGCAATGGCCACTTCCAGCGCATCCTGCGCGGTCGGCTTGTCATCGCGGTCGGCCACGATGACGAGGCTTGTGGCCTGCTTCGGCAGCACGATCGCCCCGATATTGGGCAGGCTGACCGAACAGATGATCCGCGCATCCGGCTTGATCATACGGATGGCGATGGCATCTTCCGGCCCCTCGCACACATAGATCGGCTCGCCCTCGGGCATGTCGCGCATTGGCTTGCCGCTCTTGCCCTTGTTCACGGGGATGAACCCGCCCCAGAAATTGCCCAGCACCATCTTGGCCGTGCCGCGCCGCAGCTTGCCCCAGCGCCCGGCGTCATCTTGAGCGAGGAACACCCGGTGCGTGCCGATGTGCTGACCTTCGGCGGTGACGATGCACATCACCAGCGCGGGCAGCTTCTCTTGCAGCTCGCCGTGATAGGCCTCGGGCGCAAAGCGGTAGGACCGCGGGAACAGCGCGGTTTTACCGGGCAACAACCCGCGCCCTTTCAGGTACCGCGACGCAGGCGTGCCCGCGATCGGCTGCGCACCCACCCACAGGAACTTGGCGCGCTTGGCCTTCTTCTCGCGCTCGGCGCGGTCCTCGGCCTCGCGCGCGGCGGCACGGGCCCGCGCTTCCTCGGCCCGCCGCTGCTTTTCCGCCTGCGACATTTGCACAGGCGCGCCCGCCGCTGGCATCCCCAAGCGCCGCCGCGCCTCTTCGAAAGCATCCCGCGATGACAGGCCCAGCTTCAACCGCAGCAGATCGAGCATGTCGCCCTTCTCCTCGCCGCTGGCCGCGTTGCCCATATCGGTCCAATGCCCCACCCGCGCACCGGACAGGTTCACCCAGGCGCTTTCCGATTGGCCGGTGTCGGCAATGCCGGAGAACATCCAGCGCTGGCCATTGCGCCGCCCGTTGGGCAGCAGCTCGGGCGCAAGGCTGTCCGCCATGGCGTTGATCCCGTCGACGACCAGCGCGGTGTCGCTGATGAAGGCGTTTGCCGGGGCGGTCATTCCTGCCCCTCCGTCGCTTGCTCGATCATGTCGGCGAGCCGGTTCAGATGCGCCGCCAGCTGGCGCGCGCCATGCGGTGACAAGGTGAAAGTCTGGCCGCGCGCAGGCAGCTCGACCTGTGCCGACACGGGGTAATCATCCCCTTCCGCCATGACCTTGAGGCGGATGCTCACGGCATCGCCTTCCCGCCGGGCAGGCCGATCTTGTCCCGCACCAGCGCCGCATATTCCAGCAGCTCGCGCGCCAGCAATTCGGCCGTGTCCGGTTCAAGCAAGGTTTCAACCAGCTGCGAACCGAACGGCAGCAAGGCCGGAACCATCAGACAGACACGGTGCTGGCCATCGGCACACAAGCGCGTGACCACCATCGAGCGCAGCCCTTCGCACCGGCTATGCGCGTGCGGCGCACCATCAGGCCGGGAGGAAATAAGGCCCTCGCCGCTCATGCCTCGCCCTCACGTAGCGCAGCGGTAGGGCAACCCGAAATCCCTAAGAAGTTGCATTTACAGCCCGTTAGGAATTCTACGGATAGCAAGGGCGCATGGGGGAGAGCGATTTGCATAACGACGCCTTACGCCGCCGCATCAAGCTGGGGATAAAAGTCACCGGCCTGCACGGCCCCGCCTGTCAGCGCGATAACGCGCGGCATAAACGGCTTGCTCGGAATGCGCCGCCCGCGCTCCCAGTCGGACCACACCTGCCGCGTCGTGCCGACGCTGGCCGCGCAATCTTCCTGCGTTTTGCCTTCGCTCTCGCGCCAGCGGCGCAGCGCTGAAATCGTCCTGTTATGGGTCATGGGCCTATGTATGCAAAACGCTTACGCTTTGACAAGGGCTCGTATGCGGTTAGGGGACTAGGCGTGTCAGCGGATATCTTACATTTTCGCGGAATGGACTTGGAACCCAACCGCATTCGCGAGCTTCGCCTCGCGCAGGGCTGGTCGCAGCAGCGTCTGGCCGAGAAGGTCGGCGTGACCAAGATGACGATCAGCGATCTAGAGCGCGGCGAGATGCAACTCACCCAGCACTACATGCGCCGCCTGGCCGATGCGCTTGGCTGCACCGCCGCCGACTTGCTACCGGTCGAGGACCATCCTTATCTGCTTTCGCCCGAAGAACGCGCACTGATCGATCAGATGCGCGCCGCACCAAAGCTGGAACAGGAAAAACTGCGCCAACTCGCCGACGTTGTGATCCCTTGGCGCAACAACCACCCGGACAGCGACGCGGCATGATCGCGTTGATATTGATGGCCGCGTCGTTCGCAGCCGGTTGGCACAGCGCCAATTTTTTTCTTCCTGTCCCCGCTCTGACCAGCCTCGGCCTTGCGATGCTGGACCGCTGGGCGCTCAATCGTCGCGTCAAGCGTGAATGGGATGAGGATGGTCTCTCTGAGAGAGCAGGCGCCGTGTTCCTCAAGGAGGCAATCGGATCAGTAGGATGCGTGTCGCTGCTTAGTGTTGCCGTTTTCTTTTTAGGCAATGTGGCGCGTGGCTGGCTCGGCTAACTGGTCCCCATCGAAGGTCGCAACGTGCGCCTGACCGCCTTTGTGTGGACATGGCAGATAGCCGCGACGGTCACACTTACCTATCTCCTCGTACAGGACTGGCCAACACTCAACTGGTGGAACTGGCTGATCATTTTTCCCGCCGATGTTTTCCTATCAGAGATTTGGCCGATCTACTGGGCTGTCCTACGCCCGGTTTTTGGATCCTGACGAATGTAAGCGATTTGCTTATTGACGTGTAAGCGGAAAGCATACATACACCGCCCCGACACATCAGTCGGAGGCGTTCATGTCCCTGTTCTCGCACCTGCTCATTCCCGCGGACGGTGATCCGCCCACCTGCAACCTGCAATGGATCTGCCGCAACCTCGGCCATGATGGCAGCGATGATGCGAAGATCGCCTATGTGCGCGGGCTGATCGCCGATCACGGCTTCCCCCGCCCGCTCCCCCACCTTGCCCACGGCGGCAAGGTGTCGCTGGATATCCACGCCACGCGCAGCCAGTGGATCAGAACCGCGGTCGAGGCATGGCTGGCAGACTTCCTGCCCCCCGCCGGTGCCGCCGCGATAGACGCCGCCGCCCAGCGCCTCGCCGCCGCCGACATGGATAACGCCGCGATGAATTTGCGCTTGGTCGGAGGGACCGAGGCATGAGCGGCCGCAAGAAAATCCGTATCGGTGACCGCATCCGGTTTCGCGCCATCACCCGTTGGTCGGACAAACCTGCAACACGCAAGGTTGTCGGCATCGACTTCGAAGGGCGGCCGCTGGTTCGCTTCGGCGGTTGGGATAACTTCATCGTAGAGCGCCGCGAAGTGCTCGAGGTGTTGCCAGCATGACCCGCACCGCCACCGGCGCCACCCTCGCCTTGCTCGAGGCGCTCGAGCCCGAAGCCAAGGCCGCCTGGGAAGATGATCTTCTCAACATTCAGGAAGCCGTCGCCGCCTCGCGCGCGATCACCGAACGGCGCGTCGCCAATGCTTCGGCCGACATGAACACCATCGCGGTGCGCTCGCTCCCGCCGGAAGTGCAGGCCACCTTGCCTCCCGCCGTGCGCGGCCGCAACGATCCCGATTTCGAAACGGAAGCGCAATGATGCGCGCGCTCGACACCCTGTGCCTCGCCGTCGCCGGCGGCGCGCTCGGCACGCTGGCCGCCATCCTGATCGGCGCGCTGCCCATCATGGTGCAGCCCTCAAACAGCGCAGCGGTAGGGCAGGAGCAAACGCCATGAACGCGCCTGCCCTCATGCAGCGAAGCGATAGGGCGGACAAAAACGCCCATTTCTTTCATCCTGATTACCTTCGCCTGTTCGGACCGACCCCGGCCGACCAGGTGATTTCCACCGCCCCACCCTCTCGGGGGCAGGTGGAGCCTGATGGCTCGCCGTCTGCGCTATGCGACCCGACGCAGGCGGCGAGCCATCCTTTGTATCAAATTCTTGCCGCAATGGGCCACCCTTCCGCGCTGACCCTTGCCGCCATCTGCGCCCTGCGCGCGCGGCACATGGCCAAGGGCCACACGCTCGAGGCCGACGCCGCGCAGGGCTGGGTCTATTTCAAACGCAAGAGCGACGACGCCTACCGCGATGCGATCGGCGCGCGCTCCCCCGAAACCCGCCGCCTTCGCCTGATCATCGCCGCCGCCATCCTGGTTGCTCAGATCGACGCCGAGGCTTTTCTCACCCAGCAACAGGAACCCACCCCGTGAAGCCGATGAACGATAATGATCCATCCCGCTTGGCGGAATATGAGCTGCCCGAATGGCTGCAACGCGAACAGGACGAAATCCGCGAGCGCGAGGCGGGCGACCGCATCAAGGTGGCCATCGCCGTTTTTGCCATCAGCTTTGCAGGCGTTCTCGCCATGATCCAGATCGCCCGCGCGGGGTACTGGGGATGACCAAACCCCTCGCCGAACAGATCGCCGCCATTCTTGAAAAGACGGCACCCGCCAAGCCCGCACCGGGGCACAACAGCGGCGCCGCCTTAAGCAGCGAAGCGGTAGGCGACAAGAACGAGCGCGACGCCGCCAGCGACGAACGCCTGCGCCTGCTGATCGAGCGCGTCGAGCGCCTCGAGGAAGAGAAGAAGGGCATCGCCGACGATATCCGCGACGTCATGCAGGAAGCCAAAGCCGTGGGCTATTCCGGCAAGATGCTCAACGAAATGAAGAAGCTGCGCAAGATGACCCCCGACGATCGCGCCAACCACGAGGCCGAGCGTGAAACCTACAAAAACGCGCTGGGGATGGGCTGATGGGCACCGTCACCCGCGAAGACCGCGCGCTGCTTGAGCGGCTGCGAGATTTGCTTGTGTGGGGCAGCGAGGCCGAGGCGCTCGAGGCCCTCGCCGATCACCGCGAACAAGGCCAAGGCTGATGGGCGGCCTCAAACAGAACCGCACCAACCCTAACGCCCTGTGCGTGTCGGAACAGCGCATCATGGACTTGTGGGACGCGGGCCGCTCGATCGAACAGATCACCCGCGGCACCCCCTACTGCAAATCGACGGTCAGCAACACCGTGTCGCGCCTCACCGATGGCGGCGAAACGCGCCTGCACCTGGCCGCGATGCAATCGGGCAGCGCCGCGCTGGCCGCCGCAATCAGGAGCGCCGCCGCATGATCGCGCTGGGTGAATGGATTTGGTATGTCGGCTCTGACGAGTGCGACGACGAAATGATGCAGTCCGGCAGCCGCGACCAAGCCATCCTTGATGGCCAGCGCCAGTATCGCGTCGGCGAAACATTCTACATCGTGGAAGCTCAGATGCGCCTGTCGGATGAACGCGCAATGGAGCGCGGCAAAATCGACACCGCCCCATTTGCAGAAACCCGCAACGGCGAGTTTATCACGAACGGGCCGGTTCAATGAACCTCCACCCCCTCTATCCCGCGATCACCGCGGCGCACGTCTTCGCCGAATGCGCGCGCGAGCTGGCCCAGCGCCGCAACTTCTATCCCGGCCGCGTCGCGGACATGCGCATGTCGCAGGCCGAAGCCGATCACCAGCTCGCCCTCGCCGCCGCCTGGCACGAGGATGCACAGCGCATCGCCGCCAGCGACTACACGCCGGCACCGCTCGCCCCTGCCAGCCACGGCATGACATGGGCCGCCCGCCGCGAAGGCCTGGCGCGCGAGCTCACCTTGCGCGCCCGCGTCTATCCCTCGCGCGTGGCCGAGCTGCGCATGACCCAGGCCGAGGCCGATCACCGCCGCGATTGCCTCGCCGCCTTCGCCGCGCGCCTCGATGACGGCTTCGACTGGATCGCCAGCAACGGCGCCCGGCCGCGCTTCGCGCTGCTCGAGGTCGCCGACGATATCCTCGCCGCCCGCCGGGAATGGCAGGACCACAGCGCCGCAGTCGACGCCGCGCGCGCACCCATGCAACAGAAGGAACTCATTTGATGCCTGATACACCTGACACCGCCCCGCCGCAGACCTATGGCCAGATGGCGGTCGGACTGACCTTCAATCCGGGCGGCCGCGAGGATGTGACCAACTGCAAGACTGGCTTCGCCGCGCTGATCGACGTGATGCACGAGACACGGCTTACCGCCGTTGAAGACGGCGAGAGCGAAAAGGCCCGCCTGTGCTCGGTGGCTATCACCGAATTGCAGGGCGCTCAGATGTGGGCGGTCAAGGCGCTCACCTGGAACAGCTAAACACCCGGCGCGGGGCGGCACCTTGCCCCCCGCGCCTTACTCGCCTACACTCCCCCCGCGCCGTCACCGGACAGCGCAAGGTCAACCTTCCACCGCCGCCCTCATACAGCGCAGCGGTAGGGCAACAAAAAGGACCGCCCACCATGCGACCACTCCCCCACGTCGACCCCGATAGCCAGCTCGCCCGCTTCCGTGATGCGGTGCAGCTGCTCGGCGGTGTGCGCAGCGCCGCGCGCGAGCTCGATTGCAACGACCGCACCCTCTATGCCCTGATCTACGGCAAGCGGGATCTTCACGACGGATGGCTGCGCGACATGGCCGCCGCCCTGATCCGCAAGGCCGACGCCTGCCGCGAGCTCGAGCGCAAGATCAGCCCGGCTTTTGTCGCCAACCTCACCAAGGACCAGCAGACCGGCGACCGCCACCACAACCGCTTTGACGCGAAGGGAACGCCCAATGGCTAACTTCCGCATCCCCTTCCTGGTCGCGCGCAAGAACAAGGACGGCTCGACCAACTACTACTGGCAGCCAAGCGCCACCCTCGCCGCGGCGAAGTGGCAGCCGCAGCCGCTCGGCAAGGATGAAGCCGCGGCGATCGACGCCGCCCGCGCGATCAACAAGCAGGTGGACCAGTGGAAGGATGGCCAGGCGCAGCCCAATATCCGCGCCCGCGCCGCAGACGGCACGCTCGCCCGCGCCGTCGCCGACTATCGCCGCGCCGTGATCGAGGGCACCAAGCCCGATGGCTCGCCGCGCATCGCACCCACCACCGCCAAGACCTATTCGAGCGCGCTTAACCGGATCGAGGCATGGGGCGGCAAGCACCCGCTCGCCTACATCACCCGCCAGCGCGTGCGCGCGCTGCGCGACGGGATGCTGAAATCCGGGCTCGGCGAACACGGCGCCCACACCACCCTGAAGCTCGGCCGCCAGCTGTTCTCCTGGCTGATCGACGAGGGCCGCTGGGAACAGGGCAAAAACCCCTTCGAAAGCTTCGGCATGGCCGCGCCAGATCCGCGCGAAACCATCTGGTCACCCGGCGCGCGCGAGCTGATCATCGCCACCGCCGACGCACAAGGCTTCCCCTCGATCGCGCTGGCCGTGATGCTCGGCTATGCGATCGGCCAGCGCGAAGGCGATATCCTCAAGATCACCGTGCCCAAATGGGTCGCCATCCCCGAACACAAGATGCAGCCCGAAGATTACGCCGTGCTGGCCGCGGCCGCGCATGACGGCATCCCGCGCGGGATGCGCGTGCGCCAGGGCAAAACAAACGCCTGGGTCGAGGTTCCGGTCACCGGCGAGGTTCGCCGCCGGGTCGAGGCCAACATCGCCCGCGCCAAGGACGCCGGCCGCTTCGACCTGATCATGGACGACACCCGCGGCAACGCCGCCTACGCCGGCGAAAGCGGCACCACCCGCTTTCAACGCGACTTCGCCGGCATCCGCGAGGAAGCGGCCGCGCGCGCCGAAGCCACCGGCGACGAGGCACTGGCGGCCGAAATCCGCACGCTGCAATTCCGCGACCTGCGCCGCACCTGCGTTGTGTATCTCGGCGAGCTCGGCCTCGAGGACCACCTGATCGCCGCCATCACCGGCCACGATATCGACGAAACCCGCCGCATCCTGCGCACCTACATGCCCAGGACAACAGGCCGCGCCGCCCGCGCCATCGCCCTGGTGACCGCGCGCGAAGCGAAGGAAGCCGAAAGGGAGAAGAAGGGATGATCGCCTACATCGCAGAAAGCCGGGGAGCCGCTCAACGGATATTCACCCACGCGCTCCCCGATCATAACATTGATCACCACGACAAGGTTTGGACACCCGCACGCACAGCGCCCATCGGGATAATCGTATGGGAGCAAAGTCGGCTGCTCGGCCTTGAGCTTTCAGGCTATGTAGATCTTGACGGATCGCTGGTTCGCAACCCCGATCTGCGGCATGTTTTGTTCGCCCGCCTCATGCGCAATAGCTTTGCCGATCACATGATGGCTAACATGCGCCCACATTTCTTCATGGGCATCGACAGAGCTTCCAACGAACCCACCTGAAACGGCCAGAGTTGGAAGGATATCAGTGCAAAAAACCCTGCAATTTCAACAAACCGCATAG